>NZ_FOYE01000004.1:28560-669878 GCF_900115915.1 Pseudomonas sp. NFIX49 | reverse complement strand
CGCATTCTACAGCAGCCTCATTTGCTGTCAAGTGATTATTTTCAGAAGTTTTCGAAGATTTCTTCAACAACTTCAACCACTTGCGCTTCCGATCTCTCGTTAGCGGGAGGCGAATTCTACAGCGTTACACGCTGCTGTCAACACCTCTTTTTCTCCGCCTTCGACCGAGAAGATCGAACCGTTGAAAGCACCAGAAAACCGGCATTTCCAACTCCTTCCAGGCTTCGATGAACTGAAGCGATCCACTATCGAAACCTACTTAACTCATTGAATCTTAAGGAGTTTTCCGTTTCGACTGCGCCGGAAGTGGGGCGAATTATAGACCTCTGGAATTCGCCGTCAACCCTTATTTTCATAAATCTGTCATATCGGTCAAAAAAGCCCTGAAACGCGAAGGCCGACCTTAAAAGGTCGGCCTTCTTTGCACTGCCCTACTACTTACAAGCTAGGGAATGCGAACTGCGACGCCTCATGGCTCGCGCGCTGCGGCCAGCGCTGAGTGATCGCCTTGCGACGGGTATAGAAGCGCACACCATCCGGACCGTAAGCATGCAGGTCGCCGAACAGCGAGCGCTTCCAGCCGCCGAAGCTGTGGTAAGCCACCGGCACCGGCAGTGGAACATTGACGCCGACCATGCCGACTTCGATCTCGTCGCAGAACAGACGTGCCGCTTCACCGTCACGAGTGAAGATGCAGGTGCCGTTGCCGTATTCGTGATCGTTGATCAGTTGCATCGCCTCTTCCAGGCTGTTCACCCGGACGACGCACAGCACCGGCCCGAAGATCTCTTCTTTATAGATGCGCATCTCAGGTGTGACGTTGTCGAACAGGCAGCCACCCAGGAAGAAACCTTCTTCATGACCGGCAACGCTCAGACCACGACCGTCGACCACCAGGGTCGCGCCCGCCGCCACGCCGTCTTCGACATAACCGCTGACCTTGTCACGCGCCTGACCGGTTACGAGCGGCCCCATATCCAGACCACAAGAAGTGCCGGCACCGATTTTCAGCGCCTTGATCTGAGGAACCAGTTTGGCCACCAGTGCGTCGGCAACCTGGTCACCCACACACACGGCCACCGAGATCGCCATGCAGCGTTCGCCGCAGGAACCGTAAGCCGCACCCATCAGTGCGCTGACCGCGTTGTCCAGATCCGCATCCGGCATCAGCACCGCGTGGTTCTTCGCGCCGCCCAGTGCCTGAACGCGCTTGCCGCGCTTGGTGCCTTCGGCATAGATGTACTCGGCAATCGGGGTCGAACCCACAAAACTCAGCGCTTTGACTTCCGGCGCTTCAATCAGCGCGTCCACCGCAGTCTTGTCACCGTGAACCACGCTCAGCACGCCTTTTGGCAGGCCGACTTCCAGCAACAGTTGCGCGATCAGCAGGGTCGAGCTTGGGTCGCGCTCGGACGGCTTGAGGATGAAGCAGTTGCCGCAAACGATCGCCAGCGGATACATCCACAGCGGCACCATCGCCGGGAAGTTGAACGGGGTGATGCCGGCCACCACGCCCAGCGGCTGGAAGTCCGACCAGGCATCGATGTTCGGGCCGACGTTGCGGCTGTACTCGCCCTTGAGGATTTCCGGCGCTGCGCAGGCGAATTCGACGTTCTCGATGCCGCGCTTCAGTTCACCGGCAGCGTCTTCCAGGGTCTTGCCGTGTTCTTCGCTGATCAACTGCGCGATGCGCGCTTCGTTCTGCTCCAGCAGTTGCTTGAAACGGAACATCACCTGGGCACGTTTGGCCGGTGGCGTGTTGCGCCAGGCCGGGAACGCAGCCTTGGCGGCATCGATGGCGTGCTGGATGGTTTCGCGGCTGGCCAGCGGCAGCTTGTGGATAGCCTGACCGGTAGACGGGTTGAACACATCGACCGCGCGACCGTTCTCGGTCACCAGTTCGCCATTGATCAAATGCGGGATAACGCTCATCGGATAACTCCTGAATTCTTGTACGCAGATGCCCGCAAGGGGCGCCTGCTGTTTGCGTATCTATATAGAAGGAAAAATCAGTCGAGCTTGTTCAGCACTTCGCCGACCGCGTCGAACAGACGATCGAGGTCCTGCGGTTTGCTGTTGAAGGTTGGGCCGAACTGCAGGGTGTCGCCGCCGAAGCGAACGTAGAAGCCGGCCTTCCACAACGCCATCCCGGCTTCGAACGGACGCACGATGGCGTCGCCGTCACGGCCCGCGATCTGGATTGCACCGGCCAGACCGAAGTTACGAATGTCGATGACGTTCTTCGCGCCTTTCAGGCCATGCAGGGCATTTTCGAAATGCGGCGCGACTTCAGCCACGCTCTGCACCAGGTTTTCCTTTTGCAGCAGGTCGAGTGCCGCAAGACCTGCGGCGCAAGCCACCGGGTGCGCCGAGTAGGTGTAGCCGTGCGGGAATTCCACGGCGTATTCCGGGGTCGGCTGGTTCATGAAGGTCTGATAAATCTCGGAGCTGGCAATCACCGCGCCCATCGGGATCGCGCCGTTGGTGACTTGCTTGGCGATGCACATCAGGTCCGGGGTCACGCCGAAGGTGGTGGCGCCGAACATGGTGCCGGTACGACCGAACCCAGTGATCACTTCGTCGAACACCAACAGAATGTTGTGCTGATCGCAGATTTCACGCAGACGCTTGAGGTAGCCCTGTGGCGGAACCAGCACGCCAGCGGAGCCGGCCATCGGCTCAACGAACACCGCTGCGATGTTCGAAGCATCGTGCAGCTCGATCAGCTTCAGCAGCTCATCGGCCAGGGCGATACCGCCCTGCTCCGGCATGCCACGGGAGAACGCATTGCTCGCCAGCAGAGTGTGCGGCAGGTGATCGACATCCATCATCGCCTGACCGAACAGCTTGCGGTTGCCGTTGACGCCGCCAAGGCTGGTGCCGGCGATGTTCACACCGTGATAGCCACGGGCGCGGCCGATCATCTTGGTCTTGGTCGACTGGCCTTTCAGGCGCCAGTAGGCGCGGACCATTTTCACCGCGGTATCGGCGCACTCGGAACCGGAGTCGGTGAAGAACACGTGATTCAGATTGCCCGGCGTCAGGTCGGTGATTTTCTCCGCCAGCTGGAACGACAGCGGATGGCCGAACTGGAAGCCCGGCGAGTAATCGAGGGTGCCCAACTGCTTGGCCACCGCTTCCTGGATTTCCTTGCGGGTATGCCCGGCGCCGCAGGTCCACAGACCGGACAGCGAGTCGTATACCTTGCGGCCCTTGTCGTCGATCAGCCAGCTGCCTTCGGCACCGACGATCAGACGCGGGTCGCGCTGGAAGTTGCGGTTGGCGGTGTACGGCATCCAGTGCGCGTCCAGCTTCAGTTGGCTGGCCAGTGGCGACGGCGCGTTTTCAGGCATGTTCATCGGGCAAAACCTCGCAGGGCAATAAGCTTCAGAGCGATAGAAAGCGTTGTTGCAGCTAAATTGCCACGGGGATAAAGTCGGTGAAATTCAACTCTTCTAACCTTCAGTTAGAACTCTGCTAAACAATGAGCACAACATCATGAGCAGCCGCCGCCCAGATCCACTGGCCCAGGTCAGTGACTTTGACATTCGCCTGCTGCGGATTTTTCGCAGCGTGGTGGAGTGCGGTGGCTTCTCGGCGGCGGAAACCGTACTCGGCATCGGTCGCTCGGCGATCAGCCAGCAGATGAGTGATCTGGAACAACGTCTCGGCCTGCGTCTGTGCCAACGCGGGCGCGCCGGTTTCTCCCTGACCGAAGAAGGCCGCGAGGTCTATCAATCGGCGTTGCAGCTACTAAGTGCACTGGAAAGTTTCCGCACCGAGGTCAATGGCCTGCACCAGCACTTGCGCGGCGAGTTGATCATCGGCCTGACTGACAACCTCGTCACCCTGCCCCACATGCGCATCACCCACGCATTGGCCCAATTGAAGGAACGCGGGCCGGACGTGCAGATCCAGATCCGCATGATCGCCCCCAACGAAGTCGAACAAGGCGTGCTCGACGGACGCCTGCATGTCGGCGTGGTGCCGCAGGCCAGTGCGTTGTCGGGACTGGAATACCAGCCGTTGTACAGCGAGCGCTCGTTGCTCTACTGCGCGGTCGGCCATCCGCTGTTTTACGTCGATGACAAACAACTGGATGACGAACGCTTGAACAGTCAGGACGCCATCGCCCCGACCTTCCGTTTGCCGGCGGAGATCCAGGCGCACTATCAGGCGCTCAATTGCACCGCCAGCGCATCCGACCGTGAAGGCATGGCGTTCCTGATTCTGACCGGGCGTTACATCGGCTATTTGCCGGATCACTATGCCAGTCTCTGGGTTCAACAAGGTCGCTTGCGCGCGCTCAAGGCCAGTACCCGCTTCTATGATTTGAGCCTGGCCTCGGTCACCCGCAAGGGTCGCCGCCCTCATCTGGTACTGGAAAGCTTTCTCGAAAGCCTCGCCGCCACCCGCTGACGACCGGGGTTTTCTTCGCCCGGGGCTTGTCCCGCGCCGGTGGTTGCGCTATCAACGCAACTGGTTGCACCCCACAGACAAACCCGGAAGTGCCTATGACCTTTGAAGTCCCAGCCCACGGCGGCAAACCCGCCAGCCGCATTCGTCAGAAGAACGAAGAGACCATCATCAAAGCCGCCGAAGACGAGTTCGCCCGTCACGGGTACAAAGGCACGAGCATGAACACCATCGCCACCAAGGCCGGGCTGCCAAAGGCGAATCTGCATTACTACTTCACCAACAAGCTCGGGTTGTACGTGGCGGTGCTGAGCAACATCCTTCAATTGTGGGACAGCACCTTCAATACCCTGACGGCCGAGGACGATCCGGCCGAAGCGCTGACCCGCTACATCCGCGCGAAAATGGAATTCTCCCGTCGCCAGCCGCAAGCGTCGCGGATCTTCGCGATGGAAGTGATCAGCGGCGGCGAATGCCTGACCGAATATTTCAACCAGGATTACCGCGCCTGGTTCCAGGGCCGCGCCGGCGTGTTCCAGGCCTGGATCGACGCGGGCAAGATGGACCCGGTCGACCCGGTGCACCTGATCTTCCTGTTGTGGGGCAGCACCCAGCATTACGCCGACTTCGCCACCCAGATCTGCCGGGTGACCGGTCGCAGCAAGTTGACCAAACAGGATATGGAAGACGCCGGCAACAACCTGATCCGCATCATCCTCAAAGGCTGCGGCCTCACTTCTTCTATATAAGTCGTTTTATGCCATTCACCCTCAGCGGCTTTTGCGAATTCCGCGAAGAGATTCGCAAAAGCCGTTTCATCACCTTCGCCGCGCCGATCGGCAGCCCCGCGGAGGCGCAAGCCTTCATCGAGCAGCACAGCGACTTGAACGCTTCGCATAATTGCTGGGCGTGGAAACTCGGCGATCAGTACCGCAGCAACGACGACGGCGAACCCGGCGGCACTGCCGGGCGGCCGATTCTCGCGGCCATCGAAGCGCAGGACTGCGATCAGGTCGCGGTGCTGGTGATCCGCTGGTACGGCGGCATTCAGCTGGGCACCGGCGGCCTGGCCCGGGCCTATGGCGGCGGCGCCAACAAGTGCCTGCAAGCCGCGCCGAAGATGGAATTGATCAGTCGCGTGCCCGTGCGTTGCGCCTGCGCCTTTGGCGAACTGGCGCTGGTGAAGCTGCGGGTCGCGGATCTGGGCGGATTGGTGGTCGAGGAAAACTTCACCGCCAATGGTGTCGAGTTGCAACTGGCCGTGGGCGAAGCGCACATCGAGTTGTTGCAAACTCAGTTGGCCGATCTGAGCCGTGGGCGAATCCTGCTGCAGCGTTGAAGCCCCGCCATGTTTTAGGGCACAAGCCGATGTGCTTAAACCCGCAACTTGCCCACATCCGCTGTGCACCCGGCTGTGGATAACCTGAGCACAGGAGGCTGTAACCCTTCTGTCACGTGGCTTTGCGGGATTTGCTCACTTTTCGTCCAATCGCTCATCACAATGAACAATTTCACGTAAAAACAATCGCTTAGCGTTGTTTATCGCCTTTAGAAGAAAGCCCGCCAGTGCTTATGCCCTGGATTTTGTCTTGCGCACAAATACTGTGGAGCAACCTGTGGATAAGCCGTTCATGGCTGGCGCAGTCGCAGGTTCTGCATGGCTTCGGCGCGGTTGCTCGTTTTTTGATCAGCCAGTTGCGGGCAAAACTGGAGCCTGATCAAAGGCTTTGCCCTCAAGTGGTGCCGTGCAGGCAACCGAATTCGATTCACAGGCTCTGCGCCACAGGCTGGCAAACAGCAGCCACCTGCGTTCCTGACTCAATGGCCAGGAAATTGCTTTATCCACAGGCACAACTCCAAGCAACCCGAGCCTGTCATGCCAAACCCCACGTCCACACCGCGCCTGCAACTGCGCCACATCAGCAAACGTTATCCCGGATGCCTTGCCAATGACGCCATCGACCTGAGCATCGCCCCCGGCGAAATCCACGCGCTGCTCGGTGAAAACGGCGCGGGTAAAAGCACGTTGATGAAGATCATCTACGGCGTCACCCAGGCCGATTCGGGTGAGATGCTGTGGCAGGGTCAACCGGTGATCATGCGCAACCCGGCCCAGGCGCGGCAGTT
This sequence comes from Pseudomonas sp. NFIX49, assembly GCF_900115915.1. Taxonomy (NCBI): domain Bacteria; kingdom Pseudomonadati; phylum Pseudomonadota; class Gammaproteobacteria; order Pseudomonadales; family Pseudomonadaceae; genus Pseudomonas; species Pseudomonas sp. NFIX49. The sequence continues at coordinate 663,335 of NZ_FOYE01000004.1, read as the reverse complement.
GGGCATCGGCATGGTGTTCCAGCATTTCTCGCTGTTCGAGACCATGAGCGTGGCGCAGAACATTGCATTGGCGATGGGTGCAGCGTCCGGTTCGCCGAAACAGCTTGAGGCGAAAATCCGTGAAGTGTCGCGCCGATATGGCATGGCGCTGGAACCCCAGCGACTTGTCCACAGCCTGTCGATCGGCGAGCGGCAACGGGTCGAGATCGTGCGTTGCCTGATGCAGGACATTCGCCTGCTGATTCTCGATGAGCCGACCTCGGTGCTCACGCCGCAGGAAGCCGACGAGTTGTTCATCACCCTGCGCCGGCTCGCGGCCGAGGGCTGCAGCATTCTGTTCATCAGCCACAACTCGGCGAGGTGCGCGCCTTGTGTCACAGCGCTACGGTGTTGCGCGGCGGCCGGGTGGCCGGGCATTGCGTACCGGCCGACTGCACCGACCGGCAACTGGCGCAATTGATGGTGGGCGACGCCGCGACCTTGATCGGCGAGTTCACGAAGGTCACCGGTGGCGCGGCGTTTTTGCAGGTCAGCGGTCTGAACTGGCACAACCCGGATCCGTTCGGTTGCTCCCTGAGCGACATCGATCTGCAGGTGCGCAGCGGTGAAATCGTCGGCATCGCCGGCGTGGCGGGCAACGGGCAGGACGAGCTTCTGGCATTGCTCAGCGGCGAGCAAACACTGCCCCGCGATGCAGCGCAAACCATCCGCTTCCGCGAACTCGCCGTCGCCGATCAGCGCCCGGATGCCCGACGCAAACTCGGCCTGGCGTTCGTCCCCGCCGAACGCCTCGGGCATGGCGCGGTGCCGGACATGAGCCTGGCGGACAACGCCCTGCTCACCGCCTTTCAACAAGGCTTGGTCAGCAACGGTTTGATCGAGCGCGGCAAGGTCGAAGCCCTCGCCCAAACGATCATCCAGCGCTTCAGCGTGAAAACCCCGGACACCCAGACCGCCGCCCGCAGCCTGTCCGGCGGCAACCTGCAGAAATTCATCCTCGGCCGGGAAATCCTCCAGCAACCGAAACTGCTGATCGCCGCGCACCCGACCTGGGGCGTGGACGTCGGCGCGGCGGCCACCATTCACCGGGCGCTGATTGCCCTGCGCGATGCCGGGGCGGCGATTCTGGTGATCTCCGAAGACCTCGACGAACTGTTCCAGATCAGCGACCGCCTCGGCGCGCTGTGCGGCGGGCGCCTGTCGGCGTTGCAGGACACGGCGCAAACCCGCCTCAGCGACGTCGGCGGCTGGATGGCCGGCCAGTTCGACACCCCTCAATCACAACCGGCCACGGTTTAACGGAGTTTTCCCATGTTGCTTTCCCTCGAACCCCGTGGCCGGCAATCACGCCTGATGCTGTGGTGCTCGCCGGTGCTGGCGGCGGCGCTGACGCTGGTCTGCGGATCGTTGCTGTTCATCGCCCTCGGTCACGACCCGCTGAAAACCCTGCACACGTTATTGATCGCCCCGGTCAGCGACCTGTATGGCGTCTCCGAGCTGCTGGTCAAAACCCTGCCGATTCTGCTGTGTGCGCTGGGGCTGGCGGTGGCCTATCAGGCGCGGATCTGGAACATCGGCGCCGAAGGCCAGTTGCTGCTCGGCGCCCTGGCCGGCAGTGCGCTGGCGGTGAACATCATCGATATGCAAAGCCGCTGGGCACTGGTGCTGATCCTGCTCACCGGCACCGTGGCCGGCGCCGCGTGGGCCGGGCTCACCGCCTGGTTGCGCACCCGCTTCAACGCCAACGAAATCCTCACCAGCATCATGCTCAATTACATCGCGCTGAACCTGCTGCTGTTCTGCGTGCACGGGCCGCTGAAAGATCCGGCCGGGTTCAACTTTCCCGAATCGGCAATGTTCAGCGATGCCAGCCGCCTGCCGCTGTTGATGGAGGACGGGCGCGCGCACATCGGCGTGTATTTCGCCTTGCTCGCGCTGGTCGCGGTGTGGGTGTTGCTGCAGAAAAGCTTCGTCGGTTTCCAGATCAAGGTGCTGGGGCTGGACAAGCGTGCGGCAGGGTTTGTCGGGTTTCGCGAGAAGCGGCTGATCTGGCTCGCACTGCTGATCAGTGGTGGATTGGCGGGACTTGCCGGTGTCTGCGAAGTCACCGGGCCGATCGGCCAACTGGTGCCGCAGGTCTCGCCGGGCTACGGCTACGCGGCGATCACCGTGGCGTTTCTCGGCAGGCTCAATCCGATCGGCATTCTGTTTTCCAGCCTGTTGATGGCGCTGCTGTATATCGGTGGCGAGAGCGCGCAGATGACGCTGAATCTGCCGCAGGCAATCACTCAGTTGTTCCAGGGAATGATGCTGTTTTTCCTGCTGGCCTGTGACGTGCTGATCCTCTATCGGCCACGCCTGAACCTGCGCTGGGTGCGGCGCACTTCTACCACCGCCGTAACCGCCGGAGCGCTGTGATGGATATCGATCTGCTGAGCAATATTTTCTACGCCATGGTGCGCTGCGGTACGCCACTGCTGCTGGTGGCGCTGGGTGAATTGATCTGCGAGAAGAGCGGCGTACTCAACCTCGGTCAGGAAGGCATGATGCTGTTTGGCGCGGTGATCGGTTTCATCGTCGCGTTCAACAGCGGCAACCTTTGGTTGGGCGTCGTGTTGGCGATGCTCGCCGGGATGTTGCTGTCGTCGCTGTTTGCTCTGGTGGCGCTGGTGTTCAACGCCAATCAGGTGGCGACCGGGCTGGCGCTGACGATTTTTGGCGTCGGCCTGTCGACCTTTGTCGGCGCGGCGTGGGTCGGCAAACCGCTGGCCGGTTTCGAGCCGCTGGCGATTCCCTACTTGAGCGCAATCCCGCTGATCGGCCGCATGCTGTTTGCCCAGGATCTGCTGGTGTACCTGTCGTTCGTACTGTTTGCGCTGGTGGCGTGGGTGATCGTGAAAAGCCGTGTCGGGCTGATCATTCAAGCGGTCGGCGAGAACCCGGATGCGGCCAGTGCCATGGGCTTGCCGGTGCTGACCGTGCGCACACTGGCGGTGTTGTTCGGCGGGGCGATGGCCGGACTGGCCGGGGCTTATCTGTCGCTGGCTTACACGCCGATGTGGGCCGAGAACATGACCGCCGGACGCGGCTGGATCGCCCTGGCGCTGGTGGTGTTCGCCAGTTGGCGGGTGTGGCGCTTGCTGCTCGGTGCGTATCTGTTCGGACTCGCCAGCATCCTGCACCTGGTGGCGCAGGGGTTGGGGCTGGCGATTCCTTCGAGTCTGCTGGCGATGCTGCCGTATGTCGCGACGATTCTGGTGCTGGTGTTGTTGTCGCGGGATGCGCTGCGTACACGGTTGTACGCGCCGGTATCACTGGGGCAGCCGTGGCAGGCCGGGCACTAAGCCGTTACGGCTCGCGACAGCGGCCGGACCGGCAACGCCTGAGCGATGCCCCACGCCACTTCGAGAACCAGGAACCCCACCACCAACGAACTGGCGCCGTGGGCCAGGGCATACGTCATCCACGCGGCGAACAGAAACCGCGTCACCGCGTCATAGCGCCCATAAACCGGCTGCGGATCACGAATCCGCAGCACTGCCCACATGCACACCACCGACCCGAACAAATTGGCTATCAACAGATGCGCAGGTTCGAACGGCGGCAGCTCGCCGGGCAGCTCCAGCGCCTGACTCAGCGCCGTCAGCAACCCGTGCAACACAGCAAAACTCCACGGCGTGACAAACGCCGCCGTCACGATCAAGTCATACCAGGCGCTGCCGCGCACCACCTGCCGATATTGCGTTGAAGTCCACATCATCCTTGCTCCGAAAATTCAGGGAGCAACCACGGTAAAGCCTGGAGTATGCTCCAGGGTCAAACACTTTCGAGACCTGCAAGATGCGCATCGGTGAGTTGGCCCAGGCCTGCGATGTCAGCCGTGACACGCTGCGTTTTTACGAGGAGCGCGGATTGATCGCGGCGCAACGCAGCGCCAACGGTTATCGCGACTATCCGCCGGAGATGGTGCAATTGGTGCTCTACATCAAAACGGCGCAGCGTCTGGGCTTTACCCTCGGCGAGATCGGCAGCAGCGTTGGCGCGCTGTGGCAATCGCCAAATCCTGACACCACCGTCACGCAACTGCTGCAAGACAAACTCAAGCTGGTCGAAACCCGCATGGCCGAACTCGGTGAGCTGCGCCTCGAATTGCAGCATCGGCTCGGTCAACGCTGTCCATTGAACCCGTGATCTTTCAACTTTCAAGGAAAGCCCGTCATGTCCGCACTTAATCCTGCCAAGCACGCACTGATCATCGGCGCCTCCCGGGGCCTGGGCCTGGGACTGGTGAAAACCCTGCTGGCCGACGGCTGGCAAGTCACCGCCACGGTTCGCAATCCTTCCAATGCCGAGGCTCTCGAAGCACTGGGCAACGTGCAAATCGAAAAACTCGACATGGACGACCAGCAAGCGGTGATCGCCCTGAGCCAGAAGCTCAAGGGCCAGACCTTCGACCTGCTGTTCGTCAACGCCGGGGTCAAAGGCCCCGAAGTGCAGACCCCGGGCGGCGCGACGCTGGCGGAAGTCGGTCAGTTGTTCTTCACCAACGCGGTGGCACCGATCAATCTGGCCCAGCGCTTTGTCGGGCAGATCCGCGACGGCAGTGGCGTGCTGGCGTTCATGAGTTCGGTGCTCGGCAGCGTGACCATGCCCGACGCGCCGGAACTGGCGCTGTACAAGGCAAGCAAAGCGGCGCTGAACTCGATGACCAACAGCTTCGTCACGCAGTTGGGCGAGCAGAAACTTACGGTGCTGTCGCTGCATCCGGGCTGGGTGAAAACCGACATGGGCGGTGAAGGTGCCGACATCGACGTGGAGACCAGCACCCGTGGCCTGGTGGATCAGGTGGATGCGTTCGCCGGCAAGGGCGGCCATCACTTCGTGAACTACAAGGGTGAAACCATTCCCTGGTAATCACTGGACCCTGTGGGGGCTCACCCCCACAGGGTTATCCCGGTGTCTGGTCGGGTCGGGCTTGCCCGTCGCAACATTTTGTTCGAAACTCCGCACCTCGCCCCTCGCGGCGACCCTGGATCAGCAGACAGGGCAACACTGAGCTGGCAACCCTGAACCCAACTTTCAGAGGAGCCGGCCACAATGCCTGCGACCCGTATCTGGTTAAAAAATCCCCTCGCCATTTTCACGGCCAACGGCCTCGATGCCCGTGGCGGTCTGGTGCTGCAGGACGGTGTGATCACCGAAGTGCTCGGCGCCGGTCAGCAGCCATCGACCCCATGCAATGAAGTGTTCGACGCCCGTGAACACGTGATCCTGCCGGGCCTGATCAACACCCATCACCACTTCTATCAGACCCTGACCCGCGCCTGGGCGCCGGTGGTCAATCAGCCGTTGTTCCCGTGGCTGAAAACCCTGTACCCGGTCTGGGCGCGCCTGACGCCTGAAAAACTCGCCCTCGCCAGCAAAGTCGCGCTGGCCGAGTTGCTGCTGTCGGGCTGCACCACCGCTGCCGATCACCATTACCTGTTCCCGGATGGCCTGGAAAACGCCATCGACGTGCAAGTCGAAACCGTGCGCGAACTGGGCATGCGCGCGATGCTCACCCGTGGTTCGATGAGCCTCGGCGAGAAGGACGGCGGCCTGCCTCCGCAGCAGACCGTGCAGGAAGGCCAGGTAATTCTCGACGACAGTCAGCGTCTGATTCACGAGTACCACGAACGTGGCGACGGCGCGCAAATCCAGATCGCTCTGGCGCCGTGCTCGCCGTTCTCGGTGACCCCGGAAATCATGTCCGCCAGCGCCGAACTGGCGAACAAACTCGATGTGCGCCTGCACACTCACCTCGCCGAAACCCTCGACGAAGAAGACTTCTGCCTGCAACGCTTCGGCCTGCGCACGGTGGATTATCTGGACAGCGTCGGCTGGCTCGGCCCGCGCACCTGGCTGGCCCACGGCATCCATTTCAACCCCGACGAGATTGCCCGCCTCGGCGCGGCCGGCACCGGTATCTGCCATTGCCCGAGCTCGAACATGCGTCTGGCGTCCGGCATCTGCCCGAGTATCGATCTGACCGATGCCGGCGCGTTGTTCGGTCTCGGTGTGGATGGCTCGGCGTCCAACGATGCGTCGAACATGATCCTCGAAGCGCGTCAGGCCCTGTACATCCAGCGCTTGCGTTACGGCGCCGAGAAGATCACTCCGGAACGTGTGCTGGGCTGGGCGACCAAGGGTTCGGCGAGCCTGCTGGGTCGCACCGACATCGGTGAACTGGCGGTCGGCAAGCAGGCGGATCTGGCGTTGTTCAAGCTCGATGAACTGCGCTTCTCCGGCAGCCATGACCCGATTTCGGCGTTGCTGCTGTGCGGCGCGGACCGGGCGGATCGGGTGATGGTCGGCGGCAAATGGCGAGTGGTTGACGGGCAGGTTGAAGGACTGGATCTCAAAGGCCTGATTGCCGATCACAGCCAGGCGGCTCGGCAGTTGATTTCCGGTACCTGATCCAAGCGTAAGTCTCTGATCGTTCCCACGCTCTGCGTGGGAATGCATACCGGGACGCTCTGCGTCCCAGCGTAGGACGCGGAGCGTCCTTTACGGCATTCCCACGCAGAGCGTGGGAACGATCAATTACAACCCAAGCAGCGACAACATGATGAACGTCGCAAACAGCACAAAGTGGGTCATGCCCTCAATGGCATTGGTCTCGCCGTCATTGAGGTTGATCGCACTGACGATCAGCGTGATGAAGATCATCACCGTCTGCACTGGCGTCATCGCCATCTGAAACGGCTGCCCCGTGTAGAGCGCCATCGCTTCCATCACCGGCACCGTCAGAATCACCGTCGACAACGAAGCGCCCATCGCAATGTTGACCACCGACTGCATACGGTTGGCCAACGCCGCGCGCAACGCGGTGAGAATCTCCGGCGCCGCGGAAATCGCCGCCACCAGAATCGCCGTGATCACCGGCGGTGCGCCCGTGCCTTCCAGGCCCAGATCGAGGGTCTTGGACATCACTTCGGCCAGTGCGCCGATCACCACCACACCGAACACCAGAATGCCGATCGACAGCGCCAGGCTGACCGGTTTCGGCTCTTGTTCCACCGGCTCTTTCTTGCGGCGTTTGTCCGGGTAGCTGTAGCTGAAAAAGTAGCTGTGCGGCCCGACCTGCATGCGCAGGAACAACGCATAAAGCACCACCATCGCGCCGATGGTGAAGGCCGAATAGATTTTCCAGTTGGCCTCGGGAATGAACTCCGGCACCACCATCGACACGCCCATGGCGGTGAGAATCATCACGCTGTAACTGCGGGCCGAATCGTCGTTGTAGGACTGCTCGCCATGCTTGATCCCGCCCATCAGCGCGGCGAGGCCGAGGATGCCGTTGATGTCGAGCATCACCGCCGAATAGATCGTGTCGCGCACCAGTGTGGCCGAAGCTTCGTTGCTCATCATGATCGCCAGGATCACCACTTCCACCAGCACGGCGGCTAGGGTCAGGATCATCGTGCCGTACGGGTCGCCGACTTTTTCAGCGAGCAGTTCAGCCTGATGGGCAACGCGCATCGAGGCGGCGACGATGAAGGCGATCAGCACCAGCCCGGCCGTCAGCGCGACGATCTGGCCGCTATGCAGCAGCCAGTGCTCCAGCGGATACGCGACAAGGGCGGCGATCAGGGCCAGCAGCAGAAAGCTTTCTTGCTTGAGGATGGTGAACATGACGGGCCTTTTTGCCGAAGAGTGCGAATGAGCTACTGACTGCGGGGCGGCGCTAACGTTTCGTTACACCTTAGCGCACCAGTGGATGGCAGCTTTATCTACGCCTGCACTTTTATTGGACTTTACGGCCTCTTCGCGAGCAAGCCGGCTCCCACAGGGATCGCGGTGCTTTTGTGGGAGCGGGCTTGCCCGCGATGGGCGCGCCTCGGTTTCAAGCCAGATTGTTGTCCGCTTGGTCAGCCTTTTGCATTGCCCTCCCCACACACAACAAAAGGGAGTTCGCGTTCATGCAAAACCGTCCACTGCAAACACTGCTGTGCATCGCCATGGGCCTTGGCCTCAGCCTGAGCGCCAGTGCCGCCGATCCACTGAAAGTCGGCTTCGTCTACATCGGCCCCATCGGCGACCACGGCTGGACGTATCAGCATGAACAGGGGCGCAAGGCGCTGGCGGAAAAACTCGGCACGCAGATCACCACCAACTACGTGGAAAACGTCGCCGAAGGCGCCGATGCCGAGCGGGTGATCCGCAACATGGCCAAGGACAATTACGACCTGATCTTCACCACATCTTTCGGCTACATGAACCCGACGGTGAAAGTCGCCAAACAGTTTCCCAAGGTGACCTTCGAACACGCCACCGGCTACAAGCAGGACAAGAACCTCGGCACCTACCTGGCGCGTACCTACGAGGGTCGTTACGTCGGTGGTTTCCTCGCGGCGAAGATGACCAAGAGCAAAAAAATCGGCTACGTCGCCTCGTTCCCGATCCCGGAAGTGATCCGCGACATCAACGCCATTCAACTGGCCTTGAACAAGTACAACCCCGGCACCGAAATCAAAGTGGTGTGGGTCAACTCGTGGTTCGACCCGGGCAAAGAGGCCGACGCGGCCAACGCGCTGATTGATCAGGGCGTGGACGTGGTGTTCCAGCACACCGACAGCCCGGCGCCGATTCAGGCCGCCGAGCGGCGTGGTGTGTATGCCGTGGGCTACGCTTCGGACATGGCGCACTTCGGCCCGAAAGCGGTGCTCACCTCGATCGTCAACGACTGGGCGCCGCACTACATTCAGGCGACCCAAAGCGTGATCGACCACAACTGGAAATCCCAGGACTACTGGGGCGGATTGAAGGAAGGCACGGTCGAACTGCCGATCAGCGACCTGGTGCCGGCACCGGTGAAGGCCGAAGCCGAGCAGATCATCGCCGACATCAAGAGCGGCGCTTTGCAACCGTTCACCGGGCCGATCAAGGATCAGGCCGGCGTCGAGAAAATCCCGGCGGGGGTCAGCGCCACCAACGCCGAACTGGCGTCGATGAACTACTACGTCGAAGGCATGAAGGCCGAGATGCCGAAGTAAATTCCAACATCTACCCGGTGATCGTTCCCACGCTCCGCGTGGGAATGCAGCCCGGGACGCTCCGCGTCCCTGCCGAACGCGGACGCGGAGCGTCCATTGAGGCATTCCCACGCAGACGATTCGACGTGGAAACGATCATTAAAGAGCATTCGAAATGAACCAACTCCCGATCATCGACATCTCACCGCTCTACTCCGACGACCAGAACGCCTGGCCGGCCGTCGCCGAACAGATCGACCACGCTTGCCGCGAATGGGGCTTTTTCTACATCAAGGGTCACCCGATTTCTGCGCAGCGCATCGAATCCCTGCTCGATCACGCCCGGCAATTCTTCGCGCGGCCGAGCGCGGAAAAACTCAAGATCGACATTACCCAGACCGTCCATCATCGCGGCTACGGCGCCATCGCCACCGAACAGCTCGACCCGGACAAACCCAGCGATCTCAAGGAAACCTTCGACATGGGCCTGCACCTGCCGGCCGATCATCCCGAGGTGCTGGCAGGAAAACCCTTGCGTGGCCCCAACCGTCATCCGGCCATCCCTGGTTGGGAAGCGCTGATGGAGCAGCACTACCTCGACATGCAGGCGCTCGCGCAAACCCTGTTACGGGCCATGGCGCTGGCGCTGGGCATCGAGCGCGACTTCTTCGATACACGCTTCAACGAACCGGTCAGCGTATTGCGAATGATCCATTACCCGCCGCGCCACACCGCCAGTTCCGCCGAACAGCAAGGTGCCGGCGCGCACACCGATTACGGCTGCATCACGCTGCTGTATCAGGACAGCGCCGGCGGCCTGCAGGTGAAGAACGTCAACGGCCAGTGGATCGACGCACCGCCCATCGACGGCACCTTCGTGGTCAACCTCGGCGACATGATGGCGCGCTGGAGCAATGACCGATATCGCTCGACCCCGCACCGGGTGATCAGCCCTCTCGGGGTGGATCGCTACTCGATGCCGTTCTTCGCCGAGCCGCATCCGGATACCCGTATCGAGTGCCTGCCCGGTTGCCAGGACGCACAGCATCCGGCGAAATATCCGACCACCACCTGCGCCGAATTCCTGCTGTCGCGCTTCGCCGATACCTACGCCTATCGACGGGAGCAGGAAGCGGTGTGATGGATCGGTTGGTCAGGTTTTGCCAATTGTTTCGGCGGGCATCTGTAGAATGCCCGCCATTGCACCTGATGAGAAAAGAATATGTACGACTGGCTCAACGCCCTGCCCAAGGCTGAACTGCACCTGCACCTCGAAGGTTCGCTGGAGCCCGAGCTGCTGTTCGCCCTGGCCGAGCGCAACAAGATCGCCCTGCCGTGGAGCGACGTCGAAACCCTGCGCAAGGCTTACGCCTTCAACAACCTGCAGGAATTCCTTGATCTGTATTACCAGGGCGCCGACGTGCTGCGCACCTCCCAGGATTTCTACGACCTGACCTGGGCCTACCTGCTGCGCTGCAAAGAACAGAACGTGATTCACACCGAACCGTTCTTCGATCCGCAGACCCACACCGACCGTGGCATCCCGTTCGAAGTGGTGCTCAACGGCATCGCCGCCGCGCTGAAAGACGGCGAGCAGCAACTGGGTATCACCAGCGGTTTGATCCTGAGTTTCCTGCGTCACCTGAGCGAAGACGAAGCGCAGAAAACCCTCGACCAGGCGTTGCCGTTCCGTGATGCGTTCGTCGCGGTGGGTCTGGATAGTTCCGAGATGGGTCACCCGCCAAGCAAGTTCCAGCGCGTGTTCGACCGTGCCCGTCACGAAGGCTTCCTGACCGTCGCCCATGCCGGTGAAGAAGGCCCACCGGAATACATCTGGGAAGCCATCGACCTGCTGAAGATCCAGCGCATCGACCATGGCGTACGCGCCATCGAAGACGAGCGTCTGATGCAGCGGATCATCGACGAGCAGATCCCGCTGACCGTGTGCCCGCTGTCGAATACCAAGCTCTGCGTGTTCGATCACATGTCCCAGCACAACATCCTCGACATGCTCGAGCGTGGCGTGAAAGTCACGGTGAACTCCGATGACCCGGCGTACTTCGGTGGTTACGTGACCGAGAACTTCCATGCGCTGCACACCCACCTGGGCATGACTCAGGATCAGGCCAAACGCCTGGCCCAGAACAGCCTGGATGCGCGCCTGGTAAAACCATAAAGAGCAATACAAAAACTGTGGGAGCGGGCTTGCCCGCGATGAGGCCATCACTTCCAACATCAATGTTGACTGACGGTCCGCCATCGCGGGCAAGCCCGCTCCCACAGGGTGCTGTATTCAGCTGAGCATCTCGGTTTCAGTCAGCTCTTCCAGGGTTTTACCCCGCGTCTCCATCCCGAACAGCCACACCACCCCCGCCGCAATCGCAAAGCACAGCGCTCCCAGCGCAAATACCCCGCCCTGCCCGGTGATCGGGAACACCAGCCCGGTGACCAACGGCCCGAGCAGCGAACCCACGCGCCCGATAGCCGAGGCGAACCCCGACCCCGTCGCCCGCGCCGAGGTCGGATACAGTTCCGGCGTGTAGGTGTAGAGCACCGCCCACATGCCGAACAGGAAAAACTGCATCAACAGCCCCGTGCCGATCAGCAGCGCCACGTTGCCGCCGAACACTGCGCTCTGCCCGTACAGAAACGCCATCACCCCGCCGCCGAGTAGCGTGACGATGCACACCGGCTTGCGTCCCCAGCGCTCCACCAGCCAGGCCGCCATCAGGAAACCGGGAATCCCGCCGAGGGAAATCAGCACCGTGTAATACACCGACTGGGTGACCGCAAACCCCGACTGTTGCAGCAGCGCGCTGAGCCAGGAGGTCAGGCCGTAGAAGCCGAGCAGCGCGAAGAACCAAAGGCTCCAGATCATCGTCGTGCGCTGGCGATACTGCGGAGACCAGATCTGTTTGAGCGCCGAAAGGAAATGGCCCGGCGGGGTCACGCTACGTGGCAGACGAACCGGCGCCGGCAATGCAGCACCGCCCAGCGATGCCTGTACCCGCGCCTCGATGCCGCACAAAACCTTGTCTGCTGCGTCATGTTTGCCGGCCTGTTCCAGCCAGCGCGGCGACTCGGGAATGAAAAAGCGGATCGCCAGCACGAACACCGCCGGCACCGCCAGTACCAGAAAGATGTCTCGCCAGCCAATCAACGGCAGCAGGAAATACGAGAGCACGCCCGCCGCAACAAAACCCAGCGGCCAGAAACCGTCCATCAAGGCGATATAGCGACCCCGACGCTGGGCGGGGATCAACTCCGACAACATCGACTGAGCAATCGGAAACTCCATGCCCATGCCGATTCCCAGCAGGATGCGAAACAGCGTCAGGCTTTCGACCGTCTGCGCCGTGGAGCACAGGTAACTGGCCAACCCCCACAGGACGATGCTCCACTGGAACACCGGTTTTCGGCCGAATCGATCAGCCAGCATCCCGGACAGCGACGCCCCCAGCACCATGCCGAAAAAGCTCGAACTGGCCAGCAGACCAGCCTCGGCGCTGCTCAGGCCGAACTCGGCTTTGATCGAGCCGAGCAGGAAGGTCATCATCGCCAGATCCATGGAGTCGAAGAAAAACGCCAGGGCGATGATGATGAAGATGATCCGGTGATAACCGCTGACTGGCAGGCGCTCCAGTCGATCTGCCGCGCTGTAGTTTCCCGTGTCCATGCCACCTCCTCAATCCGAAAAGTCCCCGGATCGAGTGTGCGCGATAGCGGTTGCGCGCCTGTGCCAGATGCGACTTGTTCGCAGCCGTTGACGACGTTCAGGAGTACATCCGTGGAAGAAAGCGCTCTATAACGCCATTTCCAGCTCGGTTTCACAGGCAAATCGATGAATTTCCCGCTGGCCCGCCGCCGTCAGTTGCAAAGCACGGGAGTCCTTGGGCAGCACCAGCCAGCCCGACTGCATGAACAGCTGCAACAACGCCGCTCCCAGCGAGCCTCCCATGTGCGGACGACGCTCGCTCCAGTCCGGACAGGCACAAGCCACCTGGGCATTGCGATGGGCCAGCGCCTGGATGTAGACCCCGCGCCCGGCCAGTTGTGTCGAGCCTTTGTGCGTCACGACCACCCGGTTTTCAAGCTGCTCGATCCAGCCGGCGTCGAGCATCCGCTGGTACAGATCGGCGGCCAGCGTGCCCCCGAGATGGTCGTCGCAAAACCGCGCACGCAGCAGTGACGAAGGAGCGGCCTGGGGCCTGACGACCGGCGAGGCACGCTTGAACACGTCGGGGATTTCTCGCGGGGCGCTGGCCAAGGTGGCACTGGCCAGCGCTTCGATGGCCGCGCCGATTTCGGGAGCCGCCAGACGAAAGAAGCGTTTGCGTCCGCGCGCCTCGACCTTCAACAGCCCCCCAGCGGACAAGCGCCCCAGATGCGCGCTGGCTGACGAAGGCGAAAGCCCGGCCAGCAACGCCAGCTCCTCGGTCTGCCGCGCCGAGCCGTCCATCAACGCCCACATCATCGCGCTGCGTTTGGGATCGGCCAGCAACGTGGCGATCTGGCTGATGCAAGGTGCATGTTCCATGTATTCACTCCCTGTTGAATCGTATCGTCTACTGCTCATAGACATCTTGACCAGTAATCAGTCGTCAGCCAAGGCGCGCAAAACGCCTTGAGCCGAGGCAAGGCAGCGCGCCGCAGCAAGGAAACCGCAGTACTGTCGCGACCCTCGTTCCTGCCTCGCCGGTTCCGGTCTGATCGTTCTCTTGCCGGCCTGTCGGTGCGGGCTTCAGGCGGCCGCTAGTATAAGCGGGTTGCTCGCTGCGTCCTGCGCCTGAGTGGACGTGGTTGGTGATTGTTCCTGAGAGAAATTTCGCTATTTACCTGCGACTAATGGTCAGACTCCTGAAAAACGGGAAATCGGCTACTCAATTCGGCGCAACGGCTGGCGAGCATTTCCCTCAGAAGGTTCACCGGCTTACTCAATTGTGCGCGATGGGCGCACAGCAGATTCAGCGGAGCGCGTTCGCAGAGCAGCTCCGGCAACAACACTTTCAGCCGCCCCGCCAGCACATCACCGGCCACATCCAGCCACGACTTGTAGGCGATCCCGGCTCCCGCCACCGCCCACAGGCGCACCACATCGGCGTCGTCACTGAAGCGGTCGCCACTGACGGTCAGGCTGACCTCACGCTTGCCATCGTGGAAACTCCAGTGGTCATGCACCCGGCCACCGAGCATGTACAGCAGACAGTTGTGCTGCGCGAGCTGCTCCAGATGCAGCGGCTCGCCGTGCCTAGCCAGGTAGGCGGGCGATGCGCACAGCACACGTCGGTTGTGCGGGGCAATCGGCAACGCCACCAGACTGGAGTCTTCCGGCTCGCCGTAGCGCAAGGCGATGTCCACCGGCTGGCGAAACAGGTCGGCGATGCGATCGCCCAACAACAGGCGCACGGTCAGCTTCGGATGCTCGCGCTGAAAGTCATCGAGCCACGGCAACAGCAGGTTACGGCCAAAATCCGAAGGCGCCGACAGTTGCAGAATGCCGCTGACCTGGTCCTGCCCGCTGGCCAGCAGGCGGCGCCCCTCATCCAGGTTGCTCAACGCAGCGCGGGCGTACTCAAGAAACCCTTCACCTTCGGCCGTCAGCCGCAGACTGCGGGTGGAGCGTGCCAACAGGCGCGCGCCCAGTTGCTGCTCGATCCGCTTGAGCGCGGCGCTGGCCACCGCGGCGGACATGTCCATCACCCGCGCCGCAGCCGACAGACTGCCCAGATCCGCCGCCCGGACAAACAACTGCAAGTCATCGAAACGCAGCATCCTCAGCCTCGATTATCAAAAAAAAATTGAAAGAGACTGCTCTTTTAGCCGGTTTTATCTCGGGCAGAAATAGCCAATCATGCCTTCCATCGAATTCATCCCGTCCCGGAGTCGAACATGTCCCAGCCTTTCACCGCCATTGCCACCTTGATCGCCCGACCTGGCCAGCAGGACGCTCTCGAACAGCACCTGCGCGCCCTGATCGAACCGACCCGCGCCGAAGCGGGTTGCGGTCAGTACGAACTGCATCAGGACCTGGCCAATCCACTGGCCTTCTACATGATCGAACAGTGGGCCAGCGACGAAGCCCTGCAAGCCCACGATGCCAGCGCGCATATCCAGCATTTCCGCAGCCAGGCCGAGGCGTTCCTCGAACACTTCGAACTCAAGCGCCTGCGCGTCATCGCCTGAAACCTTCCTTTATTCACTTTCGGAGTTCTCCATGAAAGCCATCGCCTATTACGCCTCGCTCCCGATCAGCGACGAAAAATCCCTGCAAGACATCGAACTGCCAGAACCGGTAGCCGGCCCCCGCGACCTGCTGGTGGAAGTCAAAGCGATTTCGGTCAACCCGGTCGACACCAAGGTTCGCCAGAACGTCGCACCGGAAGGCGGCGCCGCCAAGGTACTGGGCTGGGACGTGGCCGGTGTGGTCAAGGCCGTCGGTAGTGAAGTGACCCTGTTCAAGGCCGGCGACAAGGTGTTCTACGCCGGCTCCATTGCCCGGGCCGGTGGCAACAGCGAATTGCACGTGGTGGATGAGCGGATTGTCGGCCACATGCCGAAAACCCTCGGCTTCGCCGAAGCTGCCGCCTTGCCGCTGACCGCCATTACGGCGTGGGAATTGTTGTTCGAACGCCTGCAGATTCGCGAAGGCAACACTGACGAAGGCCAGAGCCTGCTGATCGTCGGCGCGGCCGGCGGCGTCGGTTCGATCCTCACCCAACTGGCCAGCCAGTTGACCGGACTCAAGGTGATCGGCACCGCCTCCCGCCCTGAGACCCGCGACTGGGTGACTGAGCTGGGCGCTGACCTGGTGATCGATCACAGCCAGCCGTTGAGCGAAGAACTGAAACGCGCCGGTGTGGCCCACGTGACCCACGTCGCCAGCCTGACCCAGACCGAACAGCACCTGGACCAACTGGTCGAGGCTCTGGCGCCGCAAGGCAAACTGGCGCTGATCGACGATCCGAAAGCGCTGGACGTGACCAAACTCAAGCGCAAGAGCCTGTCGCTGCACTGGGAGTTCATGTACACCCGCTCGCTGTTCGAAACGCCGGACATGATCGAGCAGCACAAACTGCTCAATCGAGTGGCCGGGCTGATCGACAGCGGCACCTTGAAAACCACGGTCGGCGAGCACTTCGGCACGATCAACGCGAGCAACCTGCGCCGCGCCCATGAATTGCTGGAAAGCGGCAAGGCCAAGGGGAAAATTGTTTTAGAAGGTTTCTAAAACCCGCAAGACCGCAGCCTTCGCCAGCACCAAAAATGTCTGGCTCGGGGGCTGCGGCGCTTTTTTGCCGTCAGTCAGATGCTTGACCCTTGTCACAATTGCGATCGTATTCAGGACTACAATCGAGTCCTCTGCGATGCAATCTTTTACGTACGGGAGGTCAGCAATGAAGATCCTGATAAAAGAAGTGGCAAAGTCCCAATGGCAAGTTCGTCTTGACCAGCACGCCGTGACCTTCCGCAGTGAGGCCGAAGCGCTGGCCTTCACCCGCACCCTCGAAGCGCGTCTGCACGCGCCCCATCAGATTCCCGACCCCGGCCAGCAACGCGCTGTCGGCTGAGGCTTTCGTTTCAGATTTCAGCCTGCGCCTTTGCCAGCGCCCGGGCATTCTGTATGCGCCGGGTGAGCATCGCTGCGCACACCACCAGCAATCCACACAGGCTGATGACGATGGCCATCGGCACGGCGGTGCCATCGTGCAGGATCCCCACCAGCGCCGAAGCCCCGGCGGCAACGCTGAACTGCAGGCTACCGAGCAACGCTGAAGCACTGCCGGCGCGACCGCCCTGCCCGTTCATCGCACACGCCGCCGCATTGGGGCTGATGCAGCCAAGACTGGCCACGCAGATGAACAACGGAATCAGCAGTGGCCACAGTGCTTCGGTGTGCAAGGCACTGACCGCAAGCAGCGTCAGCCCGGCGCCCAGGTAAACCCAGACCGCCCGTGACAGCAGAAAGGCCGGACCGCGCTTGGCCAGCAGTCGCGCATTGACCTGTGCGACCAGAATGAACCCGGCCGCATTGGTGCCGAACAGCCAGCCGAAATGTTCGGCCGGTACGCCGTACAGTTTGATGAATATGAACGGGGAGCCGGCGATGTAGGCAAACATCCCGGCGATGGCGATGCCGCCGGTCAGGGCATGGCCCATGTAGACCGGATCCGCCAGCAGCCGGCCGTACTGACGCAAAGCGCCGGACAGCGGCTGGCGCGGAACATGCGCCGGCAGACTTTCCGGCAGGCCGAGAGCCACCGCCAGCCCGGCCAAGGCACTGAAACCGGTCAGCACCAGGAAGATCGACTGCCACCCCGTGGTGTTGACCAGCAGGCCGCCGAGCATCGGCGCCAGTATCGGTGCCAGCCCCATCACCAGCATCAGCTGCGAAAAGACTTTTGCCGACCCCACCGCGTCGCACTTGTCGCTGACCACCGCCCGGGCAATCACCATCCCCGCACAACCGCCCAGCGCCTGCACCAGCCGTGCGCCGATCAGCCAATCCAGATTCGGCGCATAGGCGCAGGCCACTGACGCCAACGTGAACAGCGTCAGACCGATCAGCAACGGAATCCGCCGGCCGAAGCGATCCGCCAACGGCCCGTAAGCCAGTTGGCCAATGGACAGGCCGAAGAAATAGGCCGACAGCGTCAGCTGGACGTGTTTCTCGTCGGTGCCGAACGCCAGCGCCATAGTGGGAAACGCGGGTAGATAGAAGTCGATCGCCAACGGACCGAAGGCGGTCAGGGCACCGAGAATCAGAAGGGTACGGAAGTTCATCAGGCGTCCAGGTCGGGCGGGCAGTTGAGTTGAGTGCAGCCCGACAGTCTAGCCGCGCGAGGACGCCTTGAACATTCCGGTAGCTCGCTAACTATTAAAAAGATCAGGCGAGCTTGATGGCGTAGCCCTCTTCGCTGATCGCCTCGATAACCTGCTCGGCGCTCAGCGCACTTTCGACGCCGACTTCCTTCGCCGCCAGATCGACCCGCACGCTGGCGGCCGGATCCTTGCTCTGCACCGCCAGGGTGACGGCTTTGACACAGTGACCGCAGGACATGCCTTCAACAGTGAACACTTGCATGGAATGACTCCTTTGAGTGAGGTTGCCGGCAGTTTCAGGCTTGCCACGATGGCAAGGTCAAGTTCTGCAAAAAACTGCCGGGCTGGCAATCGGCGCCGCGCTCGGCCAAGCTGCACGCATCAATGACATGAATTCAGGAGATTCAGCCATGCGCTGGTCAGCTTTCAGCCTGTTTGGCTTACTCAGCCTCTTTGCCGCGATCCCTTCGGTGCATGCCGCCGGGGAAGATTACGGGGTGCTGATCATTTCCCGCGAGCGCCTGGAAGTGGCGACCTCCTGCGAAATTGGCGTGTATATCCAGGATCAGCTGTCGGCGCGCCTGTTTCAGGAGCAAAGCACATCGTTCAACCTGCCGCCGGGCAATGTCTCGCTGCGCCTGAAACTGCTGCCGGGACAAATGCCGGGCTGCAACCCGGGCATGCTCGCGCCGGGCTCGCAGGAGATCAAACTGCACGCCGGCGACATCCTGAAATTCCGCATCGCGATGAACCAGGAAGGCATGTACCTCAAGCCGACCGGCCTCGGTTACTAAGGCCTGCCGCTCGTTCCCACGCTCTGCGTGGGAATGCTTCTTGTGACGCTCTGCGTCACGCTTTGGGACGCAGAGCGTCCCCGGCTGCATTCCCACGCGGAGCGTGGGAACGATCAGGCGAACAAGCGAGCAGCCGGTAGCGGAAACTGGCGCTTGACCTTGCCAGCATGGCAAGGTTGATCCTGTAGACATCCACTACAGGGAGTACGACCGATGTCCGATTCCATAACGTTCGATCTGCCCATCAGCGGCATGACCTGCGCCAGTTGCGCCGGCCGTGTCGAGCGGGCGTTGAGCAAAGTCAGCGGTGCCAGTGCCGTCAGCGTCAACCTCGCCACCGAACAGGCCCGGGTGCAGGCACCCGGCGACAGCCTGCCGGCGCTGATGGAGGCGGTCGAACGCGCCGGTTACAGCGTGCCGCAGCAAACCGTGGAATTGAACATCGACGGCATGACCTGCGCGTCCTGCGTCGGTCGTGTCGAACGTGCCCTGAATAAAGTACCGGGGGTGAAGAGCGTCAGCGTCAACCTCGCCAATGAACGCGCCCACCTCGAATTGCTCGGCGCGGTCGACCCGCAAACCCTGATCGCCGCCGTGAGCAAGGCCGGTTATTCGGCCAGCCTCTTCGAACTCGAACATCCACAATCCGACAATCGCCAGCAACGCCTGAACCATGAACGCTGGGCGTTGATCTGTGCGATCGCCCTCGCCTTGCCGCTGGTGTTGCCGATGCTGCTGCAACCGTTCGGCATTCACTGGATGCTCCCAGCCTGGGCGCAGTTCGCCCTCGCCACCCCGGTGCAATTCATTTTCGGCGCGCGGTTTTATGTGGCCGCGTGGAAAGCCGTGCGCGCCGGCGCCGGCAACATGGACTTGCTGGTAGCGCTGGGCACGAGCGCCGGATATGGCCTGAGTCTCTACGAATGGGCCACCGCCGACGGGCGCATGCCGCATCTGTATTTCGAAGCGTCGGCGGTAGTCATCGCTCTGGTGCTGCTCGGCAAATACCTCGAAAGCCGCGCCAAACGCCAGACCGCCAGCGCCATTCGCGCACTGGAAGCCCTGCGGCCGGAGCGGGCGATTCAAGTCATCGATGGTCGCGAACAGGACGTCGCGATCAACACCCTTCGCCTTGGCGATCGGGTATTGGTCAAACCCGGTGAACGCTTCCCGGTGGACGGCGAGGTGTTGGAGGGCCAGAGCCATGCCGACGAAGCGCTGATCAGCGGCGAAAGCCTGCCGGTGCCTAAACAGCCGGGCGACAAGGTCACCGGCGGTGCGATCAATGGCGAAGGCCGCTTGCTGGTGAGCACCACGGCGCTCGGTGCGGAAAGCGTGCTGGCGCGGATCATCCGTCTGGTGGAGGACGCCCAGGCTGCGAAAGCACCGATCCAGAAACTGGTGGATAAGGTCAGTCAGGTGTTCGTACCGACCGTGTTGCTGCTGGCCCTGGCCACGCTGATCGGATGGTGGCTGTACGGCGCGCCGCTGGAAACCGCGTTGATCAACGCCGTCGCGGTGCTGGTGATCGCCTGCCCGTGTGCCCTCGGTCTGGCGACACCTACCGCGATCATGGCCGGTACTGGAGTGGCCGCCCGTCACGGGATTTTGATTAAGGACGCCGAGGCACTGGAACGTGCCCATGAAGTCAGCGCCGTGGTATTCGACAAGACTGGCACCCTGACCTCCGGCACACCGCGCATCTCGCATTTCAGCGCGATCGACGGTGATGAAAACGCCCTGCTGACAGCGGCCGGCGCACTGCAACGCGGCAGCGAACATCCGCTGGCCAAAGCGGTGCTGGACGCCTGTACCGAACGCGATCTGAGCGTACCGGATGTCAGCGACAGCCAGTCCCTGACCGGGCGCGGCATCGCCGGCAGCCTCTACGGCCGGCGCCTGGCGCTGGGCAACCGGCGCTTGCTGGAAGAAAGCGGTCTGAACGCCGGAAACCTGAGCGAATCCGCCAAGGCCTGGGAAACCGAAGGTCGCACGCTGTCGTGGCTGATCGAGCAAAGTCCGCAGCCCCGCGTGCTAGGGCTGTTCGCCTTCGGCGACACCCTCAAGCCCGGCGCGCTGCACGCGGTGCAACAACTGGCCGCCCAGCACATCCACAGCCACCTGCTGACCGGCGACAACCGCGGCAGTGCCCGGGTGGTTGCCGAAGCGCTGGGCATCGAAAACGTCCACGCCGAAGTGCTGCCGGCGGAAAAAGCCGCCACCGTCGCCGAGCTGAAGAAAACCGGGGTCGTGGCCATGGTCGGCGACGGCATCAACGACGCACCGGCGCTGGCGGCGGCCGACATCGGCATCGCCATGGGCGGCGGCACCGACGTGGCCATGCACGCCGCCGGCATCACCCTGATGCGCGGCGACCCAAGGCTGGTGCCGGCCGCGCTGGAGATCAGCCGCAAGACTTACGCGAAGATCCGCCAGAACCTGTTCTGGGCCTTCGTCTACAACCTGATCGGCATTCCGCTGGCGGCGTTCGGCTTTCTCAATCCGGTGCTGGCCGGCGCGGCAATGGCCTTATCGAGCGTCAGCGTGGTGAGCAATGCGCTACTGTTGAAAACCTGGAAACCCGAGGATCTGGAGGACAACCGATGAACATCGGCCAAGCGGCCCGCCACAGTGGCCTGAGCGCAAAGATGATCCGTTATTACGAGTCGATCGGTCTGCTCAAGGCTGCTCATCGCACCGACAGCGGCTATCGCGTCTACGGCGACGATGACCTGCACACGCTGGCATTCATCAAGCGTTCGCGGGACCTGGGCTTTTCGCTGGAGGAAGTCGGCAAACTGCTGACGCTCTGGCAGGATCGCCAGCGCGCCAGCGCCGATGTGAAGGCCCTGGCCCGCCAGCACATCGACGAGCTGAATCAGAAGATCCGCGAACTCGGCGAACTGCGCGACACCCTGCAGGATCTGGTCGAGCACTGCCACGGCGACCATCGCCCGGACTGCCCGATCCTCAAGGAACTGGCGTCGGGCTGCTGCGCGCAACCCGCGCGCGCCTGAGCAGCAGGATTTTCATCGACAGCACTGTGGCGAGGGGAATGCCGTGGAACAACAACACCACGGCGCCCGGCGCCCACCACTCATAAAACGGTGCGGCGATCAGCATGCCGACGCCGAACCCGGTCATCTGCAACAGCGTCAGGAAACTGAAAATCGGCAGGCGCAGGGGCTCCGGTTCCCGTTGCAGCCGTGACATCAGGCCGACTTCCGAGAACCCGTCGCCCAGTCCGGCCGGCAGCGAAAACAGCAACAGACCGACGACGCTGTGCTGCTGGAACATCAGGATGAAGCCGCAGGACATCAGCAGCACGCCGCCGAAGTAGCGGCGCTCCAGATGAATGTTTTCCGAGCCGTTGAGGCGACTGGCGATCCGCGCACCGAGCAGTTTGCCGGCGGCCCACACTGCGAGCATCAGGCCCAGCGTGGTGCTCGCCGAGTCCGGTGTCAGCAGTTTGGAAATGATCGGAAAACCGACGTTGTGCGCAGCGCTGCCAAGGGTGTCGGCCATGGTCACCGCCAGCATCGCCGCAACTACCGGAGCGCTGCGCAAGCCCTGGACCAAGGCTGACCATTCGCTGCGCTCAGCGCTGGATTCGTTGACGGGCTCCGGTGCGCTGAAGCGCAACGGCGCGATCAACAGCGCCGCCAGCAGATAGGTCAGCGCATTCAGCACAAACACCGTTTCAAAACCAAACCCCGCGACCAGCAACCCGGACACCAGACTGCCGCCGACCATCGCCATGGACGAGGCGGACGTAATCCACGCATTGGTCTTGAGCAACTGCGCCGGCTCGATCAATCGCGGCAACTGACTGTTGAGACCGATGGCGAACATCGAATTGCCAAAGCCCAATCCGAACGCAATCAGCGGCAGCAACAGCGCCTGCTGACTGACCGGCAAGATGAGCAACAGCCCGAGCACAGCGGCGCGCAGCAGATCGAAGGCAATCAACGGCAGACGGCCACTGCATCGACGATAAAACGCCGTGCCGATCAGGCTGGCGAAAATTCCGCCGCCCACCCGACTGGCGAGAAAAATCCCCACGCTCATCGCGCTGTTGCTCAGCAGGTAGACATAAGTGGCCAGCGCAACCATGTTGAGGAACGCGCCGAAATCGGAGATCAGCCGCGCCGTGATGATCAGCCGGGCATTGCGGGAAGTGGTGGTCACAATCAATCCTTGAATGTGTAAAACCCGGCCGAAGCCGGGTTTTCCTTTTCAGATGCTCACTGCATCCACGGTGGCGGAGGCGGTTCGTCGGACTTGCCCTTGGGTTCGTCGTCCGCCGCACGGATGGCTTGCTTGCGCTCCTCATCCAGACGCGCCGCTTCGATCTCGCGCAACACCCCGCCGACATCTGCCAGGTCCTCGGGATCGTCGAACTCGCCGGTCAGCACGCTGGCCGGGTGCAACGTACCCGCTTCGTACAACGCCCACATTTCCTTGGCGTATTTGGTCTTCTTCAACTCCGGGGCGAACCGGCCGAAGTACGACGCCATGTTGCCGACGTCACGCTCGAGCATGCTGAACGCGTGGTTGTTGCCGGCGGCGTCCACCGCTTGCGGCAGGTCGATGATGACCGGCCCCGTCGGCGTCAGCAGCACGTTGAACTCCGAAAGGTCACCGTGCACCAGACCGGTACACAACATCAGCACGATCTGCGAAATCAGGAACGCGTGATATTCGCGGGCCTGATCCGGCTCCAGCACCACGTCGTTCAGACGCGGCGCGGCATCGCCGTATTCGTCGGCCACCAGTTCCATCAGCAGCACGCCTTCGAGGAAGTCGTACGGCTTGGGCACGCGCACCCCGGCGTTGGCCAGGCGGAACAGCGCCGCGACTTCGGCGTTCTGCCAGGCGTCTTCGGCTTCCTTGCGCCCGAACTTGGAACCCTTGGCCATCGCCCGGGCCTGTCGGCTGTTGCGAACCTTGCGGCCTTCCTGATACTCGGCCGCTTGGCGGAAACTGCGTTTGTTCGCCTCCTTGTAGACCTTTGCGCAACGTAACTGATTGCCGCAGCGCACCACATAAACAGCTGCTTCTTTGCCACTCATGAGTGGACGCAGCACTTCGTCGACCAGACCGTCCTCGATCAGGGGTTCAATGCGTTTTGGAGTCTTCATCAGCTTTTATTGTGGGTCCTTTATTACCAAACACGCGAATGTCACTCGTTATACGGCAATCCTCGCATCGCGGGGAGGGGTTGCCGACCTGTGAACCTGTGGATGCACACACTGTGCCGGATAAATCGGCTCAATTCGCCTCTTTATCGACCGCTTCGAATCATAGCCGAGGCTGGCGAATTTATAGGCGCCAGGACTTGAGGGCATTTGCGACAGAATCTGACATCCCGCCGCATACAGCTCGTAAGAATTTTCTCTTCCGGCCTCAATTTCCCTCTTCGTCAGCCGAATTCCTCTGAGACAGAGGAACTTGTCCGACAATCGTTCCAAAAAAATCTTCGATGTCGCACCCAGGGAAACGGGTGAGAAATAGGTTTTTCGGCTGCCAATAACCGCGAGTCATCTGCACTGCGTGGGCCTACAAGAAAATCTGGAGCGCGGATGAACATCAAACAGAAGTTGACCTGGGCGTTTGCAATCATCGCCTGCTTGCCCGTGGTGCTGGTCGCCACGCTGGTGGTACTGAACCTGCGCAGCGATGCCCGGGACGATTTTGTCGACAGCAGCGGGCGCGAGATCCGTCAGGTCAGCAATGCCATGCAGCTGTTTTTCGACGGCATCAGCCAGAACGTCGATTACCTGGCGGCGCAGCCGCTGGTGAAGAACGCCGACGGCAGCGTTCGCAGCCGCATGAGCGCCAACGCCGCCGATACCTCCGATGGCGAGATCGACAAGCAACTGTTTGCACTGTTCGAGGGGCTGGCCAAATCCCACCCGGCCTACTCCTACGTGTCCTATGGATTGAACAGCGGCGGCTATGCCTTCTGGCCGGGCGATCCGAAGATGGCCAACTACGACCCGCGCACCCGCCCCTGGTACAAGACGGCCATGGCCAACCCGGGCAAGACCCTGCGCACCGAGGCCTATTACTGGGCTGGCGACGACGCGGTTCTGGTCAGCACCGTGCGCGCGGTCGCCAACCAGTTGGGCGCCCAGGGTGGCGTGGTCAACATTGACGTGTCGCTCAAGCAACTGACTGAGATCGTCAAACAGATCAAGCTCGGTGAAAGCGGTTACCTGATGCTGATGGAAAACACCGGCACGGTGCTGGTCGATCCGAAGCAACCGGAGCACAACTTCAAACGACTCGACAGCCTCGGCGACGGCTACGCGCAACTGGCCAAGGCCGGCAAAGGCCTGGTTGACATCGAGCTCAACGGCGAACGCTACATGGCCAACGTCTGGCCGTCGGAACAACTGGGCTGGACCTTCATCGGCCTGATCAAACAGAACGAAGTGATGAGTTCGGCCACTCAACTGACCTGGCTGATCGCGATCATCGCTGCGGTGCTGGCGGGGTTCTTCGCCGTGGTCGGCGCCAGTTTCGCCAGCCTGATCGTGCGGCCGATCCGCAGCGTGGCCAGCGGTCTGGAAGGCATCGCCCAGGGCGAAGGCGACCTGACCAAGAGCCTCGACATCCGTGGCAGCGACGAAACTGCGCAACTGGCCAACTGGTTCAACCAGTTCCTCACCGCGATCCGCAGCCTGATCCAGCATATCGGCGGCGCGGCCGGGAAAATCCTCGCCACTTCGCAGAGCTCGACCCGGGTCTCCGGCGACATGGCCGAAGCCGCCGGACGCCAGCGCGAAGCGGTGGACATGGTCTCGACCGCGTTCCACGAAATGGTCGCCACCGCTAACGAAGTCGCCCGCTCTTGCAGCCAGGCGGCGGAGTCTGCCGACAGCGGCCAGCGCCAGGCCCGCGAAGGTCAGCAGCAGATCGATGCGGCGGTGCACAGTGTCGATCAACTGAGCCAGGAACTGGAGCAGTCCGCGCAGTCGATGCAGCAACTGGAACGCGACAGCAACGACATCCAGTCGATCCTCGGCACCATCCGCTCCATCGCCGAACAGACCAATCTGCTGGCACTCAACGCGGCTATCGAAGCAGCGCGGGCCGGTGAGCAAGGACGTGGTTTTGCGGTGGTGGCCGATGAGGTTCGCGCACTGGCCAAACGCACGGCGGATTCGACGGCGGAAATCGACGGCCTGTTGGGCAACCTGGCCAAACGCACCAGCGCGGTGACCCAGCAGATGCGCGCCAGTCTCGACGTGTCGCAGCAATCGGTGGCACGCATCGGTGAGGCGCGGGAGAGCTTTGGGCAGATCCGTGAGTCGGTGGATGTGATTCGCGACATGAACACGCAGATCGCGACCGCAGCGGAAGAGCAGCATCAGGTGGCGGAGGACATCAATCGGCATATCAGCCAGATTCATGGTGATGCGCAGTTGGTGGCGGAGCTGGCGAATTCGGCGCGGCTGGATTCGCAGAGTCTGGCGGGGTTGTCGAATGAGCTGGATGGGTTGGTGCGCAGGTTCCGGACTTGAGATTGGGGGCAACCTTAAAAGCCCCCTCACCCCAGCCCTCCCGAAACGTCGGACCGCCCGGGGGGAGAGGGAGCCGAATCGGGGATGCTTTAGAAATCCGCCGACATGAAAGAACGTTGTTGAATCCATAATCGACACCGATCTTTCAGGTCGATGTATAACGCCAGACACCTCGGTCAGTCCCCTCTCCCTCCGGGCGGTCCGACGTTTCGGGAGGGTTAGGGTGAGGGCAAGCTTTTGCTCCTCTAGCGCTCGATGATCGCCGTCACACCCTGCCCCCCCGCCGCACAAATCGAAATCAACCCCCGCCCCTGCCCCGCCGCATCCAGCAACTTCGCCAGGTTCGCCACAATTCTCCCGCCCGTCGCGGCAAACGGATGCCCCGCCGCCAGCGAGCTGCCCTTGACGTTCAAACGGCTGCGATCAATCGAGCCCAGCGGCGCGTCCAGCCCGAGCCGGGTCTTGCAGTATTCCGGATCCTCCCAGGCCTTCAACGTGCACAACACTTGCGCGGCAAAGGCCTCGTGGATTTCGTAGTAGTCGAAGTCCTGCAAGGTCAAACCATTGCGCGCCAGCAAGCGTGGCACCGCGTACACCGGCGCCATCAAAAGTCCTTCGGCACCGTTGACGAAATCCACCGCCGCCGCTTCGCCGTCGCGCAGATACGCAAGTATCGGCAGACCACGTTCCTTGGCCCACTCCTCGCTGCCCAACAGCACCACCGACGCGCCATCGGTCAGCGGCGTCGAGTTGCCGGCGGTCAGCGTACCCTTGGCGCTTTTCTCGAAGGCCGGTTTCAGGGTCGCGAGTTTTTCCAGGGTCAGGTCCGGGCGCAGGTTGTTGTCGCGGGTCAAGCCGAGGAATGGGGTCATCAGGTCGTTGTGCCAGCCTTCGCTGTAGGACGCCGCCAGTTTGTGGTGGCTTTCGAAGGCCAGTTGATCCTGTTCTTCGCGGGGGATGTTCCAGGTCTGCGCCATCAGTTCGCAGTGCTCGCCCATCGACAGACCGGTGCGCGGTTCGCCGTTGCGCGGGAATTCGGGGATCAGGTGTTTCGGGCGTAATTGCAGAAAGGTCTTGAGCTTGTCGCCGGTGGTCTTGGCGCGGTTGGCTTGCAGAAGGATCTTGCGCAGGCCTTCGCTGACGCTGATCGGCGCGTCCGACGTGGTGTCGACGCCGCCAGCAATGCCGCAATCGATCTGGCCGAGGGCGATCTTGTTCGCCACCAGTAGCGCCGCTTCCAGGCCGGTGCCGCAGGCCTGCTGAATGTCATAGGCCGGGGTGGCCGGCGACAGGCGCGAGCCGAGCACGCATTCGCGGGTCAGGTTCATATCCCGTGACAATTTCAGCACCGCCCCTGCGACCACTTCGCCGATGCGCTGGCCGTGCAGGTTGTAGCGTTCGATCAGGCCTTCGAGAGCGGCGGTGAGCATCACCTGATTGCTGGCGGTGGCGTAGGGCCCGTTGGAGCGGGCGAACGGAATGCGGTTGCCACCAATGATCGCGACGCGGCGCAGCTGACTCATGAAATGCTCCTTGTGAAATATCCGGTCTGAAAATCGAGCGCTGAAAACCCGGTCGGGCCACAAAAGCGCCGAGGGCAAACTACTCTGCTGTTCTAGCGTAGGCCTTATTGCGTGGATCGAACGATTGATTGCCCTTCGCAGTCCACACTTTGAACCCCATCTTCTGGAGAGCGTTCCATGTCTGACCGCTATATCGACTTCGCCAACTCGTCCATCGGCCACCGTCTGGTCGGAGCCCTGGGCCTGCCGTCGCCGGTGCGGCTGGAACGCTGGCAGGCCGGGCGCCTGCGGCCGGTGGACGGTGCGCTGCTGATCGGCGGCGGGCCGCTGGCCGAGCGCATCAGTACGTTCGCCAACCGTCTGACCGATGCCATTTATCGCTACGGCGACCAGCCGGCCAGTGCCACCCAATGGATTCCCGGCCATGGCCCGAAACTCAAGGCCGTGGTGTTCGACGCCAGCGACTTGCAGCACACCGACCAGCTCAAGCAGCTGCGTGAGTTCTTCCAGCCGCTGATGAAGAACCTCGACAGCAGCGCGCACCTGGTAATCCTCGGCCGCGCCCCGGAAACCCTGCGTGAACCGTTTGCCGCCAGCGCACAGCGAGCGCTTGAAGGCTTCTCTCGCTCGCTGGCCAAGGAACTGCGCAGCGGTGGCACGCTGCAACTGATCTACGTCGGCGAAGGTGCCGAGGATCAGCTCGAAGGGCCGCTGCGGTTTTTCCTCTCGCCGAAAAGCGCGTTCGTCTCCGGGCAAGTGATCCGTCTGACGGCCTGCGCCACCCAGGTCACCGACTGGACGCGCCCGTTGGCCGGACGTATAGCACTGGTCACCGGCGCGGCGCGCGGCATCGGCGCCTCCATCGCCGAAACCCTGGCCCGTGACGGCGCCGAAGTGATCCTGCTCGACGTGCCGCCGGCCAAGACCGATCTCGAAGCCCTCGCCGCACGTCTCGGCGGACGCGCCATCACCCTCGACATCTGCGCCGAAGATGCTGCCGCGCAACTGATCGAACAGCTGCCGGACGGCCTCGACATTCTGGTGCACAACGCCGGCATCACCCGTGACAAGACCCTGGCCAACATGACGCCGGAATTCTGGGACGCGGTGTTGGCGGTCAACCTCAACGCACCGCAAGTGCTGACCAAAGCCCTGCTCGACAGCGGCACTCTGCGCGATAACGCCCGGGTCATTCTGCTGGCCTCGATCAGCGGCATCGCCGGCAATCGCGGGCAGACCAACTACGCGGCAAGCAAAGCCGGGCTGATCGGACTGGCCCAGGCCTGGGCGCCGACCCTGCTGGAACGCGGTATCAGCATCAATGCCGTGGCGCCGGGATTCATCGAGACCCAGATGACTGCGCACATCCCGTTCGGCCTGCGCGAGGCCGGGCGGCGCATGAGTTCGCTGGGCCAGGGCGGCCTGCCGCAGGACGTCGCCGAAGCCGTGGCCTGGCTGGCCCAGCCGGGCACCGGCGCGTTCACCGGGCAAGCGCTGCGGGTGTGCGGCCAAAGCGTTCTGGGGGCCTGAACATGAGCATCGAATGGCAAACGCTGCACCAGGAACCGAGCCTGCCGGGGCTGTATGCCCGGGCGGCGACCCGACGCAAAATCACCGGCACCACCCTGCCCGACAGCGGTTTGCGCTGCGCCGTCGAGGTGGATGGCAAACGTCTGGCGGCGTATCGCAAGGTCTGCGGTTTCGCCGATGACGGCCTGCTGCCACCGACCTATCCGCATATCCTCGCGTTCGCGCTGCAGATGCAATTGCTGACGGCCAAAGACTTTCCGTTCCCGCTGCTGGGGCTGATTCATCTGAGCAATCGCATCCGCGTATTGCGGCCGATGGGCGGGATCAGTCGTGCGCAAGTCAGCGTCCGGGTGCATAACCTGCAACCCCATCCCAAAGGCGCGACCTTCGATCTGCTGACCACCCTCGACGATCAACTCGGCCCGTTGTGGGAAGCCGAAAGCCAAATGCTCTGTCGCGGCGTGAAGCTAGAAGGCGAACCGGTCGAACAGGCCTGGGAGCCGGCGCTGCCGCTGATGCAAGTGGCGCAATGGAAGGCCCCGGCGGACATCGGCCGGCAGTACGCGAAAGTCTCCGGCGACTACAACCCGATCCACCTGAGTGCCGCCAGTGCCAAGCTGTTCGGTTTCCCCACGGCCATCGCCC
Source organism: Pseudomonas sp. NFIX49 (assembly GCF_900115915.1). NCBI lineage: Bacteria > Pseudomonadati > Pseudomonadota > Gammaproteobacteria > Pseudomonadales > Pseudomonadaceae > Pseudomonas > Pseudomonas sp. NFIX49. The sequence goes on along the minus strand of NZ_FOYE01000004.1, from coordinate 633,480 downwards.
ACGGGTTATGGAACAAGGCCCGCACACTGGCAGCTCTGGCAGATCATCTGCCCAAGGCCAACCTTGAGGTCACCGTGCACTTTCGCAAACCGGTGCGCCTGCCGAGCGAGGTGAGCCTGTTCGCCAGCGCTGCCGGTTCCAGCGGTGAGTTACGCCTGATCGGCGCCGGGGATCTGGAGCACATGGTGGGCAACTGGCAGCCGGTAGCCTGACATCGAGGCCGGGAAAACCTGCTCAATTGTGTATATATCACTTAAGTTTTCCCGCGCCGCACAAACATCCCTCGCCGAAACCCAGCCTTGATTTTCAAGGCTTTTTTTTGCGCGCCTATATCCTCGGTATTAGTCGTTAGGCCGCACTCGCAGCCCCCTGCATAAAGGCGTTAATACCAACTTGAGAATGGCGTGGATCCGGCCTTGCGACTGATATGAGCACAACGGACGAAGGCACTGCCGGCAACAGAATCGGCGGGCCATCGAAGTCAACGAACGTTGTGACAGGTGCAAGGAATAACGCTCATGAAAACTCAGATGAAAGCTCAGGCGGCATGGTGCAAATCGGCAACGGCACTGGCCCTCATTCTCTCCCTCGGTCTGGCCGGTTGCAGCAGTGGCGGCGGCGGTCATCACAGCAGTTCCGGCAGTTCTTCCCCCGACAGCTCGACTGCAGGTACTGGCGGCACCGGTGGCACGGGTGGAACCGGAGACACCGCGGGCACTGGCGGCACTGGCGGCACCGGTGGTACTGGTGGAACGGGAGGGACAACGGATCCGACCAATCCGACCAATCCCACCGACCCGACGGATCCGACCAACCCAACCAACCCGAGTACACCGACACCTCTGGTTACCACCACCCTGGTGCAGGACGTCGGCAATACCGTCAGCGGCGTCGGCGATGGTGTCGGCCAGGTCGGTGACTCCCTGAGCGGCGTGCCTGTCGTTGGCGGCGTGGTGCAAAGCGCGGCCCGGACTGCCGGCAACGTAGTGACCACGCTGGGTGACGGCGTAGCCAACGGCATCGGCAAACTGGCGACCACCGACAATGGTCTGGGCGTTACCGCTTCGGCGGTCGGCGGCGTGGTGCAGGATGTGGGTAACGGCGTGTCCGACCTGAGCGGCAAACTGGCCACTGCCACGGGCAGCGTCCCCGTGGTTGGCGGTGTGGTAACCAAGGTCGCCCCAGTGCTCAACGGGGTCGGCGAAAAGGTCACCATGCTCGGCGACACCCTCAGCACCGCCACCACCACCGGCCCGCTCGGCTCGGTTACCAAAGAAGTCGGCAGCAAACTGGTGCCGGTGATTGCCATGGTCGAAAGCACCACGGACAAACTCGGTACGGCTACAGGGCTGGGCGCGCCGTTGAACGGTTTGGTCCAGAAGGTCGGCAGCACGGTTGACGGCGTGGGTGACAAGGTCACTGTCGCCGGCAACGGCAACGCCCTGACCAACACCGTCGGCGGTGCCCTGAGCAATGTCGGCACTGCGGTCGGCAAGGCCGGCGGGCTGGTAGACAACGGCACCAGTTCGGGAACGGGCGTCGGTGGCGGTCTGGGCAGCAATGGCCTGCTGCAAACCGTCGGCGGCGCAGTCGTGAACGTCGGCGCCGGGTTGAGCAGCGGCAATGGCAGCCTCGCCGCACCGGGTGGTGTTCTGGCAGCGGCCGGCAACACCGTGGCCTCGCTCAACACCGTGCTCGGCGGTTCGGGCTCGCCGATCACCAGCCCGACCACTCCCCTGGCAATCCTGGGCAACAACGTGGGTGCCGGACTTGCGCCAGTCACCACCGCGGTCACCAGCCTGACCCAGAACGTCGGCGCCGCCACCGGGCTCGGCACTCCGGTCGCGGGTCTCACCAGCCAGGTTGGCGGCGCCGTCGGCAATCTGGGCAACGCGATCGCCGGCACCAACAGCAACCCGGTCGTGGCGGCGGTCGGCAACACTGTCACCACGGTGGGCAACACCGTCACTGCGGTCGGCGGACTGGTCAACGGTGGCACTGCCACCGGGACTGGCGGCGGACTGGGCGGCGTTCTCGGCGGCCTGACCGGCGCGTTGGGAGGGAACAATCGCTGATTTGCACCTGGCCGATTCGACGGCCGAACCTACAGCGCCTACGCTTGGTTGAGGGCGGAAGATTCCCACGAGTCTTCCGCTTTTTTCTTAGGAGAAACCCTGCCCCGTGCTGCGGGTTTGAACATGGAGTGTCCTATGCGCGTTATGGCATCCCTGCTGTTTCTCAGTCTCAGTTGCACAACCCTCGCCGACACCCTGCCCAGCTTTCTCAACAGCAACGAAACCATTCGCAACCTGCCGGTGCCGAACCTGCCCGCCGACGCCTACCGGCCGAACGCGGCGACGCTGCAAGTGCCAGAGCCCGGTGCCACGGCCGCCCAGCCGTTGCTGATGGGCACGAAGATTAACCTCAGGACTGTGCAGATCGAAGGCGGCACGCTCTACCCGCTGAACGAACTGGCCGAAATCTACAAACCGCTGATCGGCCGCGAGAGCAGCCTCGCCGACCTGATCGAAGCCACCCGCAACATCACCCGTCGCTACCAGCAGGACGGTTATCTGCTGTCATACGCCTTCCTGCCACAACAGACCTTCGACGACGGCGTGGCGCGCGTCGTGCTGGTGGAAGGCTACGTGCGGGACGTGCAGATCGCGGGCGACGTCGGGCGGGTCAAAGCCCTGCTCGACCGATTGGCCGCCAAGCTCCAGGCCGAACGCCCGCTGACGCGCAAGACGTTCGAGCGCTACACCACACTGATGACCCGCATTCCCGGCGTGACGATCCAGGCCCAGGTGCCGCCGCCCGGCACCACCGACGGTGCAACCACGCTGGTGGCCCAAGCCAGCCGCAAACCGTTCACCAGCACCCTGAGCACCACCGAAGACAACCGCAACGGCACTCAGGCCCTGCTCGGTATCAGCAGCAATTCACAAACCTCGATGGGCGAACAGTTGAGCCTCAGCGGCCTGTTTCCACCGGGAGATGATCACGAGCATTACTACCGGCTGGACTACAACCAGTTCATCAACGACGAAGGCGCGCAACTGAGCCTGTCGGCCTCGCGCTACCGGGCCGATCCCGGCACCAATGTGCTGTTGAACAACGGACTGGAACTCAAGCCACACCGCGAAAACGACCGTTATTCGCTCGGTTTCACCTTGCCGCTGATTGCCGCCTCGGATGAACTGCTGACTGCCGGATCACGCCTGTACGCCGTCAATGACAAGACCCGCTACAACGTGATCGGCTACCCGCTGAGCGTCGAAGAACGCACCGACATCCGCGCCCTCGCCTTCGAAAGCGACTGGCGCAAGGCCGATGCCCGGCAACTGCGTATTCTCAGCGGCGGCGTGTACCAGGGCTTCGACAGCCTGGGCGCGCACACCAACAACAGCGCCATCGACCTCGATTTTTTCAGGGTGCGTCTGTCGGGGGTGCAGAGCGACAAGTTCTTTGATAACTGGCAAGGCGTACTGTCAGCCGCGTTGTACTGGAGCGACGACACCCTGCCCGACAGTGAGCGTGCGGTGTTCGGCGGGCAGAATTTCGGCCGTGGTTATCCCGATGATCAGGCGTCCGGCGACAAGGGCTGGGGCGTGGCTTACGAAATCAACTACAGCTTCAACCGCGACGGCAATTGGGTGCGCATCCTGCAACCGTACTTCGTGCTCGATCGCTCGCGCAGCTGGTTCAATGAATTGCCGGTACAGGCCAATAACCTGTCATCGGCGGCGCTCGGCCTGAGATTCGGCGATGCGAAGTACTACAACATCGCCCTGGAAGCCGCCAAGGCGATGTCGGATGAAGCGCTGGATACGTTCAATCGCCGGCCACGTTACAGCATCAGCTTCAGTTATCAGCTGTAGCACGACCGACCGCTGAATCAGAAGGCGTAGCGGACTTTCGCCGTGAAACCGTCAGCGTCAAAACCGCTGGCGGTCACGTAGTTGTAAGACCCGCCGACGCTCCACGCGCCCATCCGATAGTTGGCGCCCAGACCCAGTTCATAACTGTCACGAACCGGGGTGGTGCCACGGCTGGTGAACGAATCGCCGCCCAGCACGAACGACGACGTGGTGCCGGTCTTGTCGCCAATGACGTCGTGCCAGGCTATCAGCTTCGCTTCGGGTTCGAGGCTGCCGGTGCCCACATCGAATGCCGCCGCCAGACGCGCGCCGACACCCATCTCGCCCACCTCATAGCGCTGACTGCCGACATTCAGCGAAGCCGAACTGCCCTTCTCGCGATAGCTGTCCATGCCCACATTGGCGTAACGCGCCCCGACCTGCGGCTCCAGCACCACATCCGGCATCAGGCGCACGGTGTACCCGGCCAGCGCGCTGACGCCGAATACGTTGCTGTCGTAATCACCCTTGGCGCGGGTACCGGCGATGTAGCGGCGCGACTCGTTGTCGTTCCAGCCATACATCAGCGACGAATCAACGAACCAGTTGTCGTGCGTCCAGTTGCCGTACAGGGTCAGCGCATGGCCGGTGACCTGGGTCTTGTTGCCACGATCGGATTTCACATCGGTGTCGAGGTAGCTGTACGCCAGACCGACCGCCAGATCAGCATTCAACTGGCCATCGGCACCCACGGCGATGCCGTGGCTGTCGGCATCGTAACCACTGACACCACGACGCTCATCCTGGTTGGCGTCGCTGCTCAAGGCTTGCAGCCAGACACCTTTGTCCGTGGCAGCGCCACTGGTACGGGCACGGCTGGAGCGATCATTGATGACGCCCGACACCAGCGTCTGACTGTTGGTGGCCGCGTGAAGCACCCCACGGCTGACATCCGGGCTGAGGGTTTCGGACAACCGCGCCAATTGCGCATCGGTGCTGGCGTTGGCGAACGCCTGGAACACCGGATCCTGCTCATCGAGCCGCGACAACAGACTCGACACGCGGCCCACAACCGTTGCGGCATTGCGACTGCCACCCGCCACAAGGGTGTTTTGCGCCAACACCTCTTCGGACTTGTTGGTCACCACTGACGTGATGTCGCTGCCCACAACCCCAAAACTCTTCACATCCAGCAAAGCAGAGGAAGAGGTCACGGTGAGGTTATTGCCGCCGACCAGACTGCCCGAGCTGATCAGGGTGTACTTCGTACCACCCTGTGTCACACGGAAATCACTGGAGCGCGCCAAAAGACGCAACGTCGCACCCGGCGCGATATCGGTAGTGCCCGTGACCTTCAACACCGGCAACGCCGGATTGGTGTCATTGCCCAGGTACATTTCCAGCACCGAGTCGGACTCTTCCATATCGAAGTCACCGATGATCGTGGTGTGTGGTTTCACCAGCGTCAGCGTCCCGTCCTCGATGGTCACGTAACCGGATTTGATGGTCGAACCGTCGAAAACAGCATCGCCGTCGATGATCACGCCGGACAGACCGATCAGATCCCCTTTGACCGTACCGCCAAAAAAGTCGAAATAGCTTTCGCCGTCATCGACCTGGATTGCCGACGTCCCACCCTCGATCGAACCGGTCAGTTGATAAATGGTAAACGGCAACGCATTGAGAGCCTGACCGCTGACATGCACACCAATCGACTCGCCGTAGATCGTCCCGGAGTTGAACAGATTGAAACCACCCGTCCCCGCCGAAGTATTGAAGTTAACGCCTTCGAAAGTGACGGCTTCGGCGTTTGCTCCGGTGGCGCGAATGGTGCCCGTGTTGTTCACGATGCTTTTGAGAGTGGCACCGTCGAGGAACAGACCCAATGCATCAGGGCCGGCAACATTGATTGTGCCGTTGTTGGTGACTCCAGCCAGCTGGGTATGTACCAACATCACGCCGCCGGCAGTCGCCCCACTGACATCGATCAGCCCGTCGTTGGAAAGCGAGCCGTTGAATGTGCTGCCGATGTCGGAAAGACCGGTTGAGCTGCCGGACCCCGCCAGGCCGTGAACAATAATGGAACCCTTGTTGATCACACTGTAGGCGACAGTGGTTGGCGTCGCACCGGCGGCTCCCAGATTGATACCGATGCCATGATTGGCCCCGTCAATCCGGATAGTGCCGTTATTGCGCAACTGGTCAGCCGCCAGCCCCATGAACTGGGCGCCGTAGGTCAAGGTCGACGGCGAGCCGGGAGTGATGATCCCGTTGCCGTTCAGATCGACAAGACCGTAGTTCTGCAGATTGCTGTTCAATGGCCCACCGCTCAGGTCATAACTCAGACTGGCACCGGCAGCGGAAACAACGCAGGCGTGCAGCGAAGCCGCAGCGATGGACAACGCCAGAAGCGAGTGGCGCAAACGATCAGTATTCAAACGAGATTCCCTTCCAAAACATGAAAAACAGTTTCAGCAGGGGTATCGAATTCACTCAGGCATCCCTACCGAACCCACCAGGTCGTCCGGTTTGGGCGCGGGGAATGTACATGAGCCATCATTTCGACACCATCAAAATGTCAAACGAATGGCGTCAATTTCAAGATCGGCGTATTCGAAGTAGAAGCTGCATGAGCACTCAGGAGACATTGACCTTTGGCTTGGGAAACAGATTGTCCAGGGTCTCCAGCAGCCGCACGTGATAGATCGGCTTGCGGAACAGGTCGAGCACCTGCAACCGCAGCATGTCGCTCACATCCTCCATGTCCGCGTGTCCCGACGTCACGATCACCGGCAGATGCTGGCGCGAGGTGTGCTCGCGCAGGCGCTTGATCAGCGACATGCCGCTTTCCTCCGGCATGCGCAGATCGGTGATTACCAGAGCGATATCGGGATGGCGGGTCAGGTGATGCAGGGCGAGTTTGACCGAGGTGGCGGTATGACAGACGAAGCCTTCGCCTTCCAGCAACTCCGCCAGCTCCAGCAACGCGTCCTCTTCGTCGTCAACCAGAAGCAACTGTTGGCGTGAGGAAGAAGACACGTTCATGGGCAGTACCTGAAAGCTGAATGGTAGATCGAGTGTAGCCCGACATCAGCAAGGTGCTGGCGCAACCATGCTGTGGCTTATGGCGTTGGCCGGGTTTGCGTCGTGCCGCCCAGTGACACCAGAACGTTGTTGAAGATCGCCAGCATCCGATCACCCAGCGGAGTGACGAAAACGACCACCACCACGGCGACCATGGCCACGACGATGGCGTATTCAATTGCCGACGCACCGTCTTCATGTTTGTAGAGCAGCAAAGCTCTGGCCATTAAATAATCAACGATCATTCGAAACATATGCCCACTCCTTTGCGCTCCTGGCGCCGATGTCACAGCAGCGACAAAGCGTTCGCCGTGCCATTTGAGCATTGTCAACAAACCCCCACCCAACAACTGTAAGAACGGATTAGTCATAAAGGATTAGTCGTTTCGTCAAACTCGGCATTTCGACTGCTGATTGGCCAACACCCATACTTTCGTGGGTTATTTGTCTGTCACTAATGGCGTTTTGGCTTGTTTCAGCTAGCGTGGAAATAGCGAAATAGTTGGATGTTCATAGCTGCCTGATTGCGATGTTCCCTTGGTAGGAAGTGCGGGCTGGTAGTGCAGCAGGAAAGGGAGAGCCGTCATGAACAGTCGTGTGACCATTGGCCTTGCAGCGGCGCTTTTACTGGGGGCCATCGTTGTCGGATATTGGGGGCTGGTGCTCAGCCGGCAACCTGCTCCGGTTGCCGAGGCCCCCGCGCCGACGGTGGTCACCGTCGAAAAAACCGTCGCTGCCGCCGAAGACCAGACCCGCCAGCCGGTCGTGGTCCTGGTGCGTGACGTCCCGCCCTTCACCCCCCTCACTGCCGCCGATCTGGCCGTTGAAAAACTGCGCAGCGCCCCCGCCGGCAGCCTCGGCACCATCGAGCAGGCAGTGGGTCGCACTCCGTGGCGTCACCTGAGCGCCGGCACCTGGCTCAACGAAGAAAGCTTCGAGGCCGGCGGCACACTGGCGCGCATGATCCACAGTGACGAGCGCGCGCTGGCCGTGTCAGTTGATGAGGTGATCGGCGCGGCCGGGCAGTTGATCCCCGGGGATTACGTCGACGTGCTGTTGTTCCTGCGCCAGGACGCCAGCAACCCGCAGCAGTCGGCGCAAATTGTGGTGCCGGCCATGCGCGTGCTCGGTGTCGGCGAACAATACGGCCTGACCAACGACGGTCAACCGTCCGCTCCCGCCATGAGTGCCGACGACAAGATCAAACAGGACCAGCGCCGGCTCACCGCGCGCACCGTGGTGCTGGCGGTGCCTGAACAGTTGTTGAGTCGAATGATGCTCGCCACCCAGGTCGGGACGTTGCGCCTGGCCGTGCGCAGCAGCGAAGAACAGCGCCTGGCCAGGTACTGGGCCGGCGAACGTCAGGCGCCGGACAAACTGGTGGCCGCCAACAGCCAGCTCTTCCAGTTCACTCAGTTGGCGCTGGGGACCGCGCCGAAAACCGCGCCCGGCAGCGACCACAGCGGTGCGATACGGCCCGCGGTGGAAGTGATTCGCGGCAATCAGACCAACCCACAAAACCCATGACTGAGCAAGGATCCAAGTGCATGCAGAGTCGTTCCTGGCCGATCGTCAATCCCGTGCTCCGGGCCATGCTGCTGATGGGACTGTCAATCAATGCCGCGCAGGCGGCCACCGGCAACTGCGCGGCCCTCGGGCGCTTGCCGCCAGTGATCGAAATCAACGAAGGCTGGCAGCAGGACATGCAATCACCGGTGGCGATCACGCGCCTGGCCATCGGCGATCCGAAAATCGCCGACGTGCATGCCAATGGCAACTCATCGTTTCTGCTTACCGCCGTGGCGCCGGGCGCTACCAGTCTGATGGTCTGGACCGGCTGCTCCAGCGAGCCGCGCCAGAGCATGGTGTTCGTCAAGGGCGCCGCCACCTCGGCCCTCACCAACACCGGTGCGCTGCCGTCGGATGATGCGCTGTTGCCGTCCCAGGTGCAGACCGACATTCGTTTTGTCGAAGTCAGCCGCACCAAGCTCAAGCAGGCCTCGGCTTCGCTGATCGGCACCCGCGGTAATTTCCTGTTCGGTTCTCCCGGCACGTTGCCGCCCATCGACGGCGTCCCGCAACCGCGACTGCCGGTGGACAACTCGCTGTTCAACTTCTCGTGGATCGGCGGCAAGACCATGGCGATCATCAATGCCCTTGAGGGCAGCGGCTTCGCCTATACCCTGGCGCGGCCAAGCCTGGTGGCCCTCAACGGGCAGAGTGCGAGTTTCCTCGCAGGCGGGCAGATTCCGATTCCGGTGCCCAGCTCCGGCAGCGACAACGTGTCGATCGAATACAAGGAGTTCGGCATCCGCCTGACCCTGACGCCCACCATCATCAGCCACGATCGCATCGCCCTGAAAGTGGCGCCGGAAGTCAGCGAACTGGACCTCAGCAACGCGGTGAACATCGCCGGCACCACCGTGCCGGCCCTGACCATCCGCCGCACCGACACCAGCATTTCCCTCGCCGATGGTGAGAGTTTTGTCATCAGCGGTTTGATCAGTACCAGCAACAGTTCCCAGGTAGACAAGTTTCCCGGGCTGGGCGATATCCCGGTGCTCGGGGCTTTTTTCAAGAGCTCGCAGATCAAGCGCGAAGAGCGAGAGCTGCTGATGATCGTCACCCCGCACCTGGTGCGTCCGCTCTCGGCGGAGGCGCAACTGCCGTCGTTGCCGGGTGAAAAACTGCGCAACTACGACCCGAATTTCTACCGCATGTTTTTCCTGGAAAACGGTAACTTCGACAAGCGCAGCGGGTTGTCCCAATGAGCCAGAGCCTGAGTCAGACCTTCCTCGCCATCACCCGCAACAACACCGACCTGGAGTGGCTGCAAAGCGCGCTTGCGCCGTTGGGCCAGGTGGTCAGTGCCGGTGGCGGCAGCCTCGACGAATTGCTCGCGCTGGTGGACGTCACCTTCGCCAGCCTGGTGTTCGTCGGCCTCGACCGTGAACACGTGGTGGCCCAGAGCGCGCTGATCGAAGGCGCGCTGGAGGCCAAGCCGATGCTGGCGATCGTTGCCCTTGGCGACGGCATGGACAATCAGCTTGTACTCAATGCGATGCGCGCCGGGGCCCGGGACTTCGTCGCCTATGGCTCGCGCTCCAGTGAAGTGGCCGGGCTGGTGCGCCGCTTGAGCAAACGCCTGCCGCCGGTGACCCACAACGCGCAACTGGGCGGCCTGACGGTGTTGTACGGCGTACAGAGCAGTTCCGACGGCGCGCTGCTGGCCAACCATATGGCACTGGTGGTGCAAAAGAGCGGGCAGCAGACGCTGCTGCTGGACCTCGGGCTGCCCCGTGGCGACAGCCTGGCGTTGCTGGGGCTGGAGAGTTCGTTCCACTTCGGCGATGCCTTGCGTCACCTGCGCAGGCTCGACGCCACGCTGATCGACAGTGCGTTCACCAGTGCCGAAGCGGGGCTGCGGATTCTGGCCTACGCCGACAATGACGCCCCCCTGGAAAGCACCAGCGCCGCCGAGCTGTTCATGCTGCTCAGCGCCTTGCGCCAGCACTTCCAGCACATCGTCGTGAACCTCACCGGCCAGCCTGACAGCGAAGCCCTGCGGACCTTTGTCAGCCATTGCGACAAGCTGATCTGGTACACCGACCAGAGCGTGCTCGATTGCCGGCGCAACCTCGCGGTATTCAATCTGTGGCGGGAAAAAGGCATGAAGCTCGATCACGGACGGCTGCTGGTCGACCGTTATCTGAGCAACGTTGCGCCAGATGCGGACACCCTCGGCAAGACCTTCAACCTGGAAGTGATCGCGGTATTGGCCTTGAGTCCGGAGCTGCGCATGAACGCGAAGAACCAGGGCGTCAGCCTGTTTGAACTGGCGCCCAGGGAAAAACTCACCCAGAGCCTGCGGGTACTCGGCGAACGGCTGGCCAAGCGCTCCGAAGGTCTGGCCAAACCCAAGGTCACCTGGTTCGACCGGTTGCGAGGCACCTCATGAGCCCGGAAAAACTTTTCGGTGCACCGGCGCGGGGCCAGTCGGGCAATGTTGACCACGAAGGCCTGAAACTGGTCCTGCATCGCTACATCATCGATGCCATCGAGGAGTCCGGGAAAAACCTGCTGGAAGGCTCGCGGCAGTTGCTGGCGCAATTTGTCACCGACAAGGTCGCCGAATACATCGCCCGTCTGCACCTGGCGATTTCCCGTTACGAGATGGAGCGGCTGGGGGAAGAAATCGTCGATGAGCTGACCGGCTTCGGTCCGCTGGAAGTCTTGCTGCGCGACACCGCCGTCACCGAAATTCTGGTCAACGGCCCGCACCGGGTATTCGTCGAGCGCGACGGCGTACTGCATCAGAGTGACCTGCGCTTCATCGATGCGCACCACGTCGAACGGGTCATGCAGCGCATTCTTGCGCCGCTCGGTCGGCGGCTGGACGAGTCTTCGCCGATGGTCGATGCACGCCTGCCGGACGGTAGTCGGGTCAACGCGATCATCCCGCCGATCGCCCTCGACGGCCCGTGCCTGTCGATTCGAAAATTCCGCAAGGACATGCTCAAGAGCAGCGACCTGATCGCGATGCAGACCATCGACCTGCCGATTTTCGAGTGTTTCCAGGAGGCCGTGGGCAAGCGCTGCAATATCCTGATCAGCGGCGGCACGGGCACCGGCAAGACCACGCTGCTGAACATTCTCAGCCAATTGATCAACCCCCACGAACGACTGGTGACCATCGAAGACGTCGCCGAACTGCAACTCGGCCACCCTCACGTGGTACGCCTGGAAACCCGGCCGCCGAATGCCGAGGGCCATGGCGAGGTCAAGGCCAGCGACCTGATCCGCAACGCCCTGCGGATGCGCCCGGACCGGATCATTCTCGGCGAAATCCGCGGCGTCGAAGTGCTCGACGTGTTGACGGCGATGAACACCGGTCACGACGGCTCGATGAGCACGGTCCACGCCAACAACGCCCAGGATGCGTTGCTGCGCCTGGAAACCCTGGTCGGCCTGACCGGCCGCACGGTGGCCGAACGCACCCTGCGGCAGATGATCTGCGCAGCACTCGACGTGATCATTCAGTTGACCCGCATGCCCGACGGTCGCCGCTGTGTCAGTGAAGTGGTGGAAGTGGTCGGCGTGCGTGAAGACGTGTACGTCACCAACACCCTGTTCCGTCTGGATCGACGCACCGGTTTCGGCTTCCTGCGCGAAGCGGTCAACCCGGCCGGCGACAAGTTGCGGCACGAGTCGAGTCTGGGCTGAACGCATGGAGCCTTCGTCATGATCGGACCGGTGATCCTGATTGTCCTTTGCCTGTTGCTGCTGGGGTTGTCGATTCGCCTGTTCCTGCAGGGCGTGCGCAAGACTGCCAACGAACGGGTGCTCTCTCGCCTCGCCGTCGGACAACCGCAAGCAACGGCCGAAAAAAACTCGTGGACCGGTCTGGAGCGGATGTTCCTGCGGGCAGGCCTTGGCCGGCCGAGCGAGCGATTCGGGCTTTGGCTGTCGTTGTGGGTCGTGGGCATGATGCTGGGTTATCTGCTGGCCGACTGGATCGGTCTGCTGGTGCTGATACTGGGGCCGCCGCTGATTTTGCGCTTGTACATCGCCTGGCTGTATCGACGCCGGCTCAATCGGATGATCGAACAGTTACCGCAGTTGCTCGACCACACCGTGCGCAGCCTCAAGTCCGGCCGGACCCTGAGCGATGCAGTGATGGGCGGCATCGAAACCAGTGAGGACCCGTTGAAAGCCGCGATGGGCCGGGTGCAGCGCAACGTGCAGCTGGGGGTGAATCTGCCGGACGCGGTCAGCGATTTCGCCGAGCTCTACGAGCAGGACGAACTGCGCATGTTCGCCCTGGGCCTGAAGGTCAACCATCGCTACGGCGGCAATGCCAGCGAGTTGCTGGAGAACCTGATCAAACTGATTCGCGAACGTGACCAGGGTGCCCGGCAATTGCGCGCGCTGACCGGCGAAACGCGGATGACCGCGTGGGTACTCGGATCGCTGCCGGTGATTCTCGTCACTTACTTCATGCTGACCAATCCCGGCTACATGCTCGGCATGTGGAACGACTCGGGCGGTCGAACCATGCTGATTGTCGCGGTGGTGTTGCAGGTCTCCGGTTGCCTGGCGCTGTGGCGCATGCTGAGGAGTGTCTGACATGCTGATGCTGGCCAGTCTCATGCTGTTGCTCGGGGCGTTGTTGCTGGTCGGCAACCACCTGCTGACCGAGCGGCGTCGAGTGCGTCAGGTCAACCAGCGTCTGCAGGGCCACCTGGTGCGCGAGAACCGTTTCGGCAACTGGCTGCGGGCACTGGGCAGCAGCCGGTTCGGCCAGCGCTCGGTGAGCATCGACAGTGAAACCCAGACCCTGCTCAGCCGGCTCGGCTGGCGCCGGGCCAGCGAGCGCTCGCTGTTTGCCGCCTGCCAGATCGGCACGCCGCTGCTGACGCTGGGGCTGGGCGTGTTTCTGAAAGAGGTGTTTTTCCCCCTCGCACCCAACGGCTGGCTGGTGCCGATGATCGCCACCGGCGTTGGCTATCTGCTGCCCAAACGCCTGCTGGCGTATGCCGCTGCCCGGCGGCAGAAAATCATTGCGGTGGAAGTGTCGACGTTTATTCCCCTGCTGCGAATCCTGTTCGAGTCCGGCATGGCCGTCGAGCAGGCCCTGCGTGTACTCAGCAGCGAGGGGCAAAAACTGCTGCCGGAACTGACCGGCGAACTGCGTCTGATCCTGGCCCGTGTCGACTCGGGCCTGGAACTCGGACAAGAGTTGAACAAGGCGGCCGCGATGCTGGCGGTGGATGAGTTCACCGACACCTGCGTGATCCTGCAACAACTGATTCAACAGGGCGGCGGCGCGATGAAATCGTTGCTGACGCTCAAGCAACTGCTGGATGACCGACGCCTGACACGCTTGCAGGAATACATCTCGAAGATGTCGGCGAAGATGTCGGTGGTCATGATGCTGTTGCTGTTCCCGGCCTTGCTGATCGTTTTGGCGGGACCCGGTTTTACCGCAATCACCCGGGCGTTTGCGTCCTGACAATGAAAATGACAATGGCGATGGAGAGCGATTTGATGAAAGCACTGATGGTCATGGCTAGCCTGTTGCTGCTCGGCGGTTGCGCAACCGACGGTCAGGCACCGTGGACGACGATGCTGGCGCCGGCCAGCTGCAGCAAGTTGAGCTCCGAACAGGAGCTGTCGCTGAACCTCGCCGATGATCTGGTCAGCGACGGCAAGCTGCACGCCAGCCTGGCCAATCTGCAGGGTCTGCCCGACAACCTCGTCGAGGTGCGGCTGCGCAAGGCCAAGGTCTATCGTCTGCTGGGACGCAGTGAAGCCGAGCCGTTGTATCGCAGTCTGCTGGGCACATGCCTGAACGCCGACGCCGAACATGGCCTGGGCCAGTTGTACGCCGCCCGTGGTGACAACGGCCAGGCGCAGGCCCACCTGCAACGGGCGGCGCGGCTGGCGCCGACCAATGAAAACATCCGCAATGATCTGGGCGTGGTGTACCTCAATCAGCTGCGGCTCGAGGACGCTCGTTTCGAGTTCCTGACCGCCATCGAGCTGAAGCAGAACAATCAGTTGGCGACGCTGAATCTGGTGACCCTGCTGCTCTACCAGAACAACTGGCAGCAAGCCGCCGAAGTGGTCAGCCGCGCGCACCTGACCCCGGAGCAGTTCAGCGATGCCCAGGAGCGTGCGGAGAAACTCAAGTCGCCGGTCAGAGCCAGACCCGTCGCTGGCAATCAGGTCGCGGTGGCGATTGATCCGCAACCGGCGATCAAGTGAGCCTCAAGGAGATGCCATGAACACGTTCAAGACCCTGTGTTGCCTGAGCCTGTTGAGTCTGCCGCTCGGCGCGCTGGCCATCGACGCCGGCCCGGCCTCGGCCCAGCAGCAGGAAACCGAAGGCTGGCTGTTGCTGCAAAGCCGCAACAAGGCCGCGTCCCCCGATCCGCAGGCGGCCACGGCCACCGAGCGTGAGCTGGCGATGCAGCGCTGGTTGAAGAAGTACAAATATGAAATCCCCGATTTCTACGACCCGGATGCCGGGGGCAAGATCGAGACAAATAACTGATTCGAGGAGACACCATGGCGTCTGTCCCGGTCGGCCCAAGGGCCGCCGGGGACAACAATCAGTGCGCCGTAACCCGCTGCCGCAAGGCCGCCGAACTCGGAGACAAGGCCAGCGCCAACTGCGTGCGGTTGTGCATGTGGGTCAGGCGCAACACCTGCGAAACGTAAAGTTTTACGGTGTTTTCGGTGATGCCGAGCTCACAGGCAATCTGATAGTTGGTCTGTCCCTTGCCCACCAGGCGCGCCACGTCCAGTTGCCGTGGCGACAGCTGATTGAAGATCGACGGGATTTCCAGCTCACCGGCCTCACGGTGCGCCTCATCACTGACGGGCGCCGGCGCGCGACGCACCTTGTCCAGATCCTGATAAAGATCATCGATGGACGACGACAGGTCCTGAAGTTTTTGATTCAGATGGCCCAGTTGCAGGGTTTTCTGCCGCTCCTGCAGCACCGCTTCCTGGCGTTGCAGGCCTTCGAGCAATTCATCCAGATTGACCGGTTTCTGGTAGTAGTCGGCAATCCCGGCGCGCAAGGCCTTGATCACGTCCTGCTTGTCGGCGCGGCCGGTGAGCATGATGGCTTCGAACGCCCGGTGTTTGCCGGCCAGCCGTTGCAGTTCCTGCACCAGTTGAATGCCGTCCATGTCCGGCATATGCAGATCGCACAGCACCAGACCGATAGCAGTGTCGCCCGTAAAACGCTCGATCGCCTCTTTGCTGGACTCGCACGGCACACAGCGGTAGCCGCTGCTCTCGAGAAATTCACAGAGTTCTTCGACGATCAGAGGCTGATCATCGACAACGATGACTTTTACCGCAGATGTAAGCTTGTTCACGTGCCACTCCATGCCCGGGCCAAAAACTGACCATTCCTGTACTGTCAGCCGCTGGCTGTATAACTCGTTATTTTGAAGGTAGACCCACTTTCCGACTATGTACATAAGACTAGTGGCGCTTGGCGACTAATGGATCCAAGGTAGTGCAAGCACAAATCCGATCAGCACAAACGGCGCAAATGGCAGCTTTTTTGACACGGATGGCGCCATATACCGAAGTCGGTGCCTAAGCCCTTGACTCATATGCAGCCAGACTCTTGGCGCAAGCAGAATCCAGATCAGGCTCGCCGCACCGGCGCCGATAAAAATCCCGAGCAGCGAGACGCCGTCCGTCGCAAGACCAAGAGCTGTCATTAGTTTCACATCACCGGCGCCCATTCGGCCCATGAAATACCCGGGCAACGTGAATGCCAGGGCCACGACACAGGCCCAGCCTCCCTGCCCGGCTTCGGCGCCCATCCAGGTGGTACCGAAAAACAGCAGATAGACCAGCGCGAGAGTCCCGACGCCCAGGGTCAAAACGTTGGCAATTCGTCGTTGCCGGGCATCCTGAGCCGCGCACGCGGTCAACCAGATCAGAAGGACAAGGCTTTGCATCCGGTAAAAACCGTCCGTTTTTGCTGAATGATTCTATGCTGATACTACGCAGTGACTGTCAGGGTAGACGCACGGATGAAAACCGGCTCTCGGAAGGCGCAAAAAGGCGCGGTGGCGATTGAGTTCGCCTTGGTGTTCGTGATCTTTTTCGCGGTGTTTTATGGCCTCGTCAGCTACAGCTTGCCGTTCGTGCTGATGCAGACGTTCAACCAGGTCACCGCCGAAGCCATCCGCCGCGCCGTGGCGGTCGATCCCGCGGTTCCCAACTATGCAAGCGTGCTGGTCAGCACTGCGAATGCCGCGTTGACCCAGCAATTGTCGGTGCTGCCGTCGTCGCTGAACGTGGTGGTCGGCACGGACACGTCAACGGTCTACGACCCGGCCCAGGGCACGCTCACCGTCAGCGTCAATTACCCGGTGAGCAAGCTCAATCAGGTCATCCCCTTTCTGGTGTTGCCGGGCGTCGGCGCTGTCCCCAGCCTGCCCGCCAACCTGACCGCCATTTCGAGCCTGAAATTTTGACTCCGGGTGACAACCTGCTCGGCCGCCTGCTCAAGCGAAGTATGGTCGCCAGCGATATTCCGGACGTACTCGGGACCCCGTTGACGGGCCTGCACATCCACCTCGACAGCGACGGCGGCGTGTTGCAAATGGCCGGCCCGCTGCGCCTGCTGCTGGCGCAACAGACGCCCCGCGACAAACCGTTGCCGTTGCACGACTATCTGCTGGCGCACAGCACGCTGGCGATCGAGGGCCGCCCGCAAGACTGGCAAGGCCAACTGCTGGATCTGGATTTCCCCGGCCTTGGCGACCAGACCTTGCACCTGCGCGGCTGGGTCCAGCCGCTGGGCGATGGCTGGCTGCTGCAACTGATCGACATTGCCGACCTGTTGTCCGAACGCCAGCAAGCGCATCAGCGCGAGGCGTGCCACATGCTCGCCGAGCAGATCAGCAAACAGTTGCGCAGCTGCAGCCTGGGACGGTTGCCGATGCTCGTCAGCGAACAATTGCAGGTGATCGCCCAGCGCTGGCAGATCCCGTGCCTGGCACTCGCCCTGCTCGATGAGCAGGAACAGGGCTGGCAGATCCATCAGCAGTTCCACGCCCATGACGCTCCGGCGCTGTGGCATGACGGCCAGCGTCTGGGCACGCCACTCGACAGCCTCAATGGCACCGGCCCGCAGCGCCTGGGTGCGCACTACGGCCAGTACGAACACTCAAGGGTCCAGGGCCTGTTCGGCAATGCCGAAGGTTTTGCCGTGCCCTACAGCGATGATCGGGGCGTGATGGCGTGGCTGCTCTGCGGTTTTTACGCGGTGGACAAGACCGCGCCGTATCTGGCCGATCGCGACTGGCTGATGCTGGCGGGCGCCCTGGCCGGGCCCCTGCTCGGTCGCTTACGCGAGCAGCAGCATCAACTGCAACTGGAACGGCTGGAGTCGTTGCAGACAATGCTTGGCACAGGCTGGTGGGAAATCAGCCATAGCGAGCAGATTCAACTGGCCCCGACGCTGGCCGCCATCCTGCAACAGGACAGCTCGACGCTGACGCTCGAGGCCTGGCTGAGCCTGATCCATCCCGCCGATCGCGAAGAAGTCCGCAGCCGGCTGCAAGCCCTGCAGATGCAAGGGGAAATCCTCGACCTGTGCGTGCGCCTGCAACCTCGCGATGCTAGCCAGACGCCAGCGTGGTATCGCCTTCAGGGTCAGGTCACCGGCACCGGCGAGCACCGGCGGCTGGTGGGTTTCATGCTCGACATCAGCGACATCAAGAACCAGCAGCAACTGGCCGCTGCGGCCCATGCGCGGCTGGACAACCTGATCGCCAGTTCGCCGGCGGTGATTTATGTCCAGCACTACGCCGAAGGCGCCTTGCTGCCAGCGTTTTTCAGCGCCAGCCTGCAACCGTTGCTGGGCTGGAGCCTGGAGGACTGTGACGCCAGTGCGCTGGCAGAGCGGATTCATCCGGAAGACCGCGCCCTGTATTTCGAGCGAACCCGGCAACTGCTGCGCGAAGGCTCGGCGCGCGCCCGCTATCGCATGCGCGACAGTCGCGGCGATTACCACTGGCTGCTCGACGAAGCCCGGCTGTTGCGCAACGACCTCGGCCTGCCGGTGGAGGCCGTCGGTTTGTGGCTGGACGTCACCGAAGCGACGCTGGCCGCCGAGCAGGTCAGACAGAGTGAGGAACGCTACCGGATTCTGGTGGAGGACTCGCCGGCGATGATCTGCCGCTACCGCCCGGACCTGATCCTGACGTTCGGCAACCGGCCGCTGGCGACCTATCTGGAATGCGCTCCCGAAGCCCTGGCCGGGGTCGATCTGGGCAGCTGGATGTCCGACGTTCAGCGCGCGGCCTTCGTTGAGCGCCTGGCGCAGCTGACTCCGCAATCCCCCGTCAGCACCGCCGAAATCAACCTGCAATTACCGGGGCGCGAACATGCGTGGTGGGTGTGGTCGGATCGCGGCGTGTTCGATGAGCACGGAAAATTGATCGAAGTACAAGCCGTTGGCCGTGACAACACCGAAGTGCGCCGCTCTCAACAGCAGCTCACGCAAAGCGCAAAAATGGCCACCCTAGGCGAGATGGCCACCGGCCTGGCCCACGAAATCAATCAGCCGCTGAACGTGATGCGCATGGCCATCGTCAACGTACGGAAGCGCCTGAGCAACGGCGATGCGCAGATCGATTACCTGACCGACAAACTCAATCGCATCGACGCCCAGGTGCAGCGCGCCGCGAAAGTGGTGGACCACATGCGGGTGTTCGGTCGCCGCTCCGAGATCGAGCAGCAGCTGTTCAACCCGGCCAGCGCCATCGAAGGCACGCTGTCGCTGCTGGCCGAAGGCATGCGCGGCAAAGGCGTGGATCTGCGCATCAGTGAAACCGCATTCGAGGTTCAGGTGCGCGGGTACGTCGATCAGCTTGAACAGGTGTTGATCAACCTGATGGTCAACGCCCGGGATGCGCTGCTGGGCAAACGCGAGTCCGATTCAGCATTCAAGCCGTGGATTTCGATCTACGCCGAACGCGACGAGCAGAACGTGCGACTGTGGGTCGAAGACAACGGCGGCGGTATCGACCCGCGTCTGCTGGAGCGGATTTTCGAACCGTTCTTCACCACCAAACCGGTGGGCGTCGGCACCGGCCTGGGACTATCAGTGAGTTACGGGATCATCGAGAACATGGGCGGGCACTTGAGCGTGCGCAACTCGGCGGACGGTGCACGGTTCTGCATCGAACTGCCGATCGCCCCCGACGACTAGATCACCAGATAGGCCTTGCCGGTCTGGCCACAGGTCATGTTGGCGCCAACGTCGACATCCATCAGGTTGATCCCCAGCCCCTTGAGCAAATTGTTCAGCAGCGGATCCAGCAGCGGACTCACCACGCTGGTAATCACCGGTTGCAGGGTCGTCGTGACATCACTGATCAGGCTGGCAACGCCTGTGACAATCGCGCCCAGCGGGTTGCTGCCCTGGGGTTTGTAAACGATCAGATTGATCCCGGTGAGGGTGGTTGCCAGGCTGTTGACTATGTTGGTTGAGGGCGCGGCAGCAATCATGCTTGGCGGCAGTTTCAGGTTGGGCGGTGTGGCGAACGGATTACCGCTGGAAAACACCAGGTTCTGGGTGTTCTGCGCCACGCTGGTGTTGACCATGATCGCAATGCCGCCGGCGCCATATGGCACATGAGTACTCGGGTCACAGCTGCCGATCCCCAGAATCTTGTGGCAGGTCACCGTACCCAGATCCACCAGCGGCAAGGGTGTAACGGTGGGTTGGGCGGCAGAAGAGAAGGCGTTGGTCGGGTCGATCTTGCCCAGTTTGAGATCGGCAATCGAGGTCATGGTGCGGGCCGTCAGGCTTTTGGTGCCGGCGTTGCCGGTCGGACAACTGTAATCGGTGACATAGCTGACGGCACCACCGGCGTCCAGGCTGATGTCGATCTGCGGCGAGGGCAACAGCTTCGGGTCCAGTTGCTCACAACCGGCACCGAGCAGGCAGCCGGCCGAATTCAATGTGGCGACCAGATTAAGGCTCAACAGTGCATTGAGGGTCGGTGTCAGTGTGCCAACCAGTCCGAGTACCGCGTTGGCCAACCCGGTCACCCCGGATAACACCGGCAGATTCACCGAAAGCAGCGTGCGAATCTGCGCGGTGCGCACATAGATCCGGTTCGGCCCGGTGGGATTGGCCCTGGCCAGTGCCGGATCGCCAATGGCGGAAAACTGCGTCGGCTCGATGACTTTGACCCGCACCGTGACATTCGCCAGCCCCAGCACGCTGATCGGCAGGGTCGCGGCCACCGCACTTTTGCTGTTGGCCAGTTGAATCACGCCCTGGACCAGTTGCAGCAACTGCAGATTGGCATCCAGCCCGGCGGCCGTGGTGCCGGTCTGCAATTGCAGGATGTCGCCGAGCTTGACCGGCGCGGCATTGATCGCCGCCACTTGCAGCTGGCCCAGCGCGGTAATCACTTCAGCGGTGGCGCCGTTGAGCTGGACCGCCGTAATCGCGGCCTGGATCAGTTGCGTCACCGTGGCCTGGGTATTGAGCAACTGGCTGTAATTGCCCGCAGCCACGTTGAGGTTGATCGCCAGTTGATTCAGGTAGCCAAGCAGGTTGATGTCAGTGTTGAGCAGGCTTTCCCAGCCCAAGGCTGTCAGGTTGACGTTACCGCCAAGCAGCCCGGAAAACAGTGGATTGAGGATGTTCGATTGCGCGGTGCTGATGCTGGTCAGGTTACTGCGGATGTTCAACTGAGCGACGGTCGGCTTGGGTTTGGCCGCCACCGCCGAAGCGTAAAGCACGGTGTTGAGACTGACGGGTGTGCCACTGAACAACGCCTGCACACCGCCGGCGAAACTGGTGGTGACAGTACGGTTGGCCGCGACCTTGACCGCCTCTGATTGCGTGGCGTCCACCGTAAAAGTGCGCAGACCGGTGGCGGCTGTCGCCAACTTTCCGCAATCGATTACGAGCACGTTGTTGGCATTGGCGACAAACCCGTTGCGTGTCGCGCTTTGCCCCGCGTAACTGGCGGCGGTGAGCCCCGGCAGGCAATTGCCGCCACGGCTGACGGCTTCGAGGGCGGCGGTGTCCACCAGGCGCTGCAGTTTGCGTTGTTCCATGTACAAGCGGCCGCTGTCCACGACCAGCAGCATCAGGACCAGCGCCAGGCTGAGGGTGGCGGCCGCCATCAGGCCGATGGCTCCCCGCTGCCGGGCTGGCCCCCTGCACTGCGAATGACGCGACATGGCGCACTCCTTTGCCGGCGCACGGCCGGGCGCAACCTCCATGGATGGGTATGAGTGTAGACAGGCCCAGGCAACACTGCTGGCAACGCGCCATTTTCACCCGCCCATAAAAAACGGGAGCCATTTGGCTCCCGTACTTTTTCAACAGACTCAACGCGGTGGATAGTTGGACAGAATCCGCGCCACGGTTTCACGGATGGCATTGCTGCGATCCGCCGGGTTCGGCGTGCGGCTGAGTATTTGCTCGTCGCTGCCGCGCCACACCAGTTTGCCGTCCTTGCCGTCGAGCAGATCGACCTGGATGGTCGCCACCTTGTAGGTGATGTTGCGGGTTTCGTTGTACATCGGCGCGCCCCAGTAACCGTTCCACGGGCCACCCCAACCGCCGCCGTAGTTGGTGGTCACCTGTTGCTGGCGGTCCTCGACGATCAGGTAGGTCTGCACATTCAAATCACCTCGGGCGCCCGAGGCGGCCGGGCGCAGGCCCCGCTGATCCAGTTGGTCGGCGACGGCCTGGCGGATGCGTTGTTCGGTCAGGTCGCTCTTGATCCGTGGATCATCGGGGCGGTATTGCAGGGCGGGGTCTTTCCAGCTCCAGCTGCGGTAAGCGGCAAAGTCGCGGCTGGCGTCGAAATCATGATTGACCTGGTTCGAGGCGCAGGCACTGAGCAGCGCGGCCACGACCAGTAAAGCAAGACGGCGGAACATGGTTTTTCTCCGGTGAAAGACATGAACCTGAGGGCGCCTTCATTTGCAGAAGGCTAACCGGGAGGATACGCCGACATGGCCTTTTCGACAGCCTCCCGAATCGCATCGGTGCGATCACTTTGCGTGCCCTGGGTGCCGGTTTCGGCGCTGGCGCTCCAGACCGGCTGACCACTGCCGGCGTCGAACAGATCGACCCGCACCACCACGACCTGTTCCTGATAGGTCCGAACGATCGGCACTGTGTTGTACATCCCGTAACCCCGGCCGTAACGGTCATAACCGCCGTATCCGCCGCCGTAGTAACCGTAATCGTCCTGCACCTGACGCAGGCGGGTTTCCAGGCTCAGGTTGGCGCTGACCAGCAGGTCGGCCGGGCGATTGTCATGCAGCGGGCGCAGGCCGCGCTGGTCCAGCGCACTGCTGACGGCCTCGGCCACTTGCGCCGAATCCGCCCAGGCCGTGCCCGGTGGGAGTTGACCGTTGAGCCATGCCCAGCTGCGATAGCGCCCGTAGTCACGAGGGGGCGCGGGATAAGCGCTGCGGTCGAAGGTGGTCGCCGCTTGCGGTGGGGCCGGCGGCAACGGTCGTGACTGCGCCACGTAAGGGTTGCTGCCCTGGCAGGCGGCCAACCCCAGACAGATCAGCAGTAACCCTGAATGACCTTTCATATCTCGCTCCGATCAGATCGGCCGGCAGATCCAGTGCAAGTAGCGCCCAAGCCCGGCGAAGCTTGGGTGACGACGGTGGGCGAGCTCCATCTCGAGCAAATCAATCAACTCGGCGCGGGCCTGGAATTCCATCGGCATGTAATCGTGGAAAACCCGCACCCCGCTCTGGGTTTCGACCTGCCACAACCCGGCGAGTTGCGTCGCCAGTTCCCGTGGATCGAGTGGCTGCTGCGGGGTCAGGCTCTGCTTTTCGCCGGCCAGGTCGTTCCTGCGCATTTTCTTGAAATGGCCTTTGAGCAGGTTCCGGTAAATCAGCGCATCGCGATTGTAGAACGCCAGCGACAGCCAGCCGCCAGGCTTGGTCAACTGATGCAGCACCGGCAGAATCGCGTGGGGCTCGGCCAGCCATTCCAGCACCGCATGGCACAGCACCAGATCGTAGGGTTCAGTGAGCTGGCCGAGCAGTTCCTGCCAGGGCGCCTGAATGAACGTCGCGCTTTGCCCGGCTTCGGCAAAGCGCTGGCGGGCGCCTTCGAGCATCGGTTCGGCCGGCTCGGTGAAGGTCACCTGGTGCCCGCGCTCGGCCAGCCACAGCGACATGTGGCCCAGGCCGCCACCGATATCCAGCACCCGCAACGGACGATCCGGCAAGGCTTCGGCGAGGTCGGCCTGCAACACGGCGAGGCGGATCGCGCCTTTGGCGCCACCGTAGATTTTTTCGGCGAAACGGGTCGCCAGCTGATCGAAATGACGGTCGCTCATCAGCTGAACCGCCGTTCGCTGTCGGCGAGTTTGCTGCGCACCACTTCATTCATGTCCAGCCCCAGTTCGCTGCACAGCAGCAACAGATAAAGGACGATGTCGCCGACTTCCTGCCCGGCGTGGGCGAGTTTGTCCGCCGGCAATTGGCGGGACTGGTCTTCGGTCAGCCACTGGAAGATTTCCACCAGTTCGGACATTTCCACGCTGGCGGCCATGGCCAGGTTTTTCGGGCTGTGAAATTGCCGCCAGTCATTGCGGTCGCGAATGGCGTGCAGGCGTTCGGTCAGTTCAACAAGGTTCATCGGGCTCTCCTGAAGGCGTATAGCTTCGGGGGGATGCGGAGCGAAGGCAAGCGCCAGTCGCCCGTTAAAACCCTCTATGCTTGCAGGGAACTCGACCGCACCGGCTGCGGCCCAAGGCTCAGCTCTTTCATCAGGAAACAGACATGCAGGTAGAAAGCTTTTTCGAATGGCTGGGCCAGGCGCTCGGCTCGATCATCCGCTTCATCGTCGATGGCCTCAGCGGCCTGTTCAATCTGCTGGGCAACGCCGGGGGCAACTTTGTCGACGGGCTGTCGAAGGCGCTGGGCATGGACACGTCGATCATCAGCATCATCGCGCTGATCGTCGGCCTGATGCTGCTGTGGTCGGCGATCCGCGCGTTCATGAATGCCTCGATCATCGCCGGGATCATCTGGTTGCTGCTGGGATTGTGGCTGCTGAGCTGGATCATTCACTGACGCCTCCCGTTACAATGCCGCTCCCCAAGGAGCCCGCATGTCCAACCTGATCGCCGACTGGCGCGACCGCCCGACCCATCACCGGGTCTGGGCCCTCGCCGCCCCCATGATCCTCTCCAACATTTCCGTGCCGCTGGTGGCGCTGGTCGACAGCACCGTCATCGGTCACCTGCCCCACGCTCATCAACTGGGCGCTGTGGCGGTTGGCGCCAGCCTGTACACCTTTCTGGCCTGGGCCATGGGTTTTCTGCGCATGGGCACCACCGGTTTCGCCGCCCAGGCCGCCGGGCGCAGCGACGGCGCGGCCTTGCGGCAGATATTGCTTCAAGGCCTGCTGCTGGCGATGGGGCTGGCGCTGCTGCTCGGAGCGCTGGGCGTACCACTGAGCGGGGTCGCGCTGCACTTCATGCAACCGTCGGCGGAGCTGGATCAGCTGACCCGTGACTTCTTCCACACCCGCCTGTTCGGGCTGCCGGCGGCGCTGGCCAGTTATGCGCTGGTCGGCTGGTTCCTCGGCACCCAGAACGCCCGGGCGCCGCTGGCGATTCTGCTGAGCACCAACCTGATCAACATCGTGCTCAACCTGTGGTTCGTCATCGGCCTGGACTGGGGCGTGGTCGGTTCGGCCCGCGCATCGGTAATCGCCGAATGGAGCGGCGCCCTGCTCGGCCTGTGGATGACTCGGAGAGCCTTGCGCGCCTATCCCGGTCACATCGCCTGGGCTGCTCTGAAAGTCTGGCAGAGCTGGCGTCCGCTGCTGGCGGTCAACCGCGACATTTTCATCCGCAGTCTGGCTCTGCAATCGGTGTTTTTCCTGATCACCGTGCAGGGCGCGCGACTCGGCGATGCCACGGTCGCGGCCAATGCGCTGCTGCTCAACGGCCTGCTGCTGACCGCCCACGCACTGGACGGAATGGCCCACGCCGTCGAAGCCCTGTGCGGCCACGCCATCGGCGCCCGTGATCGTCTGGCCCTGCGCCGTTCGCTGGTGGTTGCCGGCGGCTGGTCGTTGCTGGCGAGCCTGGGCTTTGCCGCGCTGTTTCTGTTGGCCGGCCACCTGTTCATCGAAATGCAGACCGACATCCAGAGCGTGCGCGAAACCGCGTTCATTTACCTGCCCTACCTGGCCGTGCTGCCGTTGATCGCGGTCTGGAGCTACTTGCTCGACGGCCTGTTCATCGGCGCCACCCGCGCCCGGGAAATGCGCAACGGCATGCTGGCGACCGTGATCCTGCTGCTGCCTGTCGCTTGGGCGCTGCAAGGTCTGGGCAATCACGGCCTGTGGATTTCGTTCCTGTTGTTCATGGTGCTGCGCAGCCTGACTCTCGGGGGACTGGCGTGGTGGCTGCGACGCACCGATGGCTGGTTCAACGGTGCCGCTCACTGAAGCGATGCTTCATGACGGATCGTTCAGCCAGCGCCGACGCAACAGTTCGAGTCGTTCTCGCGGAGTCAAACCTTGCGGCAGCGGCATCAGCTCGGCACGCGGATGCAGCAAACGCAGCCACAACCAGTCGTCCAGCAGCGTCTGCTCGCTGAAGCCCAGCGCCAGACCTTGTTCCTGAAAGGCTGATATCAGCCGAAAGTTGTTTCCCGTCGCCTGACTCCAGCGCCAGACATGCTGATCCAGCAGGCAACGATGCAATCGTTCTCGCTGTTGACGGGTCAGGCTTTGCTCGATGCGCAGGGGCTCCACGGCCAGCCCCGGATTGCGCAGTTGCTGCCAGCCCTGACTGCCAGCAGCCAGATCGGCCCACGTGCCGCCGAACCAGCGCAGCCATCCGATCGGCCCGAGCCAGCAGCTCAGTTGCCGGGCATCGCAGGCATCGAAAAAGTAACTGGCGGTCTGCCGATTGTAGAAATTGAGCAGCGCCCGGTGATTGAGGCCGATGGACACGGTCAGCATCCGCTGCAAGTGTTCGCGCAGTGTCTGCGCCGAGACCTCGCTGCCCAGCAGCAGCCCTTGCCAGGTCATGGGATCGGTGTGGCAGAGCGCCGATAGCGCCGGGCAATCACGCAGGTCGATCAGCCATGGTCCTTGCTCACTGACCGGCTGAAACTCGGTACCGTCAAACAGCTGCAGGCTGTGCACACTGGAGAATCCCTGGCGTAACACCTTCACTGCCTGGGGTGCCTGTGCGATGTCCAGCAACAACCACTGCGCATGTTGCCCGGGGGCCGCGACGCTCATCTTCCGTCGCTCGTTTTGAGCCCGGCGACCAATCGACAGCTGCACAGTGACGCCGCGCAATGGCGATAACTGCCGCCCCCCGGTATCAGGCACAGCAACAACAAAGGCTCGGCCGCTTTCAACCATTGAGGCACTCCGACGATATCCAGGCGCTCGGGCAGAGGTGACTGCGCGTCATCCTCAACGACTTCGGCGAGAGCCGGGACCTGCAAGACGCCGCTGATCACGGGCTGTTCAGGGTCACCTTCCAGAAAGCTCACCACCACCTCTACCCCGTCCTTGAATGATGCCATCGGCGTATCGGCCAACGCCGGAGCCAGCGGCAACCAGCAGTGGCTGGGGCGGGCACCTTCGCCCTGATAAAGCCAGTCGAACTGAACGGCCACCGGCCGCACGGCATCAGGTTGCTCTTCCTCGACCGACACTACCCACGCACGCTGCGGGCTGCACATGCGCGCCCCCTGGTGGTCAATGGATGACTTGGGCACCGACAACTGGTCAGCGGCAAAAATCCTGTTGCTGTAGGGCGGCTCGAGTGACTGATCGGCCCGATGCTCGATTCGGCTCACCAGCCAGTGCGCATTGACGTCTGCCAGGGGCTGGCCGGAAATCGTCAACCAGTGACCACTGCGCAGGGTTGGCGAATCGGAATGCCCCTGCGCCGTACGTGTGCGCCGCGAGCATTCTGCGTTCAGCCGCACATGTTCGCCCAGTTGCCAGCGGCTCACTGTCGGCGACGGCTCTCCATCCTCGCTCTCGCATCGCAGGTTTCCGGCGCGTGGCAGTAGGGCCGGGTCATCCCCGAACACCAGGCAATGCCCCCGGCTCCCATGTTCGAAGTGATAGTGAATGCGTGCCTGCCCACACAACCGTTGCACCAGTTGCAGATCCGACTCGCCGTACTGGGTGCAGAATGTCCGGGGCGGATACACACCTTGCAGATCGAACCGGCGCCAGTTGCCACTGATGCCGTGCTCTCTGAGTACCTGATCAAGAATCTGCGGTACCGAGCGGTCACTGAAGATGCGTTGGCTGTAGCGCAGGCCCAGACAGCTCAACCGCGGCCCCAGCCGCGCCCGGCACAACCGGGCGCCGCCTCCTTGCTCATGCTGGACAAGGCTGTGCAACTGTCCGTGAACACCATTGCCACAAGGCCCGAAACACAGGTGCGCCGATCGATACATCAGTCCGGCCAGGTCCAGGTGCGGATCATCGACCAGCACATCGACTTCGAACGCAAAAGGCTCGCTGATGGCTTCGCAACCCGTAAATGCCAAGACTTCAAGCGAGTCGGACAGGCCCGCTACATCGAGACGAAACGACGGCTCGTCGGCTGGATCGAACATGGGGGGATTCTCTACAGGGGGGCGGGCGGGGATTCTCGCCGAGACCCATGGCCGAGTAGAGAGCCGAACTACAAATTCGGAAATGACCTACGCGAAAAGCAGACGACGTCACTTTGCTGGCCTGGAAGCAGGCCGTTTCGCGAAGAGAAAAAGAAGCGTCTCACCCGGTTATCTGAAACGTCCACGGTGGGCGGAACAATTTCAGACAACCAGATGAAAGCGGAACCTGGCCTCAGGAAGACAGGTAGGAAGAGCGGGTCAGACCCAGGCGCAACGCATCGAGGAACTGAGTGCGCTCGCTGGCGCTGATGCGGGCACTGGCGCACTTGTCGCGGTAGTGGGTCATCAGCTCTTCCGGCGACAGGTGCACGTAACGCAGCATGTCTTCGATGGTGTCGTGGGTTTCAATGCCGGCGTGATACACGCTGCCATCGGCGTTCTGGTAGATGTTCACCGAGTCGGTGTCACCGAACAGGTTGTGCATGTCGCCGAGAATTTCCTGATAGGCGCCGACCAGGAACACCCCCAGCAGGTAATCTTCACCTTCGTTCAGCGCATGCACCGGCAGGCTGGTCTCGATGCTCTGCTCGTCGACATACTGGTTGATCTTGCCGTCGGAGTCGCAGGTCAGGTCTTGCAGAACGGCACGACGCAGCGGCTCCTCATCGAGACGGTGCAGCGGGATGATCGGCAGCACCTGATCGATCGCCCAGGTGTCCGGAAGGCTCTGGAACACCGAGAAGTTGCAGATGTACTTGTCGGCCAGCTTGTCGTTGAGTTCGTCCAGCACCTGACGGTGCGAACGCTGACGTGCTTTCAGCGAGTTGTGCAGGCGACGGCATACGGCGAAGTAGCACTGCTCGGCCAGGGCTTTCTCGGCCAGGGTCAGTTTGCCGTCGGCGTACTGGGCGGCCACGTCGCTCATGTAGTGAGTGGCACGCCAGTAGGTTTCGGTGACCATTTCGATGTCGGTCGGGCCCAGCAGGTCAACCAGCCACTGCACGGTTTCCGGCAGCGCTTCCTTGTTCTCGATCAACGGGATTTCGTCGTTGTGTTTCTCGACGTCGGTAACCTGCACCACCAGCATCGCGTGGTGCGCGGTCAGCGAACGACCGCTTTCGGAGAAGATGTGCGGATGCGGCAGGGCCTGCGCATCGCAGAACTCCTTGAGCATGCCGACCACGACACCGGCGTAGTCGTCCATGTCGTAGTTGATCGAACTGGCGTTGCGCGAGTGGGTACCGTCGTAGTCCACACCCAGACCGCCGCCGACGTCGATGTGATCGACTGGCAGGCCCAGATTGCGCAGCTCGCCGTAGTAACGGATCGCCTCCTTGAAGCCGTGCTGGTAGTCAGCGAGGTTGGCGATCTGCGAACCCATGTGGAAGTGCAGCAGGCGGATGCCCTGATCCAGGCCCGCCGCGCGGAAGCGCTCGACCACCGACAACAGTTGCGCCGCCGACAGACCGAACTTGGATTTTTCGCCACCGGTGTCTGCCCACTTCGACGACGCCAGCGACGACAAACGCACGCGCAGGCCAACCTGTGGCTTGACCTTGAGCGAGGCGGCTTCTTCGATCACCAGACCGACTTCGGATTCTTTCTCGATCACGATGAATACATTGTGGCCGAGCTTCTGACCCATCAGCGCCAGACGGATGAACTCGCGGTCCTTGTAACCGTTGCAGACGATGGTGCCGCCCTTCGGCGCCAGTGCCAGCACCGCCAGCAGCTCAGGCTTGGAGCCGGCTTCCAGACCGATGGAAACGTTCTGGGTGGCGATGATGTTCTCGATCACCGCTTCCTGCTGGTTGACCTTGATCGGGTACAGCGCGGTGTATTTGCTCTGGTATTCCAGACGCTCGATGTTCGCATCGAAAGCGCCGGTCAGCTGACGGACGCGGTCTTGCAGGATGTCGGGAAAACGCACCAGCAGCGGCAGGGACAAGCCACTCTTGCGCAGTTGGTCGACTTGTTCGAACAGATCGATAGGCGAGCTGCTCGGGCCGTTCGGACGAACTTCGACGCGACCGGCGTCATTGATCGCGAAATACCCGGCCCCCCAATGGCGAATCCCGTAAACACTGCGGCTGTCCGCAACTGTCCATTGGCTGCCATCGTCTTTGCGTGTGCGTCGTACGGACATCGAAGTCCCCTATAAAGAAGTCATAGTGCGTCGCCTGATCGCAGGCCGGCGCAGTCTAAAGAATGAAAATGACGGTTCGTCAGCGCGGCGGTAGACCGCGCTGACAGCGTTGAGTTTAGAAACCGGTCATGAACAGGCTCTGTGAAAACCATGGAAACGACGTCAGGCCCAGGGACTCTGGAGCTGAATCAAGCCGCCGGTGGGTTTCACAGAGGCTGCTAGCCGCCGGACTTCTTCGCTTTGAAGCCGTGCTTGACCAACTCGGCCAGGAGCAGCTCGACATGGTCGCCCTGGATCTCGATGATCCCGTCTTTCAACGCACCGCCGGTGCCGCAACGCTTCTTCAACGTTGTCGCCAGCTCCTTGAGTGCGTCTTCGGCCAGAGGCACGCCGGTGATAGTGGTCACCGTTTTGCCGCCACGCCCCTTGCTCTCGCGGCGCACACGGGCAATGCCGTCGCCGGCGGGGATCACGGTTTGCTTGCAGATACAGGCGTCCACCGGCTTGCTGCATTCCGGGCAATGACGACCTGCGTCGGTGGAAAATACCAGGCCGCCCAGGGCGGCGAAGGATGCGGCTTTTTTGGCCACCGGCAATCCTCTCGGGAGGACAAAGACTGATCGCAGCCTTGGGCAAGGCTATCGACCGCGAAGCCCCACTCAGGCAGGGGCAGCGCTACTGCACCGGTTCTTCAATAAAAGCAGGCCGGTGCAGCTTGAAAAGGTCGCGCAGTGTAACGGCAAAAACGCCGATTGCTAAGTGCCAATCGGCGCCAATTTATGTGTTCTTTGCGACGTTGCTTTGCTGAGCCTTCAGATAACGTTTCAAGGCTGCCAGAGAGTCCGGGCAATAAGGCTTTTGCCGGATTTCCTGCATGACCTGTTCGACCGGAATGAAACGCGCTTCGAGCACCTCTTCCGGCTGCAGGATCAACGGGCCATCCCACACTGCCGAAAACGCCGAACACCACAGGCGATTGCCGGTGTCTTCGAAGTAGAAATGGTCGTGGGCCGTCAGCTCTACGCCACTCACGCCCAGCTCTTCTTCCAGCTCACGGGCCGCCGACTCGGCGTAGGTCTCGTCTGCCTGCACCATGCCGCCCGCCGCCACGTCCCAGTAACCGGGATAAATGGCTTTGCTCAACGTGCGCCGATGCACGCAGAGTTCACCGGCGGAGTTGAACAGCATGATGTAGGTACCACGGCCGATCAGTCCGCGTTCTCGCAGGTCAGAACGCACCAGGGCGCCGAGCAGGTTGTCCTGCTCGTCTACCCAGGCGATCTGTTCGGCATCCGAGGCGGCGCGGTGGGCCGCCTCTCTGGCGCTTTCGTCCATGACTCAGCCCTGATTGAGCAGTTGACGCAAATCGATCACGGCGGCGTTGGCCCGGGAAATGTAGTTGGCCATGACCAGCGAGTGGTTGGCCAGCACACCGAAACCGCTGCCATTGAGGATCATCGGGCTCCAGATCGGCTCCTGGGAGGCTTCCAGTTCGCGGATGATCTGACGCACGCTGACGGTCGCGTTCTTCTTCGCCAGCACGTCGGCGAAATCGACTTCGATCGCGCGCAGCAAGTGCGACAGCGCCCAGGCCTGGCCACGGGCTTCGTAGAACACGTTGTCGATCTGCATCCATGGGGTCTCGACAACTTCCTCATCGACCTGCGGCACTTCACCCACCGCCGGCACTTCGGTTTTCAGCGCGGTGTTGAGCTTGACCCGGCCAACGCTGGCCGACAAGCGTTGCGACAGCGACCCGAGACGGGTGCCGACATCACCCAGCCAGTTGTTCAGGTTGTCAGCGCGGGCGTAGAACAGCGCGTTTTTCTGGGTCGGGTCGGACAGGCGCGCCTGATAACGGCTCAGGGAGTTGATGCCTTCCTGATATTCCGACTCGCTCGACGGCAGGATCCAGCTCTTGTTGTCGAAGTTGAAGCGCGGCTCGGCCTTGGCCAGGTCGGCGTCTTCAGCCGACTGCGACTGCGAGCGGGCGAAGTCCTTGCGCAGGGCGCGGGTCAGGTCGCGGACCTGCACCAGCACGCCGTATTCCCAGCTCGGCATGTTGTCCATCCACAGGCCAGGCGGGAAACGGTCGTTGGAAATGTAGCCACCTGGCTTGTCGAGCAAAGTGCCGGCAACGGTTTTCAGGGTTTCGACGGTGGTGTAGCCGACCACCATCTGCTTGCCCTCTTTCTCGGCGGCAACCTGAGCGTTCTGCGCCACGGGAAACAATGCCGGCTCCTGGCTCCAGTACCAACCCAGGCCAATGGTCACCAACAGGTAAATGGCAACCAGCGTGGCCAGCGCCCGGCTGAACAACAGCCCGCCGACATAGCTGCGGGCGGCCGACTTGGGCTCGGCGGCACGTTCAGGCGCGCTGCCCGCGCGGTTCTTCCAGTCCAGCATGGCGATATCCTTTCAATCTTGGGTTCAACGGTTCGACCACAACCATACAACAACGTGCCTCGACCGGGCACCCGTCAATATTGACAGGCGCTGCCTCGCCACCCGACACAAGGCCGGGACAGACCGCCCTAAGGGATTCCCCGATAGCGAATTCATCGCCATTGCGCTGCCGATACCCGCAACGGGACAGCACAAAGACCCTGCCATCCCTTCCCCGCGCTCCAGTAAATTCATGGTTGCGCAGATTGGCAAATGCCCGGTAGATGGGGACTTCTCCGACAATCAGGTTCAAATTGAAACCCGGCAGTCAGAAACTGAATGATGCCGTACCGCAGATTATTGACGTACGACACTCATGTAAGGGAAAAGAGGTGCTAGCATAGAGCCACCAGTCGATCTCAGCATGCACCCTAACTAGTAGTCAGGATATGACCGAGCCAGAAGACCCCAGCCGTGAGCGCCTCAAGCACCACTTTGCCCAGCGGGTAATTCATCAGGCACGTCAGATTCTTGAGATATGGCAGCGCCTGCAACGCAGTGAGTGGTCCACTGCCGATCTCGCCGAACTGAGCGAGGCCAATTTGCGCCTGCTGCGTTTTGCCGAGCGTTTCGAACAGCCCGAACATACGCAGCTGGCCCGCCACATCAGCCAGTCGCTGGAAGCGGTGGACGCCAATCGCGGACGCCTGAGCAGCGGCCTGATCACCGATCTCAACCGCCTGATGCAGCGCTTGTCGCGCACTGGCCTGCGCCATGGCGATCAGCTTGATCAGACCTTCCTGCCGCCCCTGCGCAAACCGATCTACGTGATGCTGCAGGATCACGACCGCGCCGAGCGGCTGGCCAAGCAGCTGGAGTTTTTCGGTCTGAGCGCTCAGGCGCTGGACAGTGTGTCGGCGTTTCGCTCCTCGATGGTCGAGCGCCTGCCGGCCGCGATTGTCATGGACGTGGATTTCAGCGGTGCCGGCGTCGGCCTGAAACTCGCCGCCGAAGCCCAGCAAGGTCTGGAAGAACCGCTGCCGCTGCTGTTCTTCAGCCTGCACGAAACCGACACCCCGACCCGCCTCGCGGCGGTGCGCGCCGGTGGCCAGGAATTTCTCACCGGCACCCTCGAAGCGTCGAGCCTGCTGGAGAAGATCGAAGTCCTGACCTGCGTCGCCCAGTACGAACCCTATAAAGTGTTGATCATCGACGACTCCCGCGCCCAGGCCCTGCACACCGAACGCCTGCTCAACAGCGCCGGGATCGTCACCCGCACCCTGATCGAACCGATCCACGCGATGGCCGAGCTGGCGGACTTCCAGCCGGACCTGATCATCCTCGACATGTACATGCCCGCCTGCACCGGCACCGAGTTGGCCAAGGTCATCCGCCACAACGACCGTTATGTGAGCGTGCCGATCATTTATCTGTCGGCCGAGGACGATCTGGACAAACAGCTCGACGCCATGAGCGAAGGTGGCGACGACTTCCTGACCAAGCCGATCAAGCCGCGCCATCTGATCACCACCGTGCGCAACCGCGCCGCCCGCGCGCGCAACCTGAAGGCACGGATGGTCCGCGACAGCCTCACCGGCCTGTACAACCACACGCACATTCTGCAATTGCTCGAAGACTGCTCGTTCCGCGCCCGCCGCGAGAACAAGCCGTTGAGCTTTGCGATGCTCGACATCGACCACTTCAAACGGGTCAACGACAGCCACGGCCACCCCATGGGCGACCGGGTGATCAAGAGCCTGGCGCTGTTCCTCAAGCAGCGTCTGCGCAAGACCGACTTCATCGGCCGTTACGGCGGCGAAGAATTCGCCATCGTCATGCCCGACACCGATATAGAAGCGGCGCACAAAGTGTTAGACGAAATCCGTCAGCGCTTTGCCGAGATTCACTATCCGGCCCAGCCGCAGGATCTGTGGTGCACCTTCAGCGCCGGCGTGGTGGAGATGCACGACGACTCCGACAGCTTGATGATGGCCAGCCAGGCCGACGAGGCGCTGTACCGCGCCAAGGGCGAAGGACGCAATCGGGTGCAGACTGCTCGCGACTCAAAGCAAAGTGCCACTTTTTCATCGGAATCGCCCCAATCGGTCATAACCCTGTAACAGAACCGCAATAAATTCAGGCGCTTACCATTCTGCCGTTGGTAGCCGTCATGCGCCTGAAGTTGCTCACCAATCTCAATACCCTGTTGCTGGTCGCCGTCTGCGTGGCCCTCGGCGCCACGCTGTGGTGGTCGCAAAAAGCACTGGAGCGCCCGTATCTGTTGATGGAGCGTTACCTGGGGCTGTCGCAGCAATTTCAGAATGACGTGGCACGCAACGTCGGGGATTACCTCACCAGCGGCGACGCCCTGCGCCTGAGCAGCGCCAGCCAGGCCATCGATCAGTTGCAGAAAGAACTCGACGAGCTGCCGCCCGCGCTGGCCGACACCTTGCGCCCGAGCCTCACCGGCCTCGATGAATTCAGCAAGACCGACCTGCTGGCCGCCGGCAAACTGGCCGGCGATCCGCAGGCCCTGCTGTTGCAGGCCGAACGCGAATTGAGCGCCAGTCTCGACCAACTCAGCACCTACGCCGGCGGCAACGCGACCTACCTGACACCCCTGCTGATTGCCTCTCAACATCTGGGCAAACTGTCGCTGGCCCGGGACAAACTGGTCAGCAGCGGACGCAGTGAACTGGCCGCCGATGTCGAGCGCGAAGTCAGCAACATCCGCGCCCAGGCCCAGACGATCGATGTCCTGCCCTTGCTCGGCGTGGTCGCCAGCAGTGAGTCCGGCAGCGACGACTTCGCCGCGCTGATGGGCATCGAAAGCACCGAAAAAGCCGCCGCCGAAGACGCCGGCGTCGGTCTCAAACGCGAACTCAACAGTTTGCTCGGCCGTTACCCGGCGGAGCTCGCACGCACCCGCGAGCAGATCCAGAAACGCACCGACCTGAGCACCGCAACCCACCAGAAAATCGCCGCCGTGCAACAAGCCATCGCCGGCCTCGAACCGGTGGTACGCGCCCAGCACGGGCAGATCCAGGGCGAAGTACGGCTGATGCAAGGCGTGATGATCGGTCTGATTCTGCTGATCGCACTGCTGATCGATACCCTGCAGCGGCGCCTGGCCCGCACCCTGACCAACCTCGCGCCGGCGCTGTCGACCTGGGCCGAAGGCGACTTTAGTCGCGACATTCATCTGGGCAAGACCAACCGCGAATTGCACGACATCGAAGCCTCGCTCAATCGCCTGCGCGCCTATCTGGTGGATCTGGTCGGGACCATTCGCGGCAATGCCGAGCAAGTGGCCGGCAGCAGCCGCACCCTCGCCGAGCTGAGCAATGACTTGCACAGCGGTGCCGAACATCAGGCCGGCGATACGGCGCTGATCCGTGATTCCCTCGGCGAACTGGAAGCGACCATCCAGCAAGTGGCCGGCGATGCGCGCCAGGCCGCCGACGCCAGCCGTCATGCCGGACTGGCCGTCGAACACGGACAACAAGTGATTGGCCAAAGCCTCACCGGCCTGCACGCGCTGGTTGGCGAAGTGCAGGGCAATGCGCAAATGATCGAACACCTGGCCGAAGAGTCGGCGACCATCGGCGGCGTGCTGACGGTGATCCGCTCGATTGCCGACCAGACCAACCTGCTGGCGCTCAACGCGGCGATCGAAGCCGCCCGCGCCGGGGAAATGGGCCGTGGGTTTGCCGTGGTGGCCGAGGAAGTGCGCTCGCTGGCGCAACGCACCGCCGGCGCCACCGCCGAAATCCAGACCCTGATCGCCGGCCTGCAAACCGCCGCCCGGCAATCGGTCGAGGGCATGCGCGCCCAGGTCGAACACGCCGAGGCCACGGCCAATCAGGCGCAATCGGCGGATGGTGCGCTGGACAGGATTGTCGGCGCGATCCAGACCATCTCCGACACTGCGATCCGCATTGCCGAGATCACCGCGCAACAGAGCGGCGCGGTCAGCGAGATCCGTGATCACAGCGAGCGGATCCATCAGTTGGGCGGGGCCAATCTGCTACGCATCGGTCAGGGCCGCGAGCAAGGCGAGAACCTGCTGTTGCTGGGCGGCCAGTTGCACACCGCTGTGCAGGCGTTCCGCGTGTGACACACAGCGCAGGGCCAAGTCCGCTATCATTCCCGCACCTTTGATTCGCGAGATTGTCATGCGCCGCCTGCTCTGCCTGCTGTTTTTCGTCTTCGCCCTGCCGGCCGGCGCCGCCGGTCTGTTCGACAGCAAACCCAGCGCCACGCTGGGCTCGGTCAACAACAGCGCCGATTTCCTGCCGGTGCGCGAAGCCTTTCAACTGAGCCTGGTCGAGAGCACACCGCAATCGGTCAAACTGCGCTTCGTCGCCTCCGAAGGCTATTACCTCTACCGGCATCGCTTCCAGTTTCGTGCCGAGCCTGCAGAGGTGAAACTCGGCGCCGCACAACTGCCGCAAGGCGAACAGAAACACGACGAGTATTTCGGCGACGTCGAGGTCTACCACGGCATTCTCGATGTAGAACTGCCGCGCAATGATTCCCGAGCGTTCACGCTGGCCGTCACCTATCAGGGCTGTGCCGACAAGGGCTTGTGCTATCCACCGGAAACCGAACGCCTGAGCATCGAGGGCAACGCAGCGCCAAGTGGTGCGTCCGCGCCGGTAGCAGGCTGGGACTGGCGTGATCTGGCGCTGTTTTTCCTGGCGGGCCTGGGCCTGACCTTCACGCCTTGTGTATTGCCGATGCTGCCGATCCTGTCCGGTGTGGTGTTGCGCGGGCAGGTCGGCGGTTTGCGTGGCTTCAATCTGTCCCTGGCTTATGTGCTGCCGATGGCCGCGTGCTTCGCGCTGCTGGGGGCCTTGATGGGGCTGTTCGGCGCGCAACTGAATTTGCAGGCACGGCTGCAATCGGCGTGGGTGCTGGTGCCGTTTGCGATGTTCTTTGCGGTGTTCGCGCTGGCGATGTTCGGCGTATTCGAGCTGAAACTGCCGCACTTCATCAGCAGCCGTCTCGACCGGATTGCCGGGCGCACTGAAGGCGGCTCGTTGTGGGGCGCGGCGGTGTTGGGTGTGGTGTCGAGTCTGCTGGTATCGCCGTGCGTTTCCGCCCCGCTGGCCGGCGCGCTGCTTTATATAAGCGCCAGTGGCGATGCGCTGGGCGGCGGCCTGAAGCTGTTCATGCTCGGCCTGGGCATGGGCGCGCCGCTGCTGCTGGTAGCCACCGGCGGCGCGGCGTGGCTGCCGAAAAGCGGTCCGTGGATGATGTACGTGAAGAACGGCATCGGCGTATTGCTGCTCGGGCTGGCTATCGGTTTGCTCAGCCGGGTGTTGCCTGGACAGATCACGTTGCTGCTGATCGGCTTGCTGGCCGGCGGCGTCGGTCTGTTCCTCGGCGCGCTGGAATTCGTCTACAAACCGCCGCGCAAACGCCTCGGCCAGTTGCTGGGCCTGTTCCTGCTGTTTTATGCGCTGGCCTGCTGGTACGGCGCGTTCAGCGGCCAGACCGACCCGCTGAATCCGATAGCCTCGGCACGCCTTGCCGACAGCGGCTCGATCGCGCAAAACAACGGTTCGTGGCAGACCGTCAGCACTCCCGCGGAACTGGACCGGGTACTGCTCGAAGCGAAAACCGCCGGCACCCCGCTGCTGCTCGACTGGTATGCCGACTGGTGCATCAGCTGCAAAGTCATCGAACACGAAGTACTCAATGACGCCACAGTCGTGGATCGGCTCAAGGGTTATCGGCTGATCCGCTTCGATATCACCGCCAGCAATGCCGAACAGCGCACCCTGCTCGACCGCTACAGCCTGTTCGGCCCACCGGCACTGATGTTCTTCGGAAAGGACGGGGTGGAACGTCGCGATGTGCGGGTGATCGGCGAGATCAACGCCCGCGACTTCGCCGAACGTGTCGCCAGAGCGAATGACCGGATTTAATCAGTCAGTCACATATTTTGCGCAAACATCGGTCATCGTGCTGGCTATTGCAGAGAACTGGACAGTCACAAAGTCTTTGCGGCATAGTCGCCGGGTTCTGACGAAGGCTCACCCATAACAAGGAACACGCAGATGGCAACGCTACTGGTGCTGCACGGCCCCAACCTGAACCTGCTCGGCACCCGGGAACCCGGGACCTACGGGTCGACCACCCTGGCGCAGATCAATCAGGATCTGGAACGCCGCGCCCGTGAAGCCGGCCATCATCTGATGTATCTGCAAAGCAATGCCGAGTACGAATTGATCGATCGCATCCACGCCGCACGCGGCGAGGGCGTGGACTTCATTCTGATCAACCCGGCAGCATTTACACACACAAGTGTCGCATTACGTGACGCGCTGCTGGGAGTGAGCATCCCATTCATCGAAGTGCATTTGTCCAA
Organism: Pseudomonas sp. NFIX49; assembly: GCF_900115915.1. Taxonomy (NCBI): domain Bacteria; kingdom Pseudomonadati; phylum Pseudomonadota; class Gammaproteobacteria; order Pseudomonadales; family Pseudomonadaceae; genus Pseudomonas; species Pseudomonas sp. NFIX49. Next base: position 594,467 of record NZ_FOYE01000004.1, on the reverse strand, counting down.
CGTGCACAAACGCGAACCTTTCCGCCATCACTCTTACTTCTCCGATGTAGCGGTAGGAGTGATCTGCGGCCTTGGCGCCAGCGGTTATCGACTGGCCCTGGACGCTGCACTAGAGCAGCTTGAACACCAAGCTATACGCCCCTGACCGACCCTTGGGAGTTGATGATTCATGGATATCCGTAAAGTTAAGAAACTGATCGAATTGCTGGAAGAGTCCGGCATCGACGAGCTCGAGATCAAGGAAGGCGAAGAGTCCGTACGCATCAGCCGTCACAGCAAGACCCCGGCGCAGCAGTATTACGCACCGGCTCCGATGCAGGCTCCGGCCGCTGCACCTGCCGCCGCTGCCGCTCCGGTTGCTGCTGCCGCAGCTCCAGCTGCCGCTGCTGCTCCAGCGCTGAACGGCACCGTTGCCCGTTCGCCGATGGTCGGCACCTTCTATCGCAAATCTTCGCCAACCTCGCCGTCCTTCGTTGAAGTCGGCCAGACCGTGAAGAAAGGCGACACCCTGTGCATCGTCGAAGCCATGAAGATGATGAACCACATCGAAGCTGAAACCAGCGGTGTGATCGAGTCCATCCTCGTCGAAGACGGCCAGCCGGTTGAGTACGACCAACCGCTGTTCACCATCGTTTGAACTGCGGAGAGCCTTTGATGACTGCGAAGTTGGAAAAAGTTCTGATCGCTAACCGCGGTGAGATCGCCCTGCGGATTCTGCGTGCCTGCAAAGAGATGGGCATCAAGACCGTCGCCGTTTACTCCAAGGCCGACAAAGAGCTGATGCACCTGGGTCTGGCAGACGAATCCGTCTGCATCGGCCCGGCTTCTGCCGCGCACTCCTACCTGCACATCCCGGCAATCATTGCGGCCGCTGAAGTGACTGGCGCTACCGCCATTCACCCAGGCTACGGTTTCCTCGCGGAAAACGCCGACTTTGCCGAGCAGGTCGAGAACTCCGGCTTCGCCTTCATCGGTCCGAAAGCCGAAACCATTCGCCTGATGGGCGACAAGGTATCGGCCAAGCACGCGATGATCGAAGCGGGCGTGCCAACCGTTCCAGGTTCCGACGGCCCGCTGCCGGAAGACGAGGAAACGGCGCTGCGCATCGGTCGTGAAGTCGGCTATCCGGTGATCATCAAGGCCGCCGGCGGCGGTGGTGGTCGCGGCATGCGCGTGGTGCACAAGGAAGAAGACCTGATCGCCTCGGCGAAACTGACCCGCTCCGAAGCTGGCGCGGCGTTCGGCAACCCGATGGTCTATCTGGAAAAATTCCTGACCAACCCGCGTCACGTCGAAGTGCAGGTTCTGTCCGACGGCCAGGGCAATGCCATCCATCTGGGCGACCGCGATTGCTCGCTGCAACGCCGTCACCAGAAGGTTCTCGAGGAAGCGCCGGCACCGGGCATCGACGAGAACGCGCGCAAGGAAGTCCTGGCTCGCTGCGTCAAGGCGTGCATCGACATCGGCTACCGTGGCGCCGGCACCTTCGAGTTCCTGTACGAGAACGGTCGTTTCTACTTCATCGAAATGAACACCCGTGTTCAGGTGGAGCACCCGGTTTCGGAAATGGTCACCGGTATCGACATCGTCAAGGAGATGCTCAGCATCGCCGCTGGCAACAAGCTGTCGTATACCCAGGATGATGTGGTGATCCGCGGTCACTCGCTGGAATGCCGGATCAACGCCGAAGACCCGAAAACCTTCATGCCGAGCCCGGGTACGGTCAAGCATTTCCACGCACCAGGCGGCAACGGCGTTCGCGTCGATTCGCACCTGTACAGCGGTTATGCCGTTCCGCCGAACTACGACTCGCTGATCGGCAAGCTGATCACTTACGGCGCGACCCGCGACGAAGCCATGGCCCGCATGCGCAATGCCCTGGACGAAATCGTGGTCGACGGGATCAAGACCAACATCCCGCTGCACCGTGATCTGACCCGCGACGAAGGCTTCTGCAAAGGGGGCGTGAACATTCACTACCTCGAGCACAAGCTGGCTGGCGAGAAGCACTAAGCTTCAGCCCGCACCAGACAAGGCCGCCTTCGGGCGGCTTTGTTGTTTCCGAAGGTTTCATCTGCTCACACATTCCCCGCTCCCACAAAACCGTCGCGCTCGCGTAAACTTGCGCGCTTCTCGCAGGCCGCTAGGCTGCAATCAATCTTTTTCACAGGTGCCCGCCATGCCTTGGCTGCAAGTAAGACTCGCCATCAGCCCGGAACAAGCCGAAACCTACGAAGACGCTTTCCTTGAAGTGGGCGCCGTTTCGGTGACCTTCATGGACGCCGAAGATCAGCCGATCTTCGAACCGGAACTCAATACCACCCCGCTGTGGGCGCACACCCACCTGCTGGCCCTGTTCGAGGGCGGCACCGAAGCCGCCCCGGTACTGGCCCACCTGGAACTGCTGACCGGCAGCCCGCTGCCCGAGCACCACAGCGAAGTGATCGAAGACCAGGACTGGGAACGCAGCTGGATGGATGGTTTCCAGCCGATGCGCTTCGGCCAGCGCCTGTGGATCGTGCCGAGCTGGCACGCCGCACCGGAGCCGGACGCGGTCAACCTGCTGCTGGACCCGGGCCTGGCGTTCGGTACCGGTACCCACCCGACCACCGCCCTGTGCCTGGAATGGCTGGACGGCCAGGACCTGAAAGACTGCAACGTGCTGGATTTCGGCTGCGGCTCGGGGATTCTGGCGATTGCCGCCCTGCTGCTCGGCGCGAAAGAAGCGGTCGGCACCGACATTGACGTGCAGGCACTCGAAGCCTCCCGCGACAACGCCGGGCGCAACAACATCGCGGACGAACTGTTCCCGCTGTACCTGCCGGAAGACCTGCCGCAGGTCAAAGCCGACGTACTGGTGGCCAACATTCTGGCCGGTCCGCTGGTTTCCCTGGCGCCGCAACTGTCCGGTCTGGTCAAGTCCGGCGGGCGCCTGGCACTGTCCGGGATCCTCGCCGAACAAGGTGACGAAGTCGCTGCCGCCTACGCGCAGGACTTCGATCTCGACCCGATCGCCAATCGCGATGGCTGGGTGCGCATCACCGGCCGTCGGCGCTAGAATGACCGCCTGCTCAATCCGGACCGCCGCATGACCGACAGCTTCGTCACCCAGTGCCCGCATTGCCAAACCAGTTTCCGCGTCAGCCACGCTCAGTTGAGCGTGGCCCGCGGGGTGGTTCGTTGCGGCTCCTGCCTGCAAGTGTTCAATGCCGCCAAGCAATTGCTGGAGCAACACGCAGGCAAGGAAGCAGTCACGCCGGTGGCACCGTTGATCAGCGAGCCGGCGCCCGCCGACGCACCGGCCATCGTCGAAACGCCCGAGCCACGCGCCATCAGCCAGAAGCAATGGAGCGCCGCCGAGCTGGATCTGGACAGCCTGGATCTGGACGAAGAACTGGCCCGCCTCGAGCAACGGGAAATCCAGCCGACCACCGAGCTTGGCCGCCCACGCGAGGACGCCCTGAGCGCCCGCCGCGACAGCCACGAACCGGAAGATACGTCGTGGCCGGACAGCCTGTTCAGCGAACCGGCAGATGAGCGCTCCCCCGAAGTCGAAGATGAACCCGACGCCGTCGAGCCTGAACCCGTCCGACCGGAACGCACCGAACCCTCGCTGTCGCTGGAGCCGGTGGATCTCGACGACGAACCGCCGATCCCGCAACTGCGCCTGCACGATCCGATCGACCCGAATGCCCGCCGCGAACGTCTGTCAGCCAGCGATGACGTCGACGACGAACTGCCACTGATCGAACCTGCGCGCAAAAAACGCGAACGTGTCGAGTCCAGTGCTCGCGCCGAAGCCTTGCAGGATCTGACCGATGATCCGCTGCAACTGGACTGGCAAAAACGCCGCTCGCCCTGGGGCCGTCGCCTGCTCTGGCTGTTGCTCATCGTGCTGGCCGCCGCCGGCCTGGGCGGACAATACATCGCCTATCACTTCGACGAACTGGCGCGCCAGGATCAATACCGGCCGTGGTTCCAGCAACTCTGCCCGCAAGTCGGCTGCACGGTGCCGTCCAAGGTCGATATCGCCAAGATCAAGAGCAGCAACCTGGTGGTGCGCAGCCACCCGGAATTCAGCGGTGCGCTGGTGGTGGACGCGATCATTTATAACCGCGCGCCGTTCTCGCAGCCGTTTCCGCTGCTGGAGCTGCGCTTCGCTGACCTCAACGGTCACCTGATCGCCAGTCGTCGCTTCAAACCCGGCGAATACCTCAACGGCGACCTCGAAGGCATGGCGGAAATGCCGCCGCAGACCCCGATCCATATCGCTCTGGACATCCTTGACCCAGGCCCGAAAGCGGTGAACTACAGCCTGAGTTTCCACTCACCCGAGTGAAGCGCTTCACCGCTCCCGGATTGACGGCAATTTTCTGACTGCACACCGCACAACCAAACCGGCGGTAATAACAGAATAACTGTTCAGATTTTGTTCAATTCAGCCTTTATCCAGTCATCGAGAGCGGGTATCATGCCAACCCTTTTTCGAACTCTCATGATCCGGCCCCACTTCAGGGAAGTCCTATGTCGGCGGTACGCATCGGCCCATATACATTGCAGAACGGCTTGATCCTCGCCCCGATGGCGGGTGTCACCGACCAGCCCTTTCGTCAGCTGTGCAAGCGTCTGGGCGCAGGGCTTGTAGTCTCGGAAATGGTCACCAGTGACATGAGCCTGTGGAACACCCGCAAGTCGCGCATGCGCATGATCCACGAAGGTGATCCCGAGCCACGCTCGGTGCAGATCGCCGGTGGCGATGCGCAGATGCTGGCGGATGCGGCCCGGGCCAACGTCGAGCTGGGCGCACAGATTATTGATATCAACATGGGTTGCCCGGCGAAGAAGGTCTGCAACAAGGCCGCCGGCTCCGCGCTGTTGAAGGATGAGGCACTGGTTACCGAGATCCTGCATGCCGTCGTGGCGGCGGTTGATGTGCCGGTGACCCTGAAGATCCGCACTGGATGGGATCGCGACAACAAGAACGGCCTGACCGTGGCGAAGATCGCCGAACAGGCCGGGATCACGGCGCTGGCGGTGCATGGCCGCACCCGCGCCGACCTGTACACCGGCGAAGCCGAGTACGACACCATTGCCGCGATCAAGCAGGCGGTGTCGATTCCGGTCTTTGCCAACGGCGACATCGTATCGCCGGAAAAGGCCCGCTACGTGCTCGACGCGACCGGTGCCGATGGCCTGTTGATCGGCCGGGGTGCCCAGGGGCGGCCATGGATTTTTCGCGAGATCGAACACTTCCTGCGTACCGGCGAAAAACTGCCGGCGCCGGAGCTGATCGAGGTGGAACGCATTCTGCTTGAGCATCTGGCCGCCCTTCACGCCTTCTATGGGGACGTGATGGGTGTGCGAATTGCCCGCAAGCATGTGGGCTGGTATCTCGCAACCTTGCCGGGCGCCAGGGAATTTCGCGCCCACTTCAATCGTTTGGATGGTACGGAAACACAATGCGCCAACGTTCGGGAGTTCTTCGCCGAACGTTACAAGAGCCTGACAGGGGACGGAGAAGGGGTGGCCGCATGACGATGATGACCGAGACTTTAGTGAGTGGAACAACACCCGTGAGCGACAACGTGAATTTGAAACAGCACCTCAATACCCCGAGCGAAGAAGGCCAGACCCTTCGCGGGAGTGTCGAGAAGGCGCTGCACAATTATTTCGCCCACCTTGAGGGCGCGTCCGTCACGGACGTGTACAACCTGGTGCTCTCCGAAGTCGAGGCTCCCCTGCTCGAAAGCGTGATGAACTACGTCAAGGGCAACCAGACCAAGGCCAGCGAGCTGCTCGGACTGAACCGCGGCACGCTGCGCAAGAAACTCAAGCAGTACGATCTGCTGTAAGCATTCAATCAAACCAGAAAGGCGCCCGCGTAAAACCGGTCGCCTTTTTTGCTGACTTCCCTTGCTTTTGATGGAAATTGAGATGACCGACCAGACTACCCGCCTGCCGATCCGCCGCGCCTTGATCAGTGTTTCCGACAAGACCGGGATCCTCGAATTCGCCAGGGAGCTGGAAGCCCTGGGCGTGGAAATCCTTTCCACCGGCGGGACCTTCAAACTGCTGCAGGACAACGGCGTGGCCGCAGTGGAAGTCGCGGATTACACCGGTTTCGCAGAGATGATGGACGGTCGGGTGAAAACCCTGCACCCGAAAATCCACGGCGGGATCCTCGGTCGTCGCGGTATCGACGACGCGATCATGAACGAGCACGGCATCAAGCCGATCGATCTGGTGGCGGTCAACCTGTACCCGTTCGAAGCCACCATCAGCAAGCCGGGCTGCGACCTGCCGACCGCCATCGAGAACATCGACATCGGCGGCCCGACCATGGTCCGTTCGGCGGCGAAAAACCACAAAGACGTGGCCATCGTGGTGAATGCCAGCGACTACGCCACCGTCCTGGAAAACCTCAAGGCCGGTGGCCTGACCTACGCTCAGCGTTTCGACCTGATGCTCAAGGCGTTCGAACACACCGCCGCCTACGACGGCATGATCGCCAACTACATGGGCACCGTGAACCAGGCTGCCGAAACCCTGAGCACTGAAGGTCGCAGCGAATTCCCGCGCACCTTCAACAGCCAGTTCATCAAGGCTCAGGAAATGCGTTACGGCGAGAACCCGCACCAGAGCGCGGCGTTCTACGTTGAAGCCAAGCCTGCCGAAGTCGGCATCGCCACCGCCACCCAGTTGCAAGGCAAGGAACTGTCGTACAACAACGTGGCCGACACCGACGCCGCGCTGGAATGCGTGAAGAGCTTCGTCAAACCGGCCTGCGTGATCGTCAAGCACGCCAACCCGTGCGGCGTGGCCGTGAGCCCGGACGCCGAAGGCGGCATCCGTCAGGCCTACGAACTGGCCTACGCCACTGACACCGAATCGGCGTTCGGCGGCATCATCGCCTTCAACCGTGAACTGGATGCCGAGACCGCCAAGGCGATCGTCGAGCGTCAGTTCGTTGAAGTGATCATCGCACCAAGCGTCAGCGAAGAAGCCCGCGCCATCGTTGCTGCCAAAGCCAACGTACGCCTGCTGGCCTGCGGCGAGTGGTCGGCCGATCGCGTTCCGGCCTGGGACTACAAGCGCGTCAACGGCGGCCTGCTGGTACAGAGCCGCGACATCGGCATGATCGGCGCCGACGACCTGAAAGTGGTGACCAAACGCGCCCCGACCGAACAGGAAGTCCACGACCTGATCTTCGCCTGGAAAGTGGCCAAATTCGTCAAATCCAATGCCATCGTCTACGCCAAGAACCGTCAGACCATCGGTGTCGGCGCCGGCCAGATGAGCCGCGTGAACTCGGCGCGTATCGCCGCAATCAAGGCTGAGCACGCTGGTCTGCAAGTGGCCGGTTCGGTAATGGCATCCGATGCATTCTTCCCGTTCCGCGACGGTCTGGACAACGCGGCCAAGGTCGGTATCACGGCAGTGATCCAGCCGGGTGGCTCGATGCGTGATGCTGAAGTGATTGCTGCTGCTGACGAAGCCGGTATCGCTATGGTGTTCACGGGAATGCGTCATTTCCGTCACTGATACACGGCAGCTACAAGCCTCAAGCTGCAAGCTGCAAGAAAGAGCAGTCAGGTATCGCTCCTTCTTGCAGTTGCAGCCTCATTAATTCAGAGCCATAAGCTGTAATCGAGAGTCACACACTCGCTCTTGCTTGCAGCTTGTAGCTTGCAGCTTTCTCCGAAGGAGTCTCTCTTTGAACGTTTTGATCATTGGCAGCGGTGGCCGCGAACACGCCCTGGCCTGGAAAGTGGCTCAGGATCCGCGAGTGCAGAAGGTTTTCGTCGCACCGGGCAACGCCGGTACCGCGATTGAAGCCAAGTGCGAGAACGTCGCCATCGATGTGCTAGCCCTCGAGCAGCTCGCTGACTTCGCCGAGAAAAACGTTTCCCTGACTATCGTCGGTCCGGAAGTGCCATTGGTGGCCGGCGTCGTCGACCTGTTCCGCTCCCGTGGCCTGGACTGCTTCGGTCCGACCGCCGGCGCCGCGCAGCTGGAAGGCTCGAAAGCCTTCACCAAGGATTTCCTGGCACGCCACAAGATCCCGACCGCCGACTACCAGAACTTCACCGAGATCGAGCCGGCCCTGGCTTATCTGCGTGAAAAAGGCGCACCGATCGTGATCAAGGCCGACGGCCTGGCCGCCGGTAAAGGCGTGATTGTTGCCATGACCCTGGCCGAAGCCGAAGACGCCGTGCGCGACATGCTCGCCGGCAATTCCTTTGGCGACGCCGGTTCACGCGTTGTCATCGAAGAATTCCTCGACGGCGAAGAAGCCAGCTTCATCGTCATGGTCGACGGCAAGAACGTTCTACCGATGGCCACCAGCCAGGACCACAAACGCGTCGGCGACGGCGACAGCGGTCCGAACACCGGCGGCATGGGTGCTTACTCCCCTGCACCGGTGGTCACCGCCGACGTGCACCAGCGCGTGATGGACCAGGTGATCTGGCCGACCGTGCGCGGCATGGCCGACGAAGGCAACGTCTACACCGGTTTCCTGTACGCCGGTCTGATGATCGACAAGGCTGGCAATCCGAAGGTCATCGAGTTCAACTGCCGCTTCGGCGACCCGGAAACCCAACCGGTGATGCTGCGTCTGCAATCGAGCCTGGTATTGTTGGTCGAAGCCGCCCTGGCTCAGGCGCTGGACAAGGTTGAAGCGCAGTGGGATCCACGTCCGAGCGTCGGCATCGTGCTGGCCGCCGGCGGTTACCCGGGCGACTACGCCAAGGGCGCGCCGATCAACGGTCTGGACGCCGCCGCCGCACTGGAAGGCAAGGTCTTCCACGCCGGTACTGCGCTCAAGGACGGCAACGTCGTGACGGCCGGCGGTCGGGTGCTGTGCGCCACCGCCATGGGTGCCAGCGTCGGCGCCGCCCAGGAGCAGGCCTACAAACTGGCCAAGGCCATCGACTGGGAAGGCTGCTTCTACCGCACCGACATTGGCTACCGCGCCATTGCCCGTGAACGCGGTGAGTCTCAGTAATAAGCTACGCTGTGTTTCCGGCAGGGGCTCATCGCCCTTGCCGGACTGTTCCGACGCTGCGCATCGTTATATTCTGGCATCAACCTACGAAGGGATTTCGCCGTGCGCTGGCTCAGGATTGCCATAGGTTTCACCGTCACGCTGTTGACCTTGCTCTGCATGCTCCCGGCCCAGGCCGCGCAAGGCAGTGGCTGGTCGGTATTGCTTGACGATCAGGGCAACCTCCAGCTGAGCGACATCCGCTCCGCCCGCTACACCAATCAATTCAGCCCTATCGAGCTTGACCGCCTCACCGCGGCCGAACCCGATGGCGCCTTGTGGCTGCGCTTCAGGCTGGCGCCCGGCAAGCACGAACAAGTGCTGCGGATCTTCGCCCCCGACCTGTCGCACCTCAATCTGTATGTCCTCGACGGCGATCGCCTGATCGAGCAGCGCGACACCGGCACCACCCAGCCCCAGGTGGAACGACCGCTGCCCAGCAGCGATTTCATGCTGCCGCTGCCGCAAAGCGACAAACCCCTCGACGTCTACCTGCGACTGGTCTCCGATCACCAGTTGCGCCCGTACATCACCCTGCAATCGGCAGTGATGGCCGCGGCCAATCACAACCAGACGCTGATCTACGGCCTGCTGTTCGGCTGCCTTGCAATGCTGATCCTGCACAACCTGATCCGCTACGCCTACACCCGCTCGCGCAGCAGCCTGTGGCTGGCCATCTGTGAAGTGCTGCTGGGCCTGAGCCTGTTGCTGCTGCTCAACCTCGCCGGTCCGTGGCTGCCGAACTGGCACGCGATCCAGACCCCCGGCGCCTACCTGGCCCTGCTGCTGACCGCACCGGCCGGCCTGATGTTCGCCTACCGCTTTTTCGCACCGCTCGGCCCGCATCCGCTGAACAAGCTGCTGATCGGCGACATTCTGTTCATCGTGATCTGCAGCCTGTTGCTGTTGTTCGTCAACACCCTGCCGCTGAACATCATTACCTATGCACTCGTCGCCCTGGCCGGCCTGAGCATGTTGCTGGTGGGTTCCTATCACTGGCAGAAAGGCTACCGCCCTGCCCGGCTGTTCGTCGCGGCGATGGTGGTGTTCAACATCGGCACGCTGATCATCCTCCCGGCCTTGCTGGGGCTGACCCTGGTGGCGCCGCAAGGCCTGATCATGACCCTGATGGGTTTCATCTGCATCAGTGGCCTGCTGATGAGCATCGCCCTCGGAGAACGTCAGCGCAGCATTACCGAAAGCCGTTTCAGCATCAGCCGTGACCTCGCCGCGAGCAACGCCGAGATCAATGCCAAGGCCGAATTCCTGGCCAAGATCAGCCACGAAATCCGCACGCCGATGAACGGCGTACTGGGCATGACCGAACTGCTGCTCGGCACGCCGCTGTCGGTCAAGCAACGCGACTACGTGCAGACCATCCACAGCGCCGGCAACGAACTGCTGACCCTGATCAACGAGATCCTCGACATCTCGCGGCTCGAGTCCGGGCAGATCGAACTGGACGATGTGCAGTTCGACCTCAACGCGCTGATCGACGATTGCCTGAGCATCTACCGCGCCAAGGCCGAACAGCAGAACGTCGAGCTGATCAGTTTCATCCAGCCGCAAGTGCCACGGGTCATCAGTGGTGATCCGACGCGCCTGCGCCAGACACTGCTGAGCCTGCTGGAAAACGCCCTGAAGAAAACCGAGGAAGGCGAAGTGCTGGTGGTGGTCGCCCTCGACGAACGCAGCGCCGGCCCACGCCTGCGCATTGCCGTGCAGGACAGCGGCCAGCCGATGGATCAGGAAGAGCGCGACGCGCTGATGCACGCCGAGTTGCACAGCAAGCATTTCCTGTCGGCCAACCGTCTGGGCGGCAACCTCGGGCTGGTGATCGCCCGCCAATTGATCCGTCTGATGCAGGGCGAGTTCGGCATCAAGAGCGGCGCCAGCCAGGGCAGTACGTTGTGGCTGACCCTGCCGCTGGACCCGGATCGCCTGGAGCACCCGACCTCGGACCTCGACAGCCCGCTGCAAGGCGCACGCGTGCTGGTGGTCGACGACAACGACACCTGCCGCAAGGTGCTGGTGCAGCAATGCAGCGCCTGGGGCCTGAACGTCAGCGCCGTGCCGTCGGGCAAGGAAGCGCTGGCCCTGCTGCGCACCAAGGCGCACCTGCGCGACTATTTCGACGTGGTTCTGCTGGACCAGAACATGCCCGGCATGACCGGCATGCAACTGGCCGCCAAGATCAAGGAAGACCCGAGCCTGAACCACGACATCCTGCTGATCATGCTCACCGGCATCAGCAATGCGCCAAGCAAGATCATTGCGCGCAATTCGGGGATCAAGCGCATCCTCGCCAAACCGGTGGCCGGCTACACGCTCAAGACCACGCTCGCCGACGAGCTCAACCAGCGCAACCGTGGCCAGGTGGTGTTCCAGCCGCAGCCGGCCAGCCCCGCAGCGCCGGTCAAGGTGCCGAGCGACTTCCGCATTCTGGTGGCCGAAGACAACACGATTTCCACCAAGGTCATCCGCGGCATGCTCGGCAAACTCAATCTGCAACCGGATACCGCCAGCAATGGCGAAGAAGCCTTGCAGGCGATGAAAGCCCAGCGCTACGACCTCGTGTTGATGGACTGCGAAATGCCGATCCTCGACGGCTTCTCCGCCACCCAGCAACTGCGGGCCTGGGAAGTCGGCAATCAGCGCATCCGCACGCCGATCGTGGCGCTGACCGCGCACATCCTCGCCGAACACAAGGAACGCGCGCGCCAGGCCGGGATGGACGGGCACATGGCCAAACCGGTGGAGCTGTCGCAACTGCGAGAGCTGATCGAGCACTGGGTGGCCCAGCGTGATCAGCAGAACCGAGCGACGACGCAACCGTCGTGAGCCGACAGACACGATAGCGCCTGTTAGACTCCCCCCGACTTTCCCCGCCAGCGAGCCCGCGCCATGCTCCACGTGTTATTCAGTGTTTACCTGAAGATGCTGGTGCTCTACAGCCCGTTCTTCGTGTTGTCCTGCTTCATCAGCCTGACCCGCGGTTATTCGCGCAAGGAACAACGCCGCCTGGCCTGGAAAGTGGCGGTTGCCACGCTGGTCTCGAGCGTGTTGCTGTATCTGTTCGGGCGGGTGATTTTCGATGTGTTCGGCATCACGGTGGACGCCTTCCGCATCGGCGCCGGCAGTGTGCTGTTCATTTCGGCGCTGGGCATGGCGCAGGGCAAGTCGGCCGTGCAGACCGACAACGTGCAGCAGGACGTGACGATTGTTCCGCTGACCATTCCGCTGACCGTCGGCCCCGGCACCATCGGTGCGCTATTGGTGATGGGCGTCAGCCAGCCGCACTGGGACGACAAGCTGTTTGCGATCATGAGCATCGCCCTCGCCAGCTTTACCGTGGGTGTCGTGCTTTATCTGTCGAACCGCATCGAGCGGATTCTCGGTGATCAAGGCTTGCAGATCGTCAGCCGACTGATGGGGCTGTTCGTGTGCGCACTGGCAGCGCAGATCATCTTTACCGGGGTCAAAGGCTATCTGGTGCCTTGAACCCTGAAACGAAAAGACCGCCGACGGTAACGTCGGCGGTCTTTTTTCGTCAGTGCTCCCAATCCATCAACCGACAGGCTCGACGGTTTTCTTGCTTGCCTGATCGATCAAGCCTTTCAGCGTCACACTATCGCCTCCATCCTTGCGCGCCTTGAGCCAGCGCACCAGTGTCGACACCTGGCACGGACGCAGGCCTGTGACCTCCAGCACGGCATCACCACGCAAAGCCAGATCCTGCGCATCCGCATGGCGTACCAACACGCAATGTCCACTGTCCGGGTCGATCACAATCAGATGATCCTCGACTATCGCCACCTCCAGCCTCTGTGGATCGTCCAGCGTCAGGATCAAGCGGCTCATGACCTGCGGGCGGACACCCAGCGGATAACGACAGTCAACCACCAATGAGTCGAGTTTGCGCATGAGCGCCTCGGCCAGTACCCATTTCATCGAGCCACGCCCCACCCGCAGGACGAGCGTACGCACGTCGTCCGGAATCAGCGGCAGAGGATCGTACGCATCCACCTGCCCTTCGAGTACCAGCACGTCGCCCGTGCGCTCGACATAATCCAGTGGTTTGATCTGGCGCATGCTCGGATAGCCCTGAACGACTCGCTCCAGCGGCTCATGCAACACCAGATCGGTATGCCGTCGGGCGCCCAGCAGCTCGAAATCCACCGGGAGATCCACGGCAGGGATCCGGATCACCCGCGCACTGTCAGCGATATACCACTGCAAACTGGCATCCTGGGTCGCGAGCGAAATGAACGGGCGGTGGTCTTCGGTTTCCAGCAAGGCCTGCAGGTCGCTGATCAAATGCTCGCCATGAGCTGCCAGCCAATCGTGCTGTACTCCGCTGATCAATGGTGGCTCCAGGTACTGCAGTTGCAGCACCACCCCTTCCTGCGTTGTGCCCAAAAGGCCAGCACCGACAATCCGCACGTCGGTAAATCGCCACGCCGTCCATTGGCGCTCCGGCCTGGGCAGCATCCGGGCGTGCAACAATTGCGTCCCCTCTGCGAACGCCTGCTCAAGTTGCTGCGTATCGATAAAGGTCTGGCGCCAGATCTCGCCCCCCTCGGGTTCGAACAACCATGCCGACTGATTGTCCGGCGTCATACCGAGCAACCGAATCTGCGTCTGTGGCGCGTCACACAACAACACCCGGTTATCCACGTACCAGGCATGCAACCGCGCATCGCCGGTAGCGTTGGCAACCCCGACAATCGAGAATTGCTCGACAGCGTGCTGCCGGGCTACGGCTTCGAGCGCCAGCCACCAATGCCTGCGCCCCTTGAGCCATGGCTCGGCCAGACCCGCAAAACGCACGTTACCGTCAGTGCCGATTTCGAACGACAATCCGTCCTCGGTCCGTGCCTGATAACCGTTGTGCTCAGCCGTCACCTGCTTCAGGCGCTCGGGCTGCACCCAATCGTGCGACCATTGGCCCTGTCCCTGTCCCTGCGTCATGGTCAACTGAACCCGACACAACTTCTGGAATCGGCGGTCGTAGATGACAAATACATCGCTGTCATCGGCCAGCGGCAGCAACATCAATTCCTTCAGATTCTGGATCGAGTCCGGCCATCCGCGGTCACGGTGACGGCGCGGTACCGGGCGTATGATCAGATTGTCGCGGGTGCGAACCCAAGCCATGTCCCGGGCGTTCTCTTCAATCTTCCAGCAAATCGAAACGTAAGACGCGAGCTGCCAGTCGACCGTGGCAAACCCTCTGTCAGTCAGAACCGGTTTGTGTTCCACCCAATCACCGAGCAACGGCGCCCAGTCAGTCAAAGCCTTTCGGTCATCGAGCAAGGCCTCGAAAGTCGGCTCGAGTCCACGGGTGATCGAGCTCAGCCACAGTTCACCCTTGTGGATCAGATAGTTCAGGCGCTCGATTGTGCCGTCCTGACGGGCATACTCCTGCACCACATGGACAACCCCCTGTTCATCGGCCTCCACACTGCGAATTGTGCTGAGACCCTCGAACCGGAACATCAAGCGATAGCGGTGGCTGAGCAGCCCTGTGTCGGCATCGACCTGGCAAATGTCGTATTCATTCGGATCATGGAAGAACACCGTGTCGCCAGTCACCAGCGACAACTGTTTGTCTTCGCTGAAGAACTCATCGTTGCGGATATACAGAATCCGGTCCTCCACGGCGTCGTACCAGGCATTGGTATAACGGGGTGCTTCGATGTTCTCGAATGGAATCAGGTAGTCGTGGATCGGTGTATAGCGCAACGCCAGTCGATGAGCCCGCGCCAGCGCATGCAGATGATCCTGCAGGATCTGGTCGTCCAGCCCTTTGGGCGCCTGCTCCTCGAGCAATTGCAACTCAAGCTGTTTGGTGCCTGCGATTCTGAAGATTCGGCCATTTTCGATCATCAGGGATATTTCCGGCGTGTTGACCGCCGTGACCTTGAACTGGCAACCCTTGATACTGAACTGCCCGTCGCTGCCGAACACAATATCCTTCTCGACGGCCCACGGTGCGGCAATGATCCAGCGGTCCTTCTGATTACCCAATGACGTCAGCTCGACGTTGACACCAGGGTTGAGCACCAGTGTGCATGTGTTTCCTCCACCCTGAATCCGGTAGCTGATCTGCTCATGCCAGGTTTTCGGAATCACCGGCACGATCAACTTTCGCGCCTGGGCGTCGAGTGTGACGCTGATCTGGGTCGGCCGGTAATCGGGATACATCCGATGGACGATGTAGTGGCTGGGAAACGAATAGAACGAAAAAAGAAAGAGCCACTGACCGTCCGCTTTTTTCTTTTCCAGACGCCGGGCAATATCAAAGCCCTTGTCGTGGCGCTGCGATGCAAATGGCAGGATCTGATACTCGTATCGGTAGCAGGTCATTGGCGTACCCGGCAGGACAATGGCTTGCCCGGCCGGTGGTGCGAACTTCATTTCGGTCGGGTAGCCCAGTTCATTGCTCAGATGAATGGCTCGTGAGTAGTCGACCTCGAATTCCGGCACGCCGAAATGATCGCGCAATGGATACAGGCGGGTGCTGTCGAGCGAGAGCTTTCCGGTGCCCAGATCCACTGCATTGAAAATCAGAGACGGTCGTGGCAACCAGGCACCTTGCTCGCCGCTGTAGCGATATCCAGCCCCGTGATGAGCGTCCTCAAGCTCCGCAAAAAACAGTCCGACCGCTTTCGCTTCTTCGGCGATCGTTGCGAAGTTCTGCGCCAGCGCCGCCACGCCCACCGCCAGGCCACCCAGGATCACCCCCGCGCCCCCCAGCACCGCTGCCGCCGTTCCTGCTCCGGCAAGTGCGGCACCCAGTCCCGCACCGGTCAGGGCCAGGCTGCTGGCGTCAAAGGCCAACTGAGTAGAATAGGTAACCGTTTCGACATCGTTGCGGGCCGTCGCCACCTGATAAATATCGAATCCGACATTGGCCAGGCCCAGCACGGCACCGATACCCTCGTTGGCCACATGTCCGGCCACGGTACCGAAGGTGCTGCCGCTCAATGGCTCGAGAGCTTCGCCGACCACCTTTGCACTGGTGCGGGCGATCAGTTTTTCATCGCGCAACGCGGCTTGCACCAGGCTGATCAGACCTGCCACATCAACTGCGTTGCCATGCACCAGTTGCGCGTAATTGACGTAGGCGTGCCACTGCACAGCAGTGGTCATTGTGCGGTCTGCGCCTTCGCGCCCGCGCAATGCACTCATCAACGCCTGCACCGCAAAACCGGCATTCAGCGTATGTACTGCCGCAGCCTCGGTGGCGTCTGCCCCGATGTCCACCCTACGTTTGCCACCGAGCGCCGAGAACAGTTCCGTCAGATAGTTCCTGATCCGCAGCAGGCGATCATCCTGGCTGAGGACCGTGGCGACCACCTCGCCACTTTTCGGATCAATCATACTCACCCGATAGCTGCCCTCTGACGTCACTTCCAGCGAGTCGAACAACGGCACCAGAGGCGACACCGAGTCATGGCCCTCCTGCAAGCGTGAAGTGACGTCGGCAATCTGCTCGGCCCACCAGTCATTGTCCGCAGACAGCAAAGCTTTGCCCAGGCGCGGATTTTCCACCAGAGATTGGCCGTGAGCACTGTTCAGCCGCTGGCGGATGGATCTGAATGGCGTGTCCGGTAACGGCTCATCCTTGAACAACTGATTCACCTTGGTGCCATTCGACAGGTCCACATCGGCAACTTTCTCACCCTGCACATCGATCAGATCGAACAACGGTCGGTCTGGTTTCCCGTACAGCGCGTAATGACGGGCTATGCCTGCGAGCCTGAAAAACCGATTCAGGGCCGTTTTGAAGGTCACCTGGTTGTCAAATTCGAACAGGCCGAAGTTCGGATCGTAGAAGTGGTAAATGTGCGCCACACCGTTGAAACTCCGCGCCACCAGCATCGAGTGGTTGTCCGAGTTGAGCATCAGGGTTCGGGTACCGGCGGACTCCTCGAGGGTAGCGACCACCCTGTCCATATCGACCCGCCCGAGCGCCGTGCCCACCTCTGCGACTTTCACCCCACGCAATTCCTCCAGCGCCCCCAGAAAGGCCCTCGAATCTGAGTGCTCCGGCTGCAGCACCGCCAGGTAAAACCGCTCGCGCAATTGTCGGGTCGAGCCCTCGCCCTGGGTGAGGGCAGCACTCATCGCCAATGCCAGTGGAAAACAGCGCCCCGCAGCCCTGTCACCCGGCCCGTGCATCAACAAATCCTGAGGCACCAGTTTTACGGTGCCAGCGTCGAACTGATCGAGCACCTGCTCCACCTTCAACTGGACCTGTTCGCGATGTTCCTGAATGGCCAGCCGTTGGATCTGTGCCACCTGACGCCCCCAGTCGGCCAGCGTCACAGCCTTGGCCAACGCGTCCTTCTTCAGACTCAGCGCATTGACCGAAAGCAACGAAAAGCCATCGTCGACACTCGCCATGGCCGTTACAAAGGCTGGCGCCAGGCGCCGATAGAGTTGCTGTTCGATCGCCGCATAGCGCCCGGACGTCCCACGCTCACTCAGGCTGTTGGTCAAATTGTCCATTGCACCGCTCAGTGCAGAAAAACTTTGATCATCCAGCGATTCGGCTCCCAGCAAAGCGCCTATCGTCAAACGCTGCAACGGACTGAGGTGCGCAAGCTGCCAGGTCCCCTTGCCAAGACCGATCAACAGTTCATCCAGCGCGAGCCCCTGAGTAGACTGAGTGCTCAAGGATGCGGGGGGCCGGAGGCGAATGTCCTGATTGCGGATGGCCTGACGATGCTCGAAGTTGAGCGGCAGCCTGTCGGCGAACACAACCTTGCCGTCCTGGCAGCTCATCATCGCCTTGGAAAAAGACTGTCCAAGGCGCTCGGCCATGCGTTGCAACAAGTCGGTATTGAGCACATGACGCCCCTCGATAACTGGCCAGCCCAGCTCGAATTCGAGGGTCGTGTGTTTCAGCAACTCGTCGATGTCGCCTGCATAGCGGGTTTTGTATTGGCCGTCATGCCAACGTTGTTTTTCATTTTTTACCCACTGATCGAGATCGCTTTCGTTGTCTTTCCAGGAGTGATCCTGTTCCTCCTCGCTCGAACGAGTGACCACACCTCCCGGTTCGATGCCCACCTCATTATGTAAAGCGGCGGCCTCACTGGGCGTGAAATGAGCCCGCTCATAGTCCTGCATACCCCGGCGCATAGCCCCTGGACCGGTCAGGAAAATCGTTACCTCTTTTTTCGGACGGATACCGTCGCTGTGATACTCGGCGATAGAGACCGCCAACCGATACATTGCCGACTCTTGCATGTTAGGCAATGCGCTTAAAGGCCCGAGTCGGCGCTCGATCTCGACAATCGCCAGCTCGTAGTTGGCATCGGTGTCTCCTGGTGCTGAACCTTTGGCCGCTGCGGCCATGTCTACCGAGTCGATCACTGCATAGTTAAAGCCCAGGCACTCCTTCACTGACTGCAGCATCGGCGCACCCGGATGAGCCATCAGATAAGCGTTGGTCACTGAACCCATTTCAGCCACGGCACGCAGCATGTAGGGGCGTGCCAACAGGTCGCTCGGTGCCTGGAAGACTTGACTCAAATCCGGCGCGCTTTTGGCAAAAGACTCCAGCGCTGCACGATGTTCCTCGGGGATGTAGTGGCCATAATTCTTGTAACGACTGCGCAATGCCTGACGTCCGGGCATCCAGTGTGGGTTGTGATCCAACAGCAGTTGAGTGATGCCAAGCTCGGCATTCGTGCCGAGCTTGCTGATATCCACCCCCCCCAACACCTTCAACAACGGCGGAAGATTGTCGACGTCCGAATATATTCCGCCTTCTGGCTCCAGTACCTCTAGCCGCACAACATCGGAACCGGCGGCCAGATTGCCGCGCAAGCGCATTTCCCGATCGTAAATGTCTTGCAATTGCATAGGTTGCGAGGCGCCGGCCAAATCGCGCAACTGCAAATCGCCACCTGCCACCGCCTGCAGGCTCTGCAAATTGCGCTCTTTAAGAGATTGCAGATCCTTTTCCTGCTGACCATACGCTTTGCTCAACAATTGCACCCTGGCAGTGTCGGCAGACATACCGCTTTCAACGGCCTCATTGACATGAGCAAACATTTGCTGTTTCAGAACAATGGCTCGAGTTACATATGCCTCTCCGAGCCTCTCTTCCGTGGTGCTGTCAACTCCACCATGCTGCATTGCATGCACTTTGGCGGCTTCGACAATAAGGCGAGTAGTCTGATGGACAAGCATTGCATCACTGTCATACCAGAGATTGATTTTATACCCCTGCCCGACCAGTACTTGCTTCCAGAGATTAATGTAATCGCGTTGAATCTCGCCAATGCCTCCACCCAACCACACAAAGTGCAAAATCTTCGGCACTTGCGTCGCCGGTGCATTAACTTTCTCGACACTGGAAAGAATATTAGACTGAAAGTTTGCAAGCTTTTCTTTTATTTGTGAAAGTGTCAGGGGCGAATCCGAATCGGAATGGTTTGCCTCCTCTTGCTCCGTTTCGCGGCGCACGCGGTGCTTTTCCAGATCCTCCAGATCCTCCAGAGCCTGTTTGAACAGCGCCAGCGGATTTCGCAGCCGCGATGATTCAAGCAAAGCGCTGCAGGCAAAATAATAACGAATGGCAACATCATATTGCCGGGTGTTTTTGTACGGCAGCAGTGCTTGTTCAAGATCACTCAACTTGAACAAATTGACAAAATCCAAATATCCAACACTTGCAGCTTTAACTTTCGAATCCTGCATAAACAACCTTCCTTGAAATATTCAATGACCTGCACAAAAAAACCATCGAACACAGAAAAACCTCGCCAGAAATATCCAGCTCATGGCAAATAAAAATCAACCCTCACAACTTCAGAACGGAAAACTAGTACAAAAAAATCTCACAAACAAACAGGAAGCCATTCAAAGAATTTCTACAGAAATATCCAACAACACCCATAGAGAAAATTTAACAATCATCAAGTACGAACACCTGCAACCCAGACAAAAACAGACAGGGCCGCGAACTTTTATTCGAGGCCCTGTTATTTATATCTATAAGCGGCTGCAACAACTGGCAACCACACCGTGATCAACTGACCGGCTTCTCACCATACCAACGCGGCGTATACACCCACCCTCCGCCCTCGGTACGAGGGAAGGTGCAGGTGGTGGACGAACCAATCAGCACCATCGTACGCATGTCCACCTGCTCCGGTGTCAATGCGCCAAGGGTCGTCACCCGCAGCGTCTGCCCCGGACGACCAATATCACGGCCCAGCACCACCGGTGTTTGCGGCACACGGTGTTGCGCGACAATTTCCAGCGCGCGCCCCAACTGCCAGGGACGGGCACGGGAGATCGGGTTGTAGAACGCCAATGCCAGATCCGCTTCGGCGGCCAGATCCAGACGTTTTTCGATGATCGACCACGGTTTGAGGTTGTCCGACAGCGACATCACGCAGAAGTCGTGGCCCAGGGGTGCACCGGCCTGAGCAGCGGTAGCAAGTGAAGCGGATACACCCGGCAGGATTTCCAGATCGACGCTGTGCCACGCCGGGTCCGTCGACTCGTGCAACGCTTCGAGCACTGCCGCCGCCATGGCGAACACGCCCGGATCGCCCGACGAAACCACAATCACCGAACGCCCCTGAGCGGCCAGCCTGAAGGCGTGACGGGCACGCTGCATTTCTTCGCGGTTGTCGGTGCAATGCTGCACCTGATCGTCGCGGAACGGGCCGGCCATGCGCACGTAGGTTTCATAACCCAGAACATCGGTGGCGCGGGCCAGTTCGGCTTTCACCGCCGGCACCATCAGCTCTGCCGCGCCCGGGCCGAGGCCGATGACGGCCAGACGTCCGCGTGGACGGCCGACCTGCGAAACATCCAGCGGCTGTTCGGCCACGGCGATGGCAATGTCGCGGGATGTTGTGATGATTCGAGCGTCGGGGACTGCATCGCGAACCAGCTCACCGATGTCACTCACCGGCGCCACAAAGCGCAACGGCACAGCCAGTTCAAGCGCGGCTTCACGCAACGCCGGACTGGCCATCTGAGTATCAGCCGCCACCAGACAGGCCAGCGATTGAATCGCTACACCGGCCTGCTGCAACGCATCGCGAATCGCATCCGGCAGACCGGCCACATCGGCAGCGACCGCCACCGCCACACTGCGTGGATAAATCAGCAACTCACTGGCGCTCGCCGCGCGGGCATCGCTGCCCACATGAATCGAGCGCTGCGCCTGTGGATCTTCCGGCAGTTGCGCCTGCTCAAGCCACGGCGCGGCACCGTCGATGCGCACGCTGTGGCCGGCGAGCAGATCGGACACGAAGCGTTTGCCCTGCTCCAGATCGCCAAGGGCATAACCGCCGGGAGGATTGAGCAGGCAAGTGCCGAAACGCAACTCGCCGCTGGTGGTGATCGCCGCTGCCACTTCAAGTGCAGCCGCAATCTCGCGAGCCATGACGTTCACCCCACCGAGGCCACCGAGCAGCGGCACCACGGCGCTGCCGTCTTCCGCCACGGCGAGCACCGGTGGTTCGGCGCCTTTCTCTAGCAACAGCGGCGCCAGCGTGCGGATGACAATGCCCGCCGCGCACAGGGCAATGATCGGCGTGTCCTGTTTATACAGCTCGCGCAGGGTTGCGCCGAACTCGCTGTAAGTCAGGTCGGCGCCTTCGACGCGCCCATTGAGCCCGTGAATCTTTGCGCCCGGATAGACCTGCTGAAGGCGACGGGCCGTGTCCAGCGCGCCCTGGCCGAGAATGACGATGGCCGGTGTGGAATGAGTCATCAGCCTTGCCACCGTTCGCCGGGCACAATGATCAGCGAGAAGTACGGCGACGACATCGGCTCGACCTCATCCAGTGGCACGATTTTCTGGTTGGCCATGGTCGCCCGCTCGACATACAGCGCACGCTCGGCCAGGCCCAGCTCTGCCAACACGTCGCGCACTTTTGGAAAGTTGCGCCCCAGCTTCATGATCACCGCAGCGTCGGCATCGGCCAGACGGCGCTTGAGTTCATCGTGAGGCAGCACGCCGGACAGCACCGACAGGCTCTGATTGCGATACACCAGCGGTGCGCCCAGCACCGAAGCGCCGCCGAGCATCGAGCAGACGCCCGGCACCACTTCGGCTTCATAGCGGCCGGCGAGACGATCGTGCAGGTACATGTAGGAGCCGTAGAAGAACGGATCACCCTCGCAGATCACCGCCACGTCGCGGCCGGCATTCAGATGCGCGGCCACTTCCTGCGCCGCGTCATCGTAGAAATCGCTGATCACTTGCTCGTAGGACAGCGGCGCCGGCAGCACTTCGGTGGTCACCGGGTACACCAGCGGCAGCAGGTTCTGCGCGTCCTGCAGGTGCGCTTCGATGATGCCGAAGGCGTTGCCCTTCTTGCCCTTGGCCACGAAGTACGCCACCACTGGCGACTCGCGCAGCAGGCGCAGGGCCTTGACGGTAATCAGTTCCGGATCACCGGGGCCGACGCCCAGGCCAATCAAACGTCCTTTAGCCTGCATCATTCGATCTCCGTGGCGAGGGCATTGACCGCAGCGGCGGCCATGGCGCTGCCGCCGAGGCGGCCCTGCATGATCACGAACGGCACGCCACGGCTGTTGGCAGCCAGCTCGGCCTTGGATTCGGCGGCGCCGACGAAGCCCACCGGGAAGCCGAGGATCAGCGCCGGTTTCGGGGCGCCGGCGTCGAGCATTTCCAGCAGATAGAACAGCGCGGTCGGCGCGTTGCCGATCACCACCACGCTGCCTTCCAGATGCGGACGCCACAGTTCCAGTGCCGCTGCCGAGCGAGTGTTGCCCAGCTCGCGCGCCAGCTCTGGCACGCTGTCATCGCGCAGGGTGCAGATCACTTGGTTGTTGGCCGGCAGGCGCGCACGGGTCACGCCCTCGGAAACCATCCGCGCATCGCACAGGATCGGCGCACCGGCGGCCAGCGCATCGCGCCCGGCCTTGCCGGCGCCTTCGGAGAATTGCAGCCCGTCGATGGCCTCGACCATGCCGCAGGCGTGGATCACCCGCACCGCGAGTTTTTCCAGGTCGGCCGGGATGCGAGCCAGATTGGCCTCGCTGCGAATGATCGCGAAGGAGTTGCGATAGATCTCCTGACCGTCGCGGATGTAATCAAGCATCAAGGGGGCTCCGTGAGCGGGCGGCGAGCAATTTCGCCGCCGCTTCGATAGTAAGGTTGTGAGCGTGCAGCGCGCCGAAACCGGGCAGCGCTGCATCGCGAAAATAGAGGTCGTAATGACCGGGGCCGACTGCCAGCAAAGTCACCACAGCCCGATGCGCGGCGGCGCAAGAGCGAGGGCAGCCGGACAGGTGCACATCCACGGCATGTGGCAACAGCGTCGCCAGCCGGCGGGCATCGTGTTTGGTGTCGGCCAGGCCTTTGCCGCAGCCTTTGGAGCCGGTGCAGGCGATCAGTTGCGCCAAGGGATCTTCGACATGGGTCAGCAGGTTCAGCTTGCTCAATTCGTCGAGCACTTGAACCGCATCGGCTTCCCGCACATCGGGCAACAACAGACTCTGCCAAGGGGTGAAACGCAGGATGCCATCACCGAAGGTTCTGGCCAGTTGCGCGGCACCACGCAGCATGTCCGGATCAAGGCGGCCGAGCGCCGGTGCGGCACCGACATAGACCTGACCAGCCGATGGCTGAGGATGGATGCCGAGGTGCAAACCTTCCGGTCCGGCTTCGCGCTGCCAATCAGCGGCTGACTTCAGATTGATCCGCTGACCGAGCTTTTCCAGGAAAACCGGCGCCGGGCATTCATCCAGCAGATGGCGCATTCGCGTCTGCTCCGGACGGGCCAGTTCGAGGAACAACTCCAGCACCGCGACCACTAGCGCATGTCCGTGCGCAAGCGCCACAGCCGCCAGCGGTCGATCCGTCGGACAACCCGCCAGGCCGAACGCCAGCAGCGTGTCGCCGCGATCTTCGAATGCCGACAACCACAGATCATGGGGATGTTCGAGCATCGCCAGCGCTTCACCGCCATCCAGTTGCACGGCGAACTTGGGGCTCAACTCATGGAAGCGCGGATGGCTTTGCAGGGTCTCGAGGATCTGCCCGGCCAATGGACGGGTATCGAAGCGCATCTGTCGGTCAATGCCGGCGGCGGGGCTGAGCATCAGGTTGCGCACATCGTCGCCCGCTGCGGTTCGCGGCCCGAGACCGGCGGCCAGCAGGCTGTCGATCAGCGCGGCGGACTGCTCGCCAATCCCGCGTATCTGCAGATTGCCCCGATTGGTCGCCTCGATCGCCCCGCCGGCAAACCCCTCGGCGGCATTGGCCACTGCATCGGCCTGATCGGCGGTGATCGAACCGCCATCGAGCTTGATCCGGCAGATACCGCCATCCAGCGCCTGGACGATACGCAGCAACCCCGGGCAGGCCGAGGGGCGTATGGCGTTGGACATCGGACGTTCGTTCAAGGGCTGGCAGCTCTGTGGGAAAGGCGCTTCGCGGGCGAAGGCGCGGTATTATGCCTGCTTTGTCCGACGGCATGAAAAGTCTGCCCGTCGGAACGGCGCGTTTGCGGACACTTTTTTGAGGGCTACAGATGTCACCCTGGCTGACAGTAGTAGGAATCGGTGAAGACGGCTTCAAGGGCCTGGGCAAGAATGCCCGGCGCGCCTTGATGGGCGCTTCGCGGATCATCGGCGGTCAGCGTCAACTGGAGCTGTTGCCGGTGTGCATCCGTGGCGAGCGCCAGTTGTGGCCGAGCCCGTTCTCCCTGGCCCCGGTTCTTGAGCGTCGCGGTGAAGCCGTGTGCGTGCTGGCCAGCGGTGATCCGATGTTCTACGGCGTTGGCGCAAGTCTGGCGCGGCAGGTGCCGGGGGCCGAAATGCTGATTTTGCCGGCGCCGTCTTCGTGCTCGCTGGCGGCCGCCCGACTGGGCTGGCCGTTGCAGGACGTCAGCGTGTTATCGCTGGTGGCCCGCCCTCTTGCCGCCCTCAATGCGCAACTGTTCAGCGGCGTGCGCCTGTTGCTGCTGAGCAATGACGGCCAGAGCCCGGCGGCGGTTGCCACGTTGCTGCGTGAACGCGGATTCGGCGCCAGTCGCCTGAGCGTCCTGGAGCATCTGGGCGGCAGCGCCGAACGCCGGATCGACAGCACCGCCAACGACTGGAACGATCCGCTCATTGCCGACCTCAACGTGATCGCCATCGAGTGCCTGGCCGATCCGCAGACACCACGCCTGTCGCGTCTCGCCGGCCTGCCGGACTCGGCCTTCGAGCACGACGGCCAACTGACCAAGCGCGACGTGCGCGCCATCACCCTCGCCCGTCTCGCCCCGACCCCGGGCGAACTGCTGTGGGACGTCGGCGCCGGCAGCGGTTCGATCGGCATCGAGTGGATGCGCGCTCACCCGAGCTGCCGCGCACTGGCCATCGAGGCTGACGACGGTCGCCAGCAATTGATCGAACACAACCGCGATGCGTTGGGCGTTCCTGGCCTGCAACTGATTCGCGGCAGCGCCCCGCAGGCGCTCGCCGGGCTGGAACGACCGGATGCGATTTTCATCGGCGGCGGCGTGACCCGCGAAGGGGTGCTCGACACCTGCTGGGAACACCTCAAACCCGGAGGCCGACTGGTGGCCAACGCCGTGACCCTGCAAAGTGAAATGACCTTGATGAGCTGGCGCGAACGCCACGGCGGCGAGCTGACCCGCATCCACATCGCTCAAGCCCAGCCGCTGGGCGAGTTCGACACCTGGCGCCAGGCCCTGCCGATTACCCTGCTCGATCTGGTCAAACCCCTCGATGCGTGACGAAACCGCCGAACAACCCGCGCCCCTGCGCAGCGGCCTGACCACCGGCAGCTGCGCCACGGCCACCAGCCTCGCCGCTGCCCGTCTGCTGCTCGGCGGCGTGGTGGCGGATGCCGTGCAGATCGTGTTGCCCAAGGGCAAGCAGGTGCAGATGCGTCTGGAGTTCTGCCGGCTGACCGAAGACGGCGCCGAAGCCGGAACCATCAAGGATGCGGGCGATGATCCGGACGTGACTCACGGCGCCCTGCTTTATTCGCGAGTGCGGCTGATGGCCGAGCCGGGAATCCGCTTCATTGCCGGCAAAGGCGTCGGCACCGTCACTCGGCCGGGGCTGGTGCTGGGCGTCGGCGAACCGGCGATCAACCCGGTGCCGCGCAAGATGATCAGCGATCACCTGACTTTGCTGGCCGAAGAAACCGGCTATCGCGGCGGCTTTGAGGTGACGGTCAATGTCGAGGGCGGCGAAGCCCTGGCGCTGAAAACCATGAACCCGCGTCTGGGCATTCTCGGCGGCCTGTCGATCCTCGGCACCAGCGGCATCGTCCGGCCGTTTTCCTGTGCGGCGTACATTGCCTCGATCCATCAAGGCATCGACGTGGCGAAAACCAACGGTTACCTGCACATCGCCGCCTGCACCGGCAACGCCAGTGAAGACACCATGCGCCAGGTCTACAACCTGCCGGAAATCGCCCTGATCGAAATGGGCGACTTCGTCGGCGCGGTGCTCAAGCACCTGCGCAAAGTACCTGTGGAGAAACTCAGCCTGTGCGGCGGCTTCGGCAAGATCAGCAAACTGGCGGCCGGGCACATGGATCTGCACTCGCGCCATTCGAGCATCGACTTGCCGCAACTGGCCGAATGGGCGGCGGCGATTGGTGCCGACGACGATTTGCAGCAAGCCATTCGCGGGGCGAACACCAGTCAGCAGGCATTGGCGATGGCCAGTGCGGCGGGCGTTGCGCTGGGCGATGAAGTCTGCCGCCATGCTTTGGAATTCGCCCGTAGCGTGGTGCCGGCGCAGGTGCAGGTCGAGGTGTTTGCGATTGATCGTCAGGGCGGCATCGTTGGCCATGCGGGAGCCTTTGTATGAAGCGAATCTTGTTGCTCGGCGGCGTGACTGAAGCGCTGGCCATCGCGCGCACGTTGGGGCCGGAACACATTTACAGCCTGGCCGGCGTCGGCCGGGTGCCGACCGATCTGACGTGTCAGGTGCGCGTCGGCGGCTACGGTGGCGCCGAAGGTCTGGCGCAGTTCATTCGCGCTGAAGGCATCACACTTTTGCTCGACGCGACCCATCCGTACGCCGCGCAAATCAGCCGGAACGCCGCCACCGCCGCGCAACTCACCGGCATCCCCTGCTGGGCCCTGCGCCGCCCCGCGTGGCAACCGCAACCGGGCGATGACTGGCGCGAAGTCGCCGACTGGGCCGAACTGATCACCGCCCTCGAACCCTTCCGCCGCCCCCTGTTCACCCTTGGCCGCGAACCGCTGCAACACCTCGACGAAATCCCTGTGCACCAGTTCTGGACCCTGCGCGCCCTCGACGTCTACCCCGGCAACGAACGCTGCGAAGTCATCGGCGCCCGCGGGCCGTTTCTGCTGGAAGATGAGCGGGCACTGTTCGAACGCCGGCAGATCGACGTGCTGATCAGCAAGAACAGCGGCAGCACCGCCACCGAGCCGAAACTGGACGTGGCGCGGGAGCTTGGGGTGCCGGTAATGGTGTTGAAGCGGCCGGTGTTGGCGAGGGTCGATCGGGAATTTGCGACGGTTGATGACGTCATCTCGGCTCTTGAAAAACCTTGATCGGGACGGAGCTTTTTCCTCTCGCGATAGCTTCAGTTGTTGATGCAAGTCCCATGCAATGCAAATTCGAGCCGCTACACTCTCTTGAAAGAGCGCTGCGACACCAAACCGCACGACGCTTTTTTACTTATCGGCCCTGATCAGGCTAAATAGCCGCGCCTGATCGCCCACCCTACGGATCTGTCCCATGAACCGACACCGGCTCGCATTTGCCTGGATCGCCTGCTTTGCAGTGCTGTTCAACATGCTCGCCATGCCGTTGACGGGAGCGATGGCGCAGGCAGCGCAGACGCCGGCCGAGCAGTTGCTGTGGAGCAGTTTCTGCACCGGCAGCGGGACGAAGATGGTGGCGATCGACATCGGCAGCCTCGATCAGAAAGCGCCGCAGAGTGGTGACAATCATTCGACCATGCAGCATTGCTGGTGCTGTTCCGGATCGGCGCCGGTGGTGGCGTTGCCGGGGCATTCGCCGCAGCTGTATTTCGCTCAATACGAAAGCAATCGCAGCGTGGCCCCCGCCTTGCTGCAAACTCCGACACCGCGCCAACAATGGCCGAGCCTCAATCCCCGCGCCTCTCCTCTGGTCTGATTTGTTCCCGCATTTGACCTGCGTTTCAAATCGTTCTGGAGAACTGCCATGTTGAACAAACTCATCGTCATCGCTGCGCTGTTGCTGCCGGCGTGCTTCGCCCATGCCCACGAATACAAGGCCGGCGAGCTGGAAATCGCCCACCCGTGGTCGCAGGAACTGCCGCCGAACGCGCCGACCGTTGCCGCGTATTTCATCATTCACAACGCCGGCAAGACGGCTGACCGCCTGCTCAGCGTCGACTCCCCAATCGCCCCGACGGCCGAACTGCACGAGCACGTGATGCAGGGTGATCTGATGAAGATGCAACAGGTGCCGAACGTGGCCATTCCGGCCGGTGGAAACGTGACCTTCGCGCCGATGGCCTATCACGTGATGCTGATGAATCCGACCGACCGCAGTCTGTTGACCGACGGCAAGCGCTTCCCGCTGACCCTGCACTTCGAAAAGGCCGGTGACGTGACTGTCGAAGTTGCCGTGCAGAAGAAGCCGCCGGAAGCCACGCAAGCCCACGCGCACGCCCAGTAACCGTTCCGGCAGACTCCGCCCATGCGCCCCCTGAGCGCCAGGCCCTCCCTGCAACGCCGTCAGACTGAACACCTGACCCGCGGCAGCTGGATCGCCCTGTTCGCCATGTTGATGATTTTCATCGGCCCGCTGATTTCCCAGTCGATGCCGATGGATCAGCACGCCTCGACCTCCATGCCGATGGACATGGCGGGGATGGATCACTCCGGGCACACCGCGCAACCCACCGCCGAACACTGTCCGCCGCAATCCTCGCACCATGTGCTATGGGAAAAATGCGGTTATTGCAGCCTGCTGTTCAACTGCCCGGCGCTGACCGGCGGCGGCAGCTTCGCCACCTTCAGTATTCCACTGGTCAACACCTTCACCCCACCCTCCCCGCGTCTGGGCCATGCCCGGCAGACCTTTTTCCCCGGCGCCCGCACCCGCGCCCCGCCCGTCGCAGCGTAAACACCCACCGCTGATTGCACACGGTTGAGAAGACAGCTTCAGGCTGCCGGCCGTGTCGTTTACGACTGTTTGATGGAAATTGTCATGTCCAGGTTTTCTGCTGTGCCACGCCCGGGTTCTGCCCCGGCGTCCTTTGCTCTGAACGAATCCCGCGTTCGTTTCAGGCACGCTACCGCCGTCCTTTGCGGCGTCCTGCTGTCCCCGCTGGTCCACGCCGACGAACACGCCGGCCATGCTGACGAACTGAGCCCGACGGTGATCACCGCCATCGCCCCGAGCTCGCCGCTGACCATCGTCACCAACCCGAAAGACCCGCGCCAACCGGTGCCGGCCAGCGACGGCGGCGACTACCTGAAGACCATTCCAGGCTTCGCCCTGGTGCGCAACGGCGGCACCAACGGTGATCCGGTGCTGCGCGGCATGTTCGGTTCGCGCCTGAACATCCTCACCAACGGCAGCATGATGCTCGGCGCCTGCCCCGGCCGGATGGACGCGCCGACCTCGTACATCTCGCCCGAAACCTACGACAAACTCACCGTGATCAAAGGCCCGCAAACCGTGCTCTACGGACCGGGCGCCTCGGCCGGCACGATCCTGTTCGACCGCGAGCCGGAAAGCTTCGGCGAGCTCGGCACCCGGGTGAACGCCAGCGTGCTGGCCGGCTCCCACGGACGCTTCGACAAAGTCGTCGATGCAGCGGCCGGCGGCTCGCTCGGCTATGTGCGGGTGATCGGCAACACCGCGCATTCCGACGACTACCGCGACGGCAACAACGACAGCGTTGCCTCGCGCTATGACAAGTGGAACGGCGACGTGGCGCTGGGTTGGACCCCGGATGCCGACACCCTGATCGAACTCACCGCCGGCAAGGGCGACGGCGAAGCACGCTATGCCGGGCGCGGCATGGACGGCTCGCAATTCCTGCGTGAAAGCCTCGGTCTGCGTTTTGAGAAATCCAACATCAGCGACGTGCTGGAGAAGCTCGAAGCGCAGGTCTACTACAACTACGCCGACCACGTGATGGACAACTACACCCTGCGCACGCCGTCCGGCACCGGGATGATGGCGGGACCGATGGCGTCCAACGTCGACCGCCGTACCCTCGGCGCGCGGATCAAGGCGACCTGGCGCTGGGCCGATATCCAGCTGATCACCGGCCTCGACGCGCAAACCAATGAACACCGGCAGCGCAGCGGCATGGGCATCGATACCTACAAGGATCAGCCGTTCACCAAGGACGCCGACTTCCATAACTACGGCGTGTTCAGCGAAATGACCTGGTACGCCGACGATCGCGACCGACTGATTACCGGCGCCCGGGTCGACCGTGCCTCGGCCAGGGATTATCGCCAGACCACCGGCTCGGGAATGATGTCCCGGCCGAACCCGACCGCTGGCGATACCCGCGCCGACACCCTGCCGAGTGGTTTCATCCGTTTCGAGCACGACCTGGCCGACAGCCCGACCACGCTCTACGCCGGCCTCGGCCACGCGCAGCGGTTCCCGGATTACTGGGAGCTGTTTTCGCCCAAGTCCGGCCCGGCCGGCTCGGTCAATGCGTTCGATTCGATCAAGCCGGAAAAGACCACTCAGCTCGACTTCGGCGTGAACTACAAGGACGCCGACCTCGAAGCGTGGGCCTCGGGCTACATCGGCGTGGTGCGCGACTACATCCTGTTCGACTACACCCCGACGATGATGGGCATGAGCACTTCCCGCGCCGAGAACATCGACGCGCGGATCATGGGCGGTGAACTCGGTGCCGCTTACAAACTCACCGACAACTGGAAAGCCGATGCGACCCTGGCCTACGCCTGGGGCAAGAACAGCAGCGACGGCAAGGCCCTGCCGCAGATGCCGCCGCTGGATGCACGTTTCGGCCTCACCTACAGCGAAGACAACTGGAGCGCCGGCGCACTGTGGAGGGTGGTCGCCGCGCAAAACCGTATCGACCAGAACAAGGGCAACGTGGTCGGCAAGGACTACGACAAGAGTTCAGGCTTCGGCGTGTTCTCGCTCAACGGTGCCTACCGGATCAACAAACACTGGAAGGTCAGTACCGGCGTCGACAACCTGTTCGGCAAGGCTTACGCCGAACACCTGAACCTGGCGGGCAACGCCGGGTTCGGCTACCCGGCCAACGACCCGCAAGCGATCAATGAACCGGGGCGTACGCTCTGGACCAAGGTGGACATGAGTTTCTAACCCTGAAGGGCGCTCGCTCCCTTCAGGGAGCGGGCGGCAACAGACAACGAGAAGATCCAAGCCAAGCGGAGCACACGTGATGAAACAGCCCAAACCGAATTTCTACAACCTGGCCTGGCGTTGGCATTTTTATGCCGGATTGTTCGTCGCACCATTCATGGTGATGCTGGCCCTGACCGGCATCATTTACCTGTTCAAGCCGCAGCTCGATTCGCTGATGTACAGCAGCCTGCTGAACGTCCCCGCCGGGCATCACACGGTGCCGGCCGACGACTTGCTGCAAAAGGTCAAAAGCGCTTATCCCCAGGGCCAGGTCACCCAGTACCTGCCGCCGGTGAATGCCGAGCGCAGCGCGCAGTTTGTCGTGGCCAATGCAGGCCATGAGCTGAACGTATTCGTCGATCCGTACCACGGCGACATCCTCGGCGAGCAGGATGCCAGGCAGAACCTGCAAGCCATCGCCCGGGCGATCCATGGCGAACTGATGATCGGCACCGTCGGTGACCGACTGATCGAAATGGCCGCCGGCTGGGGCGTGGTGCTGGTGGTGTCCGGGGTTTTCCTGTGGTGGCCGCGAGGTCAGGCCGCGGGGATTCTGTGGCCACGCCTGAGCAGTCGCGGCCGCGTGCTGTGGCGTGACCTGCATGCCGTTACCGGATTCTGGGGCGCCGCACTGCTGTTGGTGATGCTGCTCAGCGGCATGACCTGGACCGGCTTCTGGGGCAAGCAATACGCCCAGGTGTGGAACGTGTTCCCGGCGGCGATGTGGGACAACGTGCCGACCTCCGACGTCGAGGCCGGCAGCCTCAACAACGCCGCGCGCCAGACCGTACCCTGGGCGATGGAAAACACCCCGATGCCGATGTCCGGCGACCATGCCGAACACATGGCCCACGGCGGCATGCAACACGGCCCCGCCGCGCCGACCATCCGCCTGCAGGACGTGCAGAACATCGCGATCGAGCGCAAGGTCGAGCCGGGCTACAGCATCACAATGCCGACCACCGCCACCGGCGTGTTCACCATAGCCGTGTTCGCCGACGACCCACGCAACGACGCGACCCTGCACATCGATCAGTACAGCGGCAAAGTCCTCGCCGATGTGCGCTTCGAGCAATACGGCGCTGTTGCCCGGGCTACCGAGATCGGCGTGATGCTCCACGAAGGCAAGATGTTCGGCACCTTCAACCAGATCATCGTGTTGCTGATCTGCCTGATGATTCTGCTCAGCGCCGTCAGCGGTGTGGTGATCTGGTGGAAGCGTCGGCCCCAGGGCAAATTCGGCGTGCCGCCGCTGCGCCACGATCTGCCGAAATGGAAAACCGGGGTGGCGATCATGCTGGTGCTGGCGGTGGTGTTTCCGCTGGTAGGGGCTTCGCTGGTAGTGGTGTGGTTGCTGGATCGGCTGCTGTTGTCGCGTCTGGGCCGGCAAACTGAATCTGCCTCAACTTCATCGTGAATCACGCGAGATGCGCGATCCAGACAGATCTTTAAACTGCCGGGGCTTAAACTTCGGCAATTTTTAGTGTTACTGTATAACGCAAATTTGCTGCTCTGCCCGCGGCCATGCACCGTCATGAGCCTGCGGGCTTTTCTTTTTGAAGAAGTGATTCACCACCCCGATGAACAAGTACCTCTTGTCCAGCCTCTGTCTGTTCGCCCTGAACAACAGCGCCCACGCCGACAACGCCCCGCTGACGCTGCCCACCGGCACCATCACCGCCCCGGCCAATGACGACCAGACCGTCAGCCTGACCACGCCGACCAGCGCCGGCTCGCGCCTGAACCTCAGTGCGATGGAAACCCCGGCCAGTGTCGAAAGCCTGAGCGGCGAACAGGTCCGCGCCCGTGGCGACCGCAGCGTGCAGGACGCGGTGTCGCGCAGCACCGGCATCAGCCGCACCGGCACGCCAGGCGATGGCGGCACTTCGTTGCAGGCCCGGGGTTTTACCGGGCAGAGTTCGGTGATGCAGTTGTATGACGGCAACCGCATGTACACCGGCATGGGCACCGTGACGTTCCCGGTCGACACCTGGTCGGTGGAGCGCGTCGATGTGCTGCGCGGCCCGGCCTCGGTGCTGTACGGCGAAGGTGCAACGGGCGCGGTGGTCAACGTGATTCCGAAGAAGCCGTTCGAAGGCGAAATCGAAAACCATGTGCGGGTCGGCTACGGCTCGCTCGACCGCCAGCAACAGGCGTTCGACAGCGGCGGCTCGCTGACCGACACCCTGAGCTATCGCCTCAACCTCAACCGCCTGCGCGGCAACGGCTGGGTCGATCGCGGCGACTCGTCCAGCGACTTCATCAGCGCCGCCCTGCGCTGGCAGGCGACCGACGACCTGACCTTCACCCTCGCCCACGATTACGGCGATCAGCGCCCGCAAAACTACTTCGGCACGCCACTGATCAACGGCCAATTGAAAGACAGCCTGCGCAACAAGAACTACAACGTGCGCGACGACAAGCAGCACTACAACGATCAATGGACGCGCCTGACCTCGGATTGGCAGATCAACGAGGCGGTCAGCGCCAGCAACGAGCTGTACTACCTCAAGGCCCAACGCCGCTGGCAGAACGCAGAGAACTACAACTTCGACGCTGACCGTCAGCAACTCAGCCGCAGCGGTTACTTCGGTATCGGCCATAAACAGGAACAGCTCGGCGACCGCCAGACCTTCACCTTCAAGCACTCGCTGTTCGGCCTCGACAGCCAGACCGTGACCGGCGTCGACTACAACCGTATTCGCTTCCAGCTCGACAGCAACTCGCCGTTCAACGACGTATTGCCGAACGGCCAGCCGCTGGATCGCTATCACCCGCAAACCGGTTATTTCGAGAGCGCCGATCCGTATCGCGATCAGTTCGACAGCACCACCAGACAGATGTCGCTGTTCGCCGAAAACCGCACGCAATTGAGCGAGCGCTGGTCGCTGGTGACCGGTGTACGCCGCGACTACGTACATGTGGATCGCAACAACCTGGTCGATGGCAGCCAGAGCGACAAGACCCTGACCGGCAACAACTGGAAGGCCGGGCTGGTGTTCGCGCTGACCCAGGACACCTCGTTCTACGGCCAGGTTGCCACCAGCACCGATGGCATTGGCGGTTTGATTTCCCTGAGCCCGAGCCAGCAGCAATATGACCTGTCGAACGCGCGGCAGACCGAGATCGGCATGAAGCAACTGTTCTGGGATCAGCGTGGCGAGTTCACGTTGGCGGCGTATCGCATCGTGAAGAAGAAACTGCTGACCGACGATCCGGGCAACCCGACGCTCAAGCAGCAGGTCGGCCAGCAATCGTCGAACGGCCTGGAAGCCAGCCTCGATCTGCAACTGCCGCACGCCTGGCAACTGCAGGCCAACGCCGCCATCGTCAAAGCCAAGTACGACGATTTTGAAGAAGTGGTCGACGGCGTGCCCGTGTCGCGCAACGGCAATCGCCCGGTGGACGTGCCACGCCGCACTGCCAATCTGTGGCTGAGCAAGGCGCTGACCGATGACCTGAAGGCCGGCGCCGGCGTGCGTTATGTCGATGCGCGCTACGCCGACATGGCCAACCGCAACGAGCTGCCGAGCTACACCGTGGTCGATGCAACGCTGTCGTGGAAAGCCCTGCGCAACACCACGCTGGGGTTGCAGGTGAACAATCTGTTTGACCGAACGTATGCGCAAAGCCAATACAATGAGGGCCAGCAGTGGATTCTGGGTGAGCCTCGTTCGTTCTTTGTCACGGCTGACTACACCTTCTAGAACAGGAACGAAATGACCTCACTGTCCCTCACTAATCTCGCTTGGTCCCCCTTGGGCCACGGCCACTGTCATCACCAGTTCCAGCTGCGTGACGCCTCGCTGCAAGTGGCCGCCGGTGAGTTCGTCGGGCTGATCGGGCCCAACGGCAGCGGCAAGACCAGCCTGTTGCGCTGCGCCTACCGCTTCAGTCAGCCGGAAACCGGTGAGGTCAAACTCGACCACCATAACGTCTGGAAGCAATCCTCACGCTGGTGTGCGCAACGCATCGCCGTGGTGCTGCAGGAATTCCCCGACGCCTTCGGCCTGACCGTCGAAGAAGTGGTCGCCATGGGCCGCACGCCGCACAAGGGCCTGTTCGACGGCGACACGCTGGAAGACCGCCAGCTCGCCACCCAGGCCCTCAAATCCGTCGGCCTCGACGGCTTCGAAGATCACGCGTTCGCCACGCTGTCCGGCGGTGAAAAACAGCGGGTGATTCTCGCCCGGGCCCTGACCCAGCAACCGCAACTGCTGATCCTCGACGAGCCGACCAACCACCTCGATCCGCGCTATCAGCTGGAGCTGCTGCAACTGGTCAAACGTTTGCAGATCGGCACGCTGGCGAGCATCCATGACCTGAACCTCGCCGCCGCGTTCTGCGACCGTTTGTATGTGATCAACCACGGTCGCATCGTAGCCAGCGGCACGCCGCAAGAAGTCCTCACTGTTGAATTGCTGCGCGACGTGTTCGGCGTCGAAGCATTGATCGATCCACACCCCCTCCACGGCTACCCGCGAATCACCTGGATAACCCGACCATGACTGTGCGCTCCCTGCTTTGCCTCGCCCTGTTGCTGGGCACCACCCACGCCTTCGCCGAGGCCACGAAGTACCCGCTGACGATCAAGAGCTGCAACCGTGAAGTGACCTTCAAGCAAGCACCGAAACACGCGGTCAGTCACGACATCAACATGACCCAGATGATGCTCGCCCTCGGCCTCAAGTCGAAGATGGCCGGCTACAGCGGCGTCAGTGGCTGGAAGTCGGTGACACCTGAATTGCAGTCGCTGCTCGATGGCCTGCCGGAACTGGCGGCCAAGTACCCGTCGGTGGAAACGTTGCTCAACGCCAACGTCGATTTCTTCTTCGCCGGCTGGGATTACGGCATGCGCGTCGGCGGCGATCTCACGCCGCAGACCCTGCAACCGCTGGGCATCAATGTGTATGAACTGACCGAGTCCTGCGCCTTCGTGATGAAGCGCCCGGCCGCCACGCTGGACGACACTTACAACGACCTGCGCAACCTCGGAAAGATTTTCGACGTGCAGGATCGCGCCAACGCGCTGATCGCCGACATGCAAAACCAGGTCGCCGCCGTTCGCAAAGACCTGCCCGCCGAGAAACCACGGGTGTTCCTGTACGACAGCGGCGAAGACCGCGCCATGACCTCCGGCCGCCTCGGCATGCCGCAAGCGCTGATCGACGCCGCCGGCGGGCGCAACGTTCTCGATGACGTCGAAGCGAGCTGGACCCGGGTCAACTGGGAAACCGTGGTCGAGCGTAATCCACAGGTGATCGTGATCGTCGACTACAGCGAAATCACCGCCGAGCAGAAGATTGAATTCCTGCTGAAGAACAAGGCGCTGCAATCGGTGGACGCGATCAAGAACCAGCGCTTCATCGTCATCCCCTACGTGCAGGCCACGCCGGGGATCGACAACGTGCTGGCGGTGGAAACCCTGGCCAAAGGTTTCCACGGCGAATGATCGATCGTCGCTATGCGCTGCTGCTGATCGCCCTCGGTGCCGTGCTGCTGGTGTCGTGCGTGGTGTCGCTGGGTTTCGGCCCGGCGCGGGTGCCGGTGGACGTGGTGTGGCGGATTCTGCTGCATAAACTGTTCGGCCTCGGCGTGCCGGACTGGAGCGCCGGCCAGGAACACATCGTCTGGCTGATCCGCGTGCCGCGTATGTTGCTCGGTGCATTGGTCGGTGCCGGTCTGGCGTTGATCGGCGCGGTGCTGCAGGCAGTGACGCGCAATCCGCTGGCCGATCCGCACCTGCTCGGCGTCACCTCCGGCGCCACCCTCGGCGCGGTGATCGTGGTGCTGCACGTCGGCGAAATCGTCGGCCTGCTGACCTTGCCGATTGCGGCGTTCATCGGCGCGTTGTCGAGCATGTTTCTGGTGCTGGGCATCGCCAACCGGCAGGGTCGGCTGGACAGTGATCGCCTGCTGCTGTGCGGCGTCGCGGTGTCGTTCGTGATGATGGCGATCGCCAACCTGCTGTTGTTCATGGGCGATCACCGCGCCAGTTCAGCGGTGATGTTCTGGATGCTCGGCGGCCTCGGTCTGGCGCGCTGGGAGTTGTTGGCGGTGCCGGCGCTCAGCGTGTTGCTCGGCTTGCTTCTGCTGATCGGCATGGCCCGCCCGCTGAACGCCTTGATGGCCGGCGAGCAGACCGCCGTCACCCTCGGCCTGAATGCCCGGGCTGTGCGTCTGCGGGTGTTCGTGATCGCTTCGCTGATGACCGGAGTGCTGGTGTCGATCAGTGGCTCCATCGGTTTTGTCGGGCTGATGGTGCCGCACATTGCCCGGCGCATGATCGGTGCCGAGCATCGGCGTCTGCTGCCGGTGTGCGTGTTGCTCGGCAGCGTTTTCCTCGTCTGGGTGGATGTCGCCGCACGCACACTGATCGCCCCCGAAGACCTGCCCATCGGTGTTGCCACCGCGGCCCTCGGCGGACTGTTCTTCATCGCTCTGATGCGCCGCCGCTGACTCTGCAAGCGCGCGGCGACGCATTCACCGCGTCAACGGGTGCAGAGCATCAGAGTTCGTCTCTGGGCCGGACAACTCCCGGGTTCATTGGCTGTTGGCGTAAGGTTTTCCAACCGGTTCCCATACCTCCCGTCTGCTTCCAGTAATGTCCGGGCACCAGCACCCTGAACTCGCCCAGTTCCACCAGCTTTGAAATGAACTGGCCGGGACTCAGCTTGCTGACCCATCGACCCTTTTCAAACACCACCGGCTTCGTCAACAGCAGATGCCGCTCGGCATCCGAATAGACCGGCGTGTATTTGAGCAGTGCTCCGTCGGGGGTCGAATAGTAGTAATCCCGTATCGCAAAACCCTTGTTTTTCAGTTCATGGGTATGCGCATGAACCTGATCCGGCGAGGCGAAATTCGCGTGTACCGCATCAGGGTCAGGCACAAGCGTCGTGTTGGCCGACAAATGAAACTGATGAGCCGCCACAAGCTTGTAGCCATCAGGAAAACTCGGTACCGGATGAGTCCAACTGGTGTCGGCGTCCCTGGCGGTACGAAATATTCGCACCAGCGGACTTTGTTCATAGGCGGAATAAGCAACAGGCTCCAGCGGGACATGCCGATCGGCCCCGGCCTTCGCAAGGATTGCGCCTTCGTATCCGTTTTCGGTGTCAGGTTCGTCGTCCATACGTTCGCACGCATGGAGGGCAGCATCGTCGGCATGCTGAAAAACAGGCCCCAGTGCCGGCGCAGGGTTGGCTCGCCATCTCTCATCGACAGACACATCGACCATCCGTGGCCGCCAGTCATCGCCCACCGAACCATGACGCGACCAGTGCGCACTGGTTTCAATGACTTCCAGCTTACCGGCTCGGGACATGCGTCGAACGTAATCGGAAAAAATGAAAGTCCCCTTGGCGATGTCACGCTCATCCTGCGCAGCCTGATCCGCCGATGCAAACATGTTGGGCCGTAGTTCGATCTGTCCGTGTCTGTCGTAAAACACCCCAGGCTCAAAAGCATCAAGCGTCAGTTTCAATAGCGCGCCGTCGGTACAGGATATGTAAATGCTTTTGTAACCCTGGTGGGTAAAGGCCTGCACGCGTGCGTGGTACATATCGTTCGGTGAAATAAAGAAATGCCTGATGTCATCATCCCGCGCGCCTATGGGTGGATAGGCTGCACGAATATAAACGGCCTCCAGAGAAAATCCTGCGAGCAACCGTCCTTGTACAAATACCCGATCCAGTGCCAGCGACGAGCGTTGTACCTCGATTGGCAGAGTGGCAATGAACGAGCCATCCCCTGAGCGCAGAATGAATCCAAAGGTCTGGTCACGTCTGCTTGCCTCTGATTCATGGGTGTATCGGGCAGCGTCGTCCGCCTGGATAAACAAAGGACTGCACACCGGGTCACTCGCGGCCTTGTGATAGTCCGACGGGGGGAGCAGATCGGTGGAAAACGGAACCCAACGCATCACCAGACGAGGAAGCCCCCACAGGTCACCGCCGACAATGACCCGCAAATTGCCTGCCTTGGCCAGGGAATCGATCCAGACACCGGGCTTCAATTCACCCGTGTGGATGAACTGTCTGATTTTTTTTCCATCCAGATCGGCAGGCAATCCCTTGTAGTCTGTCAGCACATTGGCCACACCGGCGCGAATGCGGTCGAGGAGCCCGGACCGGTAGCAGATCACCGAACCGTCAGGGCTCAACAGGTACTCATCGAGTGCGGTCGGCGAGGCTCTGGTGAACGCCGTATACAGCGTGTCGACCGACAACATGTTCAAGTAAACCTGTTTTTCGACCGACGACAACAAAACCGGCATGCCCCTGGCAACACGTGATCGGTAGCGCGCCATGACCCGGCAGCCAGAGGGAAACAATCCGGTCTTCTCGCTTTGGTCCGGGTAAATCTCCGCGATATCGAAGTCCTCCCGCGAGACCTCAAGCGGCGCAGTAGCCATATACAGGCCATCGGACCTTTTCAGAATCAGGCCACCAAAGGGCTTGATCGCCGAACCGGTTATGAGGGATCGCATATAGACCACCGCATCGTCAGGGCTTTGAAATACCGGACTGAGCCAGCGGCGCTCAAGATTCATCCTGGGTTTCCAGGTTGTATTGACCCTCCCTGCCCTGTCCCAACACGCACTCGTGCGCAGGACATAGAGTTCGCCGCTGTTGGCAACGAGCCGGACAAACTCTTCGGGGAGCATCCTGCGTCGCGCCAGCTTCTGGTTGATTGCAGCCAGACTGAGTTCGGGATCACTACTTTTGAACAGTCGACTGGCGTCGCTGCGCTCATACCTCAGCAAGGCGCCGTCCTGCGTCGACATATACAAAGCCCCCTGGATCGGATCCACCACTGGACGGCGATTGGGATCGTAAGTCGCAAGGGAAAGGTCTTGCGGCGGGATGAAGTACTGCGCCAGCCAGGAAAGAGAGCGGCTCGACGGATGTTTCACCCGCTGACGCGAATAAAACAATGCGTGGCGACCGAAGCCCTCCGGGAACTGGAACCACGGCGCTCCACTTCGCCAGGCGAACATGCTTGCCAGCTGGAAGACGTTGTCTTTGTGCTCATCGACGGGAAACAACTCCGTGGCGACGTACTCCTCACGATCCACGTGTTTGAGGATAAAGCCGAACCACGCCCGCTCAGTGTCATACAAACGTGCTTCACGGGCATATCGATACACGCTGGCGTCATCTGCGGACGCACACACTGCGCCGAAGGCGACGGTCCCGGGGCGTTTCCATGCCTGGGGTACATCGGGCGAACGCCAGGCAGGCGTTATGTCGCCTCTCGGCCCCCACAGGTCACTGTCGAGCAAGACAGTCAACCGACCGGCTGATGCCTGCAATCGAATGAACGCTTCCGGCAGGATGGTTCTGGTTTCCAGCGCTTTCGCCAGGGGACCCGGATTCCCGGTGGTGCCCAGACGTTGTTGAAAATCCCTGGCATCCTGCGTGGTAGAGGGTTCGAACCTGACAAGACCATCCTGCCCCGCAGAAACATAGAGAGGGATATCCTCCATGAAAACCTGCCTGCTTTCGTCGACACTGACCAT
The DNA here is from genome assembly GCF_900115915.1 of Pseudomonas sp. NFIX49. Taxonomy (NCBI): domain Bacteria; kingdom Pseudomonadati; phylum Pseudomonadota; class Gammaproteobacteria; order Pseudomonadales; family Pseudomonadaceae; genus Pseudomonas; species Pseudomonas sp. NFIX49. Next base: position 553,521 of record NZ_FOYE01000004.1, on the reverse strand, counting down.
TTGCAGGCTCATGGCGAAACTGTTTCGTGTCCACTTTGCTGGCTGGGCATCTGTCGGCTGGTCCATCGGCTCACCCTCAAAGGGCAAATGGCTCGGTACAACGGGGCGGGCATCGCTATCGATAGGGTTGCCGGGAGTGTCCTGCGACGTTCCTGGAACTGAGGCGACGTCGACGGAGTCGAGTTCTGAAAGTGCCACATGGGACACGTAACGGGCATGCAGCAGATGGCTATCGGGAAGAACCGGACGCCCCTTGTTATCCTTGGGATACAAGTCGCCTCGGCTGAGCGTGGCGATGTCACCTTCAAGCGGTTCGGTCACCACAAAACGACGATTGTCGCGTTGCAGGACATAACCCGCATATTGCCGGTCACGCCGCGGGTCAATCTGCTCGTGGGCATATCGAACGGCATCATCGGCGGTTAAAAACTCCTGGCTCAGCACCGGCCAGGGAAAGTTTGCGAATGGTTTCCAGTCGACATCCACCAAACCGAGTCGCGCCCATAGTGCGCTTCCGCGCAACACCTGCAGACGCCCGGCCAGCATGACTACCGAAACGTATTCACGGGGAAGTAGCGCCCCGTTACGAAGTCCGGCCTGCAGGCCTGCGTCGTGAATCGTCCCGTCAGAGCTCTCGACACTCATTCCTGCTTCGATCCGACTGCCACTGAAGGTGTATTTCAGCATCGAGGCATCCAATGCCAGCATGTACAGCGACAGTGACTGGCCCGGCGCAGACAACTGTTGCCACCGGGTGTTGCAAGCAATGGCAAGGGCCATTTCCTGCGGCGTGAAAAAATTCTCGTAGAGCCAGTGTTGAGTGGGAGGAAACATTCCAGGGTCCGGGCGAGAGCCATAGTAAAAGCCCTCCAGCACATAGCCGCGGGGTAACCTCGGTTGACCGTCGCTCCCGGCAGGAAACAACCTGTGCGGATCCCATGCCGCCAATCCGGCGGGCCTTGCATGAGTCGCTACATAGTGTTTGCCCGAATGGCTTCGAAGTACGAGCCCGCTGGTCTTGGCATCCCTGAACTTGAGCGCGGCAAGAACAGCGCGTTCTGCATTGGCGCAAACGCGGGTCATGAGCGGCAACTCCGTCACCTCTCCTCCGGAAAAAGCCTTCCCGGCTTTCCAGTCAGACGGCACGCGACCGACGGAGTAGCCCCAGTCTGCATTCGAAACAATGACCCTCAGATCACCTACGGCAGCAAACTTGTTGATGGTACTGACGATGTCATATGTCCCCACCGGATTGCCGGGCGGCGAACCGGCCTGGCGCCAAAGGGAGTAACTCCACTCTTCTTTCGAACCGCTGGGCGAATATTTAAGCAGAACGCCATCGGGCCCGGACAGGTAAGCGCTGGGAAAAAAACCTCGCGCTGCAACATCAGCCACAAAGTCCAGATAGGAAAAAAAATTGATGAACAGCCTCAGGTGGAATTCATCCACCCCGGGATTGGCGTTGCGTACCTCCTTATAAAGGGGTGCATGGTTATGCAGATTTGCAACACATCGATAACCTTGCGGCTGTACGTAACTTCCCCTCGCGTCGACTTCGATAATGGTGCCGAAATCAAAACGGTCGACACTGCCAGATACCGGTTCTGTAGCGACAAACAGGCCATCCGGCCTGAGCATGATTACGCTGCCATATTCCCTGTCCGGCTTGACTGGAATCTGCGTGTGAGCCCAGTAAGCGGCATCTTCTTCCGTCACAAAAGCCGGGCTCAACCGCGGCAGGCGGGGCTTCCCAAAGGCACTTGCTGCGCGGCCGGTCCGGCCAGGTACTTCATTCATGATCAAATCCTGCGGTTAAGAATCGACATATCGAATGAATGAGTGTTGGCGCAGCCGCGCTTCGATCCGCAGTACATGTTTATCGTTTATGTATCCATCTGTACCGCACTCGCACAAGAGAGCAGCACCATTTGTGCGCAGACACTTCGCACTCACGATGCTCACCTGCCTGTTTTTGGTGCAGCTTGCGCCTCCCGCCTGGGGCATCCCCCTCGGGACACCGTCATTCCCCGCTTGGGCACAGCCCTTGCAAAACAGCCTTCAGTCGTTCGCATCTGCCAACCATAAAAAACTTTAACGTTCATGGAGATCGCACAATGAAGCGTCGCAGTTTGATCAAGGCTTTCACACTCACGGCATCCATTGCCGCGATGGGCATGACCTGGACCGTACAGGCCGCCGAGACCATCAAGGTCGGGATTCTGCATTCGTTGTCCGGCACCATGGCGATCTCCGAAACATCGCTCAAGGACATGGCGTTGATGACCATCGACGAGATCAACGCCAAGGGCGGGGTGAACGGCAAGATGCTGGAACCGGTGGTGGTCGACCCGGCGTCGAACTGGCCGCTGTTCGCGGAAAAGGGCCGGCAGTTGCTGACCCAGGACAAGGTCGCGGTGGTGTTCGGCTGCTGGACCTCGGTGTCGCGCAAATCGGTGCTGCCGGTGTTCGAAGAGCTCAACGGCCTGCTGTTCTACCCGGTGCAATACGAAGGCGAAGAGATGTCGCCGAACGTGTTCTACACCGGCGCCGCGCCGAACCAGCAAGCGATCCCGGCGGTTGAATACCTGATGAGTGAAGAAGGCGGCAGCGCCAAGCGCTACTTCCTGCTCGGCACCGACTACGTCTACCCGCGCACCACCAACAAGATCCTGCGTTCGTTCCTGCATTCCAAAGGCGTCGCGGACAAAGACATCGAAGAGGTCTACACCCCGTTCGGCCACAGCGACTATCAAACCATCGTCGCCAACATCAAAAAATTCTCGGCCGGCGGCAAGACCGCTGTGATCTCGACCGTCAACGGCGACTCCAACGTGCCGTTCTACAAAGAGTTGGCCAACCAGGGCCTGAAGGCCACCGACGTACCGGTGGTGGCGTTCTCGGTAGGCGAAGAAGAACTGCGCGGCATCGACACCAAGCCGCTGGTGGGCAACCTCGCGGCGTGGAACTACTTCGAGTCGGTGGATAACCCGGCGAACAAGAAATTCGTCGCCGACTGGAAAGCCTACGCGAAGAAACACAACCTGCCGGGCGCCGACAAAGCGGTGACCAACGACCCGATGGAAGCCACTTACGTCGGCATCCACATGTGGGCGCAGGCGGCGGAGAAAGCCAAATCCACCGACGTCGACAAGGTCCGCGAAGCCCTCGGCGGCCAGACCTTTGCCGCGCCGTCGGGCTACACCCTGACCATGGACAAGACCAATCACCACCTGCACAAACCGGTGATGATCGGCGAGATCCAGAGCGACGGTCAGTTCAACGTCGTGTGGCAGACCGAAGGGCCGATCCGTGCGCAGCCGTGGAGCCCGTTCATTCCGGGTAATGACAAGAAGCCGGAGTATGCGGTGAAGAGCAACTGAGTTAACCCGCTCAACCTGATCGTTCCCACGTCGAGGCGTCGAACCGTCTGCGTGGGAATGCCTCAATGGACGCTCTGCGTCCGCTTTTGGGACGCGGAGCGTCCCGGACTGCATTCCCACGCGGAGCGTGGGAACGATCACTACGCAAGGCCATTTCATATGCTCACTGCCCTTATCCGTTTGATCCTGGCCGTCGCACTTTTGCTGCCGATGGCCACCCATGCAGGCGACGCCGAAGACTTCGTCGCCGCCAATCCCACGCAACAGGCCAAACTGCTGGAAGCCTGGGCCGCGCAGCCCGATCCGGCGCGTGTCGAACTGATCAACGCCCTGCAACAAGGCGAGTTGACCGTCGACGGCCAACCCAAGACCCTGCGCCTGAACAACCGCCTGCGGGGTCTGATCGACACCGCACTGGCCAGCCACCAATTGCTCGCCGCCGACGCCAAAACCCGTCTGACTGCCGCGCAGCAATTGCAGAAAAGCGCCAAACCGGCGCAGCTGAAATTCCTCGACCGGCAACTGGCTGGCGAAACCGATGAAAGCGTCCACGCCGCCCTGAGCCTGGCGCTGGCCAATCTGCAACTGGTCGACACCGACCCGGCGGTGCGCCTCGCGGCAGTGCGTCTGCTCGGTGAAACCGGCGACCCGCTGGCCCGTACCCGCCTTGAAGGCCTGCTCGAACCCGGCGTCGAAACCGATGCCAACGTGCGCACCGCCGCCGAAACCAGCCTCGCCCAGGTCAAGCGCAAACTGCTGGTTGGCGAACTGCTCGGCCAGGCGTTCAGTGGCATGTCCCTCGGTTCGATTCTGCTGCTTGCCGCGCTCGGCCTGGCGATCACCTTCGGTCTGCTCGGTGTAATCAACATGGCCCACGGCGAGATGCTGATGCTCGGCGCCTACTCGACCTACGTCGTGCAGTTGATGTTCCAGCGCTACGCGCCGAATGCCATCGAGTTCTATCCGCTGATCGCGCTGCCGGTGGCGTTCTTCGTCACCGCCGCCATCGGCATGGCCCTGGAGCGCACGGTGATCCGTCACCTCTACGGTCGCCCACTGGAAACCCTGCTCGCCACCTGGGGCATCAGCCTGATGCTGATTCAGCTGGTGCGTCTGGTGTTCGGTGCGCAGAACGTGGAAGTGGCGAACCCCGCGTGGCTGTCCGGCGGGGTTCAGGTGTTGCCGAATCTGGTGCTGCCGTACAACCGCATCGTGATCATTGCCTTTGCATTGTTCGTGGTGGTGCTGACCTGGCTGCTGCTGAACAAGACCCGCCTCGGTCTGAACGTGCGTGCCGTCACCCAGAACCGCAACATGGCCGCCTGCTGCGGCGTGCCCACCGGGCGAGTCGACATGCTCGCCTTCGGCCTCGGCTCGGGCATCGCCGGGCTCGGTGGCGTGGCCCTGAGCCAGATCGGCAACGTCGGCCCGGACCTCGGCCAGAGCTACATCATCGACTCGTTCCTGGTGGTGGTGCTCGGCGGCGTCGGGCAACTGGCCGGCAGCGTGTTCGCCGCATTCGGCCTGGGCATCGCCAACAAGATTCTGGAACCGCAGATCGGTGCGGTGCTCGGCAAGATCCTGATCCTCGCGCTGATCATTCTGTTCATCCAGAAACGTCCGCAAGGCCTCTTCGCACTGAAAGGACGGGTGATCGACTGATGAACCAGCCTCTACTAGTCACGGCCACACAAAAGGCCGGCCCGAAAGTCACCCTCGCCATCGGCGCGGTGGTGCTCGCCTTGCTGATCGCTCTGCCGCTGCTGTCGCTGTTGCCGGCGCACAGTGCACTGCACGTTTCTGCTTACACTCTGACGCTGGTCGGCAAGATTCTCTGCTACGCCATCGTCGCCCTGGCACTGGATCTGGTCTGGGGTTACGCCGGTCTCCTGTCTCTGGGCCACGGTCTGTTCTTTGCACTCGGCGGTTATGCGATGGGCATGTACCTGATGCGTCAGGCCGCCGGTGATGGTCTGCCGGCGTTCATGACCTTCCTGTCGTGGACCGAGTTGCCGTGGTACTGGAGCGGCACCGGCAACTTCCTTTGGGCGATGTGCCTGGTGGTGTTGGCGCCGGGTCTGCTGGCGCTGGTGTTCGGTTTCTTCGCCTTCCGCTCGCGGATCAAGGGCGTGTATTTCTCGATCATGACCCAGGCCCTGACCTTCGCCGGGATGCTGCTGTTTTTCCGCAACGAGACCGGCTTCGGCGGCAACAACGGCTTCACCAATTTCCGCACGATTCTCGGCTTCGGCATCACCGAACCCGGCACTCGCGCGGTGCTGTTTCTAGCCACTGTTCTGTTGCTGGTGGCGAGCCTGTTCATCGGCTGGCGGCTGGCCCGCAGCAAGTTCGGCCGGGTGCTGACCGCGTTGCGCGATGCGGAAAATCGCCTGATGTTCTGCGGCTACGATCCGCGCGGTTTCAAGCTGTTCGTCTGGGTCTTGAGCGCGGTGTTGTGTGGTCTGGCCGGTGCGTTGTACGTGCCGCAGGTTGGGATCATCAACCCGAGCGAAATGTCGCCGACCAACTCGATCGAAGCCGCCGTGTGGGTGGCCCTTGGCGGGCGCGGCACCCTGATCGGCCCGCTGCTCGGCGCCGGCGTGGTCAACGGCATGAAGAGCTGGTTCACCGTGGCCTTCCCCGAATACTGGCTGTTCTTCCTCGGCGCGCTGTTCATCGTCGTGACGTTGTACCTGCCCAAGGGTGTGATCGGTCTGCTGAAGAAACGAGGTGAATCATGAGAGTCACGGCAAGCGCTGAATTCATGCTGGAACCGGCCTTTTTCCCGGTGGAGCCCAACAAGGACGAAGGCACCAGCCGCGACTCGATCGGCCTCGGGCAACGCGTCGGTCCGGGCCTCGACACCCGCCACGGCACGATCCTGACCCTGGAAGACATCAGCGTCAGCTTCGACGGCTTCCGCGCGCTGAACAATCTGAACCTGTACATCGGTGTCGGCGAACTGCGCTGCATCATCGGCCCCAACGGCGCGGGCAAAACCACGCTGATGGACGTGATCACCGGCAAGACCCGCCCAAGCCACGGCAAGGCGTGGTTCGGTGAAACCCTCGACCTGACGCAGATGAGCGAAGTGCAGATCGCCCAGGCCGGGATCGGGCGCAAGTTCCAGAAACCGACGGTGTTCGAAGCGTTGAGCGTGTTCGAAAACCTGGAGCTGGCGCAGAAGACCGACAAGTCGGTGTGGGCCAGCCTGCGGGCGAAGTTGAGCGGCGAGCAGAAAGACCGGATCAGCGAAGTGCTCGACACCATTCGCCTGACCACCTCGGTCAATCGCCCGGCGGGGCTGCTGTCCCACGGACAGAAACAATTCCTGGAAATCGGCATGTTGCTGATGCAGGACCCGCAACTGCTGCTGCTCGATGAACCGGTGGCCGGCATGACCGACGCCGAAACCGAGTTCACCGCCGAGCTGTTCAAGTCGCTGGCAGGCAAGCATTCGCTGATGGTGGTGGAACACGACATGGGCTTCGTCGGCTCGATTGCCGACCACGTCACCGTGTTGCATCAGGGTAGCGTGCTGGCCGAGGGATCGCTGGAACAGGTGCAGGACAACGAGCGCGTGATCGAGGTTTACCTCGGCCGTTAACCTGCGAACAAACACCCAACACCAGATCGTTCCCACGTCGAGGCGTCGAACCGTCCGCGTGGGAATGCCGCCATGGACGCTCCGCGTCCGCCGTTATGTGACGCGGAGCGTCACGGGATGCATTCCCACGCACAGCGTGGGAACGATCACCGGGGAGAATTGAACATGCTGCAAGTCGACAAGCTGCACCAGTACTACGGCGGTAGCCACATCCTGCGCGGCCTGAGCTTTGACGTGAAGGTCGGCGAAGTGACCTGCCTGCTCGGCCGCAACGGCGTGGGCAAGACCACGCTGCTCAAATGCCTGATGGGCCTGCTGCCGGCCAAGGAAGGCGCGGTGAACTGGGAAGGCCAACCGATCACCACGTTCAAGCCGCATCAACGGGTGCATGCGGGGATTGCCTACGTGCCGCAGGGCCGGGAGATTTTCGGCCGGCTGACCGTGGAAGAGAACCTGCTGATGGGGCTGTCGCGTTTTCCCGGCAGCGAAGCCAAAGAGGTGCCGGCGTTCATCTACGAGCTGTTCCCGGTGCTGCTGCAAATGAAACAGCGGCGCGGCGGCGACCTGTCCGGCGGACAGCAACAGCAGCTCGCGATTGGCCGCGCACTGGCCAGCCGTCCGCGTCTGCTGATCCTCGACGAGCCCACCGAAGGCATCCAGCCGTCGGTGATCAAGGAAATCGGCGCGGTGATCAAGAAACTTGCCGCCCGTGGCGACATGGCGATTCTGCTGGTGGAGCAGTTCTACGATTTCGCCGCCGAACTGGCCGATCAATACCTGGTGATGTCCCGGGGCGAGATCGTGCAGCAGGGCCGTGGCGAAAATATGGAAGCCGAAGGTGTGCGCGGGCTGGTGACTATTTGAGGTTACGGTCTAATCTGTAGCGTCCTAACGATAATCAGAAAACATGAACTTACCTGTTGCGACTGCCCTGTTTACCCCGAGCTGGCACGCCGAGCTGGAGCTGGCCTACGCCCGCTTCGGCGATTGCACGCGGCCGACCCGCCGCCGGCACCTCGGCCCGTTGCGGGTGCAAAAGCACCTATACGCCGAAGGGCCCGAGGTCTGCCAGCACATCATCGTCCACCCGCCGGGCGGGATTGCCGGCGGTGACCGACTGGACATCAGCGCCCGCGTCGAACAGGGCGCCTGGGCACAGATCACCAGCCCCGGCGCGGCCAAGTGGTATCGCGCGGCGGGGCCCGCTTATCAGTCGCTGAACCTGCATGTCGCCGATGGCGCGACACTGGAATGGCTACCTCAGGAGACCATCGTCTACAGCGCCGCCCAGGCGGAACTCTCGACCTCGATTGAGCTTGAAGGCGATGCGCGGCTGTTCTACTGGGACGTGGTAGCCCTCGGGCGGCCGGCCAGTGGCGAGCGTTTCGACCTCGGGCATTTCCAGGCACATCTGGATATTCGCCGTGATGGCCGGTTGTTGTGGCATGAGCGCCAGCGCATCGTCGGCGATGACGGCTTGCTCGATTCGCCGATCGGGCTGGATGGCAATCCGGTGTTTGCGACGTTGCTGGTCACCGGCGAAATCGATGCCGAACTGCTGGAGCGCTGCCGCTCGCTGGGCCACGACGTGCGCGGAGATCTGACGCAGTTGCCCGGTCTTTTGGTCGCCCGTTGCCTGGCCAGCGAAGCGTTGCTGGCGCGGGCCTGGCTGATCGATCTCTGGCGATTGCTCAGACCTGCGCTGCTCGGCCGCGAAGCCCTGCCCCCCCGAATCTGGAACACCTGATTTTCTTCAACTGCCGACAATGGATTTCAAACGATGGACCTGACCCCACGCGAAAAAGACAAGCTGCTGATCTTCACTGCCGGCCTCGTTGCCGAGCGGCGACTGGCCCGTGGCGTGAAGCTCAACTACCCGGAAGCCATGGCCTACATCTCGGCGGCGCTGCTCGAAGGCGCCCGTGACGGCCAGACCGTGGCCGAGCTGATGCACTACGGCACCACCCTGCTGACCCGCGATCAGGTGATGGAAGGCATCCCGGAAATGATCCCGGAGATCCAGGTCGAGGCGACGTTTCCCGACGGCACCAAACTGGTCACCGTCCACCAACCGATCGTCTGAGGCCGTGCCATGACCTACACCATCCGCGATGCCCTGCACGCCGACCTGCCGGCGATCCGCGACATCTACAACGACGCCGTGCTCAACACCACGGCGATCTGGAATGAGTCCGCCATCGACCTCGGCAACCGTCAGGCCTGGTTCAGCGCCCGTCAGGCTCAGGGTTATCCGATACTGGTGATCGTCGACGCCGACAACACCACCCTCGGCTACGCTTCGTTCGGTGACTGGCGGCCGTTCGATGGTTTCCGCCACACCGTCGAGCACTCGGTCTACGTGCGCAGCGACCAGCGCGGCAACGGCCTCGGCCCGCAACTGATGACCGCGCTGATCGAACGCGCGAAAACCTGCGACAAGCACGTCATGGTCGCCGCCATCGAAAGCGGCAACGCCGCGTCGATCCGCCTGCACGAGCGCGCCGGTTTCATCACCACCGGGCAGATGCCGCAAGTCGGTACCAAGTTCGGCCGCTGGCTCGATCTGACCTTCATGCAACTGACCCTCAATCCTGGCGCGGAGCCGCCGACCGCCAACAAGGAGTGACACCGATGAACCCCGCCCAACTGCGACGCGTCAACGCTGAAAGTTTTGCGCACTATCGTCAGGGCCTGATCGACCTGCTGCTCGACGCCGTGGGGTATGGCGCCAGCGTCGGCTTCATGGCCGACCTTGATGCCACGCAGGCCCGCGCCTATTTCGACGATGTGCAGGACAACCTGAACAAGGGCAACGTGTTGCTGTGGGTGGTGGTCAAGGACGAACAGGTGCAGGCCAGCGTCCAGTTGAGCCTGTGCCAGAAAGCCAACGGCCTGAACCGTGCCGAGGTGCAGAAACTGCTGGTGCGTGAACACGCCCGGCGGCGCGGCCTCGGCCAGCAGTTGATGCAAGCGCTGGAACAGACCGCGCGTCAGTACAAGCGCGGCATGCTTTACCTCGATACCGAGGCCGGCTCCCCCGCCGAAGATTTCTACAAGGCTCTGGGCTACACCCGCGCCGGGGAAATTCCCGATTACGCCTGCGACCCGAACGGCACCTATCGCCCGACGGCCCTCTATTACAAAGTCCTGCAAGGAGCGAACTGATGATTCCCGGCGAATACCGGATCCATCCCGGCGATATCGAACTCAATGTCGGTCGCCGCACCGTCAGCCTGAAAGTGGCGAACAGCGGAGACCGGCCGATCCAGGTCGGCTCGCACTACCATTTTTTCGAGACCAACGATGCCCTGACTTTCGACCGCGACGCCAGCCGTGGCATGCGCCTGAACATTCCGGCGGGCACCGCCGTGCGCTTCGAGCCGGGGCAGAGCCGCGAGGTGGAACTGGTGGATTACGCCGGGCACCGGCGGGTGTTCGGGTTTGCCGGGCGGGTCATGGGTGACCTCTGAAAGCAGCTCAGAGCTGCAAGCCGCGAGCTGCAAGTAAAAGGCAGTTTCGTGGCGCTCACACTTTTGCTTTTACTTGAAGCTCGCAGCTTGAAGCTTGCAGCTCAGTTCCGAGGAACGAGGAAATGAAACTAAGCCGTCAAGCCTACGCCGACATGTTCGGCCCCACCGTCGGCGACAAGGTGCGCCTGGCCGACACCGAGCTGTGGATCGAGGTCGAACAGGACTTCACCACCTACGGCGAAGAAGTGAAATTCGGCGGCGGCAAAGTGATCCGCGACGGCCAGGGCCAGAGCCAGTTGCTGGCGGCCGAAGTGGTCGACACCGTCATTACCAACGCGCTGATCATCGACCACTGGGGCATCGTCAAGGCTGACGTCGGCCTCAAGGACGGACGCATCGCTGCCATCGGCAAGGCCGGCAACCCGGACGTGCAGCCCGGCGTGACCATCGCCATCGGCGCCAGCAGCGAAGTGATTGCCGGCGAAGGCATGATCCTCACCGCCGGCGGCATCGACACCCACATCCACTTCATCTGCCCGCAGCAGATCGAAGAAGCGCTGATGAGCGGCGTCACCACCATGATCGGCGGCGGCACGGGGCCGGCCACCGGCACCAATGCCACGACCTGCACTTCGGGGCCGTGGCACCTGGCGCGAATGCTTCAGGCAGCGGATGCGTTCCCGATGAACATCGGCCTCACCGGCAAGGGCAACGCCAGCCTGCCGGAGCCTCTGATCGAACAGGTCAAGGCCGGCGCCATCGGCCTCAAGCTGCATGAAGACTGGGGCACCACCCCGGCGAGCATCGACAACTGCCTGAGCGTCGCCGACCAGTACGACGTGCAGGTGGCGATCCACACTGACACCCTCAACGAGTCCGGTTTCGTCGAAACCACCCTCGGCGCGTTCAAGGGTCGCACCATCCACACTTACCACACCGAAGGTGCCGGTGGCGGCCATGCGCCGGACATCATCAAGGCCTGCGGTTTCGCCAACGTGCTGCCGAGCTCGACCAACCCGACCCGGCCGTTCACCCGCAACACCATCGACGAACACCTCGACATGCTGATGGTCTGCCACCACCTCGACCCCAGCATCGCCGAGGACGTGGCGTTCGCAGAAAGCCGCATCCGCCGCGAAACGATTGCCGCCGAAGACATCCTGCATGACCTCGGCGCGTTCTCGATGATCAGCTCCGACAGCCAGGCCATGGGCCGCGTCGGCGAAGTCATCACGCGCACCTGGCAGACTGCCGACAAGATGAAAAAGCAGCGCGGCCCGCTGCCTCAGGACGGCGAAGGCAACGACAACTTCCGCGCCAAACGCTACATCGCCAAGTACACGATCAACCCGGCAATCACCCATGGCATCAGCCATGAAGTGGGTTCGGTGGAAGTCGGCAAATGGGCCGATCTGGTGCTCTGGCGTCCGGCATTTTTCGGCGTGAAGCCAACGTTGATCCTCAAGGGCGGCGCCATCGCCGCGAGCCTGATGGGTGACGCCAACGCCTCGATCCCGACCCCGCAACCGGTGCACTACCGCCCGATGTTCGCCAGCTACGGTGGCTCGCTGCACGCCACCAGCCTGACCTTCATCAGCCAGGCGGCGCAGGCGTCGGGACTGCCCGAAGCGTTGGGCCTGAAGAAGAAAATCGCGGTGGTCAAAGGTTGCCGCGACGTGCAGAAAACCGACCTGATCCACAACGATTACCTGCCGAACATCGACGTCGACCCGCAGACCTATCAGGTCAAGGCCGACGGCGTGTTGCTCTGGTGTGAACCGGCCGAAACCCTGCCGATGGCGCAGCGTTACTTTCTGTTCTGAGACAAGGACCCGGTCGTCGAAGCGTTCGACGACCGGGGCTGGCGGCGCCTCAGCGGATTGAGGTGTCCATCAAATAACGCGAAGGGCCTGGCTGCTCGTCGTCGAGCGCGACCACCACCGGCTCGCCGGTTTCCAGGCGCGACAGGGCAATCAGTTGCTGATTGCGCTCAATGCTGCGTTCAACTTCAAGCATCTGTACCGCCTCCTGGTAAGCCGTGCTGGTCACGTCGTCATATTGATCCTCAAGGCGTTGCAGCTTTTCATCTGCGCTGCGCCTGAGCGCGCCGAGTTCGTCCGGGTACTTCTCGTTCAAGTACTGCACCCAGTAATCGCGGCTGATCAGTTCTTCATAGAAGCGCTCGCCTTTTTCCGCCTTCACGACCGCATCACGCGCGGTCGCCAGCTCCTCCCCTCTGAGCGGTCGGGCGAAGCGCATATGGCCGGGTTGCCCCGGCAATTGCAGGCCATCCTGCCAGCCGGAGGTCAGGCCGATCCGATACTGCAAACGCACTTCCGCAGGATCCGCATCACGGCCCATGCTGCGCGCGGCCAGCTTTTCCACCTCGCCCAGGCGGAACAGCTGACGCGACAGGTCGAGTAAGGCACGCCCCTTGACCGCCAGGCCCGGAGGCAGGTAGCGCAAGGCGTTGTACTCGAACACCTTGACCTCGATTTCACTGAACGCCAGGGTGCGTCCATCGACGCAGGTCGTGTGCGTGGTGGCCATGGAAAACAGCGTATCGCGCAGTTCCTGACTGTTATTGGCCGCCTCGACAACCTCCCACACCCGGCGTGTCAGATCAGCGCGAAACACCCGGAACTCCTCGGTGTCCGGCATCCGCGAAAGCAGATGGAAGAACGCTCCGTTATCAGGCTCCGCTGCCAGCCGCTGCCACATGGCCCGACAGCGTACGGCATCCTCTTGCGGAAGGTTTTCAATCCACGGCGTCGCTTGCAGTTCGAGGACACTTTCGGCGAGTGTCGGCACCACTTCATCCGGTTCCAGATCACTTTCGCTTCCCGTGTCTTCACCCTCACTCTCGGTGGTGCTGTCCATGTCATCGATCATTCGATCGATCTCGGCATACGTCAGACCCAGCACATCGTCACGTCCATGGGCATCGGCGTATTCACGCAGACGGATCAGGCTTTGCTGCGAGATTTCGAAGTTATCCGACAGATTGCTGCCGGCAATCAGTGCAGCATGGGTGCCGTCATACAACCCGGACGGAATCGAGGTTATTTCATTGCTGCTCAAGTCGACCGCCTGCAAACGCGGGGCTCGCAGCAGCCCCTCCGGCCACACAGTCAGCAGGTTGTCACGCAGGTCCAGCCGTTCCAGTCGCTGCAGACGGTCAACGCGCAGGGTACGCAGGCCGTTATGGCTGAGATCCAGCCACCGCAGTTGCGGCAGGCCCTCGAGCGTTTGATCCAGCGCTTCGGAATCCACGAGACCGGTGAGCGACAGTTCCAGTCGTTCCAGTTGCAGCATGTGCCCGACAGGCTCAGGGATAGCCGGCAAGTGATTGCCGCTCAGATTGAGCCTGCGCAATTGTGTGAAGGCCCGAAGGAAAGCATTGGAGCCATTGGTGGTGAGCTTGACTCCCGAGAGGTTCAGGGTGCCCACCGCCGCGAATGTTTGGTCCAGTGCGGGCAGGTCGCCCACCTGCAGACCGTCAAGGTTGAGTTCTCGGTCAGACACGCCATTCCAGTCGACGGTACTTTCACGCCAGCATTCCATGATGCGCCGGGCGGCGAGCTGGCGGGTGCGCGACGACACGACCCAATCCATGCCTCGGGTTTCATGGGTGAACAGCCAATCGTTCAGCCGCCGCGTCAGCGCCTCGAATGCCTGCTCCCATGCATTGATCCGTGCACCGATCTGCACCTCGGTCAGCCCTGCGCCCCGCATCCGCTCAATCGTCTGCTGTGTCTGCGCCTCTTCGAACGACGGGCACAGGCGCTGGATGCGCGAGCCCCACCCGCCGGGCCCCACGTCTGCCGGACTCGGCGCAAGCGGCAGCAACCGCCGGGCGATCACCGAGCCACTTTCGGCGGGCGGCGTACGATGGCGCGGCTCCTCCAGTGCAAAGCGTTGCAACGCCCCCGGCAACAGGCCTCTGGCGTCTTCGATACGCTGACGCGCGGTTGCCAGCGCCACTTCGGCCTGCGCATTCAGCGGGGTCCCGGCGAGGCTGGTATCGAGCAACAAGTCATCACGCCCCAGCAACACCTGCGGCAACGAGGTCAACCGGCTGTCGCTGAGATCCAGCCAGGTCAGGTCCGGCAGCAACTCCGCCCCCACCGGCCATTCGCGCAGGGCCGTTGCACTCAGGTCCAGGGCCTTCAGGCGATTCATACCGCGCACGTCAATACTGCTCAGCGGGTTGCCATGCAGGTTCAGGGTTTCGAGTGCCGGCAGATCGCTTGAATCGATCGGCAGTTCCGCCAGGCCACAATGGCTCAGATCGAGGGTATCGACCCCGCGAAAGGTCCGAATGAAACGGCGCAACTGCTCGACCGGGGCCTGCAATCCGGGCAGCTGCAGACTTCTGACATGGTTGAACCCGTCAGCCGAGAGCGTCGGCAGGCTGTCCAGCGGCGAGCCTGGAATATCCAGCACCGTGGCGTCATTGGGCAGGCTGACATACAAGTTGTAGAACACGCTTTCGGTGCGCGCGCCGTAGCGCTGGAACAACCCGCTGCGCCAACTGGCTTTCAGCGCCTCGGCCACCTCCGCGCGGGCAGCACCACCGTTGGCAGCCGTTGGATCGGAACCGATCCACTCCTCAAGCCGGTCGAGTTCACTGAACTGCTCGCTCAAGGTTTCGATCGCGGCGAACCGGCTGCCGACATCCGTCCATTGCGCCTTGAACCCCGTATTCAAGACATCCAGAAGACTCCTTTCCATGCCGACAAAACGCTTGAGCTCACCGCGACAATAGTCTGCGACCATTTCGTCCAGATCGATGAGGTGCCGAGGCTGACTCCGAACGAATTCGTAGATCGGCTTGAACACCCGGCGCGGGAACTTCGACCAGTCCAGTGACAGCCCGGACAACAATCGTTGATGGCCTTCATAGATCTCCATTGGCAGGGTTTCGATCGCGGTCGATCGCAGGTTCAGGCGCTCCAGTCGAGGCAACTCCAGAACACCTCTCGGCCATTGGTGCATTTGCGGACTGCCGAGTTCGAGCCTGCGCAATTGACGCATGCCGCCGACGTCGAGGGTCATGGGCACCACCGGGTTCATGCCCCCGGAGGTACAGCGCAGCTCCAGCTCTTCAAGCCGGGTCAGCTCCCGAAGTCGCGACGCCACCTGTCCGGTAATCGGTGTGGAGAGTTTCAGTCGGGTCATCTGGCGCAGCGTCTTCAACGTCGCGAGCACTTTGTCGAACTCCGCAATGCTCGAGGTCAGGGACAGTTTCTCGACATTGGGAAACGCCGAAAGCGTATCGCTGACCACCGGCGCGTGCAGCGTCAGCTCTCTGACATGCGTAAAGTCTGCGGTCAATGACGGCAGCGGCACTTCACCGATCAACGTCAGGCGAGCCGCCAGCGGATCATGTTCGGCCAACGGCGCATTTCGCCAGCACTCCTTGATGTTCTGCACCACGCTGACGAACTCGTCAGGGGTCGTGCGCAGACGCAGGTTCTGCGACGTCAGCCATTGCTCAAGGGTTGTTTCCAGCTCTCGCCACTCGCTCAACCGGTTGTTGAGCAAATGAAAGATCTGCTGATCGCTCTTGCCCAGACGCCATTGTTCAAGAATGAAGCCGCGAGCCTGCACGTCGGTCAACTGCGGGTAGACGCTCTGGACATGAGCCGTCAACGCCGGACTGGGCCCTGGCCCATCACCGCTGGCGGGATAGCCAAGCAGTTTGGAAGCAATGCGTTGCGGCGGCTTGAACCATGGTTGTTCGGCGCTGCGTGCACGCAGAATCCGGGCCGATTCACTGCGCTCGGTGAACGCCCGTTCGATGATCGCAGCTTGCAGATCGACGCTCTGCCCGACATTCGGCAGCCCCAATGCATGACGCGCCTGATCGGGCAAGGCGTGCATCAGCGAGGCGTAAAAGTTGTCGCCCCGATGGGGAATACTGTTGAGCGGTTCGCCACGCTCATTGGCCGCCTGCCAGGCATCTGCGTACTTGACCAGATACTTGCGTGTGCTGGCCGTTTCGCTGCCGATGGCATCCAGCATCGGACCGTTGATACTGCCTTCACGTATTTCCAGACGCAGGTCATCGGACCAGCCTGGCAAGCGGCCCAGCGTCTGCAAGGCCAGATGGCGGCTGTCAGGCGAGGCCATGGTTTCACTGCGCAACCCGGCCAGTCCCCGGTTCAGGCGCTCTGCCTGGCCATACCAGCGACCGAGCTCCTGCACGTGCAACGGAACCGGCGCTGCGCTGTCCAGACGTGCCAGTTCTGCGGCATTGGCGTGGCCCACCGCGGCCATCGCCGCACGATCGCTCAGCCCCGGAATCACTCGTTGCAGCTTTGCCGCCCGGGAATCGACAGGCTCGATCCCCTTGAGAAGACGGTCGAACAGCGCGGGCTGTTGCGCGCTGGCAAAATCGGCAATCTGAATGGACAACTCCTTCGCCCTTGCTGCCCGAACGCGCGCGGGCTCGCCACCCAACAGACGAACCGTCTCCGCCTCGTCCAGTGTCGCGAGTATTCGGGTCGGCAACGCACCGTTCAGCACTTCGGCCCGGCTGACCCGGATCGGCGCCTTGCCGCCGCGCTGCGTCCCGTAACGGATGGCACGCCCCGAGAGATCAGAACTGTCGTAGATCTGCAGCTGGCGCCCGAATGGCCAGCGGGGCATGTCGGGAAGAAGCGGCAACAGGTGCATGAATCGACTGTCCACCGCCTGCTTCCCTGCGGCCTGTTCGACGATCAATCCGGCATCGCGCTCGGCGTTGAACAATTGCATGGCGTGCGCCAGTTCCGGCGGCGGCAAGGCGTTGTCCAGGTGCATCTTGCGCAACGCGTTGTCGCTGATACCGGCGACATCGGCCATCGCCAATAATTGCTCGTCAGCAAACATGTCAGTGCTGTGGCCGATGCGCCGCAACAGCGTCAACCGGTCCCAGTCCTGCGGGCGCTCCAGGGTATGTCGCCAGGCGCCGGCGCCGTTGTGCGCCAGGAGCGGCTGATAGGCTTGCGAATCGTCCGGATGCTGAATGCGCCAGGCTTTGCGCGACTCATCGTAAGTCTGCTGATAGGTTTTGCCGTCGAGGCGGATGTAGTTTTTTTCTCCCGCCGCGTACTGCCCCAGCGCATTCGGTGCAACATTCGTTTGCAGTGCGACCGGACTTTCGTAGCCATTCAGACCAGGCTTCCACAAGCGGGTCGTACCGTCGGGCATTTCCACCTGGTGCAGGTTCTCGATGACCGGTGTCGATCTGGCGGCAGTCAGCCGAGCGAGGCCTTTCCCGGCACCCGCCATCAAGGCAATCAACGCAATGTTTTGCGCGACATCGATCAGATGGGCCTTGGCGGCCTTGCGATCACCTTCACTCCACTCGTTGGCGCATTCAAGGGTTTCTTCGAGCAGTTGCGCGGCCATCACCACCATCATCACTTCACCCAGCACCGGCACGAACATCGAGACGCCCATCAGCACCAGCATGCCGATGTTCAACAACGCGGCGAGTTTTTCCGAACGCACCCTGGCGTCGACATCCGCCGTAGGCACCGCGTGGCTGCGGGCATCGGCGAGCAAACGGTCGCGATGCTGCTCGAACTGGTAACGCCACAGGTCGATATTGTCCGGCCAGAGCCCGCCTCCCTTGCGGGGAAGGGCAACCGGGTTCAGATAGGGATCGGTGTTCGGCACCTGTGCGACCGGCGGTGCGGGCGGTAATTCGCGAACTCCGGTCAGCGCCGCGTTGATCGGGTTGAGCGCCTTGAGCAGTTCGTTGAGCAGCGATCCGTAGGGCGCCACCCTTTGTGTGAGCGTACGGTCCGGTGTGTCGTCGGTGAATTGACCGAAGTAGTGCGGTCGGTCGGCATACGCGACGAACTGGCTGAAAAACCGTTGGTAGCTATTGGGTTCTGCAGGATGAGCCTGAGTGGCGTCGGATGCGGTGAACCGCTGCTTGAACATCGCTGCGATTTCCCGCCCCTTGTAGCGTTTGAGCGGATGGTAGGGATCGCCCGGGATGTACAGGATCGAGTCGTCACTGGAACGATATTTCTCGCAGATCGTGAACATCACGCAGCCGGTCATGCGGCGGCCCATCAGGCCCAGATCGCGAAACCAGATCTGCCGATGGCCCTGGCGCGGCGCCAGTTCACCGTTCAGGATCGAACGAATCGAAGCGTAGTCCTCGTGTCCGATATCACCTTTGACCAACGCCAGTTCGGCCGCCGCGTGCAGAGCGCTTTTATGCGCGTCGATGAATTTGTCGCGCAGCACCTGTTCGGCCACCGCGTCCCGGGGGTGCAGGAAATCCTTGAGGTAAGCCTGATATTTCGCGCCGATGTCCAGGGAACGGCACAGACTAGTGAACTGCTCGACCGTCAGCGGTGTGCTCAATGGCGCAAGCGTGCCGGGTGTCGGGGTTTCACTGCGAAATCCCGACGTTTCATGGAAGGCGCCACTTTTACATTCACGGTCTTCGAAGTTGTGCAGCGCCGCTTGCAGCAAAGGCAGTTTCAAGACTTCGAAGAAGCCGATGTCGATGGCAAAAATCCCCACCTCCACCGGTTTGTTCAGCACCAGCCAGGTCTTGTTGACGTCCAGCGTCACGTTGAACCGGTCCTTGAGGGCCTTGGTGAGCAGCGGCGCGGCGAAACTGTCGATGTCCTGGAAGGTCGACATGGCCTTATCCAGAGATGTCTGGGCGGCAAGGCTGGCGGTTACGGCATCCCCTACAGCCTTGCGTTGATCGCGTGATGCGCGCAGGTACCAGTCCGGCGTGGCGGAATCGGCATTTTTCAGGGCCTCGCGCTGGTTTGGCGATGCATTGATCAACCACTGAGGGCTGGACTGCTCAAGAAAATCAGCGTGCAGGCTTTGCGTCACGACCGGCACCCGCGGCGTTGCTGCGGTGTCCGGCGAAGGTGGGGCGACAGGCAATTCGGACATGGTTTCGCTCCTTGAAATGGAGCAAAAGCAGACCATGACGACAATTTGCGACTGCGGTACATAAATCTCGCAACACAGCGTCTTGTCAGCGGAAATTACAAGCCCGAGCGGCGCTTTCATTCCCGCGCAAAGAGACTAATATTCGAACGCCCCGCCTTGAATTTCCAGGAACCCGGACATGCGTTTATCCGAATTTATCCGGCAACATGCAGATCGCATCGTCGAGGAGTGGGAACAGTTCGCCAGGACCATCACCCCGGCAGCCGAGACCATGGACAGGGCAGCGCTGCGCGATCATGCCAGAGAGATTCTGCTGGCCGCCGCCCGCGACATGGACACCGCACAGACCGCCAGCGAGCAGATCGCCAAAGCCAAGGGCGAAGGCCCGGAGAAGACCCCGAGCCTGGACGAGGCCGGTGCCAGCCACGGTGAGTTGCGCCACACAGTGGGCTTCGACCTTGTGCAGATGACGTCCGAGTTCCGCCATTTGCGCGCCTGTGTGATCCGCCTCTGGGTCGACAGTCTGGAATCGCCGGACATGGCGTACTTCCAGGACATGATCCGTTTCAACGAAGCCATTGATGAAGCCCTGGCCGAATCGACGGCTGCCTACGCCGAGCAGGTCGATCATTCCCGGGACATCTTTCTCGCGATACTCGGCCATGACCTGCGCGCGCCTTTGCAAGCGGTGACCATGTCGATCGAACTGCTGATGCGCAAGACCGCGTTACAGGACGATGCCCTTCAGTGCGCCCTCAACATCAAGCAGGGTTCGCGGCACATGGCGGCGATGGTCAGCGACCTGCTGGAACTGGTGCGCAGCCGCCTGGGCAAGAGCCTGCCGATCGAACCGGCGCCGATGGACCTGGCCGACGCGGCCCGCGCGGCCATCGCCGAAGCCTGCGCCGGTAATCCGGAAAGTGATCCGACACTGAAAACCGAGGGTGACACCCGTGGCAACTGGGACGCCGGACGGATCGATCAACTGCTGCAGAATCTGATCGGCAATGCCTTGCAGCATGGGTCTGATCCGCGCGAAGTGATCGTGACGTTGAAGGGAGAAGCCAGGCACGTGCTGCTGACCGTGCACAACTGCGGCAACCCCATTCCCGCAGAAGCCATCGGCACGATTTTCGATCCATTGGTGCGCAGTGCCGACGAAGAACTCGGCCAGCCGTCGACCAGCCTCGGTCTGGGCCTGTTCATCATCAAGGAAGTGGTGACCGCCCACGGCGGGGCGATCGAAGTCAGTTCAACCGAAGCCGACGGTACGCTGTTCAGCGTGACGCTGCCCAGACAGGTTTGAAACGCTACTCGACCACCAGCCGCGCCAGACGCTGACGGAGCATGCGGTTCTCGGATCGCAACTCCTGCACTTCTTCCAGCAGGTCCAGCGCCAGGGCGACGCCTTCCCATTCCAGCTCCAGGTCGCGCCGCAGCTTGGCGGCGCGTTTGGCCAGGGTCAGTTCGTAGTCGGTGAAGCGCCATTCCCTGGGCTGCGCGCCCTGAGGTTCGAGGATGCCGTGCTCGACGATTTCGATCACGTAGACGTCCGACAGGTCGGCCGCCTCACAGAATTCTGCCATGTCCAGTTGAACGATCAGGGGGCTGCTCATGATGGGCTACTCCGTCGTCAGTATCAGAAGTTCTCGCGCGGGTTGAAGGCGGCCTTCTTCGCCAGTTCCTGCCACAGCGCCTTGACGTCATCGCCGTTGGCTTTGGGCATCACGGCCTTTAGCTGGACGAACAGATAACCCCGCTCGCCCGCCTTGTTCTGCAGACCGTGGCCCTTGGCACGCATGCGCTGGCCGTTCTGGCTGCCGGCCGGGACCTTGAGGTTGATCTTGCCGGTCAGGGTCGGCACGGCCACTTCGGCGCCCAGCGCCAGCTCCCAGGGAGCGAGCGGCAAGGTGATGATCAGGTTTTCGCCTTCGACGTCGAATTTCGGGTGTGGCGCGAAACGGATGGTCAGGTACAGATCGCCATTGGCGCCGCCACCGATGCCCGGTGCGCCCTGGCCCTTGAGGCGGATGCGCTCGCCGTCGGCCACACCGGCCGGGATCTTCACGTTCAGGCTCTTGCTGGTGTTGCTGACGTGCTGGCCCGAGCCGTTGTATTGCGGCACCTGGAAGCTGATCTTTTTCGATTCGTTCGAAAGCGTCTCTTCCAGAAAGATCGGCAGTTCCAGTTCCACGTCTTGCCCTCGCCGTCCGGCGCTGCGGGATTGCCGGCCAGCGCCGCCACCGAAACCGGGGCCGCGATTGCCGAAGATCGAACTGAAGAAGTCCGAGAAGTCGCCGGTGTCGCCACTGCCGCCACGGCTCTGCCACCCCGGCGGGCCCTGAAACGGCTGACCGTGCTGGCCATAACGACGCAGTTCGTCGTATTCGGCGCGCTTGTCGGCGCTTTTCAGCGCTTCATAGGCTTCCGAGGCGTCCTTGAACTTGGCCTCGGCGTCCTTTTCCTTGCTGACATCGGGGTGGTATTTGCGCGCCAGCTTGCGATAGGCAGCCTTGATTGCCTTGTCGTCAGCCGTCGGCTCCACGCCGAGTATCTTGTAATAGTCTTTGAAGTCCATCGAAGGAATCACCATCCGTTATCGATTTCGCGCCGATCCCAGCATGCACCTATTCGCGCGTGCCGGGTTGACCGATCTCAAGTTTGTGACCGGGTGGCGCAGCAGAAGTTTATCGGCAGTGGACGGCGGTTCTTGCGACCGCCGGTATGTCTGCCGGCCCATGCCAGCAAGTTTGGGGCAAACCGCCGAGTTTCAAGCAAGCTTAGTCGTGAAATAGCAGATGACCGGCCTTCGAATATGTCGCGCACTGACATACACTGCGCGGCCGTTTTTTTGACCGGAACCGAAAGACCATGAAAGACGCCTCTCCAGCCCGTGCCTGCGGCATCGACTTCGGCACGTCCAACTCCACCGTCGGCTGGCTGCGCCCCGGCATGGAAACGATGATCGCGCTGGAAGACGACAAGATCACCCTGCCGTCGGTGGTCTTTTTCAACATCGAAGAGCGCCGTCCGGTTTACGGCCGTCTGGCGCTGCACGAGTACCTGGAAGGCTACGAAGGCCGGCTGATGCGCTCGCTCAAGAGCCTGCTGGGTTCCAAGCTGATCAAGCACGACACCAGCGTCCTCGGCACCGCGATGCCGTTCAAGGACTTGCTCGGGCTGTTCATCGGCCAGCTCAAGAGCCGCGCCGAAGCGACCGCCGGTCGTGAGTTCGAGCAAGTGGTGCTGGGCCGTCCGGTGTTCTTCGTCGACGACGATCCGCTGGCCGACCAGGAAGCCGAAGACACCCTGGTGGAAGTGGCACGCAAGCTCGGCTTCAAGGACGTTTCGTTCCAGTACGAACCGATTGCCGCAGCGTTCGACTATGAGTCGACCATCGAAAAAGAAGAACTGGTGCTGATCGTCGACATCGGCGGTGGTACGTCGGACTTCTCGCTGGTGCGCCTGTCGCCCGAGCGTCGTGGTGTGGATAACCGCCACGACGACATCCTCGCCACCGGCGGCGTGCACATCGGCGGGACCGACTTCGACAAACAGTTGAGCCTGCA
Source organism: Pseudomonas sp. NFIX49 (assembly GCF_900115915.1). NCBI lineage: Bacteria > Pseudomonadati > Pseudomonadota > Gammaproteobacteria > Pseudomonadales > Pseudomonadaceae > Pseudomonas > Pseudomonas sp. NFIX49. Next base: position 530,573 of record NZ_FOYE01000004.1, on the reverse strand, counting down.
AGGCCTGATGCCGCTGTTCGGCTACGGCAGCCGCATGAAAAGCGGCGCGTTCATGCCGACCAGCCACCACATGAACCTCGCGACCTGGCACACCATCAACTCGGTGTACTCGCAGAAATCGACCCTGGCCCTGGGCAGCATGCGTTACGACATCGAGGACACCGGCGGCATCGACCGTCTGTTCAAGCTGATCGAACAGCGCGCCGGGCACTGGCTGGCGATGGAAGTGGAAGAAACCAAAATCCACCTGACCCACAACGACAGCCGTCATGTACCGCTGGATCGCATCGAGTCGGGCCTGAGCGTGGAACTGACCCGGGCATTGTTCGAGTCGGCCATCGAGTCGCAGCTCGAGCGCGTGCGCGCCAGCGTCACCCAGTTGCTGGCCGACGCCAATGTGGCGGTGGGTCAGGTCGATACGGTGTTCTTCACCGGTGGTTCCAGCGGCATCCCGGCACTGCGCAACAGCGTCTCGGCGATGCTGCCGAACGCGCGGCATGTTGAAGGCAACATCTTCGGCAGCATTGGTAGCGGTCTGGCGATTGAAGCCATGAAGCGCTACGGCGTTTAACGCCAGCCTCAAGTTGCAAGCTTCAAGCTACAAGTAAAAGCAAAGGCAAGAGCGACCACCGCTCTTGCCTTTTTCTTGCGGCTTGCAGCTCAAAACTCGCAGCTGCTTTTAAACCATCCCGCCCAGCTTCAGCTCACTCTTCAGATACGCGTAATAAATCGGCCCCGCCACCACCCCCGGCAGGCCGAACGCGGCCTCGAACACCAGCATTGCCAGCAGCAACTCCCAGGACTTGGCACTGATCTGCCCGCCGACGATGCGCGCGTTGAGAAAGTATTCGAGCTTGTGGATAAAGATCAGGTAACCCAGCGCCGCAATCGCCACCCAGATCGACAGCGACAGGCCGACGATGGTGATCAGCGTGTTCGACATCAGATTGCCGATCACCGGCAGCAGACCGAGCAGGAAGGTCAGCACGATCAGGGTCTTGGTCAGCGGCAGCTTGATCCCGAACAGCGGCAGGACCACCGCCAGGAAGATCCCGGTGAAGAAGGTGTTGAGCAGGGAAATCTTGATCTGCGCGAACACGATATTGCGAAACGCCTGAACCAGCAGATGCAGACGGTCGAACAGGGCGGCCGCCAGCGGCTTGCGCTTGGTGACGTCCGGCACGCGCTGCAAGGCGATGATCGCGCCCAGCACCATGCCGATCAGCAGCGTCACGAACATGTGCGCCGCGTCCTTGCCCACCAGTTGCAGTTCGGACAAATGCTTGCTCGCCCATTCACCGATGGCCACCCGGAACTCGGCGGCACTGGCCGGCAGGTAGCTATCGATAAATGGCGGCAGTTGCCCGCGGGCGCGATCAACCACACCCATGAATTTGTCGAGGGATGCGCCGGGGTTTTCCGCCTCGTGCAACAGGAAACTGATAGCCCCGGCAAAGATCAGTGCCAGCACACTCACCACCAGCGTGCCCAGCAGCGCCACCGCCAGCCAGCGCGCACGCCGGCCTTCGATCAGCCGTTGCAGTTGCGGGGTGAGCATGTTGACCAGTTCAAACACCAGCAACCCGGCCAGCAGGCTGGGCAGCAAACGCAATGGCAACACCAGCAACAGACCGCCGAAAATGATGATGCAACTGACCCAGAACACAACATGACGCTCAGAAAACGTTGGCATACAGCCTCAAAACGAACGGCGTAAAAGGATTGGCAGTCTGCCAGCGATCCTTGGGGAGCACTAGGGATATGCGGTGTTTGGGGTCTGGTGTCTGACTTGCGGCCCAGCCCTCACCCTAGCCCTCCCGAAACGTAGGACCGCCCGGAGGGCGAGGGAACTGATTGCGGGATGCTCGGGTGATCTGGCGACCTGAAAGCTCTGTATCGAATCCATAATCGACCGGATGTTTCAGGTCGAAGAATGTCTGGAAACAACGCGGTCAGTCCCCTATCCCTCTGGGAGAGGGTTAGGGTGAGGGCCTGGATCCCAAGCCGGACACCTCTGCCAGTCACCACTCAAACCCGCTTTATTTTTTCTTCAGGCAATCACTCATGAAGGTCTTGCGCGCATCACCCGTCAGCGCCTTGGTCTTGGCATCGGCATTACAGGTTTTCATCTTTTCCTGCTGCGGGGTCAGAGCCTTGGCGTCGTTGGCCGCCGGGGCTGCCTTGAGGCAGGTGCTCATGAAGGCTTTGCGCTCGTCGCCCTTGAGGCTCTTGGCCGTGGCGTCGGCGTTGCAGGTGGTCATCTTGTTCTGTTGCGCCGTGGCGGCGAAACCCTGGGAGCACAGCAGCAGACCGATCATCAACAAAGGGACACGCAACATCTTCATGGAGTTTTCTCCTTGGCGCCGCCTCGATGGAGGTGGCCTCTGCTGGAGTGTAGTCAAAGCTTGTTACACCTTCCTAGCCTCAAGATGGCTGCGCCGATACTGCTCCGGGGTACATCCGGCCTGCCGGGCAAACATGGCGATGAAGGCCGAGCCGCTGCTGTAGCCGAGATCGAAAGCGATTTCCTGCACGCTGCGCGCAGACTCCAGCGCCTCGATGGCCGCGAGATAACGCAGCCGCTGACGCCATTCGCCGAAACTCATCCCCAGCTCCCGCACGAATTGCCGAGCCAGGGTGCGCTCACTGACATGCACCTGCGCCGCCCAGTGCGCCAGCGGCTGATTGTTGCCGGGCTCGGCCTGCAGGGTTTCGAGAATGGTCAGCAAACCGGGGCTGCTGGCGTAAGGCAAATAGCATTGGTGCACCGGCGCCTGGCGCAGTTGATCCACCAACACCTGGGCCAGGCGCTGGTCGGCTTCGAACGCGGGGATCTTCACATCACGGGCGGCGAAGTCCTTGAGGATCGCCTTGAGAATGTCGCTGATCGCCAGGGTGCAGGCCTGCGCCGGCAAATCGGAACAGACCTCCGGCGCCAGGCACACCGCCCGATAATTGACCGGCTGATGACTGTAGAAACTGTGCTCGACCTGCGGCGGCACCCACACCGCGTATTGCGGCGGCGACATGAAGCGGCTGCCATCGACATCCATATGCAGCACGCCGTGGGCCGCGTATTCCAACGTGCCCCACGGATGGCGATGCGGCGCGGCGTATTCGTGGGCATTGAAATCGGCATAGCGGAAATACACTGCCGACGGCAGTTCGCTGAAATCCAGCAGATCGATGTGTTTACTGTTCATGCTGTCCGGAATCAGGGGCGGGTTGTCCGGTTCGCAGTATAGGCCTGCATCCAGACAGGGGATAATCGCCGTTCATCAACGTACTGGTTTCTCCTCCCATGCAATACGCGTTTCCCCTGCTGGCGATTTTCATCTGGGCCGGCAACACCGTGATCAACAAGCTCGCGGTCGGTGCGATCTTTCCCGCCGAGATCGGCTTCTACCGCTGGCTGCTCGCCGGCCTGCTGTTCACGCCGTTCATGCTCAAAAAGGTGATCGCGCACTGGCCGCAGATCCGCCCGAACCTCGGCAAGATTTTCATCCTTGGCGTGCTGGGCATGGCGGTCTATCAGAGCCTGGCCTACTTTGCGGCGACCCTGACCAGCGCCACCAACATGGGCATCATCCTGTCGCTGATGCCGCTGATGTCGCTGGCCATGGCGATCATCAGCCTCGGCCAGCGCCTGACCGCCGGTGCGCTGGTCGGTGCCGTACTTTCATTCGCGGGTGTATTGGTGGTGGTGTCGTCCGGCAGCCTCGGCGCGTTGCTGCAACACGGGGTGAACCTGGGTGACGCGATGATGCTGGTCGCCACCCTCGCCTACGCGATCTATAGCACCCTGCTGAAAAAGTGGCAGCTGCGCCTGCCGCCGCTGGTGTTGCTGTATTTGCAGGTGCTGGTGGCGGTGGTGGTGCTGTTTCCGCTGTACGCCGTGTCGCCGAAAACCGGCCTGACCCTGCAGAACATTCCGCTGGTGCTGTATGCGTGCCTGCTGGCCTCGATGCTCGCGCCGCTGGCGTGGATGCAGGCCGTGCAGCGTCTGGGCCCGAGCCGGACCACGCTGTTCTTTAACCTGCTGCCGTTGATCACCGCGCTGATTGCTGCGGTGGTATTGAAGGAACAACTGGCGATGTATCACCTGGTCGGTGGTTTGCTGACACTGGGTGGGGTAATTCTTTCCGAGCGCTGGACCACCGTCCTCGGTCGCTCCCGCACTCCAAGCGCAGCCTAGACTCCTGCGGTTTTCAACCGTGCCGCATGCTCGACAAACAGCCGCACCGGATCCGCGCCTTTGCCGACCAGTCCCAGTGACTGGTTGACGATGTCGAAGTGATCCATCGGGTAGTCATCGCCGATGACCGTGCCCAGGTGCGAGCTGTAGCGGCCGACCATGCCGTCGCACTGCCCCGGCTCGCGCACGAAGGTTTTGGCGAACAACCGGCAACTGCGGTTGGTGCCATCGAACAGGTTGCCCCCACGGTCGGTCTTGCCCGGCTGCAAGGTGCCGGACCACGAGTAATAACGCACGCCGTTGACCTCTTCCGGTCCCTGCCCGCCCCATGTATCAGGCAGGCCCTGTGGATAACGCTGATTGAACAGCGCCACGCCTTCGGTGGTCAGCGAGTTGTGCGAGGCATGGATATCCACCGGCAGTTTCGGCCCGTGGTAGCCGGTTTCCAGCAGCGCCATCAGCCAGCCGACAAAACGTAACAGCGCTTCCAGAATGCGCCCTTTGGCGCTGTCCGCCGGATAATGTTTCGCCAGATAGTCGGCCAGTTCCGAACCGTGATTGGGGCCGGCCACCGACGTCACCGACGCCACCAGATCCGGACGCTTGGCCGCCGCGTAACGTGCCGTCAGCGAGCCCTGGCTGTGGCCGAACAGATTGACCTTGGCCGCGCCGGTCTCGCGCAGGATTTCATCGATGCGCGTCAGCAACTGCTCGCCGCGCACTTCGGTGGAATTGAGCGGCGACACCTGCACCGCAATCACCGTCGCCCCACCCCGGCGCAACGCTTTGATGATCCCGTACCAGTAGGGGTACAGCACCAGACGGATGAAACCGAGCATTCCCGGCACCAGCACCAGTGGGTAACGTGTGGCCGAATCTTGCGACATGGGCAAACATCCTTGTGGTCGGTGAGTGGATGCAGGGCGTGCAAAACGCCCGCCAAGCATCCTCCTCGATGATGACAACTCCACGACCAGCCTACTTCAGCCCCACCACCCCCGCCACAATCAGCCCCACCGACAGTAACTTCACCAGCGTCAAGCTCTCGCCCAGCAGGGCGAAACCGAGAAACACCGTGCCGAGCGAGCCGATGGCGGTCCAGATCGGGTAGGCGATGCTCACCGGCAACTCGCGCATCGCCAGGGTCAGGAAATAGATCCCGACCACCGCCGCAACCACAGTGATCAGCGACGGCCAGAGCCGGGTGAAGCCCTCGGCGTACTTCATGCCCATGGCAAAGGTGACCTCAAACCCGGCCGCAATCAGCAGAAACAGCCAGGCCACCTAGAACTCCCGGGCCAGCTCGAGCAGGCGCTGCTCGGCCTCGGCCACCGACACCGCGAAGGTGCGCTCGGCGGATTCCTCGCCCTCGGCGGCGACCACCGTGACATCGTTGATGCCGATGAAGCCCAGCGCGGTGCGCAGCCATGGATCGGCGTGGTTCAGCGCCTCCAGCTCGCCACCCGGGCCGAATCCGAAACCGCCGCGACTGGTGACGATCAGCGCCTTCTTGCCCTGCAACAACGGCGTGTACTGGGCGATGCCGTTGTCGAGGGTGTGATCAAACGTCAGGCCCAACCGGACGATCTGATCGACCCAGGCCTTGAGGCCGCTGGGCACGTTGAAGTTGTACATCGGCGTGGAAATCAGCAGCAGGTCGTGATCGAACAGCTCGCCCACCAGTTGATCGCTGAGCGCCAGATCGGCTTGCATCGTCAGCGGTCGAGCCTCGGGCTCCGGGTAAAACGCCGCCGCGACAAACGCCTCATTAACCGCCGGAATCACCGCCCGCCCGACTTCACGGCGGGTGACCTGAGCCTGTGGATGGCGGACTTGCCAGGCGCTGAGAAAGCTTTCTGCCAGGCGCCGCGAATGAGAACGTTCACCGCGTGGGCTGGCATGGATTGCAAGAATCTTGCTCATCTGAATCTCCTTGAGGTCTAGACTTGAGTGACTGTGTGGCGCCAGATTGCAGGCATCACATCACCGCCTCAAATGAGCAAAAATCAGTCGGGATGAATTGATCTCATCCGTGGAGTTTTCATGTTCGCAGCCTTGCCCCTGACCGCCCTGCGCGCGTTCGAATCCGCCTCACGTCTGTTGAGTTTCAAGGCGGCCGCCGAAGAACTGGCGGTGACGCCCACGGCGATTTCCCATCAGATCCGCTCGCTGGAGGACTGGCTCGGCGTGGCGCTGTTCGAACGCCTGCCGCGTCAGGTGCGCCTGACCGAGGGCGGCGAGCGGCTGTTTCGCAGCCTGCACGGCGCGTTTCTGGAAGTGGCGCAAAGCGTCGACACCCTGCGCCCGCAACGCAGCGGCAGCAGCCTGACGCTGTCGACCACCGCCGCGTTTGCTGCGCTGTGGCTGGTGCCGCGACTGGGGCGGTTTTACGCCAGGCACCCGAACATCAATGTGCGCCTGGATACGCATTGCGAAGTGATCGATCTGCATCAGGACGCCAGTGTCGACCTGGTATTGCGCTACAGCCTCGACGATTACCCGAACCTCTACGGGTTGTGCCTGTTCGATGAATCGTTCGGCGTGTACGGCTCGCCGGAACAGGTGGCGCTGGCCGCCCGTCGCACCCCGGCGCTGATCAGCGTGCATTGGCACAATTCGAAGCTCTACGCTCACGGCTGGGAGGCCTGGTGCGCGCAGTCGGGCGAAAACTGGTTGAATCAGCACCCGGCCGTCCGCGAATACGACGAAGAGCATTACGCCCTGCAAGCGGCCATTGCCGGACAGGGGCTGGTGCTGGCGAGCAACATCCTGGTGTCGCAGAGCGTCGCCAGTGGTCTGCTGGTGCCGTACAAGGGTGAAGTGCAGGTCGACGGCGCCGGTTACAGCGCACTTTGCGTACCGGGCCGTGAACGGCATCCACCGGTGAAGGCGTTTTTTGCCTGGCTGCGCGAGGAAGCATTGCTTTCGGGACATGCCCCGCGCTGAATCCGACAAAACTTTTTGCCGCGTTCATCACTCACAACCTGGTAACGATCACGTCAGCAGAACGTGACGCCAATCGGATTAGCCTCCAGGAGACTGAAATGAGTGATCTGCATTTGTCTGATGTTCAAACCCTGCGCGAGCGCGCACGCCAGCACGTGGAAAATGGCGCGGTGACCGAAAGCTACAGCGCCAACCGTGAAGAAGTGCTGCGCCTGCTCAACGAGTCGCTGGCCACTGAACTGGTCTGCGTCTTGCGCTACAAGCGCCACTACTTCATGGCCAACGGCCTGAAAGCCAACGTCGCCGCCAACGAGTTCCTGGAACATGCCACCCAGGAAGCCGAACACGCCGACCGTCTCGCCGAACGCATCGTGCAACTGGGCGGCGAGCCCGAGTTCAACCCGGACTTGCTGTCGAAGATGTCCCACGCGCAATACGTGGCCGGCAACACCTTGAAGGAAATGGTCTACGAGGACCTGGTGGCCGAGCGGATCGCCATCGACAGCTACCGCGAGATCATCCAGTACATCGGTGAAAAGGACCCGACCACCCGCCGGATCTTCGAAGACATCCTGGCTCAGGAAGAAGAGCATGCCGATGACATGGCCGATATCCTGAAAGACCTCTAATCCCCGCTACCCCCGCTGACCGATCGTTCCCACGCTCTGCGTGGGAATGCATCCCGGGACGCTCCGCGTCCCAAGAGCGTCCATGGCGGCGTTCCCACGCAGACGGTTCGACGTGGGAACGATCGGGTTGCTGCGATTACTTGGTGGGTTTGACGGTCACCGGTGCCTTGCCCGCCTTCATCTGCTCCAGCAACGGCGCGCACTGGTTCGGCTCGCCGCCGCTCGGCGCCACCAGCGCCAGCAGCCCCGCCGCCGGCGCGGCGATCACGCCCAACGCCACCATCCCCGCCCCGCGCAACATCAACGGCACCGCTTTGACCCCGGCATCCGGCTTGATGAACTTGCCACGCACGTACAACGGCGAACGCAGGGAAATCAAACGCCAGCCCTTGGATTCCGGCGTCACCGTCAGGTCCAGTTGCTCGGTGGCCATGTTCGCCGTGCCATCGATGTAGATGATTGCGTTCTCGGTATCGAACACAAACAGCCGCGTGCTCGCCAGGCCAGTCTTGATGTCGAAGTCCGCCGCCGCGCAGTTGATCTTCACTTCCTTGTCGCCAAAGATCTTGCCGACCACGTAGTTGCCGACGTTGAGGCCTGCCAGCTCCATCAACTCGCGACTGATCGCGCCGTCGTTGATCAGCATCTTCAGGTTGCCGTTGGCACCGCCCAACAGCTTCGCCACCGAGTTGCCGCGACCGGCAATGTCGGCATCGCCGTTGAGTTCACCGAAACTGGTCTTCATCGGTTCGAAGGTCGGGAACAGCTGTTTGAGCTTGAACTTGCGCGCGGTCAATTTGGCCCGGCCTTCCAGTGGCTCGGTACGACCGTTGAGACGAATCTGCGCGTCGAGATTGCCGCCGGCCACGCCGAAGCGCAGTGGCTCCAGACTCAGTTCGCCGTCGTTGAGTTTGAGGTGGGTATAGAGGTCGGTGAACGGCAGTTCTTCGCTGTGGACGATGCGTTTGCCGGTGAATTCGACGTCGGCGTCCATGTCGCGCCAGCGCTCGGTCTTGAATTCTTCCACCGGCAACACCTTGTCCGCCGGCTGTTTGCTCTCGCCGCCACGGGCCTTCTGCTTGGCATTGGAGTCGGCACCGATCAGCGGCGCGAGGTCAGCGAACAGCAATTGATTGGACAGCAGCGCGCCACTCAGCTTCGGCCGTGGCTGGCTGGCGACGTAAGCCAGATCGCCATGGATGTCGCTGCTACCGATCTTGCCGTTGAACTGTTCGTAGCGGAACTGCGCGCCGCCCGGCTCATGCAGCTTGGCGATCAAGTGGCCGTCGGTGGCATAAGGCGGGGTGTCCGGCAGGGTCACGCCGGTCAGCGGATACAGATTGCCGAGGCTGGCGCCCGCCAGTTTCAGGCGCAGGTCGAGGGCGCCGAGATTCAGCGGATCGGTCAGGGTGCCGGCGAGTTCGACGCTGGTATCGCCGATCTTCACCTGGGCCTGCAACGGGAACGGTTTGCTCGCGTCCTGCAGCGCCAGCAGACCGCCGATCTTGCCCTGGCCGGCAAGTTTCTGGCCGTGGTACTGGCCGGTGACTTTCAGGCCGAAGGCGTAATCCTGCGGTGCCCCGCCCTTGTCCTGTGCGGTTTTCGCGGCTTTGTCACCGACGATATCGCTGAACGGAATCGGCTTGCCCAGCGGATCGATCAGCAAGTCGAGGTTGGTCCTGAGGGTCTGGTCATCCAGGGTGACGTGGCCCTTGTCGAAACCGATGGCGCCGATGTCGACCACCCAGTTCGAGGGCTCGGCATTCGGATCCTTGGGATCGAACTTGAAGGTCCAGTTGGCGCGGCCGTCAGCCAGACGCTGCAATTGTGCGTTCGGCTCAGTCAGGTCGATCCGCGGGATCGTCACCCGTTGCGCCAGCAAGGCCAGCGGTGAAATGCGCAGCTCGACCCGTTTGAGGGTGACCATCTGCGGCTGCTTCGACCAGTCCGGATTGCCCAGCGTCAGGTCTTCGGCCACTACATGCGGCCACGGCACCCAGGCGCGCCAGCCGCCCTCGTCGATTTCGCGCCGCCAGACCACCGACAGGTTGCCGTTGATGGCGAACGGTCGGTGCAATTCTTCCGAGACTTTGGCATTGAGCGGCGGCTTGATCCGGTTCCAGTCGAAAAACACGATGACCAACACCAGCACCGCCAGAAGCAGCACAAGGGTGGCGAAGGTCCAGGCGAAGATTTTACGGGTGCGCGTCATGCACAAAGCTCCTGAAGACGACTGCATCCATTGGCACGACGCAGCTGAAACGGCAGGCCATGATGGCCCTCATGAAATCTGTGACTGACAAACAGCCCGCAGGTTTAATCCAAAGCCCCAGCGAGGGGAAAAAACGGTCGCCATTCTGACCGATCGGTCGAATTGGCGTTACCGCCCCCGCACATTTGCGGGGCGCAAGTGGGTGGAAAATACCCACCGCAGTGCAAAACCGCCCGCCTGAAACGCCCGAGCTAGAGCCTCCCAATGGAACAATCAATTCTGTTGATTATTACCATTGTGTTTATGAACTTTTATATCGACTTATCGAGAGTAGCATTAGCTTCGTACCCACTTTATCGCCCTCCCAAGGAGCAACCCATCATGAAACGCCAACTTCTGTTCAGTCTTACCCTCTCGATGCTGGCCAGCACCGCTTTCGCTCTGCCAGCTGCCGATCAAGCGACTCCGCAAGTCAAAACCAGCCACTCGGTGTTCAGCCAGACCGTTGCTGCTGATGGCTCGGACCGCACTCCACAAGGCCAGACCCTGGCTGAAAACGGTCGTAACCGTCTGGAAGAAAAAGGCCTGGTTCAAGATGGCTATGACAAAACCCCACAAGGTCAAACCGTAGCTGAAGGCGGCCGCGATCGTCTGGAAGAGAAAGGTCTGGTTCAAGACGGTTCGGATCGCACTCCACAAGGTCAAACCCTGGCATCTGACGGCGGCGACCGTACCCCACAAGGTCAGACTCTGGCTTCTGACGGCGGCGACCGCACTCCCCAAGGCCAGACCCTGGCATCGGACGGTGGTGACCGCACTCCACAAGGTCAAACTCTGGCCGAAGGTGGTGGTGACCGTGTGATCGAACGCAACAGCGCTTTGAGCTAAGCCCATGGCGGCCTGGAAAAAAAGCCCAATCCCCGGATTGGGCTTTTGACTTTTCAGCAGCCTGTATAAAGAAGTCGCGATTTCCCGCTTTCATCCCCCCTGCCGTTCGACGCCGACAAAGCCGATTTGCTAGAGTGCGGCGCTTGTCTTGCCTAAGAACACTCCCTTGCGATGCTGCCCCGCGCCGAACAGAAACAACAGACCCGCAACGCCCTGATGGACGCTGCCCGCCACCTGATGGAAAGCGGCCGAGGATTCGGCAGCCTGAGCCTGCGTGAAGTGACGAAAACCGCCGGCATCGTGCCCACCGGTTTCTACCGGCATTTCGCCGACATGGACGAACTCGGCCTGGTGCTGGTCAGTGAAGTCGGCCAGACCTTCCGCGAAACCATCCGCCTGGTACGCCACAACGAATTTGTCATGGGCGGCATCATCGATGCGTCGGTGCGAATCTTTCTCGATGTGGTCAGCGCCAACCGTTCGCAATTTCTGTTTCTGGCCCGCGAGCAGTACGGCGGATCGTTGCCGGTGCGTCAGGCCATCGGCCGCTTGCGTGAAGACATCAGCTCCGACCTGGCGGCGGACCTGGCCCTGATGCCCAAGCTTCAGCATCTGAATCACGATGGCCTGAGCGTGATGGCCGACCTGATCGTCAAATCGGTGTTCGCCACCCTGCCGGACATCATCGACCCGCCGGCCGAAGCCCTGCCGGAGCATCTGACGCCCCAGGCGAAGATCACCCAGCAGTTGCGCTTTATCTTCATCGGGCTGAAGCACTGGCAAGGGCTCGGCAGTACCGAGTGAGAAAGCAAAAAATCGCAGCCTTGAGCTGCGATTTTTTTGCGCCGCAAATTGGTGCATGTAAAAAACTTCATGCACCAAAACATCTCACAATCCTGCAACATCTTGAAACATCCACTAGGCTCCGACAGGGTTTTCCTACATCTCGTCCGATTGGCAAGCCCCTTGCTCTAGCCTGAGCATTGTCCATTGCTGGAAGCTTTCCGATGCTGGTGATTCATCGCAGAATCGACCCTCAACCCGTCTGGGCCGCCGAGTTGCACCTGACCTTCGAAGCCAGGAGCAAAAGCCGCCTGCGCTGTTTCAGTGCCGAAGGCGAAGACGTCGGACTGTTTCTGGAGCGCGGTCAGCCGCCGCTGTATGACGGCGAGTGCCTGCAAGCCGAAGATGGCCGGATCGTCCGGGTCTGCGCCCGCCCCGAACAATTGCTGCACGTCACCTGCGCCAATGCTTTCGAACTGACCCGCGCCGCCTATCACCTGGGCAACCGCCATGTTGCGCTGCAAGTCGGTGACGGCTGGCTGCGGCTGCTTGACGATTACGTGCTCAAGGCGATGCTCGAACAGCTCGGCGCCGCCGTGGAATCGATCGAGGCCCCGTTCCAGCCGGAACACGGCGCCTACGGCGGCGGCCATCACCATTCGCGGCACGGTGACGAAGACTTCAACTACGCGCCGAAACTCCATCAGTTCGGCGTCCGTCTGTGAACCCGGCCTGGGCGCTGCTGCGCCTGGCCAGTCCGCAATTGCCGATTGGCGGCTACAGCTATTCCCAGGGCCTGGAAATGGCTGTGGATAACGGCCGCGTCGACAGCCCGGACAGCGCCCGCCGCTGGATCAGCGATCAATTGCTGCTCAACCTCGCGCGGTTCGAGGCGCCCATGTTGCTCGCCCATTGCCAGGCCGCGGCGGACGAACACTGGAATGAATTGCGCAAGCTCTGCGAAAGCCATCGCGCCAGCCGCGAAACCCGCGAACTGCATCTGGAGAGCCGGCAGATGGGCTACTCGTTGCAGCAATTGCTCAACGGCTTGCCCGAACTCGATCAGCCCGCGCGGGACTTTCTCGAACATTGCGCCGAGCCGCACCTGGCCCTGTGCTGGGCCTTGGCGGCTCGCGCCTGGCAGATCAGCCCGCAGGACGCCCTCGCCGCGTGGCTGTGGAGCTGGCTGGAAAACCAGCTCGCGGTGCTGATGAAAACCTTGCCGCTGGGCCAGCAAGCCGCCCAGCGCCTGACCAGCGAACTGCTGCCGCTGCTGCAACAGGCGCAGCAGGACGCCACCCGAATCAATCCCGAACACCTCGGCAGCGCCGCGTTCGGTCTGTCCCTGGCGTGCATGGCCCATGAGCGCCAGTACAGCCGCCTGTTCCGTTCCTAGGGCCTTTTATCTGGAGAATCACATGAACACACAACCCCTGCGCGTCGGCATCGGCGGCCCGGTCGGTTCCGGCAAGACCGCGTTGACCCTGGCCCTGTGCCTGGCCCTGCGCGAGCGCTACAACCTGGCTGTAGTCACGAACGACATCTATACCCGCGAAGACGCCGACTTTCTGGTGCGCAACGAAGCGCTGGCGCCGGAACGCATCATCGGCGTGGAAACCGGTGGCTGCCCGCACACCGCCATTCGTGAGGACGCCTCGATCAACCTCGAAGCGGTGGATCAACTGAACCGCCGCTTTCCCGGGCTGGACCTGATTCTGGTGGAGTCCGGCGGCGACAACCTGTCCGCGACCTTCAGCCCGGAACTGTCCGACCTGACCATCTACGTGATCGACGTGTCGGCCGGCGACAAACTGCCGCGCAAGGGCGGGCCCGGCATTTGCAAATCCGACCTGCTGGTGATCAACAAGATCGACCTTGCGCCGCTGGTCGGCGCCTCGCTGGAGATGATGAACAGCGACACCCAACGCATGCGCAACGGCAAGCCGTTCGTGTTCAGCAACCAGAAAACCGGTCAGGGCCTGGAAGACATCATCGCCTTCATCGAACGCCAGGGCCTGCTGACCGCAGCCTGATTCACTGATCAACAAGGAAGCTTATCCATGACACTCAAACGCATTCTCGGCGCTGTCGCGCTGCTGCTGACTCCGGCCCTGGCCTTCGCCCACCCTGGCCACGGCGACTCTGGCCTGGTGGCCGGCATCAGCCACCCGATCGGCGGTCTCGACCATTTGCTGGCAATGCTGGCCGTCGGCCTGTGGGCCGCGCAGCAGCAAGGCGCCGCACGCTGGGCGCTGCCATGCACCTTTGTCGGCACCATGCTGATCGGTGGCCTGCTCGGCTTTGAAGGGCTGGAATTGCCGGCGCTGGAAAGCGGGATTGCCGCCTCGGTGCTGGCGCTGGGTCTGGCGGTGGCGCTGGCGGTGCGCCCGCCACTGGTGATGGCGGTGGCGGCGACGGCGCTGTTTGCGCTGTTCCACGGCGTGGCTCACGGCCTCGAGTTGCCGGACATGTCGAGCCCTTGGGCGTATGCCGCAGGGTTCGTGGTCGCGACGGCTGCGCTGCATGCGGCGGGTTATGCGGTCGTGCGTTTTCTGCCTCAGGCGGCCGCGCCGCTGGTTCGACTGGCCGGAGCCGCTTCGGCGGTGACGGGCGCGTGGTTGCTGGCCGGCTGAACTGCACCTCTGATCGTTCCCGCGCATGGCGCGGGAACGATCGATCGCCACTCTCTGCTACCATGTCGCGCAATCGCCCCTGCCGTGACGACGTCCGCCCATGCCCCACGCTTCCCGCTCCACCTCCCTGCCTGAACTGACCGCCCTGTTCGGCGAAGTGCAACAGCACTTTCTGAACGTGATCGTGCCCCTCTGGCAAGGACCGGGCTGGAACGCCGACATGGCGTTGCCTTACGAGGCGCTGGACGGCGCACATCAGCCGCTGCCACCGCAGCGCTATCGGGCCATGGCCTGCGCACGGCAGCTGTACCTGTTTTCCAGCCTGATCGGGGTTGTGGATAACGCCGAAATCCGCGCGGCTGCACTGTTCCGTTCCCTGCAACGGCACTTCCACGATGCCGAGCACGGCGGCTGGTTCTACAGCATCGATCCGCAGGGCAAACCGCTGGATCAGCGCAAGGACCTCTACACCCACGCCTTTATCCTGTTTGCCTGCGCCCACTACTGGGAAAAATCCCGCGAGCCCTTGGTGGAATCGACGCTCAACGCCGCGCTGGAAGTGATCGGCCGGCGCTTCGCAACGGGTGACGGCCTCTACGAAGCCTGCCTTGATCGCGACTGGATCACGCTGGAAACCGGCCCGCTGCAAAACCCGCTGATGCACTTGGCCGAGGCCTTCCTGGCCACGCTGGCCGTGCGCGAAGATCCCCAGACCCAGCAGGCGCTGAGCGAGTTATGCACAGCCATGCACAAGCGCTTCATCGAACCGCAACAGGGCGTGCTGATGGAAAAACCGCTGGGTGCTGTGGATAACTGGTTTGAGCCGGGGCATCAGTTCGAATGGTATTTCCTGCTCGAATCCTCACCGCTGCTGCGCGGGTCGAAGCTGCACGCGGCACTGGATCGTGCGTTTGCCTTCACCGAACAACAGGGCGTCGAGGCCGACACCGGTGCGGTGCTGGCCATGCTTGATCCGCAAGGACACGGGAAGGATTCGACCCAGCGCATCTGGGCCCAGGCCGAGTACCTGCGCGCCCTGACCTTGCGTCCGGGCAGTGAAAGCGCGGTGCTGCGCCAGTTGCAGGCGCTGCAACAGCGCTTCCTGCACGCCGGCGGCTGGCACGAATGCCGTGACGATCAGGGCGAGGTCAGCCGCAAGGACATGCCGTCGACCACGCCGTATCACCTGGCGACCTGCTATCGCGGCATTGCCGTCTATCTGAGCTGACAGCTGTGGCGAGGGAGCAGGCTCCCTCGCCGCAAACATCAGGCAATCCACTTCCGGTCGCCAGTGAAGCTGATGGTCAGCCAGCGCGCCGCATCCGGTTTGCCCAGCTTCGCGGAAATCTCCTCACGTAGCACGTCCAGCTGACCGACGCTCTGCAGCCGGTAGTCTGCTGGCAACACCACATGAATCTCGATAAACCGCGCCCGCCCGTGCTTCTGCACGTAGGACACGTAGTCGTCGAAACCATGCTCGGCCTTGGCCGCGTCCATCACCTGACGCACCTGATCGTCCAGCGTGTCCGGCGCAATGCCGAGCACGTCCCGCAGCGCCGGGCCGAGGATCTTGAAGGCCGGCGGCAGCATGGTCAGGGCCAGCACGATGAGAATCAGCGGGTCGACGAACTTCGCCCACTCGCCATAACCCTGGGACTGGAGCAACAGCGCCGCAAGGAAACTGATCAACAGGCCCACCGACAGCATCGCGTCCACCAGCCAGCTGATGTTGTCGAACTGGATCAGGCTCGACTTGAGCGTGCGATTGCGGTGCCGGACGTAGAAGAAGTAGGCGAACTCGACAACGGTGAACACCGCCGCGTAGATGATCACCAGCCCCAGTTCGATCTCACGACCGCCATTGATGATGCCGAACACACCGTTGAGAAACGCGTAGATCGCGATCAGCAACAGGAAACTGCCCTCGATCAGCAGCACCATCGGCTCCAGGTGCCAGAAGCCGAACTGGAAGCGCTGGTTGCTTTGCTTGGCGATCAGCTTCGCGGTGATCAGCATCAGGACTTTGATGAAGGTGGCAATCAGCGAAAAAAAGCCATCGAACAGGATGGACTGGGAACCCGAAACAAAACCGGTGACGATCCCGGCGATCGACACGGCCAACATTAGAAGGGTGGATTGTTTGAGCAGCGACTGCTCACCTCGGTTACTCACTTTGACTCCTCGAAAAACCTTGAAAAACGCTGGGTGCGGTGGGGTTGTTGAGGAGTGAGTCTAACTTACTGCCATAATTTGGCCGATTTGCCCTCTTCGCCAGCAGACTGGCGAAGGGGGGCAAAACCCTATCAAGCCTTGTTACGCTCGATGGCAAAACCCGCCCAGGTCTGGCTCACCGGCATCAGCTCAAGGCTGTTGATGTTGATGTGCGCCGGCGCATTCAGCACCCAGAAGATGGTCTCGGCGATGTCCTGCGGCTGGATCGGCTCGGCACCGGCGTAGGTGGCGTCGTAACGCGCCTGATCGCCGGCGAAACGCACCAGCGAGAACTCGCTCTCGCACAGGCCCGGCTCGATGTTGCTGACGCGCACACCGGTGCCCTGCAGGTCGCAGCGCAGGTTCAGCGAGAACTGTTTGACGAAGGCCTTGGTCGCGCCATAAACGTGGCTGCCCGGGTACGGATAGTTACCGGCGATGGAGCCGAGGTTGATGATGCCGGCGCCACGACCGTGGGCGATCAGCCGAGGCAGCAACAGGCGAGTGCTGTACATCAGGCCTTTGACGTTGGTGTCGACCATGGTGTCCCAGTCGTCGAGGTCGCACTTCGGCGCAGGGTCCACGCCCAGCGCCAGCCCGGCGTTGTTGATCAGGCCACGCAGTTTGGCGAACGATGGCGGCAGGTTGGCAATCGCCTCCTCCATCGCCTTGCGATCACGCACGTCCAGCACCAGGCCATGCACTTCGGTTTGCTTCGACAGTTCGGCGCACAGCGCGTTGAGGCGTTCTTCACGACGACCGGTCAGCACCAGTTTCCAGCCGGCCTCGGCAAAACGACGGGCACAGGCTTCACCAAAACCGGAGGTCGCGCCGGTGATAAACAGGGTGTTGGACATCGTGTTCTCCTTGCTTCGGCCGCCGGGGCAGCCATTGGAATAGAAAATCAGCGGGCAGCATGCCCGGCCCTGCTTTAACCGGCAACCACCGAATCCTGCTCATTAATTGATCAATGGCCGCTACGCCATATGCGCCGTGGCCTGGAGCCATGTGCACGCACGTTATCCACAAGCCCTTCCACAGTTTCCGGGGGCAAGTGGAAAAGCGCAAAGCCGCGCCACACAAGGCTTTGCGAGCGATTCAGAAAGTTTTTTGCTTGACCCTGAACAACCAGTTGTGCCGGGCAGGGCATTTTGCACGACCGGCCGGTCATGCCCATGATTGCGCGAGGCCAGCAATTACGGCCCTCAGCCGAGTCTTTCCAGAGTTTAATCACAGACTTATCCACAGGATTAACCACAACGATCTGCACCTTTTTGTACCCCTATAAAAAGGTTGACAAACAGGCCTTCCCCTCAGCAAAAACATACTGATCAAAAAACAATCACACCTCTGCAAGCCACGGTTTAAAAGGCTTTCAGCGAGCTACACCCACGTTATTCACAGCCAGCTCCACAGCAAACGGGGACAAGTCAAAACTGTGGAAAAACAGCCATTTGCAGCGTCTATATGTCGCGCTTTGGCAGGTTGGCGATTTTGTTTTCCACAATTTCCCGAACGTGTCTGTCTTCGGTGAACAGTCGGGCGCAAAAAAGCCCCGACACTCACGCATCGGGGCTTGTGGACAACTTCAAACGATCAGTGACCGCCGAGGTAAGCGTTACGCACCTCCTCGTTCACCAGCAGTTCCTGGCCGGTTCCCGTCAGGCGGATCTCGCCATTGACCATCACGTATGCCCGGTCGGACAGCTTCAACGCATGGTTGGCGTTCTGTTCGACGAGGAAAATGGTCATGCCGGTCTTCGCCAGTTCCCGCAGGGTGGCGAAGATCTGTTTGACCACGATCGGCGCCAGCCCCAGGCTCGGCTCATCCAGCAGCAACAGCTTGGGCCGGCTCATCAACGCCCGGGCGATGGCGAGCATCTGCTGCTCGCCGCCGGACATGGTCATGGCCCGCTGATTACGGCGCTCCTCGAGCCGCGGGAACAGCTCGAACATGCGCTGCATGTCTTCCTTGGCGAACTTGTCGCCGATCGGAATGGTGCCCATCAGCAGGTTTTCCTCGACGGTCATGTCGGGGAACACCCGCCGCCCTTCCGGCGATTGCGCGATGCCGTTGGAGGCGATGTAGTGCGATGACTTGTGGGTAATGTCCACGCCCTGATACAGGATCTGCCCGCCCGCCGCCCGAGGCTGGCCGAAGATCGACATCAGCAGCGTGGATTTGCCGGCACCGTTGGAGCCGATCAGGCTGACGGTTTCCCCTTCGTTGATCTGCAGCGAAACGCCTTTGAGGGCCTGGATCGGGCCGTAGAACACGTCCAGATCCTTGAGTTCGAGGATGGGTTGCGTCATACGACTTCCTCTTCATCGGCGCCCAGGTAAGCGGCGATCACTTTCGGATCGTTACGAATGGCATCCGGTCCGCCCTCGGCGATGACGATGCCGTGGTCCAGCACCACGATGTGATCGGAAATGCTCATTACCATGCCCATGTCGTGTTCGATCAGCACCACGGTCAGATCGTGCTCGTCGCGCAGCAGCCGGATCATCGCGCTCAGCGCTTCGGTTTCCTGAGGGTTGAGGCCGGCGGCCGGTTCGTCGAGGCAGATGATCTGCGGCCGCGTGCACATGGCCCGGGCGATCTCCAGACGCCGTTGCTGGCCGTAGGAAAGCTCACCGGCCAGACGGTTGGCGCAGTCCACCAGATCCACCACTTCCAGCCAGTAGAACGCGCAGTCCAGCGCATCACTTTCGGCCTTGCGATAGCCCTTGGTGTTGAGGATGCCGGCCAGCATGTTGCGGTTGACCCACATGTGCTGGGCCACCAGCAGGTTCTCCAGCACCGACATTTCCTTGAACAGGCGAATGTTCTGGAACGTCCGGGCCAGGCCCGCGCGGTTCACCAGGTGGGTGCCGCCGAACATCTTGTAATACAGACGGCTGGCAAAGTTTTTCGGCGAGACGAAGTCGGTCGGTTTGAACGACTCGCCCAGCAGCTGGATGACGTTGGTCTGCCGGCCGCGCACGTTGAGTTCGATCTTGCCGCCGGAGGCCTTGTAGAACCCGGTCAGGCAGTTGAACACCGTGGTCTTGCCGGCGCCGTTGGGGCCGATCAGGGCGAAGATCGAGTTGCGTTTGACCTTCAGGCTGACATCGCTCAAGGCCTTGATGCCACCGAAATGCATCATCAGTTTTTCAACAGAGAGTACGACTTCACTCATGGCGCAGTCCTCTCATAGTGAATGGCACCTTTGCGTGGAGTGACCCCGGTACGGCTGATGCGGATCAGCCCGCGAGGTCGCCAGATCATCATCAACACCATCAGGATCCCGAACAGCAGCACGCGGTATTCGGCGAAGCCGCGCAGCAGTTCCGGAGCAACCGTCAGCACGAACGCTGCAATCACCACACCGATGGTCGAGCCCATGCCACCGAGCACAACGATGGCGAGGATCAGCGCCGATTCGAAGAAGGTGAACGAGGTCGGGTTGACGAAACCTTGATAGGTGGCGAAGAACACACCCGCCAGACCTGCCGTCGACGCACCGATGGTGAACGCCGAGAGCTTGACCAGCACGTGGTTGAGGCCCATCGAGCGGCAGGCGATCTCGTCTTCACGCAGGGCTTCCCAGGCGCGGCCGACCGGCATCTTCACCAGGCGATGCTTGATGTACAGCACGGCCAGTACCACCAGGAACAGCACCGCATAGATGAAGTAGTACTTCACGTCCGGGTTGTAGGCGATGCCGAAGAACTCGTGGAACGGCACCCCGCCATCCTTCGCCCGCTTGCCGAACTCCAGACCGAAGAAGGTCGGCAGTGGCGCCGGCATACCGTTCGGGCCGCCGGTCAGGGACAGCCAGTTGTTGAGCACCAGACGAATGATTTCACCGAAGCCCAGGGTCACGATCGCCAGGTAGTCGCCGTGCAGACGCAGCACCGGGAAACCGAGGATGCAACCGGCAAGGCCAGCAGTGATCGCCGCCAGTGGCAGCACGGTCCAGAAGCCCAGGCCGAGGTACTGATACCCGAGCGCCAGACCATAGGCGCCGATGGCGTAGAACGCCACGTAACCCAGGTCGAGCAGGCCGGCCAGGCCTACCACGATGTTCAGTCCCAGCCCCAGCAGCACGTAGATCAAACCAAGGATGACCACGCCCAGCAGGTAGGAGTTGGAGAAGAACGGCAACGCCACGGCGATGGCGATCATCAGCGGGATGATCCAGCGCAGGCGCGATTTGTAGTCCGGGGCCAGCACATGTACGCCGGAACCGGTGCTCTCGAATCCGTCGAGAATGCGCAGGCCTTTCGGGGTTTGCAGGAACAGACTGAGGGCAAAGCGGCCGGCCATGACGATGGCAATGATCCATGCCACGCGGGTCGGTTCGAGGTTGAAGCTGTAGCCGTCGAGTACGACGCCGACGATCGGCCCGAACACAATCAGGGCGATCAGACCGGCGAGAATCGCCTCAACCAGGCTTTTTTTGACATCAATGGATTTTGTAGTGGTTGAAGACATCGCTTACACCTTCGACACAAGAGGACGGCCCAGCAGGCCCTGAGGCCGGAAGACCAGAACAAGTACGAGCAGCGAGAAGCTGAACACGTCTTTGTAGTCGGAGTTGACCAGGCCCGAGAACAGCGACTCGGAGATCCCGAGGATGATCCCGCCGAGCATGGCGCCAGGCAGCGAACCGATCCCGCCCAGTACTGCCGCGGTAAATGCCTTGATGCCGATGATGAAGCCGGCATAGAAGTCGAAGGTGCCGTAGTTCATGGTGATCAGCACGCCGGCCAACGCCGCCATGGCCGCACCGATGATGAACACGTAAGAAATCACCCGGTCGGTGTTGATGCCGAGGATCGAAGCCATCTTGCGGTCCTGCTGGGTCGCACGGCACATGCGCCCGAGCTTGGTGTACTTGATGACGTAGGTCAGCAGGCCCATGCCGACGAATGCGGCCACCAGGATGAAGACTTTGGTGTAGGTCAGTTGCACGAAGCCGGTACCGACTTCGACACGCCATGCACCGGTCAGCAGGGTGGGAACGCCCTGTTGTTTGGCGCCTTGGGCGATCTGTGCGTAGTTCTGCAGAATCAGAGAGATGCCGATGGCGCTGATCAACGGTGCCAGTCGGGTGGAGTTGCGCAGGGGTTTGTAAGCGACTCGCTCGATGACCCAGCCATACACCGCCGTGATCACGATGGTGAATACCAGGGTGCCGAGCATCAGCAGCGGGAAGGATTCAATACCGAAGTAAGCCAGCAGAGCCAGACTGATTGCCGCCAGGTAAGCAGAAATCATGTAAACCTCGCCGTGGGCGAAGTTGATCATGCCGATGATGCCGTAGACCATTGTGTAGCCGATGGCGATCAGGCCATAGACCGACCCGAGGGTCAGGCCGTTGACCAGTTGCTGCAGGAAAATACCATCCATAACGCAATCTCACGCAGTGAGAACCTGCACACCCTGAGGCGCGCGGTTCTTCTAGGAAAAATACAGATTTACGTCGGAGCAATGTCAGACAGGAAACCGCAGCCCCCTTGTGGGAGCTGGCTTGCCAGCGATAGCGGTAGAACATTCAACAAAGTTGTCGACTGTCAGGCCGTCATCGCGGGCAAGCCCGCTCCCACAGGGAATGTGGCTTCCGGTTGATCAGGTGCCGTTATTTCTGTTTTTCCAGCTGGTGATATTTGCCGTCCTTGTCCCACTGGTAGACCACGTAGTCGGAGACCTTCAGGTCGCCTTTGGAGTCCCAGGTCTTCTCGCCCATGACGGTCTTGACCGGGTTTTTCTTCAGCCAGGCAGCGGCCTCCTCGCCCTTGTTCGACTTGGCGCCGTTGAAGGCGGCGGCCAGGGCCTGAACCGATGCATAGGCGTACAGGGTGTAGCCTTCAGGCTCGGTGCCAGCCTTGCGGAATGCATCTACCACGGTCTTGCTGTCTGGCAGCAGGCGTGGGTCGGCACCGAAGGTCATCAGCACGCCGTCGACGAATTGCGGGCCACCGGCAGTGGTCACCAGTTCGTCGGTCACGATGCCGTCATCTGACATGAACTTGACGTCTTTCAGGCCTTGTTCACGCAGTTGGCGAACCAGCGGGCCGGCTTCCGGGTGCAAGCCACCGAAGTAGACGACATCGGCGCCGGCGCCACGGATCTTGGTGACGATGGTGCTGAAGTCTTTCTCGCCACGGGTCAGGCCTTCGTACAACACTGGCTTCACGCCGCGTTTTTCCAGCTGAGCCTTGGTCGCGTCGGCCAGGCCCTGACCGTAGGTGTCCTTGTCGTGCAGCACGACGACTTTCTTGCCCTTGAGCACGTCGACGATGTAGTCGCCGGCGACGATGCCTTGCTGGTCGTCACGGCCGCACATACGGAACATGGCGCTCAGGCCGCGCTCGGTCACTTGCGGGTTGGTGGAGCCCGGCGTGATGGCGATGATGCCGGCTTCGTCGTAGATCTCGGACGCAGGAATGGTCGAGGACGAGCAGAAGTGGCCGACCACACCGGCGACTTTCTGGTTGGTGAGATCCTTGGCGACCGTCACCGCCTGTTTCGGCTCGCAAGCGTCATCGCCCTTGACCAGGACGATCTTCTCCCCGTTGACGCCGCCCGCCGCGTTGACCGCGTCGGCCGCCGCTTGTGCCCCTTTCATGTATTGCTCGCCAAATGCCGCGTTGGCGCCCGTCATCGGACCCGCCACACCGATTTTCACATCAGCTTGTGCAAACGCAGAAACACCCAGCGCAGTAGCCACTGCGAGGGCCAGAAAGCCTTTCTTGTAAAACGTCTGGGACATGAGGTGGTGCTCCAAGGTTTTTTTTAGTTGGCACTGCGACTTCACTTGAATGCTCAGAGCAAGGGCCGTGCCATCGGTTTTTTATTCTTCAAAAAGTCGCTGCTTTCTTGTTATTTCGACTGTTTCGTTCCCATTTTCATTGGGCGTGCAACCGTCTAAACCGCGGAAGGTGAAACCATTTGTTTTTTCAGGCGCAACCCGCACGCGCCATCATTGCAACCGCGGCGCCAAACGACGTGCAACCAGCCTGTAACAGCCCGCGTCACCGAACTGCACACTGCTGGTGCGGGACTGCTACAACCCGCACCATTACAGGCTAGTCGCTACATCGAAAAGCGCCGCTTCCGGCAACATATTTCAACACTCAGATGACGATCCGCAGGCACTGGCCCGCGTGATACAGCGAGAACCCGGCCTCGTACAGACAACTGCGCAAACCCACCCCTGCCAGCGGCTGCATCGGTGCGAAGGGAATCGGCAATGCCTGAGGATTTCCGTTACACAGGTAATCGGCGAAGGCCTTGCCGACCACGGTGCCGGTAGTCACCCCACGGCCGTTGTAACCGGTGACGGCCACCAGTCCCGGCGCCGGTTCGAACAGGCGCATCAAATGATCAGGGGTGAACGCGATGCGCCCGGTCCAGGTGCATTCCCACTCCACGGGTTTCAGATTGGGGAAGTAATGCTGCTGCACCCGGTCGGCCCAGGCCTTGAGGAACCAGGTCGGTTTCTGATTGCCGTTGCCGAGGCTGCCCAGCAACAAACGCCCGTCCTTGTCGCGGCGGATGCTGCTCAGCACCTGGCGGGTATCCCACGAGCCCTGCCCGCCCGGGAGAATTTCCTGGGCAGCGTCTTCGGTGAGCGGCACCGAAGCGACCTGATAGTAGTAACCGGGGAAGAAATTGCGCTTGAGTTCGGTCCAGTCGCCTTCGGTGTAGGCGTTGGAGGCGATCACCACTTGTTCGGCCAGCACCGAACCCTGCTCGGTCTGCACCGACCATTTCTGCCCTTGCCGTTCAAGACGCGCGACCGGCGAGTGATCGAACATCTGCCCGCCAAGGCTGATGACAGCGTTGGCCAGGCCGGTAACGTAGGCCATCGGATTGAGCGTACCGGCGCGCCGGTCTAGCAACGCGGCGGCAATCTTCTGCGTGCCGGTCGCCTGTTCACAGGCCTTGCCGGTCAACAGTTCGACCGGTGCACCGCGGCGTTTCCACTGTTCTTCGCGACTGCGCAGATCAGCCTCACCCTTGGCGTTGTGCGCCATGTGCAGGGTGCCTTCGCGGCGCAACTGGCAATCGATGTTGTATTTATCCACAAGGCTGAACACCAGCGCCGGCGCCGCACCGAGCATGCGGTTGAGCTGACTGCCGACCGCCTCGCCGAATCCCGCCTCGATCTCGTCCGGTGGAATCCACATCCCGGCGTTGACCAGCCCGACGTTGCGCCCGGAGCCGCCATGCCCGGCGCGATGGGCTTCGAGCACGCAGACACTTTTGCCTTTCTCCAGCAGATGCAGCGCCGCCGACAGCCCGGTAAACCCGGCGCCGATCACGCAGACATCAACCTTGACCTCGCCCCTGAGCGCCGTGTTATCCGGGCGTTGCGGCGTAAGCTTTTCCCACAGACATTCTTCGCGTAACGGCATTGCCAGACTCCAACAGAAACCTGCCAAACACACCTAAGAGATCGTTCCCACGCTCTGCGTGGGAACGCAGTCAGGGACGCTCTGCGTCCCGAAAGCGAACGCGGAGCGTTCGGTGCAGCATTCCCACGCAGAGCGTGGGAACGATCAATAGCTTTGAGAAAACTGTCAGTCGAAGGTAATGCCCTGCGCCAGCGGCAATTCCAGCGAGTAGTTCACGGTATTGGTCTGCCGACGCATGTACGCGCGCCACGCATCCGAGCCCGACTCACGACCGCCGCCCGTTTCTTTCTCACCGCCGAACGCGCCGCCGATTTCCGCGCCGCTCGGGCCGATGTTGACGTTGGCGATGCCGCAGTCGCTGCCGACCGCCGACATGAATTTCTCGGCCTCGCGCACATCGGTGGTGAAGATGCACGACGACAACCCTTGCGGCACGGCATTGTTCAGGCGCAGCGCCTCTTCGAAATCGCTGTAACCGACCACGTACAGGATCGGTGCGAAAGTCTCGCTGCACACCACGTCGCTCTGCTCCGGCATTTCAACGATGGCCGGCGACACGTAATAGGCATTCGGGAATTGATCTTCGAGCTGGCGCTTGCCGCCGAACACCCGGCCGCCCTCGCTCAGCGCCTGCTCCAGCGCGTCCTGCATGTTTTCGAAGCTGTGCTTGTCGATCAGCGGGCCGATCAGGTTACCTTCCAGCGGGTGACCGATACGGACCTTGGAGTACGCGGCTTTGAGGCGGGTGACGATTTCTTCCTTCACCGACTCATGGGCAATCAGGCGACGCAAGGTAGTGCAACGCTGACCGGCGGTGCCGACGGCGCTGAACAGGATAGCGCGCACGGCCATGTCCAGATCGGCGCTCGGGCCGAGGATCATCGCGTTGTTGCCGCCCAGTTCGAGAATGCTGCGAGCGAAGCGTGCGGCAACTTTCGGCGCCACTTCGCGGCCCATGCGGGTGCTACCGGTGGCGCTGATCAGCGCGACACGCGGGTCATCCACCAGCGCTTCGCCGGCATCGCGGCCGCCGATGATCACCTGGCTCAGGTGCGCCGGGGCATCGCTGAAGTTCTTCAGTACGCGCTCGAACAGCGCCTGACAGGCCAGCGCGGTCAGCGGGGTTTTCTCCGACGGCTTCCATACCACCGGGTTTCCGCAGACCAGCGCCAGCGTGGTGTTCCATGCCCACACCGCGACCGGGAAGTTGAACGCACTGATCACGCCGACCACGCCCAGCGGGTGCCAGGTTTCACGCATGTGGTGGCCCGGACGCTCGGAGGCGATGGTCAAGCCGTACAACTGGCGGGACAGGCCGACGGCGAAATCGCAGATGTCGATCATCTCCTGCACTTCACCGAGGCCTTCCTGGGTGATCTTGCCCGCTTCCCAGGACACCAGCTCACCGAGTTCGGTCTTGTATTCACGCAGCACTTCGCCGAACTGACGCACCAGTTCGCCACGACGCGGGGCCGGCACCTTGCGCCAATGTTCGAACGCATGATCTGCGCGACTGATGTGCTGCTCGACTTCGGCCGGGCCTTCCCAGTTCACGGCGCCGATGCGGCTGCCGTCGATGGGCGAATGCACCGGCACTTTGCCGTTCTGGTACAGGGCCGGGTTCACACCTAGACGATCAAGCAATGCGGCAACCATGGGTCACTCCTCAAGCAAAAAACTGAATGTGTGCGGGCGCGTTTTCACGACCGGGCAGACCTTTAGTTGTAGCGTCAGGAAGGCTGTGCAACAAACGACCTTTACGCGAGATATCATTCCGTTTATTCATGCTGCGCAGAAAGACAAGAAAAGGATCGCCCATGCTGAACAAACGCCACTTGCCGTCGATCACCGCGTTGCAGTGCTTCGAGGCCGTGACCCGGCACCTGAGTTTCACCCGGGCCGCCGAGGAACTGAACCTGACCCAGAGCGCCGTCAGCAAGCAGGTGGCGCAGCTCGAAGAATTGTTACAGCACTTGTTGTTTCGCCGGGTGCGCCGCCGTTTGCAGATGACCCCGGCCGGCGATCTGTATCTGGTGGAAGTCAGAAAAATCCTGACCCAGGTCGAGATGTCGACCCATTACCTGCGTTCCTACGGCGGCGAAACCGAAGTCCTGCGGGTCTCCACGCCCTCGACCTTCGGCGCTCGCTGGCTGGTGCCGCGCCTCAAGGGCTGGCGTCTGCGTCATCCGTCGATCCATCTGGACCTGTGCAACGAGCAGGAGGCCGATGACTTGCTGCAAGGGCGCAGCGACCTGGCGTTCTATTTCGGCCAGGGTTCACGCCCCGGCACCGAATGCCTGAAGCTGTTCGGCGAAGAACTGGTGCCGGTCTGCGCGCCGAGTAGCCTGCCGGACATTCCGTTGACTGATCCAACGCAACTCACCGATCTGGTCCTGCTGCAGAATGCTTCGCGCCCGCAAGCGTGGCACGACTGGTTCGACAGCCAGGGCTATCAGACCGAACACAGCTACCACGGCCCGCGCTTCGAAACCTTTTATATGTGCATCCGCGCCGCGCAGGTCGGTTGCGGCGTCGCCCTGCTGCCGAGGTTTCTGGTGGAAGAGGAGTTGGCCGACGGCAAACTGGTCATTCCCTGGCAGCATGCGATGCCCAGCACCGACGCCTATTACCTGGCCTATCCGGAACACGCGGCAGAAGTGCCCAAGGTGCGGGATTTCGTGAAGTGGATGCTGGAGCAGATCGATAGTACTAATGCCGACTGACCTGAGTGAAAACGCGTTGTATTGCGCCGGCTCGGCGAATCGTCACGCAATTACAAACAGGCCATCAACAAACTTGGTTTGAGTGAGTCGCGCGCGCAGGTCGTCATCGATAACCGGATCATCAACGTCATAAAGTCGCACCCGGCGATAAGCATCGATCCGATTGATTTCCTGCCCCAGATACTCCCAAACGACTCGCGAACAAGCCGGAGCCCGATGGTCAGCGGCGGACACACCCATTTTCAGACCGTTGAGCCGTGTGATGCAGCTTTTGAAGCTTGGTATGAGAATAGTTTGGCTGATCTCGTTCGAGGTCAGTGACTCGTAGTCGATAAGAAACAGGCGATCTCTGAGGTAGTAAGCGAACCCGATGTATCGATACCTTTCAAACTCACCTTCGGCACCCGCAATCTGTAAGCACTCGTTTCGCTCATAGACGATGTCTGATCCATCTTCACAGACGTGCACCAGCGAGCACAGAATCGAGCCAGGCTCCGTCATAGCGTGATAGTACTCATAGTAGTAACCAGTGTGCGCCTTGAGCTCCGGCGAGGAGTGTTGACGCAGGTGTCCAAGCATTCTCTGCGGTGCAGTTTGTTCTTCGACTGTGCCGGGTTTCCTAGACCTCATGCCGATCAGTGTGATGAATTGCTCTGTCGGAAGGGCTATTTCAAACGCCTCGACCCCAAAAAAATCGCAGATTCTTTTCAAGTTGAAAGCTGTAGGTACACTATTCCCACACAGATACTTATTGAATTGCCCGCGATTAATTCGAATCTTCCTACAGACTTCCGCGACAGATCTGTAGTGACTGCACAGAAGTCTTAAGTTAGCTGGAAGAAACTCCCACATAAATATCCTTGAAACAGTTTTAGAAGACGCAACCATAGCAGCAACTCGCATCACTTTTAAGCAACTTGCGAAATTGCGGCCTGCGAAATATGGCTGGATATTACGAGCCCTGAAAGGTTTCAGGACTTGACCAGCTAATAAAAAACGCCAGCACTTTCAATAGCAAGGAGCTTTGAATGCTAGACATCATCAACGACTTTCTTTCGGGAAAGGTTTTGATCCCTGTAGTCCTTGGACTGGGTAGCTATTTCACCATCCGATCAAGGTTTGTCCAGTTCAGATATTTCCTGCACATGTTTACCGTTTTACAGGGCAGTTGGCGCAGCGGCAGTCGCCATCTGAGTTCGCTTCAGGCATTGACCCTCAGCCTCGCCGGGCGGGTGGGCACGGGCAACATCGTCGGGGTAGGGATTGCAGTGAGCATGGGAGGACCCGGCGCCGTGTTCTGGATGTGGATGACAGCCTTGCTCGGCATGTCGAGTAGCTTCTTCGAATGCACACTGGGCCAACTCTACAAACGTAGCGATGGGAATGGCCTGTTTCGAGGCGGCCCCTCTTGGTACATCGAGCACGGTCTGGACAAACGCTGGCTCGGAACAATTGCAGCGCTTCTACTGCTAGTGACGTTTGGATTTGCAATCAATGGTCTCGAATCGCATGCAGTCTCACATTCGCTGAAAGACGCTTTCGGTCTGGCGCCCATGTGGTCAGGACTCACAATGTCCCTGCTGCTCGGGGCAGTTTTTATGGGTGGGATAAAACGAATAGCTGCCGTAGCCGACTTGTTGGTGCCGTTGAAGGTTCTCGCTTACGTCGGCGTGACGAGTTACGTGATCGTGCTGCAGTTCGATCAGGTTCCACCAATGCTGATGACTATCATCCAAAGCGCGTTCGGTCTGGATCAGGCCTTTGGTGGATTGGTCGGCAGCGCAATAGTCATGGGTGTGAGACGCGGTGTGTTTTCCAATGAAGCGGGGCTGGGCAGCGCTCCCAATGTTGCTGCCGTGGCGAAAACCGACCATCCCGTGGCACAGGGCGTGGTGCAGGCATTCAGCGTATTCATCGACACGTTCGTGATTTGTACGTGCACGGCATTACTCATTTTGCTTTCGGGTTTCTACGCGCCTGGATTTGAGGGCGACGGTGTTGCGTTGGCACAAAACTCGTTGGCAGCCGTGGTCGGTGAATGGGGGCGAATGTTCATCAGTGTGGTGCTGGCGCTGTTCGTCTTCACGGCGATGCTCTACAACTATTACCTCGGGGAAAACAGCCTTCGGTTCATGTTTGGCGAGCCTCGAAAAACGCTGTTCTTCTACCGATCGCTGGTATTGGTTTTGGTGTTATGGGGGGCGGTAGAGGATCTTTCGACCGTGCTTGCTTTCGCCGACATCACCATGACGTTGCTGGCGCTGGTCAACCTTGTAGCCATGGCACTGCTGTTTAAAGTTTGTCTTCGGATCTTGCGAGATTACGACGAGCAGCGTCGTATCGGAATCAAGACGCCCATTTTCGACTCCAGCAAGTTTCTTGATCTTGATCTCGACCCATTGGCCTGGCCGCCGCGACCAAGAAAACTACAAACAATAAATCGCAGTTCGTCATCGGTAACCAACGAAGTAACTACATGATCAGTTTAAACAATTAAGCCGAGTGCTGAGCCATTCGACCCCGCAATGGCTCAGCAAACCAATATATAAGAACCTCATCAAATCGACTTGAAGAAGAAAAAACTCTTCTACTCATTAAGCCAAAAACAATTATCAGGACGCCCCCGATGAATCGTTATTTCCCACTTAAAGCCAATGCGACCAACAGTCCAACTTACTTGATAGATACACACTCCGCACCCGGCCAGCTGTTCGAAGATGCCTGCTTCAGAATCCGCGCTGCTGTCAGCCTTCTGGAGACCCTGACATCCGTAACCATCAAGGACATCAATGACTCAGATCTGTACCGACTGATACTTCCCGTTTATGTATTACTTCAAGATGGCGTTGACACACTCGACCAGGTTTCCTTCAAGGGAGACTTCACTCATGGCTGAGAAAGCAACCTATGCAATGCTCAGGGCAGCAATGATCAAAGCGGTTGAAACCAACCTCATCCCTAGGCATTCGCGTCTCGCAGAGTACATAAAAAGTTGGGAACGACTTGAGCTGGTCATTCAAGCCTCCCTCGATGTGTATCCCGAACAAAAAGCGGCTGCAGGAAAAAAAAAGCAAAAGCCGTCAAAAACAAAAGCAGGCCACCGAACAAAAAATCGCTAGCAATCTTCATCCAGGATATGCGCCACTAGCGCCATTGATTGATACCGCGCCAACGCGCGGCCCGCCTGGAGACCCCGTTATGAGCGAGAGTGTGTTTGCCGATCGCATCGTGCAGAACCTGCTCGACACCGACTTCTACAAACTGACGATGATGCAGGCGGTGCTGCACAACTACCCCAACGTCGAAGTCGAATGGGAGTTCCGTTGCCGTAACAGTGAGGATCTGCGCCCTTATTTGGCGGAGATCCGCTTCCAGGTCGAGCGTCTGGCCGAGTTGAGCCTGAGCGCCGATCAGTTGAGTTTCCTGGAGCGCATCTCGTTCCTCAAGCCGGATTTCCTGCGGTTCCTCGGTCTGTTCCGTTTCAACCTGCGCTACCTGCACACCGGCATCGAGAACGGCGAGTTGTTCATCCGCCTGCGCGGGCCGTGGCTGCACGTGATTCTGTTTGAAGTGCCGCTGCTGGCGATCGTCAGCGAAGTGCGCAACCGCTATCGCTACCGTGAAACGCTGCTGGAACAGGCCCGCGAACAGCTGTATCGCAAGTTCGACTGGCTGACCGCCAATGCCTCGGCCGAAGAGTTGTCGCAGCTGCAGGTCGCCGATTTCGGCACGCGCCGGCGGTTTTCCTACCGTGTGCAGGAAGAAGTGGTGAACGTGCTCAAGCACGATTTCCCCGGGCGTTTCGTCGGCACCAGCAACGTGCACCTGTCCCGCGAGCTGGACATGAAACCGCTGGGCACCATGGCCCACGAATGGATCATGGCCCACCAGCAACTCGGCCCGCGACTGATCGACAGCCAGATCGCCGCCCTCGATTGCTGGGTTCGCGAGTATCGCGGCCTGCTGGGGATCGCCCTGACCGACTGCATCACCACCGACGCGTTCCTCGGCGACTTCGATCTGTTCTTTGCCAAGCTGTTCGACGGTTTGCGCCATGATTCCGGGGATCCGGTGCAGTGGGGCGAAAAATGCATCGCCCACTATCACAAGCTCGGCATCGACCCTATGAGCAAGACGTTGGTGTTCTCCGACAGCCTGACCCTGCCCAAGTCGCTGGAGATCTTCCGGGCCCTGCGCGGCCGGATCAACGTCAGCTTCGGCATCGGCACCAACCTGACCTGTGACATTCCGGGTGTCGAACCGATGAGCATCGTGCTTAAAATGACCGCCTGCAACGGCCAACCGGTGGCGAAGATCTCCGACGAGCCGGGCAAGACCCACTGCAAAGACCCGAATTTCGTCGCCTACTTGCGACACGTTTTCCAGGTTCCTGCCGTTTCCAGCCTTTCCAGCAAGGAGTGAATTCATGCAAGCCGTACAGCGTGAGATTGCTGAACAGCTCAACGTTCAGCCGCCGTTCGCCGATCACCAGGCCCTCGAAGCGGAAGTCGCCCGCCGCATCACCTTCATCCAGGATTGCCTGACCAGTTCCGGACTCAAGACCCTGGTGCTGGGCATCAGCGGCGGCGTCGATTCGCTGACTGCCGGCCTTTTGGCCCAGCGCGCCATGCGAGAGCTGCGCGAGCGCACCGGTGACGAGGCCTACAAGTTCATCGCCGTGCGCCTGCCGTACGACGTGCAGTTCGATGAACACGATGCCCAGGCCTCGGTGGACTTCATCGCCCCGGACGAGCGCCACACCGTCAACATCGGCCCGGCGGTCAAATCCCTGGCCAGCGAAGTCGCAGCCTTCGAAGGCAAGCACGCGGTGTCGATGGATTTCGTGCTCGGCAACACCAAGGCGCGGATGCGCATGGTCGCCCAGTACACCATCGCCGGCGCGGCCCATGGCTTGGTGATCGGCACCGACCACGCGGCGGAAGCGGTGATGGGATTCTTCACCAAGTTCGGTGACGGCGCCTGCGACCTGGCCCCGCTCAGCGGTCTGGTGAAAAACCAGGTCCGGGCCATCGCCCGCAGCTTCGGCGCACCGGAATCGCTGGTGGAAAAAGTGCCGACCGCGGATCTGGAGGACCTGTCGCCGGGCAAACCGGACGAGGCGTCCCACGGTGTGACCTACGCCGAAATCGACGCTTTCCTGCATGGCGAGCCGGTGCGTCAGGAGGCGTTCGACATCATCGTCAACACCTACAAAAAGACTCATCACAAGCGGGTCATGCCGTTTGCGCCTTGATTCCGAGGCATAAAAAAAGCGTCCTTCCGGACGCTTTTTTTGACCTTGTGTTGCTTACTTCAGGGTCACGGTGCCTTTCATCATCGAGATGTGGCCCGGGAACGAGCAGAAGAAGCCGTACTTCTCATCAACCTTGAGCTTGGACACGTCGAAGGTCACCGAATCGGTTTCCTTGGCGCCGATGATCTTGGTGTGAGCGATGACGCGCTCGTCACCGTCCTTGAGGTAGTTCTTGTCGATGCCGGCGGCCAGGCCGTCGGTGGCGATCGGCTGCATGTCGGCTTCTTTGCTGATCACCAGGTTATGGCCCATGACGTTCTTCGGCAGGCTGCCGGAGTGGGTCAGCTCGACGGTGAAGGTCTTGCAGCTCTTGTCGATTTCGATGGCCTTGGTGTTGAAGGACATCTGGTCGGTGGAATCAACGGTGGTTTTGCACTCGGCAGCCATCAATTGGCTGCTGGCCAGCGCCAGCAGGGATACCGCAACAACTTTGGAAAACATGGTGAATCTCCAAGGCAGGGTTAACAAAACACGAATGGTTGGAAGACTGCCTGAAATCTTCGCAAGTTCCTATGACTTGAGTCAAAAATTGTATACAACTTTCAGGCTATGACACTCATCGAAACAATCTAACAGCCAGACGTATGGCCGGGTCGTATCTTCAGGGCTCAACACTCATCTGGAGCATCCGTCATGTCCTTCAACAGCCTGTTGTGCAGTCTGCTCGCTGCTTACGCCTGTGGCGCCAGCGGCACCTGTGAAACCCCGAAACGCGAAGTCTAGCCCTTGGATCAAGGCGTGCCAGCCATTACCCTGTGACCGATTGACCCAGGAGGAAGGCATGTCTCTCACATCCGTTTGTGTATTTTGCGGTGCCAACGCCGGCACCACCCCGGCGTACACCGAAGCCGCCATTGCCCTCGGCACAGCTATTGCCGAGCGTAAGCTGACGCTGGTCTACGGCGGTGGCGCCGTCGGCCTGATGGGGATTGTCGCCGACGCCGCGCTGGCGGCCGGTGGCGAAGTGATCGGCATCATCCCGCAGAGCCTGATGGACAAGGAAATCGGTCACAAGAGCCTGACGCGTCTGGAAGTGGTCGACGGCATGCACGCGCGCAAGGCGCGGATGGCCGAACTCAGCGATGCGTTCATTGCCCTGCCAGGTGGCCTTGGCACCCTGGAGGAGCTGTTCGAAGTCTGGACCTGGGGCCAGCTCGGCTATCACGGCAAGCCACTGGGCCTGCTCGAGGTGAACGGTTTCTACAGCAAACTCACTGCATTTCTCGATCACATCGTCGGCGAAGGCTTCGTTCGCGCGCCGCACCGTGACATGCTGCAAGTGAGTGAATCGCCGCAAACGCTGCTCGAAGCCCTCGACAACTGGAAGCCCACCGTCACCCCAAAATGGGTCGACCAGAAACCCGGTTAACCGCCGGGCACCGATACAGGGCAGAATACGCGCCGCTCAACCTCACCTTCGACCCCAGAGGATCGCCCATGGCCAAACCCAATTACTCCTTCGCCAAACGTCAACGTGACCTGGCCAAGGAACAGAAGAAAGAGGAAAAGCTTCAGCGCAAGAAACAGATGGCTGAAGAGGCGGCACTGAACCCTGACGGTGAAGTGGCGACTGAAGATGATGATGTTGAGACACCGAAAGACCAGGCGCCCGACGCCTGAGCCACATCGGGCTTGATGATCGAATCAGGCTCCATTGATCCGTGACGGGGCTGGCGGCTTCATTGCCGGCCCTTACAGACCCAGCGCTTTGGCAATCGACTCACGATAGCCCCCAGGCAGGTTAACCGGCAGTTGTGCCGGGTCGAACAGGCCAATCTTCTTGTGCTCGTGACTGATGGTCGGTCTGAACTCGCCCAGCAGCTGGCAGCGATAGGTCGAGATAAAGACATGCTTGCCCGGGATGACTTCAAACAGGTAGGAGTCCAACGACTTCCCCACTGCCACCTTGACGTCCAGTTCTTCTGCAATTTCCCGAGCCAGACATTCCTGCGCCGTTTCACCCAACTCAATCCGTCCCCCGGGTAATTCCCATTCGTCACGCTCGTTGAGCATCAGCACAACCTTACCTTCCGGGTTTTGCAGAACCCCTTTGATTGAAACCGGAAACATTGGAAAACCCTCATCAGCCGTTACAACACAGAACCATTAAGGAGCGGGCCACATTTCTGAACTCCGTTATTCCAGTGGCATCACCGTGACCCGCACCTCCGGATCATGGCTCCCTCCTCCCAGAATCACCCCACGCAACGGCGACACATCGGAGAAATCCCGGCCCCAGGCCAGGGTGATGTGCTCCAGTGCCGGCTGCACATTGTTTGTCGGATCAAAATCCACCCAGCCCAGCACCGGGCAAAACACCGAGACCCAGGCATGGGATGCATCGGCGCCGATCAACCGTGGCTGCCCCGGTGGCGGCTGGGTCAGCAGGTAGCCGCTGACGTAACGCGCCGCCAATCCCCGTGATCGCACACAGGCGAGCATCAGGTGCGCGAAGTCCTGACAGACCCCGCGCCGCCGCTCCAGCACCTCCACCAGAGGAGTGGCGACTTGGGTCGCTTCGGCATCAAAGGTGAATTCGCTGAAGATCTTCTGCATCAAGGCCTGCACACCCAGCATCAACGGTCTGCCGGCCGGGAAACAGCTCTCCGAGAACTCGACGAAGCTGCGTTTGAGATGCACGTAGGGCGACTGAAATCGGTAGCGACAGGCTTCCAGCAACGAGGCGGACAGCGGCTGGCTGCTGTAGGTCAGCGCATTGCGGGTCAATTCCCAGGCCGGCGACTGCTGGAAATCCACCACGGGCCGCGCCAGCACTTCGACCGTCAGCCGTGCGTTGACCTGCAATTCATCGTGGGGCCGCTCGAAGGCCAGGCGGGTCAGCGGATTGCCAAACACATCCTGCTCGTCACGGCGGGTGGTCGGCTCCGGGCTGATCAGCAATTGCTGCTCGGTGCAGCGCTGCCAGTCGCATTCGCGCGGCCACAGATGCGCCAGTTGCTGGGCCAGGGACACCGGGCTGTCGTAGCGATAGCAGGTGTCGTGAAAGATCTGGTAATGGGCGCTCATCAGACGGACACCGTACGCTGGCTGACATCATCGACATGGGCGAAATGGCGCAGGGCCAGACGGTCCGAGACCTGACTGCTGGCGTCGGCGATCTCCTGCAGCAGATCCGCCAGACCATCGAGGGCCGAGCGCACGCTGGACTCGCCAAACAGAGGATTCTCCAGACAGCTCAGGTCGAAACGCGCCAGACGCTCGACCAGCGGCGGCAATCCTGCCTCCCTCGGCACACCGAAGTCATCATTCAGCCGCTTGAGGGTGCGGGTCACCAGCTTCAACTGGAACAGCACCGCATGGGGGTTCTGCTCATCCAGCAGCAACAGGTCGAGCACCGGAATCAACTGCGCCACCGCCAGATAACGCGAGCGATAGGTGATGCTGCTGTTGCCCAGTTCCAGCAACCACTCAAGCCCGGCCTGATCGAACGCCCCGGCGCCACGCAAGAAACCCGCGAGACTGCCGCTGAGAAATTGCAGGCGCTCGATCCGCCGGCCGATCATCAGGAAGCGCCACCCTTCGTCACGGGTCATGTCGTCGAGGGCAAACCCGGACAGCGCCGCCAGCGACATCACCAGCCGGTTGAGAAAATCCAGCAACTCGCCGAAGTCCGGTTCGTCGGTGTCCAGTTCCGCAGCCTCACGTTGCAGCTCCACCAGCGCCTGCCAGTTTTCCCGGGACAACTTACCGCGCACTTGCGAAGCCGCCCACTGCAAGCGTTGCAGGTTGGAACGCAAACTGAACGACCAGTCCTCGCCGAGCAGTGCCGCAAGCAAACGCTCTGGCAGCTCACCTTCATCCGGCAGCAGCATCAGCCGCTCGCCCAGATCCACAGCGGCCTGCAAGGCTTGCGGGTCATCGCCGTCGACGTAGCGCGCGAGCATGATCCGCAGCAGCCGCGCGCTGTCGTCGCAACGCTCGCAGTAACGGCCGAACCAGAACAGGTTTTCCACCACCCGCGACGGCAGGTACGGATCGCGTCGCACCAGATCAGGCACGCCGATATTGCGCTGGGCTTTCCACTGTTCACCGCTTGGCGGCCGATCCCCCAGCACCCAGGTGTCCTTGCTCGCACCACCGCGCTGCATCGACACCACTTCGGCATCGGCTTCGGCCGCGACCCGGGTCAGGCCACCGGGCAGCACCCGATAACCATCGTGACTGGCCACCGCGTACATGCGCATGCCGATTGCCCGGGGCTGCAGTTGCCCGTCCTCGGGCTGCCAGATCGGCGCCTGGGACAACTGGGCGAGTTCTTGCGCAACATACGCATAAGGGCGTGCCTGCATGCGCGCAGCGAGACTTTCACGCTGTTTTTCGCTCAGATCCCGGCCAAAAACCGGAGCGAAGCTTTGCGACGGGAACGCCGGTTTGATCAACAGCTCCGGCAGTTTCTCCAGGGCCTGGGCCAACACTGGCGCTTCGCCGCACCACCACGTGGCAATGGACGGCAGAATCAGCTCTTCGCCGAACAGGTACTGATTGATCTTCGGCAGGAAACCGAGCAGCCCCGGCGACTCCAGCACGCCGCTGCCCAGCGCGTTGGCCACCAGCACCCGGCCCTGACGCACCGCCTCCAGCAATCCCGGAACGCCGAGCGCCGAATCCGTGCGCAATTCCAGCGGATCGCAGAAATCATCGTCGAGCCGACGCAGGATCGCGTGCACCCGGCGCAGGCCGCTGAGGGTTTTCAGGTAGACCGTGGCATCACGTACCGTCAGGTCACCGCCCTCCACCAGCGGATAACCGAGCTGGCGGGCCAGATAAAGATGTTCGAAATAGCTTTCGTTGAAGCGCCCCGGGGTCAGCAACACCACCAGCGGCGCATCATCGTCGCAGGGTGCCTGACGGGCCAGGGTTTCCTGCAAGGTGCGGAAGAAGCCGGCCAGATGCTGCACTTTCAGATCCCGGTACAACTCGGGGAAGGCACGGGACACGATGGTGCGGTTTTCCAGCGCATAACCGGCGCCGGATGGCGCCTGGGTACGATCCGCCGTCACCCACCAGCGCCCGTCCGGTGTGCGCGCCAGATCCACGGCATACAGGTGCAGAAAGGCCCCGTCCGGCGGCGCAATGCCCTGACAGGGCCAGAGGAAGTTGTTGTGGCCGAATACCAGCTCGGCCGGCAGCAAGCCTTCGCGGATCAACCGCTGCGGGCCATACAGGTCCGCCAGCACCGCATTGAGCAGCCGCGCGCGCTGGGCGATTCCGGCGGACAGCTGTTGCCACTCATCGGCGGCGATCACGTGGGGCAGCAGATCCAGTTCCCACGGACGGTCCGCCCCCTTTGGGTCGGCATAGACGTTGTAGGTAACGCCGTTTTCCTGAATCTGCCGGGTCAGCAACGCCTGACGCTGCACCAGTTGCGCCGGGGTGCTGCGCTGCAATTGGTCGACGAGCCGCCGCCAGTGCGGGCGCACCGCTCCGCTGTCGTCGAGCAGTTCGTGATAGGTGCCCGCCGTCAGCGGGTAGCGGTCAAGCAGGTCAGGCATGGAAAGCTCGGCAGCCGGCAAGGAACGGTCAGACTAACGCAGGCACATGACGCCCGGATATACGAAAAATCCGGGGGTCGTGTACGAATCAAAAACGTCGTAAATCGAGAGTCATCGGTAGCTCGTCGGAGATTGTCAGGTTCGGTATCGGAAGTTTCCCCGGCGTGTGTCCGATGCGGAAGAACCGCGCCATGCGCCGGCTCTCCGCTTCGTTGGCATTGACCGGCAGCGTCTCGTAATTGCGCCCGCCCGGATGCGCGACGTGGTACTGGCAACCGCCCAGCGAGCGCTGCATCCAGGTATCGAGCAAGTCGAACACCAGCGGCGCATGCACCGGGATCGTCGGTTGCAGGCAATTGGCCGGTTGCCACGCGCGGAAACGCACACCCGCGACAAACTCGCCAACCCGTCCGGTCGGTTGCAGCGGCACCGGGATGCCGTTGCAGGTCAGCAAATAACGTTGCGGTGGCAGTCCCGTGAGTTTGACCTGCAAGCGCTCCAGCGATGAGTCAACGTAGCGCACCGTGCCGCCCGCCGCGCCCTCCTCGCCCAGCACGTGCCAGGGTTCAAGGGCCTGGCGCAATTCCAGCTCGATACCGTTGACGGCGTAATCGCCGACCTTGGGAAAACGGAACTCAAGGTGCGCCGCGAACCATTCAGCGCGCAGGGGGTAACCGGCATTGTTGAGTTCGACGATGACGTCGGCGAAGTCCTGCTCGATGAAGTGCGGCAACATGAAGCGGTCGTGCAGCTCCGTACCCCAGCGCGCCAGTTTCGGCGGCGCATAGGGCTCGCGCCAGAACCGCGCCACCAGCGCTCGCAACAACAGCTGCTGCGCCAGGCTCATGCGCGCATGGGGTGGCATCTCGAAACCACGCAACTCCAGCAACCCGAGGCGCCCGGTGGCGCCGTCCGGTGAATACAGCTTGTCGATGCAGAACTCGGCGCGGTGGGTGTTGCCGGTGACGTCGATCAGCAGATTGCGCAACAGGCGATCGACCAGCCACGGCGGGCATTCCTCTCCCGGCGCCGGCATTTGTGCGAAAGCGATTTCCAGTTCATACAGCGCGTCGTTGCGCGCTTCGTCGACCCGCGGCGCCTGAGAGGTCGGGCCGATGAACAGACCGGAAAACAGGTACGACAATGAAGGATGGTTGTGCCAGTAACTGATCAGGCTACGCAGCAGGTCCGGACGGCGCAGAAACGGTGAATCGCCCGGCGTCGCGCCGCCGAGCACGAAATGGTTACCGCCGCCGGTGCCGGTGTGCCGCCCGTCGACCATGAATTTCTCGGTGGACAGTCGGGTCTGGCGCGCTTCTTCGTACAGAAACTCGGTGCGTTCGACCAACTCGTCCCACGTCGCCGACGGCTGCACGTTGACCTCAATCACGCCGGGATCCGGGGTGATGCGGAAATTGCTCAGGCGCGGATCGCTCGGCGGCTCGTAGCCTTCGAGCAACACCGGACAATGCAGCTCTTCAGCGGTGGCTTCGATGGCCGCGACCAGTTCCAGATAATCCTCGACCCGCTCCAGCGGCGGCATGAACAGGTACAACCGGCCTTCCCGGGCCTCGGCGCACAAGGCGGTGCGGGTCAGCCAGTCGGCGGACTCATCGATCTTCGGTACACGCTCGTCTGCCGGAGCCGGCTCACGGTGGTCGTTGAGCTGCGAGGTTTCGGGCAGCTCGGGGAAATCCTGGTTCGGGTCGTTCGGATGAATGAACGGATACTCCGCTGCCTTCACCCAGGGCTGCGAGCCCAGCGGCAGGCGATAGCCCAGCGGTGAATCCCCCGGCACCAGCCGACAATGTTTATCGCGCAGATACCAGCGCCCGCTCTGCCATTGATCGCCCTTGGCGGTGCGCGCCAGCGGCAACACCTGGCCGATAACCTTGTCCAGCCCCTGACTGAACACCTTGCGCAGCCGCGCACGTTCCAGTGGCTCCTCCAGACGCGAGTCTTCGGCGCTGACGTTGCTCGGCAAGGCGCCCTCGCGCCAGAGGTAATAGAAGTTGTCTTCGTAGGCCGGGAACACGAAGCGTGTCGGCAGCTTCAAGCGTTCGGCGACACTCGCCAGAAAGCGCCCGGCCAGCTCACCCGTAGCGCCGTAATCCTGCTGCTCGTCGGCAATCAGCGCGCTGTTGTGCCAGATCGGTACACCGTCGCGGCGCCAGTAGCAATTCAATGACCAGCGCGGCAGTTGCTCGCCGGGATACCACTTGCCCTGACCGAAATGCACCAGCCCCTTGGGCGCGTAATGTTTGCGCATGCGCCGGAACAGTTCGGCGGAGAGCCGGCGCTTGTCCGGACCCAGCGCGGCGGTGTTCCACTCGGCGCCGTCGGGGTCGTCGATGGACACGAAGGTGGGTTCGCCGCCCATGGTCAGGCGCACATCGCCTTCCAGCAGGTCGGCATCGATCTGCCGGCCCAGCGCCTGGATCGCCAGCCATTGCTCATCGGTGTAGGGCTTGGTGACCCGCGGCGCTTCCCAGATCCGCTCCACGGACATTTCGTGGCTGAACTCGCATTCGCAAGGCTCCACCAGCCCACTGATCGGCGCCGCCGAGGACGGATCGGGACTGCAGGCCAGCGGGATATGCCCTTCACCGGCGAACAACCCCGACGTCGCATCGAGACCGATCCAGCCGGCGCCGGGCAGATACACCTCGCACCACGCGTGCAGGTCAGTAAAGTCCACTTCGGTGCCGGACGGGCCGTCGAGGCTTTTCACGTCGGCGGTCAGTTGAATCAGGTAACCGGAGACAAAACGCGCCGCCAGCCCGAGGTTGCGCAGCAGTTGCACCAGCAGCCACGCCGAATCCCGACAGGAGCCGGAGGCGTGTTCGAGGGTGTGTTCCGGGGTCTGCACACCCGGCTCCATGCGAATCAGGTAATTGATGTCTTCGCTCAGACGCTGGTTGAGCGCCACCAGGAAATCCACGGCCGGCAGCGGCGTGCGGTCGATGGCGTCCAGATAGGCCTTGAATTTCGGCGTCAGCGGCAGGGTTTCGAGGTACGGCGCCAGTTCCTTGCGTTCATCGGCGGCGTAGGCGAAGGGGATTTTCTCGGCGTAGGGCTCGAGGAAAAAGTCGAACGGGTTGAACACCGCCATCTCGGCCAGCAGATCGACCTCGATCCGCAGTTCGGCGGTTTTCTCGGGGAACACCAGCCGTGCGAGGTAGTTGCCCTGAGGGTCCTGCTGCCAGTTGATGAAGTGCTGCTCGGGCGAGACTTTCAGTGAATAAGACAGAATCCGCGTGCGGCTGTGGGCAGCCGGGCGCAGACGCACGATCTGCGGGCCGAGTTCGACAGCGCGGTCGTAGCGGTAATGCGTGACGTGATGCAATGCGACATGAATCGACACGGCGTGCCTCCTGCGAGCCCAAGCGTATTCGAAAGCGCGCAAGACTTATGCCATGCAGAGGCTTGGGCGCTTTCCCGGAATGCTTAGGGCAGTACAGCACCAAAATCGGGCGATGCGGTGAAATGGTTTGGCACAGTTGCACGCAAATGTTGCGAAGAGCCCCTTCCCCTGACCCTCTCCCGTGATCGTTCCCACGCTCCTGCGTGGGAATGCAGCCCGTGACGCTCTGCGTCACTGGACGCGGAGCGTCCCTGGAGGCATTCCCACGCAGACGGCTCGACGCCTCGACGTGGGAACGATCAGCAAAACGCCAACCCGAAGGTTGGCGTTCTGTTTTGGCTCAAGTGCGTTTCAGCGCGGTACGACCGGCTTGCGTGCCGGTTTCGGCCCTTTGCCTTTCGCGGCTTCCTTGCGTTCCTTGGCGGCCTGCTGGTTGCGGGCGAATGCCGCGGCCTTGGCCTGCTCACGCTTGTCCCAAGGATTGCCGCCATCACTGGCGCGCGGTGGCAAACCGGTGTGCTGGGTGAGGATCTTGGTGGTCTTCTCTTTCGCGACCTTGTGGCTGCCGGCCGGTGTCGAGTTCTTGCGACGGGCACTCTGGTAGCTGTCGGTGGCCGGCTGATGCAGCGGGATCAACTGGTTCTTGCCCGGCCCGATCAGGTCGGCGCGACCCATGCGGGTCAGCGCTTCACGCAGCATCGGCCAGCCCTTCGGGTCGTGATAACGCAGGAACGCCTTGTGCAGACGGCGCTGCTCTTCGCTCTTGACGATGGTCACGCCGTCGCTCTTGTAGGTGACCTTGCGCAGCGGGTTCTTCCCCGAGTGGTACATCGCGGTGGCGGTGGCCATCGGCGACGGATAGAACGCCTGGACCTGGTCGGCACGGAAGCCGTTACCCTTGAGCCACAGGGCCAGGTTCATCATGTCTTCGTCGGTGGTGCCCGGGTGCGCGGCGATGAAGTACGGGATCAGGTACTGCTCTTTCCCCGCCTCCTTGGTGTACTTCTCGAACATGCGCTTGAAGCGATCGTAGGTGCCGATCCCCGGTTTCATCATCTGGTTGAGCGGACCTTCCTCGGTGTGTTCCGGGGCGATCTTCAGGTAACCACCAACGTGGTGGGTCACCAGCTCCTTGACGTATTCCGGCGACTCGACCGCAAGGTCGTAACGCAGGCCGGAGGCGATCAGGATCTTCTTCACACCCGGCAACGCACGGGCGCTGCGGTACAGCTGAATCAGCGACGAGTGGTCGGTGTTCAGGTTCGGGCAGATGCCCGGGAACACGCAGGACGGCTTGCGGCACGCGGATTCGATTTCCGGGCTCTTGCAGGCGATGCGGTACATGTTCGCGGTCGGGCCGCCGAGGTCGGAAATGACGCCGGTGAAGCCCGGCACCTTGTCGCGGATCTCTTCGATTTCGCGAATGATCGACTCTTCGGAACGGTTCTGGATGATCCGGCCTTCGTGCTCGGTGATCGAGCAGAAGGTGCAGCCGCCGAAGCAGCCACGCATGATGTTCACCGAGAAACGGATCATGTCGTAGGCCGGGATTTTTTCCTTGCCGTACGCAGGATGCGGAACACGTGCGTAAGGCATGCCGAACACGTAGTCCATTTCTTCAGTGGTCATCGGAATCGGCGGCGGGTTGAACCAGACGTCGATCTCGCCATGCTTCTGCACCAGCGCACGGGCGTTGCCCGGGTTGGTTTCCAGGTGCAGCACGCGGTTGGCGTGGGCGTACAGGACCGGATCGTTACGCACCTTTTCCATCGACGGCAGGCGGATCACGGTCTTGTCGCGGGTCATTTTCGGGCTGGCCAGGATCTGCACGACCTTGGCTTCCTGCGGGTCTTCAACCGGCCCCTTCTCCTGCTCGATCGCGCAAGCCTGAGTGTCCTGAGTGTTGACGTACGGGTTGATGATCTTGTCGATCTTGCCCGGACGGTCGATGCGCGTGGAGTCGACTTCGTACCAGCCCGCCGGCGTGTCGCGACGGATGAACGCGGTGCCGCGCACATCGGTGATGTCTTCGATCTTGTGCCCGTAGGACAGACGCTGGGCGACTTCGACAATCGCTCGCTCGGCGTTGCCGTACAGCAGGATGTCGGCGCTGGCGTCGATCAGGATCGAGTTGCGCACGCGATCCTGCCAGTAGTCGTAGTGGGCGATGCGGCGCAGGGAGGCTTCGATGCCGCCGAGCACGATCGGCACGTGCTTGTAGGCTTCCTTGCAGCGCTGGCTGTAGACCAGGCTCGCGCGGTCGGGACGCTTGCCGGCCATGCCGCCCGGGGTGTAGGCGTCGTCGGAACGGATTTTCTTGTCGGCGGTGTAGCGGTTGATCATCGAATCCATGTTGCCGGCCGCGACGCCAAAGAACAGGTTCGGCTCGCCGAGCTTCATGAAGTCGTCTTTGGACTGCCAGTTGGGCTGCGCGATGATCCCGACGCGGAAGCCTTGCGACTCCAGCAGCCGGCCGATGATCGCCATGCCGAACGACGGGTGATCGACGTAGGCATCCCCCGTAACAATGATGATGTCGCAGGAATCCCAGCCAAGCTGATCCATCTCCTCCCTGCTCATGGGCAGGAACGGCGCTGGCCCGAAACATTCGGCCCAATATTTTGGATAGTCAAATAACGGCTTGGCTGCTTGCATGTCGATAACCGGTGTTGGCTTTCATTGAATTTCGCGGGCGCGGAATATAGCACAAATTTTGACCAATTCCGACGACCGTGGTCGGTTTCTCCAATTGCCGTTTCCCGCTCCCGGTCCGCTCCCGATGTGTCGCACCTTTCGGGTTCGCAGCAAAACAAGGCAATGACGCCGACAACTGAAT
The DNA here is from genome assembly GCF_900115915.1 of Pseudomonas sp. NFIX49. Classification (NCBI taxonomy): domain Bacteria; kingdom Pseudomonadati; phylum Pseudomonadota; class Gammaproteobacteria; order Pseudomonadales; family Pseudomonadaceae; genus Pseudomonas; species Pseudomonas sp. NFIX49. Next base: position 485,917 of record NZ_FOYE01000004.1, on the reverse strand, counting down.
CAGTATTCAAGGATGAAAAGACATGCCCGTAAAACCGCCTCCAAGGGGGATTACTACCGCTGAAGTACATGCTCCGCCCTCGCGCCCGGTCAAAGACCCTCTCTTCAGGAGTGACACTGCCTCGCGATTGCCCCCGATCAACCAACCTCCCGTTCCCGACCAGAAACCGGCCAGATTGCCGACCGTCGGTGACCTGGATGCAATAACACCGGCACCGCCGTTGACTGTCAGCGAAATCCCGAATTCGGCAATACCGGTGATTCCAGCGCCGCTTTCATTGGCGGACTATCGCATCCGTCCTGGCGGCTCGCTGCCGGATCCCGACGATCAGGGTCTCATCCAGCTGAAAGGTCGACTTTTCGTCAGTACCGAAGATGGCCACGTCCTGCATGTGGGCCTGGACCCTGACAACGGGTTGTACCGTGCCAAACTGCCCGGAGAATTGAAACCTTCCGGGCCGATCCTCCTGCAGGATCCATTCAGCCTGCGCTGGTTTTCGCCCGACGACGCCGACCTGATCGGTTACCCGTTGCCACAAAAACGTCTGGAAGGCTTTCGCACCCCCCTGGATTTCGCCGGTGCATCGCCAGACAGCGACGGACTACACGGCTTTGAAGGCAAGCGATACGCGGTCATTGAAGGGCATGCCTATCAGGTCATGCGCGACATCGACGCTTCCTCTCCCGCCAGGAAGGTCTGGCGCATCGTCAATTCGAAGGATCCGGTCGCCCACGACACCGAGAACGTTTATCGCCCAAGCCGTGCCGGTGAAACCCTGGGCATTGTTCGAGACGCCGATCACGGCTGGGTTTCGAGCCGCTCCGGCCTTCTGGGTGGAATGCCCCGGACCGCCACTGCCCGAGCCAACATTGCGCATTTGCTGCAGCGGTACGAGCCCATCAGGGAAGCCTTTGCTGCGCTGCAAGCCTCGGACGCGCGCTTCAATGAACTCTGGGACGTCGCCAAACATTTGCCGGAAGGCAGCGACCTCGAAAGAGCGGAGCTGATCGGACTTGAAGTCCACACCCTCAAACATATCCGCCTTCAGACCGAGTTCGTCCAGTCACTCATCGACAACAAGGACTGGCTGGTCATGATGAAAGCCGGCGGCGTCTACAAAACCGAGCTGCATGAGCAACAGCTGGCCAGGGTCGACTATTTAAACAAACTGCTCGCCATCATGGATCGCCGGGTTTATCCCTCGGTTGCACTGATGACGGTTGATTCGCTGAAAGGCAACCTCGCTCACATGAACAAAAAACTGCGGATCCTCGATGACCGCCAGGCCGTGATGGATCAGGTACGCAAGGTGTCCCGCAGCGCCACATCCGAAATCGAAGAGCTCAACCGGGGAATACCCGGCGTTGATCAGATCAACTGCGCCCGATACAACCTCTGCCTGCGCCTGCTCGCCGATGATCCGACCATCCCGCCGCCGTTCGGAATGCGCAGCTACATGGCCGTCAACCTGTTTGTAGAAGAGCTGCACAACGTTTCCGGACAGTCCCGGCCAGTTGTCCTGCAATTGGCACTCGATGAAATCAGACTGGAAAAAGGCCGTTTCGAAGAGCTGTTGCCGGCTTTGCCCGCCACGAAGACACCCTACCTGCACGAAGCGATGTCCGTACTCGGAACATTCGAGTCGAGGATCGACGGCCAGCTGAACGATATCTACGCCAGGGTCAACAGCAACACCGAGTGGCCCGCACTCGATCAGGACATCGACCTGGACTTCGTGCCGCAGCAGTCCGTTCCGACCGCCACCCCGAGCGCCCCGCGAAAGATCTTCCGGACCCGCCAGCATGGGACTTATCGGGTTCTGGTAGGGGTCAGGCAAGTCGATCCGGACGGTAGCGTCACCATTGACGTTCCAGACCCGTTCAAACCGCAAGATCCGCCTCAACGCTACGAGAAAAGACAGGGCGAATGGCACCCCATGCGCTCCACGCCCCCAGCGGCCCCCACGCCCCAACTGCTAGGTCAGGCGACTCATCTGCTGGGCAGGGTCGATGAATTGCTGGACGAGGGGCTGGCGATGGAAAGCCGCAAGTCCAATCCGACCAGTATTCGGGAATCACTGGACGAAAGCGCCGACGAGCTTCACGGATTGGCCAGCCGTCTGGAGAGCATCGAGGGTATTGCCAGCGATGCGCAGGCCGCCAGCGTCATCGCTCGCCTGAAAGCAGCCGGTGATTCGCTCAGTACAGCGGGACGCGACATCATGGTCCGCATGTACAAGGAGAAGGCAGTACTGGACGTGTTGCGACTGAACTACCTGCTCGAACATTCGCAGCTCAATGTCATCAAGATCGTTGCCCGCAAGCAGCTGGGCAAGGGCAAGGACAAATCATTTCTCGACGTCTATTCGATCAATGACCGCTCCGCCAATACCCCGCTATGGGAGGCCCACTTCCATTACGACCGACAGGATCGCCCGGCGCTGGATTACACGGTCAGGGGAGCACACATGAAAACACTCGCCCAGGCCGGAGCGGGCAGCGCATTTCAGCAACGCCAGGAGCAGGCGGGCCTTGCCCACCAGCCCATCTGGCGGGAATACATCAGCCCGAAAGTTGCGCAAAAGCTCTTCGACTGCGCAAGCGAACCGGCCGCCGGGACACCGGTTCGGCAATAGCCGCCAATGCGCATCACTCCGACCAAGGGAGCTGATGCAACCATGATTCAAGGATGAATAACCATGCCAGTAAAACCGCCCTCCAGGGGCAACACTACCGTAGAAGTACATACACCTCCTTCACGCCGAGCAAACGAGTCGCTTCCCGGAGCCGATCCGACTCGGTTCTCCTCGCCGGTGATCCACCATCGCGAACGCCTCGGCGGGTCGGGCAGAACGCAGACGAATATTGATCTGGATGCCATCACCCCTGCGCCGCAAGTGAACATCAGCGAAATACCTTCCACAACGCAGAACATGCCAGCGACGCGGCCCTCTCTGGAGGAATACCGGATCGCGTCTGATGTCCAGTTGCCTCAGCCCGATGCCCAGGGATTCAGGTGGTTCAAAGGACGGCAGTTTGTCGACATGCTCGACGGCAGCATCTTTCTGGTCGGCCTGGACAGCGAGAGCGGCCTGTACCGCGCCAGGCTGAGCAGTGAGCGAGTCCCGTCCGGCCCGCTGCTTCTGCAAGACCCCGACAGCAGGCTCTGGTACCCGATGGTCGATCTGGAGTCGATGACCTTCAGTCTGAGCAGCCGTCGCCTGGAAGACTTCCGTACCTCTCTGGACTTTTCTAACCAGGTGCCTGACAGCGATGGATTGCATCGTTTCGAAGGCAAGCTCTACCTGGTCATCGACAATCAGGCTTATCAGGCCATGCATGATGTGGAGGCATCCTCGCCGAACCTTCAGGTGATGCGCATCGTCCGGCCCCAGGATGCGGTGGCCCGGGACGAGCACAACCGATATGTCGCCACGCGCCCGGGCAGGTCGGAAGCTGTTTTCTATGATGAGCGGATCGGCTGGAGCGGACTGGTCGTCGGCGGCGCAGGGGGGATGTTTCCGGGACGGGGAAACACCTCAGGCAATCCGTCCGGCGCTCAACTGAACGCCGCGCTCGGCCGGTTCCTGCAAACGCATCTGGGGCGTCTTCGCAAGCTTTACCCGGCCCTTGATGAGCCGGGGCTCAGAGCCGCCATGGATTCACTGGGAAAGGATGTCGAAGGTGGACTGAAACGACTGGAGGCCGAATTAGCGACTCTGAAAGAGGATCTGGTGGCCTGGATCCAGCAAACCGCCGAGGCTTCACAGGCCCACAAGCACTGGGCAGTTCGTGTAAACGATCACATCCTGCGTTGCTGGCGCCGAGAATCAGGCACGATTCTCTGGCTGCCGGAGGGCGGAGGAGGAGCACTTCCGCCCCTGAAGGTGAGTTTTGGGCATATCGAGGTTTTGAAAATCAAAGGCATAGCCTGGCCAGGCACCGGCGATGACTTTCTGACACATTTCCCACGACTTACCCGCCTGAGCATTGTCGAATCGGGGCTCACCGCAGTTCCTGACTCGATCCGCGCGATGCCCGAACTGACCATGCTCGATCTGCACTCCAACCGGATTGTGCTGGATCAAAAAGGTGCGCAAGCACTCGGCAGCATGGTCAGGCTCAAGCAACTTGATCTGTCGGGTAACCCCCTGGGCATGACACCTGACTTCAGCAACATGTCCGAGCTGAGAAATCTCAATCTCAGCCATACAGGAATCGATCAGTGGCCAGCGGGATTACGGACTCAAACCGAAATGGACCAGATCGACCTGCGCTCCAACCGATTGCGCGAGGTCCCGCCCGAGCTGCTCGACCCAAGCGGTGAACAAGGGCTCACCCAAGTCCGGATCAATGCCGTCACACTGCTGGACGGCAATCAGTTCTCCGAGGGCTACTGGCAGCATTTCGACCGCTTCTGGGAGCTCGCCTCGAATCGATATCCCATCAACGAGATCTACACCGTCAAAGATGCCTTCATTCTTCCCAGCCCGTTGGTAAAGCGACTTCAGAACATCCACCCCCATAAAAGCATCCACGAGGCCCGAGAATTCCTGAGCGGCCTGGGGCCGGATACGGAAGCCACAATTACACGGCTCGAACGAGAGTTTCAGACCCTGGAAAGTCAGTTGAATGCCTGGTCGTTTTCCGGTGGCGGTTCCCGGCAGCGCTACGTGCGGGCAAACCAGATGCAACTCGATCCCGACAGACTGGGCGATCGTTACAGGGCGAAAACACGAATACTCGCTTGCTGGAGACGTGAAACACCGCAAAAGTACGCCGCCGATGGAACGCCCATAGGCCTGGAACTGAAACTGAACGGTTTACGCCTGGACAGCGTACCGGATCTGAACGACGTTGATTTCAGTCATGTCGGTTCACTGAAACTGAGCGGCATGAACCTGAGCGTTTCCCCGGATGGTTTCCTGGCGAGGTTTCAGCATGTCCGCTGGCTGGACATGTCGAACAACCAGTTACGCGAGCTTCCTGCCGCGATCGGACAAATGCATGCCATGACGCGGCTGTCCCTGCAAAACAATCGGATCACGCTGACGCCGGAAACAGCTCGCATACTCTCCGAACGCGTAACGCTGCGAGCATTGATGCTCAACGATAATCCACTGGGCATCACTCCGGACTTCAGCGCAATCACGGATATGCGCTCGCTGAACCTGGGCAACACCAGCATTGATACCTGGCCGCCCGGGCTATCGGCACAACCGGCGCTGGAAGACATCCTGCTGTACGACAATCGGATCACGACAATTCCGGACGCAATCATCGACCCTCCCGATGCACTGCTGCTCCAGCAGCTTCGAGTAAACAGTGTGACCGACGTGAGTGGCAACCCGCTGTCAGAAGTCTCCCTGGAGCGCATCCAGCGTTTCCGCGACCGTGTCGCTGCTCAGAGACTGGTCTCGGGTGACTTGAGTCGCTTGCTCTCGATAACTCGCGCCCAGCCGTCGCTGAATACACAAGCATTCCTGGAAAACACTCTTCTCAGAAACGCACTTCCGTCAGCGCATTCACCTTCGGACGGGCTCTTGCGCTGGACTCAAGGCATGCCTGCACAGCAGGTTGCGCTGAAACGGGAACAGTGGCAAAGATTGATCAGCCAACAGGGGGCGCAAGCTTTCTTCACCGTGTTGCAACGCCTGAACGCCGGCCCGGTCGCACACCCGGATTTGCAGCGCAGGGTCTGGAACGTTCTGGATTCGATCAGTGAAAACAGCGCTGAATCGGATCAATTGCGTCGGGATCTTTTCGATCGTGCCGGCGAACCGGCCTGCTGCGATCGAGCGGCCTTCTCCTTTGGCAATCTCGAGGTTCTGACCATGGTCTACAGCGCCCGCAAACAAGCCGGGGATCACGCGCTGGGCCCGCAACTGGTGCATTTGTCGCGCCGTCTGCTCCGTTTGCAGGAAGTCGACAGACTCGCTGCGGAAGATATTCAGCGCAGCGAAGCAATCGTCAGGGATCCGCAGGTTTCCGAGGAGGAAAAACGACCGCACGTCCTGCGTTTGCAGGAAGAGGTCGAAATCAGACTGGCCTATCGATTCGGGCTCAAGGACTCCCTTGAACTTCCGGGCCAGCCAGAAAACGTCAGTTTCATCGGGATGGGTCGCGTTACCCGCGAAATGCTGAGCGGGGTTTATAAAGCCGTGATTGACCTGGATAACTCGCCTGCGGAACGCCAGGCTCTGCTTTCACGCGAATTCTGGAAAGACTACCTGACGAGCAAGTATCGACAGCAATTCGAAGAGCAGCGCGAGCCTTATCAGGCCCGACTCGCCGAGCTGCATGAAAGCCTCGAAGCCAAACAACTGACCATGGAGCAATACCAGGCGAAAAGCGATGATCTGCAAGGACAACTGGCAATAGATGAAGCGACATTGATGCAGACCCTGACCCGTCAGGAGCTGGACCAACCCGCTGCTCCCGATGATTCGCACGTTTCGGGTTCGCAGCCAAACAAGGCAATGACGCCGACGACTGAATCAAGTATTCAAGGATGAACACCCCATGCCAGTAAAACCGCCCTCCAAGGGCAACACTACCGTAGAAGTACATACACCTCCTTCACGCCGAGCAAACGAGTCGCTTCCCGGAGCCGATCCGACTCGGTTCTCCTCGCCGGTGATCCATCATCGCGAACGCCTCGGCGGGTCGGGCAGAACGCAGGCGGATATCGATCTGGATGCCATCGCACCCGCGCCGCAAGTGAACATCAGCGAAATACCTTACACAACGCAAAACATGCCAGCGACGCGGCCCTCTCTGGAGGAATACCGGATCGCGTCTGATGTCCAGTTGCCTCAGCCCGATGCCCAGGGATTCAGGTGGTTCAAAGGACGGCAGTTTGTCGACATGCTCGACGGCAGCATCTTTCTGGTCGGCCTGGACAGCGAGAGCGGCCTGTACCGCGCCAGGCTGAGCAGTGAGCGAGTCCCGTCCGGCCCGCTGCTTCTGCAAGACCCCGACAGCAGGCTCTGGTACCCGATGCTCGATCCGGAGTCGATGACCTTCAGTCTGAGCAGCCGTCGCCTGGAAGACTTCCGTACCTCTCTGGACTTCACTGACGCGGTGGCGGATGACAACGGGATATACGCGTTCGAAGGCAAGCGTTACGTCGTCATTGAAAATCAGGCCTATCAAGTCATGCAGGATATCGATGCATCCTCTCCTCAACAGAAGGTCTGGCGCATTGTCAAACCCACGGATCCCGTGGCAAACGACGATACAAATATCTACAACGCGAGTCGGCCCGGTGAAACCCTGGCGATTTCCCGCGGCGAGGCGAACGCCTGGTTTGCAGTATCCGTGGGTCTGAAGGGAGGAATGCACCGTCGTCGGGGAGTTCAGATACCCCAGGTCCAACATGTGGGATGGGAACCCTTCGAGGCGGCTCACGCAGCAATCAACCAGTCAACCGATGTCGCCAATGCTCTCTGGGTAAAGGCTTTTGCCCTCCCCGTTGGAAGTGCCGAACGTACCTTGAGCTTTGCCGAACTTGAATTGCTCCTGTTCAAGCACACCCGACTGCATGATGACTTTGCAAAAAGGTTCATCGACCACGAGGACTGGAAGCATCAAATCAAAGAAAGATTCACCACACAGAGCTTGCAGAAAATCCGGATGGACAGAGTGGTGGCCCTGAACAGCCTCCTGCAAATAATGGATTTGCGAATCAAGCCCAGCGTACAGGCCTACAACCTCGATAGTTACAGGAAACTCATTGGGCATTACAACAGGAAGCTCAAGCTGCTCGACATCCGTCAAACGGTGGTGGATCAGATCAAACAAGTTGCACCGAGGCGATCAGTTGAACTGGACGAAATGAACCGCAGCGTTCACGGAGCCGACGAGGTCAATTGCAACAAGCTGATAGCCTACCTGTACCTGTTTGCGAACAACCCCGAAAACCCTGCCGGCACAGGTATGCAATCGGCGCGGGCTGCCCGCCTGTTCAGCGAAGACCTGGAAAATGTGCCCAGGCGAGAGCAACCGCCCGCGCTGCTGTTGGCCCTCGATCAGATCAAGGCAGAGAAGATCCGTTTTGAAGCGCAAGTGGCCTCCGAGACGCCTGAAAACACTGCTCACCTCAGAGAAATCATCGCGCTGACCGATTTGTTCGAGAAGAGAATCGAGAGCACGCTGACCGAGATCTTTGCCACCTTTGACCGCAATACCGAGCTTCCCCGTCTTGATCAGGAGATCGATTTCGATTTTGTTCCTGCACAACCGGTCCATGCGGAAGCGGCGCCTCCCCCTCCTCCAAGGAAAATATTTCGAACCCGCCAGCGCGGCACCTACAAGGTACTGGTGGGAGAACAGGAAATTGCCCCAGACGGCAACGTCACCCTCAAGGTGCCTGATCCTTTCCACCCAAACAATCTGCCTCAGCGATACGAAAAACGCGAAGGTGAATGGTTGCCCGTACGCCCGCCGATTGGCGCAACGACCAGGCTACAGCTGCTTGGCGAAGCGAACCGCTTGTTGGCCGAAGTCAAAACTCATCAGGACGAAGCAAGAGCCAAGGAAACCGGAAAAACCAACCCGACGGAAATCATCGAGTTTCTGGGTACCGAGGCGGACCGACTCAACGAGCAGGCACGTTTGCTTGAACACCACAGCAAGGGAACCGAGGACCGCGAGATCACGGGGCTGGTCGGTCGTCTGCGAAACGCTGGCAATTTATTGACCGCCGAAGGACAGAAGATCCTGATACGGATGTACAAAGATCGGGACGTGCTGGACATACTGCGCCTGAACTATCTGCTGGATCACGCGGAGCTCGGCGCGACCAGGACTGTTGATCGCCAGCCGGTAGGCAAAGGCCAGAACAAATCATTTCTGGACGTTTATTCCATCACTGATCGATCCGACGGTTCACCTTTGTGGGAAGCCCATTTTCACTACGACAGGAAGAACAGCGTCGCGCTGAACTTCACGGTCAAGGGTGCCCATCTCAAAAAGCTCGATCAGGCCAGACGGGGCGCCTCGTCCCAGCGCCAGGATGAGCAGGCCGGCTTGCCGCACGTCCCGATCTGGCGTGAATCGTTCGACGGCAAAACGGCACGAAAAATATTTGAACTGGCGAAATAGGACCGCCCTTCTCTGACAATTCAGCCGACCTGTAGCAACGATTGTCGGAAGCATCCGTTTCAACCGGCTGATGCAGTCGGTTGAAACGCTTAGTCCTTACTCGTCATCGTCGAAGTTATAGCTACCCGGGGCAAGGTTCTCGAAACGGGTGTATTTACCGATGAACGCCAGACGGATAAAGCCGATCGGGCCGTTCCGCTGTTTGCCGATGATGATTTCGGCGATGCCCTTGTGTTCGGTTTCCGGGTGATACACCTCGTCCCGGTACACGAACATGATCACGTCGGCGTCCTGCTCGATCGCTCCGGATTCCCGCAAGTCGGAGTTCACCGGACGCTTGTTGGGACGTTGTTCCAGGGAGCGGTTGAGCTGTGACAGGGCGACTACCGGGCAGTTGAATTCCTTGGCCAGGGCTTTCAGGGATCGGGAGATCTCGGAAATCTCGTTGGTCCGGTTGTCGCCGCTGGAACCCGGGATCTGCATCAGCTGCAGGTAGTCGATCATGATCAGGCCGATGTCGCCGTGCTCGCGCACCAGACGCCGGGTCCGGGCACGCATCTCCGACGGGCTGATGCCGGCGGTGTCATCGATGAACAGCTTGCGGTCGTTGAGCAGGTTGACTGCCGAGGTCAGGCGCGGCCAGTCGTCATCTTCCAACTGGCCGGAACGTACCTTGGTCTGGTCGATACGACCGAGGGACGACAGCATACGCATGATCAGCGATTCGCCTGGCATCTCGAGGGAGTACACCAGCACCACCTTGTCGCTGCGCAACACGGCGTTTTCCACCAGGTTCATCGCGAAAGTCGTCTTACCCATCGACGGACGGCCGGCGACGATGATCAAGTCGGCCGGTTGCAGGCCGCTGGTCTTTTCGTCGAGGTCGGTGTAGCCGGTGGACAGGCCGGTGATCGAGTCGGCGGTGTTGAACAGGGTATCGATGCGGTCGATGGCCTTGGTCAACAGGTCATTCACACCCACCGGGCCGCCGGTTTTTGGCCGGGCTTCGGCAATCGCGAAGATCTGCCGCTCGGCTTCGTCGAGGATTTCCTCGGCTGTGCGACCTTCGGGGTTGAAGGCGCTGTCGGCAATTTCGGTGCTGATACCGATCAACTGACGCAACGTCGCACGTTGGCGGACGATCTGCGCATAAGCCTTGATGTTGGCGACGGACGGCGTGTTTTTCGCCAGTTCGCCAAGGTAACCAAGGCCGCCGACCTGCGAAGTCTGACCTTCCTTGTCCAGTTGCTCGGCAAGGGTCACGACATCGATCGGCAAGTTCTGATCGGCCAGTTTGGCGATCGCACGGAAAATCAGACGGTGGTCATGTCGGTAGAAATCGCCGTCGGAGACTTGATCGAGCACGCGTTCCCAGGCGTTGTTGTCCAGCATCAGACCACCGAGTACAGCCTGTTCGGCCTCGATGGAATGCGGCGGCACCTTCAGCGCGGCAGTTTGCAGATCGTATTGCTCGGGAGCGGAGATTTCGTTCATGGCCACTTTTTAATCAGGAAAAGCAGGGAGTGCAGAAAGACAAAGGGCACGACCTGTAAACAGGATCGTGCCCGATGTTAACCGTCTGACGGACAAGCCGCCAGTCGATCAGGGTGTTGCTTAAGCTGCTACCACGACAACGCGCACGGTGGCTTCAACTTCGGCGTGCAGGTGCACGGCCACGTCGAATTCACCCACGTTGCGGATGGTGCCGTTCGGCAGACGAACTTCGCTCTTCTGCACTTCAACGCCGGAGGCGGTCAGTGCGTCAGCGATGTCGTGAGTACCGATCGAACCGAACAGCTTGCCTTCGTCGCCAGCGGTGGCAGTGATGGTCACTTCCAGCTCGGCCAGTTGGGCAGCACGGCTTTCAGCCGATGCTTTACGGTCTGCGGCGGCTTTTTCCAGCTCAGCGCGACGCTCTTCGAACGCAGCCAGGTTGGCAGCGGTCGCAGCGGTGGCTTTGCCGAAAGGCAGCAGGTAGTTACGGCCGTAACCGGCCTTAACGTTTACTTTGTCGCCCAGGTTGCCCAGGTTGGCGATTTTTTCCAGAAGGATCAGTTGCATGTGGAAATCCTCTTAACTTTTAACCTTCACCGTTCGCGTTATCGGTGTCTTTCGACACCCGACCGCGAAAATCAATCAGGCTGTCGACAATGGCCAGAACCACGAGCAACGGATAGATCAGCTGCATGAACAGCAACAGCGTCACGTACAACCCCACCAGCCAGAAACCGGCCAGTCGCCTTTGCGCCACCAGCCCGTGAATCAGGGCCAGCCCGGCGAACACCAGCGGTACACTGCACAACGGCGTCAACATGGCCATCTGTGCACCGAGATTCGGGCCCAGAAGCATCAACGCCAGCAGCAACATCGCCGGCCCCAGCGGGATCCGGATGGCGCGAAACTCGCGACCAAAACCACCCGGGTTGTACAACAACGCCTGCCAATAACGCCCGACAATCAGGCTCAGCACGCTGACGATCTGCAACAAGGCCGCAATCAGGCCGGTCAGGACCGGTGCGATCAGCGACGCGAAACGCGCCTGCTCGTCTACCGACAATTGTTGGTAGGCATCACCGAGAAGCGCGGGCATGACCTTTACCAAGGCCTGCGCCAGCATCTCGATCTGGGGCGCGAACGCCGCCCCGAGCACCACTGAAAACACCAGCCCCATGGCTACGCTGACCAGCAGCGTACGGACCCAGGACTCGCTTGCGCGCAACACCAGCGCAAGCCCCGAAGACCCCAGCAGCACCAGAAGTGCCCGTGGGTCATCGGCATACAACCACCAGATCAATGCCGGCAGCAGTCCCAGCGACACGACGCCCAGGGCGTCGGTCAATCCGCGCCGCAGAAGCACCAGGCTCCCGGCGGCAGCACCCAACCAATACAACAACGGCAATGTTGCACACCCGGCCACTACGAGAGTGGCCTGCATACGGCCGCGCATGATGAACTCAGCTAAGGCACGCATGCATTCAATCCTTTGCTACTTGTCGACTGCCCGGTCTCAGCGGCCGTGGCTGTCGGTGTAGGCCAGCAGGGCCAGGAAGCGGGCGCGCTTGATAGCGGTGGCCAGCTGACGCTGATAACGAGCTTTGGTACCGGTGATGCGGCTTGGAACGATTTTGCCGGTCTCGGATACGTAGGCTTTCAGAGTGTTGAGATCTTTGTAATCGATCTCCTTCACGTCTTCAGCGGTGAAGCGGCAGAATTTACGACGACGGAAGAAACGTGCCATTTGATAGGCTCCTTAAAAGGTCCGTGGATTACTCGTCAGCGTTATCGCTGTTGTCGCTGTCGCTATCGCTGTCATCGCCATCGGCGCTGCCATCGTGCTCAGGACGTTCGCGACGCTCACGGCGCTCACTGCGGTTTTCTTCAGCCTTGAGCATCTCGGACTGGCCGGTAACGGCTTCGTCGCGACGGATGACCAGGTTACGGATCACAGCATCGTTGTAGCGGAAGTTGTCTTCCAGCTCGGCCAGGGCCTTGCCAGTGCACTCAACGTTCAGCATCACGTAGTGAGCCTTGTGAACATTGTTGATTGCGTAGGCCAGTTGACGACGGCCCCAGTCTTCCAGACGGTGGATTTTGCCGCCGTCTTCTTCGATCAGCTTGGTGTAACGCTCAACCATGCCGCCGACTTGCTCGCTCTGGTCAGGGTGGACCAGAAAGATGATTTCGTAATGACGCATGAATGCTCCTTACGGGTTGTAGCCTGCCGCTCAAAAACGGTCAGACAAGGAGTGAATGACACTTATGGACTTGCTGGCGCGGGGCACATGCATGCCTGCCGCCACAGCAAGGGGCGCAATTGTAGAGAAGGGACTGAAGAGGCGCAAGGCAATTGGTGATTATTTGAACAGTCACACTTTCTGCCACACCAGAAAACACTGTGGGAGCGAGCCTGCTCGCGATGGCGGCTTAACATCCAACAATGATGCTGAATGTAACTCCGCTTCGCGAGCAGGCTCGCTCCCACATTTATGACGCCGTGAGGCTTAAGCCTTTTTAGCCGCCTTGGCCTTGGCACCGCGCTGGCGCTGGGCCTCGAACAGGCACACGCCGGTCGCAACCGAGACGTTGAGACTGCTGACGCTACCGGCCATCGGCAGGTGCACCAGATAATCGCAATGCTCACGGGTCAGACGACGCATGCCTTTGCCTTCGGCACCCATGATCAGGATGGTCGGACCGGTCAGATCCTGGTCATAGATGCTGACTTCGGCCTCACCCGCCGTGCCGACAATCCACAACCCGCGCTGCTGAAGCTTTTCCAGGGTGCGCGCAAGGTTGGTCACCGCCACCAGAGGAATCACTTCCGCCGCGCCGCAAGCCACTTTACGCACCACAGGGGTCAGGGTGGCCGACTTGTCTTTTGGCACGATGACCGCCAGCGCACCGGCAGCATCCGCCGAACGCAGGCAGGCGCCGAGGTTGTGCGGGTCGGTCACGCCGTCGAGCACCAGCAACAGCGGCGCGCCTTCGGTGCGATCGAGCAGCTCGTCGAGCATCGCCTCGCCCCAGACCTGGCTCGGACTGACGTCCGCCACCACGCCCTGGTGCACGCCTTCGACCCAGGCGTCCATTTCGCGGCGCTCGGCCTGACCGATCTGGACCCGGTTTTCGTTGGCCAGCTCGATCAGCGTCTGCACCCGCGGATCGTTGCGACTCTCGGCCAGCCAGATCTGCTTGACGCGTTTAGGGTGGTGACGCAGCAACGCTTCTACCGCGTGAACGCCGTAGATTTTTTCCAACTGACTCATGACTTCGCCTTCGGTTTACGCGCCCCGCCACTTTTGGCTGGAGCGGAACCCGCTTTCGGCGGGCCTTTACGGTGTTTGCTCGGTTTGGCTGGCTTGCCGCCGGAAGCCTTGTCAGGCACCGACCGTCCGGTCTTTCCCCCGGACGCCGCTTTACCACCGTTTTTGGCGTCGGCCAGCAAGGCCTTCTTCATTTCACGGCTTTTGCGCAGTTCGGCGTTTTTCGCCACGGCATCGCTCGGACGATAAGCCTCGACGGCTTTTTCCTTGGCCGGGCGACGGCTGGCGGATTTTGCCGGAGCCTTCTCTTCCACAACCTTCGCTGCAGGAGCGGTCGTCTCGGTGCCACGCTTTTTGCGGCCGATCGGCGCGCTGATGGTTTTTTCAGCCATCTCGAAGTCGATCTTGCGCTCGTCGAGATCGACGCGCATCACCCGCACCTCAACGGTATCGCCAAGACGGAAGCTGCGACCGGTGCGCTCGCCCGCCAGGCGGTGGTGCACAGGGTCGAAGTGGTAGTAGTCACCCGGCAACGCCGTAACATGCACCAGACCTTCGACGTAAATATCGGTCAGTTCGACGAACAGCCCGAAACCGGTCACGGCAGTGATCACGCCCGGGAACGATTCGCCCACGCGGTCCTTCATGAACTCGCACTTGAGCCAGTTCACTACGTCGCGGGTCGCTTCGTCGGCACGGCGCTCGCTCATCGAGCACTGCTCGCCGAGTTGCTCCAGCGCTGCTTCGTCGTACGGATAGATGCGCGCCTTCGGAATGGTCATCGCACCGGCACGGCGAACGTGCGGGGTGTCCTGTTTCGAATGGATCACGCTGCGGATCGCCCGGTGCGTGAGCAGGTCCGGGTAACGACGGATCGGCGAGGTGAAGTGGGTATAAGCTTCGTAATTCAGGCCGAAGTGGCCTTCGTTCTGGGCGCTGTACACCGCCTGGCTCAGGGAGCGCAGCATCACGGTCTGGATCAGGTGGAAATCCGGACGATCCTTGATGCTGGCCAACAGTGCCTGATAGTCCTTCGGCGACGGACCATCCTTGCCTTTGTGCAGGGACAGGCCGAGTTCGCCGAGGAACGCGCGCAGCTTTTCCAGACGCTCCGGTGGCGGGCCGTCGTGGACGCGGTACAGTGCAGGGATTTCGTGCTTTTTCAGGAACTCAGCGGTGGCCACGTTGGCCGCCAGCATGCATTCCTCGATCAGCTTGTGCGCGTCATTACGGGTAGTCGGACGGATTTCGGCAATCTTGCGCTCGGAACCGAAGATGATCCGGGTTTCCTGCGTTTCGAAATCGATCGCGCCACGCACATGACGGGCAGCCAGCAATACCTTGTACAGCGCGTAGAGTTGCTTGAGGTGCGGCAGGACGTCGGTGTATTCACCGCGAAGCTTGCGCCCTTCGGTCGCCTTCGGCGTTTCCAGCATCGCACTGACCTTGTTATAGGTCAGACGGGCGTGGGAATGGATCACCGCTTCATAGAAGCAGTAGTCGGTCATTTCGCCGGACTTGGAGATGGTCATCTCGCAAACCATGGCCAGACGATCGACGTGCGGGTTCAGCGAGCACAGGCCGTTGGAGAGCTGCTCCGGGAGCATCGGCACCACGCGCTCGGGGAAGTACACCGAGTTGCCGCGCACCTGGGCTTCGTTATCCAGAGCCGAACCGATCTTCACATAGCTGGAAACGTCTGCAATCGCCACGTACAACTTCCAGCCGCCGGAGAACAGGCGCAGCTTGCCTGGCTTGGCTTCGCAGTAGACCGCGTCGTCAAAGTCGCGGGCATCTTCGCCGTCAATGGTGACGAACGGCAGATGGCGCAGGTCGACGCGCTTCTCTTTGTCTTTTTCTTCGACTTCCGGCTTGAGTTTGCCGGCTTCCTTCAGAACGGCTTCAGGCCAGACGTGCGGAATGTCGTAGGTGCGCAGGGCGACATCGATTTCCATGCCCGGCGCCATGTAGTTGCCGACGACTTCGATCACGTCGCCTTGCGGCTGGAAGCGCGGAGTCGGCCAGTGGGTGATTTTCACCTCGACGAACTGACCGATCTGGGCGTTGGCGTTACGGCCCGGCGTCACCAGCACTTCCTGCTGGATCTTCGGGTTGTCCGCGACGACGAAGCCGATACCGCCTTCTTCGAAGTAGCGGCCGACGATGCTTTCGTGGGCACGGGACACCACTTCGACGATCACGCCTTCGCGACGACCGCGACGGTCCAGGCCGGAAACACGCGCCAGGGCACGGTCGCCGTCGAACACCAGACGCATTTGCGCCGGGCTCATGAACAGGTCGTCGGAGCCGTCATCCGGCACCAGGAAGCCGAAGCCGTCCCGGTGACCACTGATGCGACCGAGGATCAGGTCGAGCTTGTCGACTGGTGCATACGTGCCACGGCGGGTATAGATCAGTTGAGCATCGCGCTCCATGGCGCGCAGGCGGCGGCGCAGGGCTTCGATCTGGTCTTCTGTGGTCAGACCAAATTCTTCGACCAGTTGCTCGCGGGCAGCAGGCGAACCTCGATCAGCAAGGTGCTGAAGGATCAGTTCGCGGCTGGGAATAGGGTTTTCATATTTTTCCGCTTCACGAGCGGCCTCGGGATCGAGGGACTGCCAATCGGCCATTAGAGAGTTTTCACCTTGTCTATATGCGGGTTAGTTTGGCATAGGCGCCATCAAACGGGAAATTTCAGACTATAAAGGCCTTTCTAAAGCCCTCTATCGACGTTCGAAAGCCGTTTTGAACACCGCTGGTAAAAAAAATCATTTTTTTTGCCGGCAGGGGTTTACAGTTAAAAAGTCGCTCCGTATAGTGCGCGCCATCGACGACGCACACACGTTGACGAGATGCCCAGGTGGTGAAATTGGTAGACACGCCAGCTTCAGGTGCTGGTGACCTTACGGTCGTGGAAGTTCGAGTCTTCTCCTGGGCACCAATTTCGAGTTTGAGACTAGATCAGTTTCAAGACTCACACAAAAACCCGCGAAAGCGGGTTTTTCGCATTCTGCGCCCCGCATTTTTCTGAAAATGATTTATTAAAATCAAATCAGGGGTTTACAGATCAAAAGGCGCTCCGTATAGTGCGCCACATCAACAGCGGCGACGCTGAAGATGAAGCCCAGATGGTGAAATTGGTAGACACGCCAGCTTCAGGTGCTGGTGACCTTACGGTCGTGGAAGTTCGAGTCTTCTTCTGGGCACCAATTCAAATTCAAGATCACGATCTTGAATCTCACAAAAACCCGCGAAAGCGGGTTTTTGCGTTTCCGGGGTTTGGAAAACCTGAATCCCAACGCCTATCAGACCCACCCCCTCCCCGCAAGGCGCACTTGAGAAACAATATCGTTTATCATTGTTGCAAGTTTTTGCAATGCGACAGTGAGGAACCCTGCGAATGATGTTTCGAAATACCCTGCGCCGCGGCTTGACCTTCACCCTGCTCGGCCTGGCACTCGCCACTCCCCTCACCCAGGCTGCCGACAAGGTTTCCCTGACGCTCTACAACGGTCAACACAAGGAAGTCGGCGACGCGATCGCCAAAGCCTTCGAAGCCAAGACCGGCATTCACGTCAATGTCCGCAAAGGTAGCAGCAATCAGCTGGCCAGCCAGATCATCGAAGAAGGCGACCGCTCCCCCGCCGACGTCATCTACACCGAAGAATCCCCGCCGCTGAACAACCTCGGCGAGCAAGGGCTGCTGGCCAAGGCCGACGACGCGACCCTGGCTGTTCTGCCGAAAGAATATGTCGCCGGCAACGGCACCTGGATCGGCGTCACCGCCCGGGTTCGCGTGGTGGCCTTCAACCCGAAACTGATCGACGAAAAAGATCTGCCCAAATCGGTGCTGGATTTCGCCGATCCGCAGTGGCAAGGCAAGGTCGGCTTCGTCCCGACCAGCGGCGCGTTCCAGGAACAGGCCGTGGCCATCATCAAAAAGCACGGTCGCGAAGCCGCCGAAGAATGGCTGACCGGTCTGCGTGCCTTCGGCAAGACCTACAGCAACAACATGGTCGCCCTCAAGGCTGTGGAAAACGGCGAAGTCGCCACCGTGCTGGTGAACAACTACTACTGGTTCGCCCTGCAGCGGGAGAAAGGCCAGCTTGATTCCAAACTGCATTACTTCACCGGCGGCGATGTCGGCGGCCTGATCACCGTGTCCAGCGCAGCCGTGCTGAAATCCAGCAAACATCCAAAAGAAGCCCAGCAATTTCTCGCCTACATGGCCAGCGAAGAAGGCCAGCGCGTGATCACCCAGACCACCGCCGAATACCCGCTGCACAAAGGCATGGAATCGGATCGCGGCCTCAAGCCGTTCAGCGAACTGGAAGCGCCGGATGTCACGCCGGCCGATCTGGGTAATGCCGAAGAGGCGCTGGAGCTGGAACGCGAAGTTGGCCTGAACTGATGACCGCATCGTTATCCGCCCCCGCTACACGCGGGGGTTACGTACCACGGCGCAAACGGCCGTCGATCTGGCTGGTGCTGCCGGTGTTGTTGCTGGTGGTCATGAGCCTGTTGCCGCTGGCCTACGTCGGGATCAAAGCCTGGCAGGCGGGCTGGACCGAAGCGCTGCACTTGCTGTGGCGCCCCTATGTGTTCGGCCTGCTGCGCAACACGCTGGCGCTGATGGTTGGCGTGACCGTGACTTGCGGCGTGATCGGCCTGTCGCTGGCGTGGCTGCTGGAGCGCAGCAATCTGCCGGGCCGACGGCTGTGGGGCGTGATTCTTTGCCTGCCGTTCGCGGTGCCGGCATTCGTCAGCAGCTTTACCTGGGTTTCGCTCAGCGCACAGTTCGAAGGACTCGGCGGGGCGATCCTGGTGATGAGCCTGTCGAAGTACCCGCTGATCTTCCTGCCGGTAGCCGCCACGCTGCGCAATCTTGATCCATCTCTTGAAGAATCGGCACGGACGCTGGGTCAGAATCGCTGGGGCGTGTTTTTCCGCGTCACCCTGCCGCTGCTCTGGCCTTCGCTGCTGGCCGGCTCGTTGCTGATCGCATTGCACATGCTCGTGGAGTTCGGCGCACTGTCGATCATTGGCCTGCAAACCTTCACCACTGCGATCTATCAGCAATTCGAACTGGAATTCAGCAATGCCAACGCGGCGATGCTGTCGGCGGTATTGCTGGCGCTGTGCCTGATGCTGTTGTGGCTGGAGTTGCGGGTGCGCGGCAAGGGACGACATGTACGTACCGGCCAAGGTGCGGCGCGTCGAGCTGAACAAGTGCGACTGGGCCCTTGGGCGATTGCCGGTCAGCTGTATTGCCTGATGCTGGCGATTGTCGGCAGCGGGATTCCGCTGGGCATGCTGGCCTACTGGCTCGCCGTGGGATCGTCAGCGGCATTCCCGGTTGCGGCGATCACTGAAGCCTTGCTGTCCTCATTGGCACTTTCGCTCGGTGGCGCTGGATTGTGTCTGGTGCTGGCGGTGCCGGTCGGACTGCTGGTGGTGCGCTACAAGGGCCAACTGGCGATCTGGGCCGAACGCCTGCCCTATCTGCTGCACGCCCTGCCGGGATTGGTAATCGCGTTGACGCTGGTGTATTTCGCCCTGCATTACGTGCCGGCGCTGTACCAGACTTCCGCGCTATTGCTGATTGCGTATGCGCTGCTGTTTCTGCCGCTGGCTCAGGCGCCGATCCGCACGGCGTTGAACAAGGCTGCCCCGCAACTCGAAGAAGCCGCCCGCACCCTCGGCGCCTCTTCGTTCACGGCGTTCTGCCGGGTGACTTTACCGATCATCTTCCCGGCACTGGGCGCAGCGTTTGCGCTGGTGTTTCTGGATGCCATGAAAGAACTGACGGCTACATTGCTGCTGAGTCCGACCGGGCTCAACACATTGGCGACTGAAGTCTGGGCGCATACCGCAAATGTCGAGTTCGCAGCGGCGGCGCCTTATGCGGCGTTGTTGATTGTGGTGTCGGGATTGCCCGTCTACCTGCTGACAACCCGGATGTATTTGAGCCGATAAAAAAAATCGCAGCCGAAGCTGCGATTTTTTTGCCCGCTACATCAAGCTCGGAACTGCCCCAGACTGGCCTTGAGTTGCGCCGCCAGACCATCCAGCACCTTGCCGCTGGCCGTGGTCTCGACGACCGCCTGTGCGGCTTTCTCGGCCTGGGCATGAATCGTTTCGACGCGCCCCCGCACAGCCTGCGCGCCTTGCGCCTGATGCGCCGCTGCCTGAGTCGCCAGGCCAATCGCCGCATGCACCTGCTCGACCGACGCCTGCACCGATTGCTGCAACCGCGCACTGTCACGCAGCACCAGCAAACCTTCGCTGGCCTGACGCCCGGCCTGACCGATCGCCTCGACCGCTTCACGGGCGCCCTGCTGCAGAGCCACGATGTGCGCTTGAATGTCTCCGGTGGAGCTTTGGGTCTTGCTCGCCAGCGCTCGGACTTCGTCCGCCACCACTGCAAACCCGCGACCGGTCTCGCCGGCCCGGGCCGCTTCGATGGCAGCGTTTAGCGCCAACAGGTTGGTTTGCTCGGCGATGCCGTGAATCACGGTCAGCACCACTTCGATCTGTTCGCTCTGCTGCGCCAGCCGCTCGATGACTTTCGCCCCGGTGTCGACCTGCCCCGCCAGCGCCTCGATCAGGCTGCCGACCTTGGCCGAGGTGCGAGTGTTCTCGTCAGTGGCCTGACGAATATCGACCACCTGCTTCAACGCCGCCTGCATCGCATGGCTTTCCGACTGAGCCTCATCGGCCATTTGCGACAGCGCCCGCAGACTTTCGGCCACTTCATCACGCTGCATCCCGGCCGCTGCGTCGGCCCCGGCGTTGCGCAGGGTCATGGCGCCGATTTCCACACCGGTGCGCTGAGCCACATCCCCGGCCTCGCGCACGATCGGCTGCAACTTGTCCACAAAGCGATTGACCGCCGAAGCCATGTCGCCGATTTCGTCCTTGCTGTTGATCTGCACGCGCTTGGTCAGATCGCCCTCGCCGGCTGCCAGATCATCCATGGCAGCGTTGAGCATTTTCAGGCGATTGACCACTCGATGACCGAGCACCACCGCCAGCAGCAACAGCACCCCGGCACCGACCAGCGCCAGGCCCATACCGATACGCCAGCGCAGAGTTGCTGCAGCGTCCTGTACGGTACTGGTGGTGTTGGCCTTCATTTCGGCAGCCGTGGACTGCGCCGATTGCAGGCGAGCCTGCATGGCGGTGGCACTGTCGGCAGCAGCGCCTTTGAGGCTGTCGCCGACCAGTTGATCGCTGCTGGCAATCAACGCCGTGAAGCGCTGATCGAGCGCCGCCAGATCGGTTTCAACCGAGGCGGTCGAGACGCCCATCAGCACTTTGCCGATTTCCACGCCATTGGGATTGATCGAAGCTTCAAGGTAGTAGACCGACGGATCGTTCTTCGCCGCATCCAGCACTTTATCCAGCGCCCGCTCGCCCTGACCCTTTTCCAAAAGGGCCTTGTTGATCGGGTTTTCGCGGTTGAGGTAGCGAGTCAGATGCTGGCCGGTGGCGTCGTCATACACCACGAACAGCACGTTGGGATTACGCTGGGCCCGGCGGGCGAATTCGGAAAGGGTCGGTACGTCGCTGTCCCACATGGCACGGGGCGCCACGGAGGCCAGCAACTGAGCCATGTCATTGGCCGAATCCTTCAGGTCTTTTTCCAACGTCGCACGCAGCTGCGACTGCTCCTCCTTCAGACGCGAGGAAAGACCGGCGGTAAGACGCTGACGGGTACTCGAGGAGAGGTTGTCGAGACTCGACGTGACTTCGCGCCCGGCCTGCTCCAGCTCTCCGGACAACTTCTGGCTATCGGCGCCCAGGCGAGTGCCGAGATCGGCTTCCAGCGCGGTCACGGTGCTCCGCGTCAGGGCGACGGCCACCAGCACTTGCACCAAAAGGGCGATACCAAGGGTAACGAACACAGGCCGCAACAAACGGCTTTGTAACAGTGAGAGAACGGCTGACACTTTGAATCCCTCTACTTCTGACGCCATTAATTTGATGGCACTCTTGTAGACAGAATCACAGCAAAGGTCATGCCGTCCAACGGGCATAAACGACAAAGGCCCCGATGAAGGGGCCTTTGTTTTTTACATCAACGACTTATCAAGCGAACGGATGACGCAGAACGATAGTTTCGTTTCGGTCCGGCCCCGTCGAAATAATGTCGATCGGCGCGCCGATCAACTCTTCAACGCGTTTGATGTAGGCACGAGCGTTAGCCGGCAGCTCCTCCAGGGTCTTGGCACCCACGGTCGACTCGCTCCAGCCTGGCACTTCTTCGTACACAGGCTGCAGGCCCACGTAGCTGTCAGCGTCAGTCGGAGCAACGGCGTTGCCTTGTGCATCCTTGTAGCCGGTGCAGATGTTGATGGTTTCCAGACCGTCGAGTACGTCTAGCTTGGTCAGGCAGATGCCCGAGATGCTGTTCACATCGATAGCGCGACGCAGGATAACGGCGTCAAACCAGCCGCAACGACGGGCACGGCCGGTGGTAGCGCCGAATTCGTGACCTTGCTTGGCCAGGTGCGCACCGACTTCGTCGAACAGCTCGGTCGGGAATGGGCCCGAACCTACGCGAGTGGTGTAAGCCTTGGTGATGCCCAGGATGTAGTCCAGGAACATCGGACCAACGCCCGAACCGGTCGCCACGCCACCCGCGGTGGTGTTGGAGCTGGTCACGTACGGGTAGGTGCCGTGGTCGATGTCGAGCAACGAACCCTGGGCGCCTTCGAACATGATGTCTTTGCCGGCGCGACGCAGGTCGTGCAGCTCGGCAGTCACGTCCAGCATCAGCGGCTTGAGCAGCTCGGCGTATTCCTTGCACTCGGCCAGAGTCTTTTCGTACTCGATGGCAGCCTCTTTGTAGTAACCGACCAGCATGAAGTTGTGGTAGTCCACCAGCTCACGCAGCTTGTCTTCAAAGCGCGGCATGTTGAGCAGGTCGCCGACACGCAGACCGCGACGTGCAACCTTGTCTTCGTAAGCCGGGCCGATGCCGCGACCGGTCGTACCGATCTTCAGCTCGCCGCGGGCCTTTTCACGGGCCTGGTCCAGCGCCACGTGGAAGGACAGGATCAGCGGGCAGGAAGGGCTGATGCGCAGGCGCTCGCGCACCGGTACGCCTTTCTCTTCCAGCTTGGTGATCTCGCGCAGCAGGGCGTCAGGTGCAACCACCACGCCGTTGCCGATCAGGCACTGCACGCCTTCGCGCAGCACGCCCGACGGGATCAGGTGCAAGACGGTTTTTTCACCGTCGATCACCAGAGTGTGACCGGCGTTGTGGCCACCCTGGTAGCGCACTACGGCGGCAGCATGTTCGGTCAGCAGATCAACGATCTTGCCTTTGCCCTCATCACCCCATTGGGTGCCCAGGACTACGACATTCTTACCCATAACACTTGTCCTCATTCGCGCAAACTTGGTGCCGGCGTCAGCCGGCAGGAAAACTCAAGAAGCCAGTGGCGATACTTGCCAAAGCCCGTTCTGCTGGATCAATTGCCGGTCGCAGTCCGCATCACGGGCGGCGGCCAAAGGTTGTCCAGGCAACGCCTGAACGACACGCTGACCCTCACTGCGCAACTGGCAAACCTGCTGCCAGAGTGCCGCATCCGTACTGTCAGGCATCCAGATACCGCCAGACGGTAGCTCGATCTCAGCACGCCCCAGGGTCACCAGGGTTTTCAAATCGGTGGAGAAGCCCGTAGCCGGACGGGCGCGACCGAAGTCGGCGCCGATGTCGTCGTAGCGACCGCCCTGGGCGATGGACTGGCCAACACCTGGCACGAACACCGCGAACACCACACCGGTGTGGTAGTGATAACCGCGAAGCTCGCCGAGGTCGAAGTACAGCGGCAGCTCCGGGAAGCGCACCGACAGACGCTCGGCGATTGCCAGCAAATCTTCCAGTGCCGCCAGTACCGGTGCCGGCGCATTGGCCAGACGCTCGCGGGCAGCGCTCAGCACCTCACGGCCGCCGCACAGGTCGACCAGCGCACGCAGCATGCCGGACAGATCGGCCGGCAGGCCTTCGGTCAGGGTAATGACCTCGTCGATGGCCTTGCGTTGCAACGCATCGAACAACTGCTGCTCGACTTCACCCGACAGGCCAGCCGCCTGGGCCAGACCGCGATAGATGCCGACATGCCCGAGGTCCATGTGCACGTCCGGCACATCGGCCAGTTGCAACATGGCCAGCATCAGGCTGATGACTTCGACGTCGCTGCTCGGGCTGGCATCGCCGTACAACTCGGCGCCCAGCTGGATCGGGCTGCGCGAGGACGACAAGGCACGCGGCTGGGCATGCAGCACGCTGCCGGCGTAGCACAGACGGCTCGGGCCTTCGCGCCGCAGGGTGTGCGCATCGATGCGCGCCACTTGCGGCGTGATGTCGGCACGGAAACCCATCTGCCGGCCCGATTGCGGGTCGATGACCTTGAAGGTACGCAGATCCAGGTCCTGGCCCGCGCCGGTCAGCAGGGATTCCAGGTACTCGATATGGGGAGTCACGACAAACTCGTAACCCCAGCTCTGGAACAGATCCAACACCTGACGACGCGCAACTTCAATGCGCGCCGCTTCCGGTGGCAGTACTTCTTCGATGCCATCTGGCAGCAGCCAGCGGTCTACCGTTGCCATTACGCCATTCCCCTTAGATCCGGGCGGCCAGCCCGAGGGCGAGCCTTGAGTGAAGCAGAAAATGACCGGCCCGTTCAAAACGCACGCGCATGAACGACGCGGCGAAAGGCCTGTTACCGGCTTCGCCCATCACTTTCCTCGAAAAACTGTCGGGCCATTCAACCCGATCTTCTGCAACAAAAACAGCAATCAAACGTGCAGACGCAAAAAAGCCGGGAATTTCCCGGCTGCCGCATCATACACACGTTTTCCCAAAGGATCACCCCGCCCGAGGTATTAGCCGCCGGGCGGAATGATTCAGGTCAACGTCGTATCAAGGCTTGGACTTTTCCAGGTAACGGAAGAAGTCGCTGCTTGGGTCGAGGACCAGGACGTCGGATTTGTTCGCGAAGCTTTCACGGTAGGCACGCAGGCTACGGTAGAAACCGTAGAATTCCTGATCCTGGCCGTAGGCCTTGGAGTAGATCGCAGCGGCCTGGGCATCACCGTCACCGCGAATCTCTTCGGATTCACGATAGGCTTCAGCCAGCAGCACACGGCGTTGACGATCGGCGTCGGCACGGATGCCTTCGGCCAGCTCGTTACCCTTGGCGCGGTGCTCGCGAGCTTCACGCTCACGCTCGGTGCTCATACGTTCGAACACGCTGCGGTTCACTTCTTTCGGCAGATCGATGGCCTTGACCCGGACATCGACCACTTCGATACCCAGCTCTTTTTCCGCCATCTTGTTCAGCGATGCGGTGATGTCAGCCATCAGTGCATCACGCTCACCGGACACGACTTCGTGCAGGGTGCGCTTACCGAACTGGTCACGCAGACCCGATTCCAGTCGACGGGACAGACGCTCGTCGGCGATCTGCTTGAGGCCGGACGTTGCGGTGTAGAAGCGCTCGGCATCTTTCACGCGCCACTTGGCGTAGGCATCGACCATCACGGCTTTCTTTTCCAGCGTCAGAAAACGCTGTGTCGGTGCATCCAGCGTCATCAGACGTGCGTCGAATTTACGCACCTGGTTAACGTAAGGAACCTTCACATGCAGACCTGGCTGAACATCAGCCTGAACCACGCGACCGAATTGCAGCAACACCGCGCGCTCGGTCTGAGCGACGATGTAGAAGCAGTTCCAGCCAACCAATACCACAACAACGCCAACGATCAGGGCGATCAGCGATTTATTGCTCATCAGCGGGTCTCCCTTGTACGCGACTGCGGCACGTCAGTGACATGCGGCGTGACGTCCGTGTTGTTACTGGCGGCAGCCGAACCGGTGACCGGTGCATTGCTGCCCGAGCTGTTCTGAATCATCTTGTCCAGCGGCAGGTAAAGCAGGTTGCTCTGGCCGTTCTTGTTGCCGGTCACGAGCACCTTGCTGGTGCTGCTGAAGACTTCCTGCATGGTGTCCAGGTACAGACGCTGGCGAGTGACCTCGGGCGCCTTGCGATACTCGGCGACCAGTTTGGTGAAGCGATCTGCCTCACCCTTGGCGCGCGAGACCGTTTCGTCACGGTAACCGTTGGCATCTTCGAGGATGCGCTGGGCCTGACCACGGGCTTCCGGCACCACGCCGTTGGCGTAGGTTTCAGCCTGGTTGCGCGAACGCTGCTCGTCTTCACGGGCGCGGATCACGTCATCGAAGGCTTCCTGCACTTCACGCGGTGCCGCTGCGCTCTGTACGTTGACCTGGGTAACGGTGATACCGGTGCGATAGGTATCGAGGAAACGTTGCAGACGCTCCTTGATCTCGCTGGCCATCAGCTCACGACCTTCGGTCAGCACCTGGTCCATCGCGGTGGAACCCACCACATGGCGCAGCGCACTGTCGGTCGCATGTTGCAGGCTGATTTCCGGCTGGTCGACGTTCAGCACGAAGTCCTGCAGGTTGCTGATCTTGTACTGCACGGTCAGCGGCACTTCGACGATGTTCTCGTCTTCGGTCAGCATCTGGCCCTGCTTGGTGTAGGCACGCTCACGCGTGACGTTCTCCATGTACTTCTTGTCGATCGGCGGGAAGTAGATGTTCAGGCCGGGACCGACAGTCTCGTAGTACTTGCCGAAGCGCAGCACCACGGCCTGCTCCTGCTCGTCCACGACGTACACCGCGCTGTACAGCCAGACGGCCGCCAGCACGACCAGGCCGATGCCGAGCAGGCCGCCGAAGCCGCCGCTCTTGCCCGAGCCACCACCGTCATCACCGCGTTTTTTTCCACCACCGAACAACCCGTTCAGGCTTTCCTGCAGCTTTCGGAAGGCCTCGTCGAGATCCGGCGGCCCCTTGCGGTCGCCGTTGTTGCGACGCTTGCCACCCCAAGGATCCTGATTGTTCGAGTTGCCACCCGGCTCATTCCAAGCCATAGCGCTCTCCATCTGATAAAGCAAAGACGCACCCACGGCGCGCCGACCAATGCTACAGAATGCCTGCCGTTGCGGCACAACCGCTTTGTCAGGCTTTTATTGCAAAGTGTGTTGCTCGATGAACTCCGTCGGCACAACGCCTTCACGACTGACCAGTCGATTGAGCTCCGAGCGTGGCAATCGAACGGCCAGCAAGCTGACACCTTCTTCGTCGTATTCTTCTTTCTGTACCGCGCCCAACTCGAAAAACTGTGCACGCAGACGCGCGAACCGCTGAGGCAAACGCAAGGTACCCACGAACAAATCGCTGCCGAGCAATTCAGCAATGGCTTGCTCAAGCAATTCCAGACCGGTGCCATCACGGGCTGACAACCAGACCCGCTGGGGCTTGCCGTTTTCATCGCGCTGGATTTGTGGCTCAACGCCTTCAAGCAAATCGAGTTTGTTATAGACCTCGAGGATCGGCAAGTCCTGGGCACCGATCTCGCCCAGTACCACCATCACCTGCTCGATCTGCAACATGCGATCCGGTTCGGCCGCATCGATCACGTGCAACAGCAGGTCGGAGTTGCTCGACTCTTCGAGCGTAGACCGAAATGCCTCGACCAGTTTGTGCGGCAAATGGCGAATGAAACCCACGGTGTCGGCCAGGACAATCGGCCCCAGGTCGTCCAGATCCAGACGGCGCAGGGTCGGGTCGAGCGTGGCGAACAGCTGGTCAGCAGCGTACACGTCGGACTTGGTCACGTTATTGAACAGCGTGGATTTACCGGCGTTGGTATATCCCACCAGAGACACGGTAGGGATATCCGCACGCGAGCGGCCGCGACGCGACTGTTCGCGCTGGCTGCGCACTTTTTCCAGTCGGCCCTTGATCTGGCGCAGGCGTACCCGCAGCAGTCGCCGGTCGGTTTCGAGCTGGGTTTCACCCGG
The DNA here is from genome assembly GCF_900115915.1 of Pseudomonas sp. NFIX49. NCBI lineage: Bacteria > Pseudomonadati > Pseudomonadota > Gammaproteobacteria > Pseudomonadales > Pseudomonadaceae > Pseudomonas > Pseudomonas sp. NFIX49. The sequence goes on along the minus strand of NZ_FOYE01000004.1, from coordinate 458,142 downwards.
GCCGCGCATGCCGATACCGCCACCCTGACGCTCAAGGTGAGTCCAGCCGCGGACCAGCCGGGTGCTCATGTGGTCAAGCTGGGCCAGTTCTACCTGGAGCTTGCCCTCATGGGTACGGGCGCGTTGGGCGAAAATATCGAGAATCAGACCGGTACGGTCGATCACGCGACACTCGAAAACACGTTCGAGGTTACGTTCCTGACTGGGCGTGAGGACGTGATTGAAGATCACCAGATCGGCTTCTTCGGCGTGAACCAGGTCGCGCAGTTCCTCGACCTTGCCGCTGCCAATCAGGTATTTGGCGGTTGGCCGATGACGCGGCACGTTAAAAAACGCAACGGTCTCGGCGCCAGCCGAATTTGCCAGTTCCTGAAACTCCTGCGGATCTTCGCGCGCCTCAGGGTCCTGTCCATCCAAGTGAACGAGGATGACTCGTTCACCACCACCGTGGCGCTCAAAGAACAAAGGAGACTCCTATCAGGCGTTACCTGGCTCAGCGTCACCTGCTTCGGATTCGGTTGCGCTTGGCAGACGAATTGGACGAACCGGCACGACTGTAGAGATAGCGTGTTTGTAAACCATCTGGCTAACGGTGTTCTTCAGCAGGATAACGAACTGGTCGAACGACTCGATCGTGCCTTGCAGTTTGATCCCGTTCACCAGGTAGATGGAAACCCCCACCTTCTCTTTACGTAAAGTATTCAAGTAAGGGTCTTGTAGCGAATGCCCTTTTGACATGTGCCGCACTCCTTTAAGGATTCAATATAAAAAATAGGTAAACAGATGGCTTTTGCCGCCACACCCCCAAGGATAGACGGCAATTGCAAGGACTCAGCTCAATATGGAGATCGTCCCAAGGTATTTCAAGGCGCGTGGCAGATTGTCGCAATCCAGACTGTCGAGCCAGTGTAAATCTTTCCAGCTGCGCAGCCAGGTGAACTGGCGTTTGGCCAATTGGCGCGTGGCGATGATGCCCCGCTCCTGCATCTCGGCCGACGTCAGCTTGCCATCCAGGAAGTCCCAGACCTGGCGGTAGCCTACCGCACGTATAGACGGCAACCCGGCATGCAGGTCACTTCTATTACGCAGGGCTACGACCTCGTCGATGAATCCCTGTTCCAGCATACTTGTGAATCTTTGTTTAATGCGCTCGTGCAGTACCTGGCGATTAGTTGGTGCAATCGCCAGGTTCGCGACAGTATAGGGCAATTGTTGCAGTCCCGATGCGGCCGCTTCAGCACTTTGCGCAGATTGTTGCAGGCGCAGCGAAGTCATGCTCTGACCGCTGACCCGGTAAACTTCCAGCGCACGACTCAGTCGTTGTGGATCGTTCGGATGGATGCGTGCCGCCGACTCGGGATCGATGACCGCCAGTTGCTCGTGCAGGGCTTGCCAGCCAAGGCGTGCAGCCTCTTCTTCAATCTGCGCGCGAACCTCGGGATCGGCCGCCGGCATGTCCGCCAAACCGTCGATCAAAGCCTTGTAATAGAGCATCGTGCCGCCCACCAGCAGCGGAATTTTTCCGCGTGCGGTGATCTCGGCCATGGCCTCCAGCGCATCACGACGGAAATCCGCTGCCGAATAGGCTTCGGCCGGATCGAGAATGTCGATCAGTCGATGAGGGAATTCGGCCAGCAGTTCTTTGGAAGGCTTGGCGGTGCCGATGTCCATGCCGCGATAGACCAGCGCCGAATCGACGCTGATCAGCTCGCACGGCAGCACCTTGGTCAGCTCGATGGCCAGGTCGGTCTTGCCCGCAGCGGTCGGGCCCATCAGGAAAATCGCTGGAGGAAGCTGGCTCATCAACGACCGCGCAGGAACAGTTTGTCCAGATCGTCCAGGCCCAGTTGGGTCCAGGTCGGTCGGCCATGGTTGCATTGACCGCTGCGTTCAGTGTTTTCCATGTCACGCAGCAGGCCGTTCATTTCCGGCAGGGCCAGGCGGCGGTTGGCGCGGATCGCGCCGTGGCAGGCCATGGTGCCGAGCAGTTCGTTCAAATGTGCCTGGATCCGGTCGCTGGTACCGTATTCCATCAAGTCCGACAGGACATCGCCCACCAGACGGTTGGCTTCAGCCTGCTTGAGCAGGGCCGGGATCTGCCGGATGGCCAGGGTTTCCGGGCCAAGGCGCTGCAATTCAAAACCGAGGCGCTGGAACCATGCCGCATGTTCTTCGGCGCAATCGGCCTCGCGCTGACTGACCGCCAGCGATTCCGGCACCAGCAGCGGCTGGCCGCTCAGGCCTTCGCTGGCCATGGCGATCTTCAGACGCTCGTACATGATCCGCTCGTGAGCGGCGTGCATGTCCACCAAAACCAGGCCCTGGGCGTTCTCGGACAGAATATAGATGCCCTTGAGCTGCGCCAGCGCATAACCCAGCGGCGGGATGTCTTCCTGACCGGCCGGCAGCGCGTTGGCATTCGCTTCAGGCAGCGGCGCAAAAAACTCGCGATACGCGGCCTGGGCCTCGGCAACCGGCACGGTCGATTGCGGACGCGGCGTGTATTGATACTGATAAGCGCCGCCCGCACTGGCGCCCGACGAGGTATTGAACGCCGGCTGCGCTTGCGGCTGCTCCAGCAACGCATTGGCCGCCAGACGCATTTCGCCCTGCGGTCCGAATTCACCGGCTTCAAGGCCGGTCGGCCGGACGATCGCGGTGGTCACCGCACCGGCAAGCTGATCTTCCGGGCGCACATCACCGAGGGCCCGGTGCAAGGTGCCATACAGGAAGTCATGCACCATGCGCCCGTCACGGAAGCGCACTTCGTGTTTGGTCGGGTGCACGTTGACGTCGACCGCTGCCGGATCAACCTCGAAAAACAGTGCGAACGTCGGATGCCGGCCGTTGAACAGCACATCGCGATAAGCCTGACGCACCGCGTGGGCCACCAGCTTGTCGCGCACCGCACGGCCATTGACGAAGAAATACTGCAAGTCCGCCTGACTGCGGTTGAAGGTCGGCAGACCGACCCAGCCCCACAAATGCAGGCCATTGCGTTCGATTTCGATCGGCAACGCCTGCTCGAGGAAGCCCGAACCGCAGATCGCCGCTACACGCCGGGCGCGGGCCGCGTCATCGTGGGCTTCGTGCAGGCTGAGGATGGTCTTGCCGTTGTGGCGCAGATGGAACGCCACGTCGAAACGCGCCAGCGCCAGACGCTTGATCACTTCCTGCAGGTGATCGAATTCGGTTTTTTCAGTCTTGAGGAATTTGCGGCGTGCCGGGGTGTTGAAGAACAGGTCACGGACTTCCACCGACGTGCCGACCGGGTGCGCCGCTGGCTGCACGCGAGGCGCCATGTCGCGGCCTTCAGTCTCGACCTGCCAGGCCTGATCGGCGTCGCGGGTACGCGAGGTCAGGGTCAGACGCGCCACGGAGCTGATCGAAGCCAAAGCCTCGCCCCGGAAACCCAGGCTCATCACCTGTTCGAGGTCTTCCAGGTTACGGATCTTGCTGGTGGCGTGACGGGCCAGGGCCAGCGGCAGGTCATCAGCGGAAATGCCGCTGCCGTCGTCACGCACTCGCAGCAGTTTGACGCCGCCCTGCTCGACATCGACGTCGATACGCTTGGCGCCGGAGTCGAGGCTGTTTTCCAGCAGCTCCTTGATCACCGAGGCCGGGCGTTCGACTACCTCACCGGCGGCGATCTGGTTCGCCAGCCGCGGGCTGAGCAGTTCAATGCGGGCAGCGTTCAGGACCTGGTTCATTCTTTGGACGCCAGTTCGGTGCCGGGAATGGTCAGGTGCTGACCGACTTTCAGATCATCGCTTTTCAGATTGTTGGCACTACGCAGTGTGGCCGGCGAAATCTGATAACGCACGGCAATCATCGCCACGGTCTCACCCGGACCTACCCGGTGATCACGCGGTCCCTGAGCGATCTTGCCCGAATCACGCAGCCAGGCGATGTAAGTGCCCGGTGGCGGATTCTGCTGGAAGAACTGACGCACGCCGCTGCTGATCGAGCGCGCCAGCGCCTGCTGGTGGCTCGCTGCCGAGAGTTTGCTCGCTTCGTTGGCGTTGGAGATGAAGCCGGTTTCCACCAGGATCGACGGGATGTCCGGCGATTTCAGCACCATGAATCCGGCCTGTTCCACGCGCTGCTTGTGCAGCGGGGTGACCCGGCCAATGTTGGTCAGGACCTTCTGGCCGACGTTGAGGCTGGAGGTCAGCGAGGCGGTCATCGACAGGTCGAGCAGAACGCCGGCCAGCATCCGGTCCTTGTCGTCGAGGCTGACGTTGCCGGCACCACCGATCAGGTCGGAACGGTTTTCGCTGTCGGCCAGCCAACGGGCGGTTTCCGAGGTGGCTCCACGATCAGACAGGGCAAACACCGACGCACCGAACGCGGCCGCAGACGGCGCAGCGTCGGCGTGGATCGAGACGAACAGGTCGGCGCCCTTCTTGCGGGCAATCTCGGTACGACCGCGCAGCGGGATGAAGTAGTCGCCGGTACGGGTCAGTTCGGCGCGGAAGCCTTTCATGCCGTTGACCTGACGCTGCAACTCGCGGGCGATCTGCAGTACCACGTCTTTTTCGCGCTGGCCGCGAGAACCCGATGCTCCCGGGTCTTCACCGCCGTGACCGGCGTCGATGACCACGATGATGTCGCGCTTTCCGGCCGGGGCCGGTGGCAGTTTGATCGCAGGTTCAGCCGGCGTGACAGGCACCGCCGGTACGGTAGCGACCGACGGCGTCGGCGCAGGCGGTGGTGCCGCGTCTGCCGGGTTGTCGAACAGGTCGACCACCAGACGGTTGCCATACTGGGCGTTCGGCGCCAGCGAGAAGCTTTTCGGAGTGACCGCTTTTTTCAGGTCGATGACCACCCGCAGGTCGGTCGGCGTGCGCTGGGCCGAACGCATCGCAGTGATCGGCGTGTTGGCGGTCTGCACATTCAGCGGCGCGCCGAGGGTGGCGCCGTTGATGTCGATCACCAGACGATCCGGCGCGGTCAGTGTGAAGACGCTGTGCTGCACCGGGCCTGTCAGGTCGAACACCAGTCGCGTGTTGTCCGGCGCCCGCCACAGGCGCACGCTGTTGACCTTCGTCTCGGCCACAGCGTTGACGGTTACTGCCATCAACATCAGTCCAACGGCAGCCACCAACGCGCGAAAGCGCATACCTAACCCCATCATTCAATTGGTTTCCAATGCCAAAGCGGCACACCAGGCCTCGCCGCGCGAGCCCTGGGATAAAATGGTCAGCGAACGTCCGCTGTCTTGCGGGCTAATGGTAATGGTCAGGTCAGGCTTTGGCAAAAAGCCTGCACCTTTATCGGGCCATTCGATCAGGCACAGGGCGTCGTCTTCGAAATAGTCGCGGATGCCGAGAAACTCCAGTTCCTCCGGATCGACCAGACGATACAGGTCGAAGTGAAACGCCCGGACGTCACCGATCTCGTAGGGCTCGACCAGGGTGAAGGTCGGACTTTTCACCGCCCCCACGTGCCCCAGACCGCGAATGATGCCCCGCGACAGCGTGGTTTTGCCCATCCCGAGATTGCCTTCGAGAAAGATCAGGCCATGGCCCTGGGTGATACGGGCGATGCGTGCGCCAAAGTCGCTCATGGCCTGTTCATCGGCCAGGTACAGGGTTACTTCAGACACGGTGCATGCTCCTCCAACAACTGACGAATGGCTGGAATCAGATCACTGGCCGCCAGCCCACGGCCGAATTTACCTTGTTGCAGACCGGCGTTGGCGTGCAGCCAGACTGCCAGACTCGCGGCGTCAAAACCGTCCATGCCCTGGGCCAGCAGTGCGCCGATCAGGCCCGCCAGCACATCGCCGAGCCCGGCAGTGGCCATCGCCGGATGGCCTTGATGACACAGCGCCAGACGACCATCGGGATGAGCAATCAGACTGCCCGCGCCTTTGAGCACCACCACCGCTGTATATTTTTTGCTCAACGCCAGCGTGGCCGCCGGACGATCAGCCTGCACTTCGGCTGTACTGATCCCCAATAAACGCGCTGCTTCCCCCGGATGCGGCGTGATCACGCAATCCTTGGGCAAACTGACAAAACCCGAGGCCAGCAGGGTCAGCGCATCCGCGTCCCATACTTGAGGCAGCGCTGCATTGGCAGCGGCCGACAACAGCGCTCGCCCCCAACTGGCCTGCCCAAGCCCCGGCCCGACCACCAGCACGGACACCTTGTCCAGCAGCCCCATCAGTTGATTGGCCGAAGAAGTGCCCAGCGCCATGGCTTCCGGTACCCGGCTCAGCGCCGCCGGCACATGTTCCGGGCGAGTCGCGACCGAGACCATCCCGGCACCACTGCGCAACGCGCTTTCGGTGCTCAGCAGGATCGCCCCGCCAAAGCCGTGATCGCCGCCGATCAGCAGCACATGGCCGAAACGCCCCTTGTGGGCAGCCGGCGCACGGGCAGCCGGACGCGGCAGGTTAATCGCGTTGAGCCGTTGAGCGACGGCAGAAATGTCACTGAAATTTTCGGCCGTGGCCTGCAGGTCGTTAAACAGCAGTTCGCCGACATGATCCACCGCCTCGCCCGTGAACAGCCCGAGTTTCAGCCCGATAAAAGTCACGGTGAGGTCGGCGTGCACCGCTTCACCCAGCGCATGGCCGGTGTCGGCGCATAATCCGGAAGGGATATCGACCGCCACCACTGGCAGCCCGCTGGCATTGATCGCCGCAATCGCAGCGGCATAAGGCTCACGCACTTCGCCGCTCAGGCCGGTGCCGAGCAACGCGTCAACGACGATGCCGCGCAACTCGCAGGACAGATCCCATGGGGCAATCGATACACCCTCGGCCACAGCTTCGGCGTGCGCCACAGCGGCATCGCCCTTCAAACGCTGCGGCTCACCGACAGCCAGCACCTGAACCTGCCAACCCGCCCGATGGGCCAGCGCCGCCACCAGATAACCATCGCCGGCGTTGTTGCCGTGTCCGGCCAGCACCGTCATTTCATTCGCGGCCGGCCATTGGCGCACCAGCGCGCGCCACGTGGCATGGGCGGCACGCTGCATCAATTCGAAGCCCGGCGTGCCGGCGGCGATCAGCCGTGCATCGAGTTCGCGCACTTGCGCGGCACGGTACAGCACGTCGGGTAATTGATCTTTAGTGTGCGGCATGCGTCTTCGGGCTCCGATGTCTGGCAGAATTATACGCACCTCAGCTCCGGTTTCTCTCGCCTCATGTCCGCCATCACCACCGATCTTCCCGCCCTCGCCCAATCCATCAAGGACTGGGGCCGCGAGTTGGGCTTCCAGCAAGTCGGCATCAGCGGTCTGGACCTGGCCGAGCATGAACAGCACCTGCAACGCTGGCTCGAGGCCGGCTACCACGGCGAAATGGAGTACATGGGCGCCCACGGCAGCAAACGCTCGCACCCCGAAGAACTGGTGCCGGGCACCCTGCGTGTGGTGTCGCTGCGCATGGACTACCTGCCGGGCGACACACAAATGGCGCAATTGCTGGGCAAACCGGAAAAAGCCTACATCTCGCGTTACGCCTTGGGCCGCGATTATCACAAGTTGATCCGTAAACGCGTTCAACAACTGGCGGACAGGATTCAGTCCGAAATCGGCCCGTTCGGTTTCCGAGCCTTCGTCGACAGCGCCCCGGTGCTGGAAAAAGCCATCGCCGAGCAGGCCGGGCTGGGCTGGATCGGCAAAAACACTCTGGTGCTCAATCGCAAGGCCGGCAGTTATTTCTTTCTCGCTGAACTGTTCGTCGATCTGCCGTTGCCGGTGGATGAACCGCATAGCACCGAACATTGCGGCCGATGCACCGCATGCCTCGACATCTGCCCGACCAACGCTTTCGTAGGCCCGTACGTGCTGGACGCGCGACGCTGCATTTCCTACCTGACCATCGAACTGAAGAACGCCATCCCCGAAGATCTGCGACCGCTGATCGGTAACCGTGTGTTCGGCTGCGACGATTGCCAGATCTGCTGCCCGTGGAACCGCTTCGCCCGCCCGTCCGGCGAAAGCGATTTCAAGCCACGGCACAATCTGGACAACGCAGAACTGGCCGAACTGTTTATGTGGGATGAAGACAAATTCCTCAGCAGCACCGAGGGTTCGCCGCTACGTCGGGCCGGTTACGAGCGCTGGCTGCGAAATCTGGCGGTGGGACTGGGAAATGCACCGTCAAGCATTCCAGTGCTGGAAGCACTCAAGGCGCGGCGCGAATACCCGTCAGAGCTGGTGCGAGAACATGTGGAATGGGCTTTGAAACAGCACGCCGACCGTCAAGGCGCGTCGTTATAGACGAACTTCGGCATTTCCCAATGGAAGCGAATCGCCAACAGCCGCAATAGAAAGCCACCGAACAACGTGATCAGAATCGCCTGCTCGCTCGGCACATTGAGGAACAGACAGAGCATGTAGCACCACGCCGCAGCGAACGAGACACTGGCGTAGAGTTCGCGGCGGAAGATCAGCGGGATGTCGTTGCAGAAGATATCGCGCAGGATGCCGCCGAACACACCCGTGATCACGCCGCTGACCGAAGCCACCAGCATGCCGTGGCCCATTTCCAGGGCGGTCATGCAGCCGATCAGGGTGAATGCCACCAGACCGACCGCGTCGAGCACGAGAAACAGCGAGCGCAGGTGACGCATCCAGCGTGCGGTAAACACGGTGATCATCGCCGCAATCGTCGTCAGTACCAGATATTCCGGATGTTTGACCCAGGTCAGCGGGTAATGCCCGAGCAGCACGTCGCGCACCGAACCGCCGCCCAATGCGGTGACGCAGGCGATCAGCACCACGCCGAACCAGTCCATGCCGCGACGGCCCGCAGACAGGGCGCCGGTCATGGCTTCGGCAGTAATGGCGACGAGGTAGAGCATCAGCAACATGGTGGCGATCCTGGCAGGAAGGCGCGCAGTCTACTCACTTCACCGAGGCACCAAAAGAGGGCACCCCGGCGTAGGTGCCGATCTCAGAACTTGATGAAATGCTTACGGTAATGCTGCAGCTCGGCAATGGATTCGCGGATGTCGTCCAGCGCCAGGTGAGTGCTGCCCTTCTTGAAACTGTCACGCACGTCCGGCGCCCAGCGCGCGGCCAGTTCCTTGAGCGTGGAGACGTCGAGGTTGCGGTAGTGGAAGTAGCTTTCCAGCGACTTCATGTGGGTATAAAGGAAGCGCCGATCCTGGCAGATGCTGTTGCCACAGATCGGCGACTTGCCCTTCGGCACCCACTTTTCCAGGAAGGCAATGGTCTCGGCCTCGGCCTCGGCCATGCTCACGCGGCTTTCACGTACGCGCTGGGTCAGGCCGGAGTTGCCGTGGGTGCGGGTGTTCCACTCGTCCATGCGGGCGAGGACTTCGTCGCTGTGGTGGATGGCGATCACCGGGCCTTCGGCCAGGGTGTTCAGGTCACTGTCGGTGACGATGGTGGCCATTTCGATGATGACGTCGTTTTCCGGATCGAGACCGGTCATTTCCAGGTCGATCCAGATCAGATTCTGCGGGTTTTGCATTTTTCGGCTCCTGAGCAATGCTGCGCAGTTTAGCCTAGGCAGCCTGCCGGGCGTGCTAAACTCGCGGCCGTTTTACCTAATCGCTGCATTCTTCAGACGGAACACCCATGGCCAAACGCCAACTCAATCGTCGTCAAAACTGGCGCATCGAAAAGATTCAGGGCGAGCGCGCCGCCCGCGCCGCCAAACGCGAGTCCTCGGCTGTCGAGGCGCTCGAAGGCGGCGACCTCGGCCCGGAACAGCACGGCCTGGTGATCGCCCACTTCGGTGTGCAGGTCGAGGTCGAGGCCGTTGACGGTGAGCTGGCCGGCCAGGTCTTCCGCTGCCATCTGCGGGCCAACCTGCCGGCGCTGGTCACCGGCGACCGGGTAGTATGGCGCGCCGGCAACCAGGGCATCGGCGTGATCGTCGCGCAACTGCCGCGCACCACCGAGCTGTGCCGTCCGGACAGCCGTGGCCAGCTCAAGCCGGTGGCCGCCAACGTCGACATGATCGTCATCGTCTTCGCCCCGCTGCCCGAACCTCATGCGAACCTGATCGACCGTTATCTGGTCGCCGCCGAACATGCCGGCATCCGCCCGTTGCTGCTGCTGAACAAATTCGACCTGATCGACGAGCAGAACGCCCCGGCGCTGAATGCGCTGCTGGCGGTCTACCGCACACTGGGTTATCCGGTGCTGGAAGTCTCGGCGCACCACGGCAACGGTATGGAGCAATTGCAAAAGCAGCTCGACGGACGCATCAGCGTGTTCGTCGGCCAGTCCGGTGTCGGCAAGTCGTCGCTGGTCAACAGTCTGCTGCCGGAAGTCGAAACCCGCGTCGGCCCGCTGTCCGAGCTGTCCGGCCAGGGCACGCACACCACAACCACCGCACGCCTGTTCCACTTCCCCGGCGGCGGTGAACTGATCGACTCCCCGGGCATCCGTGAATTCGGCCTCGGCCACGTCAGCCGCGCCGACGTCGAAGCCGGTTTCATCGAGTTCAACGACCTGCTCGGCACCTGCCGCTTCCGCGACTGCAAGCACGATCGCGAACCCGGTTGCGCACTGCTCAAGGCCCTGGAAGACGGCCGCGTGCAGCAGCAGCGAATGAACAGCTACCGCTCGATCATCGCCAGCCTGCCGGAAAACGGTTACTAGACTTTCAAGTACCCAGACACAAAAAAGCCGCGATCATCTCGCGGCTTTTTTGTGGGTCACTGTTTCGGTGCAGGCGCCGGGGCTGGCGCCGCGCTGCCCGGCTCGGTCGGTTTCGGCAGCGGGTCGTCGAACAGGTTCAGCCGTTCGCGCAACTCGTGGGCCGGTACCGGTTGCTGATCCGCCGGCAAGGCGTTCGGGTCGACCGGGGTGGCCGGCGCGGCGCCGTTCTGACCTTGATCCGTCGGTTTCGACGGGTCGGCGCCTTGCGCACCTTCGATGGCTGCCTGGGCTTTCTTGGTCAGCACCACGATGTCGATGCGGCGGTTGACCGGGTTGAACGGGTTCTCCTTGTCGAACAGCGCCGACGAGGCGTAACCCACCACACGCGCCACTTGCGAGTCCGGATAACTGCCCGCCACCAGCGCACGCCGGGCGGCGTTGGCACGGTTGGCCGAAAGCTCCCAGTTGCCGAAGTCGCCATTGCCTACATAAGGCTTGGCATCGGTGTGGCCGCTGATACTGATCTTGTTCGGCACCGCTTTGATCGTGTCGGCCATGGCCAGCAGGATGTCTTCGAAGTACGGCTTCAGCCGTGCGGAACCTGAGTCGAACATCGGCCGGTTCTCGGCGTCCATGATCTGGATGCGCAAGCCGTTCGGCGTGATCTCGAAGAGGATCTGGTCCTTGAACTTCTGCAGTTGCGGGTTCTCGTCGACCTTGTTCTGCAGTTCTTGCAGCAGCAGTTCCAGGCGTTCCTTCTCGACCTGTTCGGCCATGCCTTCAACCTGTTCGGTGTCGACCGTGACCTTGTCCGGTTGCGGTTGCGACTTCACTTCAGGGTTGAGGGTGTTTTCCGGCGCCAGGGTCGGCGTACCGCCCAGGTCGATGATGTACGGCGTGCCGCTCTCGGAGAAACCGACCGGGTCCTTGAAGTAACCGGCGATGGCGATCTTCTGTTCCGGGGTCGCGGTGGACAGCAGCCACAACACCAGGAAGAACGCCATCATCGCCGTCGCGAAGTCGGCGAAGGCGATCTTCCACGCCCCGCCGTGATGCCCGCCGGCGATGCGCTTGACGCGCTTGATGATTATCGGCTGGTTATTTTCCATGACTTAACGACCGCGAACGGCTTGTTCCAGCTCGGCAAAGCTTGGACGGTGAGCCGGGTACAGAACCTTGCGACCGAACTCGACAGCCAGCGATGGCGGCATGCCGGAAGCCGAAGCCACCAGCGAGGCCTTGATGGCTTCGTAAACGTTCAGCTCTTCCTTGGCATCGTGGGCCAGGGAGTGCGCCAGCGGGCCGAAGAAACCGTACGCCGCGAGAATACCGAAGAAGGTACCGACCAGTGCCGCACCTACGTGCAGACCGATGGATTTCTGATCGCCTTCACCCAGGGAGGCCATGGTCACCACGATACCCAGTACCGCCGCAACGATACCGAAACCCGGCATGGCGTCGGCAATGCCGTTCACCGCGTGGGACGGATGCTCGAGGTCTTCCTTCAGGCTGTACAGTTCCATGTCGAACAGGCCTTCCAGCTCGTGGGGAGCCATGTTGCCGGACGACATGATGCGCAGGTAGTCGCAGATGAACGCGGTCATGCGCTCGTCTTTCAGTACCGCCGGGTACTTGGCGAAGATCGGGCTCGCGGCGGCATCTTCGATGTCGCCCTCGATGGCCATCATGCCTTCGCGGCGGCTCTTGTTGAGGATCTCGTAGATCAGGCCCAGCACTTCCAGATAGAACGTGTGGCTGAAACGCGAACTGAACATGCTCAGGGATTTCTTGAGCACGTGCATCGTCATGTAGCCGGGGTTGGCCTGGAGGAATGCTCCGAGTGCCGCACCGCCGATGATCATCACCTCGAAGGGCTGGATCAGGGCGGCAATCTTGCCGTGGGAAAGCACGTATCCGCCGAGCACGCTCGCGAATACGACGATGATGCCGATAATTTTAGCCATAGGTAGAAAGGTACTTGTTTAAGTCGGGTTCAAGGTCATATTCGGAAGTTAAAAAATCTCTTCTTCTACTTATCGGCAAAACTGCGCCAGACTATAGCCAGTTCAGGCGAAAAGCCAATTTAGCCCATGCCGGGCGCGTCTACAGTCAGTGAAGATCTCGTCCAGACATGGCTAATGAAACGAACGTCCCACACGTGAAACCGACCACACTCGATGGTTGGGTGAAGCTGCTCGACAGCGTTCGCCTGCCGGTGCCGCAAGACGCCCATGACCGGGTCTGCCGGGCGATTCGCGATGACCGCAGCTCGCTGCGCGACATTGCCGACCTGATGCAGGACAGCCCGGCGCTGGCCCTGAGCATCATCCGCGAAGCCAACCGCCACACCCACGGCAACATGACTGCGCCGGCGGAAAACCTCGAAGTGGCGATCAATCGCCTCGGCCTTGGCCGTACCGAAGAACTGCTGGCGCGCCTGCCTGCCGAACCTGCCGCGCAAATTCCCCAGGCCTTGCGCCAATTGCAGATGATCAGCCAGCACGCCACGCAACAGGCCAACGGTTTTTTCGCCAGCCGCCTCGCGCGCCTGTGGCAGGACATTCATTGGGGCAGCCTGCTGTTTCTGTCACCGCTGTGGCCGTTGGCACTGACCTTTCCCCAATTGCTTGAAGAGTGGGAAGTGCGGGTTATCCACAAAGGAGAATCAGCGCGAGTCGTGGAAAAGCAGCTGTTCGGTGTGCGCCTGCTGAGAATCGGCGAAGCGCTGGTCGAAGCCTGGCGTCTGCCGATCTGGGTGCAGCAAGGTTATCGGCTGCTGCTGACCGAGCAGCGCGAACTGGTCAAAGTCCTGCGCATTGCCCGCGACGTCGATCATCCGCTGCGCCAGCAAAATCGCCTCGACGACGACCCGACCCTGCGTCGCTGGCTCAATCAACCGGCCAATACCGTGCTGCTGGCCAACGGTCTGGCACTATCGGCGCAACAGGCCTGGGACAGTCCGCACAGTGAGCGCTGGCAGTACCTGACCAGCCTCTACCTGCAAATCTCGATGGACGAGGTGCAACAGCAGTTGCACCAACAGGCCGCCGTCAGCGCTCGCCATCATTCCATGCCGGACCTGTGGCACCCGGCGGTTTCGCTGTTGTGGCCTTGGGGCGCCCGACGCCTGCCTGCCGGAATGCTGCCGGCTGCGGCGCCTTCCGCTGAAGACCTGACCCAGTGGCGCCGGCAATGCGCCGAGCTGCTGGCCGTGCCAAGCCGCTTCACCAACGCCATGAGCCTGACCGTCGCCGCCCGCGATGCGCTGGTCGCCAGTGGCATGCGCCGGGTGATGATCCTGATGGCCGACCGCAGCCACGCCAATCTGCGCGTCCATCAAACCTCGGGGTTGCCGAAGGAAGCCGCTGCGCTGAATTTCGTCGTCAGCCAGAGTTCGGTGCTGCAACGCTTGCTCACGCAGCAGGCGCAAGTGCGGATCACCCCGGACAACAACGCCCAGTTTTCCGCCCTGCTGCCGCCCTCGCTGCGCGCGCTGTTTCGTGGCGAACACCTGTTCCTGCGCTCGCTGGTGAACAACGGCCGGGTGATCATGATCGTGGTCGCCGACCAGGGTGGCGGGCCGTTCGCCGACATCACTGTGCAGGCTTTCGGCAAAACCGCGCAGTGCATCGAGAAAGCCCTGCACAGTTTTAGCCAGCGCGGCCAATGACAGCTACAATCCTTCCCCTTTGTGCTCTGGAGACCTCACATGTCTGATTTCTCTGGCCTGGCCCTGGTGATCGAGCCGAGCGACCTGCTGCCGCGCCTCGAATCCCGCGATCTGATTCTGGTGGATCTGACCAGTGCCGCCCGCTACGCCGAGGGACACATTCCCGGCGCACGTTTTGTTGATCCGAAACGCACCCAGCTGGGTCAGGCGCCGGCTCCGGGCCTGTTGCCGAGCAAAGAAAAACTCGAAGAACTGTTCGGTGAGCTGGGTCATCGCAAAGATGCGGTCTACGTGGTCTATGACGACGAAGGCGGCGGCTGGGCCGGGCGCTTCATCTGGCTGCTCGACGTGATCGGCCACGACAAGTATCACTACCTCGACGGCGGACTGCCGGCGTGGCTGGCGGAAGGTTCGCCGATGTCGATCCAGATTCCTCCGGCGGCGGGCGGCCCGGTTGCCCTGACCCTGCACGAGGAACCGACCGCCACCCGCGAGTACCTGCAAAGCCGTCTCGGCGCCGCTGACCTGGCCATCTGGGACGCTCGCGGGCCGCTGGAGTATTCCGGCGAGAAGGTCCTGGCAGCCAAGGGTGGACACATCCCCGGCGCGGTCAATTTCGAATGGACGGCGGGCATGGATCAGGCGCGCCAGCTGCGCATCCGTACCGACATGCCGCAGATCCTGGAAAGCCTCGGGATCACCAAAGACAAAGAAATCATTACCCACTGCCAGACCCATCACCGGTCCGGTTTCACTTATCTGGTGGCCAAGGCCCTCGGTTATCCGCGGGTCAAGGGCTACGCCGGTTCCTGGGGCGAATGGGGCAACCACCCCGACACCCCCGTCGAGCTTTAAGGATTTTTAAGGACAGTCATGAAAGAGCGTTTGTTTATCATCAGCCAGTACCTGCTGCCTCATCACCTGCTGTCGCGCCTGGCCGGCTGCGTCGCAGAGTGCCGCGTGCGCTGGTTCAAGAATGCCTTCACCACCTGGTTCGCCAAGCGTTATCAAGTGGACATGTCGCAGGCACTGGTTGAAGACGTCACCGCTTACGAGCACTTCAACGCCTTCTTCACCCGTGCCCTGAAAGACGGCGCACGTCCGCTGGACCAGACCCCGGGCGCGATCCTCAGCCCGGCCGACGGTGCGATCAGCCAGCTCGGCCCGATCGAACACGGCCGCATCTTCCAGGCCAAGGGCCACAGCTTCAGCGTGCTGGAACTGCTGGGCGGCGATGCGGCGAATGCGGCGCCGTTCATGGGCGGTGAATTCGCGACTGTTTACCTGTCGCCGAAGGACTACCACCGCGTGCACATGCCGCTGGCCGGCACCCTGCGCGAAATGGTCTACATTCCGGGCCGGATCTTCTCGGTCAACCAGACCACCGCGGAAAACGTTCCGGAACTGTTCGCCCGTAACGAGCGCGTAGCGTGCATCTTCGACACCGAGCGCGGGCCAATGGCCGTGGTGCTGGTGGGCGCGATGATCGTGGCATCGATCGAAACCGTGTGGGCCGGTCTGGTCACGCCGCCGAAGCGCGAACTGAAAACCTTCCGTTACGACGAAGCCGCCCGTGCGCCGATCCATCTGGAAAAAGGTGCGGAACTGGGGCGCTTCAAACTGGGTTCGACCGCGATCGTGCTGTTCGGGCCGGATCAGGTGAAGTGGGTTGAAGAACTGAAGGCCGGCTCGCCGGTACAGATGGGCCAGGCCTTGGCAATGTCGAACGCCTGAACCGGTTGATCCGCCCTTTCGCACGTCTGCGAAGGGGCGGACACGACCTGGGTGGCGCCGTTACTCTATCTGCCCACGGAAGCCGATCGGCCCTTCGTTGGCGTAGGTATTGGTGCCACTGAGGTTTTTCCCGCCGTCACTCGACGTGACGCTCAACGCGATAACGTTCTGGTTATCCCGCCCGCCGATCACCCACTTGCCACCTGGATGCCAGGGGGCATCGTTGCCACCCCACTGATTCTCGACGTTGTACTGGTTCTGGCCAGTGCGCTGAGCCTTGAAGCCAATAGGGCCTTCGCCGGCGTAGGTCATGGTGCCGGTAAAGGTTTTGCCACCGTCGCCGGACTTGATCTCGATCGCGACGACGTTCTGGTTGTCCCGCGCGCCCAGCACCCAGGTTCCACCCGGATGCCAAGGTGCCGAACTACCGCCCCATTGATTTGCCACTGCGTATTTAGACATGAACCTCATCTCCTTGAAGTTTCGGGAGACCTGCCCCGACGTTGACGGCAGGCCGTGCAACCGTGCGTTTCCGATCGCACGTCTGACAGCCTAGTAGCGCCTGCGGGAATGGCACCAGGCCAGTAGACCAACGGTAAAAAACCCTGACAAACACCTGCGAAACAGACCACAACTGCTAGAGTTTTGGGCATTGCCCTATTCGCCGCCGGAGCTTGTCACGGCATGAGTGAGCCACGATCCCGACCACCACTGAGCGCCCCGACGCCCACGCAGTTGCGCCTGTCCTTCTGTGAAGCCACCCCGCGCGACCTCAAACGCTGGATCGCCGACCTGCCCAAGGCCAACATCGGCGAAACCGCGCGCCTGCTGTATCAAGGCCTCAACGAACTCAATCAACTGCTGACCCCCAGCGACAACCGCTTGCATTTGCTTGAGCTGTTGCGGCCTGAGGTGTATTTCGTCTGCCAGCACCTGGAACGGCATTTTCTGCATCAGGCGATCATGCTTGATGAGCGTTCACGCAAGATCAGCAACCTGAGCCAGGCCCTGCAAAGTCAGCTGGCCATCGGTTACAAACAGATCATTCTGCGGATCGCGCCCAAGTTCTCCCGGGATCGTGCAGCCCTGGTGAGCGAAGCGCTGCAGCGGGCGGCCCACGCGCTGAAAGGGCAACTGGTTCGCGCCACGCAGTTGTACAGCCCGGCGCCGGAACAGCTGTGGTTCGAACTGCATCAATTGTTTCGCTGCGCCTGCGAGCTGCAACTGCAGCATCGCCGGGTACGCGACGACCTCGCCAGTCTGACCGTAGATCTGAGTGTCGAGCAGACCTACCTCGCGGCCCTGTTGCTGGGCAGCGCTCGCTGCAATCAGTTGCGACAGAACCAGATCGCGCGCCTGGCCCAGGTGGTGGAACCCTGGAGCGCGTGGCTGAAGCTGCAGCCCGCCCATCCGGGCGCGGGCTTGTTCGCGGTCTCGGCAGACATCGACGCCGGCCCGCGTTACCGCTCGCAGTTTCGCAGCGAGCAACAGGCAGGGTTGCTCGGTTTTGATCCGCAACCGCTGGTGAATGCCATCGAGGCGCACCTTCAGCATCAGGACACAACGACGCCGCTGCCCGTGCCGGCCGGCCTGACCCTCGACACCCTGCAACACCTGCACGCGACCTGGGGCGAAGCCGCCGAGCGCAGCTTTCAGCGCACCGTCGGCCAGGGCAACCTGACCGTGTGCGTCGGCATGAGCGCCCTGCACTTTTACCTCGGCGGCGAACGCACCTTCAGTGAACTGCTCAAACACCCCGGCGCCCGGGCGGCAAATTTCAGCCGCGCAGTGGTTCAGGGCGAAAAGGACAGCTGGAGCCAGGCGTTCGATGCCGCGCCACAGGGTACGTCCGAGGAATTGCTGCCCTACGAAGAAATCCGCTACGAACCGCTGGCCGACGACGAAAGCGGCACCGACAGCCCGCCGCATTATCCGACTTATGCCTTGCCCGTCATCAACCACAGCCCCGGCGGTTACTGCCTGGCCTGGCCAAAAGAAGTGCCTGCCGAATTGCAGGCCGGGGAAATGGTCGGGATTCAGGACAGCCTCAATCAGGGCTGGAGCATTGCCGTGGTGCGCTGGATCCGCCAGGTGCGCGGCGCCGGTACACAAATGGGTATCGAACTGGTGGCGCCCCACGCTCAGCCCTGCGGCTTGCAGCTGGTGCGCACCCGGGATGATCACAGCCATTACCTTCGAGGGTTGTTATTGCCGGAAATCAGTGCGATCGACTTGCCGGCGACGTTACTGGCGCCACGGCTGCCGTTTCAGGAGGGCAATAAAGTGCTGATCAACACCCAGGGTGAAGAGCACCGCGCCGGGCTGGATCGGCGGGTGGCCAGCACCCACAGCTTCAATCAGTTTGCCTATCGCTCGCTGGAGGCCGCGCAGAATGGCGGAAGCGAGGAAGATTTCGACTCGTTGTGGAAATCCCTTTGAGCCAGGACCGCAGCCGAGGGCTGCGATCCTGCGCCGACGTCAGAGCTGTCCGTCGCGATCGCGGAAGCCCAGCAGGTACAGCACGCCATCCAGCCCCAGGGTCGATATCGCCTGCTTCGCCGACTGCTTGACCAGCGGTTTGGCGCGGAACGCCACGCCCAGACCCGCAATCGCCAGCATCGGCAGGTCGTTGGCGCCGTCGCCCACGGCGATGGTCTGCTCCAGACGCAAACCTTCTTTTTCAGCCAGCTGCTTCAGCAGATCGGCCTTGCGCTGGGCATCGACGATCGGCTCGATTGCCACGCCGGTGCACTTGCCGTCGACCACTTCCAGTTCGTTGGCGAACACGTAGTCGATACCGAGTTTGGCCTGCAATTGCTTGGCGAAGTAGGTGAAGCCGCCCGACAGAATCGCGGTCTTGTAGCCCAGGCGCTTGAGTTCGGCAAACAGGGTTTCGGCGCCCTCGGTCAGGCGCAGCGAGGCGCCGATCGAATCGAGCACACTGACATCCAGGCCCTTGAGCAGTGCCAGACGCTCTTTGAAGCTGGCGCGAAAATCCAGCTCGCCGGCCATTGCCCGCTCGGTGATTTGCGAAACCTGGTCGCCGACGCCGGCGGCTTTGGCCAGTTCGTCGATGACTTCGGCTTCGATCAGGGTCGAGTCCATGTCGAACACCGCCAGACGACGGTTGCGACGGAACAGCGAATCTTCCTGGAAGGCGATGTCGACGTTCAGCTCCTGAGCCACGCTGAGGAACTCGGCGCGCAGGGCCTGCGGATCGGCGGCTTCGCCACGCACGGAGAACTCGATGCAGCCCTTGCCTTTGTCGGCCGGGGTGTCCAGCGGCATGCGACCCGACAGACGGTCGATATGGTCGATGTTCAGGCCGTATTTGGCGGTGATCGAGCTCACGGCCTGCAACTGGCCGGCGGTGACCTTGCGGGTCAGCAGGGTAACGATGTGGCGCTTCTTGCCCTGATTGCCCACCCATTGCTGGTAATCCTCTTCGGACACCGGGGTGAAACGCACCTGCTGGTCGAGCTCATAACCCTTGAACAGGATGTCCTTGAGCACCGACTTGCCTTGCTCGGAGTCGGGAATTTCCACGAGGATGCCGAACGACAGCATGTCGTGGATCACCGCCTGACCGATGTCGAGGATATTCACACCACCCTGGGCCAGAACACCGGTAATGGCCGCTGTCAGACCCGGACGGTCGACTCCCGTGATGTTAATCAGGACGATTTCGCGCAACGCGCACCCCCGCAACTGGAAAAAAACCGCATTCTACCCACTTTCAGTGACCATCGGGCACCGCCAGCGCTTTGCCGGTCTAGGGCCTGTCGCTATACTGCGCGTCAACTTCACGGACAAAAGAGCCGAGCTCAGTGAACCGGCCCACGCCAGTTAAAACCGATAACTTCTTTCTGCTGATCTTCCGTGCACTGCGCCACCGCCGTGTACCGATTGCATTGCGCATTGCCAGCCATAACGTGATCCTGGTCGCTCTGGCCCTGGTGATCTATGCCTGCGTGATGGGCCTGCAGTTCAAGCAGGCCATGCACGAGCAGGCCGATGCGCTGGGCGAAAGCCTGACTACGCAGACCGCCACCTCTGCCACCGAACTGCTGGTGTCCAACGACATCCTCAGCCTCAACGTGCTGCTCAACAACCTGACCAAGAACAAACTGGTGGCCCACGCCGCCATCTACAGTGTGGACAACCGCATCCTCGCCGAGTCCGGTCAGCGGCCCAAGCACGGCCTGCTGGGCGAAGCCGAGGGCATGTACGAGAGCAAGATCACCTTCCAGGACGTGACCGCCGGGCAACTGCGCATCAGCCTGGACATGGATCAGTTCCAGCAGCCGATGACCATCAGCCTGCAAAGCATGGGCATCCTGAGTGCAATCCTGCTGGCACTGTCCCTGGCCCTGAGCCTGCGTCTGGGCCGGCACATCTCCACGCCGCTGCTGCAATTGCGTGTGTGGCTGCGCCGGATCGACGAATACACGCCGGGTATCGAGCGTCAGGACGAGATCGGCGATCTTGCCCGCCAGTTACACGCCAACTACGCCCCTGAGCCGGCCGAACCGGAGCCCGAGCCGGAACCCGAGTTCGAGGACGACGAGCCGGAATTCGAAGTGCGCAACCTGCGTGATCCGAGTTTCGACGAAAGCCGCCCGATGGCTGCGCAGAAGCCTGCGCCACGCCATGTGGTCAGCACCGTTGAAGACGACGATGACGAAGACCCGTTCGCCGATCTGCGTGACGAATCGCTGAGCGATACCGCGCAACCGGCCGTGCGCCGACCGACCCCGAGCGTGCCGCAACACACGGCGGTGCTGGCGGTGCAATTGGGCTCGCAGGAACAACTGCGCCGTTTGCCGCGCGCACGTCTGGAAGAGTTGCAGGATCGCTATCGCGACTGTCTGGAGCAGGCTGCTTCGTTGTACCAGGGCGAAATCGAAACCCTGAACGACGGCAGCACCCTGATGCTGTTCCACACTGAAGACAGCGGCGACGATTACCTGACCAACGCCATCTGCTGCGGCGAGCTGCTGCGGGCGCTGGGCCACCAGTTGCAGATCGAAGTCGCCGACAGCGGCATCACCCTGCAATTGCAGTTGGGCCTGACCCTCGGCGACGAGCTGTTCGGCCTGAGCCAGATCGACCTGTTGCTGACCGACTCCGCCCAGGACGCCCTGGCTCTGTCGCAACACAGCCGCAACCTGCTGCTGGTGGAGCGCAAGATCGGTGACGACGCGCTGATTCGCCAGCGCGCACGAATCCGGCCGATTGCCAGCCCTGAGGGGGCTTGCTGCGTGGAGCGGTTGATGGAGCCTTATCCGTCGATGCTTGAGCGGCAACTGGCGCGGATGCATGAGCGTCGGGCCTGAGGCCTTGCCCTTGATGTGAAGAAGCCCGCAGATGAGTGATTGTCTGCGGGCTTTTTTGTGCGTGGCGTTTTCGTGATTGCGCCAGGCTTTGGAGCCCCCTCACCCTAGCCCTCTCCCAGAGGTAGAGGGGACTGATAGGAGAATATTGGGTATCTACACCGACCTGAACGTGCCGTGCCGAATCCACAATCGTAAGACCGCACTGCGCCAAATCCATAATCGCCAAGATCTTTCAGGTCGATGGATAACGCCAGACACCTCGGTCGGCTCCCTCTCCCTCCGGGAGAGGGCGGGGGTGAGGGGCTTTTGACTTTTCACAGCTCTAGACACAACAAAGCCCGCACAAGGCGGGCTCTGTTCTGACTCGTTCCAGCCTTAGAAGCGAAACACTTCCATATCCGTACGAATCGGCGAAGCCATCGGTATCTTCGGCTGCTTTTCGGCTTCCGCCGCCGGCGCTGCCGGTTTCGGTGCCGACTTGCGTGGCGCCTCGGCGACCGGTGGCTGATTGGCCAACGGTTTGAGCGCTACCGACAGTTGCTCGGCCAGACGCTGCAACAACACGCCCTGCGCCTGCACCTGTGCGGCGGTGGTACCGGCATGTTGCTCCTGCAGATGGACGATGCGGTTGTCACGCACCTGGCCACGGCGGTCGATCAGGCGCCATTGCGCGTCCAGAATCGCCGGTTGCTTGGCACCGGAATCCAGACGAGTGATGGTCAACAGCACCTGCACATCCGGGGTGAAGCCCAGGGTCGCTGGCGCCAGCACCACGCGCTGACTGTCCAGATGCCCGGCAACCTGACGCAACAGCAACTGATCGATGTCCGATGAAAGGCTACCGGCCCAGCGACCATCGGTCGAGGCCTGCAGGCTGCCGTCCGGCTGACGCTGCAACAGGGTTTCCCGTTGCAGGTAATCGGCAACGATCACAGGGCCCAGCAAAACTGCCATGCCCGCGCTTTGCGCAGGCTGGGCCGGACTTCCGCTGTCCAGCTGATACAGCGACACCGGCTGGTGAACGCTGCAACCCGCCAGACCAAGAACGCCGGCGAGCAGGAAAATAAGGGGGCGCAGAGAAGTCATCATCCCGTCCAGGTGGCCGCCACAAGGCTGACCACAGTGAAAATACTCAATAAATATGAATAACGCTCGGCCACGCCGGCGCTTGGAAAGGCCATATCATCCGTGAATATGCGTTCCGACTCCAGCGCCAAAGCGCCGATCTACGGGTTAAATCGTAGATCGGAGCGTCTAGGACGCCTAATTGAGGTTTTCGACGAGCAGCGCATCCACTCGCTGGAAGCCACGTGGCAGTTTGTTACCACGGCGACCACGCTCACCTTTGTAGTGCTCGAGGTCATCGGCCTTCAGCGACAAGGTGCGTTTTCCGGCCTGCAGCACCAAGGTGGCGCCTTCCGGAAGAACGGCGATGTCCGTGACATATTCTTCGCGACTGGCCACACGCTCACCGGAAATACCGATGATCTTGTTGCCTTTGCCCTTCCCTAATTGTGGCAGATCGCTGATCTTGAAGATCAGCAGGCGACCCTCGGTCGTCACCGAGGCCAGCCAGTTGTGTTCGCGATCGGCAACCGGACGCGGCGCGATCACCTTGGCGTTGTTCGGCAGGCTCAACAGGGCCTTGCCGGCCTTGTTCTTGGCCTGCAGGTCTTCACCTTTCACCACAAAACCGTAACCGGCGTCGGAGGCGATCACGTACAGCGAGTCCTCCTCAGGCATCAGCACACACTCGAACGTTGCGCCCGGCGGCGGCGTCAGACGGCCGGTCAACGGCTCACCCTGGCCCCGTGCCGATGGCAGGGTGTGGGTGGCCAGCGAGTAACTGCGGCCCGTGGAGTCGATGACCACGGCCGACTGGTTCGAACGCCCCGCCGCCGAAGTCTTGAAGCCGTCGCCGGCCTTGTACGACAGGCCGGTGGCGTCGATATCGTGGCCCTTCGCCGAACGGATCCAGCCTTTTTCCGACAGCACGACGGTGACTTTCTCGTTCGGCAGCAGATCGTGCTCGGTCAGCGCCTTGGCTTCGGCGCGCTCGACGATTGGCGACCGACGGTCATCGCCGTAAGTTTCGGCATCTTTCAACAGTTCGCTGCGCACAAGTTTCTTCAACTTGGCTTCGCTGCCCAGCAGGGCTTGCAGCTTGGCCTGTTCCTTGAGCAGTTCGTCCTGCTCGTCGCGCAGCTTCATCTCTTCCAGTCGCGCCAACTGACGCAGACGGGTGTCGAGGATGTAGTCGGCCTGGATTTCGCTGAGGGCAAAACGCTCGATCAGTTTGGCTTTCGGATGCTCCTCGGTACGGATGATGTGGATCACTTCATCCAGGTTGAGGTAGGCAATCAGCAAACCGTCCAACAGGTGCAGGCGACGCTCGACCTTGTCGAGGCGAAATTGCAAGCGGCGACGCACGGTCAGCACGCGGAATTCCAGCCACTCCACCAGCAACGCACGGAGGTTTTTCAGCTGCGGCTTGCCGTCCAGACCGATGATGTTGACGTTGACCCGGTAGGTCGACTCCAGCTCGGTGCTGGCGAACAGGTGCTGCATCAGCGCTTCGTGATCGACACGGCTGTTGACCGGGATGATCACGATGCGGCACGGGTTTTCGTGGTCGGATTCATCACGCAGGTCGGCGATCTGCGGGGCTTTCGATGGTTTGGCCTGCATCAGCGCGGCGATCTGTTCCAGCACCTTGGCCCCGGAGACCTGGTGCGGCAGCGCGGTGACGATGATGTCGCCGTCCTCGACGTGGTACACGGCGCGCATGCGCACCGAGCCCTTGCCGGTTTCGTACATTTTCAGCAGGTCGGCGCGCGGGGTGATGATTTCCGCTTCGGTCGGGTAGTCCGGGCCCTGAATGTGTTCGCAGAGCTGTTCGACCGTGGCTTTCGGCTCATCGAGCAGGCGCACGCAGGCGGTGGCGACTTCGCGCAGGTTGTGCGGCGGCACGTCGGTGGCCATGCCCACGGCGATCCCGGTGGTGCCGTTGAGCAGGATGTTCGGCAAACGTGCCGGCAACACCAGCGGTTCCTGCAGGGTGCCGTCGAAGTTCGGGCCCCAGTCTGCGGTGCCCTGGCCCAATTCGCTGAGCAGCACTTCGGAGTAACGCGACAGCCGCGCTTCGGTGTAACGCATGGCGGCGAAGGACTTCGGATCGTCCGGCGCACCCCAGTTGCCCTGGCCGTCCACCAGCGTGTAGCGATAGCTGAACGGCTGGGCCATCAGCACCATCGCTTCGTAGCACGCCGAGTCGCCGTGCGGGTGGAACTTGCCGAGCACGTCGCCGACGGTACGCGCCGACTTCTTGTGCTTGGAATCGGCGTCCAGCCCCAGCTCGCTCATGGCGTAGACGATACGCCGCTGTACCGGTTTCAGGCCGTCGCCGATATGCGGCAGGGCGCGGTCCATGATCACGTACATGGAGTAGTTGAGGTAGGCATTTTCGGTGAAGTCAGCCAGCGAGCGGCGTTCTACACCGTCCAGGCTGAGATCAAGGGAGTCGCTCATGCGGGCCTCATCGGTTCGTTGTCTGGCGCAGCAGCATGGTGCCACCGCGCTGGGTAAATTCAAGTTTGTTCAGGGCGCTCATGCCGAGCAGCACCTGATCGCCATGCAACCCCGGCGCCACCAGTGCGCGGACGTCCCGCAGCACGATGTCGCCCAGTTGCAGGCGGTCGATACGGGTGCGATAGCCCTGGCTCAGGCCATTGGCCGTGCTCAGGGTCACACCGAAACCTTCTTCCAGCCTGAGGTCTTTCGCCACCTCGGCCGGGATTGCCACATCGGTCGCGCCGGTGTCGAGCATGAACTCCACCGGCCGACCGTTGATCAGGCCGCTGGCGACAAAATGTCCCTGGGCGTTGCCGATCAATTTCACTTCGATAAAGCCGTTGCCCTGCTGCGAAGCCACTTCCACATTGGGATTACGCTGGCGTTCTTCCCACTGGCTGAAAAACCGCGTGGCCAGAAACAGCGCCGCGCACCACGCCAGAATCATCAGCACCCGACCGGCGCGCTTGCCCGGCGGTTGCTGGCTCACGGCTTGGCGCTCCAGCCACCCTCAGGCGCGGCGAAACGCCAGATGATCGGGCGAACCTCGCCGTCGGCGCGAGGGCCGAAATTGTTGTCGACGCCGATCCAGGCGCCTTGAGCATCGACCACCAGCGCCTCTTCCAGGCCGAAGTTCTGTGAATAACGCCGATTGGCCTGCAACAGCTCGGCCGCATACGACCAGCAGAGCTCGACCCTGGCCGTCTGCGCATCGCGACGACAGATCTGGTACGCGTTGCGCTCAAGGGTAAACAGCTTGCCGTTGAACAGGGAGATATCGGAAAAATCCCGATTGACCGGACGGGCTTTCGGGAACTGCGGCGGTTGCATTTCCATGCCGCCTTCACTGAGCAGCACGCAGCGACCGTCACAATCCCACACCGTCTGCTGGCGTTTGATCAGCAACAAACCGCGACTTTGCCGCTCGGCAGCCAGCCACATCTGATCGCCCGCCGGGTTGATCGCCAGCCCTTCGAATAACGCGTTGAATTGCAGCAGCATGCCGCTGGCCCGCGCCTCGCGAACCATCATCGGCGAGATTTTCAGCCACGACGACGGCCCCTGCGGCGGCACTTGCAGCACGGCCGCGTGGGCCTCGCTGACGATGTAGCGGTTGCCTGCGCTGTCACAGCTGATGCCTTCGAAATCCAGATCCCCGCCCCGAATGAACGACGCCGCCCAGGTGCGCGAACTGATGCCCCACGGCAAGCCGCTGTCCGGCACTTTCGGCGGATCGATGCGTACGGCCGTAGCCTGCCAGACCCGGTCGCGGATATCGAGACGGTAGATCTGATCATCGTCGCGGTCCGAAACGGTCCACAGGTCATTGCCGCACAAGGCCAGCCCCGACAGGTTGCCGCCGCGCATGCCTTCGACCGGGTGTTCGGCGAGCACGCGCAATTCTTGCACAGGCTCTGCCGACACCGTCATCGAACCCAGCAGCAACGCACCCGCCAAGGCCCAGCCAAACCGCATCAGGCCAGAACCTCGGCGAGGTTGCCCTTGGATTCGAGCCAGGTCTTGCGGTCGCCGGCACGTTTCTTCGCCAGCAGCATGTCCATCATTTCCGAGGTCTGGGCGAAGTCGTCCCCGAGGGTCAACTGCACCAGGCGCCGGGTGTTCGGGTCCATGGTGGTTTCGCGCAGTTGCGGCGGGTTCATTTCACCCAGGCCTTTGAATCGGGTGACCTGCGGCTTGCCGCGCTTCTTCTCAGCCACCAGACGGTCGAGGATCCCGTCGCGCTCGGCTTCGTCGAGGGCGTAGTAGATTTCTTTACCCAGATCGATGCGGTACAGCGGCGGCATTGCCACGTAGACATGACCGGCATCCACCAGTGGGCGGAAATGCTGGACGAACAAGGCGCAGAGCAAGGTTGCGATGTGCAGACCGTCGGAGTCGGCGTCGGCGAGGATGCAGATCTTGCCGTAGCGCAGCTGGCTCATGTCCTCGGCGCCCGGATCGACACCGATGGCCACGGCGATGTTGTGCACTTCCTGGCTGGCCAGCACTTCGCTGCCGTCGACTTCCCAGGTGTTGAGGATCTTGCCGCGCAACGGCAGGATCGCCTGGAATTCCTTGTCTCGCGCCTGCTTGGCCGAACCGCCGGCGGAATCACCTTCCACCAGGAACAGCTCGGAACGCATCGGGTCCTGCCCGGCGCAATCGGCCAGTTTGCCCGGCAATGCCGGGCCCTGGGTGATGCGCTTGCGTTCGACTTTCTTGCTGGCTTTCAGGCGCCGGCCAGCGTTGCTGATCGCCAGTTCCGCCAGGGCCAGACCGGTTTCCGGGTTGGCGTTGAGCCACAGGCTGAACGCATCCTTGACCACGCCGGAGACAAACGCCGCCGCTTCACGGGACGACAGACGTTCCTTGGTCTGACCGGAGAATTGCGGTTCCTGCATCTTCATCGACAGAACGAAAGCGATGCGCTCCCAAACGTCTTCCGGTGCCAGCTTCACGCCGCGCGGCAGCAGGCTGCGGAATTCGCAGAACTCGCGCATCGCGTCGAGCAGACCCTGACGCAGACCGTTGACGTGGGTACCGCCCTGCTCCGTCGGGATCAGGTTGACGTAGCTTTCGGTGACCGAAGTGCCGCCTTCCGGCAGCCAAAGCAGGGCCCACTCGACCGCTTCCTTGGTGCCGGCCAGGTTGCCGCAGAACGGCGCATCCGGCAGACGCTCGAATTCGCTGACCGCATCCACCAGATAGGAGCGCAAGCCATCCTCGTAATGCCACTCGACCTTTTCGCCGGTGCCTTTGTCTTCGAAACTGATCAGCAGCCCTGGGCACAGAACGGCCTTGGCCTTGAGCACATGCTTGAGGCGGCTGATGGAGAATTTCGGCGAGTCGAAGTATTTCGGGTCCGGCGCGAAGTACACGCTGGTCCCGGTATTGCGCTTGCCGACGGTGCCGATCACTTGCAGATCGGTGGCCTTGAAGCCGTCGGCAAAGGTCATTTCATATTCGTTGCCGTCACGCTTGACCCGCACCCGCACCTGGGTCGACAAGGCGTTTACCACGGAAATACCCACCCCGTGCAGACCGCCGGAGAACTGGTAGTTCTTGTTGGAAAACTTGCCGCCCGCATGGAGCTTGGTGAGGATCAGTTCAACGCCCGAAACACCCTCTTCCGGGTGGATGTCAACCGGCATGCCACGGCCGTCGTCGCAGACTTCCAGCGAGTGGTCGGCGTGGAGGATGACCTGGATCGATTTGGCGTGGCCGGCCAGGGCTTCGTCGACACTGTTGTCGATGACTTCCTGGGCGAGGTGGTTCGGCCGACTGGTGTCGGTGTACATGCCGGGGCGCTTGCGCACCGGGTCGAGGCCCGAGAGGACTTCGATGGCGTCGGCGTTATAGGAGCTAGCGCTGGGAGTGGCCATAGGGTCTCGTCGTCAGTGATTCAATGAAAATGGGGCAAGACTTCACAGTGCGGTGAAATCGATTGCCTGATAGGTATCGGCGCCAATCCCGGCAAAGCCGAGCAATGCCGGCAATCGTGTAACAAATCCCTGGAAACTGTGGTCGCCGCCGGCCTGAATGCGCAAGGCACAGGCCCGGTAATACTGCTGGGCAAGGCGATAATCCAGCGTTTCATCCCCGGTCTGCAACCATACCTGATATCGCTGCGGATCCTGCGGCGCCGGCACTTCCAGCTCGGCCAGGGCCGTCACGTGGTCGTGGGTCAGCTCCCAGGTTTCGTCGGTGTACAGGTTTTTCTGGGTGCCCAGGTGTCCGTCGAACATCCGGTGCGGGCTGACGGCCGGGTTGACCAGCAGGGCTTTCAGGCCATGGCGCTCGGCCAGGTGAGTCGCATAGTAGCCGCCGAGCGAGCTTCCCACCAGCAATGGCCGGCCGAGTTCGGCGATTGCCTGTTCCAGCTGACCGATGGCTTCGCGTGGGTGGTGATGCAGCGCCGGCACACGCAGTTGGTCGCTCAAACCCAGCCGCTCCATCACCTCGACCAGCTGACAGGCCTTTTTCGAGGCCGGCGCGCTGTTGAAACCATGGATATAGAGAATCGAACCGGACATTTGAGCTCCCTGGGCGTCGGCTGAAGAAAGCGGAGTTTACAGGGAGTCAGGGGATGTTGGGCCAGCACCCGAGGAAATCAGCGCTGCATCCGTCAATCAGTAACCGTTGGAGCCGTAATCCACCTGAAAATCAAAACCGGTGACACGCTCCACGCCGGTCTCCAGCCGCCCATCCGGCAACAAGCGCAACCAGCGATACCCCGGTGCCTGCTCGCCGACCTTGAAATCTTCACTGCCTGGCTCGAACTGAATGCAGGTCGACGGCGAGGCAATCAGCCTTACGCCGTTGCGTTCGCGGTCGATTTCCTGATGGACATGTCCCCACAGTACGGCGCGGGCCTGCGGGAAACGGTCGAGCACGTCGAAAAACGCTTCCGGATTGCGCAAGCCGATCGGCTCCATCCAGGCGCAACCGATCGACACAGGATGATGGTGAAAGCACACCAGATGATGGCGATCCGGCGCTTCACTCAGGGAGCGGGCGAGCAATTGCAGTTGGTCATCCTGCAAATACCCCGGCACCGATCCGGGCACCGCCGAATCGAGCAGGGTCACACGCCAGTTGCCGACATCCACCACAGACTCCAGCAATGCACTCTTCACCGTCGCCTGCGCCATGATTTGCGGTTCGTCGTGGTTGCCGGGGATCCAGCGGGCGGGGGCATCGAGCTGTGCCGTCATTTGGCGAAACAGCTGATAGGACTCCAGCGTACCGTCCTGGGACAGGTCGCCGCTGGCCACGATCAGGTCGATCCGCGGTTGCTGCTCGAGCACCAGCTCGATGACTTTTTGCAGACTCTCACGGGTGTTCATGCCCAGCAGCGTTCCTTCCGCCTCGGCGAACAGATGGCTGTCAGAGAGTTGCACCAGCAACGCCGTGTCGGCGGTGGTCAAAGTCGATACGCTCGGCAAGGCGTTCTCCCCCGGGATCGCGGGACTGGATAGGTGCGGCAATTATGCGGGGGGACACCACAAAGAGAAACCGGCGAACCGGACGCAGTTCACAACTTGCGCTGGTTATCGGACTGCCGCGTATTCGTGTCCGCACGCCAGACAATGACTCAGCCATTCACCCAGGAACAGATTGAGCTGGGCTTTTTCGTCCGGCTGGTGCATGGCCGCATTCGGGTAAGGATAGACGCCGCGAAAGCGTCGCGCATGCTCGGCACTGATCACCTCGGCCATACGCGCGTCGTGATAGACCTGCACCTCCAGTTGCGGCACCGGCAGCCATGGCAGGCTGTGTTCCTGACGCACCTGCAGAGTCGTGGTGTACGGACAGGCCTGCAGCACTTCCAGAGTCAGCACGCCGAGCATCTGGTCGCCCTGGGTTACCGCGATGCGCCGCGCTTCGGGGTCGCTGCGCATGTCCGGCAAGAGTCGCATCAGGCGCGCGTAGTTCGCCTCGCAGGCGGCTTGCAGCCCTGCGAGGTCGACGCGGTAGCGATCGCGCAACTTGTTTACGACCATAGCCCCCTCACTTCGGCGCGATTGAGCGCCAGCCACTGCAAGGCGATGATGCTCGCCGCATTGGCAATCCGTCCGTCACGTACGGCCTGCAAGGCATCTTCAAAGGCCCAGACCGTGACGCGAATATCTTCGGCTTCTTCCTCCAGCCCATGCAGGCCGCCTGCGCCTTCGGTGCTGCAACGCCCCAGATACAGATGCACAAATTCGTTGCTGCCGCCCGGCGATGGAAAGTATTTGGTCATCGGCCACAGGGCTTTGATGTCCAGCCCAGCTTCCTCCTGCGCCTCGCGGTGAGCAACTTCTTCCGGCTGTTCGTCCTTGTCGATCAGACCGGCGACCAGTTCCACCAGCCACGGGTTGTCCGCCTTGCCCAGAGCCCCGACGCGAAACTGCTCGATCAGCACCACTTCATCGCGCTGCGGATCGTAGGGCAGCATGCACACCGCATCGTGGCGCACGAACACTTCACGATTGATTTCGCGGCTCATGCCACCGGCGAACAGTTCGTGGCGCAAGTGCAGACGGTCGAGCTTGTAGAAGCCCTTGTAGCACTGCTCGCGTCGCACGATATCGACGGCGGTCGGAATGGCTTTGGCAAAATCGGTCATGAGCATCCTCTTTACTGCAAATCCAATACGAGGCGCCTTACCTGCGACCTCGACTTCGCGCCATCCTAACGCGCCGGTGACGTTTGATGCAGCCCCTTTGCTGTCAGCGGGATGGACGGTGGAGGCGAAACCCACTCTAATTAGCTTAGTGGCGAACTGACCGCTTCGTTGAGAGTCGAAGCGGTAACTTTTTGCCTTCCCCTGCTTCAGAAAGGACGCCCATGTCGCTTTTCAAAATTGCCTCCGTGGCCGCCATCGCCCTGACCCTGGGCGCCTGCGCCAGCCTGTTCCAGCCCAACCTGCGCACGCCGCTGGAAACCACCCGCGACGCCTCGGAAACGCTGAAACCCGGTTGTTCCAACCAGGACTGTCCGTTGGTAAACATCGATACGTTGCGCTTCCCGGCAGAACCGGCGCTGGACGGCATCATCGAAAAACGCCTGCTGCAAATGACCCGCACCGCACCGAACGCCCCGGTGGCGCCGACGCTGGCAGCGTATCGCGAGCAGTTCCTGGCCAATGCCGGCCCGCGCAACAGCAGCTATTTGCAGGCGAAAGTACGCGAGCAGCATGACGGTCTGGTGATCATCGAAACCTCGAGCTATTTGGACACCGGCGGTGCCCACGGTACGCCGGGACGCGGTTTCATCAACTATTCGCGTCAGCAACACAAGGTGCTGACCTTGGCGGACATGCTGCTGCCGGGTCAGGAAGAGGCATTTTGGAAAGCGGCGCAAGTGGCGCACAACAGCTGGCTGATCAGCACCAAGCTCGATCAGGAACCGGAATTCGTGAAGAGCTGGCCGTTCGTCAAAACCCCGAACGTGGCGCTGACCTACGGCGGCGTGATCCTCAAGTACGACGTGACCACCATCGCGCCTTATGCGCTGGGCCACGTCGAACTGAAGATCCCTTACCCGCGCCTGAACGGCATTCTCAAGCCCGAGCTGTTTCCCGGCCGTAACTGAAAGCCCGGCCGAGCACCAGTTGCAGCAGCCCTGCCAGCACCAGCGCCGGCAGGGTCGCGCCGACATCCGGATACAGATTGGCCAACAAGTGATAGGTGCTGATGCCACCCAGCCAGGCCAATAGCGCCGGCCAGCGCAACGCGGCCGATGCCACCTGAGCACTGCGCTTGCGCAGGATGAAGTGATCCACCAGCACCACGCCGAACAGCGGTGCGAACACCGAGCCGATCAGCAACAGGAAGTTCTGGTACTGCGCCAACGGCGCGAGCAAGGCGATCAGGGTGCAGATCACCCCGATGGCCAGCGCCAGATGCTCGACTTTCAGACGCAACAGAATCCCACTGGAAACCGCTGCCGAGTGAATGTCGGCGAAAGCGTTCTCCGACTCGTCCAGCAGAATCAGCAACAGCGGAATCCCCAGACCGGCGCCGGCCAGTGCCAGCAGCAGCGCGTTGACTTCACCGCTCGGCGCGAATGCCAGCGTGTAGGCCACGCCGAGGCTCATCAGCCAGAAGTTGCCGATGAAGAAACCGATCGCCGTACCACCGAACACGTTCTTCGCCTTCTTGCCGAAACGCGAGTAGTCGGCAATCAGCGGCAGCCACGACAGCGGCATCGCGATGGCGATGTCGAAGCCCACGGCGAGCGGCATCGAGCCATCCCCGGCCTGTGCCCACAAGGCGGCGAGGTCAGCCTTGGCGAACAGGTTCCAGGTCAGCCAGATGCACGCGGCCAGAATCAGCCAGATGCCCCACTTGCGCAGAATCTTGCGCACGAACGTCAACGGCCCGCTGACCGCGAGCAATGTCGCCAATGCGCCGAAGCACAGCGTCCACAGCATCGGACTGGCCCACAGCGAACCTTCGCTGAACGCACGGGTGCCGAGCAGGCTGGCCGCATCGCGCATGACGATGATTTCGAACGAACCCCAACCGATCAGTTGCAGCAGGTTGAGCAGCGCCGGCAGGCTCGCGCCTTTGCTGCCGAGGCTGAGTTTCAGCGCAGCCATCGACGACAGGCCGGTGTCGCTGCCGATCACGCCGACGGCAGCCAGCAACAGGACGCCGACCAGGGTGCCGAGGAAAATCGCCAGCAGCGATCCCGACAGGCCCAGCCCCGGCGCCAGCAACGCGCCGGTCTGCAACACCATCAGGCCGATGCCGAGGGAAAACCACAGGGAAAACAGATCGCGACCGCCGAACACACGCTGGTTGGCGGGCACGGCGAGGTCGGGGGAATAAGTACCGGGTTGAATGCTCAAGGACGTTTCTCACAGAGAAGCAGAAAAAAAGCTGCAAGCTGCAAGCTACAAGTCAGAAGCGATATGCGGACTGCTTCTCCTCTTGTAGCTTGTAGCTTGCCGCTCGTGGCTAGACTTTCTTGTACAGCTGACTGCCTTCCTTCTTGAACCGCTCGGCCTGTTCCGCCAGGCCCCGGGCGACGTCCACGTCGACCGCGTCGATCCGCTGGTTGGCCGCGTATTCGCGGACTTCCTGAGTGATCTTCATCGAGCAGAATTTCGGCCCGCACATCGAACAGAAATGCGCGACCTTCGCCGAATCCTTCGGCAGGGTTTCATCGTGATACGAACGGGCGGTGTCCGGGTCCAGACCGAGGTTGAACTGGTCTTCCCAGCGGAATTCGAAACGCGCCTTGCTCAAGGCGTTGTCGCGGATCTGCGCGCCCGGGTGCCCCTTGGCCAAATCCGCCGCATGGGCCGCGATCTTGTAGGTGATGATCCCGGTCTTCACGTCATCCTTGTTTGGCAGGCCCAAGTGTTCCTTCGGCGTCACGTAGCAGAGCATCGCGCAACCGAACCAGCCGATCATCGCCGCACCGATACCGGAGGTGATGTGGTCGTAGCCCGGCGCAATGTCGGTGGTCAGCGGGCCGAGGGTGTAGAACGGCGCCTCGTCGCAGCACTCCAGCTGCTTGTCCATGTTCTCCTTGATCAACTGCATCGGCACGTGGCCGGGGCCTTCGATCATGCATTGCACGTCGTGCTTCCAGGCGATCTTGGTCAGCTCGCCGAGGGTTTCCAGTTCGCCGAATTGCGCTTCGTCGTTGGCGTCGGCAATCGAGCCCGGACGCAGACCGTCGCCCAGCGAGAAGCTGACGTCGTAGGCCTTCATGATTTCGCAGATTTCGTCGAAGTGGGTGTAGAGGAAGTTCTCTTTGTGGTGCGCCAGGCACCACTTGGCCATGATCGAACCGCCACGGGACACAATGCCGGTCACACGTTTGGCGGTCAGCGGCACGTAGCGCAGCAACACGCCGGCGTGGATGGTGAAGTAGTCGACGCCCTGCTCCGCCTGCTCGATCAGCGTGTCGCGGAACAGCTCCCAGGTCAGGTCTTCGGCGACGCCATTCACTTTTTCCAGCGCCTGATAAATCGGCACGGTGCCGATCGGAACCGGCGAGTTACGGATGATCCACTCGCGGGTTTCGTGGATGTGCTTGCCGGTGGACAAGTCCATCACCGTGTCCGAACCCCAGCGAATGCCCCAGGTCAGTTTCGCCACTTCTTCTTCGATGGACGAACCCAGCGCGCTGTTGCCGATGTTGCCGTTGATCTTCACCAGGAAGTTGCGGCCAATGATCATCGGCTCGAGTTCGACGTGGTTGATGTTGGCCGGAATGATTGCGCGACCACGGGCAATTTCTTCGCGCACGAACTCAGGGGTGATTTCTTTCGGAATGCTCGCACCGAAGCTGTGGCCGGCGTGCTGCTGTTTCAACAGGCCGGCAGCGCGGGCTTCTTGCAGCTTCATGTTTTCGCGGATGGCGACGTATTCCATCTCGGCGGTGATGATGCCTTTGCGCGCGTAGTGCATCTGGCTGACGTTGGCCCCGGCCTTGGCGCGGCGCGGGTTGTTGACGTGGGCGAAACGCAGTTTGGTCAGCTCAGGATCGGCCAGACGCTCCTGACCGAAATTCGAGCTCAGGCCTGGCAGGCGCTCGGTGTCGCCACGGTCGTCGATCCACGCCGAACGCACGTCGCCCAGACCTTTGCGCACGTCGATCACCACGTTCGGATCGGTGTACGGGCCGGAGGTGTCGTAGACGGTGACCGGCGCGTTGATTTCGCCGCCGAAGTCGGTCGGGGTCACATCGAGGGTGATTTCGCGCATCGGCACGCGGATGTCCGGGCGGGAGCCCTGAACGTAGACTTTTTGCGAACGGGTGAACGGTTGAACCGACTGCTCGTCGACCTTGGCCGAGTCACTCAGGTTGATCGCATTTTTAGATTTTGTAGTCATCACGGGCTCTCCAGACAGCATCCAGGCAGTGGATTGTCGGAGCAGAACCTGAAAGGCACGGACGCACCAGGACTGGTGCTGTGCATCGTCGTCGAGCGTTCGATTGTCGAACAATATCCCGGACGAAGCACAAGAGGACTCGCCGGGTGACGAGAAATCTTGTTCCCTACGCAGGCGCTAACCTGATCAGGTTCAACGGGATCCGAAATTATTCGATCTCAGCCTCATAGCAAGGCACCCCGACAAGAACCCGGCCAGTCTAGACACAACCGGCAAAGAACGCCAACACCGTGGCAAACACCATGATGAATGGCGCAATTGGCAGATTGTTGCCTGCCGCCGGCGCTACTACACTCGCTACGCCATGCTGCGCCTTGACGCTGCATGGGCCGCGCCTTACCTTTGGCGCCCGGATTATTTCCATAATATTCATGCTAGGGATCGCCTCATGCTGCGCAAACTCTCACTGGCTGTCGCCGTGTCTTGTGCGTCCACCGCAACGGCCTGGGCAGCAGAAGCGCCTTTATCGACCAGGACCGATCTGGTCAGCGTTTATCAGGAAGCCGTCGACAACAACGCCGACCTGGCCGCCGCCCGCGCCCAGTACGGTGCGCAGAAAGAAGTGGTGCCCCAGGCCCGCGCCGGG
Source organism: Pseudomonas sp. NFIX49 (assembly GCF_900115915.1). Taxonomy (NCBI): domain Bacteria; kingdom Pseudomonadati; phylum Pseudomonadota; class Gammaproteobacteria; order Pseudomonadales; family Pseudomonadaceae; genus Pseudomonas; species Pseudomonas sp. NFIX49. Next base: position 422,250 of record NZ_FOYE01000004.1, on the reverse strand, counting down.
CTGCTGCCGAACCTGTCGGGCGGCGCTGAAGTCGCCAATGTGCGCACCTCGATCGACCAGCCCTCGGCCATCGCCAATCGCAGCGCGCACTCCTATCAGGCGACGCTGGCGCAACCGCTGTTCCGCGCCGATCGCTGGTTCCAGTACCAGGCCGCCAAGGACGTCAATGAGCAGGCCGCGCTGCAACTCTCGGCCACCGAGCAGAACCTGATCCTGCAAACCGCCGAAAGCTACTTCAACGTGCTGCGCAGCCAGGACAACCTGGCCTCGACCAAGGCCGAGGAAGCCGCGTTCAAGCGCCAGCTCGACCAGTCCAACGAGCGCTTCGATGTGGGTCTGTCGGACAAGACCGACGTGCTGCAATCGCAAGCCAGCTACGACACCGCGCGGGCCAACCGGATCGTCGCCCAGCGTCAGGTCGATGATGCGTTCCAAGCGCTGATCACCCTGACCAACCGCCAGTACAACTCGATCCAGGGCATCGTCCACACGTTGCCGATCCTGCCGCCGGCGCCGAACGACGCCAAGGCCTGGGTCGATACCGCCGCGAAACAGAACCTCAATCTGCTGGCCAGCAACTACGCGGTCAGTTCCGCCGAACAGACCCTGAAACAGCGCAAGGCCGGCCACCTACCGACCCTCGACGCGGTGGCCAAATACGAAAAAGGCGACAACGACGCCCTCGGCTTCTCCAACCCGAACGCGTTTGGTACGCCATACAGTGGCAATGTCGAGCAGAGCACCGTGGGCCTGCAACTGAACATTCCGATCTACAGTGGCGGATTGACCAGCTCCCAGGTGCGCGAGTCCTACTCACGGCTGGACCAGACCGAACAGCAGCGTGAAGGCCTGCGCCGGCAAGTGGTGGAGAACACCCGCAACCTGCACCGCGCGGTAAACACCGACGTCGAGCAGGTGCAGGCGCGCCGCCAGTCGATCATTTCCAACCAGAGCGCGGTGGAAGCCACGGAAATCGGTTACCAGGTGGGGACGCGCAACATCGTCGATGTGCTCGACGCCCAGCGTCAGCTCTACACCTCGGTGCGCAACTACAACAACACCCGCTACGACTACATCCTCGACAACCTGCGTCTGAAGCAGGCAGCGGGGACATTGAACCCAGGCGACCTGCAGGATCTGACGCGTTATCTGAAAGCCGACTACAACCCGGACAAGGATTTCCTGCCGCCGGATCTGGCCAAGGCTGCCGAAGCCCAGCTCAAGGCCCGGCCTTAAACAAAAAACGCAGCCCCGAGGCTGCGTTTTTTTATGCGCGGTCGATCAACCTTCCCAGGCCATCGAGCAAGCGCTGCAACGCGCCCTGATTGCGGCGCATCACGCTCAGCCCGGCATCGGCCATGCGCTGTGCGTCGCGCGGCAGTTCGAACAGACGCTGCACTTCTATCGCCAGACCTTCGGCATCATCCACCTCGGCCAACGCCCCGGCGCTGCGCAGTTGCGCGGCGATGTCGAGGAAGTTGAACAGATGCGGTCCGCTGATCACCGGTTTCGCCAGCGCCGCCGGCTCCAGCAGATTGTGCCCGCCGTTGGCTACCAGACTGCCGCCGACGAACGCGCTGTCGGCCAAGGCATAAAGAAACAGCAATTCGCCCATGGTGTCGCCGAGCAGCACCGAAGTCTGCGCATCGACGCTCGCGCCGGTGGAACGGCGCACCGTGGCAAAGCCTTCACGCTGGCACAACTCGAACACCGAGTTGAAACGCTCGGGGTGACGCGGCACCAGAATCAGCAGTGCATCGGGATGGTTGGCCAGCAAACGGCGATGGGCATTCAGCACCACTTCGTCTTCGCCTTCATGGGTGCTGGCGGCGATCCATACCGGCCGTTCCAGCGCCTGCCATTGGCCGCGCAGTTCAGCGGCGCGTTGCAGCAGTTGCGGGTCGATGGTCAGGTCGAACTTGATCGAGCCGGTGACTTCAACTGTCTCCGCACGCGCACCGAGATCACGGAAGCGCAGGGCTTCGGCCTCGGTCTGCACGGCGAACAGGCTCATCTCGGCGAGCATCGGCGCGGTCAGTTTGCTGAAGCGGCCATAGCCTTTGGCCGAACGCTCGGACAGGCGTCCGTTGGCCAGCGCCACCGGAATCCCGCGTTTGGCGCATTGGTGAATGTGGTTGGGCCAAAGCTCGGTTTCCATGATCACTGCCAGTTTCGGCTGCACGCGATCCAGAAAACGCGCCGCCGCGCAGGGCAAGTCATACGGCAAATAGCAGTGCTGGATGCGTGGCTCGTTGGCGAACATTGCGTGAATGCGTTCCGACCCGGTCGGCGTCATGCAGGTCACGGTGATCGGCAGTTGTGGATAACGTTGCAGCAGCGCACGGATCATCGGCGCAGCCGCGATGCTCTCGCCCACCGACACGGCGTGAACCCAGATGCCGCCCGGTTGCAAGGTCGGCATGCCATAGGAGAAACGTTCGCCAATCCGCTTGGCATACGCCGGTGCCTTGCGCGAACGCAGCCACAGCCGAATCGCCACCAATGGCAGCCCCAGGTAAAACAGCGCGGTATAGAGAGTTCTATTCATGGCGGCGGAGTTTATCGGCTTTTGCCGCCGATCGCCCGCAGGTGTATGGCAAATCGCTCCGCCAGCCAGCGCGCCGCCGGCCCGAGGGGTTCGTCACGGCGCCAGACCAGTTCCACCACCAGCGCCGGCGGCGTCCATTCGCTGTCCAGTTCCACCATCAGGCCCTGATACGCCGAGTACTGCACCACGTGGCGCGGCAGCCAGGCCCAGCCGAGGTCACGCACCAGCCATTCGGCCATCACGTAGAAACTGTCAGCGCGCCATACCTGCGGACTGGCCGGTTCGTTGCCGGGATAAATGCTGGTCTGGGTCGACATCAACAACTGCCGATGCTGCGCCAGTTGCTGGCAGGTGACGTAAGCCTGCGCTGCCAAGGGATGGTTGACGCCGCAGACCGTGACCATTTCCACACTGCCCAGCACCCGGCGCTCCAGCGCTTCAGGGATTTCATCGTGATAGAACAGCAGCCCGAGATCGGCCCGGCGCTCCACCAGTTTGCGTGAAACCTCACCTTGGGCGGCGCTGGTCAGTTGGACTTCCAGACTGGGAAACTGCTCGGCCAGGGCGGCGAAGCTTTCCACCAGCGCCTGATAGGGCATCGCCTCATCCTGGGCCACCCGCAGCTGCGCTTCCTGCCCGCGCATCATGGCCACGGCCCGGCCGTTCAGGCGCTCGCACTGGCGTAACACTTCACGCGCCTCCTCCAGCAACGCCTCCCCCGCTTCGGTAAGACTCGGCTGACGGCCGCTGCTACGCTCGAACAGACTGACACCGAGGTCGTCCTCGAGCATGGCAATCGCGCTGCTGATCGCCGACTGTGCCTTACGCTGCTGACGTGCCACGGCGGAAAACGAGCGCTGCTCGGCAACGCCGACAAACACCCGCAACTGCTCCAGATTCCATTGCATGCTCATCAGGCCAACCCATCTCTTAAACAGATAGGTAATGACTTTACCCCATCTGGGGAGTCACTAGAATGCCGCCTCAGAAAGCAATGCTACACACGAGGATTTGAACATGAACGCTTACGTCTACCTGGCCATCGCCATCTGTGCCGAAGTGATCGCGACCGTTTCGATGAAAGCCGTCAAAGGCTTCAGCACGCCATTGCCACTGGTGCTGGTCATCGTCGGCTACGCCATTGCGTTCTGGATGCTGACCCTGGTGGTACGCAGCGTGCCGGTGGGCGTGGCCTATGCGGTATGGGCCGGCATGGGCATCGTGATGGTCAGTGTCGCGGCGCTGTTCATCTACGGGCAGAAGCTAGATATCCCGGCGATGCTCGGAATGGCGCTGATCGTGCTCGGCGTGGTGGTGATTCAACTCTTCTCGAAAACCGCCGGCCATTAACAGCAGCGACAGGCTTCAAGCCACAAGCTGCAAGCCAAGCCAAGCCAAGCCGATTTTTCCCCTTCGGGTTGCAGCTTGCAGCTTGAAGCTTGAAACTTGCGGCTTATTTGAGCCTTGAGGTCGTTGCATGCCATCTCCAATTTCCACCGACGTGCTGATTGTCGGCGCGGGTGTCGCCGGTCTCTGGCTGAACGCGCGCCTGCGTCGCCAGGGTTTCTCGACCGTGCTGGTGGAAAGTGCCAGCCTCGGCGGCGGGCAGAGTGTGAAGTCCCAGGGCATCATCCACGGCGGCGCCAAGTACGCGCTGCACGGTGCGCTGACCGGTGCCTCGGAAGCCATCGCCGACATGCCGCGCCGCTGGCGTGAAGCCCTGGCCGGCAACGGCGAACTGGACCTGACCGGCGTGCGCCTGTTGTCCGAAGCCCATTACCTTTGGTCGCCGGGCACCCTGGCCGGCAATCTGACCAGTTTCTTCGCCAGCAAAGCGGTGCGTGGCCGGGTCGATCAGGTCAAGGGCGATCAACTGCCGCCGGCCCTGCAAGACAAACGCTTCAAGGGCAAGGTCTACCGTCTCGCCGAACTGGTGATCGACGTGCCAAGCCTGATTCAGCGTCTGGCGGATTTGTCGGGCGACGGTCTGCTCGCCGGCCACGGCATCGAGCCGTTACTGGAAAGCGGTGTGCTGGTCGGTCTGAAAGTCGATGGCCGCGAGATTCGTGCCCAGCGCATCGTCCTCAGTGCCGGTGCCGGTACCGCCGACCTGCTGACTGCTTTGGGCCTGACTCATCCGGCCATGCAACGCCGGCCGCTGCACATGATCATCGCCAAGGGCCCGGGCTTGAAGCCGCTGTATGCGCACTGCCTAGGTGGCGGCACCAAGCCGCGCATCACCGTGACCACCCACCCGGCCGCTGACGGTCAGTGGGTCTGGTATCTGGGCGGCGACATTGCCGAATCCGAAGGCGTGGCCCGTGAGCCGGCCGAACAGATCGCCACCGCCCAGAAAGAACTTGGCCAGTTGTTGCCATGGATCGACCTGAGCACCGTGCAATGGGCGACCCTGCGCGTCGATCGCGCCGAACCGCTGCAAACCGGTCTTACCCGCCCGGACAACGCGTTCCTCGCCGAAGAAGGTCGCCTGCTGGTCGGCTGGCCAACCAAGCTCGCATTGGCCCCGGACTTCGCTGACCGGGTGATTGCCTCCCTGGAACGCGACGGCATCCAGCCAAGCCACGCAGCTCCGTTGCCCGAGCTGCCAAAACCACCGATGGGCGTTCCCGCCTGGGAGCAACTGCTGCCATGAGCCTGCCGACCCTGCACGATTTGCATCGCCCGCTGGGCAGCACCGGGCTGCTGGTCTCGCCGCTGGGCCTGGGCACCGTCAAACTTGGCCGCGACCAGGGCGTGAAATATCCCAACGGCTTCCAGATCCCCGACGACGACGCCGCGCGTATGTTGCTCAAGCAGGCGCGCCAGCTGGGTATCAACCTGATCGATACTGCGCCAGCCTATGGCCGCAGCGAAGAACGCCTCGGCCCGCTGCTGCGCGGCGAGCGTCAGGACTGGGTGATCGTCAGCAAGGTCGGCGAAGAATTTGTCGACGGCCAATCGACCCACGATTTCAGCGCCGCTCACACGCGGATGTCGGTGGAGCGCAGCCTGCAACGTCTTGAAACCGATTTTATCGACCTGGTGCTGGTGCACTCCGACGGCAACGATCTGGCGATTCTCAACGACAGCGAAGTCTACGCAACCCTCGCGGCACTGAAGGCCGAGGGCAAGATTCGCGGCTTCGGCTTCTCCGGCAAAACCGTCGACGGTGGCCTCAAAGCACTGGAGCAAGGCGACTGCGCGATGGTCACCTACAATCTGAACGAACAAAACGAGAAGGCGGTCATTGACTATGCTGCTGCCCACGGTAAAGCCATTCTGGTGAAGAAGGCCCTGGCCAGCGGTCATGTGTGCCTGAGTCCCGGCGTGGATCCGGTGCGCGCCAGCTTCGAATTGCTGTTCGCCCAGCCCGGCGTGGCCAGTGCCATCGTCGGGACAATCAATCCGCTGCACCTCGCCCATAACGTTGCGACCGTTGCCCAGGTCCTTCGTGGTCACTGACGCCGCCTCGCGGCCTTAAGCAGGAGCCGACATGCCGCGTACGCTCATCAGAAAGAACCCGAGCAACTTCAAGACGCTGCCGCTGTTCGTCGAAGCCACGCCGGAAGGCCTGACCTACCAGAGCGTGGGCATGCCGTTGAATTTCGCCCAGACCCTGCAGCGGCGCAAGCCGGTCAGCGTGGCCGATGCCGAGCGCTTTGCGCTGGAGCTGGCCAACCTCGGCGTCTCGGTGCGCCTGACCCTGCACTGGCAGAATCGCGATTATTGGGTGCTGGTACGCCAGCGGCGGCAGGATCGCGGTGATGTGGTGCTCAAACTGATCTCCGGCTACGTACCGGCGCATGAACTGAATATCCCGCTGCACACGGCCATCCAGGAGATTGCCGAAGAATGCCTGCTGGAAACACCGGAAGGCTGGCTCGGCGGGCGTTTCAACGACACCTGGCTGCCGGCGCCGTACTCATCGGCGCTGCATTATCGCGAGGCCCTGCCCTTTCGCCTGACGCCGCTGTCCGGCTCGGCGCGGCCGGTGCGCTGCGCCAATCTGCAACTGCTCGAACGGCCGAGGGCTTACGTGCACTTGCCGACCGCGTCCCTGCAATTGATCTACGACTTGCGACTGGACGTGCCCAAGGAAGCCAAGAACCTCAGCCTGTTCCATGTCGATGAACGGCTGGAAGGCGATCAACTGGTCGCCCGGCTCGACCGCAAGCGCCCCGATCTGTACTTGATGCCGTTGCAGGACGGCGAACCGCTGCCTGAGTTGTATACGCTGAAGAAAGGTCAGTTGTACCCGGCGGGCACTCGCGGTCTTTATCTGGCGGAAAGTTTCGCCCGGCAGGACGGCTGGCTGGTGCGCGATGAGCGGATTCGCTGGAAAGACTGGCTGCGCCAGCAGGGTTTGACGCCGCCACCCAAGGACACGGGGCTGGCGCGCTTGCGCGGCAAGGCCAGGCAATTGCTGAAGAAGATCGTGCCGCGCAAGAAAGTGAATTCCTGAACGGCAAAAGACCGCGCCTGCGAGTAACTCCGGAGAGTCCTCGCAGGCGCGGTCTTTATGTTTGCATCACTCGGACTTGCGGATTTTTTCCACAATCGCCGTGGTCGAGCTGTTTTCCACCAGCCCCAGCACTTTAACGGTGCCGCCATAGGCTTTGACGATATCGGCGCCGACCACTTGATCGATGCCGTAATCGCCACCCTTCACCAGCACGTCCGGCTTGACCTCGCGCAGCAGGTTTTCCGGGGTGCCTTCAGCGAAGCTGATGACCCAGTCCACCGCGCCGAGACCGGCGAGAACCGCCATGCGCCGGTCTACGCTGTTGATCGGCCGGCCCGGCCCTTTCAGGCGGCTGACCGAAGCATCGTCGTTGATCGCGACGATCAGCCGATCGCCCTGCGCTCGCGCCTGCTCGAGGTAGGTCACGTGGCCGGCATGCAGGATGTCGAAGCAGCCATTGGTGAACACGATCCGCTCGTTGTGCGCCCGGGCATCGGCAACTGCCAGCAGCAGTTGCTCCAGACCCAGCACGCCACGCTCGGAACCTTCTTCACGCTGAATGGCGCGACGCAGTTCCGGGGCGCTGATCGCCGCCGTACCCAGCTTGCCGACCACGATGCCCGCTGCCAGGTTGGCCAGCGCTACCGCGTGCGGCAATTCTTCGCCAGCGGCAATCGCGGCTGCCAAGGTAGAAATCACCGTATCGCCAGCACCGGTCACGTCGAACACTTCACGGGCCCGCGCAGGCAGATGCAGGGCCGGATGATCCGGACGCAGCAGGGTCATGCCGTGTTCGCCACGGGTCACCAGCAGCGCGCCGAGATCCAGGTCATGCATCAGCGTCGCGCCCTTGGCCACCAGCTCGTGCTCATCGGCGCAACCGCCGACGATGGCTTCGAATTCGCTGAGGTTCGGGGTGATCAGGCTCGCGCCACGGTAGATCGAGAAATCCTTGCCCTTCGGGTCGGCCAGCACCGGAATGCCTTTGGCACGAGCGGCCCGGATCAGCGCCTGATGGTTTTTCAGGGCACCTTTGCCGTAGTCGGACAGCACCAGCACCTTGATGCCTTCGAGCAGATCATCGACCTGCACGCCGAGGGCCAGGGCGTCGGTGGCGAACGGTTCTTCGAAGTCGATACGCAGCAATTGCTGGTGCCGGCTCATGACCCGCAGCTTGACGATGGTCGGCTGGTGCGCGATGCGTTGAAACAAGGCTCGCACGCCCGCACCCTTGAGGCTGTTGCTCAGGCTGTCGGCGGCTTCGTCGTCACCGGTCACACCGACCAGCGACGCCGGCGCACCCAGCGCGGCAATGTTCAAGGCAACGTTGGCGGCACCGCCCGGACGGTCTTCGATTTGCTCGACTTTAACGACAGGAACCGGCGCCTCAGGGGAAATCCGTGAGGTACCACCATGCCAGTAACGGTCGAGCATGACATCGCCGACCACCAAGACAGGGGCTTGATCGAATCGCGGCATGGACAACTTCATGGAGCAACCCACATACAAAATGAACAGGGGCGCGATATTAACACAGGGTTGGCGAAGGCTTGTGCGGTGGCTGCAACAGGATGAAACAGCTGGCTTTTTTGCTCATTTTTTAAGCAGAAAAGTTGCCAACCGCTCGCAGGCTTCGCTCAACTCGAGGGCTTGCGTGTCGATCCGGCACTCCGCCGCCAACGGCGCCTCGTAAGGGCTGTCGATACCAGTGAAATGCTGGATACGGCCCTGACGTACGGCCTGATACAAGCCTTTAGGATCACGACGCTCACACTCTTTGAGCGAAGTGCTCACATGCACTTCGATGAAGTCGCCCTTGGCAAACAGTTGCCGCGCAGCGTCTCGCTCGGCACGAAATGGCGAGATCGCTGCGACGATGACAATCAGGCCGGCATCGACCATCAGCCGGGCGACTTCCGCCATGCGCCGGGTGTTTTCCCGGCGGCCGGCATCGTCCATGCCCAGATCACGACACAATCCGTTGCGTACGTTGTCGCCATCGAGCAGAAATGTGTGCAGCCCGAACTGATGCAAGTGCAGGTCCAGCGAATTGGCCAGGGTTGACTTGCCGGCGCCGGACAGTCCGGTCAGCCACAGGCAACGCGGCCGCTGCCCCTTGAGCGCGGCTCGCGCCTGGCGAGACAGCGCAAGGCTATAGGGGCTGATGACAGGCAGTGTCGCCAGACTGCGCAGAGCCTCATTCATAACCGAGCAACTCGTAGTCACGCTGATAGGCCCGACGCACCAGCCGACGGGTTCGCGCCGTGCAGAACTCCCGCGCCTTCAGCGGTTGGCGCTGCCGGGAGCTGTTGACGTGCGGCAACTGACACACCATCCCCAAGCGCTCGCAGACCTGTTTGAAATCCTGCTCGAGATGCTCCTGGTAACCGATGAAGTCCAGGGCCAGATGCCCCAGTGAATCGGTGAGAAAGTCGGTTTGCGCAGCAAAGTGCAGTTGCCGCGAGATCGTCTCCGGGTGCAGCCAGCGTGCGACAAAGTCATCAAAATCCCGATACTGGCGAACCATTTGCTGAGCGGCGTGATCGCGCCCGCTCAAGGTGTTGCCATGCAAAAAGGCGTAAGCCGAATAGGCGCGCTCCAGCGGGTCGCGCACAAAGGCGAACTTGTAGGCGGCGGCATATTGCTCGGGAAATTGCTCTTCGTACCAGTACAACGGCAAGTGTCCCGGACGCCAGCCGTCGAACATCGCCGCACACAAGCTGCTGCCGGCGCATTTGGGCACGTGGATAAACAGACAGTCGCGCTGCTCGAAGGCAGCGGGAAACGCCAGACTGGCCGACATCGACTTGTTCACCACTTGCCGGTCGACCACCGACAGGCGCCCCAGCAGAAAGGCCCGCTGCGGCTTGGGCAGCAATTTCCACAGATAACGTTGCAGCATGCCAGCACCCGCGCGAAGAGGATGGCCCCTTCGATTGAAGTCAGAGTTCGTTCAGGAACCTTAACAAGCGCGACGGCCGGTTTTATGCCGGTTTGGTCAAGAAGGGTAAAGGACTGGATACAAATGAATGTGGGAGCGAGCCTGCTCGCGATGACGCATGCACCTTCAACATTGATGTTGACTGTTGCACCGCTGTCGCGAGCAGGCTCGCTCCCACAAGGTTTTCCGGGGGATCAGGCGATGTCTTCGGCCGGGGCGTCAAGGCCCATGGCGTTGAGACGCGCGTAATAGCCGTTCTGTGCCAGCAGGTCGTCGTGAGTGCCGCGCTCGACGATCCGGCCCTGATCCATGACCAGAATCAGGTCGGCTTTCTCGATGGTCGACAGACGGTGAGCGATCACCAGCGTGGTACGGCCCTTCATCACTTGATCCAGGGCAGCTTGAATGTGTCGCTCGGATTCGGTGTCGAGGGCCGAGGTGGCCTCGTCGAGAATCAGCAGCGGCGCGTTCTTGAGCAAGGCCCGGGCAATCGCCAGACGCTGGCGCTGGCCGCCGGAAAGCAGCACGCCGTTCTCGCCGACCTGAGTGTCCAGGCCTTCGGGCAGTTGCGAAATGAAGTCCATCGCGTAGGCATCACGCGCTGCTTTTTCGATGTCTTCGCGCGGTGCCCCTGCCAGATCGCCATAGGCGATATTGTTGGCCACGGTGTCGCTGAACAGCGTGACGTGCTGAGTCACCTGGGCAATGTGGCGACGCAGATTGAGCAGTTTGTATTGCTCGACTTCCACACCGTCGATCAGGATCTCGCCCTTGTCGTGGTGATAGAAGCGCGGGATCAGGTTGGCCAGGGTCGACTTGCCGCTGCCCGAACGCCCCACCAGCGCCACCATCTGCCCCGGCTCGACCGAGAAACTGATGTCATCGAGCACCTGACGCTCGGTGCCCGGATAGGTGAAGCTCAGGTTGCGTACATCGAGGCGACCGCTGACCGAGTCGCGCTCGACCGTGCCGGTATCGACTTCCGGCTCGACGTCCAGTTGCTCGAAAATGCTTTCGGCCCCGGCCACGCCTTTCTGGATGGTCGAACTGACTTCGGACAACTGACGGATCGGTTTGGGCAGCAGGCCCGCGAGCGTGATGTAGGCGACCATGTCACCGGCCGAGGCGTCGCCGCGAAGGTACAGCACGAGGAACATCAGGATCGCCATAGCGCTGTAGATCACCAGTTGCAGCAGCGGCGTGTAGATAGCCCCGGTGCGGGTCATGCGCAGCTGCTTGTCGGTATTGCCCTGGCTGGCATCGAGGAAGCGCTTTTCCTCGTAGGCTTCGCCGCCAAAGCTGCGTACCACGCGATAGCCCTGGATGGTTTCCGACGCCACGTGGGTCACGTCGCCCATGGCCAGCTGGATTTTCTTGCTCTGCTTGCGGAATTTCTTGCTGGCGGTGCGCACCATCACGGCGATCAGCGGCAGGATCGCAACCATCACCAGCGTCAGCTTCCAGTTCATGAACAGCAGGGAGGCGAACAGGAAGATCACCGTCATGCCTTCACGGATTACGACCTTGATCGCATCTGTTGCCGCCCCCGTGACCATTGTCACGTTGAAGGTGATGCGCGAAATCAGGTGACCGGAGTTATGCTTGTCGAAATAACGGTTGGGCAGGACCAGCAGGTTGTTGAAGAGCTGTACCCGCAGGTCATGCACCAGGCCCAGGGAAACCTTGGCCAGGAAATAGTTGCCCAGATAAGATCCCAGCCCCTGCCAGGCGGCGATCAGGATGATCAGCAGCGGTACGGCCTGCAGCAGTTGCAGGTCGCGCAGGTAAGGCACGGTGGGAAACAGTACTGCCTCGGGATTGGACAGACCGTCGACAAAGTACTTGAGGATGTAGCCGAGCATCGGCTGGGTCGAGGCAAAAATCAGAAAACCGACGATGCTGATCAGGAACAGACTGATGTACGGCCGGACATAGCCGAGCAGGCGGAAGTAGATTTTCAAGCTCGAAGGGCTTGCGGCGGGACTGGAGTCGGTCATATCACGCGAAAGTCGATAAAAAGGACGCTGACTTTAGCACAGCTTCTTCAGGGTTCTGGCAATCGGCCAAAGGCTGTTATTGTTATGCGTCTTTTTCAGCGTCAAATAGCCATCATCGAAATGGCCGATCAACTTCAGGATTGAATCTCTCAGCATGCAACTTCGCGGCTTCAGCAGTACGTCCAATCGAATTTTCGATTTCATCAGCCTGTGGATACTTCCCGTCGGCTACTTCCTGCTCTTGTGCGCGCTGTTTTTCCTGCCGGGTCGCAGTATTCATCACAAGCTGTTTTACGGTTTGTTCAGCATTCCGACGCTGATTGCACTGTGCCTGCGCCCCAGGGAACTCAAGGAAATGCTGCGTGAGCCAGTATTCATTGCGTTGCTGCTGTTTGCCGCCTGGGCACTGCTGAGCCTTTGCTGGGGGCCGCAGGGGGAGCCGATAGGCGGCATGTTCAAACCCCCGCTGCATACCCTGATGCTGTTCGCCGGGTGTTTCCTGCTGGTTCGTTACCGCAGCGACATTCTTTCGCCATTACTGTTCGGCGCCGCGCTGGTGGCCCTGGTCGCAACGATCATTTTCCTGATTCCATTCGTGCTCCACTCTGCACCCGGCGAGCGCCTGATCGGCGGCGGCGCGTTTGACAACCCGTTGCTCAGCTCCCATCTGTTCGGATTTTTCTGCGCCTACTGGCTCAGCCTGAGCATGACCTGCAAGAATCGCCGGCTGTACTGGCTCAGCATCCCCGCGATGCTGATCATGTTCATGGCCGTGATCGGGACCGGCTCGCGCACCCCGCTGGTGGCGCTGACCATGGCAGCATTGTGGCTGAGCCTGATTTGCTGGAACCGACGCTCACTGGTGCTGCTGGGGACATTGGCGGTCGCTGGCGCAACCGTGTTGATGCTGTTCTCGAAGATGATCATCGAACGCGGTGACTCCTACCGTTTCGAAATCTGGCAGCAAGCCCTGGAAAAAATCGCCGAACACCCATGGATCGGCCACGGCTACAACGCAGCACTTTCGATTGACCCGGGTGTCGGTTACAACTTCCAGGAACCCCACAGCTTTGCGCTGGGCGTGCTTTATTACGTCGGCATCTTCGGCATGCTGCCCTGGCTGTTTTTTCAGGCCTGGGGGTTGCTGAGCAGTTGGCGCCAGCGCGTGCAGCCGCTGCTGATCATCGCCTCGACCTGGCTGGTCTTCGGCATCGGTGCCGGACTGACCGAGGGTGGCGGGATCATCTCGAGACCCAAGGAGCACTGGTTCCTGCTGTGGATTCCGCTGGCACTGATTGCAGCCCTGAGCATCAATCAGCGTGCCCGACGCCTTTTGACAATGCCGGTCCGGAAGCTTTCGGCATCCGCGCTGCAACAGCTGAGTACTGACGCTCAGGTGATTGAAGAGGACGGTCTGGGGCCGAAGGTGCTGCGCCTGTCCGATGGCAGCTTTCTCAAGCTGTTTCGCCGCCGCCGCTGGTATACCTCGGGCAGTTTCAATCCGTATTCCGAGCGGTTTGCCGTCAACAGCGAGCAGTTGCGCCGGATGGGCATTCCCACGCCCCAGGTGCTGGACCTGTATCGCCTCGACGACGGCAGCAGTGCCGTACATTACACGCCGCTGCCAGGCCATACCCTGCGCCAGGTCTTGCAGGGAATCACCGCGCCGGCCGTGCGACAGGCGCTGGTGGAGCGTTTTGGCAAATTCATGGCCGGCCTGCATGAGCAGGGTGTGTATTTCCGCTCGCTGCATCTGGGCAATGTGCTGGTGCTGGAGGATGGCGAGTTCGGGCTGATCGATCTGGCCGACCTGCGGATCTACCCTTCACCCCTCAGCCTGTCACTGCGCCAGCGTAATCTGCGCCACATGCAACGCTACACCGTCGACAAACGCTGGCTGTTCGAGGATCACCTCGAAGCGCTGCTCCAGGGGTACGCCGTAACGGCGTCGAAATCCGCCGTAGACAATCTGCACAGGCAAGTGCTGGCCGGCAACACGCCGGCTCGGGTTCATTGATGATTCAGACCAGTCCGTTCATTGCGCCGGCCGCCTATCTGCTGGCCACCGTCACCGCCGCGTTGCTGCTGCGGGCCGTGCCGAAAATCGCACGCCATCTGCAGCATTCGGGTGAAAGCCGCTATGCCAGCATCGATGGCCTGCGCGGCTATCTGGCATTCGGTGTATTCGTGCATCACTCGATCATTACCTGGATCTTTCTGCGCACGGGCGTGTTCGAGTTTCCGCCGAGCAATTTCTACTCGATGCTGGGCCAGGGCAGCGTGGCCCTGTTCTTCATGATTACCGGTTTTCTGTTCTGGAGTCGTCTGTTGGCCCAGGGCCGTCAGCACGACTGGCTGGCCTTCGGTATTTCGCGAGTGTTCCGGTTGTATCCGCTGTATCTGCCATTGATGCTGGCGGTGTTCGTCACCGTGTTCTACCTGCAGAACTGGCAACTGAAGGAGCCGGTGCCACAGCTGTTCAAACAGGGCCTGCTGTGGCTGACGTTCGATCGCCCCGACGTCAACCAGTACCCGCAAACCGGCATGCTGATCTCCAACGTCACCTGGACGCTGGCCTATGAAGTGTTTTTCTATCTGGCGCTGCCACTGGCGGCCCTGGTATTCGTCTATCGCGGCAACTGGCTGCAAGTAGTGCTGTGCCTGATCGGGATTTACGCGCTGTACCAGTTGGTCGGCTGGGAGCATTCGCTCAAGAAGCATTTCCTGGCCAGTTTTCTCGGCGGAATTGCCGCCGCCTATTGGGTCCGGCGCCCGCAGCTGGTGGCCTGGAGCCGCACGACGCTGGCCAGCGTAATTGCCCTGGTGGCGCTGGCATTGGCGTTCACCGTGTTCAACCGGGCGTTCAAAACCGCTCCGCTGTTTCTGCTGTCGCTGTTTTTTGTGATCGTGGCTTCGGGCAACACCCTGTTCGGCGCCTTGAAACCGCGCAGCATCCGCTGGCTGGGGGAGATCAGCTACAGCACTTACCTGCTCCATGGTTTCGTGCTCTGGCTGATGGTTCAGCGCCTGCCGCTGGCGCTGGACCTCGATGCCCGTGAGACCTGGGTTTACCTGCCGTTGATGGCTGCCTGCACGTGCCTGTTGATTCTGATCAGCAGCGCGACATTCCTTTACATCGAGCAACCCGGCATGAATGCGGGCAGGAACGTGGTGCAATGGATTCGCCAGCGTCAGAAAGGCAGCAAGAAACTGTCGGAAAAAGTCGCTCGCTGACCGCGAGCGACAACGACCTCAGTCCTTTTCCAGCGGCGAGAACAGCAACCGGCCCAAACCGCGCCAGGTCTTCTTGTTCCAGGCCTTGAAAGGAATCTGCGCCAGCAGCTCCCGCGCCAGTTTGCGATCGCGGTTGGCGGTTTTCAGGAACATCGAGTTGAGCGACTTGTAGCGCACTTCGTCGTACAGCGGATGATCGCTGAACAGCGCATAGGTGCGCAGAATGTTTTCGATCATGAAACGGTGGTTCTTGTAGGAATTGGTGGCGTGCTTGCGATAGCGCGCCATCACCACGTTCAGGCCATCGATGAAGTACCCGGCGCGGGTCACTTTCAGCTCGATGTACAGATCTTCAAGACGAATCGTCGGGTCGAACCCGCCCACCTTGTCCAGCGCCTCACGCCGGATCATCAGGGTCGGCGCCGGCGGATACGGCTTGCGCTCCAGGAACATGTCATCAAAATCCAGGCGCCGGAACGGCACGTCCCGGCGCTGACGCTTTTCCGGATAGAGATTGCCGTCGGCGTCCATCAGCTCGATGTTGCCGGCGCAGATGCCCACTTCCGGCTTGCCGTCCATATAGGCGACCTGGGTGGCGATCCGGTCCGGGTACATGATGTCGTCGGAGCCGAACGGTACGATCAGGCTGCCTTTGGCCCGCGCGATGGCGCCGTTGAGCGTATTGGTCAGGCCCTGGTTCTGCTGCACACGAAAATCGAAGCCGTGCTTTTCCTGCAGGGCCTTGATGCGCTCGACGCTGTCGTCCTTGGAACCGTCGTCGACCACCAGCAGCTCGATGTTCCGGTAGGTCTGATTGATGACACTGAGGATGCTTTCCTCGATGTACGGCCCGTGGTTGTAGGACGCGATGATGACGGTGACGAGGGGCTGGGCACCGCTCAGGGCACTTGTATCGCTCATGGCTGTTCCTTGCGGGCCTGCTCCAGGCCGGAGTCGATCAGGTTCAGGTATTCCTGGCGGAAGACCTCGATGTCGTGCTGTTCCTGCAAATAGCGGTAGGCCTGCTCGCCCTTGGCCTTGAGCTCGTCATCCGACAGCGCGAGGTAGGTGTCCAGCGCCGCCACCAGGCTCGGTACGTCCTTGGGGGTGATAGACAGGCCACCGGCACCCTCGATCAGCGGCAGCATGGCCGGCACGTTCGAGGCGATCACCGGCAGATGCCCGCTCATGCCTTCCAGCAAGGCCAGGCCCAGACCTTCGGCCAGCGACGGCATGGTCCAGATATCGAACGCGCGCACGTATTGCAGGGCGTTTTCCTTGAAGCCCAGCAGGTGCGCCCGGCCGCTCAGTCCCAACTGTTCGATCTCGGCGGCCAGCGGCGCCTGCAGGCGTCCGGCACCGATGATTGCCAGTTGGGTGTTCGGGTATTTGTCTTTGAGTTGGGCGAAGGCCTGCAACAGGTAAGTGTGGCCCTTGACCGACACCAGCCGCCCCAGCGCACCGATCAGGCGCACCTTCGGATCGATCCCCAGCAATTCGCGCGCACGTTCGCGGCTGTGCTGCAAACCCTCGGCCTGCTCGATGTCGATGGCATTGGTGATCGCGTAGGTGTTCTGATCAGTGAAACCGCAATCGCAGTCCAGCAGGTACTGTTTGACCGCCGGCGAAACGCCGACGAAACGCCAGTGGCGGTCGATCAGGCGCTGAGTCTGGCGACGACGGTAGAAGCGGTCGTACTCGCCGAAGCCGTGGGAAATACCGATGCACAACGGCACCTTCAACCAGCGGTTGAGCGTCAGCATCATGTTCACCGGTTTGAAGCGGTTGCAGATCACCACGTCGAACTTTTCCCGGCGGCAGAACTTGTACAGCTGCCACATCGCCCGCAGGCGCATGCCTTTGAGGGACTTGTCGGAAAACTCGAAATACACCGAACGGTCGGCACGGCTGACCGCCTCGCCCGGTCCGGGTTTACCGCGCAGGAAGGCGGCGGTCACTTCGTAACGATCGGTCGGCAGCGCCTTGACGATTTGCTCGGCAAGGTCGGCGAAATCATGGGATTTGACGTTGTAATCGGGCTGCAGCTGCAGCACCTTTGCGCGTTGACTCATACCTCTCCCCGGTGCGATCCCGTCGCGCCTGTTTCGCTCTGCTTCAGTACCCAGAACAACTCCTGGCGTCTGACCGCTTTGCGGAAAAATTCGTTCTCGCCGTAGACCGATGGACGCCGACCAGCCAGCAGTCGCTGAAACAGCCGGCGCAGGCGACGCTTGAACGGCGCCGGTGGCTGCAGGTCATGCATCATGCCCAGCGCCATGGCCTTGTCCCGCTGCAGTTCGATCGACAGCGGCAGGCACAGCGGCTGCATCGCGAGGGTCGCATCGAACGTCGGCGGCAGGGCAATGCCCTGCCCGCTGTCGCCCATCGGCCAACGGTCGTTGTCGTGCAAGTGGTTGGCGTAACCGAGCAGCGTCGGTTGGTAATCGAGACCGCGCAAGGCTTCCAGCACCGCCTCTTGGGCGCAGATATGGTCGGGATGCGGATCGAGCGTTGGGTGCGGCAGCACGATCACATCCGGGCGCGCACGCAACAGCACATCACGCAGGTCGGCCAGCAGATTGTTCCAGGTCGGCGCGCCGTCGGCATCGCCGGGCAAGGCAAACGGATTCAGCTGACGGAACAGGCGTGTGTCGCTCAGATCGGCTTCCCGCGAGCCAACGGGTTGATTCGGCGCAGCCTGCATCGCCGCCAATTGCAGGCAAAAATACCCGAGTTGCACGCAATGCTCCTGCGGCACCCCGGCCCAGCGCGGTACGGCAAGACTGTCCCAGGCACGCAAGCGGCCCTTGAGCCGCGCCGCGTCGACCTTGTTCAGTCCCATCTGTTGATAGTGTTCGGCTTCGATCTCGCCGGCGGTCAGGGTCACGATCCAGGCTTCTTTGGCCTGGCTGTACAGTCCGTAGGCGGCCAGTTCGGCATCGTCGGCGTGAGGGGCGATGACCATCACCCGCTGCTGACGGTAGTCCGGTTGCTCCAGCGCCCACAGCACCGGCTCGCCGGAGACCCGGCAAAAGCGCCCGCGCAGACGCAACTGGCCTTGCGACAGCGCCTGCGCCTGTCCACTGAGGTTCAGATAACGCAGACCGTTGACGCCGCGCTCGAACGTCTGCACATCGGGATTTGTGCCACCGGCCAGCTCGACCCGAGGGTCGAAGAAGCGTCCCAGGAAGCTGCTTTTGACCTTCACGGCGAGGATCAGCGTGGCGTCGTCCACCAGCATCACGCCCTCGTCGAGGCGCAATTGCTCACCGTTCAAATGCACTTTTGGCTGCGGAGTGAACGGCGGAAAGCTGTATTGGTAATCGTCTTTCGGCGAATAGAACAGGTGATCGGCGAACCACGCTTCGTGAGCGATCCAGCCAATCACCGCCAACACCAGCGGCAACCACCAGGCCACCAGCACGCCGAGGATGATCAACACGATCAATGCGATCAACAGGCCGATGCGTTTATTGCGCCGGTGACGCTTGAGCAATTGCTGTTTGCGGCTCATGGGCTGACTCATACGGTGAAGACCGGCACAGGATTGCACCAGCGATCCTTGTATTCACGGTCGGCGCGACCGAAGGAAAAGCGCAGCGGCTTGTTCAGTGCCCGCGCCTGCTCCCAGGCACTTTGCGTATTGAGAAAACTCAGGACGCTGCCGGGGCTGAATTCACGGGTTTCGGGGTCGACGCCGCCGTTGATGTACTCGACGCTGATCCACTCCGGGGCTTCGACGCGGTACACCAGTTGGATGGCGATCGGTGCGTCGTTGAGGAAGATCACCGAGCCGATCAACAGCTCGCGCAACAGTTCGATGACTTCGGCCATGCGTGCCGCGCCAGTGGCCGGGAAACCCCAGCGACGCTGGAACAGGTCGCAGTAGATCGCCGCCAACTCCGCACTGGAGAAGTCGCTGACCGGCCGCACCACGCCGCCCGCCTCTTCCAGCAGGCGCAGTTCACGGCGCTGGTTGTAGCGAAACTTCTTCGACAGTTCTTCGGGGGTACGGGCCATAGCCAGTTGTTCGGGCTGCAACTTGAGGCCGCTGAAGCGGTTTTCGTTGAGCGCCGACAGGTAGCGCCCGCGATGGCGCAGCGGGGCCTGGGCATCGGCGGTGGCCGGCAGGATCAGCTCGGCGTTGCCCAGGTCGAACAGGCCTTTCTTGCCGTTGCGCTTGAGCACGTCCTTGGACAAGGCCAGGTCGCGGCCCCAGGTCGGGATCGCGGCTTTGATTTCGCCCTGCTGCTCCCAGGCCAGATAGCGCACCGGGATGCCGGCCAGATCCGCCAGACGCTCGACGACCATGGGATGAGTCGCGACGCTGCCGCCAAAACGCTGCCAGGCCTGTGCATAAGTTGAGGCGTCAACGGGCGACCAGCCACGTTCGCGCCAGCCTTGAAATCGGTTGAGCATCAGCCCCTCGGTGCCAGATCGGTAACTTGCGGCAAATGCCAGAAGGTGTCGCGTACGGCGCGGTCGGAGAAGCGCTCGCGCAGGCGGTCGAACATCATCTCGGCGCACTGACGACGCTGCTGCTCGTCCATACCGGCCAGATGTTTCAGGCCCTGGGCCAGATGCTCGGCGTCACCCAGCGGAAACAGGATCCCGACGCCTTCGACCACTTCCTTCGCCCCGCCGCACGCCGTGGCCAGCAACGGCACGCCGGCGGCCATGGCCTCCAGCAGCACCATGCCGAACGGTTCGTGGTCGGAACTCAAGGCAAACACATCGAATGCCCGGAAATAATTACGCGCGTCCGGCACCTGGCCGAGAAACAGCACCCGATCTCCAACGCCCAGTTCACGGGCCTGCGCCTTGAGTTCATCCTCAAGACGCCCCTTGCCGAGAATCACCAGTTGGCTGTTGGCCGGCAGACCGGGCAGCGCCGCGGCAAAACCGCGCAGCAGCGTGGCCTGATCCTTGTCCGGGTGCAGGCGACCGACGTTGCCGACAATGAAGGCATCCGCCGACAGACCAAGGGTCTCGCGGGCTTCACGGGCGGACACCTGGCTCATCTGCAACGCCGCGACATCGATGCGGTTGTAGAGGGTCTGGATGCGCGCCGCCGGCCATTTCGGCAGGCATCGACGCATGTCGTCGCGCACCGCATCGGACACGCCGAGCAGGCTCAGACGCTTGCGGAAAATGTGCGCAAAGAGTTTGCGCGAACCGCGTTTGTAATCGTCAAACGCGTGGTGCACGCCAATCACCGGCAGCGAAGTGCCGAGCAAGGCGATGTAGATCGGCTTGAAGCGATGGGCGATGCAGAAACTGAAATTGCGTGAAGCGGCGATCTTGCGCAGATCGCCGATGGCGCCCAGCTTCAGGCCACGAATGGCCTTGGAGCTGTATTCCATGAACAACACTTCATCGGAGGCGCAGGCTGCGGCCACCTCGCTATCGGCAGCCCCGGTCAAAAAGACCGTGGTGACCCGATAACCGGTGCCCGCGAACAGGCTGGCGTACTGCCGCGCGCAGTCGAGGAACGGCCCGTCATAGCCGTGACAGAACTGCAGCACATGGCGTTCAGCCGAGCGTGTCATAAGCGTTTGCGCCTTCTTTGACCACCAGGATGTCTTCCATGATCAGGTACTGCAGATCCGAGCCGAAGAACATGTTCAGGGCATCGGTCGGCGAGCAGATCATCGGTTCACCGCGGCGGTTGAGCGAGGTGTTCAGGGACACGCCGTTGCCGGTCAGCACTTCCAGCGCCTTCATCATGTCGTAGTAGCGCGGGTTGTATTCGCGCTTGAGCACCTGGGCCCGGGACGTACCGTCTTCGTGGACGACTTCCGGCACGCGGGTCTTCCACTCTTCCGCCACTTCGAAGGTGAAGGTCATGAACGGCGCCGGGTGATCGATCTTGATCATCTGCGGCGCAACGGTGTCGAGCATCGACGGGCAGAAAGGCCTCCAGCGCTCGCGGAACTTGATCTGGTGGTTGATGCGGTCAGCCACGCCAGCCACGCTCGGGCAGCCGATGATCGAACGACCGCCCAGTGCACGCGGACCGAACTCCATGCGGCCCTGGAACCAGGCCACCGGGTTGCCATCGACCATGATTTTGGCGATCTGCTCCGGCATGTTGTCGAGCTTGCGCCAGGTCGGCTTGTTCTCGTGACGGGCGCACGCGGCGATCACGTCTTCGTTGCTGTACGACGGGCCGAGGTAGACGTGTTCCATCTTCTCGACCGGCACGCCACGGGCGTTGGACACGTAAGCTGCTGCGCCGACTGCGGTGCCAGCATCGCCGGAGGCAGGCTGTACGAACAGTTCCTTGACGTCATCACGGGCGATGATTTTCTGGTTGAGCTTGACGTTCAACGCACAGCCACCGGCATAGGCCAGTTTGCCGGTTTCCTTGAGCACGTCGCCCAGGTAGTAGTCGATCATCTGCAGCGCGATTTTTTCGAACAGCGCCTGAATGCTGGCGGCGTAATGGATGTACGGCTCGTCGGCAATATCGCCTTCGCGCTTCGGACCCAGCCACTCGATCAGCTTCGGCGAGAAGTAGTAACCCTTGCCCTTCTCTTTATAGCGACGCAGGCCGATCACGTTGGCGTAGTCGGTGTTGATCACCAGCTCGCCGTTCTCGAACGAAGCCAGGCGCGAGAAATCATATTTGCTGGCGTCACCGTACGGCGCCATGCCCATGACCTTGAACTCGCCGTCGAGCATGTCGAAACCGAGGAACTCGGTGATCGCACCGTACAGGCCGCCGAGGGAGTCCGGATCGAAGAATTCCTTGATCTTGTGGATCTTGCCGTTCTCGCCATAACCGAAGAAGGTCGTGGCGTACTCGCCCTTGCCGTCGATGCCGAGGATCGCGGTTTTCTCTTTGAAACCCGAGCAGTGGTAGGCGCTGGAAGCGTGGGCCAAGTGGTGTTCAACCGGCTCGATCTTGATTTTCTTCGGATCGAAGCCCAGTTGCTCCAGACACCAGACGATCTTGTTGCGATAGCGCTTGTAGCGACGGTTGCCCATCAGGATCGCGTCGAGTGCACGGTCCGGGGCGTACCAGTAACGCTTGGCGTACTGCCAGCGGGCCTTGCCGAAAATGCTGATCGGAGCGAACGGAATCGCGACCACGTCTACGTCGGACGGTTTGATGCCTGCCTGCTCCAGGCAGAACTTCGCCGATTCGTAGGGCATGCGGTTCTTTGCATGTTTATCGCGCACGAAGCGCTCTTCCTCAGCCGCCGCGACCAGCTTGCCGTCGATGTACAAGGCTGCTGAAGGATCATGGCTAAGGGCGCCGGACAGGCCAAGAATCGTCAATGCCACAGGGGTCTAGCCTCTTTAGTCTGCATTCAGGCGCGATGCGCCTTGAAAAATGATGTGCCCTCGCACCGGGCGAGAGACAGCTAAAGGGCGGGATTATAGCGTAAACGTGGCGGGAATGACCCTGCGCGAATTGCCCCATGTCGTTCAACCCACAGAACCCTTGTCCATGGGACTATCCACGGCTTGGTCGCCAATAAACACTGATATTCCCGTCCACCGCCTGGCGATAGATCGTGTACGGCAGGAAAGCCGTATCGAACACACCGGACAGGGTCAGGTCGAGCAGGACGACCGGTACCAGAATGCCGGTAGGATCGGGCGGCGCGTGCAGCAGGCAGAAATCATGGGCAAGCCCGCTGTAGATGCGCGGAATCGACTGACAGTAGGTCTTCTGTTTGCGCAGGCCGCGCGTGGCGCCGTCGTCGTCCTGCAACACCGTGACGGCGGTGCCGCAGCCGGACAGTGCCAGGGATAATGCGCCGATCGTGATAGCGTTTTTGATGGTCAAGATTTGCCCTCCGGGAACGTCGGGGCAAACTAGCATCGGGGTTTTGCGAGGGGCAGTTCATGGCTTCCGGAAAGGCCGTAGGACAAATCACAAGGATTTGTCGCCACATGCCTTACCCGAATTCAACTGCAGAAACGTCTTACGCGCTGGCGAAAATAATCACGCAGCGCCCGCTACATCCCTGGGCAAGCGCTGATCAATTACCTGATACAGCGCACTGCTCTCAGGCCAGTTGCGCATGAACCGCGCACGATCCCGGGCATAGGCCGGAGCGAAGCTGCTCACCGAGCCGTGCTGGCACATCGAGTCCAGATCGATCAAGGCCCAGCGGTCTTCCTGCCAGAACAGGTTATGACCCTTGAAGTCACCATGGCTGATGCGTTCGGCGATCAATCGTGCAAACAACTGATCCAGCGCCTGCAACTCGGCTTCCGGCGCCGCACCGCTTTCAACATACGGCGCAAAGCGTTCGATGATGTCCGGCCCGGCCAGGTGCTCGGTGATCAGATAGGCTTTGCTGCGCAGCCAGAGAAAACGGGTTTCCAGCACTGCCAGCGGTTTTGGCGTGGCAATGCCGAGAAACGCCAGGCGATTGCCTTCGCGCCAGGAATGCCAGGCGCGGCTTGGACGCCAGAAGCGCTTGAGCCAATGGGCAAAATTCTTGATGTTGTAACGCTTGATCACCAGAGGACGCCCGGCAACCTCGACCTTGCCGACGCTGGCCGCGCCGCCGGTCTTGTACAGATGGCCCTGATCGAGCAAGGCATCGGCCTGTTCCAGCACCGGCAGCATCGCGGGCTCTTCCTCGCGGCGAATCGACCGCAGACCGAACGCGCCGCGCTTGACGCTGAACAGCGTGCATTCACGACCGACCTTGATCAGGAAGTCCTTCAAGCGCCAGGCGCGCACCTTGTCGATCTGCTTTTGCAAGGCCTCCAGCGGCAGCGCGTGTTCACTGTTGCTCAGCAGGTAATACACCAGCAATTCTTCGGTGAACGGCTCGAGCGACTTGGGCAACTGGGCGAAAAACACCCCGAGGTTTTCCAGCACTTTCTGCCGGGACAATGGCTGGCCGGCACTTTCTGCACAGATGCCGGCGCCATCGATCAGATACAGCTGACCACCGTGGCGCAACAGGTTGTCCAGGTGCAGGTCTTCCTGCCACAAACCTTTGCCGTGTAACTGACCAATGGCACCAAGCGCTTCGGCCAGCACCGCCGATTGTTCGTCGGCCAGCACCGGCAAGGATTCGACCTTGTTCCAGGCATCGCCCAGGCTTTCGGCACCTTCGAGGAACTCGAACAGCAGCCAGCCACCCTCGCCCTCCGTCAATCCATCAGCCAGCAGCAACGGCGTGGTCATGCCCTGAGCAGCGAGCAGTTTCACCCCTTCCAGCTCACGCTGAAAATGCCGCGCAGCCTTGTTGCCGACCAGTAACTTGGCCAGCACCGGACGCCCGCGCCACACACCGGCACCGACGTAACGCTGCCCCGGCAACACCCGCAACAGACTGAGCAACTGCAAATCGGCGGCGCCCGCCGCATCGGCCAGCGAAACCGTGAGCGGCAGACTCGGCGTGCGCCCGGCATTTTTCAGGTCGGACAGCTGCATCAGCGGGCCTCCTTGCGACTGCGCCGCGCGGTCAGCCGCGTGACCCAGGCATCCACCAGCGAACTGCCCGTCGGCTGATCGAGATACGCCGCCAGCAACTCACGCAATTGCGCGTCACTCCACTCCGGCGCTCGGCGCAGCAGTGGTTCCAAGTCCTTGACCCGGTCACGCAGACCGAACAGCAACGGCCGGGTCTTTTCCAGGTCGATCAACTGCGCCTGATAGCCGTCGCCCTCGGCGCGCAGGAAAATGTGCTTTGGATAGAAGCAGCCGTGCACCTGACGCATGCTGTGGAGATGGCGCGCCAACAGGCCGCAAGACTTGAGAATCGCCGATTGCTGCGCGGCATCGAGGTCCGACCAGCGCTGCAACAGCGAATCGAGATCGTCCCAGCCATCCAGCGCCCGGGTCAGCAGGATCGCACGGACTTCGCCGTTGACCTTGCGCTCACCGAAGAACGCCGCCTGCAACGCCGGGATGCCGAGCTTGTTGTAACGACTGATGTTGCGAAATTCCCGGGCGAACGTCGGCTCGCCGAAGGGCGCGTGCAGGGTGCGGGTCAGGTAATTGCACTGGCGCTTGAGGTAATAGCCATGCCCCTCCAGCTCCAGACGAAACACGCTGCTCCAGCCCCCGCCATCGGTGTTGGGCTCATCCACGGCGTCGAGCTGCTTGGACCACAGCGCATCGAACGTGCCGAGACCGTGGCGTTCCAGCAGCGCACGGTCTTCAGCGGCCAGAAAATCAGTCATTCGCGTCCCTCGAAAAATCTCACCACGTGGCGAATCCGTTGCTTGTCGGCGGCATTCAGCCGGTCACGCTGGCGGTATTGCAGGTAGAAGCGCAGGCGCTGGGTGTTCGACAGGTGATACTTGGCCACCTTGTCGAGACAGGCCAGATCCTTGGTGATCCGGTATTTGAGCCAGAAACCGCGCCAGAAATCGCCGTTCGGGCAGTCGATCAGATACAACTGCGCCTGATCGTCGATCAGCAGGTTGCGCCACTTCAGATCGTTATGGGTAAAGCGGTGGTCGTGCATGACACGTGTATAACCGGCCAGTTGCCGGCTGACGCCGTCGACCCAGGCACGATCCCTGAGCTTGGGATCGTTGCGCTCGGCCAGCGCCGACAGGTCTTCGGTGCGCGGCAGTTCACGGGTGATCATCGCCCCGCGATCGTAAGCCATGCCGTTGCGCTCCAGACCCCACGCCACCACTTCGGCGGTGGGAATGCCCCACTTGGCGAAGCGCTTGAGGTTCTGCCATTCCATCTTCACCCGGGGCTTGCCCAGATAACGCCGCAGGCCCTTGCCGGCACCGCTGTAGCGCTTGACGTAATAGTTGACGCCGTTGAGCTGCACGCGAATGACTTCGGACAAGGGATCGCGGGTCAGGCGCTCGCCCTGCAGGGCAAATACCGCTTCGAGGCTACCGAAATACTGCGCAAGTTCACTGTACTCAGGCTCCAGATTCCAACCCGCCATCAGAGCGCATCCCCGTAACGTTGCTTGCGCGCATAGAGCTTGTTGGCCTTGCCTTCGAGCCAGCTCAGCAACGGCGCTTCTTCGGCCAGGATCTGGCGCAGCGGTTGCTGGAAGTAGCCTTTGAGGAAGCGCAATTTGTCGCGGCGGGTCAGACCGATGTCCAGCGCGGAAAAGTACAGCGCCGCCAGGTCCTTGTTGCGCCAGCGCTGGGTGATCGCCGGGCGGGTCTGGGCACGGTGCAGGTCGATCACCGAGAGTTTGAAGTCTTCCGGGGTGATCGGTTTGTCGGTGTGCAGCAGAAAGTGGCAGATGTAGCAATCGCGGTGGTTGACCCCGGCGCGGTGCATCATGCCGGTCATGCGCGCGACCTCGGCGATCAGCGCCCGCTTGAGTTTCGGCTCCGGCGGTTGCTTGACCCAGTCGATGCTGAAGTCTTCAAGACTGATGGTCGGCGCCAGCTCTTCGGTGACGATGAACGAATGCTGATCCGCCGGGTTGCTGCCCTTCTCGCCGTACGCGACGGCGGTCATGGTCGGCACGCCGACTTCCTGCAAGCGCTGGATGGCTCTCCATTCCTGGCCCGCGCCGAGTACCGGCAGCTTGGCGGTCAGCAGGTTTTTGAAGATCTCTCCCCAGCCGATACCGCGGTGAATCTTGACGAAAAAGCCATTGCCGTCGACTTCCGTTCGCAACGTCCGGCGGGCTTCCAGCTCGCGGTACACCTCGCCCTGCAAGCCCTCGACCTCGGCGAACGGGTCGCGTCCGGCCCACAGGCTCTTGAACGGTTCAGCCAGCATCAACTTCATTTAAGCGTGCTCCGCCAGAATCACATCGGCCGCGTGCTGCGGCATGCTGTAGAGGTCGGCCGTCTCGGCGAAGGCCAGACCGTTGCGGCTCCAGGCCGCCCGTGCAGCGTCGTCGTTCAACATGTCAGTCAGGTATTGCGTCAGTTGCGCCTGATCGAACGGCTCGTCCAGCACTCGCCCGGCGTCGGCCTCGGCGATGTAATGGGCATAACCGCAGACCGCGCTGACCAGCACCGGCAACCCGGCGACCAGCGCTTCAAGCAGCACCGTGCCGGTGTTTTCGTTGTACGCCGGGTGGATCAACAGGTCGGCGCCGAGCAGGAAACGCGGGATATCGCTGCGCCCCTTGAGGAACGTCACGTTGTCGCCCAGGCCCAGCGTCGCACTCTGCATCTGGAACAATTTGGGGTCATCCTGGCCGATTACAAACAGCCGGGTGCGTTTCTTCAGCTCGGCGGGCAATGCGGCCAGTGCTTTCAGGCTGCGATCGACGCCCTTGGTCTTGAATCCGGAGCCGATCTGCACCAGCAGCAGTTCGTCGTCCTTGAGGTTGAATTCGGCGCGGAAACCGGCGCGAATCTGGTCGGCATCCGCAGGGCGTCGACGATCCTGGGCAATGCCCGGCGGCAGCAGGTGGAAGCGTTCCAGCGGCGTGTCGTAATGCTTGATGAACAGCGGCTGCTGCACTTCGGAAATCATCAGCACTTCGGTCTTCGCGTCTTTGGCAAACACTGCACGCTCGTACTCGGCGAAGTGGCGGTAGCGGCCCCAGCGGCGATACAGCGAATGGCGCAGGTTCTGCGCCTTGTCTTCGAAGCAGCCGTCGGCGGCGTAGTAGACGTCCAGCCCCGGCATCTTGTTGAAGCCGATCAGGCGATCCACCGGGCGCTTGGCCAGGTCCGCTTCCATCCACGCGCTGAGCTTTTCGTTGCGCCGGTGATTGAAGAACGCCTTGACCGGCGCCACCAGCACTTCGAAACCGGGCGGCACGTCGCCTTCCCAGATCAGGGTGTAGACGCGGATCTGGTGCCCGCGCTTCTGGCATTCGAGGGCGATGCGCATGAAGTCGCGCTGCAAACCGCCGAAGGGGAAATATTTGTACAGGACAAAAGCCAATTGCATCAGCGCAGCTCCTCAGCCATCAACAACGTGCTCAGTCGGCTGGCAACACGCTCGGGATTCAGACGCGTGAAGCACAGGGGCCACTCGCGTTTCAGGTCAAACTGACGGGCATCCTGCGCGGTCGGTTGATACGTACATTTCTTTTGCAGGCACGGCGCGCACGGGAAATCGCTGCCGAGGTGAATCTGCAGCTTGCCGTAGGCGCCGGTCAGGCCCGGATTGGTCGGGCCGAACAGGGAAATCGTCGGCACATCCAAAGCGGCGGCAAGGTGACCGAGGCCGGTGTCCACCGCGACGCAGGCCTGGGCGCCGGCCAATACCTTGCCGACCCCGGCCAGGTTCAGCTTCGGCAACACTTCGGCGTGCTTGAAACCGGCGGCGATGCGCTCGGCCCGGGCCTTCTCCAGCGGATTGCCCCACGGCAGCTTGATCCCGACGCCGAGGTAGCCGACCCGTTCGGTCAGCTCGCGCCAGTAGGCTTCCGGCCAGTGCTTGGTGTCCCAGGTGGTGCCGTGGAGGAACACCACGTAGGCATTCTTGCGCGGCAGCTCGACCAGACGCTCGACGTTGAGGCCGTAATCGCCCAGGCCTTTGGGCAAGTCGTAACCCAAAGCAATCGCAAACAACTGGCGCACGCGCTCGACGGCGTGCTGCCCACGGGCCACCGCCAGTTTGCGGTCATAAAAACGCGCGGCGATCGGCTCGCGGGCCGAGCCCTTGTCGAGACCGGCCACCGGGGCTTTGACGTAGCGGGTCAGCCAGGCGCTTTTCAGCAGGCCTTGAGCGTCGATCACCAGGTCATATTTGTTCGCCCGAACGGATTGCTTGAAGCGTTTCCACTCGCCGCTGGTGATGGTTTTCCAGATGTTTTTGCGCCAGCGGCGGATCGCCACCGGAATCACTTTGCCTACGGCCGGGTGCCAGGTCGGAATCTCGGCGAAGCCTTCTTCCACCACCCAGTCGAACTTGATCCCGGGAATCGCCCGGGCGGCGTCGGTCAGCGCCGGCAACGCGTGAATCACGTCGCCCAGCGATGAAGTCTTGATCAGCAATACCCGCAAGTTAATGGACCTCGACCACAGAGCCCTGCAAACGCTGCAAGGCATCGTTGACCGCGTCCGGCATCAGCTGGCGCAGGCAGTTGTAATGGCCGAAACGGCAGGTGCGATCGAAGCAAGGGCTGCAATCGAGACCCAGGCGGACGATTTCCACATGCTCGGCCAGCGGCGGGGTGAAACCCGGCGAGGTCGAACCGTAGACCGCCACCAACGGGCGATTGAGCGCAGCGGCCACGTGCATCAGACCGGAATCGTTCGAGACCACCGAGTCGGCGCAGGACATCAGGTCGATGGCCTCGGCCAGCGAAGTGCCGCCACTGAGATTCACGGACTCTTCGCGCAGGCCCGGAATCAGCCGCGCGCGAATGTCTTCGCCCACCGCGTGATCGTTCTTCGAACCGAACAGCCAGACCTGCCAGCCTTCACGGATGCGCGCCTCGGCGACCTTGGCGTAATGCTCGGACGGCCAGCGTTTGGCTTCACCGAATTCGGCGCCGGGGCACAGCACCAGCACCGGGCGGTCGAGGGTCAGGCCGAACTTGGCCAATGCGGCCTCGCGGGTCACCGGATCGATCTGCAGGCTCGGGCGCGGATAAGGTTTTGGCAGCTCGGCGTTCGGCTCGTAAGCCAGCGCCATGAAACGCTCGATCATCAGCGGATAACGCTCTTTATCCAGCGTGCGCACGTCGTTGAGCAGGCCGTAGCGGAATTCGCCGCGCCAGCCGGTGCGTTTCGGGATGCCGGCGAAGAACGGCACCAGCGCCGACTTCAACGAGTTCGGCAGCAGGATCGCCTGGTCGTACTGACCGGCCAGGGATTTGCCGATTCGCCGACGGGTCGCCAGCTCCAGCGCGCCGTGGCCGAGCGGGAAGCTCAAGGCCTTGCGCACTTCGGGCATGCGTTCGAGGATCGGCCGGCTCCACTCCGGGGCCAGCACGTCGATTTCGCACTGTGGGTGGCGCTGCTTGAGACACTGAAACAGTGTCTGCGCCATCACCATGTCACCGACCCAACTGGGCCCAACGATCAGAATATTCATGTGGTTTCCATAAACGAACCGGGGAGGCTTCACGCCTCCCCGTCTCGAGAATCAGCTTAGCCCCAGCTCACGCCAGATCCGCATCACCTGCCGCCGTTCGTCCGCGAACTGATCGCCCGGTATCACCCCGGCGTCCTTCTGCAAGGCCTGCCGGTGGGCGGCGGAACGATAGGCCTTGTAGGCCTCGCGCAACAGGCTGGCGTCTTCGGCCGGCATCAGCCCTTCGTGCTCCAGCTCTTCCAGAATGCGGATATTGTCCGTCCAGCGCAGCAACGGCGGGTGGGTCTGCGACCACGCCAGGGCCGCGTATTGCACCATAAATTCAATATCGACGATACCTCCGGCGTCCTGCTTGAGGTCGAACGGCGCCGTGGACTCGAAGGCATTCGCCCCGGTGCCGGCGGCGGTGCTCTTGCTGCCGAGGTTGTCGCGCATCTTGGCGCGCATCTCGCTCACTTCCTGTTGCAGTTTCGCCAGATCCCGAGCCTTGCCCAGCACCTGGGCCCGGACGCTCTCGAAGGCCTGGCCGACATCCTGGCTGCCCACCAGCACCCGCGCCCGCACCAGGGCCTGATGTTCCCAGGTCCAGGCTTCATTTTCCTGATAGCGCGCAAACGCGCCGAGCGAACTGACCAGCAGCCCGGACGCCCCGGACGGACGCAGGCGCATGTCCACTTCGTACAGCTGGCCGGAGTTGGTCTGCGCCGTCAGCAAGTGAATGATCCGCTGGCCGAGCCGGGTGAAAAACTGCGTGCCATCGATCGGTTTCGGGCCATCGGTTTCGGCCTGCTGATCGCCATCGTGGATGAACACCAGATCCAGATCCGAACCATGCCCCAACTCGATCCCGCCGACTTTTCCATAACCGACAATGATGAAGCCGGGATCGCACAGCGTGCCATCGGTGCGCAGTGGCGTGCCGTATTTGGCCACGGTCTGGCGCCAGGCCAGGGCCAGCACTTGCTCAAGAATTGCTTCGGCCAGCCAGGTCAGGTAATCGCTGACTTTCATCAATGGCAGGCTGCCGGCGATTTCCGAGGCGGCGACGCGCAAGCGGTGCGCCAGTTTGAAATGGCGCAGGGCTTCCATCTGTTGTTCGAGGTCGTCTTCCGGGATCCGGGTCAGGCGCTCGCGCAATTCGGCAGCCAGTTCCGGTGCCAGCGGCGGCTTGAACAGGCGGCCTTCGTTGAGCAGTTCATCGAGCAGCAGCGGGAAACGGGTGATCTGCTCGGCGATCCACGGGCTGGCGGCGCACAGCGTCAGCAAACGCCGCAGCGCGCCGGGGTTTTCCGTCAGCAACACCAGATAAGCCGAACGCCGGGCCACCGCCTCGACCAGCGGCAGCACCCGCTCCAGCACCAGATCGGGATTTTCGTGCTCCACCGCCTGAGCCAGCAGGCGCGGAATAAAGGCATCGAGACGTTCGCGCCCCAGACGCTGCATCGCTCGCAACTGCGGGCTGGCACGCAGGCTCGCCAATGCCTTCAAGGCCTTGGTCGCGTCGGCGAAACCGCCCTCCTCCAACTGGCGACAGGCCGCCTCTTCGTCCTGCGCCTCTTCCCACAGCGGCAGCCATTCTCCGCCGACCACCACTTCACTCTCGGCGCCCTCGTCCTCATCGGGATCGGCGATCACTTGCGCGAAGTGCCAGGCCACCCGGCCGCGCCAGAACATCAGCTTCTCGTGGAACGCTTCCCAGTCGGCGAAACCGAGCATGAACGCGATTCGCGCCTGATCCTGAGCGCTGTCCGGGAGCATCTGGGTCTGGCGGTCGGCAATCGCCTGGATCGCGTGTTCGGTGTAACGCAGGAATTCGTAGCCTTCGCGCAGCTCGCTGATGACCGCTGGCGGCAGATAGCCCTGCCCTTCGAGCGTGCTCAACACCTTTAATAGAGGGCGCTGTTGCAGACTCAGGTCGCGACCACCGTGAATCAATTGAAAAGCCTGGGCGATGAACTCGACTTCACGGATACCACCGGAGCCCAGCTTGATGTTGTCGGCCATGCCCTTGCGCCGCACTTCCTGCTGGATCAGCTGCTTCATGGTGCGCAGCGCTTCGATCGCCGAGAAGTCCAGATAGCGCCGGTAAACGAACGGCCGCAGCATTTCCTGCAATTGCTCGCCCGCCACCTGATCGCCGGCCACCACCCGCGACTTGATCATCGCGTAGCGTTCCCAGTCGCGGCCCTGATCCTGGTAATACTGCTCCAGCGCATTGAAGCTCAGCACCAGCGCGCCGGACGAGCCGTACGGGCGCAGACGCATGTCGACACGGAACACGAAACCGTCGACGGTGATCGGGTCGAGGGCCTTGATCAGGCGCTGGCCGAGACGAATGAAGAATTCCTGGTTGTCCAGCGGGCGCTTCACGCCGACGGTTTCGCCGCCCTCGGGGTAGGCGAAGATCAGGTCGATGTCCGACGACAGGTTCAGCTCGACCGCGCCGAGCTTGCCCATGCCGAGGATGACCATTTGCTGTGGTTCGCCGCTGCGCCGGCCGGTCGGCGTGCCGAACTGCTCGCAATGGCGGCGGTACAACCATTGATAGGCCTGATCGATGCTGGCGTCGGCCATGTCCGAGAGATCGCGGCAAGTCTGCACCAGATCGGCCTGACGGTTGAGGTCGCGCCAGATGATCCGCACCTGATGCCGGGTGCGCTGACGGCGCAGGACGCGGCCCAATTCGTCTTCGGTCTGCGCGGTGGCGACCGCATCCGCCATCTGCCCGCACAACTCACCGGGAGCGAATGCCCGGTCGAGTTCGCCGGACTGCACCAGCGACAACAACATCAAAGGGTCACGAACGCTCTGTTCAATGACGAAATCGCTGGCGGCGCTGACGCGGGCGAACTGCGCCCAGCGTTCCGGCGTCCAGGACGAGAAGCCGTGATCGTCTTCCAGTTGTGCGACGGCCGCACGGAACGACTGCTCCGATCGGCTGACCAACGGCAGGAGAATGGCGGGCAGTTCGGCAAGCGCGGGCAGGGTCATGGTCTATCCTTGATCGGCGTGTAAATGGCCGCTTGTAGTGATGAATGAAAAACCGCTACGCGAAGGACTGTCGAACAAAAGTGAGAAATAGCTGAAATTTCTTTTTCTTTGGCAGCCAGCATCAAACTTTCACCTTTTTCGGATGGCTAAAGACCAACCTTAACGATTATTCTCACAACGCAGTCGGAGGCCACAAGCCTTTCATCTGTAGTTTTACTACTCGTCTATACATTCGAAAGGCTGAAATGCCGGATGATTTGTAGTAAAACTACACGCCGCCGGAACAACCTGTCGGCAATCCAAGAATTTTAAATCGTCTGCCCACAAGGCCAGTCGCAAACTCAGGCAACCGATTCTGGAAGCCTTTCCGCCCTGGAGCAAGCCATGCAAGACCTCGATCCCGTCGAA
The DNA here is from genome assembly GCF_900115915.1 of Pseudomonas sp. NFIX49. Classification (NCBI taxonomy): domain Bacteria; kingdom Pseudomonadati; phylum Pseudomonadota; class Gammaproteobacteria; order Pseudomonadales; family Pseudomonadaceae; genus Pseudomonas; species Pseudomonas sp. NFIX49. The sequence continues at coordinate 388,752 of NZ_FOYE01000004.1, read as the reverse complement.
ACCCAGGAATGGCTGGACGCCCTGGAATCGGTTCTCGACAAAGAAGGCGAAGACCGTGCTCACTATCTGATGACCCGTATGGGTGAACTGGCAACCCGCAGCGGTTCGCAGCTCCCTTACGCCATCACCACGCCTTACCGCAACACGATCCCCGTTACCCACGAAGCACGCATGCCTGGCGACCTGTTCATGGAACGCCGCATTCGCTCGCTGGTACGCTGGAACGCGATGGCCATGGTAATGCGTACGAACCTGAAAGATTCTGACCTGGGTGGTCACATCTCCAGCTTCGCTTCCAGTGCGACCCTGTACGACATCGGCTTCAACTACTTCTTCCAGGCCCCGACCGACGAACACGGCGGCGACCTGATCTACTTCCAGGGCCACACCTCGCCAGGCGTCTACGCCCGCGCATTCATGGAAGGCCGCATCACCGAAGACCAGATGAACAACTTCCGCCAGGAAGTCGACGGTCAGGGCCTGTCGTCCTACCCGCACCCTTGGCTGATGCCTGACTTCTGGCAGTTCCCGACCGTATCCATGGGTCTGGGCCCGATCCAGGCGATCTACCAGGCACGCTTCATGAAGTACCTGGAACACCGCGGCTTCATCCAGCCGGGCAAACAGAAAGTCTGGTGCTTCCTGGGCGACGGCGAGTGCGACGAGCCGGAATCCCTGGGCGCGATCTCCCTGGCCGGCCGCGAGAAGCTGGACAACCTGATCTTCGTCATCAACTGCAACCTGCAGCGCCTCGACGGCCCGGTTCGCGGCAACGGCAAGATCATCCAGGAACTCGAAGGCGTGTTCCGCGGTGCTCAGTGGAACGTGACCAAAGTCATCTGGGGCCGTTTCTGGGACCCACTGCTGGCCAAGGACACCGACGGCATCCTGCAACGTCGCATGGACGAAGTCATCGACGGCGAGTACCAGAACTACAAAGCCAAAGACGGCGCGTTCGTGCGTGAACACTTCTTCAACACGCCAGAACTCAAGGCGATGGTTGCTGATCTGTCCGACGACGAGATCTGGAAACTCAACCGTGGCGGCCACGACCCGTACAAGGTCTACGCGGCGTACCACGAAGCGGTCAACCACAAAGAACAACCGACCGTCATCCTGGCCAAGACCATCAAGGGTTACGGTACCGGTGCGGGCGAAGCGAAGAACACCGCGCACAACACCAAGAAAGTCGACGTCGACAGCCTGAAGCTGTTCCGCGACCGCTTCGACATCCCGGTGAAAGACGAAGAGCTGGAAAACCTGCCGTTCTTCAAGCCGGAGCCAAACAGCGCCGAAGCCCGTTACCTGGCCGAGCGTCGTGCCGCACTGGGCGGTTTCGTGCCTCAGCGTCGCGCCCAGAGCTTCAGCGTACCGACTCCGGATCTGGACACCCTCAAGGCAATCCTCGATGGTTCCGGCGACCGTGAAATTTCCACCACCATGGCGTTCGTGCGAATCCTCGCGCAACTGGTCAAGGACAAGGAAATCGGCCCGCGCATCGTTCCGATCATCCCGGACGAAGCCCGTACCTTCGGTATGGAAGGCATGTTCCGTCAGTTGGGCATCTACTCGTCCGTCGGCCAGCTCTACGAGCCAGTCGATAAAGACCAGGTAATGTTCTACAAGGAAGACCAGAAAGGTCAGATCCTTGAAGAAGGCATCAACGAAGCAGGCGCCATGAGCTCCTTCATCGCCGCCGGTACTTCGTACTCCAGCCACAACCAGCCAATGCTGCCGTTCTACATCTTCTACTCGATGTTCGGCTTCCAGCGTATCGGCGACCTGGCATGGGCCGCTGGCGACAGCCGTACCCGTGGCTTCCTGATCGGCGGCACCGCCGGCCGTACCACCCTGAACGGTGAAGGCCTGCAGCACGAAGACGGTCACAGCCACCTGCTGGCTGCCACCATCCCGAACTGCCGCACCTACGATCCGACCTACGGCTACGAGCTGGCGGTGATCATTCAGGACGGCATGAAGAAGATGACCGAAGAGCAACAGGACATCTTCTATTACATCACCGTGATGAACGAGTCCTACCAGCAGCCAGCCATGCCGGCCGGTGCCGAAGAAGGCATCAAGAAAGGCATGTACCTGCTCGAAGAAGACACCCGCGATGCGGCGCACCACGTACAGCTGATGGGCTCCGGCACCATCCTGCGTGAAGTCCGTGAAGCGGCGAAGATCCTGCGTGAAGAGTTCAACATCGGCGCCGATGTGTGGAGCGTCACCAGCTTCAACGAACTGCGTCGCGACGGCCTGGCCGTAGAACGCAGCAACCGTCTGAAACCTGGCCAGAAGCCTCAGCGCAGCTACGTCGAAGAATGCCTGAGCGGCCGTAAGGGTCCGGTCATCGCATCGACCGACTACATGAAGCTGTTCGCCGAGCAGATCCGTCAGTGGGTACCGTCCAAGGAATTCAAAGTCCTGGGCACCGACGGTTTCGGCCGCAGCGACAGCCGCAAGAAACTGCGTCATTTCTTCGAAGTCGACCGTCATTTCGTGGTGTTGGCAGCCCTGGAAGCACTGGCTGACCGTGGTGATATCGAACCTAAAGTCGTGGCCGAGGCCATTACCAAGTTCGGCATCGACCCGGAAAAACGCAACCCACTGGACTGCTGAGGAGAAACTCTGTGAGCGAACTCATTCGCGTACCTGACATCGGCAGCGGTGAAGGTGAAGTAATCGAACTGTTTGTGAAGGTCGGCGACCGTATCGAAGCCGACCAGAGCATCCTGACTCTGGAATCGGACAAGGCCAGCATGGAAGTGCCGGCCCCGAAAGCCGGCGTCATCAAGAGCCTGAAAGTGAAGCTGGGCGATCGCCTGAAAGAAGGCGACGAACTGCTGGAGCTGGAAGTCGAGGGCGCCGCGCAAGCGGCCCCTGCTCCGGCTGCTGCGCCTGCCGCCAAGGCCGAAGCTGCGCCTGCACCGGCTGCGCCAGCCGCAGCTCCGGCTGCCGCTTCGGTTCAGCAAGTGCACGTGCCGGACATCGGTTCGTCGGGCAAGGCCCAGATCATCGAGATCCAGGTCAAGGTCGGCGACACCGTCGAGGCTGATCAGTCGCTGATCACCCTGGAATCCGACAAGGCGAGCATGGAAATCCCGTCGCCTGCCGCTGGCGTGGTCAAGGCCATCAGCGTCAAGTTGAACGACGAAGTCGGCACCGGCGACCTGATCCTGGACCTGGAAGTGGCGGGTGCTGCCGCCCCTGCTGCGGCCGCTCCGGCTCAGGCTGCTGCTCCGGCCGCTGCTGCTCCAGCACCTGCCGCCGCGCCAGCTGCACCGGTTGCCGACAGCGTTCAGGACATCCACGTTCCGGACATCGGTTCGGCCGGCAAGGCCAAGATCATCGAAGTGCTGGTCAAGGCTGGCGACAGCGTTGAAGCCGACCAGTCGCTGATCACTCTGGAATCCGACAAGGCGAGCATGGAAATCCCGTCGCCTGCCGCTGGCGTGGTGGAAAGCGTTTCCATCAAGCTGGACGACGAAGTCGGCACCGGCGATCTGATCCTCAAGCTGAAAGTCAAAGGCGCCGCCCCGGCTGCTGCCCCGGCTCCAGCTGCCGCTGCTGCTCCGAGTGCTCCGGCGCCAGCCGCTGCACCTGCTGCCGCTCCGGTTGCTGCTCCAGCCAAGCCTGGTGCGAAAGTTCACGCCGGCCCTGCCGTGCGTCAACTGGCTCGCGAGTTCGGCGTCGAGCTGAGCGCTGTCGGCGCCAGCGGTCCGCACGGTCGCATCCTGAAAGAAGACGTGCAGACCTACGTCAAAGCCATGATGCAGAAGGCCAAGGAAGCACCGGCCGCAGCTGCTGGCGCAACCGGTGGCGCGGGCATCCCGCCGATTCCGGTCGTCGACTTCAGCCGTTTCGGCGAAATCGAAGAAGTGCCGATGACCCGCCTGATGCAGGTCGGCGCTGCCAACCTGCACCGCAGCTGGCTGAACGTGCCGCACGTGACGCAATTCGACTCGGCGGATATCACCGAGCTGGAAGCGTTCCGCACCGCACAGAAAGCTGTCGCAGAGAAGGCCGGCGTCAAGCTGACCATCCTGCCGCTGCTGCTCAAGTCCTGCGCGCACCTGCTCAAGGAACTGCCGGACTTCAATAGCTCGCTGGCACCAAGCGGCAAGGCGATCATCCGCAAGAAATACGTGAACATCGGCTTCGCCGTCGACACCCCGGATGGCCTGCTCGTACCGGTCATCAAGAACGTCGACCAGAAGAGCCTGCTGCAACTGGCCGCCGAGGCTGCTTCCCTGGCTGAAAAAGCCCGGACCAAGAAGCTTTCGTCGGACGAGATGCAAGGCGCCTGCTTCACCATTTCCAGCCTCGGTCACATTGGCGGCACCGGCTTCACGCCGATCGTCAACGCGCCGGAAGTGGCGATCCTCGGTGTTTCCAAGGCAACCATCCAGCCAGTCTGGGACGGCAAAGCCTTCCAGCCGAAACTGATGCTGCCACTGTCGCTGTCCTACGATCACCGTGTGATCAACGGCGCCGCTGCTGCACGCTTCACCAAGCGTCTGAGCGACCTGCTGGCGGACATCCGCACCATCCTGCTGTAAAGCGCTCGGCCCTCCGGCAACGGAGGGCCGACCGCGTTCCACGTTTTCGAGCGCCACACGCTCGTACCTCAACCCCGTCAGTTTGGCGGGGCTTTTTTTTGCCTGAAATAACTGTCGCCCGAACTTTTCCCACAACTTGCGCTGATATAGGCCACGACTCGAGTCCACTTTATATTGATATTTTTTAGCACCAGGCAACTAACCTTGGCGCACTGAAGTTACACCAACAAACCGGGAAACTTTATTAATTACCAACACTTATTCGAATGGATTCGAACATGCTTAAACCTACTGTCGGCCCGATCATTGGCCACACATCAACTAATCAGGCGCGGATATTTATTCGTGGCGGACTGCAACATAATGCGTCCGTATTTGCCGGCATTCGTTACCGGCCACTGGATTCGAAACAATGGCAACCCGCCCAGTTTGTCAAACTTGATTCAACCCGCGACATGACGGAAGTATTCGTAATCGATCATCTGAAGGCAGACACCGAATACGAATACCAGACCGGCTGGTTCAGCCCGATGAGTCCCGTCCACACCATCCACAGCGTGGCGGAGTTGCCGCTGCAATGGCCACGGGAGATTTACCGCCTGCGCACCCGCAGCAGCCAGCCTTTGCAGCCGCGCGCTTACATCCTCGGCTCCTGCCGTTACCTGCGCATGACCGCCGGCGTCCCGGTGCTCCCGCATCTGGGCGACCGGATCTTCGCGTCCATCAGCCAGTTGATCGAGGGTGCACAACCGGCAATCAGCGCAATCATGATGTGTGGCGATCAGATCTACGCCGACGACTTGAATCTGTTCGCCCCGGATCGCGACTATGACGAATTCATTGAAAAGTATCGCGCGGCGTTTTCCCTGCCTAATATTCGACGACTGATGTCGGAGACTTCGACTTACATGATTCTTGATGATCATGAAATAGAAGATAACTGGCCGATGAACGCCAACGAGTCCGATGAAACTCTCTATCGCAATGCAATGGCGACTTACGATATTTATCAAGCGAGTCACAGTCCGATCTGTTCAACAACAACCAGCGGAACAATTGATCGCACGACACTGAAGCACTATTGGTATCAATTCACCGATGGCGATATTGAATGGTTTGTGACGGACAGTCGAACTCGCCGCAACTTGTCGAATGACAACCGGCGCATCCTCGATGAAGAACAGGAACAGGCGCTGTGCAAGTGGTTGATCAATAGCCCGGCGCGGGTCAAGTTCGTGGTCACCAGCGTCATGTTCTACCCCGACCGCAAAATGAACGGCGATGATGCCTGGGCGGGCTTCCCCGAACAGCGTCTGCGCCTGCTGGAAACCATCCGCCAGCATCGGATCAGGAACGTCGTGTTCATTTCCGGTGATGTGCATGGCTCGCTGACCAGTCGCCTGACACACAGCGAAGACCCGGACTTCGAGGTGCACACCGTCGTGTCTTCGCCGCTGAGCAACAGCAAACTGCTGCCCTACGCCACCGCCGCGACCTTCACGCTCGACCAGGCGCTGGCGCAAACCGAGTCAGGCGAATACCGGCACGAACTGACCAGCGAGGTCGTCAGCCAGGACAACTTCGCGCACATGGTGGTTGAAGCCGGGCGAATCCAGGTCAACTATCACGATCGGGATGGCAGGCACCTGCAATCCATCGATATTCCGTTGCGATAAATCCAGCGGTACGACCGTTCCGGATGCCGGAAGGCTCTGGAACGGCCATTTTCACGCTTGGTAGCATTAGTTTCCGGCGGGTGCTGGAGAAATGTTCACTGCAGCCGACATATTCTTATAGCACTTGGCCTTCATGTCTCTTGTCAGTCAGTGCCGCAATGATGCAACCTTGCCGCAGGCAACAGTAAAGAGGGCGCGAGCCCGGCGCGTTCAGCAAATTTCCAAGCGAGTTCCCTTCATGAAGAGCCAACCCGATGCCGCCAGCCGTATGGTGGCCGAGGTAGTGACGCAGTTGCCTGTGCCCTCGCGGCTCGGCATGCTGCGTTTCGAGCGCTTGAATGAAGCCAGTTGGGCCATGTTGTTTCTCGATCCCAACTGTGAACGCCAGTTCGGCCAGCCCGCCGTCGAACTCTGCGCTCTGGTCGGCTCGCCCTATGCCAGCCTGATGGAACCCGAAGCGCGTTATCAACTGCACGACGCGATCCAGCAACAACTCGGTCACAGCCCGCATTATCTGGTGCGCTACACCCTGCACACCGCCGCCGGTGCGCTGAGCATTCTCGAACTCGGCGAAGCCTACAGACAGCACAACCGCCACTTGCTGCGCGGTTACCTGCTGGCGGTCGACAACGTGTTTGACGAGGCACCTTCGCTGCCGTCCGTCGACCTTGAAACCCAGAATTCACGCCTGCAAATCGCCCTGGAGCTCAATCAGCGCGCCCAGCAGGAACAACTGCAGCATCTGGAGCGGGTGCGCGCCCAACAGGATCTGATCCTGTTGCTGGCCCGCCAGCGCTACAGCAGCCAGAACTCCCTGCAAGAAGCCGCCGAACTGATTACCCGCTGCGCCTGCGATATCTACGAAATCGACTGTGCCAGCCTGTGGAACCTCGAAGGTCAGAAGCTGGTGCCGATTTCGGCGTACCACCGCGCCACCCAGGAATACATCCTGCCGGAGGTGATCGACGTCAGCGGCTTCCCCGATTACATGGAAGCCCTGCACGGCAGCCGTGCCATCGACGCGCACAACGCGATGCGCGACCCGCGTACCCGGGAAATGGCCGAAGCCCTTCGCCCGCGCGACGTCAACGCCATGCTCGACGCCAGCATCCGCGTCGACGGCCAGGTGGTCGGCGTGTTGTGCCTGGAGCAGACCGGCGTCACCCGCGCCTGGCAGTCCGACGAAATCGCCTTTGCCGGTGAACTCGCCGACCAGTTCGCCCAGGTCATCAACAACCACAACCGCCGTACCGCCACCAGCGCCCTGCACCTGTTCCAGCGCGCGGTCGAGCAGAGTGCCAACGCCTTCTTGCTGGTCAACTGCGACGGCGTGGTCGAGTACGTCAACCCGAGCTTCACCGCGATCACCCAGTACACCACCGAGGAAGTCCACGGCCAGCGCCTGTCGGAGTTGCCAGCCCTGGAAAACTTAAGCGAGCTGCTGTTCGACGCGCCGTCGGCGCTGGCCAAGAGCAACAGCTGGCAGGGCGAGTTCAAGAGCCGCCGCAAGAACCTCGAACCCTACTGGGGCCAACTGTCGATCTCCAAGGTCTACGGCGACAACCGTGAGCTGACGCATTACATCGGCATCTACGAAGACATCACCCAGACCAAGCTGGCGCAGCAGCGCATCGAGCGCCTGGCGTATACCGACAACCTGACCAACCTCGGTAACCGGCCTGCATTTATCCGCAATCTGGATGAACGCTTCGCCCGGGATAGCGATACCCCGATCAGCCTGCTGCTGGTGGACATCGACAACTTCAAGCGGATCAACGATAGCCTCGGCCACCAGACCGGCGACAAACTGTTGATCAGCCTGGCCCGGCGCCTGCGCAACAGCCTGAGCCCGAGCGGCAGTCTGGCGCGGTTCGCCAGTAACGAATTCGCGGTATTGCTCGACGACACTGACCTTGCCACCGGGCAGCAGATCGCCAACCAATTGCTGGCGACGCTGGATAAACCGATGTTCGTCGACAACCAGTTGATCAGCGTCACCGGCTCCGTGGGCCTGGCCTGCGCGCCACTGCACGGCCGCGACCCGCAGACCCTGATGCGCAACGCCGGCCTCGCTCTGCACAAGGCCAAGGCCAACGGCAAACATCAGGTGCAGGTGTTCACCGAAGCGCTGAACGCCGAGGCCAGCTATAAGCTGTTCGTCGAGAACAACCTGCGCCGCGCCCTGACCCAAAACGAGCTGGACGTGTTCTACCAGCCCAAGCTGTGCCTGCGCAGCGGTCGTCTGCTGGGCATGGAAGCGCTGCTGCGCTGGAATCACCCGGAGCGCGGCATGATCCGCCCGGACCAGTTCATCAGCGTCGCCGAAGAAACCGGTCTGATCATTCCGATCGGCAAGTGGATCGCCCGCCAGGCCTGCCGCATGAGCAAAGCGCTGACCGCTGCGGGCATGGGCAATCTGCAGGTGGCGATCAACCTGTCGCCCAAACAGTTCTCCGACCCGGATCTGGTGGCCTCGATCGCCAACATCCTCAAGGAAGAAGCGCTGCCGGCCAATCTGCTGGAGCTGGAACTGACCGAAGGCCTGCTGCTGGAAGCGACCGAAGACACGCACTTGCAGCTCGACCAGCTCAAGCGTCTGGGCCTGACCCTGGCCATGGACGACTTCGGCACCGGTTACTCGTCGCTCAGCTACCTGAAAAAATTCCCGATCGACATCATCAAGATCGATCGCAGCTTCATCCATGAAATCCCGGACAACCAGGACGACATGGAAATCACCTCCGCCGTGATCGCCATGGCCCACAACCTGAAACTCAAGGTCGTGGCCGAAGGCATCGAGACCGCCGAGCAGCTGGCGTTCCTGCGCCGGCACCGCTGCGACGTCGGCCAGGGCTACCTGTTCGACCGGCCAATTCCGGGCGGCGAGCTGATCCAGGCGCTCAAGCGCTACCCGCGCGGTCCGCTCTCTCTGTAACCCACAGGACACTATCCGCACATTTTGCCTGGTGATTAACCGGGCATCATTGGGCACACTGTGGGTCAGCTTATAGACATCCCATCCTGACTGAGAGGAACGATCATGGTTCTGCGCTCGGAAATTCTGGTGAACAAAAACGTGCTACCGACTAAAGAACAAGCTCTGCCTGGCCGCGAAACCCCAATGGCCCTGCCTGAAAAACACTTTGTTTTCACCGAAACGCCGTTGCTTGGCCCGTTCTTTCAGGACGTCGACTTCGCGATCTTCGGCCTGGGCTGCTTCTGGGGTGCCGAGCGCCGCTTCTGGCAGCGCGAAGGCGTGGTCAGCACCGTGGTCGGTTACGCCGGCGGTTACACGCCAAACCCGACCTACGAAGAAGTCTGCTCGGGCCTGACCGGCCATGCTGAAGTGGTGCTGGTGGTGTTCGACAAGGCCAAGGTCAGCTACGAAGAGCTGCTGGCGATGTTCTGGGAACTGCACAACCCGACGCAGGGCATGCGCCAGGGCAATGACATCGGCACCCAGTACCGTTCGGTGATCTACGCGACCCATCCGGAGCAACTGGAGGCGGCGTTGAAGAGCAAGGCTGTTTATCAGGCGGAATTGTCGAAGGCGGGTCTGGGTGAAATCAGCACCGAGATTGAACAGGCGCCGACCGTTTACTTCGCCGAGGCCTATCACCAGCAGTATCTGGCGAAAAATCCGGAAGGCTACTGCGGGATTGGCGGCACGGGCGTTTGCATGCCACCGAGTCTGGCGGGTAACTGACCACCTCGACTGATCGCGGCCACTGATCGTTCCCACGCTCCGCGTGGGAATGCAGCCCGGGACGCTCCGCGTCCCAATAGCGGACGCAGAGCGTCCATTGAGGCATTCCCACGCGGACGGTTCGACGCCTCGACGTGGGAACGATCATTGACGGTTGATCAGCTTTCGGCGATCAACCAGTCCATCTGCCACCCACCCTGGGTCTGCCCAAGTTTCCTGGACAGCCACGGCAGCAGCTCACGCAATTCTTCCTCCAGCCCCCACGGCGGATTGGCAATCGCCAGCCCGGAGCCGTTCAGGCTGTTCGGCGTATCCAGCGGATGCACCAGCAGCTCGACCCGCAACAACTTCGGCGCACCGGTGCCGGCCAGATCCTGATAGAAACGACGCAATGCGCGCTGATCCTTCACCGGATACCAGATCGCCGCGACGGTCTGGCGCATCCGGCCGATGGCCTCTTTCATCGACGCCGCACAACGCTGCATTTCATCGAGCTGTTCGAACGGCGGATCAATCAGCATCACCGCGCGTTTCTCCTGCACCGGCAACATCGCCCGGGCGACATGCCAGCCCTCGCCCAGATGCACTTTGACCCGACGATCACCGGCCATGTTGTCCTTGAGCAGGACGCCGTCTTCGGGGTGCTTCTCGTTGAGCATCACCCGATCCTGGGAACGAGTCAGACGCCGCGCCAGCTCCGGCGAACCCGGGTAATAACGCAACTGGCCATCCGGGTTCATCTCGTGCAGCACTTTCATGTAGTCGGCAGTCAGCGCCGGCAGATCCGGCTGATCCCACAACCGCGCGATGCCTTCCAGGTACTCGCCGGTACGGTTGGCCTGATCGCCCTGCAGGTCATACAGACCGATGCCGGCATGGCTGTCGAGATAGGCAAACGGCTGCTCCTTGCGTGACATCAGGGCGATGAGGCGGGTCAAGGTCAGGTGTTTGAACACATCGGCGTGATTGCCGGCATGGAAGGCGTGACGATAATTCATGGCTGCTCCTGCGAGGGCCGTGAAGTTTACCTTTTACCGGGCGGCAAGTCAGGGGCTCGCAGCTGAGTGGCGTGCCGCTGCACTAATGATCGTTCCCACGCTCTGCGTGGGAATGCAGCCCGTGACGCTCCGCGTCCATGGGGTATCAGCCCCAATTGCGGTGGACGCCTGGAACGCGGTGCATCCCTGGAGGCATTCCCACGTAGACGGTTTGACGCCTCGACGTGGGAACGATCGAGTCAGGACGGTATGGCGTGTAGGCGTTTGCCAATCACATCCAAGACATCACAGCCGTCACGCAGCGGAATTACGCAGAGTTGGGCGAAGTCGCTGAGGATGACCGAGTCGCACTCGACCGAGCCGCGCATGCACATGTTTTCCAGGACCTGAATCACGGCGCGGATGCGGTAGTTGGCGGCGTCCATCAGGATGTCGAGCGGGGCGTGGGTGTCGATGAACAGGGTGGGCATGTCGTTGCAGTTGCTGGTCAGCGCCATGAGGCGGTTGTCGGGGTGGGGGATGAAGGGTTCGTAGGGTGGATCTGGATGAAGCGTGCTCATTGTTTAATCCTCTGGTAGTGAAAGAGGCGCACACCGTTTCCCTCCTACAGGATTGGGTGGCAGCCATGCGCGGGGTAGGAGGACTGAGACCAGAGCACTCAGCCACGCCGAAGCGTGCCCGCGCATAACCGCCGCAAAAGATCTTACGGTCGAGCGAAGACTGCCGCAAATCGGGCAACGACGCTTATGCACTGCTCTGAAATCAGGGCTCCTACGCCCTGTCTCCACACTTGCGGAGACAACCAAAGACTATCCCCGCACCACCTCGCCCACCAGTTCACGCAAACCGCCGCAACTCGCAGGAAACGTCCGAAGCCTTTGCCCGGAAATTTCACTCTGACTCGTCCCGCAAGTAGTCCAGCAATGCCGAAGCCGACGATTCGTCCGACGCTGAAACCGCAAAAAACCTGACAACCTTGCAGCGCAAGACATCGGCGGGAAGCGCCTCGAACAACGCCGGTTGTTCCTCGCTCAACCACTGCAAGGCATTGTTGATTCGGGCATCACTACCGAATTGCGCCAGCAGCTTTTCCGGCACCGACCACCAGGGAAACTCCCGACCCGAGACCCGCGCCCTGCCCCCGATCTCGACGGCCTGACCGTTGATCAAGCCTCGCGTGAGAACCGGCAGCAATTGCCCGGCATCCACCTCGGACGACTCAAGGATCGGCAACAAAAACCGCCCATCCCAAAAGCGGAAGAACACCGCTTTCCCGTCCGGCATCAGCACCTGGGTCAAACTGCGAAAGTGCTCGACCACCGCCTCAAGCCCCGCCGAAGAAACCGCCAGCCAACCCCAGTCGCGAGACTCCGTGGTCGCCACCCAATCCAGAAACTCACTGCCCGCGTCGACGATTCCCACGTAGGGCATCACCGCATCCCACTCGGTATAGATCGTATCCGCCCAAACAGGGCTAGGTGCCGACGCAAACTTCGAGCGTTGCCAAACTTTGAACGGCTCGGCGATGCTCGCATTGCAGAAGATGGCGAAGAGTTGTTCAGCACTGTCAAGGGGGTGGGTTTGAAGCCAATTTCTAACAGAATCGTCTCTCATAAACCTATAACTGCCAGTCATTCAATTTCATTCAATCCACCCCATAAAGTTCGTAACCAATAAAAAAACAACCATCACTACGAAACTTCCAAATGCCGATAAATACACAAAGCGAATCAAACGCAACAAACCCTTCGGAAAATTCAGTAAGTCACTCCCATCCAAAGCCCCCCCCTTGATTGCCCGGGATGGCAGGAGCAGGTACGAGCCTATGCACGCCAACATGAAATAAGCACCCAAAACCCCACCACTCAGAGGCTTACGCACTGACACGCCTTGCGAATTACTGAGAAAACGAAAAATCGCCTCCTTTCTGAATAGAGCCAGATAGACCTGACCGACAACAGATATGAAAGCAAGACCAAAGAACACTCCGCCAAAAGTCAAAACGAACCAGATTTCATCAGCCTTCGTCATGTGCCGACTCCCTCATAAATGACCTCACCAACCTTTTCACCCAAAATCTCGCCACCCACTCCCCCTCCAAAAGTTCCAGCCCCGACCAGAACCAATGAGCAAAGCACCCCACCTGTTCCTGCAGTACCCAGGCCAATGCCAACGCATACAAGAGAGCCCGCGATACCACCACCGAGGCTTCCCCCAAATGCACCGGCAAATTTCGCCGTCTCGGTGAACTTCACTTTCCTGCAAGCTTCCTCCGTACCTAGCCGGCAAGTCTCCCTGACCTTTAACCCCGAAGCCGTCGCCCCCAGACCAACCCCAACCCAACCACCTAACTTGATCACCTTGCTGGCCTTACTTACGCCTTGAATATGCGTTGCGTATCCGGGAATCTCACCCGCAATACCAGCCTTGCTCCAATGGTGAACGAGACTCCGGCTGGAAATACCCAACGTTTTTTTCAGGTTTGGATGATCGGGCAAACCAGCCGTTTTACGCACTAGCGGGCTAAGACTGCCATCCAGCTGCGCCATCAACTTTTTGCGCTTGGAAAAGAAATCAGCGCCCTGAAGCTTTCCGTGTTTATCAAAGGTTTGCTTATGCAGTATCTCCAGCTCTGCCAGCGTCTTGCCAAGATTGTCCAGATGATTACTGAACATCGCCGAGCCGATCCCCACGGCCGTCGAACCCTGAGATAAAAACGACTGAATCTCACCGTGATGTCGAACCATAAACTCAGCCTCCGCATCACTCATTGGCGTCAGCGCCGCATCAACCTTCTGCGCCGCCTCCATCAACAACGCTTCTTCGCGCGTGCACTGCGTATTACGTGGATCACTCAGGACAATAAGTTGACCGGGTTTTGCGTATTGCGTGAGTTGTGGATTAAGACTGCGGAATTTATCCAGCACGGCAGGATCCGGCTGCGGGAACAACGTTGATTCAAGCGCTGCCCGAGACATTCCCTGTTCAACAATATGAAAGCCCGGCTCAACGCCGGAAGGCGTCGGCCGGGCCGAGGGCTTTGGGGAGTCGGTCAAGCTACTCGGGGGCAGAGTCGGAGTTGGGCACACACCGTCCTTGCAGCGCTCGCATTCTTCACAGAAAGGCGCATCACCTTTAAGGCTCATGATTTGCGCGGCAGTCAGAATCGCAGCCGGGGCCGCCACCAGTTTCTCCGGCAACCCCGGCACTGTCGGCGCCGCACTCATCGCCGCCATCGGCGCACCACCCACAACGATCGGTACGCTGCTGAAGATCCCGCCGGGGCCGATGTTGATCCACTGCCCGCCCGCCTGAATCGTCGCGCTCGCGCCGCCGTCGATCACCACTTGCTGACCGGCGCTGACGTGGAATTGAGCACTGGCGTTGATCGCCTGATTGCTCACGCGGATGTGCCGGTCGCCGGCCACCGTAAGGTGGTCGTCCTGCCTCACCTCGGTCTGGCGCTGGCCGTGGGTGATGCGCTGCTCATCGGCTTTCAGCTCGTGTTTGGCGAGGCCGGTGACGACAACACTGCGCTGGTTATCCACCTGTACCTGTTGATCATTCAGTACATGCTGCGTCCAGTTTCGCTGGGCGCGCAGGTAGATTTCCTCGGCGCCCTTGCGATCTTCGATACGCAATTCGTTGTAGCCCCCACCACCGGGACTACTCTGGCTGCGGAAAATACTGCGGGTCTTGTCGGCCGGCAGATCCAGCGGCACCGGAGTGGCGGCGTTCGGCAGGCAACCCATGACCAGCGGTTTGTCGGCGTCGGAATCGATGAACCCCACCAGCACTTCCATGCCGACCCGCGGAATCAGCACGCTGCCATAACGATCATGGGCCCAGCCGCTGGCGACCCGCAGCCAGCAGCTGGAATGCTCATTGAGCTCACCGTCGCGATCCCAGGCCAGTTGCACCTTGACCCGGCCATACTCGTCGCAATGGATTTCACTGTCTTTCGGGCCGGTGACCACGGCCGGTTGATAGCCGAGCATCCGTGGTTTTTCCGGGCCCATCGGCGGGCGGAAGAACACGTCCCACGGCGTGGCGAGAAAGGTATTACGGTAACCCTGGAATTCATCACCGTCGCTGGTGACCGATTCCTCCAGCACTTGCGGCTGTCGGCCATGGTGTTCGAGAGAGGTCAGCAGCCAGAGGTCGTTCAAATCCTGGCGCGGATGCTCGGTCAGTTGCAGGAAATGTCCACTGACCAAGGCAGATTGATCGCTGCGGCCCTCGGCCTGACGATAGTCGGCGACATGCCGCTCAAGGGTGCGCTGGGCCAGTTGCTTGCCGGTTTCGCGCTCGGTGAACTGGCCGGGAAAGTGGTAATCCTCCAGCACCGGGCGCTGCTCGCTTTCGGCGCGACTTTGCAGCGCCAGCCGGGGTTTGGTGAAGTCGTAATCACGCCGGGTGACCACACTGGTGCGGGTTTCCACTCGAACGGTGAAGCGCTTGATCGCCGGCGCCGCCGCAGCCATGCCACTGCCCGGCAGGTACAGCGTCGGCTCGGCCAGACGGGGGAATACCGTTTGATCGTCGCCGAATACGAGTAGATGCCCATCGGGACTGTGCTGAAAATGGAAATGAATGCCGACTTCGGCACACAGCCGCTGGATGAACGCCAGATCGCTCTCGGCGTACTGCACGCAATATTCACGCGCCGGGTAATCACTGCCGAGGCGAAATTCAAAGGCATCGCGCAGGATCGCGTGATCCTTGAGGATCTGCGTCACGATCTGCGGCACGCTCTGATGCTGGAAAATTCGCTGATTGATCCGGTGACCCAAATAGGCCAGACGCGGAACAAGACTGACGTGATAGCGGGTCAGACGCTTGCCGGAATCCCCCTGCCCAACCCGATAGATCTGACCGTGGATACCGGAACCGTCTTCATCAAAACTCAGAAAAGCCTGACAGTGCAGCAGGCTTTCCAGATCCAGGTCCGGCCGCTCACTGACCAGCTCCAGGTCAAAGCGGAAGGGTTGGCTGATGGCTTCCTTGCCCGTGAACTCAAGGACTTTGAGGTCAAACTGGGCGCCTTCGACGGTCAACGTGAAACGCGGTTGATTGGCAGGCGCGAACATCCGATGTCTCTCTGCAGATTGAGGGCGGGCGATTCTGCATGAGGGGCAAGGGATGCAGGTTGGGTGACTGAAAAATCAGATTTTCCCTACTTGAAACTTCGATCTCCCCTTCAAGAATCGGCGCATTCGACTACAGACTTTTCCTTCGGAAAAATCGCAGGCAATAAAAAACGGCCCGCTTCCTGGCAGGAAGCGGGCCGTTTTCTTGTGAGCCTCAGCTCATTCCCATCACTTGTTCAGATGGAAATCCTTCTCGGCCGCTTCAAAGCGCTGAACCATGCCGGCGCTAGGCTGGCCCATCAGGCTGACCAGGTAGATCGCCAGACTGGCGAAGATGAAGCCCGGGATGATTTCGTACAGACCCAGCAGCTCGAAATGCTTCCACACGATCACGGTGATTGCGCCGACCAGGATGCCGGCCAGAGCGCCGTCACGGGTCATCTTCTTCCAGATCACCGAGATCAGCACCACAGGACCGAACGCTGCACCGAAACCAGCCCAGGCGTAGGACACCAGACCCAGCACACGGTTATCCGGGTTGGCGGC
This sequence comes from Pseudomonas sp. NFIX49, assembly GCF_900115915.1. Taxonomy (NCBI): domain Bacteria; kingdom Pseudomonadati; phylum Pseudomonadota; class Gammaproteobacteria; order Pseudomonadales; family Pseudomonadaceae; genus Pseudomonas; species Pseudomonas sp. NFIX49. Next base: position 372,174 of record NZ_FOYE01000004.1, on the reverse strand, counting down.
CATCGCGATGGCGATCAGTGCAACCAGCAACACCATGGCACGACCGACCCAGACCAGCTCAACCTGGGAAGCGTTTTTGCGCAGGAAAGCCTTGTAGAAGTCTTCGGTCAGGGCGCTCGAGCACACCAGCAACTGGCAGCTCAGGGTGCTCATCACGGCAGCCAGAATGGCCGACAGCAGTACACCGGCGATCCACGGGTTGAACAGCAGCTTCGCCAGTTCGATGAACACACGCTCGTGGTTCTCGGTCACTGGACCCGCGACTTCCGGGTGCGCCGAGAAGTAGGCGATACCGAAGAAGCCCACGGCCACGGTGCCGCCCAGGCACAGGATCATCCAGGTCATGGAGATGCGACGGGCGTTGGCGATCGATTTCACCGAATCAGCGGCCATGAAGCGCGCAAGGATGTGCGGCTGGCCGAAGTAGCCCAGACCCCAACCCATCAGCGAGATGATGCCGATGAAAGTGGTGCCTTTGAGCATGTCGAAGTTGCTCGGGTCCTGTGCTTCGATGGCCAGGAACGTGGTGTCGACGCCGCCGGTAGCCAGCAGCACGATGATCGGCGTCAGCAGCAGGGCGAAGATCATCAGCGTGGCTTGTACGGTATCGGTCCAGCTCACCGCGAGGAAACCGCCGACGAAGGTGTAGGCAATCGTCGCCGCAGCACCGGCCCACAACGCGGTCTCGTAGGACATACCGAAGGTGCTTTCGAACAGGCGGGCACCGGCCACGATGCCGGAAGCGCAATAAATGGTGAAGAACACCAGAATCACCACCGCCGAAATGATGCGCAGCAGACCGCTTTTGTCTTCGAAACGGCTGGAGAAGTAGTCCGGCAGGGTCAGCGCATCGCCGTTGTGCTCGGTTTGAACACGCAGACGGCCGGCGACGAACAGCCAGTTCAGGTAGGCACCGACGATCAGGCCGATGGCGATCCAGCTTTCGGACAGGCCGGACATGTAGATGGCGCCCGGCAGGCCCATCAGCAACCAGCCGCTCATGTCGGAAGCGCCGGCGGACAATGCCGTTACCACGCTGCCCAGGCTGCGGCCACCCAGAATGTAGTCAGAAAGGTTGTTGGTGGAGCGATAGGCCATGAAGCCGATCAGCACCATTGCTGCGATGTAGATCACGAACGTGATCAGGGTTGGATTGCTTGCGCTCATTACGTACGTGCCCTGGCTTTGTTTTTATGTAGCGGCGGCGGTTGCACCGTTTGCAGACTGATGCCTGACAGACGATTCGCACGGCCGCGCATTTATGACCAATGTTTCCCCAGGAAAGCCATTGGCCGGTGCGTCGGGTTTCCCCGGTTGCACCTTGGGCGCGAATCCTATGCAACAAAGCAAAACAGGTGCAACCAGTTTCTTGAGAATTAGTTGCACCCAGTCGGATTTATCCTACGGAAGTGGCTTTTTGCTCCCTTTTAACGCAGTGACAACGCTTTTCTAGAAGCAAAAGCACCAAGCAGGAGCAGCACTTTCGTACCAGAAATTATTTCCTGACGAGCTGCAGAATATTCCGACAAAAAAGGGTTGCACCCGGTTGCACCTGTTTCGGCTCGCGGCTAATCTTGCCGCCAGCTGTTGTCGCGCAACTGCGGCACCTATGAGGATAAAAATATGGCTACCACCACCCTTGGGGTCAAACTTGACGACCCGACCCGCGAGCGCCTGAAGGCCGCCGCAACCTCGATTGATCGCACACCGCACTGGCTGATCAAGCAGGCAATTTTCAATTACCTGGAAAAACTCGAGGGTGGTGCAACCCTGACCGAGCTGAACGGTTTGTCCGCCAAGGACACCGACGACGCAGGTGAAGTCCACACCGATCACGCGCACCAATGCTTCCTCGAATTTGCTGAAAGCATCCTGCCGCAATCGGTGCTGCGCGCCTCGATCACCGCCGCTTACCGTCGCCCCGAGCCGGAAGTGGTGCCGATGCTGATCGAGCAGGCGCGCCTGCCGGCGCCGATGGCCGAAGCTACCAACAAACTCGCCGCAACCATCGCGGAAAAACTGCGTAACCAGAAGAGTGCCGGCGGTCGTGCAGGCATTGTTCAGGGCCTGTTGCAGGAATTTTCCCTGTCGTCCCAGGAAGGCGTGGCGCTGATGTGCCTGGCCGAAGCACTGCTGCGGATCCCGGACAAAGGCACTCGCGATGCGCTGATCCGCGACAAGATCAGCACCGGCAACTGGCAGCCGCACTTGGGCAACAGCCCGTCGTTGTTCGTCAACGCCGCAACCTGGGGCCTGCTGCTGACCGGCAAACTGGTCTCCACCCACAACGAAGCCGGCCTGACTTCTTCCCTGAGCCGCATCATCGGCAAGAGCGGCGAGCCGATGATCCGCAAGGGCGTCGACATGGCCATGCGCCTGATGGGCGAGCAGTTCGTCACCGGCGAAACCATCGCCGAGGCCCTGGCCAATGCGAGCAAGTTCGAAGCCAAGGGCTTCCGTTATTCCTACGACATGCTTGGTGAAGCGGCGCTGACCGAACACGACGCCCAGAAGTACCTGGCCTCGTACGAACAAGCCATTCACTCGATCGGCAAAGCGTCCCACGGCCGTGGGATTTATGAAGGCCCGGGCATTTCGATCAAACTGTCGGCCCTGCACCCGCGTTATAGCCGTGCCCAGTACGAGCGCGTGATGGACGAGCTGTACCCGCGCCTGCTGTCGCTGACCCTGCTGGCCAAGCAATACGACATCGGCCTGAACATCGACGCCGAAGAAGCTGACCGCCTGGAGCTGTCGCTGGATCTGCTCGAGCGCCTGTGCTTCGAGCCGCAACTGACCGGCTGGAACGGCATCGGTTTCGTGATCCAGGCCTACCAGAAGCGTTGCCCGTACGTGATCGACTACGTGATCGACCTGGCTCGCCGCAGCCGTCATCGCCTGATGATCCGTCTGGTGAAAGGCGCGTACTGGGACAGCGAAATCAAGCGTGCCCAGGTCGAAGGCCTGGAAGGCTATCCGGTCTACACCCGCAAGGTGTACACCGACGTTTCCTACATCGCCTGCGCCCGCAAACTGCTGTCGGTGCCGGAAGTCATCTACCCGCAGTTCGCCACGCACAACGCCCACACCCTGTCGGCGATTTATCACATTGCCGGTCAGAACTATTACCCGGGCCAGTACGAATTCCAATGCCTGCACGGCATGGGCGAACCGTTGTACGAGCAGGTTGTAGGCAAAGTTTCCGAAGGCAAGCTGAACCGTCCGTGCCGTGTGTACGCTCCGGTCGGCACCCACGAAACCCTGCTGGCGTACCTCGTACGTCGTCTGCTGGAAAACGGCGCCAACACCTCGTTCGTCAACCGCATCGCCGACCAGTCGATTTCGATTCAGGAACTGGTCGCCGATCCAGTTGCGCAGATCGAGCAGATGGCAACCGTGGAAGGTGGTTTCGGCCTGCCGCACCCGCGCATTCCGCTGCCGCGTGACCTGTATGGTTCCGAGCGCGCCAACTCCGCCGGCATCGACATGGCCAACGAACATCGTCTGGCCTCACTGTCCTGCGCCCTGCTGGCGACTGCGCACAACAACTGGAAAGCCGCGCCGATGCTCGGTTGCGCCTCCAGCAACGAAGCGCCGGCACCGGTGCTGAACCCGTCCGATCTGCGTGACGTGGTCGGCCACGTGCAGGAAGCCACGGTCGAAGACGTCGACAACGCCATTCAATGCGCCCTCAACGCCGCGCCGATCTGGCAGGCCACCCCGCCCGCCGAACGTGCCGCGATTCTGGAACGTGCCGCTGACTTGATGGAAGGCGAGATCCAGCCGCTGATGGGCCTGCTGGCCCGCGAAGCCGGCAAGACCTTCGCCAACGCCATCGCCGAAGTCCGCGAAGCGGTCGACTTCCTGCGTTATTACGCGGTGCAGGCACGCAACGATTTCAGCAACGACGCCCACCGCCCACTGGGCCCGGTGGTGTGCATCAGCCCGTGGAACTTCCCGCTGGCGATCTTCAGCGGTCAGGTTGCCGCCGCACTGGCCGCCGGTAACCCGGTGCTGGCCAAACCGGCCGAGCAGACTCCGCTGGTCGCCGCACAAGCCGTGCGTCTGCTGCTCGAAGCCGGGATTCCGGAAGGCGTGCTGCAACTGCTGCCGGGTCGCGGTGAAACCGTCGGCGCCGGTCTGGTGGGCGATGAGCGCGTCAAAGGCGTGATGTTCACCGGCTCCACCGAAGTCGCCCGCCTGCTGCAACGCAACATCGCCGGCCGCCTCGACAACCAGGGCCGTCCAATTCCGCTGATCGCCGAAACTGGCGGCCAGAACGCGATGATCGTCGACTCTTCGGCACTGACCGAACAGGTGGTGATCGACGTGGTGTCGTCGGCCTTCGACAGCGCCGGTCAGCGTTGCTCGGCCCTGCGCGTCCTGTGCCTGCAGGAAGATTCCGCTGATCGCGTCATCGAAATGCTCAAGGGTGCGATGGCTGAAAGCCGTCTCGGCAACCCGGAGCGCCTGTCCGTGGACATCGGTCCGGTGATCGACGCCGAAGCCAAGGCCGGTATCGAGAAGCACATCCAGGGCATGCGCGACAAAGGTCGCAACGTGTACCAGGTGGCCATCGCCGACACGGAGGAAGTCAAACGCGGCACCTTCGTCATGCCGACCCTGATCGAGCTGGAAAGCTTCGACGAGCTGCAACGCGAGATCTTCGGCCCGGTGCTGCACGTGGTGCGCTACAAGCGTAAAGAGATCGACCAGTTGATCGCCCAGATCAACGCCTCCGGTTACGGCCTGACCCTCGGCGTGCACACCCGCATCGACGAGACCATCGCCAAGGTGATCGACAACGTCAACGCCGGCAACGTCTACGTCAACCGCAACATCGTCGGTGCCGTGGTCGGCGTCCAACCGTTCGGTGGCGAAGGCCTGTCGGGTACTGGCCCGAAAGCCGGTGGCCCGCTGTACCTGTACCGTCTGCTGTCGACGCGTCCTACCGATGCCATCGAACAGTCCTTCGCTCGCGGTGATGCTGCCGTGGCGCCGGACGTTCGTCTGCGCGACGCCATGAGCAAACCGCTGACCGCCCTGAAAGGCTGGGCCGACAGCAACAAGTTCGCCGATCTGAGCACTCTGTGCGTGCAGTACGCAGCGCAGTCGCAAAGCGGTATCACCCGCGTACTGGCCGGCCCGACCGGCGAGAAGAACAGCTACGCGATCCTGCCGCGCGAGCACGTGCTGTGCCTGGCGGACATCGAAGGTGATCTGCTGACCCAACTCGCGGCGGTACTGGCTGTAGGCGGTTCGGCGGTCTGGCCGGAATCCGACACCAGCAAGGCATTGTTCGCACGCCTGCCGAAGGAAATTCAGGCGCGGATCAAACTGGTTTCCGACTGGAACAAGGACGACGTGGTGTTCGATGCGGTTCTGCATCACGGCCATTCCGACCAGTTGCGCGCGGTCTGCCAGCAGATCGCCAAGCGTGCTGGCGCCATTGTTGGAGTTCAGGGCCTGTCCCAGGGCGAGACCAACATTGCGCTGGAGCGTCTGGTGATCGAGCGCGCGTTGAGCGTCAACACCGCGGCAGCAGGCGGTAACGCCAGCCTGATGACCATCGGCTAACTCTCGCGAGATCGTTCCCACGCTCCGCGTGGGAATGCAGCCCGGGACGCTCCGCGTCCCATCGGTGTCAGACTTGAAGTTGGCAGCGCGGCTGGAACGCGGAGCGTCCCTTGAGGCATTCCCACGCAGAGCGTGGGAACGATCAGCACAGGAACATAGAAATGGGCGCCCTCACCGGCGCCCATTTTTTTGGCCTCTCCATCACCGTTATCAATCTTCCTGTTCAGGCTTTATTCGCACGCCTAGACTCGGCCCATTCCAAAAAAAGGTAGGCCGCCATGTCCGAGACGCTGCTCAGTTCCCGCAATCTGGCTTTCGAGCTGTACGAAGTCCTCGATGCCGAGGGCCTGACCCGGCGCGAGCGGTTTGCCGAGCACAATCGCGAAACCTTCGATGCCGCCATTGGCACGGCACGCAATATCGCTGAAAAGTACTTCGCGCCGCACAACCGCAAGGGCGACGAGAACGAACCGCGCTATGAGAACGGTCAGGCGATTCTGATTCCCGAAGTGAAACCGGCGGTGGACGCCTTCCTCGAAGCCGGATTCCTCAACGCGGCGCGCAGTTTCGACGCCGGCGGCATGCAACTTCCTACATTGTTGTCCCAGGCCTGCTTCGCCCACTTCCAATCGGCCAACGCGGCGTCGACTTCCTATCCGTTCCTGACCATGGGCGCGGCCAACCTGATCGAAAGCTTCGGCACCGAAGAGCAGAAGCAACGCTTCCTGCAACCGATGATCGACGGCCGCTTCTTCGGCACCATGGCCCTGACCGAGCCCCATGCCGGTTCGTCGCTGTCGGATATTCGTACCCGCGCCGAGCCTGCGTCCGACGGCACTTATCGCCTCAAGGGCAACAAGATCTTCATCTCCGGCGGCGATCACCCGCTCTCGGAAAACATCGTGCACATGGTGCTGGCCAAGCTGCCGGACGCACCGGCCGGGGTGAAGGGTATTTCGCTGTTCATCGTGCCCAAGTTTCTGGTCAACGATGACGGCAGCCTCGGCAAGCGCAACGACGTGCTGCTGGCCGGGCTTTTCCACAAGATGGGCTGGCGCGGAACGACATCCACGGCGCTGAACTTCGGCGATAACGGCGAGTGTGTCGGTTATCTGGTGGGCAAGCCTCATCACGGCTTGAGCTACATGTTCCAGATGATGAACGAGGCGCGGATCGGCGTCGGCATGGGCGCGGTGATGCTCGGTTATGCCGGTTATCTGTACTCGCTGGAATACGCTCGCGAACGTCCGCAGGGCCGAGTGCCGGACAGCAAGGATCCGACGACGGCGCCGGTAGCGATCATTCAGCACGCGGATGTCAGACGCATGCTGCTGACGCAGAAATCCTACGTCGAAGGGGCATTCGATCTCGGTCTGTACGCGGCGCGGCTGTTCGATGACACCACTACGCTGGAAACCGAGACCGAGCGCAAACAGGCCCATGAACTGCTGGATTTGCTGACCCCGATCGTCAAATCCTGGCCATCGGAGTTCTGCCTCAAGGCCAACGAACTGGCGATCCAGATTCTCGGCGGCCACGGTTACACCCGCGAATACCCGGTGGAGCAGTACTACCGCGACAACCGTTTGAACCCGATCCACGAAGGCACCCACGGCATTCAGTCGCTGGACTTGCTGGGACGCAAACTGGCGCAGAACGGCGGCGCCGGACTCAAGCAACTGATCCGCCTGATCGCCGACACCGCCGAGCGCGCGGTGGCGTACGAATCGTTGACCGCACTGCGTGAGCCACTGGAGAAACTGGTGGCGCGCCTACAGACGGTGACCATCGGCCTGCTGACCGATCTGGCACAGGGCAAGGTCAACAGCAGTCTGGCGAATTCGGCGCTGTACCTGAAGGTGTTCGGGCATGCAGTGATTGGCTGGCGCTGGCTGGAGCAGGCGATTCGCGCCGAGGAAGGGTTGGCCAAGGGGAACGCGGCGGATGCCGACTTCTATAAGGGCAAGTTGCAGGCGGCGCGTTATTTCCTGACGTGGGAAGTGCCGGGGTGCCAGCATGAGCTGGCGTTGCTGGAGGCGCGGGATGATACGTGTCTGGCAATGCAGGATGCGTGGTTCTGACCTCTTAATGATCGTTCCCACGCTCTGCGTGGGAATGCAGCCCGGGACGCTCCGCGTCCCTTTGAGATCGTGACGCAGAGCGTCACAGGAGGCATTCCCACGCGGAGCATGGGAACGATCGGTGCCTCGACAGGGAACGATCAGTCAGCTCAACTTGAACCCACCCATCTGCCGCGCCAGATCATCCGCCAGCCGCTGCAACATCTGACAATCCTCACGACAGGCGCGGACCTCCCCCGCCGTCGCCCGGGCCAGATCGGAAATGCCCTGCACGTTGCGGTTGATCTCCTCGGTCACCGCCGACTGTTCCTCAGTCGCCGTCGCCACCTGATGGTTCATGTCGCTGATGCGCTCGACCTGCCCGGTAATCGCAGTCAAAGACGCCCCGGTACGCTGGCTCGATTCGACTCCGGTGCCCGTCGCGGCCTGCCCGGTGCGCATCGACGACACCGCATTCTCCGCCCCCTGCTTGAGGCTGCCGATCATCTGCTGAATCTCGTCGGTAGACGCCTGAGTCCGGCGCGCCAATGTCCGCACCTCGTCGGCCACCACTGCAAAACCACGCCCCATATCGCCAGCTCGAGCAGCCTCGATGGCAGCGTTCAACGCCAGCAGGTTGGTCTGCTCGGACACCCCGCGAATCACCGCCAGCACCTGATCGATCGACGCCACCTGATGCGCCAACTCACCCACCGCGCCGGCCGCGACGCCAATTTCATCGGACATGCTTTCGATATGGCGAATCGAGCCGCCGACCACCTCTCGCGCCTGCAGCGCTTCGTCGCGGGCGGTTTGCGAGGCGAGCGCGGCGTTGCCGGCGTTCTGGGCGATCTCCTGCACGGTCAGGCCCATTTCGTGGACGGCAGTGGCGACCATGTCGGTCATTTCCTGCTGGCGACCGGAGCGTTCGGCGGTGTTATCCACAACCCTGGCCACCTGGCCGACGGCAATGCGCAGACGTTCGCTGGTGGTCAGCACTTCGCCGATCATCCCGCGCTGGCTGTCGAGGAAACGGTTGAAGCCCCGGGCGAGGTCGCCCAGTTCATCGGCACGGCTGGAATCTAACCGGTGAGTCAAATCTCCACCACCGCTACCGATTGCTACCAGCGCCGCTGTTACCTGACGAATCGGTCGGACCAACCCCTGAGCCAGCCAGATCACCAGCGCCAGGCAAACCAGCGCCACCACCAAGCCGATGCCGCTGCTCATCCACATCGCCCGGCGGGCTTCGGCGTAGATCTGCGACTGCGGCACTTCGGCCACCAGGGTCCAGCCGAGGTCGCGCAGGGGCAGGCTGAAGGCGAGGAAATCTTCGCCGTCGCGCTGGAAACTGCTGTTGCTAGCCGCTTTATGGCCCATGACCGCTTGTGCTGCCGAGGTGCCGATCTGCTCGCTCAAGGTGCGCTTGCCGCTGAACTGCGCCTCGGGATGGACCTGGATCAAGCCGTCGGAACGCACGAGATAGACCTTGCCTCGCTCCCCGAAGCTGAAGTTGTGGATCAGCTCCGACAGCTCTTTCATGCTCAACCCGAGTCCCGCGACGCCGACCACTTTGCCGGCCTGCTCCACCTTCAAATCGATGAACAGCGCCAGCTCTCCGGTGGCCCCGTCGTTGTCGATGTTCAGGGTTCGCGGCTGATTGCTGTCGAGAAACGAGTAAAACCACGCATCGGCCGGCTTGGATCGACTGAGGGTGCGATCCAGGCCTTTTTCGGTGATGTAGTGATTGGATTCGGTGCCGATGATCAGCGCAGTGAACGCCTTGTGTTCGGCGCGGATGCCTTCCAGATACTGCGCAAAGCCTGCCGTTTTGCCGGAGTCTTCACCGTTGGCCAGCCAGTCGCGGACCATGGTGTTACTGGCGATGTCTTTAGCAGCGGTGAGGGGTTGAACGAGGATTCGTTCGATGTCGTTGCGCGTCGCTTCGATGCTCGACGGCAGCGCCTGTTCGACCAGATAGCTCTGGGCGAGGCGGTTGACCACCAGGGTATAAATGCCAACCACGATCAGAATGCTGACCAGCAGGGCGGTGCCCATACCGAGGATCAGCTGCCATTGAATACTGCGACGCCAGAACTGCATGGAGCACCCCCAAAGAATAAGAGGCTGAAACACTGCAACAGCCGTGCCGATTGTATACAGCGCAATCGACAATCTTATTCTTTGGTTGTGCGCAACCCATCAACCCTGATTGATGGTCTTGGCGATGGTCTCGACCGTGGCGCTGACTTGCTCTTGGTAACGCTCGAGTTCCTGCTGGTGCTGCTTCTTCATTTCAATCTGCTGCGAGCACAGATTCATCGCCGCCAGCACCAGCAGGCGGTCGCCGATCAGGGTCGGGTATTTCTTCTTGGTGTCGGCCAGTGCGGCCTTGAGCATCAACGCAGCGTCCAGCAGGGTCTGTTCTTCCCCGGCCGGTGCCTTGATCGAATAGTCCTCCCCCATGATGGAGATGACTTTTACCCCTGCTGTGCCATGGTTCATGCGCTGACAGGACCTGCGTTGACGCGATCAACCAGGGCCTGGATGCGCGCGGCGGTAGCGCCGTGCTTTTCTTCCTGTTCCATCAGGCTCAGTTGCAGGCTTTCGTTTTCATCCTTGGCCTGGGCCAGTTCCGTGGACAGGGTCTGGTTGGTTTCCGACAGGGTCTGGTTCTGTTGCACCAGGTCGCTGACGAGCTGTTCCAATTGGCTGAGGGATGCTTCCAACATTTTGATCTTCCAGGGCTTTTTCAAAGGGCGCGTACGATAAAGAAAAGTCATCGTTGACGCCAGGGTTAAACCGGCGCAAGGCCTTGATTTTCCTGGCGGCCGACCGTTCTTGCGAGTGTTAGAGACTGTGATCTGCCGATCTGGTTCCTGCACTTCGTCGCCCGACGCCCCGTGCGACAAATACGCACACCGCCTCAAGACTTTAGTCGTATGACCGATAAGTCACCCAACAGCAGTCTCAGCCCGCACGGATGCGGCCCTTCCCTGGTATCCGCCTCCATGTCCCTTCGCAATATGAACATCGCCCCCCGGGCGTTCACCGGTTTCGCCCTGATCGGCGGCCTGATGCTGATTCTCGGCGTGTTCGCCCTGAATCAGATGAGCAAGATCCGCGCAGCAGGCGAAGACATCGCCACCACCAGCGTGCCTTCGATCAAGGCCCTCGACGAATTCACCCAGTTGACCCTGCGCCTGCGCGTGCTGTCGTATCGGTTGCTGATCAACCGAGAGCCAGACGTCCAGCAAAAAACCATCGAACTGTTCGATTTGCGCAACCGGCAGATCGCCGACGCGCAACGCGCCTACGAGCCGCTGATCGATGGCCCGCAAGAACGCGCCGCTTACGATCAGTACGTGCAGTTGCTGGCGCAGTACCGTCAACTCGAAGACCGGATGAAGACTCTGTCGCGCAACAATCAGGTCGACGAATTGCGGCAGATGCTCAACACCGATTTGCTCGCCAACTCCGAAGCGGTGAATACCGCCCTCGCACGTTTGCTGGAGATCAACACCCAACAGATCGCCGAGACCAATCAGGGCGCCACTGATCAGTATTCGATGTCGTTCAATCTGGTGGTGACCCTGCTGGTGATCGCCACCGGCCTGACCTTGCTGTTCGCCTGGTTGCTGACCAGCAGCATCACCAAGCCAATCGCCAAGGCACTGGATGCGGCGGAAACCATCGCCGAGGGCAACCTGACCCAGCCGATCCACGTGGATGGTACCGACGAAGCCGGACGCCTGCTGGCAGCCATGGCCAAGATGCAATCGAAGCTGCGCGACACCCTGCAACGGATTTCCGGCTCGGCCACGCAACTGGCCTCCGCCGCCGAAGAGCTGAACAGCGTCACCGACGAAAGCGCCCGTGGGCTGACCCAGCAGAACAACGAAATCGAACAGGCTGCCACCGCGGTCAACGAGATGACCAGCGCTGTTGAAGAAGTCGCGCGCAACGCGGTCAGCACCTCGGAAGCCTCGAAGAACGCCACCACCTCCGCCGGCGACGGTCGTGATCTGGTGCAGGAAACCGTCAGCGCCATCGAACGCATGAGCGCCGACGTGCAGAGCACCGCCACCCTGATCGGCGATCTGGCCAACGAATCCCGCGACATCGGCAAGGTGCTGGACGTGATCCGCGGCCTGGCCGACCAGACCAACCTGCTGGCGCTCAACGCTGCGATTGAAGCGGCCCGTGCCGGTGAAGCCGGCCGTGGTTTTGCCGTGGTGGCCGATGAAGTCCGGGCCCTGGCACACCGCACCCAGCAGTCGACCAGCGAAATCGAGCGCATGATCGGCAGCATCCAGAGCGGCACCGAACACGCCGTGGACTCGATGCGCAACAGCACCGAACGCGCCGAGTCGACCCTGAACATCGCCCGTGGCGCCGGCCTGTCGCTGGACACCATCAACACGGCCATCGTCGAAATCAACGAGCGCAACCTGGTGATCGCCAGCGCCGCTGAAGAGCAGGCGCAAGTGGCGCGGGAGGTGGATCGCAACCTGGTGAACATCCGCGATCTGTCGGTGCAATCGGCGACCGGCGCGAATCAGACCAGTGCGGCGAGTAATGAGCTGTCGCGATTGGCGCTGGATCTGAACAATATGGTTGGGCGGTTTAGCCTCTGAGATAGAAGCCCCCTTTGATCATTCTCACATCGAGAGGTTGATCGTTCCCACGCTCCGCGTGGGAATGCAGCCCGGGACGCTCCGCGTCCCAGAAGCGGACGCAGAGCGTCCATTAAGGCATTCCCACGCGGAGCGTGGGAACGATCATGCGCCAAGCTGAAAAAGCTTTTTGACAGCATCACATTTCAACAGGTTAGAATCGCTGGCACGCAGACTGCATGGTCAGTTTGTGCCCGTCTTTCCGCTTCTGGAGTACTGCCTTTGAATGCGACGACCATCAACAGCCTGTTCTTGATCGGCGCGTTGCTGGTAGGCGCAAGTATTCTTGTCAGCTCCCTGTCTTCCCGTCTCGGCATCCCGATTCTGGTGATCATCCTCGCGGTCGGCATGACTGCCGGGGTCGATGGCGGCGGCATCATTTTCGATAACTACCCGACGGCCTATCTGGTCGGCAACCTCGCGCTGGCGGTGATCCTGCTCGACGGCGGCTTGCGCACCCGGGTGTCCAGTTTCCGTGTGGCCCTGTGGCCGGCCTTGTCGCTGGCGACGGTCGGCGTTCTTATCACCACCGGCCTCACCGGCATGGCCGCCGCCTGGCTGTTCGACCTCAATCTGATTCAAGGCCTGCTGATCGGCGCCATCGTCGGCTCCACGGACGCCGCCGCGGTGTTCTCGTTGCTCGGTGGCAAGGGCCTGAACGAACGGGTGACCGCCAGCCTGGAAATCGAATCCGGCAGCAACGACCCGATGGCGGTGTTCCTCACCGTGACCCTGATCGACATGCTCGCCAGCGGCCAGACCGGCCTGCACTGGAGCCTGTTGACCCACCTGATCCGCGAGTTCGGCATCGGGGGCGTGATCGGTCTGGGCGGAGGCTGGCTGATGCTGCAACTGGTCAACCGGATCAATCTGGCGGCCGGTCTGTATCCGATTCTGGTGATCGCCGGCGGTCTGGTGGTGTTCGCCCTGACCAACGCCCTGCACGGCAGCGGTTTCCTCGCCGTGTACCTGTGTGGTCTGGTGATCGGCAACCGCCCGGTGCGCAGCCGTCACGGCATCCTGCACATGCTCGACGGCATGGCGTGGCTGGCGCAGATCGGCATGTTCCTGGTGCTGGGCTTGCTGGTCACGCCGCATGATCTGCTGCCGATCGCCGTGCCGGCGCTGGGTCTGGCGCTGTGGATGATTTTGTTCGCTCGGCCACTGTCGGTGCTGGTCGGCCTGCTGCCATTCAAGGCCTTCCACGGTCGCGAGAAAGCCTTCATTTCCTGGGTCGGCCTGCGTGGCGCGGTACCGATCATTCTGGCGGTGTTCCCGCTGATGGCCGGGCTGCCGAATGCGCAGCTGTACTTCAACCTCGCGTTCTTCATCGTGCTGGTGTCGCTCCTGGTGCAGGGCACGAGCCTGCCGTGGGTGGCCAAGCTGCTCAAGGTGACGGTGCCGCCGGAGCCGGCGCCGATCTCCCGCGCGGCGCTCGAAGTGCACGTCACCAGCGAGTGGGAACTGTTCGTTTACAAACTCGGCGCGGAAAAATGGTGCATCGGTTCGCCCCTGCGCGAACTGAAAATGCCCGAAGGCACCCGTATCGCTGCGCTGTTTCGCGGTCAGCAACTGCTCCATCCGTCGGGTAGTACGGTGCTGGAAGTCGATGATTTGCTGTGTGTTATCGGCCATGAACACAACCTTCCGGCCCTCGGAAAACTGTTCAGCCAGGCGCCGCAACGCGGCCTCGATCTGCGCTTCTTCGGCGACTTCGTACTCGAAGGAGACGCCCAGCTCAAAGCGGTTGCCGCCCTGTACGGCCTGCCCGCCGAAGGCATCGATCCGGACATGACCCTGGGCCACTTCATTGCCCAGAAAGTCGGCGGTGCGCCAATCGTTGGCGACCAGGTGGAATGGAACAACACCCACTGGACGGTTGCGGTCATGGACGGGAACAAGATCGGCAAAGTGGGCGTCAGATTCCCCGAAGGAAGTCGCCCGGGCCCCGGACTCTTCCTCTAAACTGCGTCCACTCTCACTTGCTTGACCGGTCTCTATGCCTACCCTGCGCTCCTTTTTCCTCGCGGCCCTGCTGGGCCTGAGTCTTTCCGTCGGCCCGCTGCAAGCCGCCGAACCGCCGTCCAGCGACGCCGTGCAGGCCAGCCTGGATAAACTCACCGACAGCAAACTGCCCGAAGCCGACAAGAAGGCCCTGCAGACGGTCCTGCAAAACACGCTGAACCAGCTCAACAACCGGCGTGACTACGAGCAGAAGCTGATTGACCTCAAGCAGCAGCTGGCCACTGCGCCAAAGCAGACCATCGAGAATTCGCGCGAACTGACCCGCCTCAAGGCCAGCGCCGTGGTGCCGGTGGCGCAGCGCTTCCCCAAGGAAAACATCCAGCAGCTGGAGCAGATGCTCACCGAGCGCTCGACCCAGCAAAGCGATCTGCAAAAAGCCCTGGCCGACGCCAATAGCCTGATCATCACCGCCCAGACCCGTCCCGAGCGTGCCCAGGCCGAGATTTCCAGCAGCCAGACGCGCATCCAGCAGATCAATAACATCCTCAAGACCGGCAAGGACGCCGGCAAAACCGTCAGCGCCGAGCAGCGCGACCTGCTCAACGCCGAACTGGCCGCCTTGAACGCGCTGATCCCGCTGCGCCGTCAGGAACTGGCCGGCAACAACCAGTTGCAGGATCTGGGCAACAGTCAGCATGACCTGCTTTCGGAAAAATCCGACCGTCTGGACCGCGAGATCCAGGAACTGCAAACCCTGATCAACCAGAAGCGCTTGACCCTGTCGCAGGAAACCGTGACGCAGCAGTCGATCGAGGCCCAAAAGTCCGGCAGCAGCGCCCTGCTCGCCACGGAAAGCGCGGCCAACCTCAAGCTCTCCGACTACCTGCTCAAAAGCACCGACCGTCTCAACGAACTCACCCAGCAGAACCTGCAGACCAAGCAGCAACTGGACAGCGTGACCCAGAGCGACTCGGCCCTCGACGAGCAGATCAACGTGCTCAAGGGCAGCCTGCTGCTGTCGAAGATTCTCTATAAGCAGAAGCAAGCGCTGCCGCGCCTCAAGGTCGACCGCGATCTGGCGGACCAGATCGCCGACATTCGCCTGTACCAGTTCGAAATCAACCAACAGCGCGAACAGCTGAGCAATCCGGCGACTTACGTCGACAACCTGCTGTCCACCCAGCCGCCGGAGCAAGTCACGCCACAACTTCGCAAGAGTCTGCTGGAGCTGGCCAACACTCGCGTTGATCTGCTGGAGCGACTGAGTCGCGAACTGAGCGCGATGCTCAACGAGTCGATCACCCTGCAACTGAACCAGAAGCAACTGCTGAGTACCGCGCAAAGCCTGCGCGCGACCCTCGACGAGCAGATGTTCTGGATTCCGAGCAACAAGCCGCTGGACACCGAATGGATGCGCGGCGTGCCGGAGCGCCTGAAGCGTCAGATCGACACCTTGCCGCTGGCCTCGAGCCTCAGTGAACTGACCGACGGCCTGACCCAGCGACCGCTGTTGTTCCTGCCGCTGGCGCTGCTGATCGGCGCGCTGCTGTGGCGGCGCAAGCAACTGTATTCGCGCCTGAACAAGGTTCACCAGGACATCGGCCACTTCAAGCGTGACAGTCAGTGGCACACGCCGCAGGCGATCCTGATCAATATTCTGCTGGCGATGCCGGTGGCGCTGGGCCTGGCCCTGTGCGGACTGGCGTTGCAGATCGACGCCCGTGGGCAGAACGCGAACATGGGCGCGGCGCTGCTGCAAATGGCCCAGGCGTGGCTGGTGTTCTACACCGCCTATCGGATCCTCGCGCCGGGTGGCGTGGCCGAATTGCACTTCCGCTGGGAGAAGCCGCAGGTCGAATTCCTGCAAGGCTGGGTGCGTCGCCTCGGACTGGTGGTCATGGCGTTGGTGGCGGTGGTGGCGGTTGCCGAACTGCAACCGGCGGCACTGGCCGACGATGTGCTGGGCATGCCGGTGGTGCTGACCTGCTATGCGCTGATGGCGTGGCTGCTCAGCCGCTTGCTGATCAGCAGCCCGACCCACGAAAACGCCTCGCTGTTCCGCAAGGCCGTGGGCGTGATGTTCACCCTGCTGCCCATCGCGCTGTTCGTCGCCGTGTGCTTCGGCTACTACTACACCGCGCTGAAGCTCAGCGACCGCCTGATCAACACGTTGTACCTGCTGATGTTCTGGCTGGTGATCGAAGCGACTTTCGTCCGTGGCCTGGCGGTCGCGGCACGCCGTCTGGCCTACCAGCGCGCCCTGGCCAAACGTCAGGCCGCGAAAGAAGCCGGCGACGGCGAAGCAGTGATCGAAGAGCCGACCCTGGACATCGAAAAGGTCAACGAACAGTCTCTGCGCCTGATCCGTCTGGCACTGCTCGGCGGCTTCATCGCCGCGCTGTACTGGGTCTGGGCCGACCTGATCACGGTGTTTTCGTACCTCGACAACATCACCCTCTACGAATACACCAGCGGCACCGGCGCCAATATGAGCATGGTGCCGATCAGCATCGGCGACATGCTCGGCGCGCTGATCATCATCGGCATCACCTTTGCCCTCGCCCGCAACTTGCCGGGCCTGCTTGAAGTGTTCGTACTGTCGAAACTCAATCTGGCCCAGGGCAGTGCCTACGCGACGACCACGCTGCTGTCGTACGTGATCGCCGGGGTCGGTTTCGTCTCGACCCTGTCGACCCTCGGCGTCAGCTGGGACAAGTTGCAGTGGCTGGTGGCGGCGCTGTCGGTGGGTCTCGGCTTCGGTATGCAGGAGATCTTCGCAAACTTCATCTCCGGTATCATGATCCTGTTCGAACGCCCGGTGCGGATCGGCGACACCATCACCATCGGCAACCTCTCGGGTACGGTGAGCAAGATCCGCATCCGCGCCACGACCATCACCGACTTCGACCGCAAGGACATCATTGTCCCGAACAAGACGTTCATCACCGGGCAACTGATCAACTGGTCGCTGACCGACACCATCACTCGGGTGACCCTGAAACTGGGCGTCGATTACGGTTCGGATCTGGATCTGGTCAAGGAACTGCTGCTCAAGGCCGCCCGTGAAAACCCGCGCGTGCTCAAGGAACCCGAGCCGCACGTGTACTTCCTCAACTTCGGCGAAAGCACCCTGGACCACGAACTGCGCATGCATGTGCGTGATCTCGGCGACCGCAACCCGGTACTCGACGAGGTCAACCGCTTCATCAACCGCGAGTTCAAGAAGCAGCACATCAACATCTCGTTCCGCCAGATGGAGGTTTACCTGAAGAACCTACACGGCCAGGAATACAAGATGGTGCCGATCGAGCCGGAAACCAAAACCATCGTGCCGGTCAGCGACGACCAGAAACCGTTGCAGGAACCGCCGCCGGCCAAACTCGACTAACCCGGCTAATCCCAGCAGAATGCTCGGACATTCTGCTGGAGCCGGCCCTTGAAAGCCCTCGACGAACTGACCTTCGACAACCGCTTCGCCCGCCTGGGCGATGCGTTCTCGGCCCATGTGCTGCCCGAACCGATCGACAATCCTCGGCTGGTGGTGGCCAGCCCTGCGGCCCTGGCGCTGCTGGATCTCGACCCGGCGGTGGCCGACACACAGGAATTTGCCGAACTGTTCGGCGGCCACAAGCTGTGGGCCGATGCCGAGCCACGGGCGATGGTCTATTCCGGACATCAGTTCGGCGGCTACACCCCGCAACTGGGCGATGGGCGCGGACTGTTGCTGGGCGAGGTCTACAACGCAGCCGGCGAGCACTGGGACTTGCATCTGAAGGGCGCCGGGCAGACACCGTTCTCGCGCATGGGCGACGGTCGCGCGGTGCTGCGTTCGTCGATCCGCGAGTTTCTCGCCTCCGAAGCGCTGCATGCGCTGAACATTCCTTCGTCACGCGCCGCCTGCGTGATCGGCTCCGACACTCCAGTCTGGCGTGAGAAACAGGAGCGCGCCGCGATGGTGCTGCGCCTGGCGCCGAGCCACATCCGTTTCGGCCACTTCGAATACTTCTATTACACCAAGCGCCCCGAACAGCAGAAGCAACTCGGCGAACACGTGTTGGCGATGCACTACCCCGAGTGTCTGGAACAGCCGGAACCTTATCTGGCGATGTTCCGCGAAATCGTCGAGCGCAACGCCGAACTGATCGCCAAGTGGCAGGCCTACGGTTTCTGCCACGGGGTGATGAACACCGACAACATGTCGATACTCGGCATCACCTTCGACTTCGGCCCGTTCGCCTTCCTCGACGATTTCGACGCGAACTTCATCTGCAACCACTCCGACGATCAGGGCCGCTACTCCTTCAGCAATCAGGTGCCGGTCGGCCAATGGAACCTCAGCGCCCTGGCCCAGGCCCTGACGCCGTTCATCAGCGTTGAAGCCCTGCGCGAAACCCTCGGCCTGTACCTGCCACTGTTCCAGGCCCATTACCTCGACCTGATGCGCCGCCGCTTCGGCTTCACCACCGCCGAGGACGACGACCAGCAACTGTTGGAACAACTGCTGCAACTGATGCAGAACAGCGGCGTCGATTACACGCTGTTCTTCCGCCGCCTGGGCGAAGAGTCAGCCGAACAGGCCGTCGCCCGCCTGCGCGATGACTTCGTCGATATCAAGGGTTTCGATGCCTGGGGCGAGCGCTATGTCGCCCGCGTCGCACGCGATGGCGCGGCCGATCAGGAACAGCGCCGTGCGCGAATGCATGCGGTGAATCCGCTGTACATCCTGCGCAATTACCTGGCGCAGAAGGCAATCGATGCTGCCGAGCAGGGTGACTATTCAGAAGTGCGCAGATTGCATGCGGTGTTGAGCAATCCATTCGAGGAACAGTCTGGAATGGAGAGTTACGCGCAACGGCCGCCGGAGTGGGGCAAGCATTTGGAGATCAGTTGTTCCTCATGAAGCGCACGGTCTCCTGTCTTGGAGCCGTGCACCCTCCCGTCAGGCAACCTGCTAGATGACAGCGCCGCCTGAAAAAGCCGCGCGACATGCTCAGAGTGCAAATGCCACGACTCTGAACACACTGGTTTCCTTTCAGATAAACACGTCCACAGGTAGCTTGAAGTGCTCGGCCAGCCAGCGGACCTGCCGCAGATTCAACTGGCGCTTTCCACTGAGGATTTCCGAAACAACAGACTGAGTGCCCACACCCGGCAAATCGCTCTGGGTCAAACCATGCTCACGCATCAAATACCCCAGTACTTCAAAACCGGGCGGTTTAGGCGTCGGGTGATGCACGCGATCCCATTCTTCAATCCAGTCACCGATGATATCCACCAGACTCATTAAAGGATGAGACTCATCATCGCCCGTCATTTCGAGCAGCTCGTCAAGGGCTTGAACGAGCCTGTCGTAGTCGTCTTCGCTTTTCGGCTTGCGCAGCAAAGGCGAAACGAACTCCCAGTGCTCAGCGGCTTTTTTGATCAGAACACTCATGCCTTAGCCTCCTTCCATTTACCGCGGTCATATTCGCGATGATCCAACACATGTCTGATGTACAACTTTTGAGGTCGATATCTGACATAGGCGATCAACCTGAGCTTGTTACCGCCAATATCGAAAACATGAAAGTCACCCACTTTGTCGACAGCTGGAAACAAGGCCTTCAGCGCCGCAAAATCTGGCGATTTGCTTCCTTTCGCCACTTCAAACCAGTGGTCCAGTGCTGTAGCTGCGCTGGGCCATTTGGCCTTCGCTTCTCGTATTCGTTTTCCAGTGATGACATGCATGCAACATCCTTATCGCATTCTGCTATGGGGAGTTAATCACAGATCAAAATTATCGCAAGTTGCGATATCACCGAGCAGACCAACGGGTCTCGACCGGTCCATCTCAGCCTAGGCTCACAGCCAAACACTGCACGATTGAAAATATGAGCAAACGTCTCCAACTAGGAGATATCAGCTTTCCACTGGATCCCGATCATGACCGACCCACTCCTCATCCCCTGCCCCTCCTGCAACGGCCTCAACCGCATCCCCGCCGAGCGCCTCAACGACCACCCGAAGTGCGGGCGCTGCAAGTCCGAGGTGCTGTTGGACAAGCCGTTCGAACTCAAGCAAGGCGATTACGCCAGTCAGATCAAGGGCGATCTGCCGTTGCTGGTGGACGTTTGGGCGGACTGGTGCGGGCCGTGCAAGTCGTTTGCGCCGGTGTTCGAGCAGGCGGCTGCGCAGTTGGCGGGCAAGTGCCGGCTGGCCAAGCTGGACAGCGAGGCCAATCAGCAGTTGTCGGCGCAGTTGGGGATTCGTTCGATTCCGAGCCTGATTCTGTTCCGCAACGGCCGGGAAGTCGCCCGTCAGAGTGGGGCCTTCCCGTTGCCGCAGTTGATGGCCTGGCTGCGCAGCCAGGGCATCTGACAAGGTTTCAGGCGTCTTCGAGCAGGTTATGCAGTTCGACGAACTGCTGCGTCAGCTTGTGCCGTGGGTCGAGGTGGATCAGCGGCGTGTTGGCCTGATGCGATTCGCGCATGCGCACTGAACTGGCGAGGTAGACCGGCAGTACCGGCAGGCCCTCGGCGATCAGTTCGTCGAGGATTTGCTGCGGCAGGCTGGCCCGGGCCTGGAACTGGTTGACCACAATGCCTTCGACTTCCAGGCCTTCGTTGTGGTCTTCCTTCAACTCGTCGATCTCGGCGATCAGACCGTAGAGGGCCTGACGCGAGAAGCTGTCGCAGTCAAAGGGAATCAGTACCCGATCGGCGGCAATCAGTGCCGAGACCGCATAGAAATTCAGCGCCGGCGGCGTATCCAGATAGATCCGGTCGTAATCCTCCGACAACTCGTCGAGCAGCTTTCGCAGCTTGTTGATCTTGTGTTTGGCCTCGAGCTTGGGCTGCAGGTCGGCCAGTTCGGCGGTGGCGGTGATGATGTGCAGGTTGTCGAACGGCGTTTCGTAGATATCCGCCTGATTCTTTTTCGAGAACGGCCCGGAAGACAGGGTCTGCTTGAAGAAGTCGGCAATGCCCATCGGAATGTCATCTCCCGTGAGCCCGGTCAGATACTGAGTGGAATTGGCCTGGGCATCGAGGTCGACCAACAGCGTGCGATAACCCTCGCTGGCGCTCACTGCCGCCAGATTGCAGGCAATGCTGGATTTGCCCACGCCACCTTTCTGATTGAACACCACGCGCCGCATGACAAAACCTCCGTGTATCAAAGAATGACCGAGTGTAGTGGTGCCCGGTGCCGGTTCGCTACCTCGATGGACGCGGACTACAAAGTCAGGCGCAAATCTCCCAATGAATACGGCGCAAAGACACTCTTTGATTGCGGATTCGCCTGACAGACAGACACCCGACAATCTGGATAATGGCCAAGTGACAGCTCTTGCCGCGTACCATTCGGTTCATTTCGTCGTTCAAAACGTAACCAGCATTTGCTACACACTCGTCGCACCGGGATAATGCGCGCCACCCGGCGCCACGCGCCATGCCATTTCAGGCTAAATCAGCTCAGCGGCGACGTTGGCGAAACCGCGTCAACTCAGCCCGCAGGGGCGGGATAAATGTCCGTGATCAACTTCAACATCGCCCAATGGCGCGCCTGGGCTCCCGGGCTCGACAGTGTGGAAGCCTGGCAAGCCTGGAGCCGACAGCCGGTCGTGCTCGAAGGCAGTGATGCCGCACCCGATGTTTCGTTTCTGCCGGCCATGCAGCGCCGTCGTCTCAGCCGTCTGGCGCGGATGGCGTTCAGTGTCGGCTGGCCGCTGGCCGACGGTCGGGAAAATCTGCCGCTGGTGTTCGTCTCCCGGCACGGCGAAACCCCGCGCACCTTTGAAATTCTCAGTGATCTGGCCAACGAACAGCCGCTGTCGCCGACCCAGTTCAGCCTGTCGGTGCACAACGCAATCATCGGCCTGTGGTCGATCATGCGCGGCGAAACCAGCGAAATGACCGCACTCGCCGCGGCCGGCGACGGCCTCGAACACGGCATGCTCGAAGCGGCGACGTTGTTGAACGAAGGGGCCCCCGCCGTGCTGCTGGTGATCACCGAGGAACAACCGCCCGAAGCCTATTCGACGTGGATCGACGACGTACCGTTTCCCTACGCGGTCGGGCTGTTGCTCACCCCCGGTACCGACTGGCGGCTGACCCTGAACAGCGCCCCGCAAGCACGGTCAAAACCGCAGTGGCCCCACGCACTGAATCTGCTGCGAACCCTGCTCGGTCAGCAACCCCATTGCCAACATGCCTGGAAGACTCGTCTATGGACCTGGCAACGCAACCCGTGATCGGAAAAAACCGCGACGCCTATTACTGGCGTCTGCTGGCCACTGCCACCAGCTTCGCCCTGTTCGGGCTCGGTGGTCTGTGCCTGCGCCTGCTGGTATTTCCATTGCTCGGTTGCCTGCCGGGCGACGCCATTGCGCATCGCGAGCGCGCACGCCAGACCGTCAGTCGGCTGTTCTGGTTTTTCGTCCGGTTCATGGCCCGTACCGGCGTGCTGACCTACGACATCCAGGGCGCCGAACGGCTCGGCCGCCCGGGGCAGATGATCATCGCCAACCACCCTTCACTGATCGACGTAGTGTTCCTGATCGGTCTGGTGCGCGGGGCCAACTGCGTGGTGAAGAAAAGCCTGTGGGAAAACCCCTTCACCCGCGGCCCGCTGCGCAGCACCGAATACATCAGCAACGACGGCAGCATGGACATGCTCGACGCCGCCGCCGGCGCGTTGCAGAGCGGGCAGACCCTGATCATTTTTCCCGAAGGCACCCGCACCCAGCCGGGTCAGGCGCCGGCCTTTCATCGGGGCGCGGCGGCCATCGCGCTGCGCGGTGCGAAAATCCTCACCCCGGTGGTAATCAAGGTCAATCCGACCACCCTGACCAAGGCCGAGCCCTGGTATCGCATTCCCAGTCGCCGCGTGCACTTCAGTTTTCACGTCGGGGCCGATATAGACCCACAGACTTTCGCCGCGCAGGGGCCCCCGCCCCAGGCTTCGCGCAAGCTCAACGACTATTTGCACCAATTCTTTATCAAGGAGCTCGCCGAAGATGAGCGATCTAAACCGTGACATAAAAGAGCTGATCATCGACGCCTTGGGCCTCGAAGACATCAGCCCAGAGGACATCGGCGACGACCAGACGCTGTTCGGCGAAGGCTTGGGCCTGGACTCCGTCGACGCCCTGGAGCTCGGCCTGGCGATCCAGAAAAAGTACGGCATCAAGATCGACGCCGACGCCAAGGACACCCGTAACCATTTCTCCAACGTGGCGAGCCTTGCGGCGTTCGTCACGGCAAAACAGGCAGCTTGAGACCGGACCATGCAAACTCGTGACGACATTTTCAACACCCTGCGCGATGCCCTGGTCGAGCTGTTCGAACTGGACCCGGCTCGCGTGAGCCTGGAATCCAACCTGTATCAGGATCTGGAAATCGACAGCATCGACGCCGTCGACCTGATCGATCACATCAAGCGCCAGACCGGCAAGAAAATCGCCGCCGAAGAATTCAAGTCGGTGCGCACCGTCAGCGACGTGGTCGAGGCGGTCTACCGTCTGGTTCAACCGGCCGCATGAGCCGACTGATCGGCCTCGGCCTGCTGCTGGCAGGCCTGCTGTATCCCTTTGCGGTGTATTTCGGCATGGAGCATTTCGCGCCATGGCAGTTCGGCCTGCTGCTGGGCGGCCTGTGGCTGGCGCGCGCGCTGACCGGCGAACGCAAGCCCGGCAGCCTGTGGATGGCCTTTGTGGCGATCGTGTTCTGCCTGCTGCTGGCGGTGTTCGACAGCCCTTTGCTGTTGCGCTGGTACCCGGTGCTGATCAGCGGCTTCATGCTGGTGCTGTTCAGCCTGAGCCTGAAATACGGCCCGCCGATGGTCGAGCGTCTGGCGCGCCTGCGTGAACCGCAACTGCCGCCCAAGGCGATTCGTTACACCCGCCAGGTCACCGTGGCCTGGAGCGTGTTTTTCTTTTGCAACGGTTTGTGCGCCGCCCTGCTGACACTGTGGGCGCCGCTGAACTGGTGGATGTTGTACACCGGCCTGATCTCCTACGGATTGATCGGCCTGATGTTTGCCATTGAATGGCTGATACGACAACGGGTAAGAGGTCGCCCATGAACTGGATAAAACTTGAGCAGCTGTTGCTCAAGGCCCTGCCGGCGCGCGCGGTAACGAGCGCACCGGCACTCGATCACGCACAACTGCGCGAACAGGCCCTGAGCTTGGCCGCCGGTCTGCAAGCGCGTGGCGTACAACGTCTGGCGGTGCATCTGGAAGATGCCGCCGACCTGGCCGTCGCCCTGCTCGGCGCCTGGCGTGCCGGCATCAGCGTGTTGCTGCCTTCGGACCTGCAAGCGCAGACCCGTCAGCGCTGGTCGAACGACGTCGATCTGTGGCTGACCGATCAGACCGGTGACGCCCGCCTGAGCGATCTGCTGCAACCGGCACTGCCTGCTGCCGAACTGGACCTCGACCAGTGCCGCCTGAGCCTGTGCACTTCCGGCTCCAGCGGCGAGCCCAAGCGCATCGACAAATCCCTGCGGCAACTGGCCAACGAAGTCGAAGCCCTCGAACAGCTGTGGGGCGCGGATCTCGGCGAGGCCTGCATTCTTGGCAGCGTCGCCACCCAGCACATTTACGGTTTGCTGTTTCGCGTGCTGTGGCCGCTGTGCGCCGGGCGTCCGTTCCTGCGCAAGCAACTGGCTTTCCCGGAAGACCTGCAACGCGCCAGCCGCGAGCACCCGGCCTTCGCCTGGGTCGCCAGCCCGGCGCTGCTCAAACGCATGGGCGACAACCTCGACTGGCTGGCACTCAGCGCCGTGCGCCGGGTGTTTTCGTCCGGCGGCGCACTGCCGGCAGACGCCGCACAAAGCCTGCATCAGCGC
This sequence comes from Pseudomonas sp. NFIX49, assembly GCF_900115915.1. NCBI lineage: Bacteria > Pseudomonadati > Pseudomonadota > Gammaproteobacteria > Pseudomonadales > Pseudomonadaceae > Pseudomonas > Pseudomonas sp. NFIX49. Next base: position 347,067 of record NZ_FOYE01000004.1, on the reverse strand, counting down.
CTGGGACAGTGGCCGACGGAAATCCTCGGCAGCTCGGAAACCGGCGGCATCGCCTGGCGTCAGGGTGAATCGTTGTGGCAGCCGTTTGCCGGTGTCGAGTTGAGCCAGGACAGCGACGGTGCCTTGCTGATCGCATCGCCCTATCTGCCCGCCGGGCATGTCGAACACACCGCCGATGCGGCGCGCATTCAGGCCGATGGCCGCTTTGAATTGCTCGGTCGGCTCGACCGGATCGTCAAACTCGAAGAAAAACGTATTTCCCTGCCGATGCTTGAACAGGCGCTGGTGGCTCACGACTGGGTTGCCGAAGCGCGTCTGGGCGTGGTGCAGGAAAACCGCGCATCCCTCGGCGCTCTGCTGGTGCTCAGCGAATCGGGCCTGTTTGCCCTGCGCGAACACGGTCGCCGCAGCCTGACCGAAACCCTGCGCCGTCATCTCGGCGACCACTGCGAAGCCCTGGCACTGCCCCGGCGCTGGCGCCTGCTGCGCCAATTGCCGCTGACCTCGCAGGGCAAGTTGCCTCAGGCCGACGTCGAAGCCTTGCTGCTGGCACCACGGCCGAAAGCGCCGGAGATTCTGGAACAGGCCGAAACCGAGGGCGAATGGAACCTGCAATTGAGCGTTCCGCCGGACCTGGCCTACTTCAGCGGCCACTTCCCCAAGGCCCCGGTGCTGCCCGGCGTGGTGCAGGTCGAATGGGCGCTGAACCTGGGTCGGCAACTGCTGAACCTGCCCGGCGCGTTCGCCGGCATGGAAGTGCTGAAGTTCCAGCAACTGGTGCGCCCCGGCGATGAGGTCCAGTTGCATCTGCGCTTCGATCCGGAACGCGGCAAGTTGTATTTCGCCTACCGCAACGAAACCGCCACCTGCTCCAGCGGGCGGATTCTGCTGGGAGTTGGCGATGCATAACCCTTGCGCCGTAATCCCGGTCTACAACCACGAAACCGCCATCGGCACGGTGGTCGACGCCCTGCTCGCCGAGGATCTGCCGTGCATTCTGGTGGACGATGCCAGCAGCAAATCCTGCGCGGCGGTGCTGGACGCGCTGGCCGAGCGCGAGCGGGTTTATCTGGTGCGCCTCACTGCCAATCAGGGCAAGGGCGGCGCGGTGATGACCGGTCTGCGTGAAGCGGCGCGGCTGGGTTTCAGCCATGCCTTGCAGGTCGATGCCGACGGTCAGCATGACCTGCAGGATGTCGCGCGGTTCATCGAAGAATCCCGCGCTCACCCCAAGTCGCTGATCTGCGGTTATCCGCTGTACGACGCCAGTGTGCCCAAAGGCCGTTTGTATGCGCGTTATCTGACCCACGTGATGGTGTGGATCAACACCTTGTCGCTGCAGATTCGCGACTCGATGTGCGGCTTCCGCGTGTACCCGCTGGAACCGACGCTGGGCGTGATCGACTCGGCGCGGATCGGCAAGCGCATGGATTTCGACTCGGACATTCTGGTGCGCCTGGCCTGGCGCAATCAGCCGATGCGCTGGTTGCAGACCAGCGTGCATTACCCGCTGGACGGCGTGTCGCACTTTCGCCTGTTCCACGACAACGTGCTGATCTCGAGCATGCACACGCGCCTGTTCTTCGGCATGTTGCTGCGCTTGCCCGTGATCCTCTGGCGACGGTGGCGCGCATGACCGTCGAGACCGACAAGAAGCACTGGGCCGACCGCGAAGAGCGCGGCAGTTTCCTGCTGATGAAATTCACCGCGTTCGCCGCCAAGGTCCTTGGCCGACGCCTGCTGAGCCCGTTGCTGTACGGCATCGTCCTGTACTTTTTCCTGTTCGGCCGCACCGCCCGGCGCAGTGCCTGGCAGTATCAGCAGCGCCTCGCCGACTGGAGCGGTCGCCACGAATTGCGTCCGACCCGCTGGCGGGTATTCCGCCAGTTCATGGCATTCGCCGATTCGCTGCTCGACAAGCTCGACGTGTGGAACGGCAAGCTGAAGATCGAGCAGATCGAAATCATCGACCCGGCGCTGTTGCGCAATCAGTTGCGCGGCAGTCGCGGGCAAATGCTGGTGGGCGCGCATCTGGGCAACCTCGAAGTGTGCCGGGCGCTGGCGGAGCTGGGCGAAAAGGTCACCATGAACGTGCTGGTGCACACCAAGCACGCCGAGCAATTCAATCGCCTGCTGGGCGAGGCCGGGGCGACCAACCTGCGACTGATCCAGGTCAGCGAGCTGGACCCGGTGATCATGCTGCAACTGCACGAACGGCTGGAGCGCGGCGAGTGGCTGGCGATTGCCGGCGACCGCGTGCCGTTGCATGGCGGGCGCAGTGTGACCGTGGACTTTCTCGGCCACCCGGCGCCGTTCCCGCAAGGGCCGTGGCTGCTGGCCGGCCTGCTGAAATGCCCGGTCAACCTGCTGATGTGCCTGAAACAGCCGGACGGCCACTATCGCCTGACCCTCGAGCCGTTCGCCGACGCCGTGGTGTGGTCACGCCGCGAGCGCGAACAGGTCATTCATCAGTGGGCCACCCGCTATGCGCAACGCCTGAGTCACTATTGCCTCGAAGCACCGTGCCAATGGTTCAACTTTTACCCATTCTGGAAAACCGATGACAACGCCAACTCCTGAGCCGGTCACCTTCGGCGAACGCCCTTTGCGCATCGAAGACGTGCTGGCCCTGGCCAACCGTCAGGCGCCCGTGCAGTTGCAGAGCGACGCGCCTTATCGCGAACGCATCGCCAAGGGCGCGCGGTTCCTCGACTCGCTGCTGGACAAGGAAGGCGTGATTTACGGCGTGACCACCGGTTACGGCGATTCCTGCGTGGTCGCGGTGCCGCTGCATCACGTCGAGGCGCTGCCGCGTCATCTCTACACGTTCCACGGTTGCGGACTGGGCAAATTGCTCGACGCCCAGGCCACCCGCGCGGTGCTGGCGGCGCGCTTGCAGTCGCTGTGCCACGGGGTGTCCGGGGTGCGCATCGAACTGCTGGAACGCCTGCACGCGTTTCTCGAGCACGACATTCTGCCGCTGATCCCTGAAGAGGGTTCGGTGGGCGCCAGCGGCGATCTGACGCCGTTGTCCTACGTCGCCGCGACCCTGTCCGGCGAGCGTGAAGTGATGTTCCGTGGCGAACGCCGCCAGGCTGCCGATGTGCATCGCGAACTGGGCTGGACACCATTGGTGCTGCGTCCGAAAGAAGCGCTGGCGCTGATGAACGGCACCGCCGTGATGACCGGTCTGGCGTGCCTGGCTTACGCCCGCGCCGATTACCTGCTGCAACTGGCCACCCGCATCACCGCGCTGAACGTGGTGGCGCTGCAAGGCAATCCGGAACACTTCGACGAGCGCCTGTTCGCCGCCAAGCCGCATCCGGGTCAGATGCAGGTGGCCGCATGGCTGCGCAAGGATCTGGCAATCGACGCGCCGACCGCGCCGCTGCACCGCTTGCAGGATCGCTACTCACTGCGCTGCGCACCGCATGTGCTGGGCGTGCTGGCCGACAGCCTGAACTGGCTGCGCTCGTTCATCGAGACCGAACTCAACAGCGCCAACGACAACCCGATCATCGACGCCGAAGCCGAGCGCGTGCTGCACGGCGGACACTTCTACGGCGGGCATATCGCGTTCGCCATGGACAGCCTGAAAAACCTTGTGGCCAACGTCGCCGACCTGCTCGACCGCCAACTCGCGCTGCTGGTGGACGAGCGTTACAACCACGGTTTGCCGAGCAACCTGTCGGGCGCCAGCGCCGACCGCGCGATGCTCAACCACGGCTTCAAGGCTGTGCAGATCGGCGCCAGTGCCTGGACTGCCGAAGCGCTGAAAAACACCATGCCGGCCAGTGTGTTCTCGCGCTCCACCGAGTGCCACAACCAGGACAAGGTGAGCATGGGTACCATCGCCGCCCGCGACGCCATTCGTGTGCTGGAGCTGACCGAACAGGTCGCCGCCGCTACGTTGCTGGCCGCCAATCAAGGCGTGTGGCTGCGTGGTCGTGATGAAGACGCGCGTCCGCTGCCGCCATCACTGGCCGCCATGCACGAACAACTGGCCCGGGACTTCCCGCCGGTGATCGAAGACCGTGCCCTGGAAGGTGAATTGCGCCTGTGCCTGCAACGCATCGCCGAGCAACACTGGAGGCTGCATGCGTAGTGCCGGAGTGCTTCACGCCGATACGGAAATCCTCGTGCCGTTCTTTGACGTCGACACCATGCACGTCGTCTGGCACGGCCATTACGTGAAATACCTGGAAGTGGCGCGCTGTGCACTGCTCGACAAGATCGGCCACAACTACAACCAGATGGTCGACTCGGGCTATGCCTGGCCGGTGATCGACCTGCAACTGCGCTACGTGCGCGGCGCGGTATTCGGTCAGCGGCTGAACGTGCGCGCCAGTCTGGTGGAGTGGGAAAACCGCCTGAAGATCCACTACCTGATCACCGACGCCCAGACAGGCGAACGCCTGACCCGCGCCAGCTCGGTGCAGGTCGCCGTCGAGATGAGCAGCCGCGAGATGCAACTGGCCTCGCCGAAAGTCTTCACCGATGCCGTGGAAAGGATGCTGCGATGAATGTGTGGTTGAAATCCCTTGGGGCCCTGGCGCTGCTGACGCTGTCGTCGCTGGCCAACGCCTTCGACCTGCAACAGTTGAGCGAGCAACTGGCGAAACCGGACGTGATCCACGGCCAGTTCATCCAGGAAAAGCACCTGCGCGCCCTGCCCCAGCCGCTGATCAGCAAGGGCAGTTTTGTCCTTGCCAAAAACCACGGCCTGCTGTGGCTGCTGAAAACCCCGCTGCAACAGGATTACCGGATCAGCGCCAAGGGCATCGCCCGGCGTGATGCCACCGGCTGGCAACTGCTGCCGAACAAGAGCGCCGGGGCCGAGCAGAACCGCTTGTTCCTGGCGGTGCTGCAAGGCGACAGCAGCGGTCTGCAACGGGATTTCGAACTGGCCCTGAGCGGCGATGCGCAGCAATGGCAACTGACCCTTACCCCGCGCTCGGTGCTGCTCAAGCAGGTCTTCAACCAGATCAACATCAGCGGCGGCACCTTGGTGAACACCATCGAACTGCTGGAAACCCAGGGCGACAGCACCGTACTGCGCATGCAGGACAGCACTGCCGGCCAACCTCTGAGCGACGCGGAGCAACATGACTTTGCCGAGTGAACGCAGGCTGCCCTGGCTGTTCCTGATCCTGCTGCTGGCGGTTGTCGCACTGGGCGCCTGGCAGTGGCGCGACGGTGCGCCGCTGTCGGCCAACCTGATGGAACTGGTGCCCGGCACCCACCCGGACGCCCTCGAACTGCGCGCCGAACAACGCATGCAGGAACCGCTCAACCGCGACATGCTGGTGCTGGTCGGCCACGCCGATCGCCAGCAAGCCGTCGCCATGGCCCAGACCCTGGGCGAGCAATGGCAGGCCAGCGGGCTGTTCGAAAAGGTCCAGTGGAACCTGCAGGCCGATCTGCCGGCCCTGCGCACGCAACTGCTGCAAGGACGGCTGGCGATGCTCTCGGCGGATGACCGACAACTGCTGATCGAACATCCCGACGCCTTTATCCAGCAACGGGTACAGGCGCTGTTCGACCCTTTCACCGGGTTCAGTCTGGTGCCGAGCCAGGACGACTGGCTGGGCCTGACCGGACGCATCCAGAACAGCCAGCCGCAACATGGCGCGGTGCAACTGGACATCGGCAGCGGCGCCTTGATCGCCGACGCCGATGGCAAGAGCTGGGTGCTGCTGCGCGCACGCACCACCGGCAGTGCCTTCGACATGAATCAGCCGCTGCAAGTCGCCGCCCTGCTGCAACACAGCCGTGAGCAAGCGGCTCGCGCCGACGTGCAATTGCTGGCCGCCAGCGGTCTGCTGTACGCCGCCAACGGTCAGCAGCAGGCGACCCGGGAAATGACCTGGGTCGGCGGCGGCGCCACCATCGGCATCCTCTTGCTGTTGCTGCTCGCCTTCCGCCGCTGGCGGGTGCTGCTGGCGTTCATTCCGGTGCTGGTCGGCATGCTGTTCGGCGCAGTGGCCTGTGTCGCGCTGTTCGGGCACATGCATGTGATGACCCTGGTGCTCGGCTCCAGCCTGATCGGCGTGGCAGTGGATTACCCGCTGCACTACCTGTCCAAGAGCTGGAGCCTCAAGCCCTGGCACAGCTGGCCGGCGTTGCGCCTGACCCTGTCCGGCCTGACATTGAGCCTGATCACCAGCGCCATCGGTTACCTGGCACTGGCCTGGACACCTTTCCCGGCCCTGACCCAGATCGCCGTGTTCTCCGCCGCCGGTTTGCTCGGCGCCTACCTGTCGGCGGTGTGCCTGTTGCCGGCGCTGCTGAAAAACGTCGAACTGCGCCCGGCGCAATGGCCGCTGCAACTGGCCGAGCGCTTGGTGCGGTTGCGGGAAAACCTGCTCGACCACGTCAGAACGCCGGTATTGCTAGCCCTGCTGATCGCCTTCTGCGTCGGCGGTCTGCTGCAACTGGAGAGCAGGAACGACATCCGCCAGTGGGTCGGTGCGCCGCAACGCCTGACCGATGAGGCGCAGACCATCGCGCGGATTACCGGCTATCAGCCGACCAGCCAGTTCTTCCTGGTGCGCGCCGCCGATCAGCAGCAATTGCTGGAACGGCAAGCGGCCCTGAGCGAGCGGCTGGATCAACTGGTCAACCTCGACAAGTTGCAGGGTTATCTGGCGCTCAATCAACTGGTCAGCCCGCCGGCTCAACAGCAACAGGTGCGGGAAGCGCTGAGCAAGTTGCCGCAATTCTGGCAGCCGCTGCTGGAAGTCGGCGTACCGCTGGCGGCGCTGCAAACCGAACTGCAACAGTTGCAGGCGCTGCCCGCCGAAGACATCGATGCGGCGCTGGCCGGGCCGCTCGGCGAGCCCTACCGTACGCTGTGGCTCGGGCCGACCGAGGACGGCGTGGCAGCGATGGTCAGCCTGCAAGGCCTGAACAATCCGTCGCTGTTGCGGGTGCAGGCGCTGGATCTGCCCGGCGTGATGCTGGTGGACCGGCTCGGCGATCTGAACAAGGTGTTCGCCCAGACCCAGATCAGCGCTGCTGAGCTGAAACTCGCGTCCTGCGTATTGATCGTGCTGGTGCTGATGCTGCCGTTCGGTCTCGGCGGCGCGCTGCGGATCGTCGCCCTGCCGCTGCTCGCTGCGCTGTGCAGCCTCGCCAGCCTGGGCTGGCTCGGTCAGCCGCTGACCCTGTTCAGCCTGTTCGGCCTGTTGCTGGTGACGGCGATCAGCGTCGACTACGCGATCCTCATGCGCGAGCAGGTCGGCGGCGCAGCCGTCAGCCTGCTCGGCACCTTGCTCGCGGCCGCCACCACCTGGCTGTCGTTCGGCCTGCTGGCGGTGTCGAGCACCCCGGCGGTGAGCAACTTCGGTCTGTCGGTGAGCCTCGGTCTGGCCTTCAGCTTCATGCTCGCGCCGTGGGCCGGGCGTCAGGCCCATGCGGTTGCCGTCACGGAGCCTGCAGCATGATGGTGATGATTTTCTGGCTGATGGCCCTGGCACTGTTCTTCGTCGCCACCCGGGTCGGCCGGCATTTCGGGCTGATCCCGATCGTCAGTCAATTGCTGCTGGCCAGCTTCGGCCTGCCGCTGCTGATGTACTTCTGGATCGAACCGGGCTGGCAACTCAACGGCGCCGAACTGATCGCGCCGGGCTGGCTGAAAAACCTCTACAGCCTGAGCTTCGCCCTGTTGCTGGGGCACATCCTCAGTGACGTGATCGACCTGCGCCTGGACCGTCAGAGCGTGAAGATCGCCCTGCCGAGTTTCGCCGTGCCGTTCGCCTGCGGTCTGGCGACGGCGTACTGGCTGTTGCCGACGCAGCCGTGGATCAACTCGCTGGCGATCGGTCTGGTGTTCGCCATCACTGCGATCCCGGTGTTGTATCTGTACCTGCGTCACATCGACTACCCGCCCGCCGCCACTCGGCGTCTGGTGCAGACCGCGATCCTGATCGACCTGACCTGCTGGACCCTGTTCGGCCTCGCTCAGGGCAGCCTGCACCTGAGCAGTCTGTTGCTGCCGCTGGGGATGGCCTGCGTACCCGTGCTGCTGCGGGTGTTCGGCATCCGCCGTCCATTGACCTACAGCCTCGGCTTCTTTGCGCTGTTGGTGCTGGCCGAACACTACAAACTCAACGCGCTGATTTTTGGCATCGGTTATCTGCTGTGCATGGCCGCGCTCAAGGTGCCACTGGTGTTGCCGCTGCCGACGCACTGGATGAACCGCTTGCAGACGTGGGTCGCAATTCCGCTGATCCTGACTTTCGGCATCGTCCAGATCGACGTGCACAGCGCCCTTGCCAGCCTCGGTACCGTGCAATGGGCGGCGCTGCTGCTGTTGCCGGTCGCCAGCAAAATCCTGGGCAACTGGCTCGGCCTCGGCTGGGCCGGCGCGTCATTCGCAGGCGCCAGCCGCTGGCGCGAAAGCGTGCTGCTGAATATTCGCGGCTTGAGCGAAATCGTTTTTCTCAACCTGCTGTTGCAACAACAACTCATCAGCCCGGCGCTGTACTTTGCGCTGATGCTGATGGGTCTGATCGCGACGCTGTTGCCGGCCTTCATCGGCCTGCACCGGGCGTCACTGAACCCTATTGCCGTACCCAGGAGCTCACGTGCCAATCGTTGAAATGGAATCCCGTCAGGTCGTGATCATCGGCGCCGGCCCCTCCGGCGCCATCGCCGCCGCATTGCTCAAGCGCAAGGGGCACGACGTGCTGGTGATCGAGCGTCAGCATTTCCCGAGGTTCTCCATCGGTGAAAGCCTACTCTGCCATTGCCTGGATTTCGTCGAAGAGGCCGGCATGCTCGAGGCGGTGAATGCCGCCGGTTTCCAACGCAAGAACGGTGCGGCGTTCGCCTGGGGCGAGCGCTACAGCGCCTTCGATTTTGGCGACACCTTCACCGCCGGCAAGCCCACGACTCTGCAGGTGCAACGCGCCGACTTCGACAAGTTGCTGGCCGATCAGGCGGCGTTGCAGGGCGCGGAAATCCGCTACGGCGACGCGATTGTCAGCGTCGACTTCGAACGTCCGCGACCACAGCTGAATGTGCGCCGCGAAGACGGCAGCGAGTACCGCGTCGAAGCCGATTTTGTCCTCGATGCCAGCGGCTACGGCCGCGTGCTGTCACGCCTGCTCGACCTGGAAGCGCCGTCGAATTTCCCGGTTCGCCAAGCCGTGTTCACTCACGTCGAAGACCACATTGATCACCCCGGCTTCGACCGCGAGAAGATCCTCATCACCACCCACCCGCAGCACCGCGATATCTGGTTCTGGTCGATCCCGTTCAGCAACGGTCGCTGCTCCGTCGGCGTGGTGGCTGCCGCTGAACATTTCGCAGGTCGCGATGCCGACCTCGACGCCTGCCTGCGCGGTTTCATCGCCGAAACCCCGAGCCTGGCCAAGGTGCTGAACAACGCCGTGTGGGACACCCCGGCGCGCACTCTCGGCGGCTATGCGGCCAACGTCAAAACCCTGCACGGCCCGGGCTTTGCGCTGCTGGGTAACGCGGCGGAATTTCTCGACCCGGTTTTCTCTTCGGGCGTGACCATCGCCATGCGTTCGGCGAGCATGGCCGCCGCTGTGCTGCATCGACAGTTGCAGGGCGAAACGGTCGACTGGCAACGGGAATTCGCCGAGCCGCTGAAGCGCGGGGTCGACACGTTCCGCTGCTACGTCGAAGGCTGGTACGCCGGCACCTTTCAGGACGTGATTTTCCACGAGCAAGGCTCCCCGGAAATCCGCCGCATGATCTGCTCGATCCTCGCCGGTTACGCCTGGGACGAACGCAACCCGTTCGTCAGTGAAGCGCGCCGTCGTTTGAAGACGATCTCCGAACTCTGTGCAAGAGACGACACATGAATTACCTGAGCGACAATTACGTCGAGGAAACCCGTTTCGGTTTCTGGTTCCTGCGCAGCCACACCTGGCAGCACCATGTGCTGCGCGTGGCAATCAACGATCTGCGCGGACTGTTCAGCGAATCGTTGCCGGCCAATCCGGTGCTGCTGGATGCCGGCTGTGGTCAGGGCAAGTCGTTCGGTCACCTGCGCCAGACCTTCGCGCCACAGCGCCTGATCGGTGTCGATGCCGACCCGCACAGCCTTGAACTGAGCGCCGCCGAGGCGGCGCGTCTGGGCTTCGACGTCGAGCTGATCGGCAGCGATTGCGCGACCCTCAATGTACCGGACGCCAGCGTCGACCTGCTGTTCTGTCACCAGACCTTCCATCATCTGGTGGAGCAGGAAAAGGCCCTCGCCGAGTTCTATCGGGTGCTCAAACCCGGTGGTTATCTGCTGTTCGCCGAGTCCACCGAGGCTTACATTGATACGTGGGTGATTCGCTGGCTGTTCCGGCATCCGATGCACGTGCAAAAGAGCGCGGCGCAGTACCTGGAGATGATTCGCCAGCAGGGTTTCGAGTTCGGCGAACAGAACGTTTCGTACCCGTATCTGTGGTGGAGCCGGTCGAAGGATTTCGGTCTGCTCGAACGTTTTGGATTGCACAAACCAAAACCATTCGGCCAGCGGGAAGAAACCCTGGTCAACGTGGTGGCCCGCAAACCCTTGAACGAGGCTGTCTGATGTTGCGTGTTCTGCTGCTCGCCTGCGTCTTGCTGCTCGGTGCCTGCGCCAGTCAGGCGCCGCTGCCGGCCGGCAACCCGAACCTGCCGCTGCCGATGCAACTGCATATCGAGCGGCACCTGGCCGGGCAACAGCAAGACTGGTTGCTGGTGATCCAGCGCGAAGGGCCCGGCATCCGCTGGTCGATGATGGATCCGCTGGGCATTCCCCAGGCCCGTCAGCAGTTGATCGACGGACACTGGCAGGCCGACGGCCTGCTGCCGCCCAACCCGGAAGCCCGGGAGCTGTTCGCCGCGCTGCTGTTCGCCCTGACCCCGGCGGGCGAGCTGTCGCGCAACTACCCCGACGCGCAGCAACAGGGCGGCCAACGTTCCCTGCCGGCGCGCTGGGACATCCGTTACACCCAACCCTTGAGCTTCGAATTGAACCTGCCACAAGGCCCGCACTATCGCGTAACGCCACTCGGTGAACCGACGTCATGACCGCCTACCTCAATGCCCTCGGCGTGATCTGCGCCCTGGGGCGCGACAAGCCAGCCGTGGCACGCAACCTGTTTGCCGGCGACTGTTCAGGCATGCGCCGCGAGTCCGGCTGGGTGCCGGAGCGCGAACTGCCGGTGGCCGCCGTGCACGGCGATCTGGAGCCGATTCCCGATGCATTGGCCGACCAGCGAAGCCGCAACAATCAGCTGTTGCTGGAGGCGGCGTTGCAGATTCGCGACGACATCGAGCACTCCATCCAGACTTACGGCCGCGAGCGCATCGGCGTGGTGCTCGGCACCAGCACTTCGGGCATCGACGAAGCCAGCCGAGGCCTTGCGCACTACATTCGCGACCAACAGTTCCCGGCCGATTACGACTACCGGCAACAGGAGCTCGGCGCACCGGCGAACTTCCTCGCCGACTGGCTGCAACTGAGCGGCCCGACCTATGTGATTTCCACTGCCTGCACCTCCAGCGCTCGCGCCTTGATGAGCGCCCGACGCCTGCTCGATCTGGGCCTGTGCGACGCGGTGCTGTGCGGCGGTGTCGACAGCCTGTGCAAACTGACCCTCAACGGTTTCAGTGCGCTGGAAGCGGTGTCGGACGAGCGCTGCAACCCGTTTTCCGCCAACCGCAACGGCATCAACATCGGCGAAGCGGCGGTGCTGTTCGTGATGAGCAAACAGCGCGGTGCTGGGCCGGGCATCGCCCTGCTCGGCGCCGGCGCCAGCTCCGACGCGCACCACATTTCCGCACCGGAACCGACCGGCCGTGGCGCCCTGCAATCGATGCAGAAGGCGCTCGACCAAGCCCATCTGCAAGCCGGCGACATCAGTTACCTGAACCTGCACGGCACCGCGACCCAGCACAACGACGCGATGGAAAGTCTGGCCGTCGCCGCGCTGTTTCCCGAAGGCGTACCGTGTTCCTCGACCAAACCGATGACCGGCCACACCCTCGGCGCCGCCGGCGCACTGGAAGCGGCGTTCTGCTGGTTGAGCCTGAGTGCCGACAACCCCGACCACGCCTTGCCGCCGCACGTCTGGGATGGCCAGCCAGATCCCGACCTGCCAGCGCTGAAGTGGGTGACCGCAAGCGAACGCCTGGCGTCCATTGCTCCCCGCTACCTGATGAGCAACTCGTTTGCCTTCGGTGGCAATAACGTCAGCCTGATTATCGGAGATGCCCCATGAGCCACTGGCCGCTCGCCGAACTGCTGCCCCACGCTGGCGACATGATCCTGATCGACCGGATCCTGAGCTTTGACGACGAACAGATCCACACCACCCTCACCGTCCGCCCCGGCGGCCTGTTCAGCCTGCCCGACGGCAGCCTGCCGGCCTGGGTCGGCATCGAGCTGATGGCGCAAAGCGTCGCCGCGTTCGCCGGCTGCCATGCGCGGCAGAAAGGCAACCCGGTGGAGCTGGGCTTTCTGCTCGGCACACGCAAGTTCGAATGCAATGTCGCGGCCTTTCCGGTTGGCAGCGAACTGACCATCCATGGCCTGCGCTCGCTGGAAGACGACAACGGCATGGGCGTATTCGAATGCCATATCAACGCGCCCGGCATCGAGGCCAGCGCCCGGCTGAACGTGTTCCGCCCGCCCCATGCGGCGGACTATCTAGAGCAATCCAAGGAGTCGAACGATGACTGAATCAATACTGGTCACCGGCTCCAGCCGTGGCATCGGCCGCGCCATCGCCCTGCGTCTGGCTCAGGCCGGGCATGACATCGTCGTGCATTGCCGCAGTGGTCTGAGCGACGCGCAGGCGGTGCAGGCTGAAATCCAGGCCCTGGGCCGCCAAGCGCGCATCCTGCAATTCGACGTGGCGGATCGCGAAACCTGCAAAGCCATCCTCGAAGCCGATGTCGAAGCCCACGGCGCCTACTACGGCGTGGTGCTCAATGCCGGCCTGACCCGCGACGGCGCCTTTCCGGCCCTGAGCGACGACGACTGGGACGTGGTGCTGCGTACCAACCTCGACGGTTTCTACAACGTCCTGCACCCGGTGATGATGCCGATGATCCGCCGCCGCGCCGCTGGTCGCATCGTGTGCATCACCTCGGTGTCGGGGCTGATCGGCAACCGTGGCCAGGTCAATTACAGCGCCTCGAAAGCGGGTGTGATCGGCGCCGCGAAAGCCTTGGCGATCGAACTGGCCAAGCGCAAGATCACGGTGAATTGCGTCGCGCCGGGCTTGATCGACACGGCGATGCTGGATGAAAACGTGCCGGTGGAAGAACTGATGAAAATGATCCCCGCACAACGCATGGGCACGCCTGAAGAGGTGGCCGGTGCGGTGAATTTCCTGATGTCGGCGGAAGCGTCGTACATCACCCGCCAGGTGCTGGCGGTCAACGGAGGCTTGTGCTGATGAAGCGCGTCGTCGTCACCGGCATGGCCGGCATTACCTCGCTGGGCAGCGACTGGGACACCATCGCCGGCAATTTCGCCGCCAACCGCAGCGGCATTCGCCGGATGGACGAGTGGGATCGCTTCAGCGAACTCAACACCCGCCTGGCCGGGCCCATCGATGATTTCCAGGTGCCGGCGCACTGGACTCGCAAACAATTGCGCAGCATGGGCCGGGTCTCGCGCCTGGCTGTCGGCGCGGCGGAAAAAGCGCTGGCCGATGCCGGCCTGCTCGGCGACGAGTCGATCAAGGACGGGCGCATGGGCGTGGCCTGTGGTTCGTCCACCGGCAGCACCGACGAGATCAAGGCGTTCGGCAACATGCTGCTCAACTCGGTGGCCGAAGGCCTCAACGCCAACTCCTACGTGCGGATGATGCCGCACACCACGGCGGCGAACATCAGCATCTTCTTCGGCCTCACCGGCCGCTTGATCCCGACCTCCAGCGCCTGCACCAGCGGCAGCCAGGGCATCGGTTACGCCTACGAGGCGATCAAGTTCGGACGCCTGCCGCTGATGCTCGCCGGCGGCGCCGAAGAGCTGTGCCCGACCGAAGCCATGGTGTTCGACGCGCTGTACGCCACCAGCCTGAAAAATGATGCACCGCACACCTCGCCACGCCCGTACGACAAGGGCCGCGACGGTCTGGTGATCGGTGAAGGCGGCGGCATGCTGGTGCTTGAAGAACTGGAACATGCCCTGGCGCGCGGTGCGCACATTCACGCCGAGATCGTCGGTTTCGGCAGCAACGCCGACGGCCAGCACACCACCCGCCCCGAACAGATCACCATGCGCCGGGCAATGGAACTGGCGCTGGAAGATGCAGGCCTTGCGCCGGACGTCATCGGCTACGTCAACGGCCACGGCACCGCCACCGAACAGGGCGATGTCGCTGAAACCCTGGCCACCAGTGCCCTGTTCGGCGAACGCATGCCGATCAGCTCGCAAAAGAGCTTCCTGGGCCACACCCTCGGCGCCTGCGGGGCGCTGGAGTCGTGGTTCAGCATCGAGATGCTCAACCGCGACCTGTACGTGCACACGCTCAACCTCGACGAGGTCGACCCGCACTGCGGCAAACTCGACTACCTGCGCGGCGAGTTCCGCCAGATGAGCCACGAATACGTGATGAACAACAACTTCGCTTTCGGCGGGGTCAACACCTCGCTGATTTTCCGTCGCTGGTCACAACCGAATTAATCCAGGTCAAGGAGACCTCCATGCACTTCAAGAAACTCGCTGCCACCCTGCTCATCTGCGCCATGCCGGCCGTCAGCCAGGCCCGTGACACGGCGGTCTACCTGCCGTTCGACAAGGCCGTCGCCGAAGCGACCCGCACCGGCAAGATCGACGGCAGCGTGAAGTTCTATCTGGCGGGCAACGCCCCGGCTGGCAAAGTCACCGTTGTCAGCCCCGGCGCCGTGACCAACAAAAAGACCAACGCCTTCAACAAGACCGACCAGGAAGCCTGCGAGTGGGTCGTGCAATCGGCGATCATCAGCCTGCACCAGGCCGCAAAAAACGCCGGCGCCAACGCCGTGACCAACATCGTCAGCTTCTACAAGAGCAACGAGCGCAAGGATGCGAAAACCTACGAATGCCACGCGGGCGCCATCATGGCCGGCGTAGCGTTGAAGGGCGATCTGGCGACGGTTAAGTAACGGCCGGAAACGACAAAGGGCGCCTTTCGGCGCCCTTTTCAATTCAGATCATGTGCTGGCATGCAACTTCAGCCCCAGCGCTTTCATGACTTTGAGGATCGTTCCAAACTCGGGATTTACCTCGCCTGACAGTGCGCGATAAAGACTTTCCCTTGATAGCCCCGCATCCCGTGCGACCTGGGTCATGCCACGCGCCCGAGCGATAGTGCCAAGTGCCTTGGCAATAAAAGCCGGGTCATCCCCCGCCTCTTCCATGCAGGCATCCAGATAGTTGGCCATGTCCTCTTCTGTCTTGAGGTACTCGGCTGAGTCCCAACGAGTGAATTGTTCGGTCATGGGTTTTGCTCCTGCCAGGATTCCGCGATGAGCCTGGCTTGCTTGATGTCTCGAGATTGACTGCTCTTGTCTCCACCACAAAGGAGGATGACCAGCTGACGACCTTGCTGCATGAAATAGACCCGATATCCCGGGCCATAGTCAATTCGGGCTTCGCTGATCCCTTCGCCAATGGCTTTGACATCACCGAAGTTTCCTTCAGCCATACGATCAATTCGCACCTGAATACGCATCCTGGCGCGACTATCAGCCAGCTTCACAAGCCAGCTCGAGAATGTGGAGCTTCGAAGTATCTCAGTCATGGTTGCAAGTGTAGCCGTTGAGCTACACGCACTCTACATGGACTTCTCTCTGTCCGATATACGGCGTCTACACTCGTCATACCCATGATTTGCTGCGCGTTACGTCAAGGAGACGACCATGCAAGCGAAAGCCCTGATCGCTGCCGCCCTTTTCAGCCTGCTCCCCAGCGCCAGCCACGCCACCAATCTGATGTACATGCCGTTCGAAACCGTTGTGTCGGATGCGATGCGCGCCGGGCGGCTGGATGGCAGTGTGAAGTTTTATCTGGTCGGCAACGGGCCTCAGGGCACTCAGCGGTTGTTGCGGCGCGGGGTGGTCAGCGATCTGAAGACCAACGGCTTCAACAAGAGCGATCACGACTCCTGCGAGTGGGTGTTGCAGTCGAATCTGATTGCGCTGCAGGCCGAGGCCAAGCGTGTCGGGGCGAATGCGGTGACCAACATTGTCAGCTACTACGACCAGCATGTGCGCAAGGATCTGAACACTTACGAATGTCGGGCCGGCATCTTTGTCACACGAGTGGCGTTGAAGGGTGATCTGGTGCGGCTGCCCTGATCAACCGGCTTCGACCTTGCGCGTGAGCAGTTCGACAAATGCCTTGGCCATCGGTGATTTCTGATCCTTGCGCTGCACCAGCCACACCGCCGTCACGGCCTCGGGATCGAGCAGCGGTCGATAGACCACGCCGTCGATGCGCATCCGCTGATACGACGCCGGCATCACTGACACGCCCAGACCCGCTGCCACCAGACCGATGATGGTCATGGCTTCGCCGGCTTCCTGGGCGAAGTGCGGGCTGAAACCCGCGTCTCGGGCCAGGCTTATCAACTGCGAATACAGCCCACTGCCGTAGCTGCGCGGGAAGAACACGAACGGCTCAAGTGCCAGCGCCGAGAGGAACAGTCCCTCTTCAGAGCCCTGCGCCAGCGGATGTTTGGAGCTGAGCACAGCCACCAAAGGCTCGCGCATCAGTTCGACCACGCTGAGCGAATCCGGCAACCCCAGCGGTCGCATGATGCCGACTTCGATCGATTCGTCCACCAACGCGTCGGCCACCATGGTGCTGCTCATCTCGCGCAGGTTCAGGTGCACGGCCGGAAAGCGCTGGCGAAAAGAGAAGATCGCCTGGGGAATGGTCGAGTTGAAAGGCGCCGACGAGGTGAAGCCGATCTTCAGTTCACCCAACTCGCCGAGTTGCGCGCGGCGGGCCACGTCCGCCGCTTTATCGACCTGAGCCAGCACCAGCCGCGCTTCCTCCAGAAACAGTCGCCCGGCCTCGCTGAGCTCGACCCGACGATTGGTACGCTCGAAAAGCCGCGCGCCGACTTCCTGTTCCAGCGCCTGGATCTGCTGGCTCAGCGGTGGCTGGGAGATGCCCAGCACCTGTGCGGCCCGGCCGAAGTGCAGTTCTTCGGCGACGGCGATGAAGTAGCGCAGATGACGCAATTCCATGGACACCCCATTAGGTCGTGAAAGCTATCAAACAGGTCGAACAATATATTGGATAGAAACATTAGCCAGCTATATGATTTTTTCATTGCCTGCCTGCCCGCGCCCTCCGAGGTCTGATGTGAAAACCGCCGTCGCTCCACTGGCCCATGAAGTTCCGCCCGCTGCGGCGGACGATGTGCTGACCGAACTGCAAGAGATCTACATCGAGAAAGGCACGCCCGCGTTCATGCGCACGGTACTCGCGCTGTTCAGCGGCGGCTTCGCCACCTTCGCCCTGCTGTATTGCGTGCAGCCGATGATGCCGCTGCTGTCCCACGAATATTCGATCAACGCCGCGCAGAGCAGCCTGATCCTGTCAGTGGCCACCGGCATGCTGGCGTTCGGTCTGCTGATCACTGGCCCGATTTCAGATCGGGTCGGGCGTAAACCGGTGATGGTCGCCGCGCTGTTTGCCGCGGCGCTGTGCACCATCGCCAGTTCGATGATGCCGAGCTGGCACGGCGTATTGATCATGCGCGCGCTGATCGGATTGTCATTGAGCGGTCTGGCAGCGGTGGCAATGACTTATCTCAGCGAGGAAATCCATCCGCAGCACATCGGCCTGGCGATGGGTCTGTACATCGGCGGCAACGCGATTGGCGGCATGAGCGGGCGGTTGATCACCGGTGTGCTGATCGACTTCGTCAGCTGGCACACGGCGATGATGGTGATTGGCGGCCTGGCGCTGATCGCAGCGGCGGTGTTCTGGAAAATCCTGCCGGAGTCGCGCAACTTCCGCTCCCGCTCGCTGCACCCGCGCAGCCTGCTCGACGGCTTCACCATGCACTTTCGCGATGCCGGCCTGCCATTGCTGTTCCTTGAGGCGTTTGTGCTGATGGGCGCGTTCGTCACCCTGTTCAACTACATCGGTTACCGCCTGCTGGCCGAGCCGTACCACATGGATCAGGTGTTTGTGGGGCTGCTATCGGTGGTGTATCTGTCGGGCATCTACAGCTCGGCGAAAATCGGTTCGCTGGCCGACAAACTGGGCCGTCGCAAAGTGCTGTGGGCGACCATCGCCCTGATGTTCGCCGGCCTCGCCCTGACGATGTTCACACCGCTGCCGCTGGTGATCATCGGCATGCTGATCTTCACCTTCGGCTTCTTCGCCGCCCACTCGGTGGCCAGCAGCTGGATCGGCCGCCGGGCGCTCAAGGCCAAGGGCCAGGCGTCGTCGTTGTACCTGTTCAGCTATTACGCCGGCTCGAGCATCGCCGGGACGGCAGGCGGTGTGTTCTGGCACCTGGCGGGGTGGAACGGGATTGGCCTGTTTATCGGCGCGCTGTTGCTGGTGGCGCTGTTGGTGGCGTTGAAGCTGGCGAAGTTGCCGCCGCTGGGTGGCGTCAAAGCCTGATTCGCGCCCACAAAAAACGCCCGGCATAAGCCGGGCGTTTTTGTTTTCTACCCTTAGAGCTGAGCGCCGATTACTCGTGATACTGCGCCGACAACTCGTGCACCGCACGCAGGAACGCGCCAGCGTGCTCCGGATCGACTTCCGGCGTGATGCCATGGCCGAGGTTGAACACGTGGCCGCTGCCCTTGCCGTAGCTGGCGAGGATGCGCCCGACTTCGGTGCGGATCGCTTCCGGCTTGGCGTAGAGCACGGTCGGGTCCATGTTGCCTTGCAGCGCGACCTTGTCACCCACGCGGGCGCGGGCGTTGCCAATGTCGCAGGTCCAGTCCAGGCCCAATGCGTCAGCGCCGGCGTCGGCGATGCTTTCCAGCCACAGGCCGCCGTTCTTGGTGAACAGGATCACCGGCACTTTGCGACCGTCGTGCTCGCGGATCAGGCCGCTGACGATTTTCTTCATGTAGGCCAGGGAGAACTCTTGGTACGCCGCCGCGGACAGGTTGCCGCCCCAGGTATCGAAGATCTGCACCGCTTGCGCACCGGCCTGGATCTGGCCGTTGAGGTACGAAGTCACCGACTGCGCCAGCTTGTCCAGCAGCAGGTGCATGGCTTGCGGGTTGTCGTAGAGCATCGCCTTGGTCTTGCGGAAGTCTTTCGACGAGCCGCCTTCGACCATGTACGTGGCGAGAGTCCACGGGCTGCCGGAGAAACCGATCAGCGGTACACGGCCGTTCAGTTCGCGGCGGATGGTGCTGACCGCGTCCATCACGTAACCGAGGTCTTTGTGCGGATCGGGGATCGGCAGGGCTTCGATGTCGGCCAGGGTGCTGACGACTTTCTTGAAGCGCGGACCTTCACCGGTCTCGAAGTACAGGCCCTGGCCCATGGCATCGGGAATGGTGAGGATGTCGGAGAACAGGATCGCCGCGTCCAGTTGCGGATAGCGGTCCAGCGGTTGCAGCGTGACTTCGCAGGCGAATTCCGGATTCATGCACAGGCTCATGAAATCACCGGCCTGGGCGCGGCTGGCGCGGTATTCCGGCAGGTAACGGCCGGCCTGGCGCATCATCCACACTGGGGTGACGTCTACGGGTTGCTTGAGCAGGGCGCGGAGGAAACGGTCGTTCTTCAGGGCAGTCATGTCGGCATCCGGAAAAAAAGTGCGGGCATTTTCTCAGAGCGCGACGCAAAAGGCACGGATGCAGGTCAGCCTTTTGTCTATCGGGTCAATTTGTCGCGTTTTTTTCACAGAAGATCGTTCCCACGCTCCGCGTGGTAACGCCGCCAGTGACGCTCCGCGTCACGCCTTTTGGGACGCAGAGCGTCCCGGGAGGCATTCCCACGCAGACGGTTCGACGCCTCGACGTGGGAACGATCAGAGGAAGGTTTAGACGCCCAGGTAGTCGAGGATCCCTTCCGCTGCATTGCGGCCTTCGAAGATCGCCGTCACCACCAGGTCGGAACCGCGCACCATATCGCCACCGGCGAAGATTTTCGGGTTGCTGGTCTGGTGCTTGTACTGACCTTGCTCCGGTGCCACCACGCGGCCCTGGCTGTCGGTCTGGATTTCGAACTGCTCGAACCACGGCGCCGGGCTCGGACGGAAACCGAAAGCGATGACCACGGCGTCGGCCGGGATGATCTCTTCGGAGCCCGGGATCGGCTCGGGGCTGCGACGGCCACGGGCGTCCGGCTCGCCGAGACGGGTCTCGACCACTTTCACGCCTTCGACCTTGTCCTCGCCAACGATGGCGATCGGCTGACGGTTGTAGAGGAATTTCACGCCTTCTTCCTTGGCGTTCTTCACCTCTTTGCGCGAGCCGGGCATGTTCGCTTCGTCACGACGATAGGCGCAGGTCACCGACTTGGCGCCCTGGCGGATCGACGTGCGGTTGCAGTCCATCGCCGTGTCGCCGCCACCCAGCACCACGACCTTCTTGCCCTTCATGTCGACGAAATCTTCCGGCGACTTTTCAAAGCCCAGGTTGCGGTTGACGTTGGCGATCAGGAAATCCAGCGCGTCATAAACGCCCGGCAGATCCTCACCGGCAAAACCGCCCTTCATGTAGGTGTAGGTGCCCATGCCCATGAACACGGCATCGTATTCGGCGAGCAGTTGTTCCATGGTCACGTCCTTGCCGACCTCGGTGTTGAGGCGGAATTCGATGCCCATGCCGGTGAAGACTTCACGGCGATTGCTCAGCACGGTCTTCTCAAGCTTGAACTCGGGGATGCCGAAGGTCAGCAGACCGCCGATTTCCGGGTTCTTGTCGAACACCACGGGAGTCACGCCGCCACGCACCAGCACGTCGGCGCAACCCAGACCCGCCGGGCCTGCGCCGATGATCGCTACACGCTTGCCGGTCGGTTTGACCTTGGACATGTCCGGGCGCCAGCCCATGGCGAACGCGGTGTCGGTGATGTACTTCTCGACCGAACCGATGGTCACCGCGCCGAAGCCGTCGTTAAGGGTGCAGGCACCCTCGCACAGACGATCCTGCGGGCACACCCGGCCGCAGACTTCCGGCAGGGTGTTGGTCTGGTGCGACAGCTCGGCGGCCTGGAGGATGTTGCCCTCGGCCACCAGCTTCAGCCAGTTCGGAATGAAGTTGTGCACCGGGCACTTCCATTCGCAATACGGGTTGCCGCAACCCAGGCAGCGGTGGGCCTGGTCGGCCGACTGCTGGGGTTTGAACGGTTCGTAGATTTCCACGAACTCTTTCTTGCGTTGACGCAACAGTTTCTTCTTCGGATCCTTGCGCCCGACATCGATGAACTGGAAGTCGTTATTCAGACGTTCAGCCATTGTTAAAACCTCATCAAACTCTTCAGGCGCATATCACTGCGGGTTGGCACGGGTGCTGGAAAGCAACGACTTCAGGTTGGCAGCCTTCGGCTTGACCAGCCAGAAACGGCGCAAGTAGTCATCGAGGTTCTCGGCGAGTTCACGACCCCACTCGCTGTCGGTTTCCGCGACATACTCGTTCAGCACGTTCTGCAGGTGGCTGCGATAGGCTTCCATCGCCTCGCCGCTGATCCGCTGGATTTCCACCAGTTCGTGGTTGACCCGGTCAACGAAGGTGTTGTCCTGGTCGAGCACGTAGGCGAAACCGCCGGTCATGCCAGAGCCGAAGTTGTAACCGGTCTTGCCCAGAACGCAGACAAAACCACCGGTCATGTACTCACAGCAGTGATCGCCAGTGCCTTCCACGACCGTGTGGGCACCGGAGTTGCGCACGGCGAAACGCTCGCCTGCGGTGCCGGCGGCGAACAGCTTGCCACCCGTGGCGCCGTACAGGCAGGTGTTGCCGATGATGGCGCTTTCCTGAGTCTTATAAACGCTGCCCTTCGGCGGCACGATGACCAGTTTGCCGCCGGTCATGCCTTTGCCGACGTAGTCGTTGGCATCGCCTTCCAGGTACATGTTCAGACCACCGGCGTTCCACACGCCGAAGCTCTGGCCCGCCGTGCCCTTGAAGCGGAAGGTGATCGGCGCGTTGGCCATACCCTGGTTGCCGTGCTTGCGCGCGATTTCGCCGGAGATCCGCGCGCCGATCGAACGGTCGCAGTTGCAGATGTCCAGATCGAACTCGGCGCCACTGAGGTCGTTGATCGCCGACGTCGCCATCTCGACCATTTTCTCGGCCAGCAGGCCCTGGTCGAAGGGCGGGTTGCGCTCGACGCCGCAGAACTGAGGCTTGTCCGCCGGAATGTGATCGCTGCCCAGCAGCGGGGTCAGATCCAGGTGATGCTGCTTGGCGGTCTGGCCTTCGAGGATTTCCAGCAGATCGGTACGGCCGATCAGCTCTTCGAGGGAGCGCACGCCGAGCTTGGCCAGCCACTCACGGGTTTCTTCGGCGACGTAGGTGAAGAAGTTCACCACCATGTCGACGGTGCCGATGTAGTGATCCTTGCGCAGCTTCTCGTTCTGGGTCGCGACGCCGGTGGCGCAGTTGTTCAGGTGGCAAATACGCAGGTATTTGCAGCCCAGCGCGATCATCGGCGCGGTGCCGAAACCGAAGCTTTCGGCGCCAAGGATCGCAGCCTTGATCACGTCGAGGCCGGTTTTCAGGCCGCCGTCGGTCTGTACGCGAACCTTGCCGCGCAGGTCGTTGCCGCGCAGGGTCTGGTGGGTTTCGGCCAAGCCAAGTTCCCACGGAGCGCCGGCGTATTTGATCGAGGTCAGCGGCGAAGCACCGGTGCCACCGTCGTAGCCGGAGATGGTGATCAAGTCCGCATAAGCCTTGGCGACACCGGCGGCGATGGTGCCGACGCCTGCTTCAGCCACGAGTTTCACCGAAACCAGCGCCTTCGGGTTGACCTGTTTCAGGTCAAAGATCAACTGCGACAAGTCTTCAATCGAATAGATGTCGTGGTGCGGTGGTGGCGAAATCAGGGTCACGCCCGGCACTGCGTAACGCAGTTTGGCGATCAGCCCGTTCACTTTGCCGCCCGGCAGTTGCCCGCCCTCGCCCGGCTTGGCGCCCTGGGCGACCTTGATCTGCAGCACTTCGGCGTTGACCAGGTATTCCGGGGTCACACCGAAACGGCCGGTCGCGACCTGCTTGATTTTCGAGCTCTTGATGGTGCCGTAGCGCGCCGGGTCTTCGCCGCCTTCGCCGGAGTTGGAACGCGCACCGAGGCGGTTCATGGCTTCGGCCAGGGCTTCGTGAGCTTCCGGCGACAGGGCGCCCAGCGAGATACCGGCGGAGTCGAAGCGCTTGAGCACCGACTCCAGCGGCTCGACTTCACTGATGTCCAGCGGGGTGTCGAGGGTCTTGACCTTGAACAGGTCGCGGATCATCGACACCGGACGGTTGTCCACCAGCGAGGTGTATTCCTTGAATTTGGCGTAGTCGCCCTGCTGCACGGCGGCTTGCAGGGTGTTGACCACGTCCGGGTTGTACGCGTGATATTCGCCACCGTGGACGAACTTCAGCAGACCGCCCTGCTGGATCGGCTTGCGCGGACTCCAGGCTTCGGTGGCCAGTGCTTTCTGTTCGGCTTCGATGTCGACGAAACGCGCACCCTTGATTCGGCTCGGCACGCCACGGAAGCTCAGCTCGCAGACTTCCTCGGAAAGACCGATCGCTTCGAACAACTGAGCACCGCGATACGACGCGATGGTCGAGATGCCCATCTTCGACAGGATCTTCAACAGACCTTTGGTGATGCCTTTGCGGTAGTTCTTGAACACCTCGTAGAGGTCGCCCAGGACTTCACCGGTACGGATCAGGTCGCCCAGCACTTCGTACGCGAGGAACGGATAGACCGCCGAGGCGCCAAAGCCGATCAGCACCGCGAAGTGGTGCGGATCCCGTGCGGTGGCGGTTTCAACCAGGATGTTGGAGTCGCAGCGCAGGCCTTTTTCGGTCAGGCGGTGGTGCACCGCGCCGGTGGCCAGCGAAGCGTGGATCGGCAGTTTGCCCGGAGCGATATGACGGTCGCTCAGAACGATCTGGGTACGACCGGCACGCACGGCTTCTTCAGCCTGATCCGCGACGTTACGGATCGCCGCTTCGAGGCCGACGCTTTCGTCGTAGTTGAGGTCGATGATCTGCCGCTCGAAGCCCGGACGGTCGAGGTTCATCAGCGAACGCCACTTGGCCGGGGAAATGACCGGCGAGCTGAGGATCACGCGCGAGGCGTGTTCCGGCGATTCCTGGAAGATGTTGCGCTCGGCACCGAGGCAGATTTCCAGCGACATCACGATCGCTTCACGCAGCGGGTCGATCGGCGGGTTGGTCACCTGTGCGAACTGCTGACGGAAATAGTCGTACGGCGTGCGCACGCGCTGGGACAGCACGGCCATCGGCGTGTCGTCGCCCATCGAGCCGACGGCTTCGTAGCCTTGCTCGCCAAGCGGACGCAGTACCTGATCGCGCTCTTCGAACGTGACCTGATACATCTTCATGTATTGCTTGAGCTGATCGACGTCGTAGAAAGCCGAACCGTGATCGTTGTCTTCCATGGTCGCCTGGATGCGCAGGGCGTTCTTGCGCAGCCATTGCTTGTACGGATGACGGGATTTCAGACGATTGTCGATCGCGTCGGTGTCGAGGATCTGCCCGGTTTCGGTGTCCACGGCGAAGATCTGGCCCGGGCCGACACGGCCCTTGGCGAGCACGTCTTCAGGCTGGTAGTTCCAGACGCCGATTTCCGAAGCCAGGGTGATGAAACCGTTCTTGGTGGTGACCCAGCGCGCCGGGCGCAGACCGTTACGGTCGAGCAGGCACACCGCGTAGCGACCGTCGGTCATGACCACGCCGGCCGGACCGTCCCACGGTTCCATGTGCATCGAGTTGTACTCGTAGAACGCACGCAGATCCGGGTCCATGGTTTCAACGTTCTGCCACGCTGGCGGAATGATCATCCGCACGCCACGGAACAGGTCGATGCCGCCGGTGACCATCAGTTCGAGCATGTTGTCCATGCTCGAGGAGTCGGAACCGACGCGGTTGACCAGTGGGCCGAGTTCTTCCAGATCCATCAGATCGTTGGTGAACTTGGTGCGACGGGCCTGAGCCCAGTTGCGGTTGCCGGTGATGGTGTTGATCTCGCCGTTGTGGGCGAGGAAGCGGAATGGCTGAGCCAGCGGCCATTTCGGCAGGGTGTTGGTGGAGAAGCGCTGGTGGAACACGCAGATCGCGGTTTGCAGGCGCTGGTCACCCAGGTCCGGATAGAACGCGGCCAGGTCGGCCGGCATCATCAGGCCTTTATAGATGATGGTCTTGTGGGAAAAGCTGCAGATGTAGTGGTCGGTGTCGGCGGCGTTGGCCACGGACGAGCGACGACGGGCGCTGAACAGCTTGACCGCCATGTCCTGATCGCTCAGGCCTTCGCCGCCGATGTACACCTGCTCGATCTGCGGCAGGCGCTCAAGGGCCAGGCGGCCGAGGACGCTGGTGTCGATCGGCACTTTGCGCCAGCCGATCAGTTGCAGGCCTTCGGCCAGGATCTCGCGGTTCATGTTCTCGCGAGCGGCTTCGGCCTTGGCCGGATCCTGATTGAAGAAGACCATGCCCACGGCATATTGCTTGGGCAGCTCGACGCTGAAGGCTTCCTGGGCAATGGCACGCAGGAAGGCGTCGGGTTTTTGAATCAGCAGACCGCAACCGTCACCGGTCTTGCCGTCGGCATTAATCCCACCGCGGTGGGTCATGCAGGTCAGGGCCTCGATGGCCGTTTGCAAAAGGGTATGACTGGGTTCGCCCTGCATATGGGCTATCAGGCCGAAACCGCAGTTATCCTTGAATTCATCTGGTTGGTACAGACCTGCTTTCATAGACACTTTCTCACCAGGCTGCCTCTTAACGAGGCAAATTTCTTTTCAATTCAACACTTGCTTGCCGCGCCGAACGTACGCCGGCTTTGCGGGGGCAAAAGGGTGGTCATTGTACACAGCGACACAGAGGCTCACAAATTTGACGACGAAATGTCGCAAATTCATGTCGCATTTGTGAAAGGTTTAAAGCGATCTGCTGTGCTAGTCAAAACTTTTTTAATTTTGACCGCAACGACTCAAAGACTACTGTGACGCAGACACCACAAGGCACGCGGTCTGTAGAGACGGCGCGCACTTGTAGAGATTTTGAGGTGCTTGGAGAGGCGGCCTGGGTAAGGCCGCCGAATCTTCAGCGAGTTGTTGCCAGTTCCTGTTGGACGCTGGCGACAGTGCGAGGCCAAGGTTTACCAGCCTGAACCTTCGCTGGCAAGGCCTTGATGGCAGAAACGGCTGCATCACGATTGGCGAAGTTGCCGTAGGTGATCACGTAGAGAGGCTTGCCGTTGAGGACTTTCTTGAAATAACGGTACTCGCCGCCCTGCTCCTTGACGAAGCTTTGCGCGGTTGCTTCGGAGCTGGTGCCGAGGATCTGCACCACGTAGTTGCTGGTCGGCTGACCGGCGTACCAGCTGCCACCGGCGGCCTTGGCGACGGTGACCGGCTTCTCGGCAGGTTTGGCGGCGGCAACGGGCTTGGCAGGTGCCGGAGCCGGTTTGGCCACTGGAGCGGCCGGAGCAGGCTTGGCGGTAGCGACCTGGGTCGGTGCCGGGGTCGGTTTGGCCGCCGGGGCCGGAACCGGAACCGGGGTCGGCGCAGGGCCGGCCTGAACGCCCGCGGGTGGCGCGGTAGTCGTCACGGTCGGTGGCGTGTTGCTGGAGCCTTCGACCGGCACACCGTCGTCGCCCTCGGTGATACCACCCGCCGCTTCAGCCAGCGGACCACGCATCACCGGCTGCGAGTTGCCGACCAGCGGCAGCGGCATCGGCTGGGTATTGCCGTTGAATTCGACGGACGGCGCGCCACCCGCCTGCGGTGTGCCCTGGCCCAATGGCAGTTGCGCCTGCTCGTTGGCCGGCGCACCGGTGGTCGGTGCCTTGTTGCGACCCGGCATCAGCCAGGCGGCAGCGACCGCGACCACAACGACGGCGGAAATCGCCAATACGTGTTTCTTCGGCATGTTGAACCCCATACTTGGACGCTTGACCGCAGAGCGGCTGGCAATCATGACTTCGATCAGAGCATCGCGAGCGACCTGGTTGATGTTACCGGGCCAACCCTCGGAGCTTTCGTGAATATCAGAGATCTGATCCGCGGTGAAAAGTTCGACACCCCGGCCCGCGCCTTCGAGCCGCTGGTCGAGATACTCGCGGGTTTCTTCTTCGGTGTACGGCTGCAATTCGATGACGTGGAAGCGCTCTTCCTCAAGGTGCAAAGCCTCGAGCTGGGCGATCAGCGAGGACTCACCGAACAGGAACACGTGCGGGCGGCCTTCCGGCGCGCCGGCGCCCAGCGCCATCAGCGCTTCAAGCGCGGACTCGTCGAGCTGTTCGGCATCGTCCACCAGCAGATAGACCTCCTGACCGGTCAGCGCGAGCTGCACGACCTGATCGAGGATCGCCCCGACCTCGGCCTGCGCCACGTCCAGCGCCTGGGCGATCTGGCGCAGCACACCGGCGGCATCGCCGGCGCCACGGGCGGAAACGACGACGCTCTGCACCGATTGCTTGTTGGTGCTGGCCACCAGCGCTTGGCGCAGCAGAGTCTTGCCGCTGCCCTGCGGGCCGGTGACCACCAGCAGCAACTGGCTGTAACGCGCCAGGTGATGCAGCTGACCCAGCACCGGCTTGCGCTGGGCCGGGAAGAACTTGAAGCCCGGCACCCGCGGCGCGAAAGGGTCGTGACTTAACTGGAAATGGCCGAGGAACGCCTCGTCGGCATGCAAACTAGTCATCGGAATCTTATTAACCTTTAAGCTGAGCCAGAGCGCGGTAATCCGCTCCCAGCGTGGCCTGTAGAACCTCTTTCGGATAATCGTCGGTCACCACCGCTTCGCCCATCCGGCGCAGCAGCACCAGGCGCAAGCGACCGTCGATCACTTTTTTGTCAATTGCCATGTGTTCAAGAAAATCGGCTTCGGTCATCTCTTCCGGCGGGATCACCGGCAGACCGGCCCGCTGGAACAGGCGAATGCCGCGATCACGCTCCTGCTCGCTGATCCAGCCCAGACGCGCGGACATTTCCAGCGCCATCACGGTGCCAGCAGCGACCGCTTCGCCATGCAACCAGACACCATAGCCCATGTGGGTTTCGATGGCGTGGCCAAAGGTGTGGCCGAGGTTGAGTGTGGCCCGTACACCGGTTTCCTTCTCATCGGCGCCGACCACTGCAGCCTTGGCGGCGCAAGAGCGCTCGATGGCATAGGTCAGGGCCGTTTGATCCAGTGCACGCAGGGCGTCGACATTGTCTTCGAGCCAGGTCAGGAACGGCTCGTCGCAGATCAGGCCGTACTTGATGACTTCCGCCAGCCCTGCCGACAGCTCGCGCGCCGGCAAGGTTTTCAGGGACGCGGTATCGATCAGCACCACGTTCGGCTGATAGAACGCGCCAACCATGTTCTTGCCCAGCGGATGGTTGATCCCGGTCTTGCCGCCCACCGACGAATCGACCTGGGACAGCAGCGTGGTAGGAATCTGGATGAAATCGACGCCGCGCTGGTAGCAGGCGGCCGCGAAACCGGCCATGTCGCCGATCACGCCGCCACCGAGGGCGATCACCGTGGTGCGGCGGTCATGACGGGCGGTCAGCAGGCCGTCGAAGATCAGTTGCAGGGTTTCCCAGTTCTTGAAGGCTTCGCCGTCGGGCAACACCACGGAAACCACCGAGAATTGCGCCAGGCTCCGGGTCAGACGATCGAGATAGAGCGGCGCAACGGTCTCGTTGGAGATGATTGCCACTTGCCGCCCGTGGATATGCGGGGCCAGCAGTTCAGGCTGGTCCAGCAGTCCCTCGCCAATGTGAATCGGGTAGCTGCGCTCGCCTAGGTCGACCTTGAGTGTCTGCATGTGTCCCCACAGTGAAGATGGAAGCAGGCGTCCTGCCCTGAATTATTGGTTGTCTGCGGCCTATAGCGGGTATGACGCCGCTCGCACGCCATCCGCCACAACCTCGGCGGGCTGTGACAGGACGCCGAGGATAGCGCATTTCGAGCGATGCTTTAACGGGGCGGAAGCTGCGCCAGGCGGTCGAGAATATCGAGTACGACCATGCGGGGTGGCCGCTCGTCGGTTTCCACCACCAGATCGGCGATTTCCCGATAGAGCGGATCACGGATCGCCAGCAGATCGCGCAAGGTTTTCTCCGGATTGGCAGTGCGCAACAACGGCCGGTTGCGATCGCGAGAGGTACGACCGACCTGCTGCTCGACGGAGGCGTGCAGATACACCACCCGCCCGCCCTCGTGCAGAGCCTTGCGGTTGGCATCGCGCATCACCGCGCCGCCGCCGGTCGCCAGCACCACGCCGTCGAACGCGCACAGCTCTGCGATCATCGCCTGCTCACGGTCACGAAAGCCGGGCTCGCCTTCCTTGTCGAAGATCCACGGAATATTGGCGCCCGTACGCAGTTCAATTTCCTTGTCGGAATCCTTGAACGGCAGGCGCAGCTCTTTGGCCAGTAATCGGCCGATGGTGCTTTTTCCAGCCCCCATCGGTCCTACAAGAATCAAATTTCGCACAGAATCAACGACTCACAGCAATCGCCTGGTTATTCATGATACGCGGAGTGAGAAATACCAGCAGCTCGGATTTTTTCTCCGAAACCACATCACGCCGGAAAAGGCGGCCAAGATACGGCACATCACCAAGAAATGGCACCTTATCTACAACCTTGCTCTGAGTATTTGAGAACACGCCCCCGATCACGATGGTCTCGCCGTCGTTCACCAGCACCTTGGCATTGACCTCGTTCTTCTTGATCGGCGGTACATCCTGCACTTTGTTCAGGTAGTCCGGTTCGTCCTTGGTGACCTTCACCTCCATGATGATGCGGTTGTCCGGGGTGATCTGCGGCGTCACTTCCAGCGACAGCGACGCCTCCTTGAAGGACACCGACGTAGCGCCGCTGGAGCTGGCTTCCTGATACGGAATCTCGGTGCCCTTGAGGATCTTCGCGGTTTCCTTGTCGGAGGTGACCACCTTGGGCTGCGAGACGATTTCGCCGTTGCCGGTCTTCTCCATCGCGGTCAGTTCAAGGTCGAGCAAGACGTTGTCAGTGATGAACGCGATGCCGATCCCGGACGTGTTGTTGACCGTGCCCATGTCGACGAACGGCGAGTTGGTGCTGGTGCTGCCCGGCGTTCCAATGGTGGTCGACGAACCGTTGCTGACCCCGGAAGTGTTCCAGTTGCCCTTGTTCTGAATCGAACCGCCCCAGCGCACGCCCAAGCTCTTGTCGTAATCGACGTTGGCCTCGACGATCCGTGCCTCGATCATCACCTGACGCACCGGAATATCCAGCTGCGCCACAATCCGCCGCAGCTCGTCGAGGCGATCCTGGGTCTGGTAGGCAATGATGTTGTTGGTGCGCTCATCGACGGTGATAGAACCCCGCTCGTCGACCTTCGCCTCGGCGCTGGTGACAGACTGGAACAGCTTGGCGATGTCGGCGGCCTTGGCGTAGTTCACCTGCAATAGCTCACGACGCAGCGGCGCCAGTTCGGCGATCTGTTTCTGCGATTCCAGTTCCTGCCGCTCGCGCGCAGCAATTTCATCCGCCGGCGCCACCAGCAACACGTTGCCGACCTTGCGCTTGTCCAGGCCTTTGGTCTTGAGCACCAGATCCAGCGCCTGATCCCACGGCACGTTCTGCAGGCGCAAGGTAATGCCGCCCTGCACGGTATCGCTGGCCACCAGATTGAGGTTGGTGAAGTCGGCGATCAGTTGCAGCACCGAACGCACATCGATGTCCTGAAAGTTGAGCGAGAGCTTTTCGCCGTTATAGCTGTTGCGGTCGGCGTTGCGTTTTTGCAGGTCATCGACGGTCAACGGCCGGATGCTGACGGTCAGCTTGTTGTCGGTCTGGTAAGTGGAATAGTCGAAAGTACCGCTGGGTTCGACGGTGATCGTCGCTCGATCACCGCTGACCCCGGCATTGACGAACTGCACCGGGGTGGCGAAGTCCTTGACGTCGAGGCGCACCCGGAGAGGTTCCGGCAATTGGGTACGGGCGAAATTGAGGATGATCTTGCCGTCGTGCTCCTGGATGTCCGGGGCGATAGCCGGGTCGGACAAGTCGATGACCACGTTGCCCTCGCCCGCCGTACCACGCTGAAAATCCACGCCGCGAATGGCTCTGGCGGTCGGCGTAAACGCGCGGACCGGCGCTGCCGCAGGTGCTGCGCGCGGTGCACGAGCGGCCGTACGTGGGGCAGCGGCTTTACTGCCTTGCCCGACCACCACGAACACCGTATTGCCCTCGACCCGGGTGTCGTACGGTGCCAGTTGCGTCAGGCTGATGATCAGCCGTGTACGATTATTGGCCTCGACCACCGTGGCCGTGCGGGCATTGCCACTGCCCAGGTCACGGGTCTTGCTTGCCAACTGACTGGCGACACCCGGCAGATCGAGTGCGATCCGTGCCGGCGAGTCGGTGGTGTAGCCCTTGGGCTGCGGGGGCGGGCCGTCGAACGACAGCTTCAGCTCGACCCGGTCCCCCGGCAGTGCCGCGACGTCCAGCGCCTTCAGATTGGCTGCCTGTACCATCGGCGAAAGCAGCGCTATCCATAGCGAAAAACCGAGGGTGGAGAAAATCCTGTTCATTGTTCGACTTCCACTTATGAATGCTCTTTCAAAGGAATGGTGCGCGGCCGTTCAAGCCAGGCGCCCTGGCCATCGGGAACGATTTCGACCACTTCGACCTGTGAAGCGCTGATGGCGACGATGCGCCCGTCGTTGCGCCCCAGATAGTCGCCGACCTTGAGCCGATGGACCCCGCCCGCGCCTCGCAGCAGGGCGAAGGAACCGGAGGCGTTGGCAATCGTGCCGACCATTTCGAACTGCTCGATGTTGAAACCTTCGAGGTATTGCTTGACCCGGTTGGGATCGGGTTTCACGTCGCGCGAGCCGTGTTTCTGTCCGGCCAGATCGACCCGCAGCTGACGCGAAAACGGACTGCGCAGGTTGGCGGCGCTGTAGGTGAACGTCGGGAAAGAGCGGAAGGTCGGGGTCGGCTCGATCTTGCCCGGCGGACGCAGGCGCACTTCATTCATGTAAGCGTCGAGGTCGCTGAAGTCATCGCCGCCACAGCCACCGAGCACCAATAACAATGCCGACAAAGCGATAAAACGGATCGGGCTCATTTCTGCAGCCCCTTGTCGTTATAGCGGTAGGTCTTGGCGAGGATGCTCATGCGCAGCTTCGGCCCGCCTTCAGGATTGGCTGGCGCCAGCTCGAAATCGTGCAGGGTGACGATGCGGGGCAGCCCGGCCACGCCACTGACGAAGGTCGCGAGGTCGTGATAGGCCCCGGTCACGGTGATCTGGATGGGCAGCTCGATGTAGAACTGCTGGGTAACCTCAGGCAGCAGTTTGATCTCTTCGAACTCAAGGCCACTGCCCAGTCCGGTGCGGGTGATGTCTTCCAGCAACCCCGGCACTTCGGTGTCACTGGGCAGTTGTCGCAACAGCACGCCGAACGAGTTTTCCATCTCTTTCATCTGCTGGGTGTACAGCTCCAGATTGGCCGCCATGCGCGCCTTGCTCGCGAACTGCTCCTTGAGGGTGATTTCCTCCTCACGTTTGAGTTCGAGCTGGTTCTCCAGGTCACTGATGAAAAAGTTATAGCCAAGCGCCAGGACCAGCACCATCAACAGCCCGCCGCCCAGGCTTTTGACCACTGGCGGCCAGGAGCCGATGTTGCTGGTGTCGAGGTCGTTGAAATCGACACTGCGCAGGCTTTCCAGCCACTCGGACGGCTTCATTGGTCGTCCTCCTCGAGCCGGGGTCGAGTCTGGCGAACGGTCAGTTGAAAGACGTTGGCCTGATCCACTTGTCCGGCTGTGGTGGCTTTCACTTCATTGAGGTTGGGCGCATCGAACCAGTCCGAAGCATCAAGATTGCGCATCAGGTCGGACACCCGATTGTTGGACTCCGCCGCGCCGCTGATCGACAGGGTCTTGCCGACCATTTTCACGTCGGTGAAATACACCCCGTCAGGCAAGGTGCGCGCCAGCTGATCGAAGATCCGCCCGCTGATCTGCCGGTTGCCCTGCAAGTCCTGGATGATGCGCATGCGCTCCACCAGTTGCTGGCGATGGGCCTTGAGGTCGCTGATCTGCTTGATCCTCTCGTCGACCACGGAGATCTGCTTGCCGATGTAGTCATTGCGCGCCACCTGCCGGGCAATGGCGCCGCTGATGATCTGATCAGCGATGAGCACCGCCCCCACCGAACCGACCACCACACCGATCAAGACCAGCAGGAAGCGTTTGCGCCGCTCCTCGCGTCGCTCCTCGCGCCAGGGTAAAAGGTTGATCCGCGCCATCAGTCGAAACTCCTGAGCGCGAGCCCGCAGGCAATCATCAGGGCCGGCGCATCGCTCGCCAAAGCCCCGGCGTTGACTTTGCTGCTCAAGGCCATGTCGGAAAACGGGTTGGCGACCTGGGTCGGGGTGTTCAAACGTTCTTCGATCAGCCGGTCGAGCCCGGGCACCGATGCCGTGCCGCCGGCCAGCAGAATGTGGTCGACGGCGTTGTACTGGCCGGAGGCAAAAAAGAACTGCAAGGAGCGTGACACCTGCTGCACCAGCGCCTCGCGAAACGGTTGCAATACCTCGCTGACGTAGTCGTCCGGCAAGCCCCCCTGCTTCTTGGCGAGCCCCGCCTGTTCAAGGGTCAGGCCATAACGGCGCTGGATTTCCTCGGTCAACTGCCGACCGCCGAACAGCTGTTCACGGGTGTAGATGATCCGGCCATTGTGCAGGA
This sequence comes from Pseudomonas sp. NFIX49, assembly GCF_900115915.1. NCBI lineage: Bacteria > Pseudomonadati > Pseudomonadota > Gammaproteobacteria > Pseudomonadales > Pseudomonadaceae > Pseudomonas > Pseudomonas sp. NFIX49. The sequence continues at coordinate 313,213 of NZ_FOYE01000004.1, read as the reverse complement.
CGCTTAGCGTGGTCATGGTGGCGCCGATGTCGACCACGGCCACCGTCAGCCGATCCTGGGACGCAGCCAGTTGCGTGGCCAGCAGGCCGAACGAGCGCTCCAGCGCATACGCCTCTACATCTACCACCCGCGCGGTCAGCCCGGCGAGAGCGAGCGCCGCTTCGCGGACTTCGACGTTTTCCTTGCGACAGGCGGCCAGCAGTACGTTGACCCGCTCGGGGTTGCGCGGCGAAACGCCTTGGACTTCGAAGTCGATGGCGACCTCGTCCAGCGGGTAGGGAATGTATTGATCGGCCTCGATCTTGAGCTGGTTTTCCAGTTCATCGTCGGACAGCCCGGCGTCCATCTCGATGACCTTGGTGATCACCGCCGAGCCGGCCACCGCCACCGCCACGGTTTTCAACCCGGTACGCGCCTTGACCAGCACCCGGGACAGGGCCTGGCCGACGCCCTCGAGTTCAGCGATGTTCTTTTCGACCACGGCACTCGCCGGCAACGGCTCTACCGCATACGCCTCGACCCGGTAGCGTTCACCCTGACGGCTCAGCTCCAGCAGCTTCACCGACGTGGAGCTGATGTCGATCCCCAGTAACGTATTGGCCTTTTTATTGAAGAGTCCTAGCACTACCAATTCCCTATGACTTTCCGTGAGTTACGGACTCTGTAATGCGCATTGCGTTCCCTCGCCCCGTCTTGACAGAAGCGCAAATGACGCCCCCTGCGGAAAAGTGCTTATAATGCCCAGCGATTTTTTCCGCCTTTTACTGCCGGCGCGGGTCGTTCTGTGTGTTACCCGGAACCCTGTCGCCCAATTCATTCTTTGCCGTGGATGTCCAAAAGCCTTGATTCGTCTGCTGAAATTTTTCGGTTGGTCCATCGTCGCCGTTTTCTGCGGACTGCTTTTAGGTCTCAGCGGCGCGTTTCTTTACCTTAGTCCGGGTTTGCCATCTGTGGAGGCGCTGAGAAGCATTCAGTTGCAGATTCCCCTGCGGGTGTACAGCAGCGACAACAAGTTGATCGCAGAATTTGGCGAAATGCGCCGCACACCGATCCGTTTCGCCGACATTCCCCCCAATTTCATCAATGCGTTACTAAGTGCTGAAGACGACAACTTCGCCAATCACTATGGCGTCGATCCGAGCAGCCTGATGCGTGCCGCGACCCAACTGGTCAAGAGCGGGCACATCCAGTCCGGCGGCAGCACCATCACCATGCAGGTGGCGAAGAACTTCTTCCTGACCAGCGAACGCAGCTTCTCGCGCAAGACCACTGAAATCCTTCTGGCGCTGCAGATCGAACGCCAGCTGACCAAGGACGAGATCCTTGAGCTGTACGTGAACAAGATCTATCTGGGCAACCGCGCCTACGGCATCGAGGCGGCGGCGCAGGTGTATTACGGCAAGTCGATCCGCGAAGTCAGCCTGGCACAGATGGCGATGATCGCCGGCCTGCCGAAAGCCCCGTCGCGCTTCAACCCGCTGGCCAACCCGGCGCGCAGCAAGGAGCGTCGCGACTGGATCCTCGGCCGCATGTACAAGCTCGGCAAGATCACCGAAGCCGACTACACCGCCGCGATCAACGAACCGCTGAACGCCAGTTATCACGTGCCGACCCCGGAAGTGAACGCGCCGTACATCGCCGAGATGGCTCGCGCGGAAATGGTCGGCCGCTACGGCAGCGACGCCTATACCGAAGGTTTCCGCGTCACCACCACGGTGCCGAGCAACCTCCAGGAGATGGCCAACACCGCGCTGCACGAAGGCCTGATGACCTACGATCAGCGTCACGGCTACCGTGGCCCCGAGTCGCGCCTGCCGGGCAAGACCCGCGAAGCCTGGGCCACTGAACTGACCAAGCAGCGCACCATCAGCAGCCTCGAGCCGGCCATCGTCACCCAGGTCGACAAGAACGGCCTGCAAGTGCTGACCCGCACCGGCGAAGAGCACGTGGCGTGGGACACCATGAAATGGGCGCGACCGTTCCTCAATACCAACAGCATGGGTGCCGCGCCGCGCCAGCCGTCGGATGTGGCACAGATCGGCGATCTGATTCGCGTGCAGCGCCAGCCGAACAATTCGCTGAAGTTCAGCCAGATTCCACAGGCGCAGGGCGCACTGGTGTCGCTGGATCCACAGAACGGCGCGATCCGTTCGCTGGTCGGCGGCTTCGCCTTCGAGCAGAGCAACTACAACCGTGCGATGCAGGCCAAGCGTCAGCCGGGCTCGAGCTTCAAGCCGTTCGTCTACAGCGCCGCACTGGATAACGGCTACACCGCCGCCAGCCTGGTCAACGACGCGCCGATCGTGTTCGTCGACGAGTACCTGGACAAGGTCTGGCGTCCGAAGAACGACACCAACACCTTCCTCGGCCCGATCCGTCTGCGTGAGGCGCTGTACAAGTCGCGCAACCTGGTTTCGATCCGCCTGCTGCAGGCGATGGGCGTGGGCAAGACCATCGATTACATCACCCGCTTCGGCTTCAACAAGCAGGACCTGCCGCCAAACCTGTCCCTGGCGCTGGGCACCGCGACTCTGACGCCGATGGAGATCGCCACCGGCTGGAGCACCTTCGCCAACGGCGGCTACAAGATCACCCCGTACATCATCGACAAGATCGAAAGCCGCAACGGCGATACGCTGTTCGTCGCCAACCCGCCGACCGTACCGCAGGGCGGCGCGGCCACCGATGGCATCGCGGCCCCCGCTACCGAATCGTTTACCGTCAATGCAGCGCCGGTTCCGGGTGAAGCGCCGGGCAACGCCGCCGTGCCGCAAGCACCGGCAGTTGCCGAGCGCATCGTCGATGGCCGTACTACTTACATCCTCAACAGCATGTTGCAGGACGTGATCAAGCTCGGCACCGGTCGTCGTGCACTGGCCCTGGGCCGCAGCGACATCGCCGGCAAGACCGGTACCACCAACGAATCCAAGGATGCGTGGTTCTCCGGTTACAACGCCGACTACGTGACCACCGTGTGGACCGGTTTCGACCAGCCGGAAAGCCTCGGTCGCCGTGAGTTCGGCGGTACCGTGGCACTGCCGATCTGGATGAACTACATGGCCGCCGCGCTCAAGGACAAGCCACCGCATGTCCAGCCGGAGCCGGAAGGCATTCTCAGCCTGCGGGTGGATCCGGTCAGCGGTCGCGCGGCATCGCCGAGCACACCGGGCGCGTACTTCGAGCTGTTCAAGGCCGAAGACACGCCACCGTCGGTCAACGAGATCGGCAATGGCACCGTACCGGGCAGCCCGCTGCCGGCGGATGAACAGGCGCCGATCGATTTGTTCTGATCCGCAACTGCCAAAAAGCCCCGCCTTCGTGAGAAGTGCGGGGCTTTTTGTTTTCTGTCGTACTGAGAATGGCGTTTCACATCAAAGGCCGCCCTCACCCTAGCCCTCTCCCAGGGGGAGAGGGTTAGGGTGAGGGCCGCCCTTGAAGCCGGAACGCATTTTCACGACCAAAAAAAAACCCCGCTTAAAAAGCGGGGCTCTTCATGAAGCGCTACAACGACTTAGCCGTTGAACACGTCATCCACGCTTTTCAGCGGGTAGTTCTTCGGATACGGCAGGGTCGCCACACCGGTCTCGATCGCAGCCTTGGCCACGGCGTCGGAGATCACGGTGATCAGGCGCTTGTCCATTGGCTTCGGAATGATGTACTCACGACCGAATTCCAGGGAGATACCGCCGTAGGCGTCGCACACTTCCTGAGGCACCGGCAGCTTGGCCAGTTCGCGCAGGGCGTTGGCGGCAGCGATCTTCATTTCTTCGTTGATGCGCTTGGCGCGAACGTCCAGGGCACCACGGAAGATGAACGGGAAGCCCAGTACGTTGTTGACCTGGTTCGGGTAGTCCGAACGGCCGGTGGCCATGATCACGTCGTTACGGGTGGCGTGAGCCAGTTCCGGGGAGATTTCCGGATCCGGGTTGGAGCAGGCGAAAACGATCGGGTTGGCCGCCATGCGCTTGAGTTGCTCGGCGCTCAGCAGGTTCGGGCCCGACAGGCCGACGAATACGTCAGCGCCTTCGATGGCGTCGTCCAGGGTGCGCTTCTCGGTAGGGTGAGCGAACACAGCCTTGTACTGGTTCAGGTCGTCACGGCCAGCGTGGATCACGCCAGTACGGTCAACCATGAAGATGTTCTCGACCTTGGCGCCCATGCTCACCAGCAATTTCATGCAGGAGATGGCGGCTGCGCCAGCGCCCAGGCAGACGATCTTGGCGTCGGCCAGGGTTTTGCCAGCGATTTCCAGGGCGTTGATCATGCCCGCAGCGGTCACGATCGCGGTGCCGTGCTGGTCATCGTGGAATACCGGAATGTCGCACTGCTCGATCAGAGCGCGTTCGATCTCAAAGCACTCAGGCGCCTTGATGTCTTCCAGGTTGATGCCACCGAAGGTGATGGAAATGCGTTTTACGGTGTCGATGAAGGCTTGCGGGCTTTCGGAGTCGACTTCGATGTCGAAAACGTCGATGCCGGCGAAGCGCTTGAACAGCACGCCTTTACCTTCCATCACTGGCTTGGAAGCCAGTGGGCCGAGGTTACCCAAGCCCAGAATCGCGGTGCCATCGGAAATGACTGCAACCAGGTTGCCCTTGCCGGTGTACTTGTAGGCCAGTTCAGGATCGCGGGCGATCTCGCGCACTGGTTCAGCTACGCCGGGGCTGTAGGCCAGCGACAGGTCGCGGGCGGTAGCAGTGGCCTTGGTGAGCTCGACACTCAGCTTTCCTGGACGAGGATTGGCATGATATTCGAGAGCGGCAGTTTTCAGATCAGACATTTTGGCATTCCGCTTTTTACTGTTGGACAGACTGGTCAGCGAGGATACGCGCCTCGCAAAGTCCCCACAAGACTGCCCGGTCACCCCTGTCAAGCGCCCTGCCCTAAGACTTTGGGCCAAGAGCCACGGCGCACAAGGGCTAGACTGTTCACAATCGACAGAAAAAATGTCTACAATTTTTTCTTCAGCGGGACGGCTGGAGCATCGAAGGATCGGTCAACGGCAACAGCCAGCGCGCCTGACCTGATTTCAATCCACCACGCCGGGAACGGTCGACCACCCAGCCACGGGCCTCGATCTGCCTGCCCTTCAACGCCTGCAGAGCGGCGCTATCGAAGCGTTCCAGCAGATTGGGTGCAACGCGCAGTACAAGCTTGTCCTGCAACTCGATCCAGATTCCACCGCGATTGCGCTGAACCTTGCTCACACGACCGCTGACCAGCGCGAAACCCGAGCGCTCGATCTGCTCCGCTTTCAGTACAGGCGAGCGCTTCCACAAGCCAAGCCCGGCCTGTCGCGCGCTGTGTTCGGCGGCTTGCTGGCAATCGACAAGATCGACATTCGGTGCCACTGCGACCTGGAATCCAAGGCCATCGGCGAGCATTTGCGCTTCGAGACTGGCGCCGCTGACGCTGTAGAGATGGGCGAGCGTACGCCCGTAATGGTCTTTTTCTTGCGCACCAAGGCGCAAACCGACCCGACCGCCACTGTCGGCCACCAAGGCTTCCAGGCGTTTGCGCGCCGCCACGGCAAACGGTTCGTCGCTGCGCCCCTGCTTGCCCAGCTCGGGCGTGTTGAGGCCGATCAGGCGTACGCTGCGGCCGTCACTCAGGCGCACCGTGTCGCCATCGACAACTCGCTGAACCACCACGCTCGACAGCCCCGAGGGCATCGGGCAGAACGCCTGGGCGCCGGACAGCCAAATCGCGGACACAAAAAAGGCGCCCGCAAGGGACGCCTTTTTCATCAGTCTGGAGAAGCCGATATGACTTTCCAAAATGATCAGCCTCAGGCTTTTTTGCCGACGCCGAAAGTAGCGAAACGGTCTGCGAACTTCTGCACACGGCCGCCGGTGTCCAGAGTCTTCTGCTTACCGGTGTAGAACGGGTGGCATTCGTTGCAAACGTCGATCGCCAGGGCTTTGCCGAAGGTCGAACGAGTTTCGAACTTGTTACCGCAGGAGCAGGTAACAGCGATTTCTGGGTAATTCGGGTGAATTTCGGCTTTCATGGTGTCTTCCTCAGGCTAGCGTGCCGCCACCCAACACTATTGTTGAATACCGCACGTAATTAGGCCGCGGATTCTACCAGACAATGTCAATCGCGCAAGCTGTCACTGAGACCGACCGTCTGCTAGGCTCCCGGCCCAAACATCATCCCCGCTGCCTGTTAGCTTCTTATCGAGATCCCGCGTGCCCGACGCCATTCTGCGCCTCGCCCTGCCTTCGCCCCTGCGCCGCCTGTTCGACTATCGGGCCCCGGCCGGCGTGCTGCGTTCGCAGTTGCAACCGGGCATGCGCCTGCGGGTACCGTTCGGCCGGCGGGAGATGATCGGGATTCTGGTGGAAGTCTCCGACACCAGCGAAGTGCCGGTGGAAAAGCTCAAACCGGCGCTGGCGCTGCTAGACGCTACCGCCCCACTGCCGCCAGCGCTGTTCAAGCTGTGCCTGTGGACGGCTCAGTATTATCAGCACAGCCTCGGCGACACCCTGAGCTGGGCGCTGCCGGTGCTGTTGCGCCAGGGCGAACTGGCCGAAGCCCGTCAGGAACGGTTCTGGTCGGCGGCTCCCGGCGCCAGCCTCGATGACCCGCGCATCGCCCGCGCCCCGCGCCAGCGTGAAGCCCTCGCGACTTTGGCCCAGCACCCTCACGGCGTCGCCCATCAGTTGCTGAGCAAACTGATGCTGAGCAAGGACAGCCTCGACCTGTTGCTGGCCAAGGATCTGGTGCAGGTCGAAGTGCGCCGCCACGCCCCCGGCGCGCGCCATGAGCACTGGCTGGCCCAGCCGGAGCTGCCGCTCAACAACGAACAGCGCGCTGCGTATGAGGCGATTCGCGCCGGGTTCGACAGTTATCACGCGTTCCTGCTGGCCGGGGTCACCGGCAGCGGCAAGACCGAAGTCTATTTGCAACTGATCCGCGAAACCCTTGAGGCCGGTAAGCAGGCGCTGGTGCTGATCCCGGAAATCAACCTCGGCCCGCAGACCCTCGCCCGCTTCGAGCAACGCTTCAACGCCCGCATCGCCTTGCTGCACTCGGCGGTCAACGACCGTGATCGTCTGGACGCGTGGCTCGCCGCCCGTGACGGCGAGGCCGACATTATTATCGGCACCCGCTCGGCGCTGTTCACCCCGATGAAAAATCCGGGGCTGATCATCATCGACGAAGAACACGATGGCTCCTATAAACAGCAGGAAGGTCTGCGCTACCACGCACGGGACCTGGCGCTGGTGCGGGCGCGACAGGAAAACATCCCGATCGTGCTCGGCTCCGCGACGCCATCCCTGGAAAGCCTGCACAACGCCTACACCGGCCGTTACGGACTCCTACGCCTGAACGAACGGGCCGGAGGCGCCAAGCAGCCACGTTTCCTGCGCCTGGATGTGAAAAGTCGTCCCCTGGACAGCGGCATTTCCGGGCCGATGCAGCAAGCCATCGGCCAGACCCTCGCCGCCGGCCAGCAGGTATTGGTGTTCCTCAACCGCCGGGGATTTGCCCCGACTTTGCTGTGCCACGATTGCGGCTGGATGTCCGAGTGCCAGCGCTGCGATGCGCGGATGACAGTGCACCAGCGCTACGGCGAATTGCGCTGCCACCACTGCGGTTACGTCGAGCGCGTGCCGCGCCAGTGCCCGAAGTGCAACAAGGTCGATCTGCGCCCCGTGGGCGCCGGCACCGAGCGGGCCGAAGAACGGCTGGCGATTCTGTTCCCGGACTATCCGGTGTTGCGCGTCGACCGTGACAGCACGTCGCGCAAGGACGCGATGAACCAGCTGTTCGCCACGATCCAGAAAGGCCAGCCGTGCATTCTGGTCGGCACCCAGATGTTGGCCAAGGGTCACCACTTCCCTCGAGTGACGCTGGTGTCGATCCTCGATGCCGACGGTGGGCTGTTCTCCGGCGACTTCCGCGCCAGCGAGCGCATGGCGCAGCTGATCGTGCAGGTTGCCGGGCGTGCCGGGCGGGCGGAAGAACCGGGCAAGGTGATCATCCAGACCCACCTCGCCGACCATCCTTTATTGGTGCAACTGACCGAGCAGGGTTACTTCGCCTTCGCCGAACAGGCGCTGAGCGAACGCCGCGCCGCCGGCCTGCCGCCGTTCGCCCATCTCGCCCTGCTGCGCGCCGAAGCCCACAAGCCGGGGCAGGCCGAAGGTTTTCTCGATGAGGCATGCAGCGAGGCCGAGCGCTTGCTGGCCGAACAGAACCTGAGCGGCATCGAATTGCTGGGGCCGGTGCCGGCACCGATGGAACGTCGGGCCGGACGCTTCCGCGCGCAGCTGCTGTTGCAGGCCACGGCCCGGGCGCCGCTGCACCGATTGCTGGCGAGCTGGCTGCTGGTGCTGGAGCAGATGCCAAGCGGCCGGGCAGTGCGCTGGTCGCTGGATGTCGATCCTGTCGATTTGTATTGATCTGAAGATCGCCTTCGCGAGCAGGCTCGCTCCCACAAGGACTGCGCTTTACCTGTGGGAGCGAGCCTGCTCGCGAAAGCAGTCTATTTGTCACCACACATCCACATCCTGCCTGCTAAGGTTGGCAAGCCCGTCTTCGCAACGGATAATGCCCAGTTTTTCCACCCGCGCATCGATGCGCCGCCGCGCTTGCGGTCGAAAGAGAAGACCATGAAAGACACCATTCGCCAGCTGATCCAACAAGCCCTCACCCAACTCGTCAACGAAGGTGTGTTGCCTGAAGGCCTGACGCCGGCGATCCAGGTGGAAAACGCCCGGGACAAGACCCACGGCGACTTTGCCAGCAACATCGCCATGATGCTGGCCAAGCCTGCGGGCATGAAGCCGCGCGATCTGGCGGAAAAAATCATCGCCGCCCTGCCGGCTGACGAAAACGTCACCAAGGCCGAAATCGCCGGTCCTGGCTTCATCAATTTCTTCCAGAACACCCAGGCGCTGGCCTCGCGCCTCGACGCGGCTCTGGCCGACGATCACATTGGCGTGCGCAAGGCCGGCCCGGCGCAACGCACCGTGGTCGATCTGTCGGCGCCGAACCTGGCCAAAGAGATGCATGTCGGCCACCTGCGTTCGACCATCATCGGCGACGGCGTGGCCCGCGTGCTCGAATTCCTCGGCGACACCGTCATCCGTCAGAACCACGTCGGCGACTGGGGCACCCAGTTCGGCATGCTGATGGCGTACCTGCAGGAAAACCCGATCACCAGCGACGAGCTGTCGGACCTGGAAAACTTCTACCGCGCCGCCAAGCAACGCTTCGACGAATCCCCGGAATTCGCCGACCGCGCCCGTGGCCTGGTGGTCAAGTTGCAGGCCGGCGACGCTGAATGCCTGGCGCTGTGGACCAGGTTCAAGGACATCTCGCTGTCGCACTGCCAGAAGATCTACGAACTGCTCAATGTCAAACTGACCATGGCCGACGTGATGGGCGAAAGCGCCTACAACGACGACCTGATCAACGTGGTCAACGACCTGAAAGCCGCCGGTATGCTGGTCGAAAGCAACGGCGCCCAGTGCGTGTTCCTCGACGAATTCAAGAACGCCGAAGGTGAGCCGCTGCCGGTGATCATCGTCAAGGCCGACGGCGGCTACCTGTACGCCACCACCGACCTGGCGGCTGTGCGCTACCGCAGCGGCAAATTGAAGGCCGACCGCGCGCTGTACTTCGTCGACCAGCGTCAGGCCCTGCACTTCCAGCAAGTGTTCGCCGTGGCGCGCAAGGCCGGTTTCGTGACCCATCCGATGGAAATGGAGCACATGGGGTTCGGCACCATGAACGGCGCCGACGGCCGTCCGTTCAAGACCCGTGACGGCGGCACCGTGAAGCTGATCGATCTTCTGACCGAAGCGCAGGAACGTGCCTACGCATTGGTAAAAGAGAAAAACCCGACACTGGCCGACGACGAACTGCGCAGCATCGCCAAGGTTGTGGGCATCGGCGCAGTGAAATACGCCGACCTGTCGAAGCACCGCACCAGCGACTACAGCTTCAACTTCGACCAGATGCTCAACCTCGAAGGCAACACCGCCCCGTACCTGCTGTACGCCTACACTCGCGTGGCCGGGGTGTTCCGCAAGCTTGACAAGGATTACAGCGAAGTCGATGGCCAGATCGTCCTCGAAGCGCCGCAGGAACACGATCTGGCAGCCAAACTGGCGCAGTTCGGTGAAGTGCTGAACAACGTTGCGGAAAAGGGCACGCCACACACCCTGTGCACCTACCTGTACGAGGTCGCCGGCCTGTTCTCCAGCTTCTACGAGAACTGCCCGATCCTCACCGCCGACACTCCGGCACAAATGCAAAGCCGCCTGCGCCTTGCCGCGCTGACCGGCCGTACCCTCAAGCAAGGCCTGGAACTGCTCGGCCTGGAAACCCTGGAGCGCATGTAAGTTGGCTGCCAAGAAGAAACCTGCACCCAAGCGTGGCGCCAGCCGTTACCAGGCTCCAGCGAAGCAGCCGATTCCGGGCTGGCTGTGGATGGCCATCGGCCTGACGGTCGGCGCGTTCATCGTGTTTCTGATGAAACTGGAGCCGGGCAAGGGCAGCGACACGGTCAAGCGCGAGAAGGTCGAGCAACAGCAACAACAGAAAGCCAGCAAGATCGCCGAGGCCAACAAGACCCCGCCGAGCCCGACGCAACCGGTGAAGCCGAAGTACGACTTCTACACCCTGCTGCCGGAATCGGAAGTGATCGTGCCGCCTGATGCCGTGCCGGAGAAAACCCTGCCGACACCACAGGTGCCGGCAATCCCGACCACGCCGGTGACCCCGGCGGAAGCGGCGAAGATCGACACGGCGCGCGCGCAGGCTGCACTGGCCGGGATCACCCCGCCGCCAGCACCGCCGGTGACCAAGGCTGCACCGGTGACCAAGTTCTTCCTCCAGGCTGGCTCGTTCCGCAAAGAGACGGATGCCGACAAGGTCCGCGCGCAGATCATTCTGCTCGGCCAGGCAGTCGCGGTTGAGTCCGGGACGGTCAAGGATGAAACCTGGTATCGCGTACTGGTCGGCCCGTTCAGCAACCGCGAACAGCTGACCACCGCCCAGAAACAACTGGCGGGCGCCGGCTTCAGCAACCTGTTGTTACAACAACGTCAGAGCCGCTGATCCTCCTCACCGATCGTTCCCACGCTCTGCGTGGGAATGCCTCAATGGACGCTCCGCGTCCCTGCGGCAAGGGACGCGGAGCGTCCCGGGCTGCATTCCCACGCAGAGCGTGGGAACGATCATGTCGTTCTGCGTGGGAACGACCCCGCGCAAACCACCGCTCGTCCCCTCTCCCGCCCCGCAGTTGAAATCCTCTCCACCACCCCCATATGAATGGGCATAAGGCATTTTCGCCCCGCAGTGTGGAGACTCTTCCCTTGACCACCATCGTTTCAGTCCGCCGCCACGGCAAAGTCGTCATGGGCGGCGACGGCCAGGTTTCTCTCGGCAATACCGTGATGAAAGGCAACGCGAAGAAAGTTCGTCGCCTGTACCACGGCGAAGTCATCGCCGGTTTCGCCGGTGCCACCGCCGACGCCTTCACCCTGTTCGAACGTTTCGAAGGCCAGCTTGAAAAGCACCAGGGTCACCTGGTTCGCGCCGCCGTCGAACTCGCCAAAGAATGGCGCACCGACCGCTCCCTGAGCCGCCTCGAAGCGATGCTCGCGGTCGCCAACAAGGACGCCTCGCTGATCATCACCGGCAACGGTGACGTGGTCGAACCCGAAGACGGCCTGATCGCCATGGGTTCCGGTGGTGCCTATGCGCAAGCCGCCGCCAGCGCCCTGCTGAAGAAGACCGATCTGTCGGCCCGCGAAATCGTCGAGACCGCTCTCGGCATCGCCGGCGACATCTGTGTATTCACCAACCACACCCAGACCATTGAGGAGCAGGATCTCGCTGAATAAGCCTGACGCGGCCCCAGTGCCACGGCTTGTTTCTGCTTGAGGACCGTCAATTATTATGTCCATGACTCCCCGCGAAATCGTCCACGAACTCAACCGCCACATCATCGGCCAGGACGATGCCAAGCGCGCCGTCGCGATTGCCCTGCGCAACCGCTGGCGCCGCATGCAGCTGCCTGAAGAGCTGCGCGTTGAAGTGACCCCGAAGAACATCCTGATGATCGGCCCGACCGGTGTCGGTAAAACCGAGATCGCCCGTCGCCTGGCCAAGCTGGCCAACGCGCCGTTCATCAAGGTCGAAGCGACCAAGTTCACCGAAGTCGGCTACGTCGGCCGTGACGTCGAATCGATCATCCGTGATCTGGCCGATGCTGCGATCAAGATGCTGCGCGAGCAGGAAATGACCCGCGTTCGCCACCGTGCCGAAGACGCCGCCGAGGACCGTATCCTCGACGCCCTGCTGCCACCGGCACGCATGGGCTTCAGCAACGAAGAAGCGCCGACCCAGGATTCCAACACCCGCCAGCTGTTCCGCAAACGCCTGCGCGAAGGTCAGCTGGACGACAAGGAAATCGAGATCGAAGTCGCCGAAATGGCCGGCATCGAGATCGCCACGCCTCCGGGCATGGAAGAAATGACCAACCAGTTGCAGAACCTGTTCGCCAACATGGGCAAGGGCAAGAAGAAGGCCCGCAAGCTCAAGGTCAAGGAAGCGCTGAAACTGGTACGCGACGAAGAAGCCGGTCGCCTGGTCAACGAAGAAGAGTTGAAGGCCAAGGCTCTGGAAGCCGTCGAGCAGCACGGCATCGTGTTCATCGACGAAATCGACAAGGTCGCCAAGCGCGGCAATGTCGGCGGCGCTGATGTGTCCCGCGAAGGCGTGCAACGTGACCTGCTGCCGCTGATCGAAGGCTGCACCGTCAACACCAAGCTGGGCATGGTCAAGACCGACCACATCCTGTTCATCGCCTCCGGTGCGTTCCACCTGAGCAAGCCGAGCGATCTGGTGCCGGAGCTGCAAGGCCGTCTGCCGATCCGTGTGGAACTCAAGGCCCTGAGCCCGCAGGACTTCGAACGCATCCTCAGCGAACCGCACGCCTCGCTCACCGAGCAATACTGCGCGCTGCTGAAAACCGAAGGCCTGAACATCCAGTTCCAGCCGGAAGGCATCAAGCGTCTGGCGGAGATCGCCTGGCAGGTCAACGAGAAGACCGAGAACATCGGTGCCCGTCGCCTGCACACGCTGCTCGAGCGTCTGCTGGAAGAGGTGTCGTTCAGTGCCGGCGACCTGGCCAGCGCCCACGACGACAAGGCGATCGAGATCGACGCCGAATACGTCAACAGCCACCTGGGCGAATTGGCGCAGAACGAAGACCTGTCCCGTTATATTCTGTAGAGCTGCCAGCTCCGAGCTACAAGCGGCAAGCTGAGTTAAGCTTGCCGCTTGTAGCTTGCAGCTAAAGGCTTTTTTCTATGCTTCCCACCGACATCAAACTGCACAAAGCCTCGAAAACCCTGTCGCTCAAATACGCGTCCGGCGAGGAATACACCCTGCCCGCCGAATTCCTGCGCGTGCACTCCCCCTCCGCCGAGGTCCAGGGCCACGGCAAACCGATCCTGCAATTCGGCAAGCTGCACGTCGGCCTGACCAAAGTAGAACCGGCCGGTCAGTACGCACTGAAACTGACCTTCGACGACGGTCACGACAGCGGCCTGTTCACCTGGGATTACCTGTACGAGCTAGGGCGACGTCATGACGCACTCTGGGCCGATTATCTGGCCGAACTCAAAGCCGCCGGCAAAACCCGCGACCCGGACCAGTCCGTCGTCAAGCTGATGCTCTAGTCCGCGCCTCGGACTGTTTAGAGGGCATTTTCTAGATTCATCTGTTTGAATGCTCCGCTAAAGCGGCCCGGGATCGGCTGCTTGCGAAAAAAATCAATCTCGGGTAACCAATGGAACTGGCAAGTTCCCTGCAGTGCTCTACGACTGTAAAGCAGCTATGCAGAATCAACGGTCACCCGAGCAGTAGTACCTGGCATTGGCTGTGGAACTGCACAGCAGAAAACCGGGTACTCGTCTCAGGACAATGGAGCGTCGTAGATGAGTAACAAGAATAACGATGATTTGAAGTACCAGGCCTCGGAGAACACCCTGGGGCTGAATCCTGTCGTTGGGCTACGCGGAAAGGATCTGCTGGCCTCTGCTCGAATGGTGCTGACCCAGGCCATCAAACAACCTATCCATAGTGTCAAACACGTCACCCAGTTCGGCCTTGAACTGAAGAACGTGCTGTTCGGCAAATCAGATCTGCAACCGGCGGGCGATGACCGTCGCTTCGTCGATCCGGCGTGGAGTCAGAACCCGCTGTACAAACGTTATCTGCAAACTTACCTGGCATGGCGCAAGGAGCTCCACGCCTGGATCGACGACAGCAGCCTCTCGCCCAAGGACATCGCGCGCGGCCACTTCGTGATCAACCTGATGACCGAGGCCATGGCGCCGACCAACACCGCGGCCAACCCGGCGGCGGTCAAACGTTTCTTCGAGACCGGCGGCAAGAGCCTGCTCGATGGCCTCTCGCATCTGGCCAAGGATCTGGTGCACAACGGCGGCATGCCGAGCCAGGTCAACATGGGTGCGTTCGAGGTCGGCAAGAGCCTGGGTGTGACCGAAGGCGCGGTGGTGTTTCGCAACGACGTGCTGGAGCTGATCCAGTACAAGCCGATCACCGAACAAGTGCACGAGCGCCCGCTGCTGGTGGTGCCGCCGCAGATCAACAAGTTTTACGTATTCGATTTGAGCCCGGACAAGAGCCTGGCGCGCTTCTGCCTGCGCAACAATGTGCAGACCTTCATCGTCAGCTGGCGCAACCCGACCAAGGAACAGCGCGAGTGGGGCCTTTCCACCTACATCGAGGCCCTGAAGGAAGCGGTCGATGTGGTCACCGCGATCACCGGCAGCAAGGACGTCAACATGCTCGGCGCCTGCTCCGGCGGCATCACCTGCACCGCCCTGCTCGGCCACTACGCGGCGATCGGCGAGAACAAGGTCAACGCCCTGACCCTGCTGGTCAGCGTGCTCGATACAACGCTGGACAGCGACGTCGCGCTCTTCGTCGACGAGCAGACCCTGGAGACCGCCAAGCGCCATTCGTACCAGGCCGGCGTGCTCGAAGGCAAAGACATGGCCAAGGTCTTCGCCTGGATGCGCCCCAACGACCTGATCTGGAACTATTGGGTCAACAATTACCTGCTCGGCAACGAACCGCCGGTGTTCGACATCCTGTTCTGGAACAACGATACGACTCGACTGCCGGCCGCGTTCCACGGCGACCTGATCGAGATGTTCAAAAACAACCCACTGATCCGCCCCAATGCACTGGAAGTGTGCGGCACGCCGATCGACCTCAAGCAGGTGACCGCCGACATTTTCTCGCTGGCGGGCACCAACGACCACATCACGCCGTGGAAGTCCTGCTACAAGTCGGCGCAGCTGTTTGGTGGCAAGGTCGAATTCGTGCTGTCCAGCAGCGGGCATATCCAGAGCATTCTGAACCCGCCGGGCAACCCGAAATCGCGCTACATGACCAGCGACGAAATGACCGCCAATGCCGATGACTGGCAGGAAAACTCGACCAAGCACGCCGACTCCTGGTGGCTGTACTGGCAGGCGTGGCAGGCGGCCCGTTCGGGCGAATTGAAGAAAGCACCAACGAAACTGGGCAACAAGGCGTATCCGGCAGGCGAAGCTTCACCGGGCACTTACGTTCACGAGCGGTAACCGACACACCTCACTCCCTTTCGGGAGTGAGGTGAACACTGAGATTGCGACCCACAGGGCCTTGAAGCATGCCGCACCCGTTCATCTTTCGAACCGTCGAGCTGGATGGCCAGACCATCCGCACGGCGGTCCGCCCCGGCAAGCCTCACTTGACGCCCTTGCTGATATTCAACGGCATCGGCGCCAACCTGGAGCTGGTGTTTCCTTTTGTCGCGGCGCTGGATCCGGACCTGGAAGTGATCGCCTTCGACGTGCCCGGTGTCGGTGGCTCTTCGACGCCGAGCCGTCCGTATCGCTTTCCCGGGCTGGCGAAGCTCACCGCGCGGATGCTCGATTACCTCGACTACGGACAGGTCAACGTGATCGGCGTGTCCTGGGGTGGCGCGCTGGCGCAGCAGTTCGCCTACGACTATCCCGAGCGCTGCAAGAAGCTGGTGCTGGCGGCGACCGCCGCCGGTGCGGTGATGGTGCCGGGCAAGCCGAAGGTGCTGTGGATGATGGCCAGCCCACGGCGCTACATCCAGCCGTCCCATGTGATCCGCATCGCCCCGATGATCTACGGCGGCTCGTTCCGCCGCGACCCGACACTCGCCGCCAGCCATGCGGCCAAGGTGCGTTCGGCGGGCAAACTCGGCTACTACTGGCAACTGTTCGCGGGCCTGGGCTGGACCAGCATTCACTGGCTGCACAAGATCCACCAGCCGACGCTGGTGCTGGCCGGTGATGACGATCCGCTGATCCCGCTGATCAACATGCGCATGCTCGCCTGGCGAATCCCCAACGCGCAGCTGCACATCATCGACGACGGGCATCTGTTCCTGATTACCCGGGCCGAGGCGGTGGCGCCGATCATCATGAAATTCCTCCAGGAGGAACGTCAGCGTGCGGTGATGCATCCGCACCCGACACCGCTGGGCGGATAACCGTCCCGGCACGGATTTCTGGACAGCGTCTTGCAACGTGTCCACACAGGTGCGCGGCAGGAGGCCGCGCAGGCAGCAACCCGCAACAGCGTCTATGGTGTTCTGGTTCGGTGTGTTTGTTTTTGGCCTGAAGACGAAGGAGTGTTGAGTCATGCGTGACAAACCAGCGACGGGCGTCGTGCCCAGCCCCGCCGTGTTCATCAATGCACAGAGTGCCATGACCGGTCTGCGCGACCGGGACCTGATCTCGACCTTGCGCAGCGTCGCGGCCCACGGCTTGCGCAATCCGATCCACAGTGCAAAACACGCCTTGAAGCTGGGGGGCGCGCTCGGACGCGTGCTGCTCGGCGAAACCCTGCATCCGACCAATCCGCAGGACAGCCGCTTCGCCGATCCGGCGTGGAGCCTCAATCCGTTCTATCGGCGCAGCCTCCAGGCTTATCTGGCCTGGCAGAAACAGGTCAAGAGCTGGATCGACGAGAGCAGCATGAGCGACGACGACCGCGCCCGCGCGCACTTCGCCTTCACCCTGCTCAACGACGCCGTGGCGCCTTCCAACACCCTGCTCAATCCGCTGGCTGTGAAGGAGCTGTTCAACTCCGGCGGCCACAGTCTGGTGCGCGGCCTCAGCCATCTGATCGACGACCTGCTGCACAACGACGGCCTGCCACGCCAGGTCACCAAACAGGCTTTCGAAGTCGGCAAGACCGTCGCCACCACCACAGGGTCAGTGGTGTTTCGCAACGAAATGCTCGAGCTGATCCAGTACCGGCCGATGAGCGAAAAACAGTATTCGAAACCGCTGCTGGTGGTGCCGCCGCAAATCAACAAGTACTACATTTTCGACCTCAGCCCGAGCAACAGCTTCGTCCAGTTCGCCCTGAAGAACGGTTTACAGACCTTCATGATCAGCTGGCGCAACCCGGATGTGCGGCATCGCGAATGGGGCCTGTCGACCTATGTCGAAGCCGTGGAAGAAGCGATGAACATTTGCCGGGCGATCACCGGCGCCCGTGAGGTCAACCTGATGGGCGCCTGCGCCGGCGGGCTGACCATTGCAGCACTGCAGGGGCATCTGCAGGCCAAGCGGCAGTTGCGGCGGGTCTCCAGCGCCACCTATCTGGTGAGCCTGCTCGACAGTGAAATGAACACCCCGGCCACCCTGTTCGCCGATGAGCAAACGCTCGAAGCGGCCAAGCGGCGCTCCTATCAGAAAGGCGTGCTGGAGGGTCGCGACATGGCCAAGGTGTTCGCCTGGATGCGCCCCAACGATCTGATCTGGAGTTACTTCGTCAACAACTACCTGCTGGGCAAGGAGCCGCCGGCGTTCGATATCCTCTACTGGAACAACGACAGCACCCGCCTGCCCGCCGCGTTTCACGGCGACATTCTGGACTTCTTCAAGCACAACCCGTTGACCCATCCCGGTGGGCTGGAAGTGTGCGGCACGCCGATCGACCTGCAGAAGGTCACGGTCGACAGCTTCAGCGTGGCCGGCATGAACGACCACATCACGCCGTGGGACGCGGTGTATCGCTCGACGCTGTTGCTGGGCGGCGAGCGGCGCTTCGTGCTGTCCAACAGCGGCCACGTGCAGAGCATCCTCAACCCGCCAGGCAACCCGAAAGCCCATTACGTCGAGAACGGAAAGCTCAGCGGCGATCCGCGTGCCTGGTACTACGACGCCAAGAAAGTCGACGGCAGCTGGTGGCCGCAATGGCTGGAGTGGGTGCAGCAGCGCTCCGGCACCCTGCACGAAACCCAGATGACCCTCGGCAACGCCAATTACCCACCGATGGAAGCTGCACCGGGCACCTATGTGCGTGTGCGCTGACTGACTCAAGCCCTTTAAGAAGACTGGATGAAAACAAGCGAACGGATCCTCGAATGTGCCCTGCAGTTGTTCAACGAAAAGGGCGAGCCGAACGTCTCCACCATGGAGGTTGCCAATGAAATGGGGATCAGCCCCGGCAACCTCTACTACCACTTCCACGGCAAGGAGCCGCTGATTCTCGGACTGTTCGAGCGCTTCCAGAACGACCTCGCCCCGCTGCTCGACCCGCCCGCCGATGTCGAACTGGCGCCGGAGGATTACTGGCTGTTCCTGCACCTGATCGTCGAACGGCTGGCGCAGTACCGCTTCCTGTTCCAGGACCTGTCGAACCTGGCCGGCCGCCTGCCGAAACTGGCCAAGGGCATTCGCCAGTTCCTCAACGTGCTCAAGCGTACGCTGGCGTCGTTGCTGGCGCGGTTGAAGGCGTCGGGGCAGTTGGTCAGCGACACCCAGGCGCTGGGGCAACTGGTGGAGCAGATCACCATGACGCTGCTGTTCTCGCTGGACTATCAGCGGATTCTTGATCGCGAAGGGGAAGTGCGGCTGGTGGTGTACCAGATCATGATGCTGGTGGCGCCGCATCTGTTGCCGCCGGTGAAGGTGGCGACGGAGAGGATGGCTTTGCAGTACCTCGAAGATCACGAGTAATCCGACGGCTTTTACCCAAACAAAAACGCCCGACCTTCACAGGCCGGGCGTTTTCTTGAGCCCTGAAAAATCAGGACTGACTGGTTGGCGTCGACGGCGTCGATGCAGCAGTCGGAGCAGGCGCCGGGGTTGGGGCCGAGGCGGAGTTCGACGTGCTTGCCAGTGCTTGCGGTGTGGTCACCGGTTTTGGAGCAGCAGCTTTCGGCGCAGCGGCTTTCGGCGCGGCCGGTTTTTTCACTGCCGGTTTTTTCGCCGCAGCCGGTTTGGCGGCAGGCTTGGCAGCGGGTTTGGCGGCAGCGGTTTTCGCTGCTGGCTTGGCCGCCGGTTTGGCAGCTGGTTTTGCTGCCGTTTTTGCAGCTGGCTTGGCGGCGGCCTTGGCGGCAACCGGTTTGGCCGCGGCTTTCGCTGCAGGCTTGGCGGCAGCGGTTTTGGCTGCTGGTTTGGCGGCGGCTTTAGCCAGTGGCTTGGCAGCGGTTTTGGCCGCAGGCTTGGCTGCTGCGGTTTTGGCCGCGACAGGCTGGGCTTTCAGGCCGGTGAGTTTTTCGATCTGCCTGGTCAGGGTATCGACCTTCTTGTGCAGATCCTTCACCTCGTTGCGGCTCGGTACGCCCAGGCGCGAAATCGCGCTGTTCAGGCGCTTGTCGAAAGCCCCTTCCAGCTGATCCCAGGTGCCCAGTGCGCGATCTTTCACGCCGCTGATGCGCGATTTTGCCGAGCTTGCAGAATCCTTGGCAGCATCGACTTTCTTGCCGACTGCAGCCTTGGTGAGCTTCTCCGCTTTCTCGCCGTCTTTGACCAATGTATCGAAGAGCTTGCTGCCGTCAGTGTCGATCTTCGAGTACACGCCTAAACCAGCCAGCCAGATCTTGCGGGAATAGTCTTCGACTTTTCCGATCCACGAGCTGCCTTCTTTATCGGTGTTCTTTTTACCAGCCATCCCGTTCTCCTTAAGATTTACGCGCGACGCGTTCGAGCAATGCCGTCAGCTCATCGAGCTTAGCAGAGAGTGCCTCAACGTCATGTTTAGACGGAATGCCGATACGATTCAAGGCACTGGCGACACGCGTGTCGAACGCCTTCTCGACCTTGTCGAGCTGAACTTCGACCCGGCCTTTGAAAGAGCTGACTTCGCTCTTGGCTTCATCGATCTCGGCGTTGGCCGCTTCGAGTTTTTCGGTGACGGCTTTTTTGCCTTTCTTTTCAACAGTTTGACCAGCCTTGATCAACTCCTGAAAGTACTCGCTGCCCTCCTGACCGACCTTGGTATAGGCACCCAGGCCTGCCAGCCAGATCTTGCGGGCATAGGATTTGACGTCGCTCAGAGCGGAAGTCGAAGCGTCGATTTTTTTCTTCAAAATGACTTTGGCCATGGTGCACCTCACGCGCAGAAGGTTTGAGGAACTGCCCTGACGAGTGTCGGGCTCAGGCACAAAGTAGGGAGAAAAATTAGAAACGGCACCCTAACAACTGACATAAAAGGCAGGTGCTCAGGAAAAAAACGGGGAGCCCGAAGCTCCCCCGTTTTGTCCTGATCAGACCAGCGCTTTATCCAGCGCCTTTTCGATCTCGGCTTTGATCATGCCGCTCATGGCCGACATCATCAGGCCCAGTTCCACGTCGACCCGGATCGAATCCTCGGCCACATGCACGGCGCCCTTCACGCCCGAACGCTTGAGGTTCAGGACATCGCCCGACCACTGCGGCTCCAGGCCATATTGATCGGAGAGTTTCTGCGCCAGTTTGTCGGCTTTCTCGCGGGCCGCTTCCTTGCCCAGGCTGTGGGCACGCTCAACACTGATATGGGCCATTGAATGACTCCTGCTTTTTGAATGGGGCTATGAATGCCTGCAACGAATCTTGACCGCCACTGCGGCAAATCGTCCCGAAGGTTGCCCATCTTACCTTTAGCCATTCCAAGACAAAGCATGGCTTGGGGATTAGAATGTCGCGCATTCTCTTTTGGTGACAGCGATATGACTGATCAGCGCAAAGGCAGCGATGCCGAACCCACCACTCACTTCGGCTTCAAAAACGTTCCGGAAAGCCAGAAAGCGGAAAAAGTCGCTGAGGTGTTCCACTCCGTGGCCGCCAAGTACGACCTGATGAACGACCTTCTGTCGGGCGGCATGCACCGTCTGTGGAAGCGTTTCGCGATCGAACTGTCGGGCGTACGCGCCGGCAATCGCGTGCTGGACATCGCCGGTGGCACGGGCGACCTGACCAAGAAATTCTCGCACCTGGTCGGCCCGACCGGTCAGGTGGTTCTCGCGGACATCAACGAATCCATGCTCAAGGTCGGTCGTGACCGCCTGCTGGATGTCGGTGTTTCGGGCAACGTCGAGTTCGTCCAGGCCGACGCGGAAAAGCTGCCGTTCCCGGACAACCATTTCGACTGCGTGACCATCGCCTTCGGCCTGCGCAACGTGACGCACAAGGAAGACGCCCTGCGTTCGATGCTGCGCGTACTCAAGCCGGGCGGCCGCCTGCTGGTGCTGGAATTCTCCAAGCCGACCAACGCGCTGATGTCCAAGGCCTACGACGCCTACTCGTTCGCCTTCATGCCGCTGATGGGCAAGCTGATCACTAACGACTCGGAAAGCTATCGCTACCTGGCTGAATCGATCCGCATGCACCCGAATCAGGAAACTTTGAAGTCGATGATGGTCGACGCCGGTTTCGACCGCGTGACCTATCACAACATGACCGCAGGCATCGTCGCCCTGCACCGCGGCATCAAACCCTGATGCTGCTGACCGGGCTGCTCGCCAGCGTCGAACTCGGCCTGAACCGCGTGCTGCGTCTCGACAGCACGGCGCTGCCGCGACTGGCGCATCTGACCGGCAAAGTGATTGCCGTGGATTGCCGCAGCCCGGCGCTGCAACTGTTTATCCTGCCGAGCGACGAAGGCCTGATGCTGGCGTCCCGTTGGGAAACCGGCGTCGACTGCACCCTGCGCGCCCCGGCCTCGAGTCTGGTGAAACTGGCCCTGAGCAAGGACAAGACGGCGGTGCTGCACGCGCCGGAAGTCGAACTCGACGGCGACAGCGGCGTGCTGCTGGAGCTGGCGGGCGTGCTGCAGGATCTGGAGCTGGACTGGGAGTACGAACTCTCGCGCTGGCTGGGACCTGTCGCCACGCAACTGGTCGGCGGCCACCTGCGCAGCCGCGCCCGCTGGTATCAACAAGGATTTGCCAGCCTCAACCAGAACCTCGCCGAATACCTGGCCGAAGAATCGCGCACCCTCGTCGGGCAGCGCGAAGCCGAAGCCCGTTTCAGCGAACTGGACCGGATCAAACTCGATCTGGAACGTCTCGAGGCGCGCTTCGAGCGCCTTTCCCGATCCCTCGACCCAAGCGATAACGCATGAAGCTGCTCGCCGTCCGCCGTCTGTTGCGCATCCAGCGCGTCGTGATCCGCTACCGCCTCGATGACCTGCTGTTCGATCTGCCTTTGCCGTGGTTCCTGCTGGCGCTGCGCTACGTCCTACCGTGGCGCTGGTTCCCGCGCAAGCCGCTGGACCTCAGCCGTGGGGCACGCCTGCGCCTGGCGTTGCAGGACCTGGGGCCGATCTTCATCAAGTTCGGGCAGATCCTTTCGACCCGCCGCGACCTTCTGCCGGAAGACATCGCCGATGAGCTGATGCGGTTGCAGGACCGCGTGCCGCCGTTCGATTCGCAGCTGTCGGTCAAACTGATCGAAGAGCAACTGGGCAAGAAGATCAGCGAAGTGTTCAGCCGCTTCGACGTCGAACCGCTGGCCTCGGCTTCGGTGGCACAGGTACACGCTGCGCAACTGAAGACTGGCGAAGAAGTGGTGGTCAAGGTGATCCGCCCGGGTCTGAAACCGATCATCGCTCAGGATCTGGCGTGGCTGTTCATCCTCGCCCGCGCCGCCGAAAAAGTCTCCGCCGACGCCCGTCTGCTGCACCCGGTGGACGTGGTCAGCGACTACGAAAAAACCATCTACGACGAACTCGACCTGTTGCGCGAGGCGGCCAACGCCAGCCAGTTGAAGCGCAACTTCGAAGGCTCGCCGCTGCTCTACGTGCCGCAAGTCTATTGGGACTGGTGCCGGCCGAAAGTGCTGGTGATGGAGCGCATCTACGGGATTCAGGTGACCGATCTGGCGACCCTCGCCGACCAGCGCACCGACATGAAAATGCTCGCCGAGCGCGGCGTGGAGATCTTCTTCACCCAGGTGTTTCGCGACAGTTTCTTCCACGCCGACATGCACCCGGGCAACATCTTCGTCAGCACCGTCAACCCGTGGAGCCCGCAGTACATCGCGATCGACTGCGGCATCGTCGGCAGCCTGACCCCGGAAGACCAGGATTATCTGGCCCGCAACCTGTTCGCCTTCTTCAAGCGCGACTACCGTCGCGTGGCGCAATTGCACATCGATTCGGGCTGGGTGCCGGCGGAAACCAAATTGAATGAATTCGAAGCGGCGATCCGTACCGTGTGCGAGCCGATCTTCGAAAAACCATTAAAAGATATTTCATTTGGCCAGGTGCTGATGCGCCTGTTCCAGACCGCGCGCCGCTTCAACATGGAAGTGCAGCCGCAACTCGTATTGCTGCAAAAGACCCTGCTGAACATCGAAGGCCTGGGCCGTCAGCTGTACCCGGACCTCGATCTGTGGAACACCGCGCAGCCGTTCCTCGAACGCTGGATGCGCGAGCGCGTCAGCCCGAAAGCCTTGCTCGGCAACGTCCAGAGCCAGTTCGAACAACTGCCGCACCTGGCCAACATGGCCCGCGATCTGCTCGAACGCATGTCCCAACCCCACGCCAACGACCCGCCACCGCCGTGGAAAAAGCGCAAGGACGACTGGTTCCTGCGCCTGCTCGGCAGCGCCCATCTGGCAGGCGGTACGATCCTCGCCGCCGGGGGCCCGATGCACGAACTGGGGCATTGGCCCGCCGGGATCATGGTGGCCGTCGGCTTGTATCTGGTCGTTCGCCGATAGCCAGTTCCGTGATCGGCTGGCACACTGTTTCAACGCCTGAGCCCGACTATTGAAGTGTGGGTTCGCTGTCGGAGTCGAAGATGAAAAACTGGCTGGACGAGATCAAGTGGGACGCCGATGGCCTGGTGCCGGCGATTGCCCAGGATCACAAGACCGGACGCGTATTGATGATGGCCTGGATGAACCGCGAAGCCCTGGAGCTGACCGCGGCGGAAAACCGTGCCATCTATTGGTCACGTTCCCGTGGCAAGCTGTGGCGCAAGGGCGAAGAGTCCGGCCATGTACAGACGCTGCATGAAATGCGTCTGGACTGCGACGCCGACGTCATCATCCTGATGGTCGAACAGATCGGCGACATCGCTTGCCATACCGGCCGTCAAAGCTGCTTCTACCGCGTCTTCGAAAACGGCGACTGGAAAACGGTCGACCCGGTCCTGAAAGACCCGCACGCTATTTACTCCGCAGGACACAAACATGAGTGACACCCTGACCCGCCTTGCTCAGGTGCTGGAAGAGCGCAAGGGCGCAGCCGCCGACAGCTCGTATGTCGCCAGTCTGTACCACAAGGGTCTGAACAAGATTCTGGAAAAGGTCGGCGAAGAGTCGGTCGAAACGATCATTGCCGCCAAGGACGCCGCCGTCAGCGGCGACTGCAGCGACGTGATCTACGAGACCGCCGACCTGTGGTTCCACAGCATGGTCATGCTTGCCCAGTTGGGGCAGCATCCGCAGGCGGTGCTGGATGAACTGGATCGCCGTTTCGGCCTGTCCGGACACGTCGAGAAAGCCTCGCGCCCGTCCGCCTGAACAACTTCAAGAGAGGAACAGCAACATGGGCATTTTTGACTGGAAACACTGGATCGTCATCCTGGTGGTCGTGGTACTGGTGTTCGGTACCAAGAAACTTAAAAACCTTGGCACCGACGTCGGCGAATCGATCAAGGGCTTCCGTAAAGCCATGAACGACGACGAAAAACCGGCCGATCCGACCGTCACGCCTGCGCAACCGGTGCCGCCGGTTCAGCCGCAAGCCACCGCTCAGGCCAACCCGCCGCACACCATCGACGTGCAGGCGCAGAAAGTCGAAGAGCCGATCCGCAAAGACGTGTGAGCACTGACTAATGTTTGGTATCAGCTTCTCTGAACTGCTGCTCGTCGGCCTCGTCGCCCTGCTGGTGCTGGGTCCCGAGCGTCTGCCGGGCGCTGCACGCACCGCCGGCCTTTGGGTCGGACGGCTGAAGCGCAGCTTCAACGCGATCAAACAGGAAGTTGAGCGTGAAATCGGTGCCGACGAAATCCGTCGGCAACTGCACAACGAGCACATCCTGTCGCTGGAACAGGAGGCGCGGAAGATTTTCACGCCGGTTCAGCAGGAGCCGACGCCGGTACAGCCAGTGGCAGATCAGACGCCAGTGCCTCCGGTTGTGGAACAAACAATTCATGCGCCGACGGCGAGCATCGAGCACGTCTCTGCCGCAGCCGCTGAAACTGCGCCGATCATGAAGCCTGTCGAACCCATTGCTCCAGCTGCCGCGCCAACAACGCCAGCCCCACACGACCCAACACTGCCGCCGCGAGCCCCATGAGCGATCTCCCCGAAAACGACCAGCACATGCCGCTGGTTTCGCACCTCACCGAGTTGCGCACCCGCCTGCTGCGTTGCGTCGCGGCGATCTTCATCATCTTCGCCGGTCTGTTTGCCTTCACCCAGCAGATCTACACCTTCGTCTCGACGCCGCTGCGTGAATACCTGCCCGCCGGCGCGACGATGATCGCCACCGACGTGTCGTCGCCGTTCCTGACGCCGTTGAAGCTGACGATGATGGTCTCGCTGTTCCTGGCGATTCCGGTGATCCTGCATCAGATCTGGGGCTTCATCGCACCGGGCCTGTACAAGCACGAGAAGCGTGTCGCAGTGCCGTTGCTGATCTCCAGCATCCTGCTGTTCTACACCGGCATGGCATTCGCCTACTTCTTCGTGTTCCCGCTGATCTTCAAGTTCTTCGCCTCGGCCACCCCGGCCGGCGTGGAAATGATGACCGACATCACCAGTTACCTCGATTTCGTCATGACGCTGTTCTTCGCTTTCGGCGTGGCGTTCGAAATCCCGGTGGCCGTGGTGCTGCTGGTGTGGATCGGCGTGGTCGACGTCAAATACCTGAAGAAGATCCGTCCGTACGTGATCATCGGCTGCTTCGTGGTCGGCATGATCCTGACCCCGCCGGACATCTTCTCCCAGACCCTGCTGGCCGTGCCGATGTGGATGCTGTTCGAAGTCGGCATCCTGTTCGGCAGTCTGGTCAGCAAACGCGAGCGCCCGGAAGAAACCGCCGACGATCACAACGACCAGCCGCCAGCGACTCAGCCATGAACCTGCTGCTGCTCGAGGAGGCCGACTTCATTGCGGCCGACCGCGTCGTGCTGCGTGACCGGCGCCTGACCCACATGCAGGAAGTCCACCGCTCGGAAGTCGGCGACAGCCTGCGGGTCGGGCGCATTGGCGGGCTGATGGGCTCGGCCGAGCTGCTGCGCCTGGACGCGGGCGAAGCCGAGCTGCGGGTCACCCTCGATCAACCGCCACCGGCCAAACTGCCGCTGACCCTGGTACTCGCCCTGCCCCGCCCGAAGATGCTGCGCCGGGTGTTCCAGACCGTGGCGACCATGGGCGTGTCAAAGGTGATTCTGGTCAACAGCTACCGGGTCGAGAAAAGCTTCTGGCAGACGCCGTTCCTCGAACCGGAAGCGATCCGCGAACAGTTGATCCTGGGCTTGGAACAGGCCCGGGACACGGTGCTGCCGGAAATCATCATCGAGAAGCGCTTCAAGCCGTTCGTCGAAGATCGCCTGCCGGCCATCACCGACGGCACCCTCGGTCTGGTCGGCCATCCGGGCAACTTTCCGCCCTGCCCCCGCGCCCTGAACGAACAGGTAACCCTGGCCATCGGCCCCGAGGGTGGCTGGATTCCCTACGAAATCGATCTGCTGGCCAAGGCCGGGCTGCAACCGGTGCAACTGGGCGAGCGAATCCTGCGGGTCGAAACCGCCGTCACCGCACTGCTCGCCCGGCTGTTCTGAAGTCTTCGTCAGACAAAAGGCGTTACAGATTGCCATCATCCGGCCGATACCCTCCCCATAAGTCCAATTAGTGGTCCGAGGGAGTCGTCGCATGTACCGTTGGTTAGCCGAGAGTCTTGGAAACGTCAGCGTTAAACGTAAACTTGGAATCGGTTTCGGCCTGGTGCTGCTGCTGACCCTGTTGATCACCTTCACCGGCTGGACCGGCATGAGCGGAATCATCAGCCGGGGCGACAAGCTCGGCTTCATCTCCGGCCTCAACGAGCTGACCAAAGACCTGCGCCTTGCGCGCCTGGACTATGAAGCCCGTCGTGGCGAACAGGGCCCTGGCGCGGTCAACGACCTGCTTGGCAAACTCGACAGCGGCCTGCAAAGCGCCCGCAACATGATCGAGCAACCGTCCGACGTGGCCATGATCGATCAGCAACTGGCAGCGGTCGCCGAGTACAAACGCGCCTTTGCCGACATGACCCAGGCAACCGTGCAGCGGGAAGACGCCCGCAGCAAACTCGGCGCCAGCGCCGATAACGCCGTGGCCAAGGTCAGCGAAGTCGAGAAATCCCTGCTGCAAGGCGACAGCGTCGCGCAATTCAACAGCGTGATCGAACTGAGCAAACTGCTGCAGCAGGCGCGCTATCAGGTGCGCGGCTACACTTACAGCGGCAAGGCCGAGGCCGAACAGCCGGCGCTGGATGCCATCGCCGCCGCCCTGAACAATCTGGAAAGCCTGCCGAGCAAACTGCCCGAGCAACACATCGCCAACCTGCAACAGGCCACCGAATCGCTCAAGGCTTATCGCGCCGCCGTCAGCCAGTTCCGCGACTCCCAGGTGAACAACGCCAAAGCGCTGGCTCGCATGTCGGCCCAGGGCGACATCCTGCTCGACGTCAGCAAGAAACTCACCGAATCCCAGACCATCGTCCGCGACACCGATGCCGCGCACGCCAAAAACATGCTGATGATCGCCACCCTGCTGGCCCTGGCCTTCGGTCTGCTCGCGGCCTGGGCGATCACCCGGCAGATCATCATTCCGCTGGAGCAAACCCTGAAAGTCGCCGAACGCGTGGCCGCCGGTGACCTGACCCACAATCTGGTGTCCCTGCGCCGTGACGAACTCGGTCAATTGCAACGATCGAT
Organism: Pseudomonas sp. NFIX49; assembly: GCF_900115915.1. Classification (NCBI taxonomy): domain Bacteria; kingdom Pseudomonadati; phylum Pseudomonadota; class Gammaproteobacteria; order Pseudomonadales; family Pseudomonadaceae; genus Pseudomonas; species Pseudomonas sp. NFIX49. The sequence goes on along the minus strand of NZ_FOYE01000004.1, from coordinate 284,984 downwards.
GCAGAGCATGACCCAGGGCCTGCGCGAACTGATCGGCGGGATCAGCGACGGCGTGACCCAGATCGCCAGCGCCGCCGAGGAGTTGTCCGCCGTGACCGAGCAGACCAGCGCCGGGGTCAACAATCAGAAAGTCGAAACCGACCAGGTTGCGACCGCCATGAACGAAATGGCCGCCACCGTGCAGGAAGTCGCGCGCAACGCCGAGGAAGCTTCGGAAGCGGCGGTCGCCGCCGACCAGCAGGCCCGTGAAGGCGACAAGGTGGTTGGCGAAGCCATCGCCCAGATCGAACGCCTGGCCGCCGAAGTCGGCCACTCCACCGAGGCCATGGGCGAGCTCAAGCGCGAGAGCGACAAGATCGGCAGCGTGCTCGACGTGATCAAGTCCGTGGCTCAGCAAACCAACCTGCTGGCCCTCAACGCCGCCATCGAGGCCGCCCGTGCCGGTGAAGCCGGACGTGGTTTTGCGGTGGTTGCCGATGAGGTTCGCAGTCTCGCCCAGCGCACCCAGAAGTCCACGGAAGAGATCGAAGAGCTGATCGTCGGCCTGCAGAACGGCACCCAGCAAGTGGCGACGATCATGGACAACAGCCGCACCCTGACCGACAGCAGCGTCGAGCTGACCCGGCGTGCCGGTGGTTCGCTGGAAAGCATCACCCGCACCGTTTCGGCAATTCAGGCGATGAACCAGCAGATCGCCGCGGCGGCCGAGCAGCAGAGCGCTGTGGCTGAAGAGATCAACCGCAGCGTGCTGAACGTGCGGGACGTGTCGGACCAGACCTCGGCGGCCAGTGAAGAGACGGCGGCCTCCAGCGTCGAGTTGGCGCGCCTGGGCACTCACCTGCAAACGCTGGTGGGCCGGTTCAAGGTGTAAGGGATGCTTGATCGCTTGATCGTTCCCACGCTCTGCGTGGGAATGCATCCTGTGACGCTCCGCGTCACGCTTGCGAAGGGACGCAGAGCGTCCTGAGCGGCATTCCCACGCAGACGGTTCGACGCCTCGACGTGGGAACGATCGGTGACGTCGCGTTTAGAGAACTTGCCGCAGGAACGCCTGGGCTCGCGGATCCTTCGGCGCATCGAAGAACTCGGCCGGCGAGGCGTCTTCCAGCAGTTTGCCGTGATCGAAGAACAGCACCCGATCCGCCACTTCCCGGGCAAATCCCATTTCGTGGGTCACGCAGACCATGGTCATGCCTTCCACAGCCAGGTTTTTCATCACGTCCAGCACTTCGCCGACCATTTCCGGGTCGAGGGCCGAGGTCGGTTCGTCGAACAGCATGACCTTGGGGTCCATCGCCAGCGCCCGGGCAATCGCCACGCGCTGCTGCTGACCGCCGGACAGGCGCGACGGATATTCGCGGGCCTTCTGGGCGATGCCGACCTTCTCCAGCAGCGCCAAAGCCTTGGCCTCGCTTTCCTTCTGGCCGCGCTTGCGTACGACTTTCTGCGCCAGGCACAGGTTCTCCAGCACGGTCATGTGCGGGAACAGATTGAAATGCTGGAACACCATGCCGACTTCGCGGCGGTAGGCGTTGACGTCGGTTTTCGGGTCGGCCAGTTGCAGGCCGTCGATGCTCACCGAGCCGGAATCGAATTCTTCCAGACCATTAAGGCAACGCAGGAAGGTCGACTTGCCGGAACCGGACGGACCGATCACCACCAGCACTTCGCCCTTGGCCACGGAGGTGCTGACGTTATCCACCGCGCGCACCACTTGCCCACGGGTGTCGAAGACTTTTACCAGATCGCGGACTTCAATCACTTTGCGCGAGCCTCCGCTCAAGCCGGCTGGCGATTTTCGACAGCGGCAGGTTGATCAACAGGTACAGGCCGGCGACGCAGAACAGGATCTCGAACGGCGAGAACGACGTGGTGATGACTTCCCGGCCGCTTTTCAGCAGCTCGGTGATGGCGATCACCGACACCAGCGAAGTGTCTTTGACCAGACTGATGAACTGCCCGGCCAGCGGCGGCAGCACGCGCTTGAATGCCTGCGGCAGCACCACATGACGCATCGACTGACCGGCACTCAGGCCGAGCGAACGCGCCGCTTCGTTCTGGCCGCGGGCAATCGACTGCACACCGGAACGGATGATTTCCGCCACGTAGGCGCCGGTGAACAACGACAGCGCGGCAATCCCGGCGAACTCCCGGGACAGGTTCATCACCGTGCCGATGAAGAAATAGAAAATGAAGATCTGCACCAGCAGCGGCGTGCCGCGCACCAGTTCGACATAGATCGTCGACAGGTCGCGCAGGGTCGGGTTGCTCGACAGCCGGCACAGCCCGGTGGCCAGACCGATCAGCAGACCCAGCACACCGGACACCACCGACAGCCAAAGCGTGGTCCACAGGCCCCACAGCAGCGGACCCGCCGCCCAATGCCGCGTCACGCCCACGACGTCGCCTTCGGCCACATCGTCGCCCTGAGCGAATTGCAGGCTGTTTTCGTCGACGGTCAGGTGCTGCTCGTCACCGGCATCGTTGCGCAGGGTGACCTGCGCGCTGCCACCTTTGCGCACCAGTTCGCTGACGGTGGAAATGTCGGTCGCGCGCTGGGTTTCCTCGGCCTGATAGGCGAAGTACTGCGGCACGCGGTTCCAGCGCCATTCGTAGGACATCAGCGACGTGGCGTAATACAACGCGCCGGCCAGGCCGACCAGCACCAGCACGGTCAGGACGTGCCAGGGCCATTGGGCTTTTTTCTGTTTCATTGAATGTTTCTCTGATTCGCTCGTTCCCACGCTCTGCGTGGGAATGCATCCTGTGACGCTCTGCGTCACGCTTGCGAAGGGACGCGGAGCGTCCCGGGCGGCGTTCCCACGCAAAGCGTGGGAACGATCAGCGGGCGGGCCTTATTCCATGTCCTTGAGCCACTCGGTGCTCTTGAACCACTTGTCATGGATGCGATCGTAGGTGCCGTCTTCGTGGATCTGGTGCAGGAAGTTGTTGATGAAGTTGATGCTGTCGTAGTCACCCTTCTTCAGACCGAAGGCCAGTGGCTCGTAGGTGAACGGCTTGTCGAGGAACACCAGTTTGCCGGCGCCGACCTTGTTCACCGCGACCACGTTGTACGGCGCGTCGTAGATGAAGGCATCAGCCTTGCCGTTGACCACGTCGAGCACGGCTTCCTGCTCGTTGTCGTAGCCGTGGTACTTGGCCTTGGAGATCAGCTTCTTGGCGACCATCTCGCCGGTCGTGCCGAGCTTGGAGGTGATGCGGTAGTCGGCGGTGTTCAGGTCTTTGTAGGACTTGATGGTGCCTTCCAGCTCTTTGCGGATCAGCAGGGTCTGGCCGACCACGATGAACGGTTCGCTGAAGTTCAGGCGCAGGTTGCGTTCCTGGGTCAGGGTCATGCCGCTGCCGATCATGTCGAACTTGTCGGTCATCAGCGCCGGGATGATCCCGTCGTAACCGGTGGAGACCAGCTCCAGCTTGACGCCCATGGCCTTGGTCATGGCTTTGAGGATGTCGACTTCGAAACCGATGATTTCGCCGCGCTTGTTGGTCATTTCGAACGGCATGTAGGTCGGATCCATGCCGACCTTCAACGAGCCACGCTTGACCGCGTCGTCGATTGCGCCGGCCTGCGCCGCATTGACTGCAACCAGTGCCGTGACGCCGACCAGCAGCATCGACAGATACTTCTTCATCTTCAAGTCCCCAAAACCATTGCGTTTGCGGCGCGAAAACCGACAGAAATGGACAAGATTGTCCGGGTGCGCCAATTCGGGGACGGATGCTAACGCACTCGTCCGTTTGCACAAGGTTTTTTGATCGGTTGGTGCCGGATGGGACGCAGAGCGTCCCGGGCTGCATTCCCACGCAGAGCGTGGGAACGAGTGATCCGAGACGGTAATCGGCAGGCAAAAAAAAACCCCGCTTTCGCGGGGTTTCTTGATCAGGCCGGTTGCGCCTGCAAGCTCACAGGCTTGAGCGGCAGCAGCGGTGCATGAGGATCAGCTTTCACCGAAGCCCGCCAGGCGTCCAGCCACTCGGCGTGGCCTTCGGCCCACACCTGCTCGTGCAGACGGGCCAGGGCCACCGGATCGCTCAGCAGTTGCAGGCGATCATGGTTGTTCAGCCCGGCCGGGCCGACCTTGATCGCGTGACGCACACGTTCCTGGCGCAGCCATTCGATCGGCTCGGCCTGACCGTGACGCGAGGTCGCCAGCGAGCACGCCAGGGCGTTCTGCTGTGGATCGACCACCGCGCGGATGAAGCCGTCATTCAGTGCGTGCCAGCGGTTTTCGTGGGTGTACTGATCGGTGGCCAGCAGCTCCTGTGGCGGATTGTATTCCTCGGGGATGAGGAACAGGCTCTCGTCACGGGATTTGAGGCCCAGACCGACGCGGCTGGAAATCACCGACACCGGAATCGACAGCATCAGCGAACCGACGATCGGCACCAGCCACCACAGGAAGCTCGGGTTCAGCCAGATCACCAGCAGTGCCCAGAAGAAGCCCAGCAGGGTCTGCGGACCGTGACGCTTGACCGCTTCGCTCCATGGCGTCGAGTCGTCGTCACGCTGCGGCGAGTTCCAGGTCGCGGCCCAGCCGAGGAACGCGGCCAGAACGAAACGGGTGTGGAAAATCATCCGTACCGGCGCCAGCAGCATGGAGAACAGCATCTCCAGCAGCATCGACACGGTCACCTTGAACTTGCCGCCGAACTCTTTCGCGCCCTTGGCCCAGATCAGGATGATGCTCAACAGCTTCGGCAGGAACAGCAGCACGATGGTCGTCGAGAACAGCGCGATCGCCTTGTCCGGGTGCCATTGTGGCCACAGCGGATAGAGCTGACGCGGTTCGAGGAAGTACTGCGGCTCCATCAGCGTGTTCACCGCCAGCAGCGCGGTCGACAGCACGAGGAAGAAGAACCACAACGGCGCCGACAGGTAAGACATCACGCCGGTCAGGAACACCGCGCGGTGCACCGGGTGCATGCCTTTGACCAGGAACAGACGGAAGTTCATCAGGTTGCCGTGGCACCAGCGACGGTCACGCTTGAGCTCGTCGAGCAGGTTCGGCGGCAGTTCTTCGTAGCTGCCCGGCAGATCGTAGGCAATCCACACGCCCCAGCCGGCGCGGCGCATCAGCGCCGCTTCAACGAAGTCGTGAGAGAGAATCGCACCGGAGAACGCACCTTTGCCCGGCAACGGCGCCAGGGCGCAGTGGTCGATGAACGGCTTCATGCGGATGATCGCGTTGTGACCCCAGTAGTGGGATTCACCCAGCTGCCAGAAGTGCAGGCCGGCGGTGAACAGCGGACCGTACACGCGAGTGGCGAACTGCTGCATGCGTGCATACAGCGTGTCCATGCCCGAAGCGCGCGGCGCGGTCTGGATGATGCCGGCGTCCGGCGTGGCCTCCATCAGGCGCACCAGACTGGTCAGGCACTCGCCGCTCATCACCGAGTCGGCGTCGAGCACGACCATGTACTTGTAGTCACCGCCCCAGCGACGGCAGAAGTCGTCGAGGTTGCCGCTCTTGCGTTTGACGCGACGGCGACGGCGGCGATAAAAGATCTTGCCGAAACCCTTGGCTTCGCGGCAGACGTCCAGCCAGGCCTGCTGCTCGGCAACGCAGATGTCGGTGTCATTACTGTCGCTGAGGACGAAGAAGTCGAAACGGTCCAGGTCACCGGTAGCGGCGACCGACTCGAAGGTCGCGCGCAGACCGGCGAACACCCGAGGCACGTCTTCGTTGCAGATCGGCATCACCAGTGCGGTGCGCGCGTCTTTCGGAATCGGCTCGTTGCCGGCACTTTTACCGGAGATCCGGTATTTATCGTGGCCGGTGAGCAATTCGAGGAAGCCCATCAGCGCGGTCCAGAAACCGGCCGACACCCAGCAGAACAGAATCCCGAACATGATCAGGATGCTGGTCTGCAGCGCATACGGCAGCACTTGCGTGGCGGTTTGCAGCAGCGGTTGATGCAGGACTTCTTCCAGATCGACGAACGACCAGCCCTGGTACGGCATGATGCCTTTCATGTACCAGCCGGCGACGATGGTCTGCCCCAGCATCAGCACCAGCAGAATGTAGCGACGGATCGAACCGACCGTGCGCCAGCGCGCCGCCGGCAGCACGTTGGCGTCCTTCGGCGGTTGCGGCGGGTTGGTCCGGCCGGTCAGGCGACGCCAGCCACGCACCAGAATGTTGGTGCGCCACGGCTCCGGCACGACCTTGGTCCGACGGATCGGCGGCGTGGCCTTCATGCTGACCCGGCCGCTGGCGTCGAGCACCAGCATTTCCGCGTCTTGCAGCTCTTCGGCGGTGCTCAGGATCAGGCGCTTGCCCACCGAAGCCTGGGCGGCTTCGGTCGGTGCGTCAAAGGTCTTGGACGACAGGCGTTCATGCAATTCGCTGAAGGACTGGCAGCCCGCGAGTTCCGCGCGCTGCTCGTCGGTCATCGGCAGATGCGCCAGGTACTCGGACAGAGTCTCTGGCTGTACTTGAGAGTTACTCATCGGCAGGCAACTGATAGCTCCAGGTCTCGGTCAGGACTTCTTCAGTCGGTGCCGATTCCGGTGTGGCTGGGGCCGCGTCCGCAGCGGCTGGCTGCTTGGCGTCTTTGTTGGCCTTGTCCTTGGCATCTGCAACCGGCTTGGCGTCGGCCTGTTTGGCCTCGGCGGCCTTGGCTTCCTTGTCGGCTTTCTCTTGTTGCTTGGCGGCAACCTTGTCGGCCTTGGCTACCGACGAATTGGACGTCGGCACCGAAGACTTGGCCAGATCAGCGGTGACCACTGGCTGCACCAGGGCTGCGCGCATCTCGGTGGACTTGCTCGGGTCCTTGATCTTCATCCGCAGGGTCAGGCGCCAGCCTTTGGTTTCCGGGTTGTAGCGCACGCTGTTTTCGACCAGTTCGGCGTTGTCGCCGACGCTGACCTGGCTGCGAACGTCCGCATCCGGAGCCAAAGCGGCCAGAGACGGGCCTTCGAAGTCGACCAGGTAGGCAACGCTGCCATCCGGCTGACGGATCAGGTTCGATTGCTTGACGTCACCGGTCGAACGCAGGGTCTGGTTGACCCAGGCGCTGTCCGGCGCGTGCAGCGCGGCCTCGTCGATGGTCCAGTGCATACGGTAGGCGAAGTCCAGCGGCTGGCCAGGCTCCGGCAGTTTTTCCGGGTTCCAGAACGCAACGATGTTGTCGTTGGTTTCGTCCGCAGTCGGGATCTCGACCAGATCAACGGTGCCCTTGCCCCAGTCGCCCTTCGGCTCGATCCAGGCGCTTGGGCGCTTGTCGTAGCGGTCGTCGAGGTCTTCGTAGTGGCTGAAGTCACGGCCACGTTGCAGCAGACCGAAACCACGCGGGTTCTCGACGCTGAACTGGCTGACAGCCAAATGTTTCGGGTTGTTCAACGGGCGCCAGATCCACTCGCCGTTGCCGGCATGGATCGACAGACCGCTGGAGTCGTGCAGTTCACGACGGTAGTTGAGCACTTTCGACGGCTGGTTGGCGCCGAACAGGAACATGCTGGTCAGCGGCGCGATGCCGAGCTTGCCGACCTTATCACGCAGGTACATCTGGCCCTTCACGTCGACAATAGTGTCGCTGCCCGGACGCAGGATCAGACGGTAGGCGCCGGTCGCACGAGGCGAATCCAGCAGGGCGAAGATCACCAGGTGCTTGTCACCCGGCTTCGGCTGCTGAATCCAGAACTCGCGAAAACGCGGGAATTCTTCGCCGGACGGCAAAGCGGTATCGATTGCCAGACCACGGGCCGACAGGCCGTAGGTGTGACCCTTGCCGACGACGCGGAAGTAGCTCGCGCCCAGCATGGTCATGATTTCGTCTTGCTTGTCCGCCTTGTTGATCGGGTACAGCACACGGAAACCGGCGTAGCCCAGTTGTTCGGTGGCCTTCGGATCGAACTGCAGGTCGCCGAAATCGAAACGGCTCGGATCGTATTTGATCTCTTCGACGGTGTTCGCGGTGATTTCGTTGATTTTCACCGGCGTATCGAAGTGCATGCCCTGGTGATAGAAGGACAGCTTGAACGGGGTCTTCTGGTCGGCCCATTCGGCCTTTTCGGTGCGGAAACGAATCTTCTGATAGTCCGCGAATTTCATTTCACGGAATTCGTTCGGCAGGTTGCTGCGCGGGGCTTCGAACTTCTGCCCGGCCAGCTCTTTGGCCTTGGCCGACACATCGTCAAGATTGAATGCCCAAAGCTGGCCGGCGCTGAGCAGGCAGAGTACTGCCGAGCCCGCTACCAGAGCGCTGCGCAAGCGTTTGGCAGACAATTTTGCTGCATTACAGGGACTAACAATCACGAGCAACCCTCGCCGAAAACAGATCAATAAACCAACGGCCAGATGAAGTGCCTGTGAGGGATTCGGTACAAAAAAACCGACCTTGCAGGACACCCTTGCCAAGTTGGCGAGCATTGTTCCGACTCCGCTGGGTCAAAATGATTCCCCAATCGGATCCGGACAAGTCTCTACCTAAGTCAAAATGGACCAACGAACGCTGATCCCCGTAGCGCGCGATTATCTAGTAGCCCGCGTGACAACGCATCAGGGGTAACAAAGTATTTATCGCGAAAATTCCCTGTTTTCAGTCGAAAAGCCCTTAAAAAGATGTTTCAAGCGCTTTCATGTCTGTAACAGGAAGGTTACCGGGCCATCGTTGACCAGGTGCACCTGCATATCCGCGCCGAATCTACCTGATGCCACTGTGCCATGCATCTGTTTCGCTTTGCTTAATAGATAGTCGAATAATTCTTCGCCCAGCGCCGGAGGGGCGGCGGTCGAGAAACTCGGGCGCAACCCGCTTTTGGTGTCGGCAGCGAGGGTGAACTGAGAGACCAGCAGCAACCCGCCGCCCACATCCGCCAGGGACAGATTCATCTTGCCCTCGGCGTCACTGAACACTCGATAGTTAAGCAGCTTATGCAGAAGTTTGTCGGCGCTGGCCGGCGTGTCGTCGGGTTCGACCGCCACCAGCACCAATAAACCCTGATCGACACTGCCGACCACCTCGCCCGCCACTTCGACCCGCGCGCCTTTCACGCGCTGCAACAGCCCCTTCATGCTTCTTCGGGCGGCAGGTCGAGCAGACGACGGGCCATTTTGCTGGCGGCGCGCACCAATGCATCGGTGATGCCCGGTTCCGAGGCAGCGTGGCCGGCATCGCGGATCACCTGCAGCTCGCTGTTCGGCCAGGCCTGATGCAGTTCCCAGGCGTTGTCGAGCGGGCAGATCACGTCGTAGCGGCCGTGGATGATCACGCCCGGCAGATGGGCGATCTTGCCCATGTCGCGAATCAGCTGGTTCGGCTCAAGGAACGCGTTGTTGGTGAAGTAGTGGCATTCGATCCGCGCAATCGACAAGGCACGCTGCGGCTCGGAGAAACGGTCGACCACCAGCGGGTTCGGCCGCAGGGTCGCGGTGCGCCCTTCCCAGGTCGACCAGGCCTTGGCTGCGTGCATCTGGGCGATCTGGTCGTTGCCGGTCAGGCGCTTGTGGAAAGCGCTGAGCAGGTCGTCGCGCTCGTCCAGCGGAATCGGCGCGAGGTAGTCCTGCCAGTAATCGGGGAACAGACGGCTGGCGCCGGCCTGGTAGAACCATTCGATTTCCTGCGGACGGCAGAGAAAGATCCCGCGCAGGATCAGCCCATGCACGCGCTCCGGGTGGGTCTGCGCGTAGGCCAGCGCCAGGGTCGAACCCCAGGAACCGCCGAACAGCACCCATTTGTCGATGCCCAGATGTTTACGGATGCGCTCGAGGTCTTCGACCAGATCCCAGGTGGTGTTGTTTTCCAGACTGGCGTGGGGCGTGGAGCGACCGCAGCCGCGCTGGTCGAAGGTGACAATGCGATACAGGTTCGGATCGAAGTAGCGGCGACTCTGGGCGTCGCACCCGGCGCCGGGACCTCCGTGGATGAACACCACCGGCAAACCTTCCGGTGAACCGCTTTCGTCGACGTACAGCGTATGGGTGTCATCGACGGCCAGATCGTGCCGTGCGTGAGGTTTGATCTGCGGAAACAAAGTCTGCATTGCGCGCTCCGTAAGGGGTCGAGGTCATCCCTGGGGGGACTTCTATTATTCTGCCGTCCGGCATCATAAACCCGATTTACGTCAATGAGCATGCCCGCGCGCTGTCACAATTTGTCAGCCATGAACCCCAGCAGGTTCTCAAAGAGACGATCGACCTCGGCGACCTGATGCCGCGCTCGCAGGCAGCCATGAACCAGCCCTTCGCCGTAATACAGCGCCGCGTCGACGCCCGCCGCATTCAGCCGTTCGGCGTAGCACACGCCGTCGTCACGCAGCGGATCGAACTGCGCCACGGCAATCCAGGCCGGGGGCAAACCGCTGAAGTCCCCGGCCAGCAACGGCATCGCATAGGCGTTCGGCTTGGCGGTGCCGCGCAGGTACAAGGCGTGATAACAGTCGAGATCGCTGCTGGCGAGCAACGGCGCATCGGCACATTCGCTGCGCGACGGTAACTGCTCGTCGCCTCCCAGCCCCGGATAGATCAAGACCTGCGCACCCGGCAGCGGCTCGCCGGCATCGCGCAGCGCCAGGCACAGCGCCGCCGCCAGATTGCCCCCGGCACTGTCGCCCGCTACCAGCATCCGTCCGGGATCGAACCAGAACGGCCCGCTGCGCAACGCGCGCCAGACGCTCAGGCAATCCTCGAAACCGGCGGGGAACGGATGTTCCGGCGCCAGCCGGTAATCCACCGCCACCACCATTGCCCCGAGCGCCATGGCCAGCTCGCAGCAGATGAAGTCATGGGAATCCAGCCCGCCGACCACCCAACCGCCGCCGTGCAGGTACAACACGCACGGCCAGCCACTGGCCGATGGCCGGACGGGCGGGCGATACGAACGCACCGCCACCCCGCTCAACTGGAAATCCACCACCTCCAGACCCGCCGGCCGTTCGGGCGTGAAGGCGCGGCACATGGCGTCATAGGATTTGCGCAATCCGCCGAGGCTGCTGTCCTCGCTGGCAAAGCCTTCGGTTCTGGAAACGAAGGCTGCCATCGACGGCGAAAGTGGATAAGTGCCCATCAGTTTTTCAGGCTGGCCTGAACCGTGGCCACGCCGTCCTTGCCATCGAAACTGCTGACACCCGCCAGCCAGCGTTGCAGGTCTTCGGGATGCTCACGCAGCCAGGTCTTCGCCACTTCCTGCGGCGTCTTGCGCTCCATGATCGGCACCATCAACTGGCTTTCCTGGGCGGCGGTGAAGGTCAGGTTTTCCAGCAGTCGATGAACGTTCGGGCAGCGCTCGGCGTAGTCCGGCGCGGTGACGGTGGAAACGGTGGCGGCGCCTTCGTTGGGGCCGTAGACGTCTTCACTGCCGGTCAGGTAGGTGATTTTCATGTTGATGTTCATCGGGTGCGGCGTCCAGCCGACGAACACCACGAACTCCCTGCGGTTCACCGCCCGCTGCACGGCGGCGAGCATGCCGGCCTCACCGGATTCGACGATCTTGAAATCCTTCAGGCCGAAATGGTTGGTTTCGATCATGGTCTTGATCGTGGTGTTGGCGCCACTGCCGGGCTCGATGCCGTAAATCTTGCCGCCGAGCTGATCCTTGAATTTCGCGATGTCGCCGAAGGTTTTCAGGCCTGCCGCCGCGACATAATCCGGAACCGCCAGCGTTGCCTGGGCGTCGGCCAGGCTGGGCTTGTCCATGACCTTGACCTGATTGGCGGCGAGGAATGGCGCGATGTTCTTGTCCATCGCCGGTTTCCAGTAGCCGAGGAAGATATCCAGACGCTTGTCGCGGATGCCGGCAAAGATGATTTGCTGCACGGCGCTGGTCTGTTTGCTTTCGTAGCCGAGGCCGTTGAGCAGCACGTCGGCCATGCCGCTGGTGGCGATCACGTCGGTCCAGTTGACGACGCCCATGCGCACGGTTTTGCAGGAAGCATCATCGGAAGCCATGGCGCCGGCGCTGAGCAGCGCACTGCCGGTCAGGATTAACGCACAACGAGTGAACAGTCTTTTCATGTGGGATCGTCTCGTGCGGCAGCGGGTTATTGTTCGGATCGGTGTCTTCTTGCACCGTGGCCGAAACATTACGCAGCAGACGAGCGGGAAAAGCGAACTGTGGCGACCGGGATTTGCACGGTGGCGACTTCTCCCGATCGTTCCCACGCTCCGCGTGGGAATGCAGCCCGTGACGCTCCGCGTCACTGGACGCGGAGCGTCCCTTGAGGCATTCCCACGCAGAGCGTGGGAACGATCACAGCTGACTCAGTTGTAGTGGTTTTTGCCCCAGGCGAGCAGCCCTTGCAGCAATTCCTTCAGCACCACCCGTGTCGGCTCCGCCAGATCGGCGCGGTAGCGGAACGGTTCGAACTCTTCCATGTAGGTGCACTGGCCCAGCTCCAGTTGCACAGCGTGGATGTTTTCCGCCGGGTTGCCGTAGTGACGGGTGATGTGGCCGCCCTTGAAGCGCCCGTTCAGCACATGGCTGTAAGCGTCGTGGCGGGCGCAGATCGCTTCCAGTTGCGTGGCCAACTGCGGATCGCAACTGGCGCCGTTGAAAGTGCCGAGGTTGAAGTCCGGCAGCTTGCCGTCGAACAGGTGCGGGATGATCGAGCGGATCGAATGCGCATCGAACAGCAACGCGTAACCGAACTCGGCCTTCAACCGCGCCAGCTCCTCCTGCAAGGTGCGGTGATACGGCGTCCAGATCTGCTCCAGATAGGTCGCACGCTCTTCTTTCGACGGCTCCTGGCCTGCCTTGAACAACGGAATGCCATCGAACAGCGTCGCCGGGTACAGCCCGGTGGTGGCGCCGGCGTACAGCGGTTTGTCGTCGGACGGCCGGTTCAGGTCGATGACGAACCGCGAGTACTCGGCCGCCAGAGTGCTGGCGCCCAGTTCGGCGGCGAAATCGTAGAGCTGCGGAATGTGCCAGTCGGTGTCCGGCAGGCTTTTCGCGTCCGGGATCAACCCGGCCTCGACCGCCGGGGTCAGGCGTACGCCGGCGTGGGGCATGCTGATCAGCAGCGGCACGCGACCTTGTTTGAAGTTCAGAACCTTATCCACAACCGCTCTCCTACAGACTTGATTCAACGCCGTGACGCACGACGCGTTTGTCCAGTTCACCACCGAGCCAGTACGCCAGATCCGCCGGGCGGTCGATCTGCCAGGCGACAAAATCGGCGACCTTGCCGACTTCCAGCGAACCGTGGGTCTCGGCCATGCCCAGGGCTTGTGCCGCATGAATCGTGGCGCCGGCCAATGCCTCTTCCGGAGTCATGCGGAAACAGGTGCAGGCCATGTTCAGCATCAGGCGCAACGACAGCGCCGGCGAGGTGCCGGGGTTGAGGTCGCTGGCGATGGCGATTTTCACCTTGTGTTTGCGCAGGGCGTCCATCGGTGGCAACTGGGTTTCGCGCAGGAAGTAGAACGCCCCCGGCAACAGCACCGCGACGGTATCGGATTCGGCCATGGCGATGGCGTCGGCTTCGTCCATGAACTCCAAGTGATCGGCGGACAATGCGTGGTAGCGCGCAGCGAGGCTGGAACCGTGCAGCGACGACAATTGCTCGGCGTGCAGCTTCACCGGCAGACCGAGTTTTTGCGCGGCGATGAACACCCGCTCGACCTGCTCCGGGGAGAACGCCAGGTATTCGCAGAACGCATCCACCGCATCGACCAGCCCTTCGGCGGCCAGCGCAGGGAGCATCTCGGCGCAGATGTGATCGATGTAATCGTCGGCGCGATCCTTGTATTCCGGCGGCAAGGCGTGGGCGGCCAGGCAGGTGCTGCGCACGCTGATCGGCAGCTCGGCGGCGAGGCGACGGATGACCCGCAAAATCTTGCGCTCGCTGGCCAGATCGAGGCCGTAGCCGGATTTCATTTCGACCGTGGTCACGCCGTCGCGCATCAGGCTTTTCAGGCGCTTGGCGGCGCTGGCGAACAGCTCGTCTTCCGAGGCTTCGCGCGTGGCGCGCACGGTGCTGGCGATGCCGCCGCCGGCGGCGGCGATCTCTGCATAGCTGACGCCTTGCAGGCGCTTCTCGAATTCGCCGCTGCGGTTGCCGCCGAACACGGTGTGGGTGTGGCAGTCGATCAGGCCGGGAGTGACCCAAGCGCCTTGCAGGTCATTGACCGCCGGGTATTCGCCTGACGGCAATTGGCTGCGCGGGCCGATCCACTCGATGAGTGCACCGGACGTCACGATGGCCGCATCCTCGATGATCGAGTAGACGCCTTGCGCCATGGTTGCGACGTGGCAGTGTTGCCAGAGGGTTTTCATCCCAAGTCCTCGTCTTGCGATCGTTCCCACGCTCTGCGTGGGAATGCAGCCCGTGACGCTCCGCGTCACTGGACGCGGAGCGTCCCTTGAGGCATTCCCACGCAGAGCGTGGGAACGATCAGTAGTGGTTAAAGGCTCGGCAGCAGTTTCGCCGGAACCAGCTCCGTCAGCACCCGCGAAGCCAGCAGTTCGGTCGCTGCATTGATATCCGGCGCGAAGAAGCGGTCCTTCTCGTAGAACGGCACTTCGCGACGCAGAATCCCACGGGCCTGTTCCAGTTTGGCCGAGGTCTTCAGGCCGTTGCGCAGGTCCAGGCCCTGCACCGCCGCCAGCCATTCCACCGCGAGAATCCCGCGAGTGTTCTCGGCCATTTCCCACAGGCGCTTGCCGGCGGCCGGGGCCATCGACACGTGGTCTTCCTGGTTGGCAGAAGTCGGCAGGCTGTCCACCGAGTGCGGATGGGACAACGCCTTGTTTTCGCTGGCCAGGGCCGCAGCGGTCACCTGGGCGATCATGAAGCCGGAGTTCACGCCTCCGTTGGCGACGAGGAACGGCGGCAGCTGCGACATGTGCTTGTCCATCATCAGCGAGATACGGCGCTCGCTCAGGGAACCGATTTCGGCAATGGCCAGCGCCATGTTGTCAGCGGCCATGGCCACTGGTTCGGCGTGGAAGTTGCCGCCGGAAATCACGTCGCCTTCGGCCGCGAACACCAGCGGGTTGTCGGATACGGCGTTGGCTTCGATGGCCAGCACTTCGGCGGCCTGACGGAACTGGGTCAGGCACGCGCCCATGACTTGCGGCTGGCAACGCAGCGAGTACGGGTCCTGCACCTTTTCGCAGTTCTGGTGCGAGTCGGAGACTTCGCTGCGCTCGCCCAGCAGATCGCGGTAAGCGGCAGCGGCGTCGATCTGGCCTTTCTGGCCACGGGCGGCGTGGATGCGCGCATCGAACGGCGAACGCGAGCCCAGCACCGCTTCCACCGTCAGACCGCCCAGCGCCAGCGCGCCGGCGAACAGGTCTTCACCTTCGAACAGACCACGCAGTGCGAATGCGGTAGAAACCTGAGTACCGTTGAGCAGCGCCAGACCTTCTTTGGCCGCCAGGGTCAGCGGGGTCAGACCGGCGACTTTCAGCGCTTCGGTCGCTTCCATCCACTCGCCCTTGTAGCGCGCCTTGCCCTCACCCAGCAGCACCAGCGACATGTGCGCCAGCGGCGCGAGGTCACCGGATGCACCGACCGAGCCTTTCAACGGAATGTGCGGATAGACCTCGGCGTTGATCAACGCGATCAGCGCATCGATCACTACGCGACGAATCCCGGAGAAACCACGGCTGAGGCTGTTGACCTTGAGCACCATGATCAGGCGCACCAGCTCATCGCTGATCGGCTGGCCGACGCCGGCGGCGTGGGACAGCACCAGCGAGCGCTGTAGGTTTTCCAGGTCTTCGCTGGCGATGCGAGTCGAGGCCAGCAGGCCGAAACCGGTGTTGATGCCGTAGGCGGTGCGGTTTTCCGCGAGGATCTGCTCGACGCAGGCCACGCTGGCTTCGATCTGCGCGCTGGCGCTGTTGTCGAGGGTCAGCTTGACCGGGTTCTGATAAACGTCACGCAGTTGGGCCAGGCTCAGTTGGCCGGGGATCAGGTTCAGCGCAGTCATTTTGTGCTCCTTTTGAGAGTTTATTGTTAACTCGCCAGACGCTCCGGAGATGTCCGTTGTCCGTCGCGTCTGCCCTTTTGGGGAGCCGCGCCTTGGCACGCTGGCGTGGGTAGTTTTCAGTGCAAATTCGGTAATGCGTTGTGCAGCAGATCCGTGTCTTTCAGAACGTTTGCAGCTGCGGCGATATCCGGCGCCAGCCAGCGATCCTGATCGTAGGCCGGGACCTTTTCGCGCAGCAGTCGCCAGGCGGTATCGGTGCCGGCGCCGAAGCGCTGTTCCTTGAGAAATTCAAACGCCTGGGCCGCCAGCAGGTACTCGATGGCGAGGATCTGAGTGCAGTTTTCCAGCGCGCGATGCAGCTTCAGCGCGGCGTTGGTGCCCATGCTCAAGTGATCTTCCTGCAGGCCCGAGGTGACGTAGTTGTCGAGCACCGCCGGCTGCGCCAACTGGCGGTTTTCCGCGCACAGCGACGCGGCGACGTATTGCACGATCATCATCCCGGAGTTCACCCCCGGATTGGCCACCAGGAATGCCGGCAGACCGCTGACGTGCGGGTTGATCAGGCGATCCAGACGCCGCTCGGCAATCGATCCGATTTCAGCCATCGCAATCGCCAGCAGATCCGCCGCCAGCGCCACCGATTGCCCGTGCGGGTTGGCCTGGGACATGACACGGAAGTCATCCGGCGTGCCCAGCAGCAACGGGTTGTCGGTGCAGCCGTTGAGCTCGGTTTCGATCTGTTTGATCGCGTGTTCCAGTTGATCGCGGGCGGCGCCGTGCACCTGCGGGATCGAGCGGATGCTCAAGGCATCCTGAGTGCGAATGCCTTTGCTCGCCGCGATCACTTCGCTGCCATCGAGCAAGGCGCGCAGATTGACGCCGACCTGCTGCATGCCCGGATGCGGTTTGAGCGCAATGATCTCGGCATCGAACGCGGCGATCTGGCCGCGCTGGGCTTCGAAACTCATGGCGCCGATCACGTCGGCCCATTGCAGCAGACGTGTGGCGTCGGCAATCCCCAGGCAACCGAGGCCGGTCATGCACGGCGTACCGTTGACCAGGCACAGACCGTCCTTCGCCCCGAGCTGAACCGGTTGCAGGCCCTCTTCGGCCAGCGCCTGCTGTGCAGACACGATCTGCCCGCGATAGCTGACATTGCCCACGCCCAGCAGCGCGATGCCGATGTGGGCCATGTGGGTCAGGTAACCCACCGAACCCTGGGACGGCACTTGCGGGGTGATGCCGCGATTGAGCAGCGCCAGCAGCGCTTCGACCACCCGGCGATGAATGCCGGATTTGCCGTGGCTGTAGTTGCGGATCGCCGAGCACAGGATGGCGCGGGTCTGCTCATCGGCCAGTACCGGACCGACGCCGCAGGCATGGCTGAGCAAGGTGTTGCGCGACAGCTGGCTGAGCTGTTCGTCTTTCAGCGAGACGTTGCACAGCGCACCGAGCCCGGTGTTCACGCCATAGGCGCGCTCGCCGCTGGCGACGATGCGCTGGACGATGCCCTGCGCGTTTTCAATGCGCGCCCAGGTCTGCGCCGACAGCTCGAGCTGCGCGCCGTGACGAGCGACTGCGACCACATCCTGCCAACGCATCGGGGCGTCGGCGATAACGATTTTTTCAGCCTGGGACATCTAAAACCTCATTAACCTGATCGTTCCCACGCTCTGCGTGGGAACGCCGCCTGGGACGCTCCGCGTCCCGCTCTCACCGCAAGACTCAAGTCCTGCGCAATGGTGACGCGGAGCGTCACGGTATGCATTCCTACGCAGACGGTTCGACGCCTCGACGTGGGAACGAGCCTGCCGTAAACCTTTAAACCACAGCCGCCCGCCGCTGCACGAAACGGTCGACATACTCGTCCGCCGGCGAATGCAGGATCTCTTTCGGCGTGCCGACCTGGATCAGGCGGCCGTCCTTGAGGATCGCGATGCGGTTGCCGATGCGCACGGCCTCGTCGAGGTCGTGGGTGATGAAGACGATGGTCTTGTGCAGGGTCTTTTGCAGCTCCAGCAACTGGTCCTGCATCTCGGCGCGGATCAGCGGATCCAGCGCACTGAACGCTTCGTCCATCAGGATGATGTCGGTGTCCGCCGCCAGGGCGCGGGCCAGACCCACACGTTGGCGCATGCCGCCGGAGAGCTGGTGCGGGTATTTGTTTTCGTAGCCCTTGAGGCCCACGGTGTTGATCCAGTGCAGCGCGCGTTCGGCGCACAGTTGCTTGGTCTCGCCGCGCACTTTCAGGCCGTAGGCGACGTTGTCGAGCACGGTCTTGTGCGGCAGCAGGCCGAAGCTCTGGAACACCATGCTGATCTTGTGCCGACGAAATTCGCGCAAGGCGTCCATGTCGTATTGCAGGATGTCCACGCCGTCCACCAGGATCGCGCCGCTGGTCGGGTCGATCAGGCGGTTGAAGTGGCGCACCAGGGTCGATTTGCCGGAGCCGGACAGGCCCATGATCACGAAGATCTCGCCGGTGCCGATGCTCAGGGACAAATCGTTGACCCCGACCACGCAACCGGTTTCGTTCAGCACCTGATCCTTGGTCTTGCCCTGGCCGACCATCGTCAGTGCATCCTTGGCGCGGTTGCCGAAAATCTTGAAGACGTTTTTGACTTCGATCTTGCTCACGGTTGCGTTGCTCATTTGCTCACCTCATGCCGTGGCCGACCATACGCCTGGGTAATGCGGTCGATGACCACTGCGAGAATCACGATCGCCAGACCGGCTTCAAGGCCGCGTCCGACGTTGAGGGTCTGAATGCCCACCAGCACATCTTCACCCAGACCACGGGCGCCGATCATCGAGGCGATCACCACCATCGACAGGGCCATCATGGTGGTCTGGTTGATCCCGGCCATGATGCTCGGCAGGGCCAGCGGCAGTTGCACGCCGAACAGTTGCTGCCAGCGGTTGGCGCCGAAGGCGTTGATCGCTTCCATCACTTCGCCGTCAACCTGGCGGATGCCCAGATCGGTCAGGCGGATCAGCGGCGGCGCGGCGTAGATCACGGTGGCGAAAATCGCCGGCACCTTGCCCAGGCCGAACAGCATCAGCACCGGAATCAGGTACACGAAGCTCGGCATGGTCTGCATGATGTCGAGCAGCGGCATCAGCACCGAACGCAGGCGATTGCTGCGCGCCGAGAGAATCCCCAGCGGTACGCCGATCAGCACCGAAATGACCGTCGCCACCATCATCAGCGCGAGGGTCTGCATCAACTTGTCCCACAGACCGACAGCGCCGACCAGGAACAACAGACCGACGATCACGGCGGTGGTCACGACTTTGCGCGTCGCATGCCAGGCCACGACGCCGACGATGGCCAGCATCAACCACCACGGCGCGGCGCGCAGCAGGCCTTCAAGATTGACGATGGCCCACAGCAGGGTGTCGGAGATATGACGGAACACATCGCCGTAGTTGGTGACCAGCGCATCGACCCAACCGTTGACCCAGTCGGCGATGGAAAAGGTAAAGCTTTCGGGAAACATAAGCGGCTCTCAATCAGGAAACTCAATCAAGCGATTGCGGCGAACACCCCGGCCAGCCTCTCGGTTGGCCGGGAGGAATTCGACCTACAGCGCCGCGTCGATTTTCTTGGCAGCGTCTTCACTCACCCACGCATGCCAGACCTCAGGATGTTCCTTGAGGAAGATTTTCGCCAGTTTTGGCGACTCGATACGTTCCTTCGCCATGCGGCCCAGGTTCTGGTTCAGCAGGTCGATCGGCAGGTTGACCTTTTCCAGCACGGCCACCAGTTCCGGCGCTTGCTCGTGGAAGGTCTTGGACAGACCGACCTTGATGGTCACGGTCTTGTCGACGCCCGGTTTTTCTTCCAGTTTCACTGCGTCGATCTGGCCCATCAGCGGGGTTGGCGACCAGTAGTAGAACAGGATCGGCTCGCCACGCTTGTAGCTCGACAGCACCGCCGCATCCAGCGCCGGACCGGTGCCCGGACGGAAGTTGGTGTAGCTGTTTTCCAGGCCGTAGCTTTTCAGCATTTCGCTGTTGTCCAGCTCGCAGGTCCAGCCGGCCGGGCAGTTGTAGAAGCGGCCCTTGGAAGGCTCTTCGGCGTCCTTGAAGATGGCGGCGTATTTGCCCAGGTCGGCGATGTTTTTCAGGTCCGGCGCCTTGGCTTCGATCTTGCGTTTGGCGTCGCCTTCGATCACGTAGCGCGGCACGTACCAGCCTTCGATCGCACCCACCACCGGGGCGCCGACACCGACGACCTTGCCGGCCTTCTCGGCCTTGTTCCAGACCTCGCTGCGGCCGACCCATTCTTCGGCGAAGATCTGGATGTCGTTGCTGCTCAGGGCGTTTTCCATGGTGATGGAGTTGCCCGGCAGGCTGTCGGTCTTGCAGTCGTAACCTTTTTCCAGCACCACTTGCAGAACGTCGGTCAGCAGCATGCCGCTTTCCCAGTTCAGGCCGGCGAATTTCACCGGTTTGCCGGACTCGCACCAGCCAGCGGCCTGGGTCGCGCCGGCGCTGGCCAGCAGGCCCATGGAAAGCAAGGTGGTCAGCAGGGTCTTGTTCGATTTCATTGTTGTGACGCTCCTAATCATGAATTGGCTTACGGCAGTCAAGAGGCATCCAGCCCTGTCCACGTCCAAATCAGGCCTGCGCCGCAGCGCGACCGGCCCCGCTTGTTTTAGGTTGTACAACGCTGTCCTGCTCGACGGGCAGAATCAGTCGATCGGGTACGGTGCCGTGCCATTTTTTCGCGCAGACGTAGTACAGCGCTGCGGGCAGCACGAGACCGATGATCCAGGAAATATCCACATCCCCCAGGGCCGCCACCAATGGACCGGTATAGAACTTGGTGGAAATGAACGGCAGTTGCACCAGCACCCCGAACACGTAAACGCTGATACCGAGGATGTTCCAGCGGCCGTAGCGACCGTTCGGATCCGCCAGTGCCGGCACGTCGTAGCGCTCGCGGGTGATGCAGTAGTAGTCCACCAGGTTGATCGCACTCCACGGCGTGAAGAACGCCAGCAGGAACAGGATGAAGGACTTGAACGCACCGAGGAACGAATGCTGGCCGAGCAGTGCGATCAGGGTCGCCGCGCCGACGATCACCAGCACGAACACCAGACGCTGCATGCGGGTGACCGTCAGGTGGCCACGGAAGCCGCTGATGATGGTCGCGATGCACATGAAGCTGCCGTAGGAGTTCAGGGTGGAGATGGTGACCTTGCCGAACGCGATGCTGAAATACAGCAGCGCGGCGGTGGCACCGGTCCCGCCCAGACCGACGATGTAGGCGACTTCATGACCGGCGAATTGCCCGTTGGCCGAAGCGGCCGCGAACACACCGAGGATCATCGCCACCTGCGCACCAATCACCGAACCGGCACCGGCGGCGAAGAAGGTTTTCACCGAAGACACCTTGCTCGGCAGGTAACGCGAGTAGTCCGCCACGTAAGGGCCGAAAGCGATCTGCCAGGAGGCCGCGAGCGACACCGCCAGCAGGAAACTGCTCCAGCTGAAGTGGCGGATTTCCAGAAGTGCGCCGACGTCCACCTGACTCATCAGACGGCTGAACAGGTATACGAAAGCAATCACGCCAATGGCACTGGCGATGCGGCCGATCCAGTGAATCACCCGATAGCCAAGCACCGTGACCACGACGATGACGCTGGCGAAAAGCAGGATGCCAACGGTATCGCTGACCCCGAACAACTGGCCCAGCGCCTGACCGGACAACACCGTTCCGGTGGCGGTGAAGCCGAGGTACATCAGGCACACCAGCACGATCGGAATCGCCGCGCCGTAGACGCCGAACTGCACCCGGCTGGAAATCATCTGCGGCAGGCCAAGCTTCGGCCCTTGCGCTGCGTGCAGCGCCATCACCCCGCCGCCCAGCAATTGACCGATCAGCAGACCGATCAACGACCAGAACACATCGCCGCCCAGCACCACGGCCAGGGCCCCGGTGACAATCGCGGTGATTTGCAGGTTGGCACCCATCCACAGGGTGAACTGACTGAACAGACGACCGTGTCTTTCCGCTTCCGGGATGTAGTCGATCGAACGCCTTTCGATCAACGGTTTACTGCCTGCACGATCGGTGTTGCCCGCCATGATTCAACCTCTGTGGATTGTTCTGGTTATTGTTGTTGTGGCCCTGTGGGAGCGAGGGTGCCCGCTCCCGCAGATGTTCACTTGCCGGTGATCATCGGCAGGTTCAGCCCTTGTTCCTTGGCGCAGTCGATGGCGATCTGGTAACCGGCATCGGCGTGACGCATGACGCCGGTGCCCGGGTCGTTGTGCAGCACGCGAGCGATACGCTCGGCCGCTTCGTCAGTACCGTCGCAGACAATCACCATGCCCGAGTGCTGGGAGAAGCCCATGCCGACGCCGCCGCCGTGGTGCAGGGACACCCAGGTCGCACCGCTCGCGGTGTTCAGCAGCGCGTTGAGCAGCGGCCAGTCGGAGACGGCATCGGAGCCATCCTGCATCGACTCGGTTTCACGGTTCGGACTGGAGACCGAGCCGGAGTCGAGGTGGTCGCGACCGATCACGATCGGCGCCGACAGCTCGCCGCTGCGCACCATTTCGTTGAACGCCAGACCGAGCTTGGCGCGCAGGCCCAGGCCGACCCAGCAGATACGCGCCGGCAGACCCTGGAAGCTGATGCGCTCACGCGCCATGTCCAGCCAGTTGTGCAGGTGGGCGTCGTCCGGGATCAGCTCTTTGACTTTGGCGTCGGTCTTGTAGATGTCCTGCGGATCACCCGACAGTGCAGCCCAGCGGAACGGGCCGATGCCACGGCAGAACAGCGGACGGATGTAGGCCGGTACGAAGCCTGGGAAATCGAATGCGTTTTCGACGCCTTCTTCCTGAGCCATCTGACGGATGTTGTTGCCGTAGTCGAAGGTCGGCACGCCCATCTTCTGGAAGTCGAGCATGGCTTTGACGTGCACGGCCATCGATTGCTTGGCGGCCTTGACCACAGCGGCTGGCTCGGTCTTGGCGCGGGCGCGGTATTCGTCCCAGGTCCAGCCGGCCGGCAGGTAACCGTTGAGCGGGTCGTGGGCGCTGGTCTGGTCGGTGACCATGTCCGGGCGCACGCCGCGCTTGACCAGTTCCGGAAGGATTTCAGCGGCGTTGCCGCACAGGGCGATGGAAACCGCCTTGCCTTCGGAGGTGTATTTGGCGATGCGGGCCAGCGCGTCGTCGAGGTCTTTGGCCTGCTCGTCGACGTAGCGGGTCTTGAGGCGGAAATCGATGCTGATCTGCTGGCATTCGATGTTCAGCGAGCAGGCACCGGCGAGGGTCGCGGCCAGTGGCTGGGCGCCGCCCATGCCGCCGAGGCCGGCGGTCAGGACCCACTTGCCGGTGAGGTTGTCGTTGTAGTGCTGGCGACCGGCTTCAACGAAGGTTTCGTAGGTGCCCTGGACGATGCCCTGGCTGCCGATGTAGATCCAGCTGCCGGCGGTCATCTGGCCGTACATGGCCAGGCCTTTGGCGTCGAGTTCGTTGAAGTGTTCCCAGGTTGCCCAGTGCGGCACCAGGTTGGAGTTGGCGATCAGTACGCGCGGGGCGTTGCTGTGGGTCTTGAACACGCCGACAGGCTTGCCCGATTGCACCAGCAGGGTTTCGTCTTCGTTGAGATTGGTCAGGCTCTCGACGATCTTGTCGTAGCACTCCCAGTTACGCGCAGCGCGACCGATGCCACCGTAGACCACCAGTTCTTTCGGGTTCTCGGCGACTTCCGGGTCGAGGTTGTTCATCAGCATGCGCAGCGGCGCTTCGGTCAGCCAGCTCTTGGCGGTCAGCTTGTTGCCGCGGGCGGCACGGATTTCGACGTCACGAAACTTAGTGGTTTTGTTGTCAGTCACGAAAAAGACTCCTCAGCGATCAATTCAAACCAACCCTGGCAGTGGGCAAGCAGCCTGTGCGCCTCAGTGCGCGACAAGCGAATCAGTGGACGCTGCGGAGAGTCTCGATCGACTCATACGCATACGTCTTTACTTGTACATACAAGAATATGCAATCGAGCGGCCAACTTGTTGGAGGGCTGTTCAATAAAAATTCCGAACAGGGCTGCAGAGCGCCTGAATCAAGGGCTCTGGCGTCCATGAAATTTTTCGCGGGGTGGATAGAGGGTGGCGAGAGGTTGTTACGAAAGCGTGGTTCTGCGCCACGCTGGGGCGTTCGGTAACAAGTTGGTGCGCATTTCGGGAACGTCGGGACGAAAAAAAACCGCTGCTTTAAAAGCAGCGGTTTTTGATCGTTCCCACGCTCTGCGTGGGAATGCATTCCGTGACGCTCTGCGTCACAAAGCGGACGCGGAGCGTCCATGGCGGCATTCCCACGCGGAGCGTGGGAACGATCAGAAGGGAGGATCAGCGCGGGGACAGTTCGATCACGCAGCAGCCGGCATTGACGGCAATCTCCGTCAGCCCGGTGTTACCGTCCAGTTGCAGGCAGTCATGCCGGCCGAGTTGCGACGTACGGTCACCGACCGTGACCTCCAGCAGCTCGCTGACGCTGAAGATCAGCACGGTGCTCGCCGAACTGAAAAACCGCTGCTCGCCGTCCAGCCATTGCAGGCGTGCGCTGTAACGCTGGGGCGAGTAGATCAGGTTGAAGTCACGGATCGCGCCGCCGAGCAAAGTGCAGGACACCTGGCTTTCGCCGCTGAAGGCAAACGGGTCGAGGGGTAACAACGGCCGGGTATCGTCGCCGTCGACACACAGGGTCATGCCGTCACCCTGCAACACCGTGATGACCCGCTGGTAACCGGCGAAGGTCGAAAAGCCGCCGGATTCGGCGATGTCGGCAATCGACAGGCGCCAGCCAAAACCGTCGAGGCCGGCGCCGGCGTCACGGGTGATTTCCTCGGTGCTGCCGCCGCCGTTTTTCCACGGCATGCGCGGGTAGCCTTCAGCGCGTAAAACTTTCACTTCACTCATTTATGGAACCGACCTTCCAGACGATGACGGGAACCGGGGTGGATCAGGCGTGCCGCTGTCACCGGCTGACGACCCGACCACGTACGACGGCGGATCAGCAGGCACGGCTCGCCTTTTTCGATCTGCAGCAATTTGCATTCGGACGCTTCGGCAAGGATCGCTTCGACCACGTGCTCGCCTTCGGTCAGCGGCGCGACCTGGTTCAGATAGGCGTAAGGCGTTTGCAGGGTGAAGTCCTGCTTGAGGTATTCCGGGGCGACCAACGCATTGACGAAGCGGTCTTCGATTTGCACAGGAATGTCGTTTTCGTAATGCACGATCAGCGAGTGAAAGACCTTCTGCCCTTCGCGCATGTCCAGCGCCAGCGCGCGTTCGGAACCGGCAGCCTCTTCTTCCAGAGTGATTACCTGACAGGTGTGGCGATGGCCACGGGAGGCGATTTCGTCGGCGATGTTGTGCACTTCGAACAGCGCGGACTGGCTCTTCGGTTCAGCAACGAAAGTGCCGACGCCTTGCATGCGCACCAGCAGACCGTCGGCGGTCATTTCCCGCAGTGCGCGGTTGATGGTCATGCGGCTGAAGCCCAGTTGGCTGACCAGCTCGCTCTCCGACGGCACGCGGTAATGGGGCGGCCAGTTACCGCTGTCGATCTGCTGGGTGATCATCTGTTTGACGCGGGCGTACAAGGGCGCCGGACTGTCGCCCATGTTCGCGGCCAACGGGGAGACTGGAGGCGGAGTCGGCACGGTGGATCCCTGTTCATTGGATGAAAGTTGCTAGCTTGCCGGAGTTTACCGGGCAGGCAAACGTCTGTATATGTATATACAAATAACACACGATGGGGTGCTGAACCATGTCCGCCTTCTTTGCCGAACGCGCGCTGCTGCCTAACGGATGGGCCAACAATGTACGTCTCGAGGTCAGCGCCGATGGCGTTTTGACCCGAATCCAGGCCGATTCCACCGCAGATGGCGCCGAACGGTTGAGCGGTCCGCTGCTGCCGGGGATGCCGAATCTGCACTCCCACGCGTTCCAGCGAGCGATGGCGGGACTGGCGGAAGTGGCCGGCAATCCCAACGACAGTTTCTGGACCTGGCGCGATCTGATGTACCGGCTCGTCGGAAAAATCAGCCCCGACCAGCTCGGGGTGATTGCCCGTCAGCTGTACATCGAAATGCTCAAGGCCGGTTACACCTCGGTCGCCGAATTCCATTACGTCCACCACGATAACAACGGCCAGCCTTACGCCGACCCGGCCGAGCTGGCGTTACGCATCAGCCAGGCGGCCAGCTCGGCCGGCATCGGTCTGACGTTACTTCCCGTGCTCTACAGCCACAGCGGTTTCGGCGGCCAGACGCCGAACGAAGGCCAGCGCCGTTTCATCAACAGCACCGAAAACTACCTGAAGCTGCAATCGCGCCTGCAACCCCTGCTGGCGCAGCAAAAGGCGCAGTCGCTGGGCCTGTGCTTCCACTCGTTGCGCGCGGTCACACCGCAACAGATCAGCGAAGTACTGGCGGCCAGCGACCAGCAATGCCCGGTGCACATCCACATCGCCGAGCAGCAGAAGGAAGTCGATGACTGCCTGAGCTGGAGCGGTCGTCGCCCGCTGCAATGGCTGTACGAAAACACCGAAGTCGATCAGCGCTGGTGCCTGGTGCACGCGACCCACGCCAACCCGGAAGAAGTCACGCTGATGGCCAAGAGTCGCGCCATCGCCGGCCTGTGCCTGACCACCGAGGCCAACCTCGGCGACGGGATATTCCCGGCGGTGGATTTCCTCGCTCAGGGTGGGCGCATGGGGATTGGCTCCGACAGCCATGTGTCGTTGAGCGTGGTGGAAGAATTGCGTTGGCTGGAATACGGCCAGCGTCTGCGCGATCAGCGGCGCAATCGCTTGTATGGCGCGGATCAGCCGATGGTTGGCCGCACGTTGTACGACGCGGCGCTGGATGGAGGTGCTCAGGCGCTGGGCCAGCCGATCGGTGCGCTGGAGGTCGGCAAGCGTGCCGACTGGATTGTGCTCGATGGCAGCGATCCGTATCTGACCACGGCCAGCGGTGACGGGATTCTCAATCGCTGGCTGTTTGCCGGTGGCGATCGTCAGGTGCGCGACGTGCTGGTCAACGGTCAGTGGGTCGTGCGCGAGGGGCGACATGCCGGGGAGGAGGACAGCAATCGCGCCTTCACCCAGGTCCTGCGAGAGCTTTTGGGCTGACACAAAACCTCTGTTACTGATCGTTCCCACGCTCTGCGTGGGAATGCAGCCCGGGACGCTCCGCGTCCCAAAAGCGGACGCAGAGCGTCCATTGAGGCACTCCCACGCGGAGCGTGGGAACGATCAGAACAGGAGAAGTCAGTTGGACGTTTTGGCCATCTGCTGATCCGACGCCCGCCAGATCAGACGCGTGGTGTCATAACCCTGCTGGCGCGCCTTGCTCAGCAGTTCCTCACGCACCACACCGTTGACGGTCGGCGTGCGGGACAACAGCCACAGGTAGCGACGACTCGGGTCGCCCACGAGGGCGGTCTTGTAGTCATCGCTGACGTACAGCACCCAGTATTGACCCTTCGCCACACCCGGAATCAGGCGCGAGAACCAGGTATCGAACTCGACCCACAGCTTGTCGGTCTTGCCCGGCACCTGTGGATAAGCCGTGCCTTTGACCTCTTCCCACTTCCAGTCTGCCGTCAGACAGCGGTTGTACACCGCGATATTGCCGTCGGGCTTGAGCGAGTAACGGGCTTCGGATTGCGCGCAATTGCGCTGGAAGTACATCGGCAGACGCGCCAGCTCGTACCAGGTGCCCTGGTAACGCTTGAGATTGACACTGTTGACCGTCTTCGGCGCCAGCGGATCTTCACCGGACGTGGCGCAGCCAGCCAATACCAGGCCGGCAAAAAGGACAAGCAATAACCGCTTCATTGTTTTTCTCCCGTGGGCGCGAAGCCCCGGTTTACTTCAGGCCTTGGCCGGAAAACATCAGCACTTTGTCACCGGCGTACTGCACGCTGATAAAGCTGTTCTTGTCGCCCCAGGTGCAACTGGACATGCCCAGCGCGCCCGAGCAATCGGTGGGCTTGCCGAGCAGCGTCTCGACTTCGGCCTTGGCCATGCCGGCCGAGAGCTTCGAATAGTTTTCCTGATTGACCTTGCTGCATGCGGCCAACAGCACGCAAAACGACAGAAGGGCGATAGATCGCAGCGACATGGTGTAACTCCTGGAGCGGAAGGGGGATGGCCTGGCGCCAACCAGAAGCTTAGAAGAGAAAACCCCTGTCTGGTTCCCTGGCAGACCGGCTATTTGTTCGCCCGCTCGTCCGGCATTCATCGGTAAATCAGACACTTTGTGGGGCTATTGAGCATTTCGTCGACTTTCACAAAAGCCGCCTAATCTTTGGCGCGCCACGGTCGAAATAAGTGCAGCGCAAAGCCCGATAGTGTGGCAAATTGCCGCCCTTTCTTGACCAGCCCCTTCGCGGTAGCTCTCTTAATGACCAGAAACATGAAATTCAGCCACAAGATCTTGTTGGCTGCCGCCCTTGTGGTGGCCGTTGCATTCGCCTGTTTCATTTTGTTCAACGACTATCGCCAGCGCGAAGCCCTGCAAAGCAGCACCGAAGCGTCGATGCAGGAACTGGGCAGCCTGACCACCAGCAACATCCAGACCTGGCTGGAAAGCCGCATCCAGTTGCTGCAATCGATGGCGCAACAGGTTGTCGCCGACGGCAACGCCCCGGCCAGCCTGAAACGCATCATCGACCTGCCCGCCTACACCGGCAATTTCCAGCTCAGCTACTTCGGCGGCGCCGACGGTGTGATGTTCTCGGTTCCGGCCGGCAACCGCGCACCGGATTACGATCCGCGCGCCCGTGGCTGGTACAAGGCCGCCAACGCTGCGCAACAGACCATCGTCACCGAACCGTACATCGCCGCCTCGTCGGGCAAACTGGTCATCACCGTCGCCACCCCGGTGCAGCGCCAGGGCCAGATGATCGGTGTGGCCGGCGCCGACATTGATCTGTCGAGCGTCAGTGCGATCATCAACTCGCTGAACTTCGGCGGCCACGGTCACGCGTTCATCGTCGGTGCCGACGGCAAGATCCTGATCCACCCGGACAGCAAGCTGGTGCTCAAGACCCTGGCCGAGGCCTACCCCAACGGCGCGCCGAAAGTCAGCCCGGGTCTGAAAGAAGTCGAGTTCGACGGCAAGACCCAACTGATCTCCTTCACCCGCGTCAACGGCGTGCCGTCGGCCGACTGGTACGTCGCGCTGGTGCTGGACAAGGACACCGCGTTCTCGATGCTCAGCGAATTCCGCACCTCGGCGCTGATCGCGATGGTCATTGCCGTAGTGATCATCATCGCCCTGCTCGGCATGCTGATCCGCGTCCTGATGCAGCCGCTGCTGACCATGGGCCGCGCCATGCACGATATCGCCGAAGGCGAAGGTGACCTGACCAAACGCCTGACCATTCACGGCAACGATGAGTTCGGCGCACTGGGCACCTCTTTCAACCGTTTCGTCGAGCGCATCCACACTTCGATCCGCGAAGTGTCGTCGGCCACCGGCCAGGTCAACGAAGTCGCCCTGCGCGTGGTCGCGGCGTCGAACTCGTCGATGTTCAACTCCGACCAACAGGCCTCGCGCACCAACAGCGTGGCCGCCGCGATCAACCAGCTCGGCGCCGCCGCCCAGGAAATCGCCCAGAACGCCGCCCTCGCCTCGCAACATTCCAGCGATGCGCGCAGCCTGGCCGAAGACGGCCAGCAGGTGGTGGATAAAACCATCCACGCCATGCAACAGCTGTCGGCGAAGATCAGCGACTCCTGCGGCAACATCGAAACCCTGAACAGCAACACCGTGAACATCGGGCAGATTCTGGAAGTGATCACCAGCATCTCCCAGCAGACCAACCTGCTGGCGCTCAACGCCGCGATCGAAGCGGCCCGTGCCGGTGAGGCCGGTCGCGGTTTCGCCGTGGTCGCCGACGAAGTCCGTAACCTGGCGCACCGCACCCAGGATTCGGCGCAGCAAGTGCAGAAGATGATCGAAGAGCTGCAGGTCGGCGCACGTCAGGCGGTCGGCATCATGACCGAGAGCCAGCGTGAGAGCGAAAGCAGCGTCGGCATCGCCAACCAGGCCGGCGAACGCCTGGGCAGCGTGACCCAGCGCATCGGCGAGATCGACGGCATGAACCAGTCGGTGGCGACCGCGACGGAAGAGCAGACGGCGGTGGTCGAGTCGATCAACGTTGATATCAACGAGATCAACACGCTGAACCAGGAAGGTGTGGAGAACTTGCAGGCGACTTTGCGGGCTTGTGCGGATCTGGAGCAGCAGGCTGCGCGGTTGAAGCAGTTGGTTGGCAGCTTCCGAATCTAAGTCGTTCGAAGCCGTCTTCGCGCTTGAACCCGCGAAGACGGAACAACGCTAGACACGCTTGTCACCTCAGACTGACTCAGGACTGAATTAAGACTAAACTCAGTCCTAGTCCACTCAGCGAGGCGCAGCCCGTGAAGCTTTCATCCCAGATCAAACCCATCAGCTACCTGAAAAGCCATACCGCCGAAATCGTCAAAACGATTAGCGAAAGCCGTGAGCCGCTGGTGATTACCCAGAACGGCGAAGCGAAGCTTGTAGTCATGGACGTCAAAAGTTTTGAAGAGCAGGAAGAAACAATGGCTCTGCTCAAACTGCTTGCCATGGGAAATCGAGAAATTGAGGAAGGCAAGTACAGGGACGTTGAAGACGTTTTCGCAGAGTTGGACAGGATCGACCCCCAATGAGTTTGAAGGTCGTTATTCTTCAGTCCGCCGAAACAGATCTCAAAGATCTTCGCACCTACCTCATCAAACAGTTCTCACCTCAAACCTGGCATAGCACTTATGCCAGCTTGAAGATCGCTATTCGCAGTCTCGCATCCTTACCCTATTCAGGTTCCATTCCCGAAGAAATAGAAAGGCTGAACCTTGGTCAATATCGACAAGTCATCTCTGGCTTGAATCGCATCATTTATGAAGTCCGAGAGCAAACCATCTATATCCATATCATCGCCGATACGAGAAAAAACCTGCCTGCACTCTTGATGAAGCGTTTGCTTCAAGGCAATCCGTGAGTCTGATGCAGCTTCAGAAACTCGACCCCGGCTGCGAAAGAAACTCCAGCTCCTCAACCGTAGACTCCCGCCCCAACACCGCATTGCGATGCGGAAACCGTCCAAACCGCGCAATCACCTTCTGATGCCGCTCGGCATAATCCAGGTTGTCGGCAAACACCCCACGCTCCGCCTCCGGCTGCTCAGCCACCAGTTCGATGAATCGCGAGACCGCTTCATTCTGCACCGCGAGGTTTTCGCAGTGTTCGAAGACGAGGTAAATGAAGAGTCGCTGGATCGGTTTCAACTGCCGATCGAAGTCTGCGGCAATCCCCTGAGCCACCAGTTTCTGTGCCCGTAGATCACCGGAAAAAGCCTTGGGCGTATCGCGAAAGATCATTCGCGGGAGTTGGTCGAGCAGCAGCACCAGCGCCAGCCAACCTTCGGGATGTTGCGTCCACTCGGCCAATTCGCCAGCGAGGGCCTGATCGACAAAGACCCCGAAACGCTCACGCGCTTCGAGGTCCTGGCTGTCTTTCTTGCCAAACCACAACTTGCCCTTTTCAGCCGTTACATCCTTTGCCGATTCGGCATGACCGAACCACCAATCGAGCAACGGCTGCCAGGGCGCGGTCATGGTTTATTCCTTGTGGTAAGCCGTGGCGCGGGCGACTTCTTCTTTCGAGCCGAGGAACACCGCTACGCGCTGGTGCAGGCCTTCAGGCTGAATATCGAGGATGCGCTGGTGGCCGTCGGTAGAAGCGCCGCCCGCCTGTTCCACCAGGAACGACATCGGGTTGGCTTCGTACATCAGGCGCAGCTTGCCCGGCTTGGATGGCTCGCGGCTGTCGCGCGGGTACATGAACAGACCGCCACGGGTCAGGATGCGGTGCACGTCGGCAACCATCGCCGCGACCCAACGCATGTTGTAGTTCTTTTTCAGCGGGCCTTCTTCACCGGCCAGCAGCTCCGAAACGTAGCGCTGTACCGGAGCTTCCCAGTGACGCTGGTTGGACATGTTGATGGCGAATTCCTGGGTGGATTCAGGAATGGTGATGTCTTCGTGGGTCAGCACGAAGCTGCCCATTTCGCGGTCCAGGGTGAAGCCCTTGACGCCATTGCCCAGGGTCAGGATCAGCATGGTTTGCGGACCGTAGATCGCGTAACCGGCAGCCACCTGCTGGGTGCCTGGCTGCAGGAAAGCCTTTTCATTCAGGGCTTCGTTCTGGCTCAGGTATTCGTTCGGGCAGCGCAGCACGGAGAAGATAGTGCCGACCGGGGCGTTGATGTCGATGTTCGACGAACCGTCCAGCGGGTCGAATACCAGCAGGTAGGCGCCTTTCGGGTATTTGCCCGGGATCTGGTAGGCATTGTCCATTTCTTCGGACGCCATGCCGGCCAGGTGACCGCCCCACTCGTTGGCTTCGAGCAGGATTTCGTTCGACAGCACGTCGAGCTTCTTCTGCACTTCGCCTTGCACGTTTTCCGTGCCCATGCTGCCCAGAACACCGCCCAGGGCGCCTTTGGACACGGCGTGGCTGATTTCTTTACAGGCGCGCGCCACCACTTCGATCAGGAAACGCAGATCGGCAGGAGTGTTGTTGCTGCGGGTCTGCTCAATCAAATAGCGACTCAGGGTAACGCGGGACATGGACGGCTCCGGTGGAATGGGGGGCTAAAAACCCGCGCAGTTTACAGGGAGTCTGAAACCGTAGCGAGCAATGACGCCGGTAACGTGCGTCGGGGGCAATTCCTGCTATCAGACGTGATCGAACCGAGAGAGTTCAGGCACCGGATTCAGCGTAGATGCAAACCCGACGGGTGTGGAGGTCACACCCGTCATATTCAGGACTTGGCCGACGGCTTGCGCAACAGACTGAAGGCCATCGCCGCCAGAAACAGCACGCTGAGCAGCAGCACCGCCCACAGGCCGAATTTCTTCCAGTGGGTGTCGGTGGTCGCAGCCGTGGTGGCCGTCGAGGTCTGAGTCGTCAGCGCTTCACCCTGCACCGTGGCCTTGCCCAGCGTGGCCAGTTTCTCCGGTTTGAAATCGGGGATCAGCGTGGTCAGCGGCAGGTTTGCCGTCTTCACGGTCGGATTGCCCAGCGCCAGGCTGTACGGTCCGTCGCCGCGCGCGAGGAAAATGACCTGAGTGGCGCGCACCGCGTATTTCACGCTCGGTGCCTGCTCGCCGAGACCGCCGCCGCGTTCGTCGACCGTCAGTTTCAACTGCTGCACGGTCTGGCCGTAGAGCTGCAATTCGTTCTGCACCACGTCCTGGCCATTCTGGGTCAGGCGATAGAGCAAGCCGCTGCTCAACGGTTGCCACGGCATACTGCTTTCGCGACGCCCCGACAGTGTCACTGGCGCCAGGCTGTTGGCCTGCTTCAGTTCGACCTGCACCCGCTCGATGTTCAGCCCCATCGGCAACTGCCAGGTGTATTCGCCGGGCTTGCCGCTGCTGCCGGCCAGTGCCGGCGACCAGACCAATGGCAGCGGCAGGTTGCGCGGGTCGCTGCTTTTCAGTTGCGCCGACGTCAGGACCGGCGCCGAGGCCGGCGAATCCCACAGCAGACGCAGATACCGCGCCGATTGCCCGGGCAGCGCCACTTCATGCTGCTCGACCCGTTCGTCGGCAAAGGTCAGGCGCGCCACCTGACCTTCGCCCCAAGCCTGCCAGTGCTGCA
Source organism: Pseudomonas sp. NFIX49 (assembly GCF_900115915.1). Taxonomy (NCBI): domain Bacteria; kingdom Pseudomonadati; phylum Pseudomonadota; class Gammaproteobacteria; order Pseudomonadales; family Pseudomonadaceae; genus Pseudomonas; species Pseudomonas sp. NFIX49. The sequence continues at coordinate 251,366 of NZ_FOYE01000004.1, read as the reverse complement.
GGTCGTCGCTGGCCTCGATGCTGAAACGCTGGAAACCGTCGCGCTCGCTGGTCCAATCGAGAATCAACTGCTGCAACGGCGCCTTGATCGCGCTGGCGTCGAGCAGCCAACCGCGCAGCACTTCTTCCCCGGCTTCGAGCTGGCTGGAAGGCTGCACTTCCACCAGCGTACCGGTGGTGGTGGATTGCACGCGTACGCTCGGCGCACGCTCGGTGGCATCCGCCGAGTTGTACAGCGGGAACCACTTCACCTCATGCAACTGGCCATCATCGCGAGTCTGCGCCGATTCCCGGGCCAGCGCATAGGCCTGCGGTTCTCCGGCGGCGTTGAACACCCGCAGGTCGCTGAGATCAGTCTGGCGCGCCTGCAACTGCACGCTCAGCGGCAGTTCGAGTCGATACCACGGGCCTGCGCCACTGACCGACAACGGCACCTGCGCGACGAAGTCCGCCGGTTTTTCCTGGGCGCCGGCCGCCATGGCCACGCCCAGCAACAGCCACCCGAGATTAAGCTTGCGACTCAAGACGACACTCCTTCGGTTTCCGGGGCCGACTGGTCCGCCGCCGGTGCAGCTTCGACGCGTTTGGGCGGCAGCGGCGCAAAATAGCCCACCACCAGCAACAACACACCAACGCCGATGAACGAGACGATCCGGGCCAGTCCGCCACGGTTGCTCAATTCGACAAAAATCAGTTTGGCCACCACCAGCGCAATCAGCGCCGCGCCGATCAGCCACACTTCGCGGCGATGGCGCAGATGCCCGCCGATCATCAGCCCGAGCGCCATCAGCGTCCAGACGATGGACAGACCGGCCTGCACCAGCATCGATTCGAGCAGCAGATCCAGCTCGAACGGAATCCCCGCCCAATGGTGCGCAGCGCGGGTGACCAGCGCAGTGCAGAACGCGAACAGCGAAACGCCGGCAATCAGTTGCGTAACGTATGCCGCGTAATCCTGGCGAATCGAAAGCTCGGCCACGGCGCTGCGCGACCAGACGTAGACACCGAACAACGCAAACAGCAGACCCAGCTCCAGTGGGTTGAGCAGCGGAACGTAAGGCAGCGGCTCGGCGTTGCCATCACTCACGCCATTAGCCAGCCAGAACCAGACCAGCATCAGCACCGCCAGCGGCGCCGCCGCATACAAACGGTATTGGCGAGGGAACGCTGCCACCGGCCATGGCCACTGACGCGGTGCGGCCATCAGCAACAGATACACGCTCGGCAGAATCGCCCAGCCCAGCCAGCGCCAGGCGTTGTACTGCTCGGACAACAGCAGCAGGCCGTAGCGCAATTCCAGCGCCAGCACGCCGATCAGCAGCCAGCAACCGAGCACATGGGCCGTGCTCAAGGCCCGCGCCAGCAACATCGGTGCCAGACGTCGCAGGCTGATGAAATGCACAACGAACACCGCCGCCCACGCCAACCAGCCGAAATCCGCCGCCGGGTGATAACGCGAATGCCACGAGACCAGCAACACCAGCCCGGCCACCGGAATCAGCAAGGTGCAGAGTAGACCGAGCGACGGCCATTTCAGGCGCAAGGCCAACACCGCCCACAACGCGACCATCAACGCGGCGACCAGCAGCAATAGCGATTTTTCCAGATTCACCGGCGCAAACCGCATCACTTCGCTGAACCACGCCAGCGCCCACCAACCGACGCCCCACACCAGCAACACGTCGGACAGTCGCTGCAGGCTCAGCACATCGAACGCCGAAGCGTGATTGCCCAATTGCAGGCGCCACGCCCCGATCATCGCCGCCAGACCCAGCACCAGCGGCGTCCAGAATCCGCCATGGGCCAGCGGTCGCAGCCCCTCGCTGGACAGCGGCCCCAACAACTCGGGGCCGGCAAGCAGAAACGCCGCGCCGCCGATCAGTTGCAACAGCAGACCGAACACAAAACTCACGCGCTGCTTGAGGTACAGACTGAGCCAGATGATCAGCAAACCACTGGCCGCCCACACTGCGCTCGCGGTCTGCCACGGCAGCACAAACAACACCGCCAGATTGATCAGCACCAGACCCGCCAGCAGCACCACCGACAAACCGCGCAGCAGGCGAACATCGCTGCGCACCATCTCGTCGCGCGCCGCCAGCAGCATGCCGGCGATCAGCGCCAGACCGATCAACGAGGCGCTGAGCAGACCGCTCCAACCGGCGCTGAACACGGCCGCCGAATCCTCGCCCGCCCCTTGCAGGCGCAACAGGAACAACGCCCCGCCGAGCAGTTGCACGGCAAACGCGGTGAACAGGAACGTGCGCGATTGCAGGCGCAAGCCGACGAACAAGGTCGCCAGCCCGGCCAATGCCCAACTGATCGCCGTGCCCTGAATGAAGAAGAACAGCGGCGCCAGCAGATACAGGAAGGTCAGCCCCAGGCACGTCAGCACTGGCAAGCCCTGACGCTCCCACAGCGAGGTTTGCTCCGGCGACGCCTTGCGCAATTGATAGAAGCTGAACAACAACGCCGCGCCGAGCATCAATGCCCCCAGCGGCGCGCCGTCGAGGAGGCTGCTTTCGCCGACACGTAACTGGCTGAGAAACGCCAGCGCCGAACCCAGTTGCAGCAGCAATGCGAAGGCCCGTGCCAACGGCCGTTGCTGACGCAAACCGAGCCAGAAAATCCCCGCGCCCTCCACCGCCCAGGCCGCGGACGTCCAGCGCGCATCCAGCCCCAGCGGGATCGCCAGGCTGGCGAAAATCACCCCGAGCGCCAGGCAAGTCTCGCCCAGCAACATCGCCCGACCGCCTATCAGCATTCTGGCGAGGGCCATGTAGATCATGCCCAGCGCCAGCGCACTGAACGCGGCAGCGAATTCCAGATGCTGGACCAGCGCGAATTGCAGGCCGAAACCCACCAGCGGCGGACCGAACAGCATCGTCCCGTCGACGTAATCGCCCTTGCGCGCCGACCAGTGCAGCAGCGCCTCGCGCTCGTCGTCCGCCGGGGCATCCGGCATGTCCAGCAACTTGCGTCGGGCGAACAGCAGGCCGATGGCGAGGTACATCAGGAAGAACAGCATCAGGAACGGTTCGGTGCTCCACAGCAGTTCCGGCGTGTACGAACGCAGGCCCCAGGCGAAACCGATGCCGAAGGTGCCCACGAAGCCGATCAGGTTGAGCAGGCGCCAGGCCTTGAACCAGGCGATGGCCAGAATGCCGGCGTTGAGCAGCGCGAAATAACTGAACAGCGCGACGTGGTTGCCGGCGCCGGTGGAGGTCAGGATCGGCGCGGCGAAACCGCCCAGTGCGGCGACGCAGGCCAGGGCCAGGGAATCCTGGGTGATGGCCAGAATGGCCGAAAACACCGTCACCGCCACCAGCAAGCCCAGCGCAGCAGACGGATCGAGCAGCGGGTGCAAACGCATCGCCGCAAACACCGTCAGGTACAACACCGCGATCCCGGTGCCTTGCAACATCAAGGCGTAGCTGTTGTTGCGATGGCGCAACCACCAACCCAGCGCCAGCAAGCCCAGCGCTGCTGCCGCGACCCCGGCGTAACGCAATTCGATCGGCACCACCATGCCTTCGGTGGCGTAGCGCAGCAGGAACGCCAGACCGAAGAACAACAGCACCACGCCGACCCGCAGCACGGTGTTGCCACCGAACAGCCAGTTGCGCGCAGCGCTGATGCCGCGCTCGATAAGGTTCGGGCCACGAGGTTCGGCGGGTTGTCGGGGTTCAGGTTCAGGCGTAACGGCGTCCAGACGCCAGACATCGACCGGCAGCGGCTGACTGGATTCGCTGGCGGCGACGGCAACAGGTTCGAGTTCGGGTGGCAGCTCCCAGATCAGCTCGGGTTCTGCGGCAGAGGGTTGTTCAAATACCGTGACGGGTTCAACGATCGTTTCGCTGGCCGGCGCGACACTCGGCGGCGCTGGCGAATGCACTGGAGTGCCCTCCAGCAGAAACAGTCGCTGTTCGACGCCCTGCAACGCGATCTTCGCGTGATCCAGCTGACGCTGTTGCTCGGCAGCCTGTGAACCGAGCCGCGCGATGCGCATCGCCTGCCCGATGGCGAGCCCCAGCAACGCGCCCAACAGCGCATCGCTGAACGACTCGTCGAGCAGCCAGCCGAGCAGCAGCCCGATCAACATGAACATCCATTGCATGGTCGATATCCCTGAGCAGCCCCGTGGCGGGGCGGAACCAAGGCTCAGTATATCGGCCCGGCCCAACAATCGTGGGGCCGGGCGCACATTTGTCGCTAAAAGTTACTCCAGTGCCTTCCAGATATCCGTGGCGTACTCGCGGATCGTCCGGTCGGACGAGAACCAGCCCATGCGCGAGGTGTTCAGCACCGCCGAGCGCCACCAGTTATTGGCGTCGTGCCAGAGCGCATCGACGCGCATCTGCGCCTCCCAGTAGGAGTCGAAATCGGCGCAGACGAAGAACCGGTCGTAATCCACCAGCGAATCGATCAGCCCGGTGTAGCGCGATGTGTCGTCCGGCGAAAACACCCCGCTGCGAATCGCCTGCAACACATCGTTGAGGCGATGGGACGCGGCAATGTCCGGCACCGCGCTGAACTCGTGGTTCTGCTTGCGCGCTTCGACCTGCTGGGCACTGAGGCCAAAGATAAACATGTGCTCGGCGCCGATGTTTTCGCACATTTCCACGTTGGCACCGTCGAGGGTGCCGATGGTCAGCGCGCCGTTCAGGCCGAACTTCATGTTGCTGGTGCCCGAGGCTTCGAAACCGGCGGTGGAGATCTGCTCCGACAGGTCCGCCGCCGGAATGATGCTCTCCGCCAGGCTGACGTTGTAGTTGGGCAGGAACACCACTTTGAGCAGGCCACGCACGGTCGGGTCGTTGTTCACCACCCGGGCGATGTCGTTGGTCAGCTTGATGATCAGCTTGGCCTGGTGATAACTCGCCGCAGCCTTGCCGGCGAAGATTTTCACCCGCGGCACCCAGTCGATTTCCGGCTCGGCACGGATCGCCTGATACAGCGCGACGGTGTGCATCAGGTTGAGCAACTGGCGCTTGTATTCGTGGATCCGTTTGACCTGCACGTCGAACATCGCCGCCGGGTTGACCGCGATCCCCAGCCGTTCATGGATCAGGTAAGCCAGGGCCTTTTTGCTGTGCAGCCGCTGCTCGGCGAAGGCTTTGCGGAACGCTGGTTTTTCGGCGAACGGCTCAAGATCGAGCAGACGCTCTTCAGGGTTGTCCAGCACGTCGGCGCCAAGGGCATCGACCAACATCGACGTCAGTTCCGGGTTGGCCTGGTACAGCCAGCGGCGGAAGGTGATGCCGTTGGTCTTGTTGTTGATCCGCTCCGGATACAGCTTGTGCAGCTCGGCAAATACGGTTTTGCGCATCAGCTGCGTGTGCAGCCCGGACACACCGTTGACGCTGTGAGAACCGAGGAACGCCAGGTTGCCCATGCGCACCCGGCGACCGTTGTCTTCCTCGATCAGCGACACCGCGCGCAGCACGTCGAAATCGTGGATGCCCTTGGCCCGCAACGAATCGATGTGCTGGGCGTTGATCAGATAAATGATCTGCATATGCCGCGGCAGCATGCGTTCCATCAGCCCCACCGGCCAGGTTTCCAGCGCTTCGGGCAGCAGCGTGTGGTTGGTGTACGACAGCGTGTCGACGGTGACTTGCCACGCCGCGTCCCAGGCCACGTCGTAGACGTCGACCAGTTGGCGCATCAGTTCGGCGACGGCGATCGAAGGGTGGGTGTCGTTGAGCTGGATCGCCGCATGATCGCCCAGGGTCAGCACCGAGGTATGCATGTTGCGGTGACGGCGCAGCAGATCCTGAAGCGAGGCGGCGACGAAGAAGTATTCCTGACGCAGGCGCAATTCCTGCCCGGCTTCGGTGCTGTCCGCCGGGTAAAGCACGCGGGAGATACTTTCGGCCCGGGCCACTTCGGCGACGGCACCGAGATGGTCACCGGCGTTGAAGCGCTCCAGATGCAGGTCTTCCATGGCCCTCGCCCGCCACAGGCGCAAGGTGTTGACGCTCGCCCCGCGCCAGCCGACCACCGGTGTGTCATAGGCAATCGCCCGGACGGTTTCCGCCGGGTGCCAGACTTGCCGGGACTTGCCGCTGGCGTCGGTGACTGTCTCGACGCTGCCGCCAAAGCCGATCGGGTAGACCACCTCTGGCCGCTCGAACTCCCAGGGGTTGCCGAAATCCAGCCAGTGCTCGGTCTGTTCCTGCTGCCAGCCGTCGACGATGGCCTGACGGAACAACCCGTGCTCATAACGAATGCCGTAGCCGTGGCCGGCGATACCGAGGGTCGACATGCTTTCCATGAAGCACGCCGCCAGCCGTCCGAGGCCACCGTTGCCCAGCGCCGCATCCGGCTCCAGGATGCGGATGCGCTCGAGATCGACGCCCAGTTCGGTCAAGGCTTCACGGGCGACGTCCAGCAAACCGAGGTTGCTCAGGCTGTCGTACAGCAAACGGCCGATGAGAAATTCCAGCGAGAGGTAATACACCCGCTTCTGGCCTTTGCGGTAAATCTGCCGGGTGTGGTCCATCCAGTGCTCGACCATGTGATCGCGCGCCGCCAGGGCGATGGCTTCGAACCAGTCATGGTCGAAGGCGTGATCCGGGTCTTTGCCCACCGCATAGGTGAGTTTGGTCAGGACGGCGTCGCGGAATGCGGCCACCTCTGCTTCGCGAACTAGTGGTTCTTGAGTCATCGATAGGACCTCGAGCGAGCGGGGAGTTGTCAGAGCCTAGACGGTCTGACCGACGGTAAGGGCTCTGGTTCGGCAGTTTTTACCGAGAGTGTGAGATCGACCGGCAATACTCTGGCGAATGCCTCAATGAATGCAGGGGCCGTGCCGAATTGTCGGACGATGTGCGCGCATGAAGAAAAAATCTGGCGAAAGGTTGTTCAAAAATCCACCAGTCCCGGTATGATCGCGCGCCCTGATGCACACGCCTGGTAAACACCGATGATGAAGCCCAACCTGATCGCCGCAGCCGAGATCGACCGTCTCGATACCTGGGCCAAATATTCGGCCCCGATGTGCGGCTCGTGCGTTTCCAGCTGCTGCACGCTGCCGGTCGAGGTCAAGATCAAGGATCTGGTGCGTATCGGTGTGGTCGACGAGTTCGAACTGGGCGACCCGCCGAAGAACATCGCCAAGCGTCTGCAAAAGGAAGGGCTGGTCGAGCGCTTCAACCAGAAGTCGGGGATTTTCACCCTGCAGCGCATGAGCAACAACGATTGCTACTACCTGGATCGTAAGAGCCGCCTGTGCACCATTTATGACAAGCGCCCGGACACCTGCCGCAACCACCCTAAGATCGGCCCGCGCCCGGGTTACTGCGCGTACAAGCCGAAGGAAGTGGAGCGGGTGCAGAATTCGCGGTCGATCGAGCGGTTCTGATCCCGACGCCTGATTGATCGTTCCCACGCTCTGCGTGGGAACGCAGCCCGGGACGCTCCGCGTCCCAAGAGCCTAACGCGGAGCGTCCGCTGAGGCATTCCCACGCAGACGGTTCGACGCCTCGACGTGGGAACGAGACTTTCGAAAGCCAGACAAACAAAAACGCCCCCGATCTCTCGACCGGGGGCGTTTTTTTCAGCCTTGGCTAAATCTTACGCCTTGGCTTTCTTGGCAGCGCGGGTACGCTCGCTTTCGTCCAGGATCTTCTTGCGAAGACGGATGGACTTAGGAGTGACTTCGCACAGCTCGTCTTCCTGGATGTATTCCAGAGCCTGTTCCAGGGTGAAGCGAACAGGTGGGACCAGAGCGATGGTTTCGTCTTTACCCGAAGCACGCATGTTGTCGAGCTTCTTGCCTTTGGTCGGGTTCACACCCAGGTCGTTGTCGCGGGAGTTCTGACCAACGATCTGACCGTTGTAGATCTCCTGGCCGTGTTCTACGAACAGCTTGCCACGAGCCTGCAGGGTTTCCAGGGAGTAGGTCAGTGCCTTGCCGGTTTCAACCGAAACCAGAACGCCGTTCTGACGGCCGGACATGTGGCCCGACTTCACTGGAGCGTAACGGTCGAAGATCGAGGTCAGGATGCCAGCACCGTTGGTCAGGGTCAGGAACTGGTTACGGAAACCGATCAGACCACGAGCAGGGATGTTGTATTCCAGACGAACACGGCCTTTGCCATCCGGCACCATGTTGCTCAGGTCGCCTTTACGCAGACCCATCTCTTCCATGACCTTGCCCTGGGATTCTTCAGGGATGTCGATGGTGACGTTTTCGAACGGTTCCTGCTTCACGCCGTCAACTTCACGGATGATCACTTCAGGACGGCCCAGGGCCAGCTCGAAGCCTTCGCGACGCATGGTTTCGATCAGTACCGAGAGGTGCAGCTCACCACGGCCAGATACCTTGAACTTGTCAGCCGAGTCGCCTTCTTCAACGCGCAGTGCAACGTTGTACAGCAGCTCTTTGTCCAGACGATCCTTGATGTTACGGGAGGTCACGAACTTGCCTTCTTTACCGCAAAATGGCGAGTCGTTTACCTGGAAGGTCATGGAAACGGTTGGCTCGTCAACGGTCAGAGGCTTCATCGCCTCGACGTTGTTGATGTCGCACAGAGTGTCGGAGATGAACAGCTCGTCGAAACCGCTGATGCAGACGATGTCGCCAGCTGCAGCTTCTTCAACGTCAACGCGGTGCAGACCGTGGTGACCCATCAGCTTCAGGATACGACCGTTGCGGCGCTTGCCGTCGGCGCTGATAGCGACAACCGGGGTGTTCGGCTTGACGCGACCACGAGCGATACGGCCAACACCGATAACACCCAGGAAGCTGTTGTAGTCCAGCGCGGAGATCTGCATCTGGAACGGACCGTCACGGTCAACAGCCGGAGGCGGAACGTGGTCGACTACCGCCTGGTACAGCGCGGTCATGTCTTCGCCCATGGCGGTGTGGTCCAGACCGGCGATGCCGTTCAGGGCCGAAGCGTAAACAACCTGGAAGTCCAGTTGTTCTTCGGTGGCGCCCAGGTTGTCGAACAGATCGAAGATCTGGTCCAGAACCCAGTCAGGACGCGCGCCCGGACGGTCAACCTTGTTGATGACCACGATTGGACGCAGGCCGGCTTCGAAAGCCTTCTTGGTCACGAAACGGGTTTGCGGCATAGGGCCGTCCTGGGCGTCGACCAGCAGCAGCACGGAGTCAACCATGGACATAACGCGCTCGACTTCGCCGCCGAAGTCGGCGTGGCCCGGGGTGTCCACGATGTTGATGTGGTAGCCGTTCCAGTTGATGGCGGTGTTTTTCGCCAGAATGGTAATGCCGCGCTCTTTTTCCTGGTCGTTGGAGTCCATCACGCGCTCGTCGTTGAGCTCGTTGCGCTCCAGGGTGCCGGATTGACGCAGGAGTTTGTCTACCAGGGTGGTCTTACCATGGTCAACGTGGGCAATGATGGCGATGTTGCGTAGATTTTCGATCACTTGTGTATCTCGATCAGAGGATTCGGTTTGCTGACAAGTCTTGGCAGCGATTGACAGTAGTGTCCGGCATGGCCGTTACAGCTTGACGGCGGTGTCGGGGGGCCGGTGACGCAGGCCACAGGCAAACAGCCCCGGGCACTTAGCTCGGTCGATAAACGCGCACATTGGCATGCCCCTCACTGAGCAAATGGTGGGCATGCAGGCGACTCATCACGCCTTTGTCGCAATACAGCAGGTACTGGCGAGTAGGGTCCAGTTCCTTGAAACGAGCGTTCACTGCGTAGAACGGCATCGTCTGTACCTCTATGCCGGCGAGTTCCAGCGGGTCATCCTCGGCGGCATCCGGGTGGCGGATGTCGATGACGATCTGACCGGCCAGCGCTTCGCTGACTTCTTCGATCTGCAAATCCTGGCCCAATTCGTCGATCACCCGATCGATCGGCACCAGTCTGGCGTTTGCGAGCGCACGCTCAAGCACCGCCATGTCGAATTCCTGCTCTTCGTGCTCGACCCGGCCACGCTTGGCGGCGGTCTTCGGGTTGACCGAGATGACGCCGCAGTATTCCGGCATGTGCCGGGCGAAATCACCGGTACCGATCTGGTCGGCCGTGTCGATGATGTCCTGCTTGTGGGCGACGATCAGCGGCCGCAGGACCAGTTTGTCGGTGACGCAATCGATGACCGACAGATTCGGCAGCGTCTGGCTCGACACCTGGGAAATCGCTTCACCGGTGACCAGCGCATCGATGTGCAGGCGTTCGGCAATGCTCGACGCTGCGCGCAACATCATACGCTTCAATACGACGCCCATATGACTGTCGTCGACCTTGCCGAGAATTTCGCCCAGGACTTCTTCGAATGGAACACTGACAAATAGCACGCGTTGCGAGCTGCCGTACTTCTTCCAGATGAAATGCGCGACTTCCATTACGCCCAATTCGTGAGCACGACCGCCCAGATTGAAGAAGCAGAAGTGCGTCATCAGGCCGCGACGAAGGATCTGGTACGCGGCCACCGTCGAGTCAAAACCGCCGGACATCAATACCAGCGTCTGCTCCAGCGCACCGAGCGGGTAGCCGCCGATGCCATTGTGCTGGCTGTGAATCACGAACAACCGTTTGTCGCGAACTTCGATGCGGACTTCGATCTCCGGCTGTTTCAGGTCGATTCCGGCAGCGCCGCACTCACGGCGCAGCTTGCTGCCGACATATTTTTCGACGTCCATCGAGCTGAACGCATGCTTGCCCGCACGCTTGCAGCGCACCGAAAAGATCTTCCCGGCCAATGCATCGCCGTAGTGCTGCTTGCACTTTTCGGTGATGTCGTCGAAGTCGCCCAGCGGGTACTCATCGATCTGCAGAAAGTGCGCGATGCCCGGCATGCAGGTCAGGCGCTCGCCCATCTCTTTCAGGGCCTTGGGGTCGGTGACGCGGGTTTCCAGCTCGAGGTTGTCCCACACACCGTTCACCACCACGGCCGGGTCCAGGTCGCGGAGCACGGTGCGGATGTTCTTGGCCAGCTGGCGGATGAATTTCGTCCGGACAGGTCGGCTTTTGATGGTGATCTCGGGGAAGACTTTTACGATTAGTTTCATGAAAACAGCGCGCGCAGGGCCAGCCGAAAAAGGGGGGCGCGGATTATAGCGGAAATTGCTCAAGGTTTAACCAGTTAATGTGCAGAAGGTTTTGCACGCACCAAAACGGGTCAATTCTCAGTTCAAGCGCTACATTAAAGGGCGAGTTTTCTGCCATTAAGGCGCTTTCGACCTCCAGAAGCGTGAATTTGGGGCAAAAAACCCATGCTGGGGCACTGGCATGCAATTTGCTCCCTTGTGAGGCAGGTTGCCTTGGCAGAGTATTCGCGCCGGCATCACCACTATTAAGGGCATCCACTACCCGCCCTAATTCACCCGGAGGACACTATGTCGAAGTCGGTTCAACTCATCAAAGATCATGACGTCAAGTGGATTGATCTGCGCTTCACGGACACCAAAGGCACTCAGCACCACGTGACCATGCCGGCTCGCGATGCGCTGGAAGACGACTTCTTCGAAGTTGGCAAGATGTTCGACGGTTCCTCCATCGCTGGCTGGAAAGGCATCGAAGCCTCCGACATGATCCTGCTGCCGGACGACGAAACCGCCGTTCTGGACCCGTTCACCGAAGAGCCGACCCTGATTCTGGTCTGCGACATCATCGAACCTTCGACCATGCAAGGTTACGATCGCGACCCGCGCGCCATCGCCCGCCGCGCCGAGGAATACCTGAAGACCACCGGTATCGGTGACACCGTATTCGCCGGTCCAGAGCCAGAGTTCTTCATCTTCGACGAAGTGAAGTTCAAGTCCGACATCTCCGGTTCGATGTTCAAGATCTACTCCGAGCAAGGCTCGTGGATGTCCGACCAGGACGTGGAAGGCGGCAACAAAGGCCACCGTCCAGGCGTGAAAGGCGGCTACTTCCCGGTTCCGCCGTTCGACCACGACCACGAAATCCGTACCTCCATGTGCAACGCACTGGAAGAAATGGGCCTGACCGTTGAAGTTCACCACCACGAAGTGGCAACTGCCGGCCAGAACGAAATCGGCGTCAAGTTCAACACCCTGGTGAAGAAAGCCGACGAAACCCAGACCCTGAAATACGTTGTACACAACGTTGCCGACGCCTACGGCCGCACCGCGACCTTCATGCCGAAGCCGCTGTACGGCGACAACGGTTCGGGCATGCACGTTCACATGTCCATCTCCAAAGATGGCAAGAACACCTTCGCGGGTGAAGGTTATGCCGGCCTGTCCGACACCGCCCTGTACTTCATCGGCGGCATCATCAAGCACGGTAAGGCCCTGAACGGCTTCACCAACCCGGCCACCAACTCCTACAAGCGTCTGGTGCCAGGCTTCGAAGCTCCAGTGATGCTGGCCTACTCGGCTCGCAACCGTTCTGCCTCGATCCGTATTCCTTACGTCAACAGCCCTAAAGGCCGTCGTATCGAAGCCCGCTTCCCGGATCCGGCTGCCAACCCGTACCTGGCTTTCGCAGCGCTGCTGATGGCCGGTCTGGACGGTATCCAGAACAAGATCCACCCAGGCGATGCTGCCGACAAGAACCTGTACGACCTGCCGCCTGAAGAGGCGAAAGAGATCCCGCAAGTTTGCGGCAGCCTGAAAGAAGCCCTGGAAGAGCTGGACAAGGGCCGTGCGTTCCTGACCAAGGGCGGCGTGTTCTCCGACGACTTCATCGACGCTTACATCGCGCTGAAATCCGAAGAAGAAATCAAGGTCCGCACCTTCGTACACCCACTGGAATATGAGCTGTACTACAGCTGCTGATCCGGTAGCGCCGCGCTACGCGGCGTGACAGAAAGAGGCCTCCTTCGGGAGGCCTTTTTTGTGCCCGCAATTTATCGCCTCTGATCGTTCCCACGTTCTGCGTGGGAACGCCTCAAGGGACGCTCCGCGTCCGGTGACGCGGAGCGTCACGGGCTGCATTCCTACGCAGAGCGTGGGAACGATCAACCGAATAATCTCTGGATGTGTGCAGGGGTTGGGCCAACCGCCGCGACTGGCCTATGCTGCAACCCATCGTTTTCGTTTCCGGTCGATTTCATGGGTCGCACCCTTCTCTGTATTTTGCTGCTGATCGCCCTGCCCGCCGCCGCGCAGATCTACAAGTACACCGATGCCAGCGGCAACACCGTGTACAGCGATCACGCGCCGGACGGCGTGCAGGCGCAGCCGGTGGAGTTGCCGCCGCTAAACAGCGTCCAGCCTCAGGCACCGAGCGCGCCATCGTCAGAAACGGTTAGCCAAGCGCCAGCGCGCAATGCCTATGAAGCGCTGGAGCTGACCGGCCTGCCTACCGAAGAAGCCCTGCGCGCCAACAACGGTACGTTCACGGTCAGCGTGCTGATCAAGCCGCGCCTGCAACCGCCGCATCAATTGCGTCTGCTGCTGGATGATGCGCCTTATGGCCAGCCGAGCAATGTACCGATCCTGCAACTGGTGAACGTAGACCGGGGCGAGCATCGGCTCGCGGTGCAGGTGATCAATGGCGAGGCGATCATTCAGCAGAGTCCGGCGGTGGTGTTCACCGTGCAGCGGGTGCACAAGCCATGACACGGGGATTGATTGCCTTGTGCCTGTCGCTGATCGCGTCTGGCGCATCGGCCGAGGTGTTCACTTACGTCGATGCACAGGGCAATCGGGTCTACACCGATCAACCACGGGGCAACGCCAAGCGTGTACCGCTGGCCACCAGCAATCGCATGGCCTCGAACCCGACAGCTGCACCGGTCACGCCTTCGAACAAATCAGCAGAGCCGCCGCTGTTCCACTACGACATGCTGCGGGTGCTGATCCCTGAGCCGGACGCGACCATTCGCAGCAGCGCCGGAGAGCTGATCGTCAGCGTCACCAGCGAGCCGGGCCTGCAAAAAGGTCATTTGTATCGCCTGCTACTGGATGGCCAGGCCGTCGGCGAACCCGGCCTGAGCCCGGTGTTCCCGCTGAGCAACATCGATCGTGGCAGCCACAACCTGTCGGTGGAAATCCTCGACGCCCAAGGCCGGACCGTGGAGAAAACCGCCAACCAGCCGTTCCACATGCAGCGCATTTCCCTGGCACAGAAGCGTCAGGTCAAACCGTGCGTCAGCGCCGACTATGGCGTGCGCCCGGAATGCCCGCTGAAAGACAAACCCGCCGAACCGAAAAATCCTTTCCTGCGTTTCTTCTGACGTCGTTCAGCTTTGCGCACTATATTGGTGCAATACGCTGCACCGTACTCACATTCCAACCCATTTTGGTTCGAAAGTACCCGCCAGAGCGGTTTGACTGCCACGCAAACGAGCGTCAAACGCCCGTTTCAGGGGTTGAACGCTTCTTTTCGGAGCCTTGGTTTGGTTTTTGCATTTTCCTCGCATCAGCGCTGTATCCCTGCGCGCGCCATGCTCCAAAAGAGGTCCTCATGACCATCAGTGACGCACTGCATCGCTTGCTACTCGACAACCTGACCACCGCCACCATCCTGCTCGACAGCGAATTGCGCCTCGAGTACATGAACCCGGCGGCGGAGATGCTGCTGGCCATCAGCGGTCAGCGCAGCCATGGGCAGTTCATCAGCGAGCTGTTCACCGAGTCCACCGAGGCGCTCAATTCGTTGCGCCAAGCGGTGGAGCAGGCGCACCCGTTCACCAAGCGCGAAGCGATGCTCACCGCCCTCACCGGCCAGACCCTGACCGTGGATTACGCGGTGACGCCAATCCTCAGCAACGGCGCGACCCTGCTTTTGCTGGAAGTGCATCCCCGTGATCGCCTGTTGCGCATCACCAAGGAAGAGGCGCAACTGTCGAAACAGGAAACCAGCAAGATGCTGGTGCGCGGCCTGGCCCACGAGATCAAGAACCCGCTCGGCGGCATTCGTGGCGCCGCGCAACTGCTGGCCCGGGAACTGCCGGAAGACAGCCTGCGCGATTACACCAACGTCATCATCGAAGAGGCCGACCGCCTGCGCAATCTGGTCGACCGCATGCTCGGTTCGAACAAACTGCCGTCGCTGGCCTTGTGCAACGTCCACGAAGTGCTGGAGCGCGTCTGCCAACTGGTCGAGGCCGAAAGCCAGGGCTGCATCACACTGGTGCGCGATTACGACCCGAGCATCCCCGATGTCCTGATCGATCGTGAACAAATGATTCAGGCGGTGCTGAACATCGTGCGCAACGCGATGCAGGCCATCAGCAGCCAGAACGAGCTGCGCCTGGGCCGCATCAGCCTGCGCACCCGAGCCATGCGCCAGTTCACCATCGGCCACGTCCGTCATCGCCTGGTGACCAAGATCGAGATCATCGACAACGGTCCGGGCATTCCGGCGGAACTGCAGGAAACCATCTTCTTTCCCATGGTCAGCGGCCGTCCGGACGGTACCGGGCTCGGCCTGGCCATCACCCAGAACATCATCAGCCAGCACCAGGGCCTGATCGAGTGTGACAGCCATCCAGGCCACACCACGTTCTCGATCTTTCTGCCACTGGAACAAGGAGCCACATCGACATGAGCCGTAGTGAAACCGTGTGGATCGTCGATGACGACCGTTCTATCCGTTGGGTTCTGGAAAAAGCCCTGCAACAGGAAGGCATGACCACCCAGAGCTTCGACAGCGCCGATGGCGTGATGAGCCGCCTCGCGCGCCAGCAGCCGGACGTGATCATCTCCGACATCCGCATGCCCGGCGCCAGTGGCCTGGACCTGCTGGCACGGATCCGCGAGCAGCACCCGCGGCTGCCGGTGATCATCATGACCGCTCATTCCGATCTGGACAGCGCTGTCGCCTCCTATCAGGGTGGCGCGTTCGAATACCTGCCCAAGCCGTTCGATGTCGACGAAGCCGTGTCACTGGTCAAACGTGCCAATCAGCACGCCCAGGAGCAGCAAGGCCTGGAAGTCGCCCCGACCCTGACCCGCACCCCGGAAATCATCGGCGAAGCGCCGGCGATGCAGGAGGTGTTTCGCGCCATCGGGCGCTTGAGCCACTCCAACATCACCGTGCTGATCAACGGTGAATCCGGCACCGGTAAAGAACTGGTGGCCCACGCCCTGCACCGCCACAGCCCGCGTGCGGCCTCGCCGTTCATCGCGCTGAACATGGCGGCGATCCCGAAAGACCTGATGGAATCCGAACTGTTCGGCCACGAAAAAGGCGCGTTCACCGGTGCGGCCAACCTGCGTCGCGGCCGTTTCGAACAGGCCGACGGCGGCACGCTGTTCCTCGATGAAATCGGCGACATGCCGGCGGACACCCAGACCCGACTGCTGCGGGTGCTGGCCGATGGCGAGTTCTATCGCGTCGGCGGGCATGTGCCGGTCAAGGTCGATGTGCGGATCATCGCCGCGACCCACCAGAATCTGGAAACCCTGGTTCACGCCGGGAAATTCCGTGAGGACTTGTTCCACCGCCTCAACGTGATCCGCATCCACATCCCGCGCCTGTCGGACCGTCGCGAAGACATCCCGACCCTGGCCAAGCACTTCCTCAGCCGCGCCGCGCAAGAACTGGCGGTGGAACCGAAGCTGCTGAAAAGCGAGACCGAGGAATACCTGAAGAACCTGCCGTGGCCTGGCAACGTGCGCCAGCTGGAAAACACCTGCCGCTGGATCACCGTGATGGCGTCCGGGCGCGAGGTGCATATCAGCGACCTGCCGCCGGAACTGCTGAGCCTGCCGCAGGACTCGGCGCCGGTGACCAACTGGGAACAGGCGCTGCGCCAATGGGCCGATCAGGCCCTGGCACGCGGGCAGTCGAGCCTGCTCGACAGCGCGGTGCCGGCGTTCGAGCGAATCATGATCGAAACGGCTCTGAAGCACACCGCCGGGCGTCGTCGCGACGCGGCCGTGCTGCTGGGCTGGGGCCGGAACACCCTGACCCGCAAGATCAAGGAACTCGGCATGAAGGTCGATGGCGGGGATGACGATGAGGGCGATGAAGGCTAAGACTCAGCGCCAGCCTGCACCGCCGCAAGGCACCGTGACCCTTAATCGGGCACGGTCATTGGCCCAGGCTTGCACTGTAAACCGCTGAAAACCCCAACCTGTAAAAAGACGAAGGCCCCGTATTACGGGGCCTTCGTCATTGTGTCGGGCTTTTTTGTTTCAAAACGAGAAAAACTGGCACGCCCCCTGCAATAACTCCATCAGGTGATTCGATTCACCCACCCTTTCGGGGGCCTTGGTACAGGCAGGCCGGGGATTCCCCTCTTTACACCGGACTCATCGAGTCCACCCTTTTGGGGCCCTTGATACAGGCAGGTCAGGGGTTCCTTCTTTACACCGGCTCAGAACGCGATGCGATGAGCCCGCCCGTTTCGGGAACCTTGGTACAGGCAGGCCGGGGATTCCCTCTTTTATTGCTCCCGGAGATGGATCTCCAGCCGCCAGCGGTCATCGACCGCCTGGCCGGCCCAGTCGCCCTGCAGCGGCCGAGCCGCCACCAGCGTCAGCAACAATCCACCGTCACTCAAGCGCGTCCGCCAGTTCACGTCCTTGCCGTTGAACTTGAGCTGGCCTTTCTGCGCCTGGCCTTCGGCCTCGAACAACAGCGCAACGCTGCCATCGACGATCTCGCCATGCAGCTTCGGCTCGTTGTTGAACCACACCGCCAGACCGCCATCGATCACCTCGACCTGCTGCACGACGGTTGGGTCAGGCGTGGTCAAACGGCCGATCATCATCCCGACCATCACACCGACGATCGCCAGTGAGGCCATCACCCGTGGGAATAGTTTCGAACGCGGATCCGCTTGCGGCGTAGAATGCGCGTCATCTTTACCTTCGGAGCCGTGCATGTTTCACGTCATCCTTTTTCAACCGGAAATTCCGCCGAACACCGGCAACGTTATCAGGCTGTGCGCCAACAGCGGCTGCCACCTGCATTTGATCGAACCGCTGGGCTTCGAGATGGACGACAAGCGCTTGCGCCGCGCCGGTCTCGACTACCACGAGTATGCCACCTTGCAGCGCCATGCCGACCTCGCCAGTTGCCTCGAAAGCCTCGGTCATCCACGGCTGTTCGCCTTCACCACCAAGGGTTCGCGGCCGTTTCACGATGCCGCGTTCGTCCCCGGCGATGCGTTCATCTTCGGCCCGGAAAGCCGTGGCCTGCCGCCGGAAGTGCTCGACGCCCTGCCCGGCGAACAGCGCTTGCGCCTGCCGATGCGCGAAGGCTGCCGCAGCCTGAACCTGTCCAATACCGTGGCAGTGGCCGTTTATGAAGCGTGGCGGCAGAACGACTTCAAATAACACCCTTGGATTGATCGTTCCCACGCTCTGCGTGGGAATGCAGCCCGTGACGCGGAGCGTCCCTTGAGGCATTCCCACGCGGACGGTTCGACGCCTCGACGTGGGAACGATCAGCCAAGAAAAAAGCGCCTGTAACGGCGCTTTTTTCGGTGTTGCATCGACCGCTTACTGAACAGTCGGAGTTTCGCCGGATTCCTGCATGCGCTGCAGCTCTTGCGCGTACAGGGCGTCGAAGTTCACCGGGGCCAGCATCAGGGCCGGGAACGAACCGCGGGTCACCAGGCTGTCCAGGGTTTCGCGCGCGTACGGGAACAGGATGTTCGGGCAGAACGCACCCAGGGTGTGGCTCATGGAAGCCGCGTCCAGATTCTTGATCAGGAAGATACCGGCCTGTTGCACTTCAGCGATGAAGGCCACTTCTTCACCGTTTTTCACGGTGACGGACAGGGTCAGCACGACTTCGTAGAAATCACCTTCCAGGGCTTTCTGGCGGGTGTTCAGATCCAGAGAGACCGCCGGATCCCACTGCTGGCGGAAGATCGCCGGGCTTTTCGGGGCTTCGAAGGACAGGTCGCGTACGTAGATGCGCTGCAAGGAGAATTGCGGTGCGGTTTCTTCTTCGCTGGCTGCAGTGTTCTGTTGGTCAGTCATCTCAGATCCTTTCTGATCTTGGGTCTTTTAGGGTTCTTTAAGTGTGCAGCAGGTCAGGCCTTGAGCAGCGCGTCGAGCTTGCCGGCGCGCTCCAGGGCATACAAATCATCACATCCGCCGACGTGGGTATCGCCGATCCAGATTTGCGGCACGGACGTGCGTCCGGCCTTCTGGGCCATGGCGGCGCGCACCTGCGGCTTGCCATCGACCTTGATCTCTTCGAAGGCCACGCCTTTGTTCGCGAGCAGGTACTTGGCGCGCGAGCAGTAAGGGCAGTAATCGCTGGAGTAGACGATGACGTTGCTCATGTCACTTCACCAACGGCAGGTTGTCGCCTTTCCAGCTGGAAATCCCGCCGGACAGCTTGGCAGCGGTAAAGCCGGCCTTCATCAGCTCGCGGGCGTGGGTGCCGGCGGTCTGGCCCAGCGCGTCGACCAGAATGATGGTCTTGGCCTTGTGTTTTTCCAGCTCGCCGATGCGGGCGGCCAGTTTGTCCTGGGGAATGTTCACCGCGCCAACGATGTGACCGGCGGCGTAGTCCTTGCTCGGACGGATGTCCACCACCACGCCGGCTTCCTTGTTGACCAGTGCGGTCAGCTCGCCCGTGCTCAGGCTTTTACCGCCGCCCTGCACCGTATGCGCCAGCAGCAAAGCCAGCAGTACGACGAAGATACCGACAAGAATGTAGTGGTTAGTGGCAAATTCAATCAGGTGAGCAACCATCGAAGGAGGTTCCAGGGCGTTAAAATGTCGGCCAGTATACACAGCCACTATGGTCGGCCAAACCCCGTCCGGCGGTGACGCCGCCGGAACTTCGCTTTAAACTCCAACTCCCTTTTCCATCGCCCTCTTCTTATTAGCCACGAGTGGATTCCATGACTACCACGCCTAAACCTTTGGTCCTGATGATTCTCGACGGCTTCGGTCACAGCGACAGCCCCGAATCCAACGCCGTCTATGCGGCCAAAAAGCCTGTGCTGGATCGCCTGTGGGCCACCGTGCCGAATGGCTTGATCTCGGGCAGCGGCATGGACGTCGGTCTGCCGGACGGCCAGATGGGCAACTCTGAAGTCGGCCACATGAACCTCGGCGCCGGCCGCGTGGTGTATCAGGACTTCACCCGTGTGACCAAAGCGATCCGCGACGGCGAGTTCTTCGAGAACTCGACCATCTGCGCCGCCGTGGACAAGGCCGTGGCCGCCGGCAAGGCCGTGCACTTCATGGGCCTGCTGTCGGATGGCGGCGTTCACAGCCACCAGGATCACCTGATCGCCATGGCCGAACTGGCCTTCAAGCGCGGCGCCGAAAAGATCTACCTGCACGCCTTCCTCGACGGCCGTGACACGCCGCCGAAAAGCGCCGCCTCGTCGATCGAACTGCTCGATGCGACCTTCCAGGCCCTCGGCAAGGGCCGCATCGCCAGCCTGATCGGCCGCTACTACGCCATGGACCGCGACAACCGCTGGGATCGCGTGGCCCAGGCCTACAATCTGATCGTTGACGGCAAGGGCGAATTCAACGCCGCCACCGCCCAGGAAGGGCTGGAAGCCGCTTACGCCCGTGGCGAGAGCGACGAATTCGTCAAGGCCACCAGCATCGGTGAGCCGGTGAAAGTCGAAGACGGCGATGCCGTGGTGTTCATGAACTTCCGCGCCGACCGCGCCCGCGAGCTGAGCCGCGTGTTTGTCGAAGACGGTTTCCAGGAATTCGAGCGCGCACGCCAGCCAAAAGTGCAGTACGTGGGACTGACCCAGTACGCCGCCAGCATCCCGGCCCCCGCAGCCTTTGCCCCGGGCAGCCTGGAAAACGTGCTCGGCGACTATCTGGCGAAAAACGGCAAGACCCAACTGCGCATCGCCGAAACCGAGAAGTACGCCCACGTGACCTTCTTCTTCTCCGGCGGCCGCGAAGAACCGTTCCCGGGCGAAGAGCGCATCCTGATCCCGTCGCCAAAAGTCGCCACGTATGACTTGCAGCCGGAAATGAGCGCTCCGGAAGTCACTGATCGCATCGTCGAGGCCATCGAGAACCAGCGCTACGACGTGATCGTGGTCAACTACGCCAACGGCGACATGGTCGGCCATAGCGGCGTGTTCGAAGCCGCAGTGAAAGCCGTGGAATGCCTGGACACCTGCGTCGGCCGCATCGTCGAAGCCCTGGAAAAAGTCGGCGGCGAAGCGCTGATCACCGCCGACCACGGCAACGTCGAGCAGATGGCCGACGAATCCACCGGGCAAGCGCATACCGCGCACACCACCGAACCGGTGCCGTTCATCTATGTCGGCAAGCGTGACCTGAAAGTCCGCGAAGGCGGCGTGCTGGCGGACGTGGCGCCAACCATGCTGAAACTGTTGGGCCTGGAAAAACCGGCGGAAATGACTGGCACTTCGATTCTGGTCTGATATCAAAAACGCCCTGTAATCAGCCTGAAACGGCTTTTTATGACGAACGCCTCAAAGCAGTTGGCTTTGAGGCGTTTTTTTTGCCGCGTCGGGCGGGCATACTAGGCCGTCCCTTACCCTGGTGCCGCCCGCCTCTATGCTTCGCGTCCTGATCGCCCTCGCTCTGACATGCCTGCTCCAACCGGCCTTCGCGGATGAGCGCGCGCAAACCCAACAGCAACTGGACGCCACGCGCCAGGACATTGCCGAGCTGAAAAAACTGCTGGGCAAGCTCCAGGAGGAAAAATCCGGGGTACAAAAGGAGCTCAAGGGCACCGAAACCGAGATGGGCAAGCTCGAGAAGCAGGTCGAAGCCCTGCAGAAAGAGCTCAAGAAGAGCGAGTCCGAGCTGCAGCGGCTCGATGCGGAGAAAAAAAAACTCCAGAGCGCGCGCACTGAACAGCAGCGACTGATCGCCATCCAGGCCCGCGCCGCCTACCAGAACGGTCGCCAGGAATACCTCAAGCTGCTGCTCAACCAGCAGAATCCCGAGAAATTCGCCCGCACCCTCACCTATTACGACTACCTGAGCCAGGCTCGCCTGGAACAGCTGAAGAGCTTCAACGAAACCTTGCGCCAACTGGCCAATGTCGAAAAGGACATCGGCGTGCAGCAGGCGCAGTTGCTGGCGCAGCAAAGCGATCTCGACACTCGGCGCGAAGCGCTCGACAAGGTCCGCAAGGAGCGCCAGCAGGCCCTTGCCAAGCTCAATGACGACGTGAAAGCCCGAGACCAGAAACTGGCCGCCCGCGAGCAGGATCAGGCAGACCTGTCTAAAGTCCTTAAAACCATTGAAGAAACCCTGGCCCGCCAGGCTCGCGAGGCAGAAGAAGCGCGGCAGAAAGCGCTCATCGCCCAGCAGGAAGCCGAAAAAAAGCGCTTGCGTGAGGCCGAGGCGGAAAACTCCGACGCCCCACGCAAACCGGTCAAATCGACACCCGGCGCCCTGGTATCCAGCGGCGGCGAGACCTTCGGTGGCCCTTTTGCATCAAGTCGGGGAAAACTTCCATGGCCGGTTGATGGTCGACTGCTGGCACGCTTCGGCGAAACCCGTGGCGACGATGCCCGCACCAAGTGGGACGGCGTGATGATCAGCGCCTCCGCCGGCAGCCAGGTGCATGCCGTACACGGCGGGCGCGTGGTGTTCGCCGACTGGCTGCGCGGTGCCGGGCTGCTGGTGATCCTCGACCACGGCAACGGTTTTCTGAGTCTTTACGGTCACAACCAGACGCTACTGAAGTCGGCAGGTGACGTGGTAAAAGCCGGTGAGTCCATCTCCACTGTGGGTAACAGTGGCGGCCAGGACACACCAGCGCTGTATTTCGCAATTCGTCAGCAGGGTCACCCGAGTGATCCGGCGCAATGGTGCCGTGCGCAAGGATAAGCACGCCATCTAATTCAGGAGTTCGTTCGACATGCTGCATTTGTCCCGCCTTACCTCGCTGGCCCTGACGATCGCCCTGGTGATCGGCGCGCCTCTGGCGTTTGCCGCTCAACCGGCTCCGGCCGTCGCTCCGGCAGGTACTGCCGCGACTTCCAAGGCGCCGTTGCCGCTGGAAGAGCTGCGCACCTTTGCCGAGGTCATGGACCGGATCAAGGCCGCCTATGTCGAACCGGTGGACGACAAGACCCTGCTGGAAAACGCGATCAAGGGCATGCTCAGCAACCTTGATCCGCACTCCGCCTACCTGGGCCCTGAAGACTTCGCCGAGTTGCAGGAAAGCACCAGCGGTGAGTTCGGTGGTCTGGGCATCGAGGTCGGCGCCGAAGACGGCTTCATCAAGGTCGTGTCGCCAATCGACGACACTCCGGCGTCGAAGGCCGGCATCCAGGCCGGCGACTTCATCGTCAAGATCAACGGCGCACCGACCCGCGGCCAGACCATGACCGAAGCCGTGGACAAGATGCGCGGCAAGATCGGCCAGAAGATCACCCTGACCCTGGTGCGCGACGGCGGCACGCCGTTCGACGTGACCCTGGCCCGCGCGGTGATTCAGGTGAAGAGCGTCAAGGCACAGCTGCTGGAATCGGGTTATGGCCTGATCCGCATCACCCAGTTCCAGGTCAAGACCGGCGAAGAGGTCTCCAAGGCCCTGGCCAAGCTGCGCAAGGACAACGGCAAGAAACTCAACGGCATCATCCTCGACCTGCGCAACAACCCGGGTGGTGTGCTGCAGGCAGCGGTGGAAGTGGTCGACCACTTCATCACCAAAGGCCTGATCGTCTACACCAAGGGCCGGATCGCCAACTCAGAGCTGCGTTTCTCCGCCACCGGCAAGGACGAAAGCGAAGCGGTGCCGATGGTCGTGCTGATCAACGGTGGCAGCGCTTCGGCCTCGGAAATCGTCGCCGGCGCCCTGCAGGACCAGAAACGCGCCGTGGTCATGGGCACCACCAGTTTCGGCAAGGGCTCGGTGCAGACCGTGCTGCCGCTGAACAACGACCGGGCGCTGAAGATCACCACGGCGCTGTACTTCACACCGAACGGCCGTTCGATCCAGGCCCAGGGCATCGTCCCGGACATCGAAGTGCGCCGCGCCAAGATCACCAACGAGGCGGACAGCGACTACTTCAAGGAAGCCGATCTGCAAGGTCACCTGGGCAACGGCAATGGCGGCGCGGACAAACCGACCGGCTCCGGCGGCAAGGCCAAGGCGATGCCGCAGGATGACGATTACCAGTTGGCCCAGGCCCTGAGCCTGCTCAAAGGCCTGAGCATCACGTCCGGCCGTTGAGGATGTCTTTGCGTTTCCTCTTCGTCCTGCTGTGCTGTCTGGCGGGTGCTGCTCACGCAGAACCTGCCAGACCCACACCTCAAAAAGCCTACCTGACACTGATCATCGACGACCTGGGGCAGAACCTGCCCCGGGATCGCCGGGTGCTGGCCCTGCCCGGGCCTGTCACCACCGCGATCATGCCCGACACCCCGCACGCCACCGAATTCGCCCGCGAAGCCCATCGCGCCGGCAAGGTCGTGATCCTGCACATGCCGATGGACCCGGCCACCGGCCCGTTCGCCTGGCATCCCGAGCTGCCCATCGAAGAACTCGAAAAACGCCTGAATGCCGCGTTCAAAATGGTCCCCTACACCGCCGGCATCAACAACCACATGGGCAGTCGCATGACCGCACAGCCGGTGGCCATGGCGTGGTTGATGGGGGAGTTGCAGCGCCGCCACAAGTTCTTCGTCGACAGCCGCACCAGCGCCCGGACCGTGGCTGCGCAGCAGGCGCAGAAGATCGATCTGGCGAGTGTTTCGCGGGATGTGTTTCTCGATGACGAGCGCACAGAAGCGGCGATCCTGACTCAATTGCAGACAGCGATCAGTCTGGCGCACAAAAAGGGTTCGGCCGTGATGATCGGGCACCCTTATCCACAGACGCTGGCAGTGCTGGAGCGGGAACTGCCGAAGTTGAAAGCCCAAGGTATTGAGTGGATCGACATCAAGCAGATGATCAGTGTGCGCAGCAATCGCGCCACGGCCGCGCATGGCAAAGACGGGATTTATCGGTAACAAACCGACACACGCCCATAAATAGTTACCGCCTGGCGCCTGCCCTCTTTCCGGATAGTCAGACCTGCCACAGGTCGCAACTCTTTCGAGTTGCCATTCAATTATCAGGATTGACTATGACTACCAACGACAGTGCTTCATTGCGAGACAGGCCAATGGAGCCGATCAGGCTCGACAACCTGCTGATCAACTTCACCAGCGAATTCAACCGTATCTGGAACAGCAACGGCACACGGGCCAGGCCCGCCACCTTCTGGCGCCCTGCGCCGGCTCCCGATCTTCTGCCGGGATACTTTCCGCTGGGAGACATCCTCGTCCCCAACAACACCTCCATCAACGGCGAAATTGTCGCCGCAGTGGTCTGCGAGGCAACGTTACAAGACCACGGTAACACCAGGGGCAAAGCACTCAGCCGACCCACCGACTTCGAACTTGTCTGGAAAGAATCCGGATCGGGAGCTGCCATGCGCACTTCGATCTGGCGTCCGATTGCGCCGCAAGGCTATGTCGCACTGGGTATGACCTGCTCCAGCGATCACGGCAAACCCTCACTCAACGCCATCCGTTGCGTCAGGGCCGATCTGGTCGTTGCTGCCGACCTCGGCGATCTGCTCTGGGATGACAAAGGCAGTGGTGCAAAGCTGAACTTCAGCGCCTGGAGCATTGATCCCCCGACCGCCGCGGCGGGCGAAATCTGCTTTGCGCCCGGTACCTTTATTGGCGCCCCGAGCCACAACAAACCGACAACCGGCCCTTTCGCGTATGCACTACGGATACCGATTCCGGTTCAAGTCAGCGCACCTGCAGAAGCTCCGGTACTGACTGCACACATCAATCCCGAAAGCGCAGTGGCGAAGGTCACGCAGACTGCCCGCCTGCCGTGGTTTGCAGTCAGCGATCACGCTCAACCCAATGATGGATTTCTCCACTCGCGTTACTACGATCTGAAAAGAACCGACCAATATGTGCTGGTCGGGTACGGCCGAAATACCACGGAGCAGGCTCAGTCGATCAAATGGAAAGCGCCAAGGGCGCAAAATGCAGCGGCCATGCGGCTATTCAATCGCCATACCGCCGTGGAATTCACCAAGGCCTGGCCGGCTGCGATGCCCAGTGATATCCGGGCAACAAAGTTCTCGGCGTGCCTGCCGCGGGATTTCACTCACACCGAAACGTCCTCCAGCGAGTGGAGCGAATCAGGCTCTCGGGTCGTCATCGCCATGGCGGCAAAACTCAAATCGGTCGCGGTGTATCAGATGGAAAGCCACTACGAGCTGGTACGGGAGGATGGCACTGAAGTCACCGTCCCGCTTGGTTACACCGATGACACCCGTCTTGTCATGAGTGAATACCCACCAGAAACCGTCGAGACAGTAACCCCGATGCCTGTCATGGCGGCAAACCCGTCGACGGAAGCCATCACGAGCGGCGCCGACGTTGTTGCGCAATCGTCGCCGGGCTCGTCGACCACTACAGATAGCGCCCCATGATTTCGTCGACCACGCCTTCCTTGCGCATCTGATCGAGCGCGGTTTGAAGCTTGCCAACGGCTTCGTCCGGTACGTCCTTGTTCAGTGCCAGATACAACTCGGCGCTGTTGAAGCGCAGTACGGTTTTCAGCCCGGTCACGCCATCCTGCCGCGCCAGATAGCGCCCGGCCGGGTCGCCGGTGGCCCACAGGTCGATCTGGCCGCTGACCAGTTTTCTGGCGTTGTCCTGATCACGCAGCACCACTGCCGGCTTCAACCCCTGCTTGGTCAGGGTCTCGGCAATCGCATCGCCCTTGTAGGCGCCGATCTTGTATTTGCGCGCGTCGTTGAGGGTTTCGAGGGTGATCTTGCTGTCGGCCTTGGCCAGCATGACCCAGTCGTCCGGGCCTATCGGGCCGACCCACTTGAAGAGTTTTTCGCGATCCGGAAGCCGCGCCATGACGAACGCACCGTAGCCGGGGTTTTCCAGCGCCAGCTTGTAGACCCGCTCCCAGGGGAAGCGCAGGGTCAGGCTGTAACTGATGCCGGCACGCTTGAACATCTCGCGCACGATATCCGTGGCGATACCGTTGATGTTTTCGTCCTGGGCGAAATTCTTGCCGTTCTTCGCCATGTTGTACGGCGGGAAGTTTTCGGTGAGGAGCACCAGATCGGTGTCGGGACTTTCTTCGGCGTGGCCGGTGTTGATCAACAACACGGAGGCACTGGCGAGGGCGAGAAGCAGGCGTTTGATCATGTCGGGCTACCGAAATCCATGGCGTGCCCAAGAGTGCCTTGGGTACGCCATGCTGTCTACTGGCGTTATGACTTCATACCGATAAGATCTTCCATACCTGGAAAACCAGGCCTTGGGTAGTACATAACTAACACCGCCCCGCTCTTGATCCCTGGTTTATTGGCGTTACCAGCACCACCGTGGTGTTTTAACCGATAACTCAAGAGCGTTAACGATGTATTCAATCAAATTACTGTTGTTCGCCACATTAGGATTGTTCTGTGCCACCTGCATGGCGACCAATCACGACTACGGCGAAGGCGTTAAACGCCTGTTACCTGCAATCACCCTGGATAACCGCGATGGTTCACGCGATCACTGGCAGGGTATCGGTCGCCTGACGACCGGCTACACTTGCACCGCTACCTTGCTTGATACGCTGGAAACAACAGGCGTCCAGCGCCCTCCGGCTTATGTTCTGACTGCTGGCCATTGCATCAACTTGTCCAACGGCCAAATCATGCAAAACCAACCCCTACAAGGAACCATGACGTTCAACTACTTTGACGATGTCGAAAAACATAAAACCTACAACCTGAAAAATGTGAAATGGCGCAGCATGCAAGGTGTCGACATCGCCATCGTCCAACTTGACGTCAGCCTGAAAACACTTATGGAAGATGGTATAAAACCTCTAAAACTGGCCACAGGCACACCAGCCCTGAATTCGGAGGTTCTGGTTGTGGGAGCGCCACAGTATCGAACGCTCGAAATGACAGCTTGTACGCTTAAATCCGCTCCGGACATCATTGAAGGAGATTGGGTGTGGCGTAATAACTTCAAGACTCGCTGCAAGAGTATTAAAGGAGGCGTCTCAGGGGCACCGCTGCTTGATCGCTACACCAATGAAGTCATTGGTGTCGTAGGTACAGGTAATGAGTATCCGCCTATATCCCCTTGCGACCTGGATGAACCCTGTATACCAACGAAAAAAGGTTACTCTGCAATCGAAGGTAATCTTTACGGAAGTTTTGTACCCCACCTGAGAAGCTGCTTCCGATCTGGCTTTCTATTTGAAAATTACTGCGAACTCTATCCGACATTCAATGTAGAAACAGACAAGCGAACCTCCGCCAAATACAAGAAAATCAAGATGTCGAAAAGCGGCGCTGCCATAGCACCGACTTGGGATTACCGGTTCTCTATCGACACAGCGTTCTATCGTCACAAGACAGTCCGCGTGGCAAAAAAATGCGAAAGCCCCTTGAACTACTCCGCCGCGATCAGTTCCGAAAACTCCATCATCAATACCAAGATAGGTTCCAGAACCGGGCGTTATTTCCTTTGCATCATTGGCACAAACTCTTCCAGGCCAGAGTTACCGCCAGGGCTCTTACGAAATGCCTTGTCGCTGCCTATCGTTCTGATTGAGGACGAAATCGTTCCGCTTCCTGATCTCAACCTGAAAAAAAGACCCACTTATATTTTGGTGACTTCGGAAGGGGCAAGCAAAATGTACTCCTACAAAGTCGGTCCATCCGACAGCATTGACTGTCAAGCCCCCGATGGATTCAGCCCAAAGTCGGAGTATATGGAAGTCTATCTTCACAAAAAGGATTTGCCTGCCACTCTATGCAGTGTTGCGTATGACCGATCAGATGACAGGTCAGAGGTAAGGGTTGACCAGTTCGACACGCTTTAACTCTCCAGACCTGCATCCCCTTTGAAGCGACTACTCCAAAGGGGATGCTTGCTAGCGCATCACGATGCCGCGATGGGCCATGTAGGCCTTGGCTTCCTGAACGGTGTATTCGCCGAAGTGGAAAATACTCGCCGCCAGCACCGCGCTGGCGTGGCCTTCAAGGATGCCGTCAGCCAGATGCTGCAGGTTGCCGACGCCGCCGGAAGCGATCACCGGAATCCCCAGCGCATCGCTGATGGCGCGGGTCACGCCGAGGTCGAAGCCGTTTTTCATGCCGTCCTGATCCATGCTGGTCAGGAGGATTTCACCGGCACCCAGGCCTTCCATTTTCTTCGCCCACTCGACCGCGTCGAGGCCGGTCGGCTTGCGGCCGCCGTGGGTGAAGATCTCCCAGCGCGGGGTTTCGCCCGGGCCCGAAACCTTCTTCGCATCGATGGCGACGACAATGCATTGCGAGCCGAAATGCTGCGCCGCTTCGCCGACAAATTCCGGGTTGAACACGGCAGCGGTGTTGATCGACACCTTGTCCGCACCGGCGTTGAGCAGGTTGCGGATGTCCTGCACGGTACGTACGCCACCGCCGACGGTCAGCGGGATGAACACCTGGCTGGCCATGCGCTCGACGGTGTGCAGCGTGGTGTCACGGCCATCGACACTGGCGGTGATGTCGAGAAAGGTAATCTCGTCGGCACCCTGCTCGTCGTAGCGACGGGCGATTTCCACCGGGTCGCCAGCGTCACGGATGTTCTCGAACTTCACACCTTTGACGACCCGGCCGTTGTCCACGTCCAGGCAAGGGATGATGCGTTTGGCCAGCGCCATGGTCAGTCCTCAGCCTTGGTACGAATCGCAGAAAGCTTGCGCTTCGGCGACATCGAGAGTGCCTTCGTAGATCGCCCGGCCGGTGATGGCGCCGATGATGCCCGGAGCCTTGGCGTCGAGCAGCGACTTGATGTCACCGAGGTTGTGAATGCCGCCGGATGCGATCACCGGGATCCTGGTGGCAGCCGCCAGCGCAGCGGTGAACGGCACGTTGCAGCCCTGCATCATGCCGTCTTTGGCGATGTCGGTATAAACGATCGAGGACACGCCGTCGGCTTCGAACTGTTTGGCCAGGTCGATGACCTGCACGGTGCTGATTTCAGCCCAGCCATCGGTGGCGACAAAACCGTCTTTGGCATCCAGACCAACGATGATCTTGCCCGGGAACGCACGGCAGGCTTCAGCGACGAACGCCGGATCCTTCACCGCTTTGGTGCCGATGATCACGTAGCTGACGCCAGCCTTGACGTAGTGCTCAATGGTTTCCAGCGAACGGATGCCGCCGCCGATCTGGATCGGCAGGGTCGGGTAGCGCTTGGCGATCGCGGTCACCACTTCGCCGTTGACCGGCTGGCCTTCGAAAGCGCCGTTCAGGTCGACCAGATGCAGACGACGGCAGCCGCCCTCCACCCACTTGGCAGCCATGCTCACCGGGTCATCGGAGAACACTGTGGAATCTTCCATGCGGCCCTGGCGCAGACGTACGCAGGCACCGTCTTTGAGATCGATAGCGGGAATAATCAGCATGCTTTTTCCTTCGTCAAAAGAGCTGCAAGCTGCAAGCCATAAGCTGCAAGCGCGCACGCGTGTGTACTTCTTGCAGCTTGCAGCTTGAAGCTTGCCGCTGCCCTAATTCTTCTCGAGCGCCCACAGGTCGCTTTCGATGCTTTCAAACCGCTCCTTGAGGTGGGTCTGCACATCGAAAATCGCCCTGTTGTAATAGTGCGGAGCAATTTCGCGGGTAAACAGCTCAAGAATTTCCGCCGCCTCGAACGAACCCAGGTCCAGTTCGAAACGATCCTCCATGAACCGCTGAATCTTGCGGTTGGCCTCGTTCTCCTGCTCGGGAGTAAGGGTCAGGATCGGCGGTTTGGATTTCTTGACGGCCATTTACCAGCGACCGTCCCACGCCGCGAAGTTCTGCAGCAATTGCAGGCCATGGGTATGGCTCTTCTCCGGGTGGAACTGCACGGCGAAACGCGAACCTTCGGCCAGTGCCGCGGCGAAATCGACGCCGTAATGACCGCTGCCGACCACCTGCCGCGGGTTGCCGGCGGCGATGTAGTAGCTGTGCACGAAGTAGAAACGCGCCAGGTCCGGAATGTTGTGCCACAGCGGGTGATCCACCGCCTGCTTCACTTCGTTCCAGCCCATGTGCGGGACTTTCAGGTGCTCGCCGTCTTCATGCAGGTCCTTGCCGAAGAACTTCACCGCGCCCGGAAACAGGCCGATGCAGTCGACGCCGTCGTTCTCTTCGCTGCTGTCGAGCAAGGCTTGCATGCCGACGCAGATGCCGAGGAACGGACGATCCTGGCTGACTTCACGTACCAGCGAATCGAAACCGAGGCGACGGATCTCCGCCATGCAATCGCGAATCGCACCGACACCGGGGAACACCACGCGGTCGGCTTCGCGGATCACTGCCGCATCGCTGGTGATCAGCACCTTGCCGGCACCGACGTGCTCGAGGGCCTTGGCCACCGAGTGCAGGTTGCCCATGCCGTAATCGATAACTGCAACCGTCTGCATTACAGGACGCCCTTGGTCGAAGGCATCTGGCCGGCCATGCGCTCGTCCAGCTCAACGGCCATGCGCAGTGCGCGGCCGAAAGCCTTGAACACGGTTTCGATCTGGTGGTGAGTGTTGGTGCCGCGCAGGTTGTCGATGTGCAGGCTGACCAGCGCGTGGTTGACGAAGCCCTGGAAGAATTCCTGGAACAGGTCGACGTCGAAGCCGCCAACGGTGGCGCGGGTGTACGGCACGTGCATCTGCAGACCCGGACGGCCGGAGAAGTCGATCACCACGCGCGACAGCGCTTCATCGAGCGGCACGTAGGCGTGGCCGTAGCGACGGATGCCTTTCTTGTCGCCAATGGCTTGCGCGAAGGCCTGGCCGAGGGTGATACCGACGTCTTCCACCGTATGGTGGTCGTCGATATGCAGATCGCCCTTGCATTGGATATCCAGGTCGATCAGCCCGTGACGGGCGATCTGATCCAGCATGTGCTCAAGAAAAGGAACACCGATATCGAATCGGGCCTTTCCGGTGCCATCAAGGTTGATCGAGGCTTTGATCTGGGTTTCCAGAGTGTCGCGCTCGACAGACGCCTTACGTTCGGCCATCACCAGCTCCGCAAAATCATTGGGCGAAAAAGGCAGCCATTATAGGGGCGCGGGGCCGAAACAGAAACACGATAGGTGGAATGACTGACGGATAGAACCCCGCGCTGTCGGGGATAGACATGTCCATACAAGCGTTCAATGGCACTGATCGCTCCCACGCTCTGCGTGGGAGTGCAGCCCCGGACGCTCTGCGTCCACTTCGAATGTGACGCAGAGCGTCACAGGGAGACATTCCCACGCAGAGCGTGGGAACGATCAGGTGTAAACGAACTTAGTGGAACAGAACCGCCGTCTTCTGCAGGGTCACCCACACACCCCACGCCAACGGAATCCCCACCACCAGCCACGCAGCGATCGCCAACGGCTTGCTGCCCGGCGCGGCTTTCCACTCCAGCACGGTGCTGCCGTCAGCACCCTTGTCGTGGCCCAGCGCCTGTTCGGCAGCCAGTTCGGCGTCGGTCATGAAGTACTTGTCGGCCACCGGGCGTACCAGCAGGTTGCACAGGAAACCCAGCACCAGCAGGCCGGCGAGGATGTACAGGGTGATGTCGTAAGCGGCGGCGCGTTCAACGCCGATGCTCAGCTGATACTCACGCAGGTAGTTCACCAGCACCGGACCCAGCACGCCAGCGGCAGCCCAGGCGGTCAGCAGACGACCGTGGATCGCGCCCACCATCTGCGTACCGAACAGGTCGGCCAGATACGCCGGAACGGTGGCGAAACCACCGCCGTACATCGACAGAATGATGCAAAACGCAGCCACGAACAGCGCAACGTTGCCCAGGTGACCGAGGTTCGGGATCAGCGCGTACAGCGCAAAACCCAGTGCGAAGAACACGAAGTAAGTGTTCTTGCGGCCCAGGTAGTCCGAGAACGAGGCCCAGAAGAAACGACCACCGATGTTGAACAGGCTCAGCAGACCGGTGAAACCGGCCGCAATTGCAGCGATGGAAGCCAGTTGACCGGCGTCCAGCTGACCGAACGGCAGATCGTTACCCAGCAGCTTGCCACCGAACACTTCCTGCAACAGTGGCGAAGCCATGCCGAGGATGCCGATACCGGCGGACACGTTCAGGCACAGCACCAGCCACACCAGACGGAATTGCGGGGTTTTCCACGCCACGTTCACGTGAACGTGACGGTGGGTGATCATCGCGTTCGACGCTTTCTTCGCCGGTGCAGTCCAGCCTTCAGGCTTCCAGCCGGTTGGCGGTACGCGGTAAGCCAGCGCGCCACCGATCATGAACACGAAGTAGATCGCGGCCATGGCCACGAAGCTCTGCCACACGCCGACACCGGTTGGCGAAGCGAAGTGACTCATCAGAGCGGTCGCCAGTGGTGCACCAACCATCGCGCCACCGCCGAAGCCCATGATCGCCATGCCGGTCGCCATGCCGCGCTTGTCCGGGAACCATTTGATCAGGGTCGAGACCGGCGAGATGTAGCCCAGACCCAGACCGATACCGCCGATCACGCCGGAGCCTATCCACATCAGCCAGATCTGGTGGGTATAGATACCCAGCGCAGAAATCAGCAGACCGCCGCACCAGCACAATGCCGATACAACGCCGGCCTTGCGTGGTCCTGCGTGTTCGAGCCAGCCGCCCCAGATCGCTGCCGAGCAGCCGAGGAAGATGAAGAACAGGGTGTAGATCCAGCCGAGCATGGAGATCGGCCAGTCGCATTGCGACGAGAAGACTTGTGCGATGAAGCTCATGTCCGGTGCGCAAGCCACCGGAGCGGTGACGCCCAGCGCCTTGGACAGCGGCAACCAGAACACCGAGAAGCCGTAGGCCATGCCGATGCACAGGTGAATGGCCAGAGCGGCCGGCGGGACCAGCCAACGGTTGAAACCGGGCTTGGCGATGATGCGTTCCTTGGACAGGAACCCGGGCTGATCGGCTTTGAAGCCGTCCGCCGTAATGGTCGTGCTCATTGTGTATCCCCCAATTATTAGTATGGTTCGCCAGCCACTGCCCACCCCGGCCTTTATGCACGCAGGCATGACCGTTTTTTGCGGGTGAAGCTCCTTGAAAGCGCGACGTTAAGTCGCAGATGGGCGGACGAACGGGCGAAGGTTACCATTTGCACGTGACAGAAAAACCAAACTGATATCACCTTTTTCATGTCATCTGATCTCAGGACGCCCGGGAACCCCGATGCCGATCGTTGTCGAAGCGCTGTATATCGCGGTTCTGCAGCCTTGACGTGGCACCGCAACAGCGCGGGTTGATGCAGCGCTATACTCCCCGGCTAAATTACGAATTCGACTACTTACAAGGACTCGCCCATGAAAGCGTTCGGCAAAATCCTGGGTCTGGTACTTCTCGGGCTGTTGCTGATCATTGTGGCGGCGGGCTTCGCCCTGACCCACCTGTTTGATCCCAACGACTACAAGGACGAGATCCGCCAGATTGCCCGCGACAAGGCCCACATCGAGCTGACGCTCAATGGCGACATTGGCTGGAGCCTGTTCCCGTGGCTGGGCCTGGAACTGCACGAGGCCAGCGTCGCGACCCTGGCCAAGCCTGCAGAACCGTTCGCCGACCTGCAGATGCTCGGCCTGTCCGTACGCGTGCTGCCGCTGCTGCGCCGCGAGGTGCAAATGAGCGACGTGCGCGTCGAAGGCCTGAACCTGCGTCTGAGCCGTGACAAGAATGGCCATGGCAACTGGGAAGACATCGGCAAGGTGCCGCCCAAGGCCGGCAGCACACCAGCGCCGACCACCACGGCCGAAACCGCCCCCGAGGCCCCTGCGCAACCGGAAAAACCGGCCCAGCCGATCCGCCTCGACATCGACAGCCTGACCGTCAACAACGCCCGCGTGGAATACAACGACGAGCTGACCGGCAAGCAATTCAGCGCCGAAAGCATCCAGTTGAGCACCGGCGCGGTTCACGATTCGACCAACATCCCGGTCAAGGCCACCGCGTTCCTCGGCACCAACCAGCCAGTGCTGCGGGTGCGCACCGAGCTCAACGGCGAGCTGCGCTTCGAGCGCGCCCTGCAACGCTACAAGTTCGAAGACCTGAAGCTGTCCGGCGAAGTTGCCGGCGATCCGCTGCAAGGCAAGACCGTGACCTTCGCCGCGCAAGGGCAATTGCTGCTGGACAAGGCCGCCAACGTCGCCGAATGGACCGGCATCAAGCTTTCGGTCAATCAGCTGCGTGCCTTGGGCGAACTGAAGGCCAACGACCTGGACAAGACGCCACAGATCACCGGCGGGATTTCCATCGCCCAGTTCGACCTGGCGAAATTCGTCGACAGCATCGGCCAGACCCTGCCAGCCATGGCCGAAGGCAGCCTGAGCAAGGTTGAACTGGTCAGCCGTGTCGCCGCGACGCCGACCAGCCTGGCGCTGGACAACATCAACCTGAAACTTGACGACAGCAGCTTCAGCGGCCGTATCGCCGTCGAAGATTTCGCCAAGCAATCGCTGCGGGCGGTCCTCAAGGCCGACACCTTTAACGTCGACCGTTACCTGCCGCCGAAATCGGAAAAAGCCAACAACGCTACCCAGGTCCGCCAGGCCGAAGTCGCCAGCACCGAGGCCGATGCCATGGCCGGGGCCGGCAGCACCCCGCTGCCGGAAAAACCGAGCAAAAGCGCCTGGAGCACCGAGCGCCTGTTCCCTGTCGAGCGCCTGAGCAAGCTCGACGTCAACGCTGACCTGACCTTCGGCCAGTTGACCCTCGACAAATTGCCGATCCAGAACGCCGCACTGAAAGCCACCGGCCAGGGCGGCCTGCTGACCCTGGAGAACCTGCGCGGCGAGCTGTACAACGGCGACTTCGAAGCCAAGGGCACGCTGGATGTGCGCCAGACAGCACCGGTGCTGAACCTGCAAACCCGGATCAACCGCGTGCCGGTGGAGAAGATCCTCGAAAGCCAGGGCAAGAATCCGCCGGTCAAGGGGCTGGTCAATCTCACCAGCACCGTCACCGGCAGCGGCAACAGCCAGCAGGCGCTGATCGAAACCCTCAACGGCAACGCCAGTTTCGTGATCAACAACGGCGTGCTGCTCAACGCCAACCTTGAGCAGCAACTGTGCAAGGGCATCGCCACCCTCAACCGCAAATCCCTGAGCGGCGAGCCGCGCGGCAAGGACACACCGTTCCAGGAGCTCAAGGGCAACCTGACCTTCCGCAATGGCGTGGCCAGCAACCCGGACCTGAAAGTGCGCATCCCCGGCATGAGCGTCAACGGTGACGGCGATATCGACCTCAAGGTGCTGGGCATGGACTATCGCGTCGGCATCGTCGTCGAAGGCGATACCAGTGCCATGCCGGACCCGGCCTGTCAGGTCGGCGACAAATTCGTCGGCATCGAATGGCCGCTGCGTTGCCGTGGCCCGCTGGAGCTGGGCGCCAAGGCCTGCCGCGTGGACAACGAACGCATGGGCCAGGTCGCGAGCAAACTGGCCGGCGACAAGATCAGCGAAAAAATCGACGAAAAACTGGGTGACAAAGTCAGCCCGGAACTGAAAAACGCATTGAAGGGGCTGTTCAAGCGATGAGAGCGGAGCAGTTTTCCACGGCGGTGCTGGAGTGGTTCGACCGCCACGGCCGCCATGATTTGCCCTGGCAACAGAACATCAACCCGTACCGGGTGTGGGTGTCCGAGATCATGTTGCAGCAGACCCAGGTCAGCACTGTGCTCAATTACTTCGACCGCTTCATGGCCGCCCTGCCGACGGTCGAAGCCCTGGCCGAAGCGCCGGAAGACGAAGTACTGCACCTGTGGACCGGGCTCGGTTACTACACCCGCGCGCGCAATCTGCAGAAGACCGCGAAGATCGTCGTCAGCCATTACGGCGGCGAGTTTCCCCGGGATGTCGAGAAGCTCACCGAGCTACCGGGCATCGGCCTGTCCACTGCTGGCGCGATCGCCAGCATCAGCATGGGCCTGCGCGCGCCGATCCTCGACGGTAACGTCAAACGGGTGCTGGCGCGTTTTACCGCGCAGGAGGGTTACCCCGGCGAGCCGAAGGTCGCCAAGCAACTGTGGGCCAACGCCGAGCGCTTCACGCCGCAGGATCGGGTCAACGCCTACACCCAGGCGATGATGGACCTGGGCGCCACGCTCTGCACCCGCAGCAAACCGAGCTGCCTGCTGTGTCCGCTGAAAAACGGCTGCGAAGCACACATGCTGGGGCTGGAAACGCGCTACCCGATCCCCAAGCCGCGCAAGGCCATCCCGCAGAAACGCACGCTGATGCCGCTGTTGGCCAACGAGGACGGCGCGATTCTGCTTTATCGCCGCCCGTCCAGCGGATTGTGGGGTGGTTTGTGGAGTCTGCCGGAACTCGACGACCTCGACGATCTGCAACACCTCGCCGCGCAGCACTCGCTGGAACTGGGCGAGCAGCAGGCGCTGCCGAGCCTTGTCCACACCTTCAGCCACTTCCAGCTGTCCATAGAACCCTGGCTGGTTCAGGTGCAGGAGGCCGGCGGTCACGTGGCCGAGGCCGACTGGCTCTGGTATAACCTCGCCACCCCGCCGCGCCTGGGCCTCGCCGCCCCGGTCAAGACCTTGCTCGAACGCGCGGCCACCGTCTTGAATGCAGGAGAGTCGACATGACCCGCACCGTAATGTGCCGCAAGTACAAAGAACAACTCGAAGGTCTGGAGCGCCCACCGTACCCGGGCGCCAAGGGCCAGGATATTTTCGAACACGTCTCGGCCAAGGCCTGGGCCGACTGGCAGAAACACCAGACCCTGCTGATCAACGAAAAACGCCTGAACATGATGAACGCCGAAGACCGCAAATTTCTTCAGGGCGAAATGGACAAGTACTTCTCCGGCGAGGAATACGCTCAGGCCGAAGGCTACGTTCCGCCCGCAGAGTAAACCCCGCGAAATCGGGGGTCGGATCGTAAGCGACGGAATTAATTTAAGAAATTTTAAAAAAGTGTTTGACGTAAATCCGAAAAACCCTTTTAATGCGCCCCGTTGCCCAGATAGCTCAGTCGGTAGAGCAGGGGATTGAAAATCCCCGTGTCGGCGGTTCGATTCCGTCTCTGGGCACCAAATACCGAAAACCCTGAATCGCAAGATTCAGGGTTTTTTTATGCCTGCGATTTGATCACGGCCCGATTCCGCCCTTCTCGCAGGCCGGAATTGGCGATACGTTGCACAACCCTTACGGAAGAGGGTCATCCCCGCGATGAACCAGAAAAGAACCCGCGTCCCCCTGCCCCACCCCGCGCCACCCGCGAAGCGCACCGACTGGTTGATGATCGCGCTCGGCCTGTTGCTGATCCTGTGTATCGGCCTGATCGCCTATGAAACCGTGGACGGCTTGATTCAGGGCCGCATCGGCAACATGGCACGCGGCAAACGCTTCGCCGTGTATTCGCTGGCCGCACAACCGGTGAATTTCTGGTTCGCCGTCGCCACGCATTGCTTCCTCGCCCTCTTCCTGTCGGGCGCCGCGTGGTTATTGATCTGGCTGGGCCGCACAGCAACGGTCGCGCCATCCCGGCGCGACCGGCAACGTCCCTAGCTGTTGTCGTTCCAGTGGAACACCAGATTGCGCGCAGCACCGCCGCCTACTTGCGCCACATCCCGACGCGTTTCACCCTTGCGGGTGGCGACGACCGTGTACTTGCCTGGCGGTAACTGAACGTACACCAATGGTCCGGTTTGATTGAGCGTCAGCACGGTTTCACCGGGGGTTTTCTGGATCGCCACGTCGACATCGGCGGTGTATTCGTTTTGCGTACCGACAGCGAAGGTCATGTGCAGGTTGTAACCCGCGGATTGCTGAATGGCTTTCGACTCATCTTCACCAATCCCGCCGGCCAGATAACGAACACCGTTTTGCTCTTGCTGCTGAACCTGCACAGCGGAATTGTTGATCGGCTCCAGACTTTCAGCCTGCGCCATGAGCGGAAACAGTAATATCGCCGCAGCGGCGACGGGCAGCACGAATGAAAGAACGCGTTTCATGAGGACGACTCCCGGGTTCTCGCGGAACCCAATCGTTACCTCTTTTTAGATTTTGTCTTGCGGGGTGGGTTTTAGAACGATTGGGAGTTGCCTTGAATGCGAAAAAGACTACACAAGTCTTTCCCAGCCAATTCATGACGCACTGCGTCACGAATTGGCGACCGCCTAATCGAACCGTCAATCCGGTACGCACTGCATACCAAATCATTGCGCTGCATCCCGCATGAAGTTCATTCTCGACCCGTCCCCGAAAGTCTGGATCGCCATGAACCTACAAAGCGCGACGCTGCCACTCGGTCAGCTGTCAGCAGAAAGCGAGCCCTTCCAAGAGCCCGCCGCCGACGGCTATCTGCTCGGCGGTTTCACCTGGCGTCACGTCTCACCGGATCCACAACGCCCGGTTGTGATCATCAACGCCGCCACATCCGTGCGTTGCCGCCACTACTCGCGCTTCGCGGCGTATCTGTTCGCCAATGGGTTCGACGTGATCATTTACGACTACCGCGGCATTGGTGAATCGCGGCCAAAGTCGATGAGGCATTTGCAGGCTTCGTGGACGGATTGGGGCGCGCTGGATTTCGAAGCGATGCTCACACGCGCACAGAGGGAGTTTCCCGGTCAGCCGGTCGATGTGGTCGGGCACAGCTTCGGCGGCTGCGCAGCAGGCCTGGGGGCGTCCGGGAAGATAATCCGACGACTGGTGACCGTCGGCGCGCAGTTCGCTTACTGGCGCGATTACGCGCCCGAGCATCGCTGGCGGATGTTCGGCAAATGGCATCTGCTGATGCCGCTGGTCACGCTGTTCTGTGGATATTTTCCGGGCAAGCGACTTGGCTGGCTGGAAGACACGCCCGCCGGCGTGGTGCGCGACTGGAGCACACCTGCCGCACGTTATGAGCGGCGTCCGAGCGGTAGAACGATCCGCAACCTGCCCTTCGCCAACGTCCAGGCCAAAGCCCTGGCAATCAGCATCAGCGACGATCCCTACGGCACGATTCCCGCCATCGAACGCCTGCTGGCTTACTTCCACAATGCACAAAAGACCCACCTGCGAATCGAGCCGCAGGACATCGGTGAACAGCAAGTCGGACATTTCGCCTTTTTTCGCAGCGCATACCAAGCCACACTATGGCCCATCGCTCTGACCTGGCTGCAGACCGGCGAACTGGCCTGCGACACACCGGGGCGCGAAATCCCACGCAGCCAAGCCCTTTAACGCACCACGGAACACACACCATGGCTTCCGCCAACAAACAGCAAAAACGCGCCGCCCGGGCCAAGACCAAGGCCAAGCAGAACCGCACTAAACGTGCCGAGGCGCCGGTCGAGCTGGACCCGAACGACGACCGCATCGATTTCGAATCGGTGGACCTGACCGAACTGTTCAAGAAAATGATCGACGCCGAGAAGATCAGTCAGCAGGCCCTGTGCACCGCGTTCCTCGAGGACCCGCTGCTGGAGCTGGTGTACGAGCAGGAAGGCGAAGAAGGCGCGATGGACTTCATCCTCGCCGCGCTGATCGAGTACCGCCAGTGGTCCACCGAGACCGACGAGGCCGGCGCTCTGGCGTGGATCGAATCGCCGGATTTCCAGAAAGACTATGTGGCCGCGTCCGACGCAATCGCCGCACAAACCCAACAGAAAAACTGAGTTCCCATGGCATCCCTGAACAAGCAACAGAAACGCGCCAAACGCGCCAAGGCCAAAGCCAAGCAGATCCGCATGGTCGGTCGCAAACCCCTGGCGCAGGACGATGACCTCGGCCACCTGGCCGAGCCGATCCCGGAATACACCTTGGCGATGTTCAGCAAGATGCGCGACGCCGAAGCCGTCAGCCGCAATGAAATGCTGCTGACGCTGCTGCGTGAACTGGCGTTCATCATCGTCGACCATCCTGAACTGCTGGACATGGAAAACGCCGAGAACGAAGGCATGGCCGCCACTCACCTGGCCGCCGACATGCTGATCGACTACCGCATGTGGGCCGATGGCATGGATCGCGAGACCGCCCAGGCGTGGCTGAGCGAACCGCAGTTCATCAGCGATTTCGGGATTGCGCTGGACACCTACGGCCAGTCGGTGGAAGCGCAGGAAGAGAAGAGCGAATAAACCGCTCGCAGTAACAAAAACGGCCGCTTGTCATCACTGACAGCGGCCGTTTTGCGTTACGCGTTGCGGATCAGTTCAGCACCGCGGCGCCACGCTTTTCCAGATTGCGGCGGCGGGCCACCAGCAGACCGGCCGCGACCACCAGCAGGCTGAGCAGGCCGGTCGCGAGGATTTCCACGCGGTGGGCCTCCTGGAACAGCATGATGGTCAGGGCTGCCACGATGAACACGATCACCGCGTAGGTCAGGCCCGGGAACAACCACATGCTGAAGACGATTTTTTCGCCGCGAGCCATGCGTTGTTTACGCATGCGCAGTTGCGAAATCGCGATCACCAGGTACACCAGC
Organism: Pseudomonas sp. NFIX49; assembly: GCF_900115915.1. Lineage (NCBI taxonomy): Bacteria > Pseudomonadati > Pseudomonadota > Gammaproteobacteria > Pseudomonadales > Pseudomonadaceae > Pseudomonas > Pseudomonas sp. NFIX49. The sequence continues at coordinate 210,100 of NZ_FOYE01000004.1, read as the reverse complement.
AGCGCGATCGCGCCGGAGCTGGCCAACAGAAACTCGAATACCGCCGCCGGGGCCACGTAGTTGGCGAAAGTGCACAGGAATGCCGCGCCGGTGGACAGCATCACCGCCCAGTAAGGGGTACCGCTTTTGTTGGTGCGGGTCGCCATGGCCGGAGCATCGCCACGCTTGCCGAGGGAGAACAGCATGCGCGAAGAGGTGTACAGCGCCGAGTTCAGGCAGCTGGTCACAGCAACCAGAACCACGATATCAACGATCATCTTGGCGTTCGGGATGCCCATGCGCTCAAGCACAGTCTGGTAGGAACCGACGCTGGCCAGAACCGGGTCATTCCATGGCACCAGGGCCACGACGATGAAGATCGACACGAGGTAGAACAGGCCGATCCGCCAGATCACCGAGTTGGTGGCCTTGGAGATCTGCTTGCCAGGGTTCTTCGATTCCGCGGCCGCAATGGTCACGATCTCGGTACCCATGAAGGAGAACATGGTGGTCAGGATCGCGCCCAGTACCGCGCCCATGCCGTTCGGCAGGAAGCCCTGGGTGTCGAAGATGTGCGACACGCCGCTGACCTGGCTGTTCGGCAGGAAGCCGAAAATGGCCGCAACGCCGAGGATGATGAAACCGATGATCGCCACGACTTTGAGCAGGGCGAACCAGAATTCGAACTCACCGTAATTTTTCACGCTGAACAGGTTGGTCACGGTCAGCAGCATGGTGATGATCAGCGCGAACGCCCAGATATCCACACCCGGGAACCACGCGTGCAGGATGGTTGCGGCGGCGTTGGCTTCCAGCGGAATCACCAAAACCCAGAACCACCAGTACAGCCAGCCGATGGTGAAACCGGCCCAGTGACCGATGGCGCGGTCGGCGTAAGTCGAGAACGAGCCGGTGTCAGGCGAGGCAACCGCCATTTCGCCGAGCATGCGCATCACCAGCACAACCAGCGCGCCAGCAGCGGCGTAAGCCAGCAGAACGGCTGGACCGGCAGCGGCGATGGCGTGGCCGGAGCCGACGAACAGACCTGCACCGATCACCCCGGCGATCGACAGCATGGTCACATGACGCGGTTTGAGCCCCTGTTCGAGGCCATTGGAGCTTTGGGTACTGCTCATTGGAACTACCTTTGCGAGGAAAGCGATTGCGTCCGGCCCGTCTGGCGTTCCTTCTCGTAAAAAGAATCCAACGGGGCGTTCCGGATTCTGCACGCAATAAATGCGCCAAAATGTTTCAAACTCTTCTGCCGTGCGGTTTTCCGCGCGACCGGACAGTCATCGCAAGTCCTTGAGAATAATGGCCTTTCGCCAAAACGTTACCCTGCGACTCACTTTTCAAACGAACGAGCGCACCAGAAACACACTGAAAAAGTGCGGGATGCACAATAAAAGGGCGAATGAGGAACGATCGGCCGGATAGCGCTTCCAACACCCCGCCAAAGGTGGCAACATCGCGCCTTTTTTTACGCGACACCCACGGGAATCAACGTTCAAACACCCGTTCGGTTGTTGATGGGGCGACAGTCTGCTGCGCCGATGCGACAACCTGCCACACGCCATCCGTTTACCGCTCGTAGCGCTGTTGGCTGCCATTGAAACGCTATGCTAGCTTGGCCGCCTCGCCAGGAAGGCCAACCAACAGCAGGAGCGCAACATATATGAGGAACGCACATGGCTGAGGCCACGCCCGCGCTTGAAATCCGCAACTTGCACAAACGCTACGGACAGCTTGAGGTGCTCAAAGGCATCTCGCTGACCGCCCGCGACGGCGATGTGATCTCGATCCTGGGTTCCTCCGGTTCCGGCAAGTCCACGTTCCTGCGTTGCATCAACCTGTTGGAAAACCCGCATCAGGGCCAGATCCTGGTGGCCGGGGAAGAACTCAAGCTCAAGGCCGCCAAGAATGGCGAACTGGTTGCCGCCGACGGCAAGCAGATCAACCGCCTGCGCTCCGAGATTGGTTTTGTGTTTCAAAACTTTAATCTGTGGCCGCACATGAGCGTGCTCGACAACATCATCGAAGCCCCGCGCCGCGTGCTCGGCCAGAGCAAGGCCGAAGCCATCGAAGTCGCCGAAGCGCTGCTGGCCAAGGTCGGCATCGCCGACAAGCGCCACGCCTATCCGGCGCAACTGTCCGGCGGCCAGCAACAGCGCGCGGCGATTGCCCGCACGCTGGCGATGCAGCCCAAGGTGATCCTGTTCGACGAGCCCACCTCCGCCCTTGACCCGGAAATGGTCCAGGAAGTACTTAATGTCATCCGCGCATTGGCCGAAGAAGGCCGCACCATGCTGCTCGTGACCCACGAGATGGGCTTTGCCCGTCAGGTCTCCAGCGAAGTGGTGTTCCTCCACCAGGGCCTGGTAGAAGAGCAAGGATCGCCACAGCAGGTGTTCGAAAACCCGCTTTCGGCGCGCTGCAAACAATTCATGTCCAGCAACCGCTAACGGAGCTACCCGCATGCAGAACTACAAAAAGGTCTTCCTGGCCGCCGCCGTCACCCTCGCGTTCAGCGCCGGTGCCATGGCCGAGACCCTGAAGATGGGCATCGAAGCGGCTTACCCGCCGTTCAACAACAAAGACGCCAGCGGCAACGTCGTCGGCTTCGACAAAGACATCGGCGACGCCCTGTGCGCCAAGATGAAAGTTGAATGCTCCGTCGTCACTTCGGACTGGGACGGCATCATCCCGGCCCTGAACGCCAAGAAGTTCGACTTCCTGATCTCCTCGATGTCGATCACCGACGAGCGCAAGCAAGCGGTGGACTTCACCGACCCGTACTACTCCAACAAGCTGCAATTCATCGCGCCGAAAAACGTCGACTTCAAAACCGACAAGGCTGCGCTGAAAGGCAAGGTGATCGGCGCCCAGCGTGCGACCCTGGCTGGCACCTTCCTGGAAGACAACTTCGGTGACGACATCACCGTCAAGCTGTACGACACCCAGGAAAACGCCTACCTCGACCTGACTTCCGGTCGTCTGGACGGCATCCTCGCCGACAAATACGTCAACTACGAGTGGCTGAAAAGCGACGCCGGCAAAGCCTATGAATTCAAGGGCGACCCGGTAGAAGAAAGCGACAAGATCGGTATCGCTGTACGTAAAGGCGACCCGATCCGCGAGAAGCTGAACGCCGCGCTGAAGGAAATCGTTGCCGACGGCACCTACAAGAAGATCAACGACAAGTACTTCCCGTTCAGCATCTACTGATCCTGACCTGCCGGATCGGCGCCGTTACATGACGGTGCCGATCCCCGGCCTTGCCTGCCGCGATTTGAAAAGAAATCCATGATTATCGACCTCTACGGATTCGGCCCGGCGCTCTTCGCCGGCGCGCTGATGACCGTCAAACTGGCACTCTCGGCCCTGTGCCTGGGGCTGGTGCTCGGTCTGCTCGGCGCCTTGGCCAAGACTTCCCCGTACAAGCCGTTGCAGTGGCTTGGCGGAACCTATTCGACCCTGGTGCGCGGCGTCCCGGAATTGCTCTGGGTGCTGTTGATCTACTTCGGTACGGTCAACGCCATGCGCGCGCTCGGTGAGCTCCTCGGCAATCCCGAACTGGAACTCAGCGCCTTCGCCGCCGGCGTCATTGCGCTGGGCCTGTGCTTCGGCGCCTACGCCACGGAAGTGTTTCGCGGCGCAATCCTCGCCATTCCCAAAGGCCACCGCGAGGCTGGCGTGGCCCTGGGCCTGTCGAAATGGCGGATCTTCACCAAATTGATCATGCCGCAAATGTGGCGCATCGCCCTGCCCGGCCTGGGCAACCTGTTCATGATCCTGATGAAAGACACCGCGTTGGTGTCGGTCATCGGCCTGGAAGAAATCATGCGTCACGCGCAGATCGGCGTGACCGTGTCCAAGCAGCCATTCACCTTCTATATGGTGGCGGCGCTCATGTACCTGTGCCTGACCGTGCTGGCGATGATCGGCATGCACCTGCTGGAAAAACGCGCCGCACGCGGCTTCGCGAGGAGCGCTCAATGAATTGGGAAGTCATCATCAAGTGGCTGCCGAAGCTGGCCCAAGGCGCGACGCTGACCCTGGAACTGGTGGCCATCGCCGTGATCGCCGGTTTGTTGCTGGCGATTCCGCTGGGCATCGCCCGTTCTTCGAAGCTGTGGTACGTGCGCGCCGTGCCCTACGCCTACATCTTCTTTTTCCGTGGCACGCCGTTGCTGGTTCAGCTGTTCCTGGTCTATTACGGCCTGGCGCAGTTCGACGCGGTGCGAAACAGCTCGATGTGGCCGTACCTGCGCGATCCGTTCTGGTGCGCTACCGCGACCATGACCCTGCACACGGCGGCGTACATCGCCGAGATCCTGCGCGGCGCGATCCAGGCGATTCCGCCGGGCGAGATCGAAGCGGCGCGGGCGCTGGGCATGTCCCGGCCGAAAGCGCTGTTCTACATCATCCTGCCGCGTGCCGCGCGTATCGGCCTGCCAGCCTACAGCAACGAAGTGATCCTGATGCTCAAGGCCAGTGCCCTGGCCAGCACCGTGACCCTGCTGGAACTGACCGGCATGGCGCGCACGATCATTGCCCGCACTTACCTGCCGGTGGAGATTTTCTTCGCCGCTGGCGTGTTCTATCTGGTGATGGCCTACGTGCTGGTTCGCGGTTTCAAACTGCTGGAACGCTGGCTGCGCGTCGATGCGTGCCAGGGGCGCTGATTCTTCCGACGTGCTGACGGGCGAGGCCCTGCTCGCCCGTTTCACGGCACTGGATACATTTCTCACAGCGCATCAGGCGCTGTGGAAGCCCCGCCCGTTCACTCATCTGCAACTGCCATGGGAAGCGTCCTACCCGGAACTAGCCTCGTGGCTACGCGGGCGGTCGCTGGAAGATGCGGAAAACGCCCACAACCAACCTGCCGAACTCCTGAATGCGCCGGAGCCGTTTGCTTCATTGGCGGCGCTGTCGCTTGAGTTGAGTTCGGTCGGTGAATTGCCTGCGCATTCGCTGGAAGCCGCCGGTCATCGCTTGAATGTGGATGTGCCGGGACGCAAATGGCAGCAGATCGAGGCCTTCGCCAGCCGCTTGTCGTTCGCCGCGCAACCGAAGCACTGGCTGGATTGGTGTTCGGGCAAAGGCCATTTAGGTCGGCGTCTGCTCGGCGCTGGGCAGCAACTCACCTGTCTGGAATACGACCCGGCGCTGGTTGCCAGCGGTCAGGCGCTGAGTCAGCGTTATCACTTGCATGCGCTGCATGTCGAGCAGGATGTGCTTGCGGCGAACACCGCTTTATTGCTGGACGCCGAACACACACCTGTCGCCCTGCACGCTTGTGGCGATCTGCATGTACGTCTGATGCAATTGGCCTCCGCCGCTGGCTGCCGACAACTGGCGATCGCACCGTGCTGCTACAACCGGATCAGTCGCACCGAATATCAGGCGTTGTCCTCCGCAGGTTCACGCTCCGCCCTACAGCTCTCGCTGGAAGATCTGTCCCTGCCGATGAGCGAAACCGTCACCGCCGGTGCCCGCGTCCGACGTCAGCGTGACACCTCCATGGCCCGCCGACTGGCCTTTGATCTGTTGCAACGGCAAGTGCGCGGCGTCGACGAATACTTGCCGACGCCGTCCCTGCCGAGCGCCTGGCTGGACAAACCGTTCGCTGATTACTGCCGCGATCTGGCAGCGTTGAAAGAGTTATCCACAGTTGGCGCGCCAGATTGGGTAGCACTGGAAGCCGCCGGTTGGCAGCGATTGGCCGAAGTTCGCAACCTGGAACTGCTGCGTGGACTGTTCCGACGGCCGCTGGAGCTTTGGCTGAATCTGGATCGGGCACTTTTCCTCACCGAACAGGGATACGTCGTACGTCTCGGCACCTTCTGCGAAGCGCCGCTCACACCGCGCAATTTCCTGTTGCTGGCCGAACGCGTTTAATCTTCCACAGCCTGTGGATAACTCTGTTGATGGAATTATCGTGGATCCAATATCCACGGATGTTTGAGGCTATTAACAGCGCTGGTCATTTTTTGTTCATATGAATAAAAAACCGGCAAAACAGGGATTTGCGATTCAAATGAGAACCCGTCCACAAAATCCCCTCTAAGCCCGTCCTCTTCAAAGCCTGTTGTGCATAAGCCCTCGACCAAAAGGACATAACCGCCGAATCGCGGACGCCGGCAACGGGCAATTGCGCCTGCCATCCGCCCTTGCTATACAGACCTGTGCCGTGCAGGTAGCGCGCGCCCGAACAAGAAAAATCTGACCGACAGGAAGCGACCGTGACGTTCATTTCTTACGCACAGAATTTCGAGGACGTTCGCCTTTGGCGCGCCCTGCAGTATTTTGAAAACGGTTTTTATATCGACGTCGGCGCCAATGACCCGATCCACGACTCGGTCACCAAGGCCTTTTATGATCGCGGCTGGCAAGGCATCAACGTCGAGCCAATGCAGAACTACTACGACGCACTCCGCCAGCATCGCCCCCGCGACACCACGCTGCAATGCGTGGCCAGCGACCAGCCGGGCGAACTGACTTTCTACGGCATTGCCGACACCGGCCTGTCCACCGCTGACCCGGTCGTTGCGCAAGAACGCAAAAACCTCGGCATGGACGTGCAAAGCTTCACTGTCAACGCACGCACACTGACCTCGATCTGCGAAGAACACACCGCCGAGCGGCCGATCCACTTCCTGAAAATCGACGTCGAGGGCCACGAAGAAACCGTCCTGCGCGGCATGGACTTCAGCCGCTTCCGCCCCTGGATCATCCTCATCGAAACCCCATGGGAGCGCGACCACACCTGGGAACACCTGGTGACCGACGCCGGCTACACCAACGTCCTGTTCGACGGCCTCAACAGCTTCTTCCTCGCCAACGAACACATCAACCTCAAACCCGCGTTCGACCTGCCACCGTGCAACCTCGACAACTTCCAGCTGTGCAAAGGCCACAACCTCGCCCACCCGGTAAACCCGGCCCTGGAAACCGCCCTGCAACGCGCCGAACAAGCCGAAGCCCAACTGCGCGCCATGCAAAACAGCCGCGCCTGGCGCGCTGTACAAAAACTGCGCAACGTCCTGCGCCGGGCGTGATTCGCAGAGCGCGCAAAAATAGTCTGAATTCAGGGGTTTACAGAAGCACCCGAGTCGCTATAATCGTCGCCCACACGCCGGTATAGCTCAGATGGTAGAGCAACTGACTTGTAATCAGTAGGTCCCGGGTTCGATTCCTGGTGCCGGCACCATACAAAACGAAGCCTCTGCAGAAATGCAGGGGCTTTGTTGTTTCTGGGATTGGTTTTTTCCACCCCAAATGAAAAGCCCCCGACAGCGATCGCTGTCGGGGGCTTTTCTCCAATCTTAAGCAGCCTCAACCGAAAGTAAAATCCGCCGCCCAAGCTGCTGCAATGCACGCTCGACATTCTCAATCTTGGAGTGATGCAGGAAATCGACTAACCGATCTACCTGAGGTCGTTGCACCCCCAAGCGACGTGCAAGTTCAGCCTTGCTGACCCCAGACTCCAAAAGCGTATTCCAGAGCCCAACCTTTGCCGCGGTCAGTGCAGGCAGACGCAACACCGCGTCACTTTCCTGCTCTCCCGCATCACCTGTCGGAATCAACCGGCGATCATCGACGTAAATCGACAATGCCGTTTCCATCGCATCAATGGCGCCGTCGAGTGCTTCCTCGAGGGTGTCGCCAGCGGCGTGCATCTCTGGAATTTCTGCGCAGGACAACCAGACACTGCTCGGCTCCTCGTGGACTTCCAACGCATATTCGAACATCGCGTTTCCTCTCCTCATGGGGTACAAACTCAGCCTCACCCTTGTGGCCTAGCTGCATCGCCGAAACTCGATGTCGCTTATACGCATCACGCGCTATTTCGGCAGAGCGACCGTGCAACATATTTGTTACCCATGCAACATAAGTGTTGCATGTGAGTATGTCGGCCTCCTCGCCACCACCTGGCCACGATTGCGCCCAACCCTCCCCCACGCTACCGTCAAACCCGTCGCTGCCAATTCAGCGACCGGGCCTGATAACCCGAGTAACATGTAGGCGCTTCAGCGCCCCAATCACGTTTGCCGGCGTTTTTTTATGCCTGCGCATTCGTGCAATGGCGGCTGTGCGTGGGAGACCTTCGGGTCTGCCGGTTTCCTACATTTCCGGTTTATCAGCCTGCGTACAGCTGCCACCCATTCGCCTGATAACGAATGCGGCAGCTTCAATGCAATGTAGGAGTCTGAACATGCCAGCTATCGTAAGATCCACAATTTCGCCCCTCGCTACACCGGTCATCCCTGCCAACCTCCCAGACAACAGTAGGTGAAGCCATGACCAATCCTCAAGATCTGAAAACCCTCGGCCTCACCCATTTCTCCTTCCACTCCAACCACGCCCTCTTTCGCACCAACCCCGGCGTCCCGGTGGTCACCGCCCTCTCCCACGCCTCCCATCTGCTGCACATTTCCAAACTGCTCACATCAGATACCTCTGCCGCCAACGATCCGGAACTCCACGCCTGCGCCTCGCAATATTTGCAGGAGTTGAGCAAGGCGCTGGTCGATGACGCGGTCAAAGTGCTGAGTCCGGATCCGTAAATCGTCGCCCATAAAAAAGCCCTCGCATCGCTGCGAGGGCTTTGTGTTACCGCATCAATCAATGCCCAGCGCTCTGCCCACCATCCACGTGCAGAATCTCGCCAGTCACAAAGTTCGCGTTATCGAGGTACACCACCGCCTGCGCGATATCGTCGATTTCGCCCATGTGCCCAACCGGATGCAGCCCACCCAGCGCCGCGTGGGTTTCCTCGCCGTGCATCGGTGTCTTGATGATGCCCGGCGATACCGCGTTCACCCGGATTCCGCGCTTGGCGTATTCGATGGCCAGGGATTTGGTGGCGGCGTTGAGGCCGCCCTTGGTCAGGGAAGCGAGGACCGAGGGCACGCCGTCGATGGCGTGGTCGACCAGGCTGGTGGTGATGTTGACCACGTGGCCCTTGCCCTGTTTTTCCATCTCGGCGATGGCCAGTTGGGTGATGTAGAAGAAGCCATTGAGGTTGACCGACAGCACTGCGGAGTAGTCTTCCGGGGTGTAGGCGGTGAACGGTTTGGCGACGAAGATGCCGGCGTTGTTGACCAGGGTGTCGATGCGGCCGAAGCGGGCCACGCCTTCGCTGATCACGCGTTGAGCGGTGGCCGGGTCGCCAATGTCGCCGGCGATGGTCAGGATTTGCGGGTCGTTCGACGGTTTGATCGAGCGCGAGGTGGCGACGATGTTGTAGCCCAGTTCGCGGAAGGCCTTGACCATGCCTTCGCCCAGACCTTGGGAGGCGCCAGTGATAACGACGGTTTTTTTCGAGTTGCTCATGATGAAATCCTCAATCAATAAGTAAGTGTTGAATCAGGCCGCAGCCAGTTTTTTCAGCATTTGTTCGTAGTACTCGACCGATTGCGAACCGGACACCAGGTGCTTGCCGTTCAGGATCAGCGCGGGCACCGAGTTGATCCCGTGCTGCCGGTAGAACGCCTGCAGTTGCCGCACTTCGCTGGCGAATTCATCGTTGGCCAGCACCTTGCGGGCCCTCGCGGCATCCAGCCCGGCTTCGGTCGCCAGACGGATCAGCGTCGGGTGATCGTTGGGGTTGTCGCCGTCGCGGAAGTAAGCGCGCAGCAGGATCTTTTTCAGCGCGACCTGCCGCCCTTCCTGCGCTGCCCACATCAACAAGCGATGGGCGTCGAAGGTGTTGTGAAAGTGCGTGCGTTTCTCCAGGTCGAACTCGAAACCGATGGCCTTGCCGCGCTCGATCTGCATCTTCTTGCCGGCAGCGACGTCTTCGGCGGTGCGGCCGTATTTGCGCATCAGGTGCTGCACGGCCGGCTCGCCTTCGGCGGGCATGTCCGGGTTGAGTTCGAAGGGCTTGTAGGTCAGCTCCACCGAAACCTCGCCGGCCAGATTGCCGATCGCCTGCTCCAGCGCTGTCGCCCCGAGTGCGCACCAGGGGCACACCACGTCGGAAATGAAATCGATGGTCACGGTCGGGGTCATGACTGGCCCCGTTCCGCCAGTTGTCGGCGGTACTCGGTGGTGGTGATGCCGGCGTAGCCCCAGTTATCGGTGTCGACTTCTTCGATCACGATGTGGGTCAGGTCCGGGCGTTTGTTGAGGACGCGCTCCAGGGTTTCAGTGATTTCGGCGATCACCTGAGCTTTCTGCTCACGGGTAACACCGTCGCGGGTGATGCGTACGCTGACAAATGGCATGACGACTACTCCAGTGACCTGCCCTCGGGATGATGGTCAGGTGTTGGAGCTCAATGTAGGCGTGTGCCGGGAGGGGAAAAAGTAGGGGTGGGGTACTTCATTTGTGATGCGGTGTAATGAATTGATACACCCATGTCGCTACCGTTTACCCATTGAAGTCGTAGGTTGACACATCTGATTCAGTGGCCGAGAATCGGCCCCAAGAGCGCGAAACCGACTGCCATCAGGTGGCGATAGTCGGCGTTAGGAACCCCGTTGATGACCTGAAAATCAGCGTTCGGGTGAGACCTCTTCTCCCCTGCTTGAGGGAGCACAATATCAAGCAACTTTTTCGTGAAGGGCAGCCTGTTAAGGCTGCCCTTTTTGTTTGGGCCATCGGTAACTTTGAAACAGCAGCTCTCCATGCCGATGCTTGTTCAGTCCCTTTTTGTCACAGTTCATGAAGTTCCAGAGTACGTTGCCGTGATCGATATGGATCACGACCAGCATCTGGTATTTCGTGTTGTAGACACCGATGTATGTCAGTCGGAAAGAGTCGTCATCGTAGGAAATCTTCCAGATCTCTAACGGCTTTTTCAGGGTGTCTTGCGCGAAGTCTGTGAAGCGCTCCCGAGCATTCGGGCGTTTTTCCACAATGTGCAACAAGTGCTCGCGCCTCACCAGAACAGGGCAAATGGGTGTCTCAATCACTGTTGAATTGAGGCCGTCATGAAGTCCGAAGCCTTTGGCAACTTGCTCCCATGCAGCCTCCAGACTCTCGGCACCCGGACATTCTCTGATTGCAGAAGTCAGCAACTCGGAATCAATGTCCCGAATGTCCGGTAAACCAAGATCCTTCCAGTTCTTTTGTTCAGGTAACGCCCTGCTCCCAGGCACGCTCATTGGCATCCTCTCGCTAGCTTCGCGGATGCCGGCATTGCCTGGATATCCAATGGCCTCGGACTGAAAATGTCCCGAAATTAACTGCCTGATATTTCAGCCACTTGTGCTGCGGTAATAAATCAGCCCGTTCTTGTCTTTCAATAGGAGGCTTCCGGCATCAACGCTGAACAGCGCGAAATGGCTGTACGAAACTGTCCCAGCCGCTGTAACCCCACCGCACAAAAAAGTGCCCGACTCCTTCGAGTCGGGCACTTTTTTTGATCCCTATCACCCCCACGTCGCCAAAAACCCCGATCCTGTGTCAGCCTCCAGCCATCGGCGGAGACATCGATTCGCTACTAATTGCGCGACAACTATGCTCAGGTACAGGAATATAGCCGGCAAATGGCGCCGTTCAGGCCGTCACGTACACAACAATACCCAGCCCACTTCAGAGGGCATTACCCATGGATAGCAGAACCTTACGCAACCTCATGCGCATCGTGCAGACCGGCTCGTTGTCGGCAGCAGCCGAGCATTCGTGCCTGACCGTGCAGGCCTTGGCCGCACAGTTGAACAAGGTCGAAGAGCAGTTCGGTTTCCGCTTGTTTAGACGATCCAACAAGGGGCTGACGCTGACGCCGCAAGGCACCGAGCTGACGCCCTATATGGACAGAGTGCTGATTGCCACGCGGCAGATGGAAGAGAAAGTCGAAGCGTTGAAGGTGCCGGGACAGCGCACGTTGAAAGTGGCGTTGAACACCACTCTGGCGCCGGATTTCAACCGGCGACTGATCGGGCGCCTGATCGAGGTGTTTCCCGATTACCAGATGGAATTCAGCTACGCCGAGTCGATGGAAAACCTCAGCAAGCTGAAGAACGAGGACTTTGACCTTGCGGTGCTGATCGGCCCGCAGCGTCCGGGTCTGCCGAGCATTGTCCTGCCGGAAGTGCAGGTGCAGGTGGTCGGCGCGCACTGTGGTCAGGAGAACGATCCGCTGACGTTGCTTGGTAACAAGTTTCAGGTGCGTCCCGCAGAAGATTGTCCGTATTCCCACAGCTTTTTGCGTTTTCTCGACGCCGGGCTGGGCAATCACGAGAACAGTCAGCGCACGATTTATTCCTGCAGCGAAACGCTGACCCTGTCGCTCATCACCCAGATGGATGCGGTCGGCATGGTCTCCCGCGAGGCCGCGCAGAAGAACGGCCTGACGATCTTCCCCGGGTTCGAGGATTTCCTCGAAGTGCGCCTGGCGGTGAACAACCCGGATCTGTCCGGCCAGGCGTTGAACGACGTGGTCGATCTGCCGCTACATGAACGAACCGAGCGCAATGTACGCAGCCGTCCCAACCGCCACACTGAGAAAGAGGTTTTTGCTGAAATACGCACATAACAGCGTCGGAATCGCTGCATAAAATTCCGGGCGATCGAGCTGTATGTGCTGATCCTTGATCAACAAGGGTGTCAGGCTGATCGCAGCGACGATCGCCACCGGCAGGTATTCCAGCGCCCGGGCGACGAAGGGCGGCCAGTGCTCGGTGTTGACCTGCAGCGGCAAGGCCCGTGGCAGGAAGGTCACGGCCATCATCAGCGCGACCACCAGGATCAGGAACGTTTGGTCAGGCATACACCCACTCCGCAGCCCACAAACGTGGCGATGAAAACGTTGAACGGCGAACTGCCCACCAGACTCAGTGCGCCCATGCAGACCACTGCAGCCATAGCGGCGATGAGTTTGTTGCGGGTATTGCAGAGCGAGACAAGCACGTAGAGCATCATCGCGGTCAGCGCGTAATCGAGCTGGTATTTGATCAGGTGCGACGCGTACTGCGCGCAGAGGGCGCCGAGCAATCCGCCGATCACCCAGGAGGTGTGGCAGAACAGGTTGAAGCCGATCAGGTAGCGAACGTTCACCGGTGCCCCGGTGCCCAGTTTGACGCTGTGAAAGGCGAACGACTCATCGGTCAGCCCGCCGGCGTAGCACCAGCGTTCCATGCGGCTCAGGCCCAGTGCCCGCAAGGCTTTCGCCATGTAGACCGACATCAGCATGTGCCGCGCGTTGATCAGAAACGTGGTCAGCACGATGGTGGTCAGTGACGCCCCACTGCTGATCAGCGCCAGCGCCGCAAACTGCGAAGCCCCGGCATACACGAACAGACACATGGCCACCGGCAGCCACAGTGGCAGCCCGGCATTGACCGCCATCAGCCCGAACACGAACGACACGGTGAAGTAACCAGCGACCACCGGGCTGGCTTCGGCAAAGGTGCGCGATGGCTGACGGTCGACCATCAGCGGCGCACTGCCGGATGTTTCATTCATAGATCCCTCTCAAATGTCCGCTCGCCGTGAGGTTCGCAAAAACCCTGGGCCGTCCAGAAACGCTTGCCCGCGAGGTTAGCATCATCGACGAACAGGAACATCCGCAGCACTCCGACCCGTTTCATGTCGGCCGACGCCGCTTCCACCAGCCGCTGGCCCACGCCCTGGCTGCGATAGCGCAGGCTGACCGCCAGATGGTTGATCGTGCCACGGCTGCCGAGCATGCCGCCCAGCACCGCGCCGACGATCTCGCCTTCGACGTCGAAGGCGAGATAGGCCGTGGTGGTTTTCTGGATCAACACGCCGCGCAGGCATTTGGCGTCCTGCCATTCACAGAACGACACTTCGTCGAACTGGCGGAAGAAGCGCTCCATGCGCTGCGCGTCCTTGGCCGTCGCGCGCCGCAGCACCACCGGCGTCGAGCATTCGACGCCGTCGATTGGGGTGATCTGATTAGCGAACAATGTCGAAAGCGGTCCCGGGCCGCGAGAAGGAAATCGCCAGGATCTGCCGGTACGCCATGGCATGGGAGTGAGTGTTGCGTGCCGGTGTCACGTAGTGGCGCATATCACGGTCGAGGAAATAGGTGGTGTCGAGGATTTCCTGGTAAGTGGTCGACGCCAGTTGCTGCTCGTGGATGTCGTACAAACGACTCTCCGCACCCTCGACATTGTTGCGGCCCCAGAAGTGCACACCGCTGAACGGATAACCGTCGCAGTGAATCCCTTCCGGAGTGATTTCCAGTTGTTTGCCGGGTTTGATCTCGATACGGATCTGATGGATCTGGCACTGCCAGATTTCATCGTGCAGCTCTTCCGGCAACACGCTTTTGTACACTTCAAAATCGGTGTCGATCAGGCTGCGCATTACCGGCGAGCTGATGACTTCGTCCGAGAAGTCCTGGAAGTGCCGCACAACGCCGCCCACATAGCTGTTGTTGGCCTTGGACTGCACGTACGCGCGATGTTCCAGTTGCTTCAGTTCGCGAGTCTTGGGGTTGTACTCAAAGTCGCTGTAACGACGGTAACGCATGCCGGCTTCGGCCTGACCGTAGTAACTGTCAGGCTCCATGTTTTCCCAACTTTTGGTCAGTCTGACGAAGTCGGCGAAATGACCGTAGAGATTGAAGTCAGCACCCTGCACATTGGCGTACTTGTCGCGCCGTAGCGATTCGCCCACTTCTCTGGTTAAAACGATCATTACCAAATTCTCCGCTGCATTGAGCGGCCTAATCTATTAGGTGGAGAATTTGCGTCCATGAGAAAGAATTTCAGGCATTTAAAGCCCTGTTTGAAACGCGATTTGAAACGGCTTGAAAGTGCATTTCAAATGACAAAAACACGGGTTTTTATGCTGTTTTCGCAAAAAACGTCAAAAAAAAACCCCGAACCAGTCGGGGTTTTTCTGTCGCGTTTTGCGGGTCAACCGATCATCAGAAGATATTGATCGGGTAATCCACGAATACACGCAGTTCGTTGCCGCTGACGTTGTATTCGCTGGATTTCTGCGAAACACGCAGGATCGAGCTGCGCAGCTTGATGCTCAGGTCTTTGGCCGGGCCACTTTGCACGACGTACTTGAACTGGTTGAAGATTTCACGCTCGGTGCCGCCTTCGCTGGTGGACGTGGTGATGTTGTCGCCACGCACGTACGCGAAGTTGTAGCTCAGACCCGGTACGCCGAATGCGCTGAAGTCCAGGCCGTAGCCCAACTGCCAGCTGCGCTCGTCTTCAGCGTTGAAGTCGGACCAGTAGGAGTTGGCCAGGTAGATGGTGTTGCCACCGTCACCCACGCGACCCTGACCTTTCTGATAACCGCCGTAGGCGTAACCCAGGTTGCTGTCGCCGGTGGAGCGCTGGTGCGCCACGGTGAACGAGTGCGGGCCGGTGGCGAAGGTCGCTGCCAGGCTCCAGATCTTGTTGTCGTCGCCGGTCACACCGTTTTCGCGGACGTAGGAGTTGTCCAGCTTGGTGCGGTAACCGTTGAAGTCCAGGGTCAGGGACTGATCCTTGTCGATCGGGAACACGTAGTTGGCGTTCACGTATTGCTTCTTCAGCACGTCTTCGACGTCGGAAGCGTACAGCGCTGCCTTGAACTGTTCGGTGAACTGGTAGCTACCGCCCAACACGTTGATCGATTTCAGACCACCGCTGTCACGGCCTTCAGCGCTCTTGCGCGATTCGGCGGTGAAACGGCCGGCGTTCAGTTCCAGGCCCTTGATCTCTTTGGAAGTGATCAAAGTACCGGTGTAGCTTTCCGGCAGCAGACGCACGTTGTCGTAGCTCAGCACCGGCAGGGCCGGCATCTGGTCACCGTAAGTCAGTACGGTGTTGGAGATACGGAATTTGACGGCTGCGCCACCCTTCGACAGGTCGTCAGCCGCGTTGCCGCTGTCACCCTGTTTGAAGAAGTCGATACCACCGGCACCGCTGCGGCCCTTGCCGCCGTCCAGGCGCAGTGCATACAAACCGAAGGCATCCACACCCACACCCACGGTGCCTTGAGTGAAACCGGACGAGAACGTGCCGATGGCCGCTTGGCCCCATTCGGCTTTGTCCTGGTTGCCATCTTTGTAGTCACGATTGATGTAGGCATTGCGCAGCAGCACTTTGAGACTGCTGTCTTCAACAAAACCCTTGGACTCGGCCTGGTCGTTAGCCATGGCCGAAGTGGCACTCAACATCCCCAGTGCGATCAAACTGATTCGCTTGTTCAACATTTTGTTTTCCTTATTACGGGTTGAAACGCGCTGTGTCGAACGGCTGAAACGGCGCTTATTGCACTCTTTTATTCACCCCGAAACAAAAAGACCCGCTCAAGACAATGTCATGGCGGGCCTGCTCCTGATTTTGAGTCATGGCGGTTAGCCACAGGCGTTGGGCCGAATCGTAGCCGCGCCCTCAACAATGTGTCAATTTCAAGAATCGTCTTTAAATAGGCGAAAAACGTCTAAAAAAAGTAAATTTTGCGGTGGCTTCGTGCACGGAATTGCCCGCAGTCAGGGATTTTGATGCGGGATTACACGCAACCATCGAGGCCACAGACTGGCAGGGTTTCGGTCCCTGCCGCAGGCGTAAACGACTCGTTCAACCATTGGGCGAAGGCTTCTGGTTTGCCCAGCCACGGCCCGATATCAACCAGTGTGAATTGACCGTCCTGTTCCAGTGCAAAAGTTGGAAAGCCCTGCCCTCCAACTTTTGCCAACAAGGCGCGGCTGTTCTTTATATGTTGCCCGGTGTCGACGGACTGCATGGCGTTCGAGAAAGTATCGGCGTCGTACCCCTGCTGCACCGCGTATTCCAACAGCACACTTTCGTCGGCAATTCGGCGCCCCTCGACATAGTGCGCCGTCTGCAAACGCCCCAGCAGTTCCAGGCCACGGCCGTCGATTTTCTCCGCTGCCAGCACAGCGGCAATCGGTGGTGCCGAATCAAACACCGCGGTGTGATCGCGCAACAGGCCTTCGAAATAGGCTTCGCCAAACGGCTGACCGGTGTATTCGGCAATCCGTCGGTCATGGGGCAATACGTAATTGCGCAGTTGCGGCGAAACGCTCTGGCGGTTGGCACCCGTCATCATGCCGCCGGCGTGGGCGATCACCGGCAGCACTTGCTGTGCGGCGTGCACCAGCGGTTTGGCGCCATAGCACCAGCCGCACAACGGGTCGTAAATGTAGTGAAGGGTCATCGAAATGCTCCGGCTGGAAGGTGGGGAATGATGTCGGCACATTAGTCCCTCGGTCGTTGCGGAAAAACGCCGGAATGGCTTTCAGTGTGTTTCGGCAATCGGTCAAATCGAGACCGGCAGCCGCCACTTCCAGATCAGGCAGACAACCTGGTGGGCATTGGCACCTAAAGCTTCTGATATCGCGCCCATAAAAAAAGCGCTGCCATCCCGGCAGCGCTTTTTACAATCCCTGTTTGTTCTTCTTATCCTTCCAACACATCCCAGAGTGCTTCCAGTTCGGCCTCGCTGAACAGGCCAGCGGGGTAACGCTCGATCATCATCCGGCGCGGATCAGGTTCCCTGATCTGACGCGTTCCATTGGATTTCAACCAGTGCGCGACAATCTGGAGCGACTCACTATTTACAGCCATGGGATGCATCGTCCGCTCGCTGATTACGTTCACTTCGGCGTTCATTTCAGCGCTCTCTCCCCGTTCATGAGCGGCTACGTTATCCAAGGTTTATGACAGAACTGTTGAAGTTCTCCCCCCTCCCTAGTGCACCATGAGCGATACAAGAGCTATGCCAATGTCTGGCAATTGTCGACCAGCGGACATAAAGAAACCCGCAGTCCTGACGGGCTGCGGGTTTCTCTTCAAGCGTGGGCAACAAATGACTGCCCGGTCGATTTCCCAATCAACTCAAGCTGTTACATCCGCACTCACTCTTTGTGCGGTGCGGGTTGCTGTTGGGTAAGGCAGTGAATGTTGCCGCCGCCCAGTAACAGTTCGCGCCCCGGCACCATCACCACTTCGTGTTGCGGGAACAGGTTCTGCAGGATCTCCCGGGCCGGGGCGTCCATCGGATCGTCGAAGCTCGGCGCGATGATGCCGCCGTTGACGATCAGGAAGTTCACGTAGGAACCGGCCAGACGCACGCTCGGGTTGCGCTCCTGAGTGCCGTCCACCGGATCCACGCCCGCGCACTCTTCTTCGGTGGCAAACAGCGGCCCCGGAATCGGCATCTTGTGCACCGTGAACGGGCGGCCCTTGGCGTCGGTGCTGCTTTCCAGCACTTTCATCGCGGCCTGGCAGCGCGGGAAGTTCGGATCCTGCGGATCGTCAGTCCAGGCCAGCAGCACTTCGCCCGGACGCACGTAGCAGCAGAAGTTATCCACATGGCCGTCGGTTTCGTCGTTGAACAGGCCATCCGGCAGCCAGATGATCTTGTCCACCGACAGGTTTTCACTGAGCACCGCTTCGATTTCTTCGCGGCCCAGGTGCGGGTTGCGATTGCGGTTGAGCAGGCATTCTTCGGTGGTGATCAACGTGCCTTCGCCGTCGACGTGAATCGAGCCGCCTTCGAGCACGAAGCCTTCGGTGCGATAACGCGGGCTGCGCTCGATTTCGAGGATCTTGCCGCCGACCTGGGAGTCGCGATTCCACGGCGAATACAGGCCACCGTCAAAACCGCCCCAGGCGTTGAAGTCCCAGTTCACGCCGCGCACTTCGCCGCTGTTGTTGATCACGAAGGTCGGACCACTGTCGCGAACCCAGGCGTCATCGCTGGACATCTCGACCACGCGGATATTCGGCACGTCGAGGCGAGCACGGGCGTTTTCGTACTGGCCGGCGGACACCGCCACGGTGACCGGCTCGAAACGTGCGATGGCCTTGGCCACGGCGGCGTGAGCGGCCTGGGCCGGCTTGCCGCCCAGACGCCAGTTGTCCGGACGCTCGGGCCAGATCATCCAGGTCTGGGTTTGCGGTGCCCATTCGGCCGGCATGTAGAAGCCATCGGCGCGTGGTGTGCTTTTCAATGTGGTCATGTCGATCAGACTCCAGGGAACCGTCGAGGGTTTTCAACGCGCCGTACAGGGATGGACGACGGACTATGGCGACTTTATAAACGATAAATATCGGCTTTAGAAGCAAGTAATGAAAAACAATCGGAATTAACCCCTTAAAATACCGATACAAATCGGTATTCGAAGGTTGCGGATCGTTTCAAAGCCCTTCTTCAAGCACCTTCGCCAGCATGTCGACAAAGAAATCCACGCTCTGACGCGAGGTGACCATCGGCGGTTTGATCTTCAGAACGTTCAGGTAATCGCCGGTCGGCTGCATGAAGATCCCCAGCTCGCGCAGGCGATCACACAACAGCGTGGTTTCCTCGGTTGCCGGCTCCAGGGTTTCCCGATTGCGGATCAGCTCGACCCCCAGATAGAACCCCGAACCGTGCACTGCGCCGACCAACGGATATTGATCGATCAGCGCTTCCAGCCGCGCCTTGAAATGAGCGCCGACCACCTGGGCGTTTTCCCAGAGCTTTTCTTCTTCCATGACATCGAGCACCGCCATGCCGATCTGGCAGCTCACCGGACTGCCGCCGGCGGACGAGAAGAAATAGCCCTCGGCCTCCAGCGCCTCGGCGATTTCC
Source organism: Pseudomonas sp. NFIX49 (assembly GCF_900115915.1). Classification (NCBI taxonomy): domain Bacteria; kingdom Pseudomonadati; phylum Pseudomonadota; class Gammaproteobacteria; order Pseudomonadales; family Pseudomonadaceae; genus Pseudomonas; species Pseudomonas sp. NFIX49. Next base: position 190,600 of record NZ_FOYE01000004.1, on the reverse strand, counting down.
CGGCGGGTGATCACCGCGCCCAGCGGCTGGCCGTTGCCCATTCCTTTGGCCATGGTGATGATGTCCGGCACTACGCCTTGCTCTTCGAAACCCCAGAAGAAATGGCCCATACGGCCATAACCGACCTGCACCTCATCGGCGATACACACGCCGCCACGGGCGCGCACCAATTCATAGACCTTTTTCAGGTAACCCGGCGGTAGCGAAATCCCGCCCGCATTGCCGTAGACCGGCTCGCAGATGAACCCGGCCAGTTGGCGTTTCTGCTCATCAATCTTCGCCAGATGATGCTCGACGCTGCGCACGTAATCCGGCGCCGAATCCGCGCCGCGAAACTCGCCGCGATAGGTGTTCGGCGCCGTCACCGCATGCACCCAGTCCGGGCGACTGCTCAGGGCTTGCGGGTTATCGGCAATCGAGGTCGAGACCGCGTCTGCGCCGACCGTCCAGCCGTGATAGGCCTCCAGCACGCTGATCATGTCGCGGCCACCGCTGGCGGCCCACGCCAGGCGGATCGCCAGGTCATTGGCCTCGCTGCCGCTGTTGACCAGGAACACCCGATCCATGCCCTCCGGCGCCAGCTTCAACAAGCGTTCGGAGAACTCGGCGACGGCTGCATAGTTGAATCGCGAGTTGGTATTGAGCAGCGACCACTGGCGGCCCGCGACCGCCGCCATGCGCGGGTGACCGTGGCCGAGCACCGCGACGTTGTTGAGCATGTCGAGGTAGGAGCGGCCCTGCATGTCGATCAGGTGATTGCGCCAGCCGCGCTCGATACGCGGCGGGTCGACGTAATAGTGTTTCTGGGTGCGGGCGAAACTGGCGTCGCGGCGCGCCAGCAGAGTCGCCGCGTCCAGCTCCGGCTCGGCGTCGCAGGCCAGGCCCAGCAGTGCTGCCGGCGAGGGGGACAACGCCTGCCACGCCAACGCGCGTGATGGTGTACAGAACAGCGGCGCTTCCAGCTGTGCGCCGCGAATCAATTGCACGATCAACGGACCGTCCACCGAACCCAGCACCTGACCTTTCACCAGCGCCGCGCCGCCGTGCAACGAAGCTTTCACGCCCCACAGACGCAGGCTCAGTTGCGGGCCGTCGAGTCGCAGTGCGCCGTCGGCCGACAGGTGCAGTACGCCAGCGAACGGCGCCTCCACCGTAGAACCTTTGGGTACATGCAATTCGACGTGCAGCGGGAACGTCTCTGGCTCATCGGCGCTGTCGAGCCGAGTGCGGGACAGACGGTATTGTCCATAGCGACTGGCCGCCAGACCATGGATGGCAGCGGCCTCGCTCAACAGACGCTGATCGATGCCAGGCTGCTCCCAGTTGCCCGCCTCGAAGTGGGCGCTCAACACACCCAGATCGATCAACGCGAATTCGCGCCCGACCAGATCGGGCAACAACGGCGCAAAACCTTCACTGTCGATGGCCGGCAATGTCTGGCCGACCGCCGTAAGAATCGCCGCCTCCATCAAGGCCAGCGGCACCGAGGTGGCGACCCGGAAGATCTCCCATTCATGGGTCAGGTTGTCGCGGCTGTAGGTGTTGCCCGGATCGATACTGACCTGTTGCTCGCCGCTGAGCACCAGCACCGCGGCCCGCGCCACGATCAGCGGCCACAGCGCCAGCAGTTCTTCGTGCTGCAGCGGATTGACCGCGTGATAGGCCTGCACGGCCGGCAGAATCACGAACGGATCGCCGGCGGCGTGATGCAGCAGCGCGGCGCAGGTGACCGACAGATCGGTGATGCGCCAGGTGCGCACCAGGTCGCCGAAATCGATGACGCCCTGCAACTGCCAGTGCCGCCGGGCATCCCGTTGCCAGACCACGTTGTCATCGGTGATGTCCATGTGGATCGCCTGTACCGGCAGCTTTTCCAGCAGCGGCTGCAAACGAAGCCTGGCCTGTTCGGCAGCCTCGGCGATCAGCGTGCGTTGGCGTTCGTCTTCGATGACCGGCAGCAGGTGCTCGATCAGTGAGCTGGCGTGGCGCGCGTCCCACTGCAATGTGCGTTCGAGCCCCGGATGGTCGAACCCGGCCAGGGCCAGATCCATTTCGCCGCAGAGCCGGCCGAACCCGGCAACAACCTCATGGCCAAGATGATCGAGAGCCGTCAGTGGCTGGCCCTCGATGTAATCGAGCAGCCGCACATGCACCGATTCGCCCTCGACGTCCAGGGTCAGCAGGTCTTGGCCGTCCCTGGCCGGGATGACCCGGGGAACGTGGACATCGCAGTGTTCAGCCAGATATTTCAGGCCAGCATGCTGGGCTTGCAGCTCGACCAGCGAATAGTCGCCCCGGCAGATTTTCAGCACGAACCGCCCACGCTCGCTGTCGACCCGGTAATTGAGATCCTGCTGGCTGCCCAAGGCCTGCAACGTGCCGTTCAAGTCGTAATGCTGCGCCAGCAGATGCCGGGCCTGCTCCAGCGAAACCTGAGGGCTGGGCAAACTGGCGCGATGAATCAACGTGGCGAACGACATGGAACGACCCCTGAAATTTTATTAGGCGCCTATATCGCCATTGGTTCGGGCGATAAGCAACCCCCAGACCATCCGTCCCCCGACAGGTTGCGAAGCAGGGGGATTTGCATGCCCCTCTCGCACCCACCGGTACTTTGCGCAAGAATGTCGGCCATTCAAACCTGCCACCGGAATACCCATGAATGTAATCCCCACTGACCTGCCTGGTGTCCTGATCATCGAACCCAAGGTGTTTGGTGATGAGCGCGGGTTCTTTTACGAAAGTTTCAATGCCAAGGCCTTTCAGGACGCCACCGGCCTCGACACGCAGTTTGTGCAGGACAACCACTCGCGCTCGCAGAAAGGAGTGCTGCGCGGGCTGCATTACCAGCTGGAAAATACCCAGGGCAAACTGGTCCGCGTCACCGCCGGCGAAGTCCTCGATGTCGCCGTGGATATCCGCCGCAGCTCGCCGCATTTCGGCAAGTGGGTGGCCGTGCACCTGTCCGCCGACAACCATCGCCAACTGTGGGTACCGGAAGGTTTCGCCCACGGTTTCGTGGTGCTGAGCGAGTTCGCCGAATTCCTCTACAAGACTACTGACTACTACACCCCGTCGGCCGAGCGCAGCATTCGCTGGGATGACCCGGATCTGGCTATCGACTGGCAGCTGGACGAAGCGCCAAAACTGTCGGCCAAGGATCAGGCAGCCGCCTTCTTCAAGGACGCCGACGTCTTTTCCTGAAGCCCTGTGTGAATCTTTAGCGCCGCTGCACACCCGGCCACGGGTGCGCAGACTGCGCCGGCAAGCCTAGGCATAATGCGCCTGTACCCACAGGCGCCCGATGCTCATGACTCCGACCCTTCCCCGCCGCCCTCGCTGGCGCAGCCTCGCCCTGCTGGCCCTGTGCCTGGCGCCGTTGCTGTGGCCGCTGGAACACCTGGCCGAGCGCTATTACCGCAGCGAACTGGCCGGTCAGAATCGCCAGACCCTCGACCTCTACGTCGCCAACCTGTTGGGCACGCTGCATCGCTATGAAGTGCTGCCGCAAATCCTCGGCGACCTGCCCGCGCTGCGCGCGGTACTCGGGGCGCCGGACGACGGCGTGACCCAGGGCAACGCCAACCGCCTGTTGAAAAACATCGCCGCGCAGACCGGCGCCGAAGTCATGTACCTGATGGACACCAGCGGCCAGACGCTCGCGGCGTCGAACTGGGACAAGCACGACAGTTTTGTCGGCCGCAATTTCTCTTTCCGGCCGTACTTCAGCGAGGCCATGGCCGGCCGCCTCGGGCGCTTCTTCGGTCTGGGCACCACGTCCGCCAAGCGCGGCTATTTCTTCGCCGCAGCGGTGCGCAACGGCGAAAAAATCATCGGCGTGCTGGTGATCAAGGTTGACCTCGACCACACCGAAAGCCTGTGGGGCAAAACCCCGGAACAACTGCTGGTGACCGACCACAACGGCGTGGTCATCCTCACCTCGCGCCCGGAATGGCGTTTTCGCGCGACCCGCACCCTCAGTGATGCCGAGCGCGCGGCGATCACCGCAATCCAGCCCTACCCGACCCGCGAGCCACGCCCCTTGAACCTGAGCCCGACCGCGTGGCTTCCGCAGACCCAGGAGATCGCGGAAACCGGCTGGAGCGTCAGCATCCTCGCCCCGCGTACGTTGATCGACCGACCTGTGCGCACGGTGGTGGCGATCGGCGGCGCCACCTTGCTGGTGGTAATGCTGTTGCTCGGCCTGATGATGCAGCGTCGTCGTCATTACCTGGAACGGATCGCCTTTGAAGCCAAGGCCCGACGGGAACTCGAAGGCCGGGTTGCCGAGCGCACGAGTGATCTCGAAGGCCTCAACCGCCGACTGAAACAGGAAGTGCTTGAACGCGAACAGGCCCAGCAGGAACTGGTGCGCGCCCAGGACGATCTGGTACAGGCTGGCAAGCTGTCGGCGCTGGGGACGATGTCGGCGAGCATCAGCCACGAACTCAACCAGCCGCTGGCGGCGATCCGCAGCTACGCCGAAAACGCCGAAGTGCTGCTCGACCACGAACGCACCGAAGACGCACGAGGCAACCTCAAACTGATCAGCGAGCTGACCGGGCGCATGGCCTCGATCATCGCCCACCTGCGCGCCTTCGCCCGCCGCGACCGCCACGCCCCGGAAAGCGTGGCCCTGCAACCGGCGCTGGACGACGCCCTGGCGTTGCTGGCCAAACGTCGCCGGAGCATGGATGTCGAACTGATCCGCGACCTGCCGGCCGCCACCCTTTGGGTCGAGGCCGGGGAAACCCGTCTGCGCCAGGTGCTGGGCAACCTGCTGGCCAACGCCCTCGACGCCCTGACCGAAAAAGGCCCGCCGCGCAAATTGTGGCTGAGTGCCGAATCCACCGACGAAGGCGTCAATCTGTACATTCGCGACAATGGCCCGGGTTTCTGCATGGAAGCCCTGGGCCGTGCCAGCGAACCGTTTTACACGACCAAGACCCGCACCCAGGGTCTGGGTCTGGGGTTGGCCATTTGCGAAACCCTGATGCGCGCCTTCGGCGGTGAACTGTCGTTCGCCAACCACAAGCAAGGTGGCGCCCTGATCACCCTGCGGCTGCGCGCCGGCGCGCCCGGGGTCAGCCTGCAACCGTCCGAGGATCGAAGCGCATGACCATCGACAACCGCATTCAGGTGGTGCTGATCGACGACGATCCGCACCTGCGTCAGGCCCTTGGCCAGACTCTGGATCTGGCCGGCCTGAAAATTCTTCCGCTGTCCGAGGCCAAGGGTCTGGCCGCGCAACTGGAGCGTGACTGGCCGGGCGTCGTGGTCAGCGACATCCGCATGCCCGGCATGGATGGCCTGGAGCTGTTGAGCGAACTGCACGCCCAGGACCCGGAGCTGCCGGTGCTGCTGATCACCGGCCACGGCGATGTGCCGCTGGCCGTACAAGCCATGCGTGCGGGTGCCTATGACTTTCTGGAAAAGCCCTTCGCCAGCGACGCCCTGCTCGACAGCGTGCGCCGCGCCCTGGCCCTGCGCCGCCTGGTGCTGGACAACCGCAGCCTGCGCATGGCCCTGAGTGATCGCAACGAGTTGAGCGCACGGCTGGTCGGTCAGTCTGCACCGATGTCGCGCCTGCGCGAGCAGATCGGCGCGCTGGCGGCGACCAAGGCCGACGTGCTGATCCTCGGCGAAACCGGCGCCGGCAAGGAAGTCGTCGCCCGCGCCCTGCATGATCTTTCGAGTCGGCGTAACGGCCCGTTCGTGGCGATCAACGCCGGGGCGCTGGCCGAGTCGGTGGTCGAAAGCGAATTGTTCGGCCATGAGCCCGGCGCCTTCACCGGCGCGCAAAAGCGCCGGATCGGCAAGTTCGAATTCGCCAATGGCGGCACGCTGTTCCTCGACGAAATCGAGAGCATGAGCATGGACGTGCAGGTCAAACTGCTGCGCATGTTGCAGGAGCGAGTGGTCGAGCGTCTGGGCGGCAATCAGTTGATCCCGCTGGACATCCGCGTTATCGCCGCCACCAAGGAAGACCTGCGTCAGGCTGCCGATCAAGGTCGCTTCCGGGCCGACCTGTATTACCGCCTCAACGTGGCGCCGCTGCGCATTCCACCACTGCGTGAACGGGGCGAAGATGCGTTGATGCTGTTCCAGCATTACGCCGACGAAGCCAGCGCCCGTCATGGTCTGCCACCGCACGAACTGCAACCGGCGCAACGGGCGTTGCTGCTGCGGCATTCATGGCCAGGCAACGTGCGGGAATTGCAGAACGCGGCGGAGCGCTTTGCCCTCGGCCTGGAACTGGCCCTGGACAACACGCAGCCCGATGGCAGCCCCGGCACCACCGTCGAGATCACGGCAGGAGGGCTCAGCGAGCAAGTGGAAAACTTCGAGAAATCCCTGATCGCCGCCGAACTGGCCCGCTCTCACAGTTCCGTGCGCAGTCTGGCCGAAGCGCTGGGTATTCCGCGCAAGACCCTGCACGACAAACTGCGCAAGCACGGGCTGAATTTCGCGGGCAGCGGCGGCCATTCGGACGAATCCGAATGAACTTCACTCAATTCACTTTTCTGCCGCAAGAGGTCCGGGCATGAAGCACGACAGTCGTTATCTGGAATCCATTCTTCATCACGACATCCCGCTGACCCGGGACATGGGCCTCAAGGTACTCGACTGGCACGAGCAGCAATTGCGCCTGCACCTGCCGCTGGACGCCAACGTCAATCACAAGAGCACCATGTTCGGCGGCAGCCTGTATTGCGGCGCGGTGCTGGCCGGTTGGGGCTGGCTGCATTTGCGTTTGAAAGAGGAAGGCATCGAAGACGGTCACATCGTGATTCAGGAAGGGCAGATCAGCTATCCACTGCCGGTGACCGGTGATGCCATTGCGATCTGCCCGTCACCGAGCGCAGCGCAGTGGAAGAAATTTCTGACGATGTATCAGCGTTACGGACGCGCGCGACTGACGCTGCACACGCGGGTCGTCAATGCCGGGAGCGATGAGGATGCAGTGACGTTCAGCGGGCAGTACGTCCTGCACCGCTGAAAACTGAACACGCTTACGAGCGGGCAAGTTCGAGCAGCTTTGCCCGCCATGCTGCTTTCGCCGGCAACGCCAGGAAGAAACTGTTCAACAAAGACTCCCGAGCTGGATAACAGAACGCTGCGCCACTCAGGTCGAGCACTTCACCGCCCGCCCCTTCCAGAACGCCCTGCGCCGCCGCCGTGTCCCATTGCGAAGTCGGCGCCAGTCGCGGGTAACAATCGGCCGCACCTTCGGCCAGCAGACAGAATTTCAGCGAACTGCCGATGTTGGCCAGCTGCAACTCACCAAGGCTGGCGCTCAAACCGGCCAGCAAGCGTTCCTGCTCCGGACTCGAATGGCGGCGGCTGGCGACCACGGTGAACGCTTTGCCAGGTCCCGGCACATCACGCACCTGAATCGCCAGCGGCGTACCGCCCGTGTCGCCGCGCCAGGCACCGAGCCCGGCTCCGCCGACGTAGAAGCGTCCGTTGGTCGGCATCGACACCACACCGAACACCACCCGGCCGTTTTCGATCAGCGCGATGTTGACGGTGAATTCTTCGCTGCCGCTGATGAACTCCTTGGTGCCATCCAGCGGGTCCACCAGCCACCAGCGCTGCCAGCCTGCGCGCACGCTTTGCGGGATGTCGGCGTCCTCTTCGGACAGCACCGGAATGCTCGGGTCCAGCGCCGTCAGGCCCGCCACGATCACATGGTGAGCGGCCATGTCCGCCGCCGTCACCGGCGAATCATCGGACTTGGCGGTGACGGCCACATCGGCACGCCAGAACGGCAGGATCGCCTCACCGGCCCGCAGTGCCAGTTCAACCACCGGCGCCATCAACGGATGGGGAAAATTCATCGGCATCTCACTCATGACTGGAAAAATCCGCGCTGGGTCAGCAGGTCGCGGGTCAGGTACAACGCCGCCAGGGCGCGTCCCTCACTGAAATTCGGATTCTGCGCCAGTGCCGACAGCTCCCGCAGGTTGACCTTGTCCACACGCATGGGCTCGGGTTCATCGCCTTCGAGGCGTTCTTCGTACAGGTCGGTGGCCAGCACCACCTGGATTTTCTGGCTCATGTAACCGGGAGATAACGACAACTCGGTCAGATGCTCCAGCTGTCGCGCGCCATAACCGGCTTCTTCCTTGAGCTCGCGCTCGGCGGCAGCCAGCACATCTTCGCCGGGCTCGATCAGGCCTTTGGGCAGCGACAGTTCATATTCGTCGGTACCGCCGCAGTATTCTTCGACCAGCACCGCGTGCTCGGCATCGAGCATTGCCACGATCATCACCGCGCCATAGCCGGCGCCCTTGCCGACCAGTCGCTCGTAGGTGCGTTCCACGCCATTGGAGAAACGCAGCTTCAGCTCTTCGACGCAGAACAGCCGGCTGGTGGCGACGATCTCGCGGGCGAGTACGGTGGGTTTCTGGCGCATGCAAAGCTCCTTGGCGTGAACGCGCTACTATAACGCGGCTTTTCCGATTGTTTGCGTCGGATATCCTTCTACCGCTCGAGACGTTGCCATGCCTTCATTACCGTGGTCCGACATCGATACCGTTCTGCTCGACATGGACGGCACGTTGCTGGACCTGCACTTCGACAATCACTTCTGGCTGGAACACCTGCCGCAGCGCTATGCCGAACTGCATGGCGTGAGCCGGGTCATGGCGGAAATGGAATTGCAGCCGTTGTTCGAGCGCCATGCCGGTCAGCTGCAGTGGTACTGCCTGGACTTTTGGAGCGCCGAACTGAAGCTGTCAGTTCGCGAACTGAAACGGGAAACCGCCCACCTGATCGCCCTGCGCCCGGACGCCGACACTTTTCTGGAAGCGATCAAGCGAGCCGGCAAACGCGTGGTGATGATCACCAACGCCCACCGCGATTCACTGTCGCTGAAACTGGAACGCATCGAACTGGCGCCGTACTTCGAGCGGCTGATCAGCTCCCACGATTACGGTTTTCCCAAGGAGAACCCGCAATTCTGGGACGCGTTGCAGACCGACATCGACTTCGACCCGGCGCGCAGTCTGTTCATCGACGACACCTTGCCGATCCTGCGCAGTGCACGGAATTTCGGCGTGGCGCATCTGTTGGCCGTTAAGGAACCGGACAGCCGCAAAGGGCCGAAAGACACCGGGGAGTTTGCGGCGGTCGAGGATTATCGGGATTTGATTGCCGGGCTCTGATTACCGGGCTCTGAAGACTGCAGGAGCCGCCAAAGGCTGCTCCCGCAGGCATGTTGTTACTCGGGAATACGCAGCGTCTGCCCCGGATAAATCTTGTCCGGGTGTGACAGCAGTGGCTTGTTGGCCTCGAAGATCTTGTTGTACTGGTTGGCGTTGCCATACACCGCCAGGGAAATTGCACTGAGGGTGTCGCCCTTCTTCACGACCACAAAACGCGCCGCCGCCACAACCGGCCCGGTCACGGTGATCTGGTCATCGACGCTGCCGACACCGGCAATGTTGCCCACTGCCAGAAGAATCTTCTCTTTCTCTTCCTGGCTCGCCACTTCACCGGTAACGGTCACCTTGTCCCCGTCCACGGTTGCCTGGACATTCGGATTACCCAACCCGACCTTGCTGATGTGTTCCTTCAATTGCTCGCTGGCATTGGCGTTGCCGGGGGTCAGCAGGTCGAGCAGTTTCTCACCCGCTTCTTTCACAAAGCTCAAAAGACTCATGGCGCACACTCCTTGATTTGGGTTCCAGACGCCCAAGCCTAGACCACCCCGGACAAACCCGGTTCCAAGCCGACCAATGACCCTGCCGTCACTCAAGCGGTAGAATCGCCCACCCCTGCCAGCGCCCCGGAGCGAAGATGGACATCAAGCAGCTGAAATTCCTCATCGCCCTCGACGAAACCCGCCACTTCGGCCAGGCCGCCGCCCGCTGCCACATCACCCAGCCGACCCTGTCAATGCGCCTGCGCAGCCTCGAGGAAGAACTCGACCTGCCACTGGTCAACCGTGGCCAGCGCTTCGAAGGGTTCACCGCGCCGGGGGAACGGGTGCTGGCCTGGGCACGCACGGTACTGGCGGCCTACGACGGCTTGCAGGCGGAAGCGGCGGCCTGTCGCGGCAATCTGATCGGCACCCTGCGCCTGGGCGTGGTGCCGTTGTCGAGTTTCGATGCACTGCCGTTGATGCAACGCCTGCACGCACAACATCCAAACCTGCGCTTCGAACTGTCCTCGCTGAGCTCCGAACAGGTTCTGGAGCAACTGGCGAACAACCGCATCGACATTGGCGTGTCTTACCTGGACCGCCTCGACGGCGAGCGGTTTGAATCCCTGGCGTTCAGCGAAACGCAGATGGGTCTGCTCTACGACCAGCGGTTCTTCAACTTTGGTGAGGCGCCGCTGAGTTGGGAATCGCTGATCGAACTGCCCCTGGGCATGCTCACCAGCGGCATGCACTTTCGCCAGTCCATCGACCATAACTTCCACAGTCGTGGCCTGACGCCGCAGCCGTTACTGCAAACCGACGCCGTTCACCAATTGTTGCAAGCGGTGCACGGCGGCCTTTGCTGCGCGGTGATGCCACTGGACGGCGGCCTGGAAAACCTCACGGATAACCTGCGCCTGCAACCCATCGAAAACGCCCAGACCCTCGCCCGCTTGGGCCTGATCATGCGTCGCGGCGCCCCACGCTCGGCGCTCGCCGAGGCCTGTTTCGCGCTCTATCAAAAATCACCCACGGACGCTTGATCGACGGCATCTATCAAGGGATCGACACTAGCGATTAGACGCGACATCTTGCCGCGCCTAGTCTTAACGTTGATCAATCCGTCGGTGATGCCATGAACGCCAAGCGCCCGGCCTGCGCGGCGCCTGCTCTCGAAACGCCCGCGCCAGCCGCCAGTCAGACCTACAGCTACAGCGATCTCCCCCTCGCGGAATCGGCCAGCACCGCGCTGGCCGAAGAAGTCGCGTTGGCGATTGCCTACAACGGCATCAGTCAGGCCGTGATGCTGGTGACGCCGACCGACCTTGAAGACTTCATCGTCGGTTTCAGCCTCGGCAGCGGCATCATCGAAGACGTTTCGGACATCTACGACCTGCAACTGAGCGACTCGGGCTCGGCGCAATACGCACAAGTGACCATTGCCAACCGCGCCTTCTGGAACCTCAAGCAGCAGCGGCGGCAACTGGCCGGCACCAGCGGTTGCGGACTGTGCGGCGTGGAAGCGGTGGAGCAGGCGCTGCCTGACCTCAAGGTCTTGCCCGGTGCACCTTTGCCGCCCGCCGAATGGCTCGATGGTTTGCGTCAGCGTATCGGCGCATTCCAACCGCTGGGTCAGCATTGCGGCGCAGTGCACGCGGCGGTGTTCATGAACGCCAGCGGTGAATTGCTGCTGGGCCGCGAAGACATCGGCCGGCACAACGCCCTCGACAAACTGATCGGCGGCCTGATCCGGCAAAAGATATCCACAGCCGGCGGCCTGGCAATTGTCACCAGCCGTTGCAGCCTCGAATTGATCCAGAAAGTCCTGCGGGCCGGGATTCAGACCCTGGTCAGCCTGTCCGCGCCTACCGGTCTCGCCGTGCAATGGGCGCGACGCCACAACCTCAATCTCATCCACCTGCCGCAGAAGAACGCGCCGCGGGTGTATAGCCCAGAAATGGAGAAACACCCGTGAGCCAACATCATCAAGCCGACCAGAAACCCGTTCCGCGCTACAAGCCTTACAAGGGCCCGGCCGGTGGCTGGGGCGCCCTGATCAGCGTGGCCCAGGCCTGGTTGACCAGCGACAACGCGCTGAAAAACCTGCGCATGATGCTCAAGACCAACCAGAACGGTGGCTTCGACTGCCCGGGCTGCGCCTGGGGCGACTCGCCGGAAAGCGGCATGGTCAAGTTCTGCGAGAACGGCGCCAAGGCGGTGAACTGGGAAGCGACCAAGCGCCGGGTCGATGGCAAATTTTTCGCCAAACACAGCGTCACCTCGCTGCTGGAACAGAGCGACTACTGGCTTGAATATCAAGGTCGTCTGACCGAACCGCTGGTGTATGACGCCGAAACCGATCGCTACAAACCCATCAGCTGGGACGACGCCTACGCGCTGATCGGCAAACACCTGCAAGCGCTGTCGAGCCCGGATCAGGCCGAGTTCTACACCTCGGGCCGCGCCAGCAACGAAGCGGCGTACCTGTATCAACTGTTCGTGCGCGCCTTCGGCACCAACAACTTCCCCGACTGCTCGAACATGTGCCACGAGGCCAGCGGCGTGGCCCTGGCGCAGAGTGTCGGCGTCGGCAAAGGCACCGTGACCTTCGACGACTTCGAACATGCCGATGCGATTTTTGTCTGGGGCCAGAACCCCGGCACCAACCACCCGCGCATGCTCGAACCGCTGCGTGAAGCGGTGAAACGCGGTGCCCAGGTGGTGTGCGTCAACCCGCTGAAAGAACGCGGCCTGGAACGCTTCCAGCACCCGCAGCATCCGCTGGAAATGCTCACCAACGGCGACAAGCCGACCAACACCGCGTATTTCCGCCCGGCGCTGGGCGGCGACATGGCGGTGTTGCGCGGCATGGCCAAGTTCCTGCTGCAATGGGAGCGCGATGCGCAGAAGGCTGGCGCACCGGCCGTGTTCGATCACGATTTCCTCAATGAACACAGCATCAACGTGCTCGAGTACCTCGGTGTTGTCGACGACACGCCGTGGGAGCAGATCGTCGAGCAGTCCGGCCTGACCCTGGTGGAGATCGAACAGGCGGCGCGCATGTACGCCAAAGGCAAGAACGTGATCATGTGCTGGGCGATGGGCATCACCCAGCATCGCCACTCGGTGCCGACCATCCAGGAAATCGCCAACCTGATGCTGCTGCGCGGCAACATCGGCAAACCCGGCGCCGGTCTGTGCCCGGTGCGCGGCCACAGTAACGTGCAGGGCGACCGCACCATGGGCATCAACGAACGTCCGCCGGTGGCGTTCCTTGATTCCCTTGAACGCCGCTTCCAGTTCAAGGTGCCACGTCACAACGGGCACAACGTGGTCGAAGCGATTCACGCGATGGCCGAAGGTCGCGCCAAGGTGTTTATCGGTCTGGGCGGCAACTTCGCCCAGGCCACGCCGGACAGCCCGCGCACCTTCCAGGCCCTGAGCAACTGTGACCTGACCGTGCAGATCAGCACCAAGCTCAATCGCAGCCACCTGGCCCACGGCAAGGACGCGCTGATCCTGCCGTGCCTGGGTCGTACCGACATCGATATCCAGACCGAAGGCCCCCAAGCCGTCACCGTGGAAGACTCGTTCAGCATGGTGCACGCCTCCAACGGTCAGTTGCAGCCGCTGTCGAACCAGATGCGCTCCGAGCCGTCGATCATCGCCGGCATCGCCGCCGCGACCCTGGGCAGCAAACCGGTGGACTGGAACTGGCTGGTGGCCGACTACCGGCGCATCCGCGAACTGATCGCCGACACCATTCCGGGCTTCAAGGACTTCAACGAGAAGGTCAAGAACCCGGGCGGCTTCTACCTCGGCAACAGCGCCGGCGCGCGCAAGTGGAACACCACGTCCGGTCGGGCCAACTTCAAGCCGAACATGCTGCCCAAGGACCTGATCCACGAACGCACTCGCGCCACCGGCAAACTGCCGGATCTGATCCTGCAATCGATGCGCTCTCACGATCAGTACAACACCACGATTTATGGTCTCGACGATCGTTATCGCGGCGTGAAGGGGCAACGTGATGTGCTGTTCGCCAACGAAGCAGACATCATTCGCCTGGGCTTCAAGCCTGGGCAGAAGGCTGACATCGTGTCGCTGTGGGACGATGGCCGTGAACGTCGGGTGAAGGGCTTCACGCTCTTGGCGTTCGATATTCCTGCGGGGCAGGCGGCGGCTTATTACCCTGAGGTGAACCCGTTGGTGCCGCTGGAAAGCACCGGCGATGGCAGCCATACGCCGACGTCGAAGTTCATTGCCATTCGCCTGGAAGCGGCGAGCGAAACGGGGCTGATCATGGCCAGATCGGCCTGATACGGCGCTTGCTCGCGAAAAGCGGCAGCCGATTCAATGATACTTTCCTGCACGAGCACTTTTCGAACGCCCACAAAAAAGGCCGCTTTGTGATCAAAGCGGCCTGTCCGAAGTAGTTAAAGACCGGCGAAAAACCGTTAAGTTCCGCCCAAAAATCAGCAACTTGCAGAATTGTATACAGGTCGTGCTATTCGTCGGATTTCGATTGTCACGCCCATTGCAGAGCCTCAGGATCGCGCCGTCATCCCTTTGAGGCTCCTCTATGAAGTTCTCCTCGATTCTCTTGTTGTCCCTTGGCCTGGTCAGTGGCTTCGCTTCTGCCGGAGGCACCACCGAAGCAGGTGTGGGCGGCGCATTGGGCGGGGTTCTTGGCTCGGTCGTCGGTCAATCGTTAGGCGGCAGTACAGGTTCAACCATCGGCGCAGCCCTGGGCGGCGCGGGTGGTAGTGCGGTGGGCGCCGACAAGCGCAGCCGTGGTGAAGCAGCCATTGGCGGTGCGCTGGGCGCAGCCGGCGGCAACGTGGTCGGCCGCAGCATGGGCGGCACCACCGGCAGCCTGATCGGCGCAGCAGCCGGCGGCGGCGCGGGTGGCGCGCTGGGCAACTACATGGGCAACAAGAGCGATGACGATGATCGTCATTACGATCGTCGCCATGATGATCGTCGCTACTACCGTGACCGTCACCCAGGTCGTGGCCATGCCTATGGCCATCGCAAGCATCACCGCTACTATCGCGACTGAGGCCTGGCCTCTTTAGCCGATACATCCAGATCGCAGCTCCCCCGGGCTGCGATTTTTTTTGCCTGTCACATCGCCAGGCGTTCCAGCGCTTCGCGCAATCGGGTTGGAATCGACACCGGCTGATTGGACGCCCGGTCGACAAACACATGCACGAAGCGCCCGGCGGCACAGGCCTCGTCTTCTTCGGCCTTGAACACCGCCAGCTCGTATTGCACCGAACTATTACCCAGCTTGCCTACCCGCAAGCCGATCTCGATTCGATCCGGAAAAGCGATCGACGCGAAGTAGTCGCAGGACGAACTCACCACAAACCCCACCACCTCGCCGTCATGGATATCCAGCCCCCCGACCTGAATCAGGTAGGTGTTCACCGCCGTGTCGAAGAAGCTGTAATAGGTGACGTTGTTGACGTGGCCGTAGGCGTCGTTGTCGTGCCAGCGCGTGGTGATCGGCTGGAAGTGCGGGTAATCGCTGCGTTGCGGCATCGGGTTGGACATCAGTGTCGATTCCTGGAGTGATCTGCTCAGTCTAAAGATAAAAACCCTTGCCGCGCGCCGCCAGCTCGCCAATCACTGGCGCCGGCCGCCAGTGATCGCCCTGCCGGGTCTCCAGCGCCAGCAATCGCTTGTGAATGTCGGCCAGACCCTGATCATCCGCCCAGGCCATCGGCCCGCCTCTCTCTGCCGGGAAGCCGTAGCCATTCAGATAAACCTGATCGATGTCATGCGCCGACTCGGCAATCCCTTCCTGCAGGATCTTCGCGCCCTCGTTGACCAACGCCAGCAGGCACCGCTCAAGGATCTCTTCCGAGCCGATATCCCGGCGATGAAACCCCAGCCCCTCGCTGACGCTCAAAACCAGCGCATCGACCTCGGGATCATGCTCGGCCTGACGACTGCCCGGCTCGTAGTGGTAATAACCGTTGCCGGACTTCTGACCGAAGCGACCCAGTTCGCACAAACGGTTATCCACCTGAACCTCGGGTGCATCCTGCCCCTTGCCCGCCAGTTCACGGGCACGCCACTCGAGATCGATGCCGACCACGTCGTACATGCGAAACGGCCCCATGGCAAAACCGAAGCTCTGCAATGCCGCATCGACCTGATGCGGGTACGCCCCTTCGAGCAACATCTTGCGCGCTTCGAGCACATACGGATGCAGCATGCGGTTGCCGATAAAACCTTGGCAGTTGCCCGACACCACACTGACCTTGCCCATGCGCTTGCCCAGCTCCAGAGCGGCTTCAAGCACAGCCGGAGAAGTTTGTGCGCCACGGACTATTTCCAGCAACTTCATGATGTGCGCCGGGCTGAAGAAATGCAGGCCCAGCACTTGAGTCGGTCGCCGTGTCGCGGCAGCAATGGCGTCGATATCCAGCGCCGAAGTATTGCTCGCCAGCAGCGCCTCGGGTTTCAACACGCCATCGAGCTCGCGGAAGATCTTCTGCTTGAGCTCGAGGTTCTCGTACACCGCTTCGATCACCAGGTTGACGTTGCGGATTGCCACGTAGTCTGCCGCCGTGCTGACACGGGCAATCCGCGCATCGGCTTCGGCCTGATCGATCCGGCCCTGTCGCACGTTGTGCGCGTAGGTATCGGCCACGGTGGACAGCGCCTGTTCGAGCATCTGTGGATTGTTATCGACCCACTGCACTGATACGCCGGCGTTGGCCAGGCACATGACAATGCCGCGGCCCATGGTGCCGGCGCCGATCACGGCGGCCTGCTGAATAGCGAAGGATGTCTGGCTCATGTTGTTCTCTTGTTGGCGATCCGAAGACAGCCATCACCATAGTCAGCCACCGGGCATTTTTGAAGTTCATTGCCGTGATGATCGACATTCAGCAGATGGATTCGGAACTTCAAAGATGCGTCTGAGCCCAGGCCCGGACCTCGGCGTAGGGATATTCCTCAAGCGCCGCAAACCCGGAAATGGCCCGCGCCTTGAGCTTGGTAAACAACGGCACGCTGATTCCGCACAGAAACCGGGTCAATCGCTCGGCCGACGGAGCACTGCCGGTCAGTTGTTGATGCCTGTGGATAAATTCTCCACACAACGCCGCAAAATTTTTATCCACAAGCGCCGGCAATTCAGGAGGTGCCGGCAGCCGGGCGATGTGCCCGTGACACACCGAGCAATTTCCGCACTGCTGCGGCACATTGTGATCGCCAAAATATTCCGCCAGCCGATATCCGAGGCATCGCTCGGTGGCGAACAGCTCGAGCATGGCGTGAATCCGCGCCACTTCGGTTTGTTCATGGCGGGTGAAATAGTCGTGCAGGTCAGCGCTCAGGGCCTGGCTGTCGAAATCGCCGCGCAGGACGTTGTAGACCTCGGTCATCTGCTTGCTCTCAAGCTCGACCCAGCCCTTCTCCTGAAAGTAATCCAGCGCCTTCACCACGCGGTTGCGCTCGGCGGAATACTGCTCGTACATCGCCTGGAAATTCACCGTGGCCCAGGTACGCGCGCGGCTTGAGGTCTGGATGATCACGGCGACGAAATCCCTGCGTTCACCTTCAAAACGCTCAAGCAACGCTTCGGGCTCCAGCAGGTATTTGAAACGGTACTCGGCGTAGTACGCGTAGCGCGGGGCAATCAGTCCTCGCAGCTCCAACTGCACCAACAACGTCTTCAAAGGCAACGCGCGAATATTGCTCTGGTCCGCCAGCGGCCCGAGCAGAAACTCCCATTGGCCTTCCGGCGCGGCGGCCTGCAGCTCGTCCAGCACATGACGAATGCCCTCCTGTTCCGGCGTGTCGCCATACACGAAGTTTTCCAGCACGTTGAGGCTGTCGCGGTTGGCCAGTACCAGACAATCAGACGGTTGCCCGTCACGCCCTGCACGGCCGATTTCCTGGCTGTAGTTTTCGATGGATTTGGGCAGGTCGAAATGCACCACGTTGCGGATGTCGCTCTTGTCGATGCCCATACCGAAGGCGATGGTGGCGACGATGCAATCGGACTGCCCGCCCATGAAGCGCTTCTGGATCGCGTCCCGTTGCTCATGGGGCAAACCGGCGTGATAAGCCTCGGCCTGAATGCCATTGCGCTCCAGATGTTCGGCAATCTGCTCGGCGGTTTTCTGCAGGGTCACGTAGACGATGCTCGGCTGACCTGCGCGCTCGGTCATCCACTCCACCAGACGCCGGCGCTTGTCCTGCCCACGCACCGGCTCGACCAGCAGATTGAGGTTGGGCCGGTAGAAACCGGTGGTCACCACATCGTCTGCCGCGATGGCGAATTTCGCTTGCATGTCGGCGATGACTTTTGGCGTTGCAGTGGCGGTCAGCAGCAGGGTTTGCGGGATGTTGAACTGGCGCTGGTAGTCCGGCAGCTTGAGGTAGTCGGGGCGGAAGTTGTGGCCCCACTCGGAGATGCAGTGCGCCTCATCCACCACCAGCAGCGAGATCGGAACCTGCTGCAAAAAGTTGCGAAAGCGCTCGTTCTTCAAACGCTCCACGGAAATCATCAGGATCTTCAGCTCACCCGAACGGGCGCGGGCCATCACGTCGTTGGCATCTTCGCGGCTCTGCGCCGAATCGATGCTGCCTGCGGATATCCCGTGCCGGCGCAAGAACTCGAGCTGATCCTGCATCAGCGCCAGCAACGGTGAGACCACCAGCGTCAGGTGCGGCAGCAAGAGTGCCGGGACCTGGTAACAAAGGGATTTGCCGGAGCCCGTGGGAAATATCGCGGCTGCCGAGCGCCCAGCGAGAACAGCGCTGATCGCGGCCTCCTGACCGGGTCGAAACTGTGGATAACCGAAAACCTGTTCCAGGGTGTTGTGCATTCGCTGTCACTCCGTTGACCGCTGTGATGCCAACAGCCTAGCGGGCGATCGCAGCGCGTCGAGAATAGGTCGGGGGTCAAATCGATACGGGATGATACAGCGTCGACGGCTCGGTCAAGGGATCAAACAAATGAAACACTTTGTTCATCGCCGTGTGAAGCGACCCGAGGGTAATGTCCGTCACGCCTTGAGCCAGGACGGCCCATGCGCATGGATTTTTACCAAGGAGTGAACATGTCGAACAACTTGAAACTGCCCCTCGCCCTGATCTTGGCCTCCCTGCTGCTGGGAGGCTGCACACCCTCTCCCGAAGACTTTCCGCCGATCCTGGCCAGCGCCGTGACCGTCACCGCAGCGCCCTCGACTTAACCCCCACAAGCGCTGTGTCAGGGCCGCAATACGGCTACCCGCAATTGCTCATCCAGTACCCGTTCATGCACATCGAGGCTCTGGCTCGCCCATCGTGCATGAGCCGGGCTGATATCGCCGGTGAAGGCTGCCGCCAGTTGACGCAAGTCGGCAACACTGCGCACCCGGGGGCAAAATGCTTTCTCGTCGCAGTGAGTGCTGGCATTGCGGTAGGTATTGAGCAAGCGATCCCACAGACCGTCGCGCACTTGTCTGATCGACTTGAGCTGCATTGGCTGCACGCCCAGTCGTTGCGTGAGTCCCGGTTCATCCAGGGCTTCGCTCGCCAGCAGAGCCTTGCCGAAAACCAGCACCTCAGCGCGGGCAGCTGTGTCGATGTCAGCCTGAGTGGCGAGCGCGTCGGGCCAATCGGTGCGCTCCAGGTTGGCAAGCACCAACCCATTGCCCATGTCGGAGGCCAACGCCAAACGACAGCCACTCACCCACAGCAAAACGATCGAGGCCATTCGTAGCCACTGCATACCTAATTCCCTTTAAGTCTGTGTCGGACGTTTGGAAACGCCCTACGGATTCTGGCGCGCACCATACAGAGGTTTACTTTGAAACGCCTGATAATCACGTCGGAAAATTCGCTAATAAGGGTTTGGCTTTGAAAAACCGAAAAAACATGTAGGGCAAATGCCCATATCGTGGAAAAAACCCTTACGAAATCTGTCCATTGCGGCCGTCTTGTCCCTGCGGTCAGCCCCCTTCTATAGTGGCTGGCGCGACTGAAAACTCTGTGTCGGCTCACCGAAGCGACTTCGTAAGGGACACACCTTGATCATGAATATGTACAAACCGCTGAATACCCGTTTTCGCCCTCTCAAGACTTGCGACATTGAAAAACCGGTATTGGTTATCGACACCGAAGCAAAACCGGGCGACCTGCTCAATGCCGCCGATCAACGTCTGCGTGCCGCCAGCGATCTGCTGGAAACTCTTTACTGCTTGTGTTTCAAACAGGCCGATGTGAAAGATATTCCCAACATCGTCAATGCGCTTTATTTATTGACGCAAGACGGTTGTGACTTGCTGGAAGTTGCCAGACAACAAATAAATAACTAATACTGCCAGCCACACTTACAAAGTTCGCAACAACCCATCGCTTTCATTACAACAAAAACCGGAACTAGTCTGTCTGCTCTTACATCAACCAAGAGTAATAACATGACAACTCTGACTATTTTCTTCTGCGGTACAGGTTCGACAAAGTTTGATAATGCACACGTTAACTATTGGAATGGGGAATTGGTCTCCACACTGGCCGCTCACCACACCGGGCGCGAGTTCGCCGACTGGATCGTGGTCGACGGCCCCGGCACCAGCAACCTGCAAGCCGATGAACTGTTCACCCAGTCCAAGGACTACGGCCTCAGTGGCACCTTGTTCGGCAAGGGCTGGGAGGAAAACGTCCAGCACGCGATGAACATCATCAAAGGCCAATGTGACTGGCAGCGCGAACAACTGACCGAAGCGGAATACAACCGCCTCAAAGCCGCCGGCATTCCGATTGAAGATGTAAAAGTCGAAGGTTCCTGGCTGTGGCGTAAATATAACTATGGCGATCGCAGCGTCACGCAACAGAAGTTACAGGAGCAAATTATCAAAACCTTTCGCAAGGACGGTGTTATTCCAACAAAAGTCAATCTGGTGGGCTGGAGCCGCGGCGGTATCAGTTGTCATATGCTGGCCAATGCCATGTTCAACGACAGTGCACTGAAAAACATTCCAGTGAATATCTTTGCTATCGACCCGGTGCCGGGCATCGGTAACTTTCAGGAACACCGGGTAAAGCTCAATAGCAACGTAAAAGAATATGTGGGTTTCTATGCGCGGGATGAGCGCTCCAAGGGTTTCAGTTGCGTCATTCCACAAACCGCGACCGGCACCAAGACCAGCATCTTCCCCATGCCCGGCCGTCACGCCACCCTGGTCGGCAACGCCTCCGCCGACGGCAACAGTGGTCCAAAAGTGCTGGCCGAACCCGGCCTCATCGTCCGTCACTTTGCCGAGGTCTGCCTGAAACGCTGGGGCACCGTCCTCGACAAGAACCTCAACCTCACCGATGCCGACCTTCGCAACCACTCTGCCGCCATCGTCAACGCGGCAGCGAAATACAAGGCCATGGAAAAGTGTTCCTACACCTGGTTCACCGAACTGGATCAAGGCGAACGCTACGTATCGCTGGGCAGCAAAGGCGTGCCGTTCTCGACGGTGAAAGGCGGGATCTACACCCCGGCGACCGGGTTGACGACGAGTGTGCTGGATGTTGAGGGGTATCGGGCGATTCGTTGAAAACCGTTATTGATCTGTAGGAACGGCCTGCCCGAATCTGCATCCCGTTCCTACACGCGGCGGCGCCTTGTCTTCTATCGGCGCCTGTTAGCCCAAATCTATAGTTGTGAGCATCGCTACCCAATCAGCGATTCAGGTTTGGTCACCTGAAAAACAGAGATAACTGATGCATGCCCTTGTATGCTGCCGACCTATTTCTGTCGGCACGCTTTATGGCGGGCTGTGTTTGGGACGCTTCGGCGTACCGGGTTATCTCTGCCGGTTTGACCAACCTGAACACAGTCCGCCTCCACCGCTTGGTCACGGTAGCAGCGGTTCATTGATGCCTGCAGAGATAGAAAAAATGAAATCATGGAACGAGCTCCACTCCAATCGCTACCGCCCACTCGACTCCAACCTCACCGACACCAAGCCCCTCGTCATCGACACCGAAGCCAACCCCCAAGACATCCTCGAATGCGCCGTCCAGCGCCTGCGCGCATCAAGCGACCTGCTGCAAACCCTCTACTGCCTCTGCTTCAAACACGCCGATGTCGAAGACATCCCGCACATCACCCACGCGCTCTACCTTCTCACCAAAGACGGCTATGACCTGCTCCAGGTCGCCCAGCAACGAATGCTCAACTGGAAAGCGCCGGCCTGACGGACTCCTCGGGCAGGCGTGTTCATGGCTAGAACTGCCTGCCTCTATCTCGAACACTGACGCTGACATCTCCGGCGCAAAACTTAAGGATCAGAATTTTGCAAACTATTATTGATTGCGTACGATGGGAGCCATTGTTCAACCAAGGGCTTGCCTTCATGACCACTGAAACCATTGATCACAGCACTCTCACGCGGCTGTTTGAGAACGGTTCGATCAGTAGCGCACATATCGTCGCCAAACCGGGTGGCTGGTCGATTCAGATTCAGCAAGGAAGCAAAGAATACTCACTGACCGCACAACGCAGTGGCCAGGTACGTCTGTTCAAGCGGATTGAAACACTGGTGACCTACCTGCAAGGAGTGGGCATCAATCACTTCGATGTGGACGCCTCCAGTTATGACCCTCTTCAGATAAAAACCTATGCCCGCCCTGATCGCGCCGAAGCGATGAAACAAGCTCATGAAGCAGCTGCGTATGAAGAATGGGTCAAGCAACAGGTACAAATCAGCATTGATGACCCAAGACCCAGCGTCAGCGATGAAGACGCTCGCAGGATATTTGCCGCCAAACGGGATGCCCTTCGTCAGCGAGCACGTTGATGAGGTTGGTCTGGCGCCAAGAAGCGCTGGATGACCGAGACAACATCATGGAGCGTATCGGCCAGGAAAATCCCGCTGCAGCGATTGAACTTGATGAGGCTTTCGAACTGAAAGGAGAAAGCGCTCGGCAGCACCCAGCCCTGTACCGAAAAGGTATCGCGGGAGGTACCCGCGAAATCGTCGTCACTCCAAACTACGTCATCATCTACACAGTCAAAGTTGATGTTGTGGAAGTGCTACGAGTGCTGCATACCAGACGGCAATGGCCATGATGGCTGGAGGGAAAATGCTTAGGAGTTCGCGGCTCCTTAAGTAGCATTATTCTGGCTGTTTAACGCGGATTCTGCGGGAATAATGGCAGTTGATCTGACAATGAAGTCCAACCCGTCACCCACAAAAAAGCCGCCCTCAACAGGCGGCTTTTTCATTCACCAGAACTAAGTCTTACAACTTAGGCCCGGCAGCCTTGATCGCGTCGCTCACTTCGAACTTCTTGAAGTTCTCGATGAACAGACCGGCCAGTGCTTTGGCAGCTTCGTCGTATGCAGCCTTGTCAGCCCAGGTGTTGCGTGGGTTGAGCAGGTTGGTTTCGACGCCCGGTACGGCCAGTGGCACGTCCAGGTTGATGGTGTCCAGGTGCTCGGTGGCAGCACCGATCAGCGCGCCGCTCTGGATCGCTGCGATCACCGCGCGGGTGGTCGGGATGTTGAAGCGTTTGCCGACGCCGTAGCCGCCACCGGTCCAGCCGGTGTTGACCAGGTAGACCTTGGAGCCGAAGCCGCGGATGCGCTTGATCAGCAGTTCAGCGTATTCGCCGGCCGGACGCGGGAAGAACGGTGCGCCGAAGCAGGTGGAGAAGGTCGACTTGATGCCGCTGCCCGAACCCATTTCGGTCGAGCCCACCAGTGCGGTGTAGCCGGACAGGAAGTGGTAGGCCGCTTGTTCTTCGTTGAGGATCGACACTGGCGGCAGCACGCCGGTCAGGTCGCAGGTCAGGAAGATCACAGCGTTCGGCTCGCCGCCCAGGTTCTTCTCGGAACGCTTGGCAACGTGCTCCAGCGGGTAGGCCGCGCGGCTGTTCTGGGTCAGGCTGACATCGGCGTAGTCGGCGTGCTTGGCGTCGTCGATCACGACGTTTTCCAGTACCGCGCCGTGCTTGATGGCTTTCCAGATGACCGGCTCGTTCTTCTCGGACAAGTCGATGCACTTGGCGTAGCAGCCGCCTTCGATGTTGAAGACAACGCCTTCGCCCCAGCCGTGTTCGTCGTCACCGATCAGGTAACGGCTTTCGTCGGCGGACAGGGTGGTCTTGCCGGTGCCCGACAGACCGAAGAACAGGGTCACGTCGCCTTCTTCGCCGATGTTGGCAGCGCAGTGCATTGGCAGCACGTCAGCGGCCGGCAGCAGGAAGTTCTGCACGGAGAACATGGCTTTCTTCATTTCACCGGCGTAACGCATGCCGGCGATCAGCACTTTCTTCTGGGCGAAGTTGATGATCACGCAACCGTCGGAGTTGGTGCCGTCACGCTCTGGCACGCACTCGAAGTTGGCGACGTTCAGCACTTGCCACTCTTCGCGACCGGCCGGGTTGTACTGGGCCGGGTTGATGAACAGGCAACGACCGAACAGGTTCTGCCAGGCAGTCTGGGTGGTCATTTTCACGGCCAGGTAGTGATCTTCGGCCGCGCCTACATGCACGTGGGAAACGAAATGCTCTTGCGCGTTGTTGAATGCTTCAACACGAGCCCACAGCGCGTCGAACTTGTCGGCCGGGAACTTGCGGTTGATCGGGCCCCAGGCGATGGCAGCCTGGGTGGAAGGCTCTTCAACGATGAAACGGTCGACTGGCGAACGGCCGGTGCGGTGACCGGTGCGAACAACCAGAGCGCCGGTATCGGCAAGCTCGCCTTCACCGCGGTTCAGGGCTTCTTTTACCAGATCATCAACACTCAGATCGGTGTACACGGCGTTATTGGCTTGCGTCATGAGGTTCCCCGTCGGCCAGTGGCCGAGTGTGCTCCAAACGTTTTGTAGTAGAAAGTCGTGCACTACTACCGCGAAAAAAGTGGGCCGGATTATGCCAGAAAAGCCCAAAAAGAGTAGGGCCCTCCCGTCGTAACGGCGTAATTCCGTCGTTGAGCAGTGAATTTACCTGCGCTGAACCGTTTTAGTGCCGGGTATCTGACGGCGTCTCGACGCCCGCGCCAGCGAACAATTGAGCGATATCTGCCGCGTCGAACAGGTAGCGCTGGTTGCAGAACTGGCAATCGATCTCGACTTGGCCACCTTGCTCGGCCACCAGCGCCTGCGCATCTTCCAGACCCAGGCTGACCAGTGCATTGCCGGAACGCTCGCGGGAGCAGCTGCAGTGGAAGCGCAGTTTCTGCACATCGAACAGACGAACCTGCTCCTCATGGTAGAGGCGGTGCAGAACCGTTTCGTTGTCCAGGCTCAACAGTTCATCAGCGGTCAGGGTGTTGCCCAGCGCGGTGATGTGCTGCCAGCTGGCGGCGCGTTCTTCTTCGTCTTTCAGGCGATCGGCCGGCAGTTGCTGCAGCAACAGACCACGGGCACGACGGCCGTCGGCGCACAGCTTGAAGCGAGTGCCGACCTGCTGGGACATGACGAAATAGTTGGTGAAGCAGTCGGACAGGGTTTCGCCGTCGAGGTCGACGATGCCCTGGTAGCGCTGGCCGGCGATCGGGTCAACGGTCAAGGCAAGGACACCGTTCGGCATCAGGTCGCCGAGGGTTGCGTCGGCCGGGATCTGCTCGGCGTGGTAGCGCGCCAGGCCACGGATTTCTCGCTCGCTGGAGCATTCGATCATCAATAGCGGGATCGGGCCTTCGGAACGGGCCTGAAGAATCAGCAAGCCATCGAATTTCAGGGTGCCCACCAGCAACGAGGCGGCGGCCATCAGTTCGCCCAGCAATTGCGCAACCGGCTCCGGGTACGGGTGCTTGGCGAGCACTTCGGCGTAGCTGCGCTCCAGCGACACCAGTTCGCCGCGCGTGTCGCTGTCATCGAAGATGAAGCGTTGGGTGTAATCGGTATCGAGGAAATCGGTCATAGGTCTGGGTATCTGAATGTGATGACAAAATGGTTACAAAGAATGAAAATCCCGCGCTTCTGGCATCCTTTTTGATGCCGATGTTCAGCCACGGGAGGCATTTTATGAACAATCCGGGTTTGTTCCAATCAAGGTGGAACCTCGGCCGGCTGGTTCTGTGCAACGTTGTGCCATTGGCACTACTGGCTTTCTGGTTATGGCCTACAGGTCAGATGCTGTGTGTGATTTTCGACGAGTGGCTGTTCCGCTCACTCAACGCACCGCTGGCCAGCAACCCCATATGGCTCCACATCTGGGCAATTGCAAGTCTGCGACCGTTCGACATCGTCGTCGGCCTGATTCTGCTGACGCTGCTGATCAAGGGCGACTGGGTGTTCAGGGCGATTGACGTGCGCCGCGCCTTTTTCGGTTTTTTCTCGATCCTGCTGCTGATGGTGGTGATCCGCGCGCTGTTTTCCAAGTTCTCCGATCACATGGGCTGGCAGCACAGCAGCCCGTCGATGGTGCTCGAAGGTGCCGTGCATATCAGCGATTACTTCCCGCATCTGGAGAAGACCTGGGAGCTGAAGGATCGCTCGAGCCAGAGTTTCCCCGGTGACCACGCCTCGGTGCTGCTGATCTGGGCGCTGTTCATGGGCGTGTTCAGCCGTACGGCTGGTCAGTTTCTGGTGATCTGGGGCCTGGCACTGCTGTTCATGTTGCCGCGTCTGGTCGCCGGTGCTCATTGGGGCCAGGACGATTACATCGGCGGCATGCTGCTGGCGGTGTGGGCACTGGGCTGGGGTTACTACACGCCGTTTGCTTATCACGCGGCGAACTTCTGGTTGAAGATCACGGCACCGGTTTTCCGGCTGCTGGGCAAACTGCCGGTGGTTTCGCGGATGAGTGTGGTGTCCGCGCAATAATCGAACATTGCTGAACAAAAAAGCGCAGCCGCCGGCGGGTCTTGAACCCAGGCCGGCAGGCTGCGTTTTTTATTCGCCGCTACTGTTCCCACGAAATTTAAACAGATCCCGACGCTGCTTCTTGCTCGGTTTGCCGTCGGTGGTGACACCCAGAGCGCCCGCCTTGCGCATCGCCGCAGCCGCTTCACGCTTGGCAATGCTGGCCTCGGTCTCGGCATACAGCGTCTGCGCCTCAGGTGCGCCGCGACGCACGATCGACAGGGCCTGAACTACAACGGTCTTTTCGTCGAAGCCGGCGCGAATCTCGAATTCATCGCCAATGCGTGGTTCTTTGCCAGGCTTGCAGCGCTCTCCGCGACAATGCACCTTGCCACTCTCGATGGCGGCTTTGGCCAAGGCGCGAGTCTTGAAAAAACGCGCGGCCCACAGCCACTTATCGAGACGAACCTTGTCGTCCTCTTCGCTTTTTTGTGCCATATGAATTCCTCGTTCAGCCAGTAGTCGGAACTGTACTACCGATTCTGTCGGGCGCAAGAACTCGGCCCTCCAGATAAACTGTGATCTTCGCCGGTTCAACGGCATGGAGTGATCGAGTGACCAAATTTCCGTCTTCATTGACCTCGCCCAAATCCGGGTGCCTGGGCTGCCAGCAAAGCGAGCCGCTGGGCTTCGATTTTTCGTTCGCTTATCAGCCCATCGTGGATCTGCGTGACGAGTCGGTGTACGCCTACGAGGCACTGGTTCGTGGTGCGGCTGGTGAAGGCGCATTAACCGTGCTGGATCAGGTTACAGAAGATAACCGCTACCGTTTCGACCAGCTCTGCCGGACTCGCGCCATCGAAGGCGCGGCCGAACTTAATATGCAGACACACTTGTCGATCAACTTCATGCCCAACGCCGTCTATCGTCCAGAGTTGTGCATTCGCAGCACCCTGGAGGCCGCCAGGAAACACAATTTTCCGATCGACCGGCTGATTTTCGAAACACTGGAAAGCGAGCATGTAGATAACTATCGCCATTTGACCAATATTCTGCGTGAATACCGCGAATTCGGCTTCAAGACGGCCATCGACGATTTCGGTGCCGGCTATTCGGGGCTCAATCTGCTGGCCGATTTCCAACCGGACCTGATCAAGCTCGATATGGCGCTGATCCGCGATATCGACCGTGACCGTGTTCGTCAGGCTATCGTTCGGGGGATTGTCACAATCTGTGCGGAGTTGGACGTTACAGTCATCGCCGAAGGCATCGAGAGCGCTGGTGAGCGGGATTTCCTGGCGGACTGCGGAATATTTCTGATGCAGGGTTACTGGTTCGCCAGGCCCGCATTCAAAGCGTTGGCCCAGGTATCCCCTGAAGCGTGGACGCATTAATTGTTGGTTTTTTCCATTGAAGACATTTGACCATTTGACCGTTATCGGTTTGCGCGAGTGGGTGGCGCTTCCGGATCTGGGAGTCGCCGGCCTTCGGGCAAAAATCGACACCGGCGCCAGCACCTCCAGCCTGCATGCCACCGACATCGAGCCGTTCGAACGCGACGGCGAGAAGTGGGTGCGCTTCACCGCGCACCTGGGCACCGTCGTGCAGCTGCGCCATCGACGCTGCGAAGCGCCGCTGGTCGCCCGCAAGACCATCAAGAGTTCGAATGGCCAGGCTCAGGTGCGCTACGTGATCAGCACCACCCTGGCCCTGGGTGATCGGGTCTGGCCGATCGAATTCACCCTCGCCTGCCGCAAGTCCATGCGCTATCGCCTGCTGCTCGGTTCCAAAGCCCTGATCGACGGCCAGCTGGTGGTCAATCCGGGCATCAAATATGTACAAGACAAGCCGGTGTTCCCGGTATCTACCTCCTCCACAGGTGTTGCATGAAGATCGCTGTGCTGTCGCGGAACCCGCGTCTGTATTCCACCCGCCGTCTGGTCGAAGCCGGAACCGAGCGCGGGCATGAAATGGTGGTGATCGACACCTTGCGCGCCTACATGAACATTGCCAGCCACAAGCCGCAGATCCATTATCGCGGCAAGCCGCTGGAGGGTTTCGATGCAGTGATCCCGCGGATCGGCGCGTCGGTGACGTTTTATGGCTGTGCGGTGTTGCGCCAGTTTGAAATGATGGGCGTGTTTCCGCTCAACGAATCGGTGGCCATCGCCCGCTCGCGGGACAAGCTGCGTTCGCTGCAATTGCTGTCGCGCCGGGGCATCGGTTTGCCAGTGACCGGCTTCGCCCACTCGCCGGACGACATTCCCGATCTGATCGACATGGTCAACGGCGCGCCGCTGGTGATCAAAGTGCTCGAAGGCACCCAGGGCATCGGCGTGGTGCTGTGCGAAACCGCAACGGCTGCGGAGTCCGTGATCGAGGCGTTCATGGGCCTGAAGCAGAACATCATGGTGCAGGAATACATCAAGGAAGCCGGCGGCGCCGACATCCGCTGCTTCGTGGTCGGCGACAAGGTGATCGCGGCCATGAAGCGTCAGGCCAAGCCCGGCGAGTTCCGCTCCAACCTGCACCGTGGCGGCAGCGCCAGTCTGATCAAGATCACTCCGGAAGAGCGCATGACTGCGTTGCGCGCGGCCAAGGTCATGGGCCTGGCGGTAGCGGGTGTGGATATCCTTCGCTCCAACCACGGGCCGCTGGTGATGGAGGTGAACTCGTCACCTGGCCTGGAAGGGATCGAAACCACCACGGGCAAAAACGTGGCGGGGATCATCATCGAACACCTTGAGAAGAATGGCGGGCCGAACATGACCCGCACCAAAGGCAAGGGATAGGGGCACTGGGGAGCGGCGAGCTACGAGCTGCAAGCGGCGAGTAAAAGCAGCTTTGGCTTGTCGCTTGCCGCTTGTAGCTGCCGTTAAACGGCATCTCTTGGCAGCATCAACCCCAGCGGCAATCGAACCCGCGCCTCCAGCCCGCCACCGGAGCGGTTGCGCAGTTCAACATTGCCGCCGTGCATCGAAGCAATCCGCTTGACGATCGCCAGCCCCAGGCCGGTACCTTTTCCGCCCCGCGCCCGATCACCTCGGGTGAACGGGTTGAAAATCGCCTCAAGTTCCGACGGGGCGATTCCCGCCCCACGGTCCATTACGCTCAGCACCACGTACGGCGCACTCGTGTCCCCGGATACATAGGCCGCGACGTCCACGCTCCCTCCGGCATGATTCAACGCGTTGCCAATCAGGTTGTTCAGCAAACGCTTCATCGACACCCGCCGCAACGGGAACGGCTGGATCGGCTCCAGGCGCAGGCGCACTTTCTCTTCACTCTGGTTGTACGGTGCCGCGACTTCACGCACCAGATCACTGAGATCCACTTCCTCCACCGACTCGTCCCGACCATCACGAATGAACGCGAGGAACTGGTCGAGGATGGCGTCCATGTCTTCGATGTCGCGCACCATATCGTTGGTCAGATCCGTGCGGTCCCCCATCAACTCCAGCGACAGCCGCAAACGGGTCAGCGGCGTACGCAAGTCATGCGAGACCCCCGCCAGCATCAGCTCACGCTCGCGGCCGGCCTGCTCGACGTCTTCGGCCATCTGGTTGAAGGCGCGATAAACCTCGGCCATCTCGCTGGGGGTGTCACTGATCGGCAGGCGCACGCTGCGGCCCTGGCCGAGTTGCCGGGCGGCGTAGACCAGACGCTTCAACGGTTGGTTGAGCTGACTGACGAAAATCCACGCAGACGCCGTGGACAGCAGACCGATCGCCAGGAACCAGCCGAGCACGTTCCAGATTTTCTGGCCACGCAACGGGTGTGGATACAGTGGCACTTTCAGCCAGCCATCACCGAGGCTCGGCGCGCGAACCCATAAGGCCGGCGGTGAGTGCATGCGCAAGCGCACTTCGGTGTCGGCGCCCAGCTCCGCCTGCATCTGCCGCTGGTAGATTTCACTGTAGGGCCAATGTTGTTCGCCTTCCGGCACACCGGCGCCGACCACCCGGATCAAGGTCGCGGCATCGGCGATTTTCGCGCGGTTTTCTTCATCGGCGGCCCAGTAGGCACGCAGCGTCAGGGCGACGCCGTGGCTGTATTGGCGGTCCACCAGCACGTCCTCGTTCATCAACAGATAAACCAGGGTCAATGCCTTGGAAAACAATACGACGATGAGCACCAGCCACAGGGTGCGGGAGAAGAAACTTTGGGGGAACCAGACGGGGGTTTTCATGGATAACCGCTACACACTTGCAGGAGCGAGCAATGCTCGCATATTGCGGATTGCGAGTCTGCGCGGACGGCGTTTCCGACCGTCCCCCGCAGACTCGCTCCTACAAATCACCCATCACTTGGTGGAGTTGCCATCCGGCACGAACACATAACCAACACCCCAGACGGTCTGGATGTAACGCGGCTTGGACGGATCGGGTTCGATCATCCGGCGCAGACGGGAAATCTGCACGTCGATGGAACGCTCAAGGGCATCCCACTCACGGCCACGGGCCAGGTTCATCAGCTTGTCGCGGGTCAGCGGCTGACGGGCGTTCATCACCAAAGCCTTGAGTACCGCAAACTCACCGGTGGTGAGCATGTGCACTTCATCGCCGCGTTTGAGTTCGCGGGTGGCCAGGGAGAGCACGTAGTCGCCGAACGTGACGTTTTCTTCTTCACTGCCCGGCGCGCCCGGCACCGGTGCGGCCTGACGGCGCAACACGGCCTTGACGCGGGCCATCAGCTCGTCCGGGTTGAACGGTTTGGCCAGATAGTCGTCGGCGCCCAGTTCCAGGCCCTTGATACGACTCAGCTCGTCGCCCTTGGCGGTCAGCATGATGATCGGAATCTGATTGTTCGCGCCACGCAGGCGACGGCAAGCAGTCAGGCCGTCTTCGCCGGGCAGCATCAGGTCGAGGACGACCAGGTTGAACACTTCACGCGACAGCAGACGATCCATCTGCTCGGTGTTCGGTACGGCGCGGGCACGGTAGCCCTTGCTGACGAAAAAGCGTTCCAGCAGGCTGCTCAGCCCCGGATCGTCGTCAACGATGAGAATTTTTTCGCCTTCAGCAGTTTGTGCAGTGCTGCTCATTGGATGCTCCTTTTAGCTCGGCGCGCATTATGGCGTAGCTGCCGTTATACGCACCGTGTGCATTGTTAGCAGATTTTTCCTTCACTGCCAGAAAACCGGGGCTTGTGCCTACAGACTGCGTCGCCCCCGAATGACAGAACGCTGGTTATAATGCGCGGCCTTTTGTGCCAGGCAACGTCTGAATCGTTACCGCAGGTGGCCGTCCCTTATTTTCATGGGCGCCGCAGTAATTGTTCGATTTCACGGGTCAATGGGATGCCTTTTGACCCAGGCAGCGGCCAGCATCAAGCCGCCCCACCAGACTCCGGGCCTTAATTCACGCGCCTGCGAGCCTGCTTTCACAATTTGTCAGGTGGTTTTATGGACAGCATCAACAGCCGCATCGCCGAGGAACTCGGCGTACGCCCACAACAGGTCGAAGCGGCCGTCGCGCTACTCGATGAAGGCTCTACCGTTCCCTTCATCGCCCGTTACCGGAAAGAAGTGACCGGCAGCCTCGATGACACCCAACTGCGTCATCTGGAAGAGCGTCTGCGCTACCTGCGAGAACTCGACGAACGGCGCATCAGCATTCTTTCCAGCATTCAGGAGCAGGGCAAACTCACCCCTGAGCTGGAGCGCGAAATCAAACTCGCCGACACCAAGACCCGCCTCGAAGACTTGTACCTGCCGTACAAGCAGAAGCGCCGCACCAAGGGCCAGATTGCCCTGGAAGCCGGCCTCGGCGAACTGGCCGACGGTCTGTTCAACGACCCGTCGTTGACCCCGGAAACCGAAGCCGCGCGCTTCGTCAACGCGGAAAAAGGCGTGGCCGACGCCAAGGCAGCACTGGAAGGCGCCAAGTACATCCTCATGGAGCGCTTCGCCGAAGACGCCAACCTGCTGGAAAAACTGCGCACCTACCTGAAGCAGGAAGCCACTCTCAGTGCCCGCGTAATCGCCGGCAAGGAAGAGGAAGGCGCGAAATTCCGCGATTACTTCGAACACGACGAACCGCTGAAAAGCATGCCGTCGCACCGCGCGCTGGCGATTTTCCGTGGCCGCAACGAAGGCATTCTCAGCTCAGCGCTGAAAGTCGGCGAAGAGCTGCCGGGCACCCTGCACCCGTGCGAAGGCATGATCGGCCAGCACGTCGGCATCCAGAACCAGAACCGTCCGGCCGACAAATGGCTGAGCGAAGTGGTGCGCTGGACCTGGAAGGTCAAGCTCTACACCCACCTGGAAACCGACCTGCTCGGCGAGCTGCGCGACGGCGCCGAAACCGAAGCGATCAACGTGTTCGCCCACAACCTGCACGACCTGCTGCTGGCCGCCCCGGCCGGCCCGCGCGCAACCCTGGGCCTCGACCCGGGCCTGCGTACCGGCTGCAAGGTCGCGGTGGTCGACTCCACCGGCAAGCTGCTGGATCACGCCACGGTTTACCCGCACGTGCCGCACAACAAATGGGATCAGACCATCGCCATCCTGGCCGCCCTGTGCGCCAAGCACTCGGTCGACCTGATCGCCATCGGCAACGGCACCGCCAGCCGTGAGACCGACAAGCTGGCCATCGAACTGATCAAAAAATATCCAGCAATGAAAATGACCAAGGTCATGGTTTCCGAAGCTGGTGCATCGGTGTACTCGGCCTCGGAACTGGCAGCCAAGGAATTCCCGGATCTGGACGTGTCGATCCGTGGCGCGGTTTCGATTGCCCGTCGCCTGCAGGATCCACTGGCCGAACTGGTGAAGATCGACCCGAAATCCATCGGTGTCGGCCAGTACCAGCACGACGTGTCGCAGCTGAAACTGGCGCGCGGCCTGGACGCCGTGGTCGAGGACTGCGTGAACGCCGTGGGCGTGGACGTGAACACCGCCTCCGTGGCACTGCTGGCGCGGATCTCCGGCCTCAACGCGACCCTGGCGCAGAACATCGTGGCCCACCGTGACGAGCACGGCGCGTTCAAAACCCGCGCGGCGCTGAAGAAAGTCGCGCGTCTGGGCGAGAAAACCTTCGAACAGGCCGCCGGCTTCCTGCGCGTGATGAACGGCGACAACCCGCTGGACTCCTCGGCCGTTCACCCGGAAGCCTATCCGCTGGTGCAGCGCATCGCCGCTGAAACCGACCGTGACATCCGCTCGCTGATCGGCGATGCGGCGTTCCTCAAGCGTCTGGATCCGAAGAAATTCACCGACGAGACTTTCGGTCTGCCCACCGTCACCGACATCCTGCAAGAGCTGGAAAAACCGGGCCGCGACCCGCGTCCGGAGTTCAAGACCGCCGAGTTCCAGGAAGGCGTCGAGGACCTGAAGGACCTGCAACTGGGGATGATCCTCGAAGGCGTCGTGACCAACGTGACCGCGTTCGGTGCGTTCGTCGACATCGGCGTGCATCAGGACGGTCTGGTGCACATTTCGGCGCTGTCGGAGAAATTCATCAAGGATCCGCGCGAAGCGGTGAAGGCCGGTGACGTGGTGAAGGTGAAGGTCATGGAAGTCGACATCCCGCGCAAACGCGTCGGCCTGTCGATGCGCATGAGCGACACCCCGGGCGAGAAGATCGACGGTGCCCGTGGCTCGCGTCCGGGCTCGGCGCCACGCCAGTCGCAAGGTTCGGCGCCGCGCAAGGAAAGCACCCCGGCGGCTCCGGTGAATAACGCCATGGCGTCGCTGTTCGCCAACGCCAAGCAGTTGAAGAAACGCTGATGGAAATGCCGGCCGGGCTTGTCGAGAGCGCGTTTTTCAAGCTGTTGGGCTGCCGTCTGCACAGCCTGGAAACCGGGGTGGCGCAAGTCGCCCTGGCGCTGGAACCCGAACTGCGCAATCGCGGCGGCAAGCTGCACGGCGGCGCGCTGTTCAGTCTGGTCGATATCGCCATGGGGCTGGCCTGCTCCAGCACCCACGGTTTCGACCAGCAGAGCGCAACCATCGAGTGCAAGATCAACTACATCCGCGCCGTCTCGGAAGGCGAGGTGCTGTGCACGGCGCGGGTGATCCACCCGGGCCGGCGCACGCTGGTGGTCGAAGCCGACGTGATGCAGGGCGACAAACTGGTCGCAAAAGCGCAAGGCACGTTCGCTGTCCTGTAGATGTTGTTCATCATTTTGAGTTAATTTCGGCGCTGTGATCGCAGCGTCGGAGTTTTCCTCGCCCGCGTCTGCCAGATTCAGGGACTGAAGTTGGCGTTTCCAATGGGGCTTTCATGGCCCGAAAACCAGGCGAAAACGCCAGTTTCAACTTCACCCTTGTAGACCGTCCTGCCCACCCCCATATTGGGGCGACTGACGCGTGAAGGAATCCAAATTGAGCGAACTTCTCAACCGCCGCCTGGCTCTGCTCGGCGAGCGCGCTAACCTCTCTCTGCTTGAGCAGTGCCTTCACGGTATCGAACGTGAATGCCTGCGGGTGACCGGCGAAGGCCGCCTGGCCCAGACGCCGCACCCTGAAGCCCTGGGTTCCGCGCTGACCAACGAACAGATCACCACCGACTATTCCGAGTCGCTGCTGGAGTTCATCACGCCCGCCCTGCCGGACCCGGCCGATACCCTCGCCAGCCTGGACAAGATTCATCGCTTCGCCTACAGCAAGCTCGGCAACGAGTACCTGTGGAGTCCATCGATGCCGTGCCCGTTGCCGGCCGAGGAAGACATCCCGATCGCCTATTACGGCACCTCCAACATCGGTCAGCTCAAGTACGTCTACCGCAAGGGCCTGGCCCTGCGTTACGGCAAGACCATGCAGTGCATCGCCGGGATTCACTACAACTTCTCCCTGCCGGAAAAGCTCTGGCCGCTGCTGAAAGAAGCCGAAGGCTTCGTCGGCACCGACCGGGATTTCCAGTCGTCGTCCTATATCGCGCTGATCCGTAACTTCCGCCGCTACAGCTGGCTGCTGATGTACCTGTTCGGCGCTTCGCCGGCGCTGGACGCGGGTTTCCTGCGCGGTCGCTCGCACCAGTTGGAACAGCTGGATCCGGACACCCTCTACCTGCCCTA
Organism: Pseudomonas sp. NFIX49; assembly: GCF_900115915.1. Taxonomy (NCBI): domain Bacteria; kingdom Pseudomonadati; phylum Pseudomonadota; class Gammaproteobacteria; order Pseudomonadales; family Pseudomonadaceae; genus Pseudomonas; species Pseudomonas sp. NFIX49. The sequence goes on along the minus strand of NZ_FOYE01000004.1, from coordinate 155,176 downwards.
CGCCACCAGCCTGCGCATGAGCGACCTCGGTTACCAGAGCAACGCCCAGGCGGGCCTGACCCCGTGCTACAACGATCTGGCGAGCTACACCGACAGCCTGCGCCAAGCGGTGGCCACGCCGTACGCGCCGTACGTTGAAATCGGTACGCACCAGAATGGCGAGTGGGTGCAACTGAACACCAACATCCTGCAGATCGAAAACGAGTACTACTCGAACATCCGCCCGAAACGCGTGACCTACACCGGCGAGCGGCCGATCCAGGCCTTGATGGCCCGTGGCATTCAGTACGTCGAAGTGCGCTGCCTGGACATCAACCCGTTCCTGCCGATGGGCATCGACCTCACCGAGTCGCGCTTCCTCGACGCATTCCTGCTGTACTGCGCGCTGAACGAAAGCCCGCTGCTGACCAACAATTCCTGCGGCAACGCCACCTCCAACTTCCTCAGTGTGGTCAAGGAAGGTCGCCGTCCGGGCCTGCAATTGCAGCGCGACGGCCAACCGGTCGAGCTGAAGGAATGGGCTGCCGAACTGCTGGAAAAAATCGCTCCGCTGGCGGCGCTGCTGGATCAAAGCCATGGCGGCGATGCCCACAGCAAGGCGCTCGATGCGCAACTGGCCAAGGTCAAGGATTCATCCCTGACGCCTTCGGCCCAGGTGCTGGCGGCCATGGCCACGCACAAGGAAAGCTTCGCGCAATTCTCCCTGCGCCAGAGCCAGGCTCACGCCGAGTTCTTCCGCAGCGAGCCGTTGGCGGCTGAAGAGCAAGCGAAGTTCGAAGAACTGGCGCGGTCTTCGCTGGCGCAACAGGCGGAGCTGGAGCAGAACGAGGTGGGCGATTTCGACGTGTTTGTCGGGTCGTATCAGGCGAGCATTCTGGCGATCAGCAACTGACATCAGAAGGTTCTTTGATCGTTCCCACGTCGAGGCGTCGAACCGTCTGCGTGGTAACGCCTCAATGGACGCTCCGCGTTCAAGTGACGCGGAGCGTCACGAGCTGCATTCCCACGCAGAGCGTGGGAACGATCAAAAAAAGCCTCAAGGGACGCTCTGCGTCCCAGTGACGCGGAGCGTCACAAGCTGAATTCCCACGCAGAGCGTGGGAACTATCAAATACCCCCGGCTTAGATTTTTCCGCTCATAAGCTCATTCTAAAAAGTTATTTATTTTTAGATTCTTAGATCATTTAGTCTCCTTTCACGCCGACGCTCGGTCGCCTGATATGGAGCTCTTGAATGAAACTGAATTTCCCGCTTCGCCTGCTGGCCGTGGCCTCTCTGGCTGCTGCGAGTTTTCTGGCTCAGGCCGCCGACCTCACCGTCGCCTACCAGACCACCGTTGACCCGGCGAAAGTCGCCCAGGCCGACGGCGCCTACGAGAAAGCCACCAAAGCCGACATCAACTGGCGCAAATTCGACAACGGTGCCGACATCATCGCCGCCATCGCCTCCGGCGACGTGCAGATCGGCTACCTCGGTTCCAGCCCGCTGACCGCTGCGATCACCCGCAAAGTTCCGGTGGAAACCTTCCTCATCGCCACCCAGATCGGCGCCGCCGAAGCGCTGGTCGCCCGTGACGGCTCGGGCATCAAGACCCCGCAGGATCTGGTCGGCAAGAAAATCGCCGTGCCGTTCGTGTCCACCGGTCACTACAGCCTGCTGGCCGCGCTGAAGCACTGGAACATCGATCCTTCGAAAGTCACCGTGCTCAACCTCGCCCCGCCGGCAATCATTGCCGCGTGGAAACGCGGTGACATCGACGCCACCTACGTTTGGGATCCGGCGCTGGGTGTGGCCAAGGAAAACGGCAAAGTGCTGATCACTTCCGGTGAACTGGCCAAGTTCGGCGCGCCGACCTTCGACGCCTGGATCGTGCGCAAGGACTTCGCCGAGAAGCACCCGGAAATCGTCACTGCCTTCGCCAAGGTCACCCTCGACGCCTACGCCGATTACCGCAAGGATCCGAAAGCCTGGCTGGCCAATCAGAGCAACGTCGACAAGCTGGTGAAACTGTCCGGCGCCAAAGCCAGCGACATCCCATTGCTGCTGCAAGGCAACGTCTACCCACTGGCGGCGGATCAGGTCAGCGACCTCGGCGCACCGACCACCAAAGCCATCACCGACACCGCTGCGTTCCTCAAGGAGCAAGGCAAGGTCGAAGCGGTACTGCCGGACTACGCGCCGTACGTCAGCGCCAAGTACATCACCAACTGATCGGGAGTTAATCGCGATGGCCTTGCTACAGCTGGAGCGCATCAGCGCACAGTATCCCGGCAGCCCGGAACCGGTACTGTCCGACATTTCCCTGACCCTCGGCCCGCAGCAATTGCTGGTGGCCCTCGGCCCGTCCGGCAGTGGCAAGACTTCGCTGTTGAACCTGATTGCCGGTTTCGTCGAACCGAGCGCCGGCCGCATCACCCTCGACAACGTGCCGGTCAAAGGTCCGAGCGCCGAACGCGGCGTGGTGTTCCAGGACGACGCCCTGTTGCCCTGGCAGGACGTGCTGGCCAACGTCGCTTTCGGTCTGGAACTGGCCGGTGTGGCCAAGGACAAGCGCGAACAGCGCGCCCGGGAAATGCTCGCGCTGGTCGACCTTTCCGGTTTTGAACATCGTCGCATCTGGCAGCTGTCCGGCGGCCAGAAACAGCGTGTTGGCCTGGCCCGCGCTCTCGCGGCCGACCCACGTGTATTGCTGATGGACGAGCCCTTCGGCGCCCTCGATGCCTTCACCCGCGAACAGATGCAGGAACTGTTGCTGCAAGTCTGGCAACGCACCGCCAAACCGGTGTTCCTGATTACCCACGACATTGAAGAAGCGGTGTTCCTCGCCACTGACCTGATTCTGCTGGCGCCGAATCCGGGGCAGATCGTCGAGCGTCTGCATCTCGACTTCGGCCAGCGCTACGCCGCCGGCGAATCGGCGCGGGCGATCAAGTCCGATCCGCGCTTCATCGAAACCCGCGAACACGTGCTGGCTAAAGTGTTCTCGCAACGCAGTGCCGTTCAGCGGCAGGAGCGCGCATGAGCAGTTACGACGTTTCCGCCACCGCCGTGAAACCCGCCGCCACGTCAGTGGCGACTCCCGTGCGCCGCCGTCTCAGCACCCGCTGGATCAGCCTGCTGACCTTGTTCGCCTTGCTGGTGATCTGGTGGGCCGTCACGGCTACCGGCCTGATCGAGCCGCTGTTCCTGCCGCCACCGTCCGCCGTGCTGCAAAAAGGCTGGTTGCTGGCGACCACGGGCTACATGGATTCGACGTTGTGGCAGCACCTGGGCGCGAGCCTCAGCCGCATCGGTCTGGGTCTCGGTTTTGCGATTCTGACCGCGGTGCCGGTGGGCATCGCCATCGGCGCCAACCGCATCGCCCGTGGCGTGCTCGATCCGCTGATCGAGTTCTACCGGCCGATTCCGCCACTGGCCTATTTGCCGCTGATCGTGATCTGGTGCGGCATCGGCGAGTTGTCGAAAGTGCTGCTGATCTACCTGGCGATTTTCGCTCCGATCGCGATTGCCACCGCCACCGGTGTGCGCACCGTCGACCCGGCCAAATTGCGCGCCGCGCAGTCGCTGGGCGCCACCCGCGCGCAACTGATTCGCCATGTGATTTTGCCAAGCGCCCTGCCGGACATTCTGACCGGTGTGCGCATTGGCCTGGGTGTGGGCTGGTCGACGCTGGTCGCCGCCGAACTGATCGCGGCCACCAGCGGCCTGGGCTTCATGGTGCAGTCGGCCGCGCAGTTCCTGGTCACCGATGTGGTGGTACTGGGGATTCTGGTCATCGCCCTGATCGCCTTCGCCATGGAAATGGGCCTGCGCGCCCTGCAACGCAAACTGGTGCCGTGGCACGGCCAGGCCCACTGATTTTTCAGCACTGACTACCCCGACAGTTTCGGGGCCCCGGAATTGAAGAGAACCACCATGAGCAGCCTGAACATCACCCCGTTAAGCTCGGCCCTCGGCGCACAGATCAGCGGCGTCGACATCAGCCAGCCGCTGAACCTGGAACAGCGCGACGCCATCGAGCAGGCACTGCTCAAATACCAGGTGCTGTTCTTCCGCAATCAACCGATCGAGCCGTCGCAGCAGGCGCGCTTCGCCGCCTATTTCGGCGACCTGCACATTCACCCGATCTACCCGAACGTACCGGAACAACCGGAAGTGCTGATCCTCGACACCGCCGTCACCGACGTGCGCGACAACGCGATCTGGCACACCGACGTGACCTTCCTGCCGACCCCTGCCATGGGCGCGGTGCTCAGCGCCAAGCTGTTGCCGGAGTTCGGTGGCGACACGTTGTGGGCCAGCGGGATTGCCGCATATGAGGCGCTGTCGGCGCCGATGAAAGCACTGCTCGAAGGGCTGACCGCGACTCACGATTTCACCCGTTCTTTTCCGCTGGAACGCTACGGCAACACGCCCGAAGCGCTGGCGCAGTGGGAAGCGGCGAGACGCAAGAATCCACCGCTGTCGCACCCGGTGATTCGCACGCACCCGGTGAGCGGACGGCGCTCGTTGTTCGTCAACGAAGGGTTCACGTCGAAGATCAATGAGCTGTCGGAGACCGAGAGCGAAGCGGTGTTGAAGTTCTTGTTCGCGCATGCGACGCGGCCGGAATTCACCATTCGCTGGCGCTGGCAGAAAGATGACATTGCGTTCTGGGACAACCGCGTGACGCAGCATTACGCGGTGGATGACTACCGTCCGGCGCGGCGGGTGATGCAGCGGGCTACGGTGTTGGGGGATGTGCCGTTTTTTCGCTGAGCCTTTAACGCAAGAGCAAGATTGATCGTTCCCACGCTCTGCGTGGGAACGCCTCTACGGGCGCTCCGCGTTCGGCTTGGCAGGGGACGCGGAGCGTCCCGGGCTGAATTCCCACGCGGAGCGTGGGAACGATCTGTGTGTCGTTATTCTGCCGTCGAAGGCTTCTCCCAAAGATTAATCCCGCCCTCCTGAGCAAACCGGTCAATCTCCGCCAGCTCTTCCGCACTGAAACTCAGATTCTTCAACGCCCCAACGTTCTCGATAATCTGCTCCGGCCGGCTCGCACCGATCAGTGCCGAAGTCACTCGCGGATCCCGCAGCGTCCACGCCAACGCCAATTGCGCCAGGCTCTGCCCACGACGCTTGGCGATTTCATTCAACGCCCGCACGTGAGCGATGTTCGCCTCGGACAAATGCGAAGCCTGCAACGAACCACCACCCGGACGATTGACCCGCGCATCCGCCGGCACGCCGTTGAGGTACTTGTCGGTCAGCAGGCCTTGCGCCAGCGGGGTGAAGGCAATCACGCCGGTGCCGAGCTCATCGGTGGTGTCGAGCAGGTCCTTTTCCACCCAGCGGTTGAGCAGGTTGTACGCCGGTTGGTGAATCAGCAGCGGCACTTTCCACTCTTTGAGCAACGCGGCGATTTCGCGGGTTTTCACCCCGGAGTACGACGAGATGCCGATGTACAGCGCCTTGCCCTGCTGCACCGCCGTGGCGAGGGCGCTGGCGGTTTCTTCCAGCGGGGTGTCCGGGTCGAAGCGGTGCGAATAGAAGATATCCACATAGTCCAGGCCCAGGCGTTGCAGGCTCTGGTCGAGGCTGGCCAGCACATATTTGCGCGAACCGCCGCCCTGGCCGTAAGGGCCGGGCCACATGTCCCAACCGGCCTTGCTGGAGATGATCAGTTCATCGCGATACTGCTTGAAGTCTTCGCGCAGCAGACGGCCGAAATTGGTCTCGGCGCTGCCGTAGGGCGGGCCGTAGTTGTTGGCCAGGTCGAAGTGGTTGATCCCCAGATCGAACGCCGTGCGCAGCAACGAGCGCTGAGTATCGATCGGCGTGCTGTCGCCGAAGTTGTGCCACAGGCCCAGGGACAGCGCCGGCAGCACCAGACCGCTGCGTCCGACGCGGCGGTAAGGGATGGAGTTGTAGCGATTCTCGGCAGCGGTGTAAGTCATCGAATCCTCTCTTGTCGGTCTTGAATGGGGTGTCGATTGCTACGCAAATCTGTTGCCGGGCCGGGCGAGGCCAAGGTTCTGGCGCAAGGTCCGGCCCTCGTATTCGGTTCTGAACAGCCCACGCCGTTGCAGTTCCGGAACCACGCCATTGGCGAAGTCTTCGAGCCCGCCAGGCAGGTGCGGCACCAGCACGTTGAAACCGTCCGCCGCGCCCTGCTCGAACCATTCCTGCAAACGGTCGGCAATCTGCGCCGGTGTGCCGACGACGCTGTAATGCCCGCGACCGCCGGCGATTCTGCGACCCAGTTCGGCCAGGGTCAGATGTTCTCGGCCGGCCAGTTCGGTCAACAGTTTCTGTCGGCTTTGCTGGCCGCTGTCAGTCAGCGGCAACTCCGGCAGCGGCCCGTCCAGCGGGTACTTCGACAGATCGAAGTTGCCCAGCATACGCCCAAGCAAGGCGACACCAACCTCGGGTTCGACCAATTGCTGAAACGTTTCACATTTTTCCTGCGCTTGGGCTTCCGTCTGCCCGACCACGACAAACACGCCGGGCATGATTTTCAGCGAATCGGCACTGCGTCCGTACTTCGGCAAGCGCCCCTTGAGGTCCGCGTAAAACGCCTGGGCGCTGGCCAGTGAAGTCTGCGCGGTGAACACCACTTCGGCGGTCTGTGCCGCCAGTTCACGTCCGGTTTCCGACGAGCCGGCCTGCACGATCACCGGCTGACCCTGTGGCGAACGCGCGACGTTCAGCGGGCCCTTGACCCGGAAGTGCTCACCGACGTGATCCAGCACATGCAGTTTTTCCGGGTCGTAATACGCGCCAGTGACCTTGTCGCGAATGAAGGCATCGTCCTGCCAACTGTCCCAGAGCCCGGTGACCACCTGATGAAATTCCCGGGCGCGGCTGTAGCGTTCGACATGGCCGATGTGTTCGTCGCGGCCAAAATTCTGCGCTTCGGCGGCGTTGTCCGAGGTCACCAGATTCCACCCCGCTCGCCCGCCGGACAGGTGATCGAGCGAAGCGAACTTGCGCGCCACGTGATACGGCTCGTTGTAGCTGGTGGTGGCGGTAGCGATCAGGCCGATGTGCTCGGTCACCGCGCTCAAGGCCGAAAGCAAGGTCAACGGTTCGAAGTGATCCGAACGGGCCATGCGGCTGGCGATGTCCTGGGTCGGCGCAGCGACGCTGTCGGCGACGAACAGGGTGTCGAACTTCGCTGCCTCGGCAATCTGCGCCAGGCGTTTGTAATGGGCGAAATCCAGTCCCGCGTTGGCCGGCACGTCCGGATGACGCCACGCGGCGACGTGGTGCCCGGTGGCCATGAGGAACGCGCCGAGTTTCAGCTGTCTGCTCATCTCAGAAGTCCTTGCGCAGTTGCACGCCGAAGTAGCGCTCGTCGTCGCGAGGCACGGCGCGGTAGATGTAGTTGCCACCGCTGGCGAGCAATGGCGAATACGACTTGTCGGTGAGGTTCTTGCCGAGCAACGCCACGCGCCAGCCGTTGGTGTAATCGGCCAGAGCCACGCTGGCGTTCCAGAGGCCGTAGGCGCCCTGTTTGGTGTCGGTGTTCTGGCTGATGTCGTACTGCACTTCGCTCTGCCAGCTGTAGTCGGTGCCGAGTTCGATATCCAGGCCGTTATCCAGCGGGATCGTGTAGTCGGCCCGCACGTAGCTTTTCCAGTCCGGGCTGAACGGCAGCGGTTTGCCGTTGACGTTGCACGACGCCGCCGCGCCCGCCGGGCAGGCGAACTCGTCGATGCGGGCGCGGGTGTAGGCCAGCGCGCCGGAGAACTTCAGTTGCTGGCTCGCCTGCAGGGCGTAATCAAGTTCCACGCCCTCGGTGCTGACGCTGCCGGCGTTGATCAGGCGCGTTACGACTTGCCCGGCGACGGTGTCGAAAAAGTTAGCCTGGTAGTTGTCGTAGTCGCTGTGGAAAACCGCGAGGTTGGTGGTCAGGCGATTGTTCCAGGACGAGGCTTTGATCCCCGCCTCCCAGGTGTTGGACGTCTCCGGTTTCAACGCTTCGGTGTCGCGCGGCTGCATGTTGAAGAACACGTTGTAGGCCGGGCCTTTGTAGCCACGCGAATAGGTCAGATAAGTGGTGACGGTATCGCTCAGGTCGTACTGCAAACCGAGCCGGCCGGACCAGCCGTCCTCATCCACCGACCCGGAACTGCGGGTGGCCGGTTGAATGCCGCTGACGGTGGTGGCGGAAGTGGAAACGCGACGGTGATCGTATTCCAGATCGTCGTGGGTGTAGCGCAGGCCGGCGATGCCACGCAAGTCCGAGGTGAAATTCAGCGTGCTTTCGCCGAACACCGCGTAGCTGTCGCTGGTGGTGCTGTAATCGGCGACGCCGCGATCAGTCCGCGTGGTGGTGGTCAGCGTGCGCTGATAGGTTTCCTCGTCCTTGCCGTGCATGTAGAACAGGCCGCCAACGTATTCGAGGAACTCGCCTTTCGGCGACGCCAGACGCAGCTCCTGCGAGTACTGGTCGAAGGCCAGATCGCCCTTGTCCGCCGTGCCGGGGAACGCGGCCGTTACCGTGCCGAGACGGTCGCCGTCCTGATACTGGGTGTTGTCCCAGCCACGCCACGCGGTGATCGACGTCAGGGTGTAATCGCCCAGTTGCCAGTCGAGCTGGCCGGACAGGCCCTTGTTGGTGTCCTCGACGTGGGAGCGGGTGTCGGTGTTGATGTCGCGATTGTGGCTGGTGGCACTGACCGGGCTCAACGCATTGGCGAAGGCCGGGGTCAACGACTTGGTCACGACGCCGTTGGGGCCGTCATCGTGGGACTGCATGTAGTCGGCGATCAGGGTGAAGGTGACGTCGTCGTTCGGGGTGAATTCCAGTTTGCCGCGCACGCCGCGATGGTTGTAGCCGTTTACCTCCTGACCGTTATGCTGGTTGTCGACGTTGCCGTCGTAAGTGCCGAACAAGGTGCTGATCGAGCCCTTGAGCGTGTCCGGAATCAGGCTGCCACCGATGCCGAACCGGGTGCGGCTTTCATTGCCGCTGTAATACGACTGATCGATGTAGCCGTGGGTCTCGGCGGTCGGCGCCTTGCTGGTGATGTTCAGCACGCCGGCCGAAGCGTTCTTGCCGAACAGCGTGCCTTGCGGGCCGCGCAAGACTTCGACGCGTTCCAGGTCCAGCAGATCGAGGGTCGACTGGCCGGGACGGGCGTAGACCACGCCATCAATCACCGTGGCCACGGTCGGCTCGACGCCTGGCGAGGTGGAGATCGTGCCCACGCCGCGCACGAACAGCGAGGTGTCCTTGTTCGACGCGCCGGTGCGGAAATTCAGCGACGGCACTTGCTGGACGATGCTCGCCACGCTGTTGCGGTTGTCGCGTTCCAGCTGCTCGCCGTCGATCACCGATACCGCCACCGGCACTTTTTGCAGCGACTCTTCGCGGCGGGTGGCGGTGACCGTGACGGATTTGAGGGTCGGCTCCGGATCGGTGCTATCGGCGGCGAACGCGGCAGGCAACGGCAGCGCGGCCAGCCCGGTGAGTAGCCAGCCCGCAGCGCGGATCGATTGCGCCAATGTGTGTGTCGCCCCAGGAATGTTGTGCATGTTTGCCCGCTCGAAAAGTTGCCCTGAACCGCTGCCGTTCTGCGACGACAGCGCCTGTATCGGTGTCTTGGGCATTCGCTCGAGCGAGTAGCAGACAACGCGCCTTGTTAGCGCTAACATCGCCAGTATTGGCAAGCCGGACATAGACCGTCCAATACTGAAAAATTACTTTTATATGCGTTTTGGTTTTTAAAAAGGATCGAGCCTTGAGCGAAGAAAAGCCCCGCAAACGCCGTGGCGCCGGTCGCGTGACCCTCAACGCGGTGGCGCGCCAGTCCGGTGTTTCGGCGATCACCGTGTCGCGTTACTTCAACCAGCCGGAACAGGTCTCGCCGGAACGCCGCGAGCGCATCGCGGCGGTAGTCGCCGAACTGGGTTATGTGCCGAATCTGGTGGCCGGCGGGCTCGCCTCGGCGCGGGGGAAAATCGTCGGCATGGTGATCCCGAACATCTCCGGGCCGATCTTCGCCAACACCATTCAGGGCTTCAGCGACACCCTCAGCCGTCACGGCTACCAGCTACTTCTTGCCTCGAGTTACTTCAGCACTGAACAGGAAGAAAACGCCGTGCGGGCCTTCCTCGGCTGGTCGCCGGCGGCGCTGGTGGTGACCAGTCACTTCCACAGCGAGGGCACAGAAAAGATGCTTGCCGAAGCGGATATCCCGGTGATCGAAACTTGGGATTACCAGCCGGATCGCGAGCCGATGCAGATCGGCTTTTCGCACTTCGAAGTGGGTGTCAGCGCCGCTCGTTATTTGCACAACAAAGGCTATCGACGCATCGCCTTCGTGCAGAACAGCGCACCCGGCGACTTCAGCGCACTGGAGCGCCGCGACGGTTATGCGGCGACCGTGCGTGAGTTGGGCCTGGAACCGTGGGTGTTCGCACCGGACGCCGATCGCGCCCCATTCGAGGCCGGCAAGCAAGCAATGGAAGCGCTGATGAACGCCTCACCCCGCCCGGACGCGATCATCTTCGCCAACGACAACCTCGCCGCCGGCGGCCTGCTGGCCGGACAACGCGCCGGCCTCAAGATCCCCGAAGACTGCGCCGTCCTCGGTTTCGGCGACTACCCGTTCGCCGAGATGCTGCTGCCGAGCCTGAGCACCATCAAACCGCCGGCGCTGGAGATCGGTGTACTGGCAGCGACGCGGGTGCTGGAAAGCCTTGGCGTGTTGCCGAGCGATGAGGTACAGCGGTTGAATCTGCTGCAGTGCACGGTCATAGAGCGGGAAAGTACCTGACGAATATGGCGTGGGCGGGTTTGGCTATGCTCTAAATGAAACCGCGAAGGCGCCCGACCAAACACCGACTATGCCGCAGGCCTCCCCATGCACACCGCAATCATCATCTTCTTCGGCCTGATCCTGCTGGCGCTGATGTTTTACATCGGCGAGCGCATCGGCTTCAGTCGGCAGACGCTGGCCTATGGTTTCGCGGCGTTGTGGCTGGCGTTGACGGTGATCAATGGTGCGGTCGGCGTGGTCCACGCCGGGCAGCCGTTGGGGTCGGAGATTGCGATCGGCAGCGCCGTGTATGGCGTGCCGCTGGCGGCGATGGTGTTGTTCATGGTGCTGAGCGCCGAGACCTGAATCGTCCCGGCGCCCTGCCCCGATCAACGCACCAGATGCAGGAACTGCATGTGCCGTTCGTACTGGTCGAGGATGTCGTTGATGATCTGCTCTTTCGTGTAACCGACCAGATCGTAGTCCTGACTGCCCTCGCTCAGATGCACTTCGGCGCGGTAGTAGCGGCGATTGTTGAGCTGCTTGGAACCCATGCCGCCACGGGCGAACGACGGCGTGAAGTAGCCGCGCATCTGCACCTGATAGATGAACGGATGCTGCTCGCCATGACCGATTTCCAGGCTGACGCTGTCGTGTGCCGGGTCCGGTTGGGTGACCACGTTCAGGCCTTTCTCGGCGAACACGGCCGTCACTTCTTCGATGGCCGGTTTCACCGTGGTGTCCATGAAGCGGTACACCTCGTCGCGCGACGGGAAGTGCACAGCCTGGCTCAGACGCTGACGCCAGCCGCCCTTGCCACGCCGTGAACCGGACACCGGCGCCAGCGAATGCAGTTGCGCGATCTGCTTCTGCGACTCCAGGTAAAACGCCTTGTGCAGGCCCCACATCATCAGCAGCAAGATCATCGAGAACGGCAGCGAGGTCAGCACCACCGCCGACTTCAACGCATCGATGCTGCCGGAGAACAGCAGTGCGCTGGTCACCAGCGCGGTCATCGCGCCCCAGAACACCCGCAGCCATTTCGGCCCGTCTTCATCCGGGTTGCCGCCCTTGGCCGACAGGGTCGAGAGCACCACGGTGCCGGAGTCGGCGGAGGTGACGAAGAACACGAAGCTGATGAACACCGTTACCGCGATGACGGTTTTGCTCCACGGGTAGGTTTCCAGCAGCAGGTAAAGGGTCATCGACGGGTTGTCGAGGGCCGACATGCCCAATGCTGACATACCGTGATTGAGCACCTGGTCGATGGCGCTGTTGCCGAAGATCGACATCCACGCCAGGGTGAAACCGAGCGGAATCAGCAGCACGCCGAAGACGAATTCGCGAATGGTCCGGCCACGGGAAATCCGTGCGATGAACAGGCCCACGAACGGCGACCATGCAATCCACCAGGCCCAGTAGAACACCGTCCAGCCGCCGAGCCAGTCGCTCGGTTTGTCGTAGGCGTAGAGGTCGAAACTCTTCATCGGCAACGCGCCGAGGTAGTCGCCCAGGTTCTGGATCAGGGTGTTGAGCAAATGCTGGGTGGGGCCGGCGAACAACACGAACAGCAGCAGCGCGCAGGCCAGCAGCATGTTGATGTCGGACATGACCCGCACGCCTTTATCCACACCCGAGACGGCGACGATGATCGCCGCGCCCATCATCAGCGTGATCAGGCCGACCTGAATCCACTGGGTGTGGGCGATGCCGAACAGGTAGTCCAGACCGGAGTTGAGATGGAGCACGCCGAAGCCCATGTCCGCGCCGAGGCCGAACACCGTGGCGATGATGCCGAAGCCGTCCACCGCGTAGCCGATGGGGCCGTTGATGCGTTTGCCGATCAGCGGATACAGCGCCGAACGCAGGGCCAGTGGCAGGTTGTGCCGATAAGCGAAATACGCCAGCGCCATGCCGACGAAAGCGAACACGCCCCAGCCGTGCAGGCCCCAGTGTAGAAACAGAATCTGCATCGCCTGACGCGCCGCGTCCGCCGTGCCGGCCTCGCCTTGCGGCGGCTGAAGCATGTGGGTCAGCGGTTCGGACACGCAGAAGAAAAACAGCGTGATGCTGATCCCGGCGGCGAACAGCATGCCGGCCCAGGACAGGTAACTGAATTCGGGTTCGTCGTGGTCGGCACCGAGTTTGATCTTGCCGTAGCCCGACAACGCGGTAACCACCACGAAGATCAGATACAGGGTCATGGCGAGCATGTAGTACCAGCCGACCGTGTTGGCCGCCCAGTTTTGCGCTTCGAGAAGCCAGGTGCCGGCCTGTTCCGGCATGGCGATGACGGTCAGGCCGAACAGCAGGATCACCGTCGCGGCGAACCAGAACACCGGCGGATTCATGCGTACCAGACCGCTGGCGGGGGTAGACGATGCACTCATGAACGGTGCACCTCAAGGGGTTGGAAAATGGCTGAAATGATCGGACTCAGCAAAGGCAAGCCTCCTGTTGTGAGCGGGCGGCGAACCGCCGGTTTAACTTGAATGAACGTTCAAGTTAAACATGGATAGCGCGCCAAGGACTAATCGCAGGGCTCAGCGGTACCTTTCGTACGCTAGCTCAAGAGGGGGTATGACGCTGTGGCGAGGACGATCGTTCCCAAGTGATCGTTCCCACGCTCTGCGTGGGAATGCCGCCCTTGACGCTCCGCGTCATATTGCAGGCCACTCTGTAATTCGGGGGACGTCCGGAACGCGGAGCGACCCTGGAGGCGTTCCCACGCAGAGCGTGGGAACGATCAGGTGTAATCGTTACTTCTGCGTCCCGTCGTCATGCTGCAGATTGGCTTGGGTCAGGTTGCACCCGGCCGGCACGCTGCGGGTCAGCCACACGTTGCCGCCGATGGTCGAACCCTTGCCGATGGTGATCCGCCCGAGAATCGTCGCCCCGGCGTATATCACCACGTCGTCCTCGACGATCGGGTGGCGTGGATGGCCTTTCTGCAACTGGCCGTCCTCGTCCGCCGGGAAGCGCTTGGCGCCGAGGGTCACCGCCTGATAAATCCTGACGCGCTCGCCGATGATCGCGGTCTCCCCGATCACCACACCCGTCCCGTGGTCGATGAAGAAACTGCGGCCGATCTGCGCGCCCGGATGAATATCGATGCCGGTCGCCGAGTGGGCGATTTCCGAGCTGATCCGCGCCAGCAGCGGCAGGCCTGCGCGGTACAAATGGTGGGCCAGACGATGGTGAATCACCGCCAGAATCCCCGGATAGCACAGCAGCACTTCATCGACGCTGCGCGCCGCCGGGTCGCCGTGGTAGGCGGCCAGCACATCGGTGTCGAGCAAGCTGCGCAGGCCCGGCAATGCGAGGGCGAAATCCTGGATGATCCTGATCGCCTGCGCCTCGACCTCAGTGTCGGCCTGGGCACTGTGACGGGCGACGTAACGCAGTTCGAGTCGTGCCTGGGCCAGCAGTGCATTCAAGGCGACATCGAGGGTGTGGCCGACGTAGAAATCCTCGCTCTCCTCACGCAGATCAACCGGCCCCAGCCGCATCGGGAACAACGCACCGCACAGGGCTTCAAGGATCTGCGCCATCGCATCGCGGGACGGCAATTCGCGCCCGCCCTGCTCGCCGGAAGCACGGCCATTTTGTGCCCGCCACTGATCCCGCGCGGTACGCAGCTGGCTGACGATGGTCTGCAATTGCCAATGGCTGGAACGCTCGCTCACGGTAAAGACTCCTCACGGGCGGCCGGACTGTCTGGCCGCGTCAACGGCGACTACTTTACGGCAACCCCATCGGGGCGAATTAAGAACCGATAGTGCTGGACTAAGCACATTTGGCTATAAGCGATTGACGGTTGCCCCGGTAAATCGGCGTGCCTATAGTCCGGTGATCTTCCTCCGCCAGTACGGAACCATGTCCACACAACCGATCAAACAACAGCTGCAACGCTTCAACCGCCTCGACCTGCTCGGCCAACCGACCCCACTGGAAAAGCTCGAGCGTCTGTCCACTTGGCTCGGCCGCGATGTCTACATCAAACGCGACGACCTGACGCCGCTGGCCATGGGCGGCAACAAGTTGCGCAAGCTCGAATACCTCGCCGCCGATGCCCTCGCCCAAGGCGCCGATACCCTGATCACCGCCGGTGCACTGCAATCGAACCACGTTCGCCAGACCGCCGCGCTGGCCGCGAAACTGGGCCTGGGCTGTGTGGCGCTGCTGGAAAATCCACTGGGCACCGACGACAGCAACTACACCGGCAACGGCAATCGCCTGCTGCTGGACCTGTTCGACACCAAGGTCGAGCTGGTCGACAACCTCGACAACGCCGACGAACAACTGGCCGCCCTCGCCGTGCGCCTGCGCAGCAACGACAAGAAGCCGTATCTGGTGCCGATCGGCGGCTCCAACGCCCTCGGCGCGCTGGGTTACGTGCGCGCCGGTCTGGAGCTGGCAGAGCAGATCAAGGACACCGGCCTGCAATTTTCCGCCGTGGTCCTGGCCTCGGGCAGCGCCGGTACCCACAGCGGTCTGGCACTGGCCTTGAGCGAAGCCCTGCCACAACTGCCGGTGATCGGCGTGACGGTTTCGCGCAGCGAAGAAGATCAGCGTCCGAAAGTCCAGGGCCTGGCCGAACGCACTGCCGACCTGCTGGGCGTGGCGCTGCCGGACAGCTTCAAGGTCGAGTTGTGGGACGAATACTTCGGCCCGCGCTACGGCGAGCCGAATGCCGGGACGCTGTCGGCAGTGAAACTGCTGGCCAGCCAGGACGCCGTGCTGCTCGATCCGGTCTACACCGGCAAGGCCATGGCCGGGTTGCTCGACGGCATCGGTCGCGGGCGTTTCGACGACGGCCCGATCATCTTCCTGCACACCGGCGGCGCCCCGGCGTTGTTCGCGTACAAGGATTTTCTCTGACGCGCTCGTTCCCACGCGCTGCGTGGGAATGCATCCCGGAATACGAAAAACAGATATTCCACAGATGAATAACAAACGGAAAATTCATTATTTTCCATTCTAAAAGAACCGTCATATAGTCTCGCCGCAGGCGAATTTCGCGAGAGACGCATAAGCTGCTTTAAGGCAGGATAGCGCTGTCGTCCAATTCCCGGATTCGCCAACTTTCCTTAAGCGTCTTCCATAAGAAAACACAGGGGCTTGTCATGATTCTTTCCGCACTACGTCGAAATCTGCTGGTAGGTTCGCTGGGCCTGGCACTGAGCGCCGGTCTGATCAGCAGCGCCGTTGCCGGTGAACAACTGCAACAGATCAAGGACAAAGGCGTTATCAACGTCGGCCTGGAAGGCACTTACCCACCGTTCAGCTTCGTCGATGCCGACGGCAAGCTGTCGGGTTTCGAAGTCGAACTGTCCGAAGCCCTGGCCAAGAAGCTGGGCGTGAAGGCCAAGATTCAGCCGACCAAATGGGACGGCATCCTCGCGGCCCTGGAATCCAAGCGTCTGGACGTCGTGGTCAATCAGGTGACCATTTCCGACGAGCGCAAGAAGAAGTATGACTTCTCCGAGCCGTACACCGTTTCCGGGATTCAGGCGCTGGTACTGAAAGACAAGGCCGCCGCGCTGAACATCAAATCCGCCGCTGACCTGTCCGGCAAGAAAGTCGGCGTGGGCCTGGGCACCAACTACGAACAGTGGGTCCGCGCCAACGTGCCGGGTGCCGACGTGCGCACCTACGACGATGATCCGACCAAGTTCGCCGACCTGAACAACGGCCGTACCGACGCGATCCTGATCGACCGTCTGGCCGCACTGGAATACGCCAAGAAAGCGCCGAAAACCGTCGCCGCCGGTGAAGCCTTCTCGCGTCAGGAAGCCGGTATTGCCCTGCGCAAAGGCGAGCCTGAACTGCTGGCCGCCGTGAACAAGGCCCTCGACGAACTGCGTGCCGACGGCACCCTTGAGAAGCTGTCCACGAAATACTTCAACGCTGACGTCACCCAATAATGGAAGAAGCTTTCCAACTCGCACTGGACTCCGCGCCCTTCCTGTTGAAGGGCGCGTACTACACGGTAATCCTCAGCCTCGGCGGCATGTTTTTCGGCCTGCTGCTGGGCTTTGGCCTGGCGTTGATGCGCCTGTCGCGTTTCAAGTCGGTCAGCTGGCTGGCCCGCATCTACGTGTCGTTCTTTCGCGGCACGCCGTTGCTGGTGCAACTGTTCGTGATCTATTACGGCTTGCCGCAATTGGGCATGGAACTCGACCCGCTGCCGGCGGCGCTGATCGGTTTCTCGCTGAACATGGCCGCCTACGCCTGTGAAATCCTGCGGTCCGCGATCGGTTCGATCGAACGCGGCCAGTGGGAAGCCGCCGCGAGCATCGGCATGACCCGCGCGCAGACCCTGCGCCGGGCCATCCTGCCGCAGGCGATGCGCACGGCCTTGCCGCCGCTGGGCAACAGCTTCATTTCGCTGGTCAAGGACACCGCGCTGGCCGCCACCATTCAGGTGCCGGAGCTGTTCCGTCAGGCGCAGCTGATTACCGCCCGGACTTTCGAAGTCTTCACCATGTATCTTGCCGCCGCGCTGATCTACTGGATTCTGGCCACGGTGCTGTCGCACTTCCAGAACAAGTTGGAAGAGCGGGTCAATCGGCACGACCAGGAGTCCTGACCCCATGATTGTCGTGGAAAAACTGACAAAGCAGTTCAAGGGTCAAGTCGTGCTCAACGGCATTGATCTGGAGGTGAAGGAAGGCGAGGTCGTGGCAATCATCGGCCCCAGCGGCTCGGGCAAGACCACATTCCTGCGCTGTCTGAACTTCCTCGAGGAACCCACCAGCGGCCGGATCAAGGTCGGCGAGATCGAGATCGATACCAGCCGCCCGTTGAACCAGCAGCAGAGCCTGGTGCGCAACCTGCGCCAGCATGTGGGCTTCGTGTTCCAGAACTTCAACCTGTTCCCGCACCGCACCGCCCTGGAAAACGTCATCGAAGGCCCGATCGTGGTCAAGAAGACGCCCCGCGATGCAGCCATTGCCCTGGGCAGGAAGCTGCTGGCCAAGGTTGGCCTGGCGGGCAAGGAAGACGCCTACCCACGGCGCCTGTCCGGTGGCCAGCAACAGCGCGTGGCGATTGCCCGGGCGCTGGCGATGGAGCCGGAAGTGATCCTGTTCGACGAGCCGACCTCGGCCCTCGATCCGGAACTGGTGGGTGAAGTGCTGGCGACCATCCGCGGCCTCGCCGAGGAGAAACGCACCATGGTGATCGTCACCCACGAAATGGCATTCGCCCGTGACGTAGCCAACCGCGTGGTGTTTTTCGATAAAGGCGTGATCGTCGAACAAGGCGAAGCTAAAGCGTTGTTTGCCAATCCGAAAGAAGAACGCACTCGACAGTTCCTCAGCAAGTTCAGAAATAACGGCTGACCTGTAAACTTTCCGGAATACAAACTTCCATGGATGGAAGTTCTACTTACACCTCCCGACAAAACTTGATCAAGCGATTGCAGAATATATATACGTCCTGCAACAGACTCGACATGATTAAAGTGCGCGCCCTCGAATTTCCCACTGCACGATCCAATAGCTGCCAGAGCACGCAAAGCCCGGCAGATACCGTGGTTCAATTCGCCATACCAGATAGGTAGAGTGCTTTACCACTGTAGGAGAATTCTGATAAATCCGTAATTCTGCAATTAACCAACCCCGTCCATTGACAGAACTTCCGGCGAACTTTTATCTAGTCACTTATCGCAACCCGCCACATCAAAAAGACCAAATAACGATTGGCCGAAAGACCCCGTATTTATTACCGGGCAATTCTGGCCATTTGAACTTTCAGAAACGGATTTCGCTGCAAGGCTTCAAGGAGAGGATTTCATGACCCGCACTTCGCCTATCCCCGAACTGGCCGCGCCGAGCCTGGCGCCATCCCAGAACAACGGCATCAACCTCGCGGCAGCGGCTCAGCTGCTGGTCAATGTGCCGCCCTACCCGGACATGGATACGGGCGACCTGATCGAACTGTTCTGGAACAACTGCTACGTCGCTTCTCACATGCTGACAGCGCAGGACGTCGCGACCCCGGTCAGCCTGCGAGTGCCGGAGAGTTTTATCGCCAGCGGCTCGTCATGCATCCACTATCGGGTCATGCGGGTAGGTCACGGCCCATCGTTGTCGGCAGCCGCGCGGGTCACAGCCAAGCTCGACTGCCCCGGCGGGCAACCACCGGCGGTGTGCGGTGACGAAAACCAGCAACTGGCCCCCGTGACCCTGCCCGACACCATTCGCCGCCAGGGCGTCAACGCGAACCAGATCAAGCGCGGCGTGCCGCTGACCATCGAGCCGTATCTGAACATGGCCGAGGGCGACGCCATCACCTTGCGCTGGGGCGATGTACGGATGGACCTGGCGCACATCACCCCTGCCGATGTCGGCAAGCCGATTCAGGTCTGGGTGCCGCCGGCGATCATCACCGAGGCCGGCGAGGACCTGCGGCTGGACGTCACTTACTGCATCCTCGACCGGGTCGGCAACAACTCACGCTGGGCGCCGCCGCGGACGCTGAAGATTGGCTGTGTGAATCCCTATCTCAAGGTGCCGCTGAAAAAATCGCTGAAGGCGGCAGAGCCGCAAAAATAACGATGCATGACAACCGGCGAGAGACGATTCCCCTCGCCGGCGCACGCTTAACCAGCCAGACCACGCCCCCTTCTATACATATTCCTAAAAGTTAGTTTATTTAAATTTTATACGCGCTTAGGGTATATGAACCGGACCACCGGACATTCTTTCGTTCGCCGCACCTTTGCGGCGTTTTTCATGAGATGTGAGGTAGGTAACATGGTCCGGAACACAATCACCCCAGTGCAGATCGCCAGGGCATTGCGTGCAGCCAAGGAGCGGCACTGATGTCCAGTCTGGCAGACGCAAACGTCCAGAGTGACCTGGACATCGCCCCGCTGTTGTTGCCCGCACAAGTGCTGCGCAACGACGCTCAAGCCATCAAGGCCGCCCATGAGCTGGCGCAGGTCGCCCGTGTGCAGGCCGCCAAACGTGATCGCCAGCGCAAGCTGCCGTGGTCGGAAATCGAACAGTTCACCCGCAGTGGCCTCGGCAGCATCGCGATTCCACGCGAGTACGGCGGCCCGCAGGTTTCCTTCGTCACCCTGGCCGAGGTGTTCGCGATCATTTCCGCGGCCGACCCGGCGCTGGGACAAATCCCGCAGAACCAGTTCGGCATCATCAACCTGATCCTCGGCAGCGCCACCGAGCAGCAGAAAAAGCATCTGCTGCAGAGCGTGCTCGAAGGCTGGCGCATCGGTAACGCCGGACCTGAACGCGGCACCAAGGACACCCTGGAACTGAAGGCGCGCATCACCGCCGACGGCGATGACTACGTGATCAACGGCCAGAAGTTCTATTCCACCGGCGCCCTGTTCGCCCACTGGGTGGCGGTCAAGGCGCTCAACGATGACGGCAAGCAAGTCCTGGCCTTCGTCCGTCGCGGCACGCCGGGATTGCGCATCGTCGATGACTGGTCGGGTTTCGGCCAGCGCACCACCGCCAGCGGCACGATCCTGTTGAACAACGTGCGGGTCGATGCCGGCCTCGTGGTGGACAACTGGAAGATCAACGAAAAGCCCAACACCCAGGGCGCGGTGTCGCAGCTGATTCAGGCAGCGATCGACGCCGGGATCGCCCGTGGCGCCATCGATGATGCCATCGAATTCGTCAAGACCCGCGCCCGGCCGTGGATCGACGCCAACGTCGAACGGGCCAGCGATGACCTCTACGTGATCGCCGACATCGGCAAACTGAAAATCGAACTGCACGCTGCCGAAGCGCTGTTGCGCAAGGCCGGGCAGGTGCTGGATCAGGTGCACGCCGCGCCACTGACCGCCGAATCCGCCGCCCGCGCATCGATTGCCGTAGCCGAAGCCAAAGTGCTGACCACCGAGATCTCGCTGCTGGCCAGCGAAAAACTCTTCGAACTGGCCGGCAGCCGCGCCACCCTCGCCGAATTCAACCTCGACCGTCACTGGCGCAACGCCCGGGTGCACACCCTGCACGACCCGGTGCGCTGGAAGTATCACGCGGTCGGCGCCTATCGCCTCAACGGCAAGTTGCCGGCTCGCCATTCCTGGATCTGACGACCCGAACACTTTTGACCAGATCTCTGGAGAAACACATGACTCTTTCCCATCCCGTCGCACTCATCACCAGCGACGAGCAAGCCCTGATCGTCGCCAGCGACCTGGCCGAAGATTTCCAGCGCGACAGCAACCTGCGCGACCGCGAACGCCGGCTGCCGCTGCCGGAACTCGACGTGTTTTCCCGCTCCGGCCTGTGGGGCATCAGCGTGCCCAAGGAATACGGCGGCGCCGGCGTATCCAACGTGACCCTGGCCAAAGTCATCGCCCTGATCGCCCGGGCTGACGGCTCGCTGGGGCAGATTCCACAGAACCATTTCTATGCCCTCGAAGTGCTTCGGGTGAACGGCAGCCACGAGCAGAAACAACGCTTGTACGCCGAAGTCCTCGCCGGCCAGCGCTTCGGCAATGCCCTGGCAGAACTGGGCACCAGGACCGCCCACGACCGGGTCACCCGCCTCGAACGCGACGGCAGCGGTTATCGCATCAACGGTCGCAAGTTCTATGCGACCGGTGCGATTTACGCCCAACGCATTCCAACGTCCGTGGTCGATGAAAACGGCGTGCAGCAACTGGCCTTCGTCCCGCGCGACAGCAAAGGCCTGACCGTGATCGACGACTGGAGCGGCTTCGGCCAGCGCACCACCGGCAGCGGTTCAGTGGTGTTCGAAGACGTGTATGTCGCCGCCGAAGATGTCATCCCGTTCCAGAGCGCTTTCGAGCGCCCGACCCCGGTCGGCCCGCTGGCGCAGATCCTTCACGCCGCCATCGACACCGGCATCGCCCGCGCCGCTTACGAAGATGCGCTGCACTTCGTGCGCAGCAAGACCCGGCCATGGATCGATTCAGGTAACGACAAAGCCACCGAAGACCCGCTGACCCTCAAGAGCTTCGGCCACCTGAGCATCCGCCTGCACGCCACCGAAGCCCTGCTCGAACGCGCCGGCGAATTCCTCGATGCGGCCCAGGCTGAGACCAATGCCGAGACGGTTGCAGCGGCCTCGATTGCCGTCGCCGAAGCACGGGCGATCAGCACCGAAATCTCCTTGGCCGCCGGCAGCACCCTGTTCGAACTGGCCGGCAGCCAGGCCACCCTGATCGAACACGGCCTAGACCGCCACTGGCGCAACGCCCGGGTTCACACCCTGCACGACCCGGTGCGCTGGAAATATCACGCGGTCGGCAATTACTACCTCAACGATGAAAACCCTCCGCTGCGAGGGACCATCTGATGAGCAAGAAAAAGATCCTGCTCAATGCGTTCAACATGAATTGCATCGGCCACATCAACCACGGGTTGTGGACGCATCCGCGCGACACCTCGACCCGGTACAAGACCATCGAATACTGGACCGAACTGGCGCAGTTGCTGGAGCGCGGGCTGTTCGACGGGTTGTTCATCGCCGACATCGTCGGCGTGTACGACGTCTATCAGAACTCGGTGGACGTGACCTTGAAAGAGTCGATCCAGCTGCCGGTCAACGATCCGCTGCTGTTGGTGTCGGCGATGTCCGCGGTGACCAAAAACCTCGGTTTCGGCCTGACCGCCAACCTCACCTACGAGCCGCCGTATCTGTTCGCCCGTCGCATGTCGACCCTCGATCATCTGAGCCGTGGACGGGTGGGCTGGAACATCGTCACCGGTTATCTGGACAGCGCCGCCAAGGCCATGGGCCTCAGTGAACAGGTCGAACATGATCGGCGTTACGACCAGGCCGACGAGTACCTCGAAGTGCTCTACAAACTCTGGGAAGGCAGCTGGGAAAACGGCGCGGTGCTCAACGATCCGCAGCAGCGGATCTACGCGCAGCCGGACAAGGTGCACAAGGTCGAACACAAGGGCGAGTTCTATCAGGTCGAGGGTTATCACCTGTGCGAACCGTCACCGCAGCGCACGCCGGTGCTGTTCCAGGCCGGCAGTTCGGATCGCGGTCTGCTGTTCGCCGGGCGTCATGCCGAGTGCGTGTTCATCAGCGGCCAGAACAAGCAGTCGACCAAAGTGCAGGTGGACAAGGTCCGCGCCAGCGCCGTCGAAGCGGGTCGCAATCCCGAGGACATCAAGGTGTTCATGGGCCTCAATGTGATCGTCGGCGAGACCGAGGAAGCGGCCTGGGCCAAGCATGCCGAATACTTGAGCTACGCCAGCGCCGAAGCGGGCGTGGCGCATTTTTCGGCGTCCACTGGCATCGACTTTTCCCAGTACGAAATCGACGAACCGATCCAGTACGTGAAGAGCAACGCGATCCAGTCCGCCACCAAGAACCTGCAGAACAACGACTGGACCCGCCGCAAATTGCTCGACCAGCACGCTCTGGGCGGGCGCTACATCACCGTGGTCGGCTCACCGCAGCAAGTGGCGGATGAACTGGAATCGTGGATCGCCGAAACCGGCCTCGACGGCTTCAACCTGACCCGCATCGTCACCCCGGAAAGCTATGTGGATTTCATCGATCTGGTGATTCCGGAGCTGCAACGGCGCGGCTCGTACAAGACCGCGTACGACACCGGCAGCCTGCGGGAAAAACTGTTTCACGGCGAAGCGCATTTGCCGCAGCAACACACCGGCGCCCACTACCGACACTAACCCCGGCACTGATCGTTCCCACGCTCTGCGTGGGAATGCAGCCTTGGGACGCTCTGCGTCCATTGAGGCGCGCTCCCACGCGGAGCGTGGGAACGATCAGGCTAAATTCACTGACTGGAAAACCACCATGACCAAGAAGCTCCTGTCCCACCCAGTCAAAGCACTGGCCCTGGCCTTCGGCCTGTTCAGCTCGGCGGTGTTCGCCGCAGATGCCCCGTTGAAAATCGGCACTACCGCAGCCTTCGCGATTCCGCTGGAAGCCGCCGTCGAAGAGGCCTCCAAACAGGGCCTGAAAGTCGAGCTGGTGGAGTTCACCGACTGGATCGCACCGAACGTCAGCCTCGCCGCCGGTGACATTGACGTGAACTACTTCCAGCACATCCCGTTCCTGGAAAACGCCAAGGCCGCCTCCGGTTTCGACCTGGTGCCGTTCGCGCCAGGGATCATCAACAACGTCGGCCTGTACTCGAAGAAATACAAAAGCTTCGACGAGCTGCCGGAAGGCGCCAGCGTCGCCATCGCCAACGACCCGATCAACAGCGGACGCGGGCTGCAATTGCTGGCCAAGGCCGGTCTGATCACCCTCAAACCGGGTGTTGGCTACAAGGCCACTGAAGACGATATCGTCGCCAACCCGAAGAAGATCAAGATCCTGCAAGTCGAAGCCGTGCAACTGGTGCGCGCCTACGATGACGCCGATCTGGTCCAGGGCTACCCGGCCTACATCCGTCTGGCGAAGACTTTCGACGCCGGCTCCGCGCTGCTGTTCGACGGCCTCGACCACAAGGAATACGTGATTCAGTTCGTGATCCAGCCGAAGAGCAAGACCGACCCGCGCCTGATCAAGTTCGTCGACATCTACCAGCATTCGCCGGCCGTGCGCGCCGCACTGGATAAGGCCCACGGCAAGCTGTACCAGGCCGGTTGGGAAAGCTGAGGATGACCGCGGCCATCCAACGGCGACTGGATCTTCCAGAGCCACCCGCGCTGGCACAGCGCACCGAACTGCATCCCGAACTGAACCGCGCTCACGTGCGCTTCGTCGGGCTCGGCAAGACCTACGACGGCAAACAAGGCCCGGTCGCCGCCCTGCAAGGCATCGACCTGGCGATCCAGCGCGGTGAAGTGTTCGGCATCATCGGCCGCAGCGGCGCCGGCAAGTCGTCGCTGATCCGCACCATCAACCGCCTCGAACAACCGACCTCGGGCCGGGTGCTGATTGATCAGGCGGACATCGGCGAATACGACGAGGATCGCCTCGTCGCCCTGCGCCGGCGGATCGGCATGATCTTCCAGCACTTCAACCTGATGTCGGCGAAAACGGTGTGGCAGAACGTCGAACTGCCGCTGAAAGTCGCCGGCGTCCCGAAGGAACAGCGGGAGAACAAGGTGCGCGAACTGCTGGAACTGGTGGGCCTGCAAGCCAAGCACAAGGCTTATCCGGCGCAGCTGTCCGGCGGGCAGAAACAGCGCGTCGGCATCGCCCGTGCGCTGGTGCATGACCCGGATATTCTGTTGTGTGACGAAGCCACCTCGGCCCTCGATCCGGAAACCACCCAGTCGATCCTCGGCCTGCTGCGCGAGATCAACAAACGCCTGGGCCTGACCATCGTGCTGATCACTCACGAGATGGCAGTAATCCGGGAGATCTGCGATCGCGTCGTCGTGCTCGAACACGGCCGCATCGTCGAGCAGGGCCCGGTCTGGGAGGTGTTCGGCAACCCACAGCACGAGGTCAGCCAGACCTTGCTCGCGCCGCTGCAACACGCCTTGCCCGAAGAATTGCAAAGCCGTTTGCAGGCGCAACCGTCGTCGCCCGATGCGGCCGTGGTGCTGCGCTTGCAGTTCACTGGCAGCCAACAGGACGAACCGGATCTGGCCGCGCTGTTCGCCGCGCTCGGTGGCCGGGTGAAATTGCTCCAGGGCGGCGTGGAACGGATTCAGGGCCATGCGCTCGGGCAACTGCTGCTGGCGGTCGCGGGTTCGCAGCTGAATGCCGAGCAATTGCGTGAGCGCGCCGGGCAATGGGCACAACGCACGGAGGTGCTGGGTTATGTGGTTTGATCGCTTGCTGCAGGGTTTTATCGACACGTTTCTGATGGTTGGCGTGTCGTCGCTGATCGCGTTGCTCGTCGGGATTCCGATGGCAGTGATTCTGGTCACCAGCGACAAGGGCGGCATTTACGAAGCGCCAGTGCTCAATCGCGCGCTGGGTGCGTTCGTGAACCTGTTTCGCTCGATCCCGTTTCTGATCCTGATGGTCGCGCTGATTCCGTTCACCCGGCTGATCGTCGGCACCACCTACGGTGTGTGGGCGGCAGTCGTGCCGTTGACCATCGCGGCCACGCCGTTCTTTGCACGGATCGCCGAAGTGAGCCTGCGTGAAGTCGACTACGGCCTGATAGAAGCCGCGCAAGCCATGGGCTGCCGGCGCTGGCACATCGTCTGGCATGTGCTGTTGCCCGAGGCGCTGCCGGGGATTGTCGGCGGTTTCACCATCACCCTGGTGACGATGATCAACTCCTCGGCCATGGCCGGGGCGATCGGTGCCGGCGGCCTGGGCGACATCGCCTATCGCTACGGCTATCAGCGCTTCGACAGCCAGATCATGCTGACCGTGATCGTGCTGCTGGTGGCGCTGGTGGCGCTGATTCAGCTGGGTGGCGATCGCCTGGCGCGGGGTTTGAACAAGCGCTGAGCTCTCGCACGAAAGCGGAAATGTCCGCTTTCGTGCCTTGCCGGGCCAAGGGTTCAGCTCACCAACAAACTGCTCATCAAGCGGCTGTCGGCCGTTCTCGCCAGATGCAATTGCTGCAGGCTTTTCGCAGCATAAACAATGCTGTCGGCATTGTTCGAAGCCATCTGTGTCCGCACCGTCGGATGGGCGTTGAACAGCTCAACGGCACTCTGAACATCCAGCGCATCCGAAACCCCCAAAGCCTGCGCGACTCCAGCGATGAAGCTGTCATGGTCACTCGTGAAGCCGTTCAGATACGCCACCGTCAATCCACCCTGCATGATGGCCTCGGACACACCGCGCTCGGCAATGTCGTAGGCAGGGACGGGACGATCCAGTGCTTTTCCCATCAGGACATCCAGGTAAAAGAAATCCACTGCACCGGGCCCTACGCTCTTGAATCGATTGATCCGGTTGGTGTGCATCATTTCGTGGCCCAAAACAGCCGCAAATCCCCCTGGCTCGATGAGATTCTGGCTGATGAAGAACCGGCCATGGAAGTCGAGTGTGAACATCCTGGCCCTGCGATCCGGGTCAAACTCCACGCCCACGAACTTGTCCTGCCCCCACGGTCCCTGATACTCCCTGGACAGCGCCTCGCCCCGCGACAGGCAATCGGCGAGTCGCTCCCTGACGAGTTCATAATGCTGACCGAAGTACCCCTGCAATACTTCTGTGGTCTCGACATAGTTCGCCCCGATGCAGTCCTTTGCATCGGAGAACATTCCCTGCGCCCTTCCAAGCTCCGAACGCAAAATGGCTGAATGCTGGGGGGAAAACTGTCCCAGACCGCGCGCGACAATGGTTACGGACTCGGAAACCCGTTGCTCGAACCGGTCATCGCGGCCCTCGTAGAATTTTCCCGGCGCGTCTGTCCGGGTGTTCATGACGTTACTGATGTCGGACAGAATCGAAGCGTGCACCGGCTTCCAGATCATCGTCCGACGATCGAGTACCAGCGCAGGTCCTGATGCAACCCCTTCGGACGATAAAGTGGCGCGATACTCGCCTGTTGTCGCGTCCTGCCGAATCTGCACGACTTCGCCCGGTGCGATGTCGACGAACTGGCGCCCCTTGAAGTGCCTGATGCCCTTGGCGTCGGCCGCTGGCAATTGAGCTGGAAGTGACAATCGGTAGTTGTTCAGCGATGGCAGCACCGATTGAATGGAAGCACTTTCAACAAGCGGCAGCGGACTGGTCGTGATGTGATCGGAAAATATCGGGAGCCCGGGCTGACTGTCGGCGACTGGTTGTGCAACTCGTGACACCTTCACCGCAGGCTCGTCGATCGAATGCGTCCTGCCAGGCCGCAAGCGGTTGAAGGTCGTGTCCGTCGCAGAACGAGGGGGCGGTGAGGTAACGGTGGTTTTGCGACCCGTGATCATGGGAAATCCTGTTTTTCCAAGTGAGTCCCTCCTGATTGAAAAGGGCAGACAACGCGACAGCCATCTATCGCACGGGCGCTATTTCAGCAGTCGCCCGAACACGCCGTGCGGTAAATAGTTATGACATCGACACCGACCTCATTGCGGATCCCTGGTCTCACAGGCCTCGCACGCATGGCGTATATTCCGATAAACCGATTGCCACCGCAGCCCGACCATGAAACAGAATCCTCTCGACCTTGAGCAGATCACCTCCACCACCCTCGGCCACTACAATTCGGTGGCCGAGGATTTTCGTGAAGGCACCCGCGATCACGATGTCAGCCAGAACATCGACGCCCTGTTGCGGCACATCCAGGGTGACGCGCCGTTTTCCATCCTCGATTTCGGCTGCGGGCCGGGGCGGGATTTGCAGACATTCACCCGGATGGGCCATGTCGCCGTCGGCCTCGACGGCGCGGAGAAATTCGCGCAGATGGCGCGGGATGACAGTGGCTGTGAAGTATGGTGTCAGGACTTTCTGAAGCTGGATCTGCCAGCAGAACGCTTCGACGGGATCTTCGCCAATGCGGTGCTGTTTCATGTGCCGTTGCAGGAGTTGCCCCGGGTCTTGAAGCAACTGCACGGGACATTGAAGCCGGGCGGCGTGCTGTTCAGCTCCAACCCGCGCGGGGATAACCGTGAGGGCTGGAACGGGCCGCGTTATGGCTCGTATCACGATCTGCAAGCATGGCGCGGGTTGTTGACCGCTGCCGGGTTTGTCGAGCTGGAGCATTACTACCGGCCAGCGGGGCTGCCGCGTGAGCAGCAGCCCTGGCTGGCGAGTGTCTGGCGCAAGACCTGAGACTCAGGGCCCTGTCTCAACCTGAAAGTAAGCTGGCGCTTGCTCGGGCGAGCGCACAGTGATGCTCCGTGCGGGCAATGTCTGGCCCTGTACTTCGCGCCCCTGCACATCAAAATTGGCCAGCAATTGCGTGCCGTCTTCAAAGGCTGTCTGCTGCACCAGCCGATCTTCGCTCAACCATTCGAAACCGGTGAGCGCCTGGGGCGCCAGACGTTCATGCAAAGGACGGAAAAAAGCATCCTGACGGGCAATCAGCGGTATGCGTTGCGCCAGAGTGTCGGCGCTGAGGTGATACAGCGGCGCGACGTTGTAGAGCAACTGAGCGAGTTCGTTATCTGCCCGTACATTGGTCAGTTTCAGGCTATCGAACAGCCAATGGTGGGACGTGATGACCGAGCCATGGAACACCGCCTGATACAACGGCAAACGACTGGCCGGATCAAAGTGAATACGCCGCAAAGATTCCTTGATCGGCACAGGTTTGAAGAAAACCTCTGGCTGCTCAGGCGGATACCACTTGCCTGCAAAATACCTGGACTTGGTGTTCTTGCTCATTTCGACGTCGCCCCAACCGATCACCGGGGTCTGCATCCCATGGGCGAACAGCACGCCTTGCGCGGTCGTTGCGTTGCCATCCTCCGAACCGGCAGGCAGCTTAAGCACTTCATTGATCCAGCGTGATGCTCCGATGTTGCCCTCGGCATTCTGTGCCTGGGTCATCGTTGCCCCGGGACGGTAGCTGTCGAACAGCATCCCGGTGCCATAGGCATCGAGAAACCAGCTATTGAAACCGGCGGCATCCCGAATGGCCGTCACACGTCGCTCAAGCAGTGGGCGCACGCACCGGGGATCGGTGTAATGCCCCGATTGCTGGAAGCCGCTTTTCAGCGTTCCATCGCTCTTCACGATTGCGCATTCAAGATTCGCCTTGTCCCCCAGGTGTGCGGTGGTCCAGTCAGGATTTTCACTGCGGCTCAGCGCCGTCTCATAGGAATCGTAAGGCGCGATCAGATAGCCCGCCGCCACGCCCGCCTTGATCGTCTCGGGGTGCCAGAGCCCCCCCTCCCAGCCTTCACCGAGTCCCAACCACAAACGGGACAGCCCGGCGCTTTGTAATTGCTTGATCGTATCCAGTGACAGAGTGCTGCCCCATCGCTCCGGCTCGGGAATCAATGCGTCACCGAGATCGGCTGCCACTTTCGCGCGTACTTCAGCGTAACCTTTGACGAGAGCTTGCATGTCCGGCACCGCTCGGGCCTGCCAGGTCTTGCGTGCAAGGGTATTCAGGACGTTGTTGAGACTGCGTAAAAGCACTTTTTTCTGATAGCCGTTCAACTCCCCGCCAGTGGCAAGTATCTGCAACGCCTCACGGTCCATCCCCGTTTTCAGCTCACGGGCCAGTGAGCCGCTGCCGCGCAACGTGTCGAGCAGCACGGGCCAGCTGCGCACATCCTTGGCCCCCAGCAGATCGTTGCCCCAAAGATACAGATGACTGGCGCCCGGCAGCCGCTTCGCCTGAGGCGTTTTCTCGATTTTGCTGCTCAGAGTTTCATAGCGACCGTTATCGATCAGCCATTGCCGGTAGCGTTTGGCGCCAGCCAGCGGGTCCGCCGCCCCGAGAAACAGCGTGAACGTCAATGGCGCGGACGGATCGAGCGAAGTGAAGCGATGCCGCGCGGACAGTGCCAAAGCCTTGCCCTGGGCACTGAACAACAGCCGATTGTTGAAGGGATTGGTCATCAGCCAATGCAGGCTGAAGCCATCCTGTTCAACACCCCAGAGCGGCAGACTCAGATCCTGAGTGGTATTGAATTCGCCCTGACTCAAAAGGAATGCCTGCCACACCGGATCGCCTCGCGGCACATAGTGCCCCTCGGCCAGGGGCCAGATCAGTCCCTTGCCCATCGCGCTGGCGGGCTGACGCAGAAATTCCAGTTCCGCGGGCTCGCGCGCCGTGATCGAGAAGGACAGATCACGTTGATCGAGCGCGACACTGAGGGTCCAGGCTCCGTCATCCCATTGCCAATCGATACGATCACCCCGTCTGCTCAAGTGGCTGACCTTATGCGCGGCAACGCCCGCCGAGGCCTGCACCGTCGCACCGTTTGCAGGCGTGATACGAACAGCCAGCGTTGCCGGATCGAGTTGCACGCGCCAAAGCGGGTTCTCCAATACCGTATCGGCCTGTGACGGGGACGGCAGGCTCAAACCGGCAATCAGCAATAACACGCGCAGCCAGAAGGTAACGGTAAGCATCAGACATCCCTTCTCCTGGAGGAGAAGGGACGGTAACCGAATACTCCGATGCTGTAAGTCAGACCCTTCGCAAATATGTAACAGGCGTACTCACTGTGCCGATGACGCAGCGTCCTTCTTCGGCTCGCGAATCTTGTACCAGGCCACGTACAGCGCCGGCAGGAACAGCAGCGTCAGCAGGGTCGCAATCACGATCCCACCGATCATCGCGTACGCCATCGGCCCCCAGAACACTTCCCGGGCGATCGGGATCATGCCCATGCTCGCCGCCGCGGCGGTGAGCAGGATCGGGCGCCGTCGGTGTTCGGTGGCTTCCACCACCGCATCCCATGGCGCGTAGCCTTTGCGCTCGAACTCGTCGATCTGGGTCACAAGGATCACCGAGTTGCGGATGATGATGCCGATCAGCGCCAGAATCCCGAGGATCGCCACGAAGCCCATCGGCGTACCGGTCGGCACCAGCGCCAGCACCACGCCGATCAATCCCAGCGGCGCGACACTGGCCACAAGGAACAGCTTCTGCACGCTGTGCAGCTGGATCATCAGGAACGTCGCCATCAAAAACAGCATCAACGGCAGCACTTTCGCAATCGGCCCTTGGGCCTTGCCACTCTCCTCGACCGTACCGCCGGTGGCGACCTTGTAGCCAACGGGCAGTTTTTCGGCGAACGCGTCGATGGACGGCTTCAACAGTTTCACCAGATCGGTCGGCTGAATCTCGTCACGCACCGACGCCTTGATGGTGATGGTCGGCAAGCGGTCACGGCGCCACACCAGCGGCTGCTCCAGCTCATAACGAACGGTGGCGAAGGCCAGCAAGGGGATCGACGTGCCGTTGGGCGTGACGATCTGCAGGTTCTGCAGGGTTTCCGGCGTACCGCGTTCCGAGTTCACCGCCCGACCGACCACGTTGATCAGGTAGATGTCGTCGTTGACCTGGGTCAGCGGCGCGCCACTGACGATGCTGTTCATCAGGTTCGCCACGTCTTCGGACGACAGCCCGAGCTGGCGCGCCTTGTCCTGGGCGATATCGATTCGCAGGACCTTGCCCGGCTCGTTCCAGTCGTAAATGATCTCGCCGATGTGCTCGTTCTTGTCCAGTTCAGTCGCCAGGTCGATGGCATGCTTGCGCACTTGGTCGATGTCCTTGCCGCTGATCCGGTACTGGATCGGACGCCCTACCGGTGGGCCCATTTCCAGCGCCTGCACGTAACTGCCGATGCCGACGAAGTCCTTGTGCAGCCGTTCGCGCAGGCGCTGGCTCAGGGCCTCGCGGGCTTCGAAGTCTTTGCTGACGATCACCAGTTGCGCGTAGTACGGGTTCTGCAATTGCTGGTCGAGTGGCAGGTAGAAACGGATCGCGCCCTGACCGATGTAGGTGCTCCAGCGCACGATGTCCGCGTCGCCCTTGAGCGTGGCCTCGAGCTTGTCGACGGCCTTGCGGGTCTCGTCGATCGAGGCGTTTTGCGGCAGGTTGAGGTCGACCAGAATTTCCGGTCGATCCGAGGACGGGAAGAACTGATTCTGCACAAATCGCATGCAGAACACCGCCAGCACAAACAACAGCACGGTGATGCCGATGGCCCACCAGCGATTGCGCATGCACCACAGCAAACCGCCATTGAACGCCCGACCAACGCGCCCCGGTTCGGCTTCATGGGGTTTCACGTTGGTGCTGAGAATGTGCACGCCGATCACCGGGGCGAAGAACACCGCCACGATCCAGGACACGATCATCGCCACGGCAATCACCGCGAACAGCGTGTAGGTGTACTCGCCGGCAGAACTGGCGTTGAGGCCGATGGGGACGAAACCGGCGACCGTCACCAGCGTACCGGTGAGCATCGGGAACGCGGTCGAGGTGTAGGCGAACGTCGCAGCCTCCTCCTTGCTCTCGCCCATTTCCAGGCGCGTGACCATCATTTCCACGGTGATCATCGCATCGTCCACCAACAGGCCGAGGGCAATGATCAGAGCGCCGAGGGAAATCCTCTGCATGGTGATGCCGCTGTATTCCATGAACACAAATACCATCGCCAGCACCAGCGGGATCGAGCACGCCACCACCAGCCCGGCGCGCACGCCGAGGCTGATGAAGCTGACCACCAGCACGATCACCACCGCTTCGAACAAGGCACTGGTGAAGCCGCCGACGGCTTCCTCCACCACCACGGCCTGATCGGACACCGTGTGCACACCCACGCCAACCGGCAGATCCGCGGTCAGTTCATCGATGCGCTTGTGCAGGGCCTTGCCGAATTCCTGAACGTTGCCGCCCTTCTGCATGGCAATCGCCAGCCCGATCGCCGGTTTGCCGTCGAAGCGGAATTCCGGCGTGGCCGGGTCGGTGTAACCGCGAGTGATGTCGGCGACGTCTGCCAGGCGATAGAAGCGGTCGTTGAGCTTGAGATTGACCTCGGCCAGGTCTTTCTCCGAAGCGAACTGGCCCGAAGTCCGCACGGAAATCCGCTCCGGACCCGCCTCGATCACACCGGCCGGAGTCACGGCGTTCTGCGACTGCAGGCTCTGCACCACCTGACGCTGATCGATGCCCAGCGCCGCCAGTTTGCGGGTGGAGAAGTTCAGGTAAATCACTTCGTCCTGCTGGCCGATCATTTCGATCTTGCCCAGCCCCGGGACATTGCGGATCTCGGCCCGCGCCTGTTCCACGTAATCGCGCAACTGGCGCATGGTCAGGCCGTCGGCGGTGAAGGCGTACACCGAGCCGAACACGTCACCGAACTCGTCGTTGAATCCCGGCCCCTGAATCCCTTGAGGAAACTGCCCGCGGATATCGTCGATCTTCTTGCGCACCTGGTACCAGATTTCCGGAATGTCCTTGGCGCTGGTGGTGTCGCGCAGGTACACGTACACCGTCGATTCGCCGGGGCGCGTGTAGCTTTTCACGTAGTCGAGGGAATCGAGTTCTTCGAGTTTTTTCTCGATGCGGTCGGTGACCTGCTTGAGGGTTTCTTCCTGGGTCGCGCCCGGCCATTTGGTCTGGATCACCATGGTCTTGATGGTGAACGACGGGTCTTCCTCGCGCCCCAGATTGAAGTAGGAGAACACCCCCATGAGCAATGCGACGAACATCAGATACCAGACGAAAGACTGATGCTTGAGGGCCCATTCGGAGAGATTGAAAGAGCCTTTCATTGACTGTCCTCGTCAAGTTTTACGGATTGTCCGGGTTTGAGACTGTTGACGCCGGCGCTGACCACGCGCTCGCCGTTCTTCACGCCCCCCGCGAGCACCACGCTGCTGTCGGTGCGGCTGATCACGCTGACGTCGCGCGGGTTGACGGTTTTGCTTTGGGTGTCGATGACCCAGATTCGCGGTTTGCCGTCGACCTCCTGCAATGCTGTGGCAGGCAATTCGATACGCGGCTTGATCGCCGAGCTGAGGGTGACGCTGATCGCCGTGCCGAGGCGGAAGCCGTCGGGCGTATTGGCCAGGGTCAACCGTGCGCGGCGGGTGCGCGTGGCACTCTGGGCCTGGGGTTCGATCTCGCGCAGGGTGGCCGTGGTGTTGATGCTCGGGTCGAGCTGCCCGGCCACCAGAAACACCACGTCGGACGGGATCTCATCGACCAGGGTGTCCGGCAGATCGATCACCGCTTCCTTGATGTCCGGTTGTGCCAGGGTCACCACCTGCTGGCCCGCCGTCACCACTTGTCCGGCCTCGGCGTTCCACGCGGTGACCACCGCCTTGTGGTCGGAGCGTAGCTGGGTGTAATCGAGTTGATCCTTGCTCTGGTTGACCGCCGCCCGCGCCTGATCCAGCGAGGCCTGAGTGGTCTTCAGATCCGTCATGGCAATGTCCAGTTGTGCCTGCGCGCCGACACCACGGTCGAACAGCGCTTGTTGACGGCGGGCGTTGGCCTGGGCATTGATCAGTTGTGCCTGAACCCTGGCCAGGTCGCCCTGGGCCGAACGCAACTGGTTCTGCTGATCGGTCGGATCGAGGGTGGCAAGCAGCGTGCCCTTCTGCACTTCGGTGCCGACATCGACGTTACGGCTGGCAATGCGCCCGCCGACACGAAAACCGGTGTTGCTTTCATAGCGCGCCTGAATGCTGCCGGCGAAACGCCCGAGGTTTTCCTCGCTCATCGCTTCGACCTTGACCGACAACACCGGCCGTACTGGTTCCGGCGGTGGCTCGCTTTTCGAACAGGCGGCCAGCAACACGCCAATGGATAACAGCCCCAGACGCTTCATGGCTGTGCTCCCGGTTGCAGATCCTTGTAGGTATTTTCGGCAATTTCGACCTTCATGCCCGGATGCAGCAACTGCCCACCCGCGACGATGACTTTTTCCCCGCCCTTGAGGCCCTCGCTGATGATGACCTTGCCGATCAGGTAGCGGCTGACGGTGACGTTGTGCAACTGCGCTTCGCCTTTGTCGTCGACCATCCACACGGCCGGATCGCTGACGTTCTTGGTCAGCGCCGACCATGGCAATTCAACGGCCGACTTGCCGGTGCCCTTGGCCGTGGCGCTCACCACCGAGCCCAGTTGCATCCCTTGCGGCAGGCTGTCGAGGCTGACTTTGACCTGCACCGTGCCGGACTGCGCGGACACCGCCGGGGTGATTTCGCGCACGGTGCCGGTGGTCTTGATGGCGGGGTTGTCGAGAAGGCTGACGACAATCGAACGCTCCGCCGGCCGTTCGGCCAGCAGGGATTCATAAACGTTGAACACGGCGTCGCGGTCGCCGTCACGGGCCAGGCTGAATATCGGCGCCGTGGCCTGAACCACCTGACCGACTTCGGCCTGACGCTCAGTGATGACGCCCGGCGCATCGGCGATCAGCGCGGTGTAGCTCAATTGATCCTTGGCGTTGGCCAACTGCGCCTGCGCTGCGCTCAAGGCACTCTGGCTGCTGCGCAATGCAGCCTGCGCGGAATCGTATTCGCTCTGGCTGGTGTAGCCCTTGGGCAACAGTTTCTGCTGGCGGACGAACGCGGCGGCGCTCTGTTTGACCCGAGCCTGCTCGGCCACTACCTGAGCCTGTGCGGAATCGACGTTGGTCTGCAAATCCTTCGGATCGAGCTTGGCCAGCACTTGTTTGGCCGAGACGCGGTCACCGACATCGACCATGCGCTGGATGATCTTGCCGCCGACCCGGAACGACAGTTCTGTCTGCACGCGGGCCTGGACGTCGCCGGTGAGAGTCACGGCGGCGGCGTAATTGGCGGGGTTGACCTCCTGCACGAAGACCCGGGGCAGGTATTCGGCGGGGGCCTTTTTCTCGCCGCATGCGCTCAATAAAGCGAGCAGACTCAGCATGACCGCTGTTTTCAATCCGGGACTCGCCATGCAGACTCCTTCCTGTGTACGAACGTGCAAGTGACGATACGACTGTGAGCTTAGAACAGGGTTCAACCTTCGTCCGGGCGATATATGCATTTCTGTGCAGCGAGTATCCTGACCCGGATTTCGGGGCACTCAAGAAGGATTTTCATGCTCAAGACCCTCGCGGTGGCCAATTACCGCTCGATCAATAAATTGGTGATTCCGCTGGGCCGTCTGAACCTGATCACCGGCCCCAACGGCAGCGGCAAATCCAACCTGTACCGGGCGCTGCGGTTGCTCGCGGAAACCGCTCAGGGCGGCGTGGTCAATGCGCTGGCCCGTGAGGGCGGGCTCGACTCGACGTTCTGGGCCGGGCCGGAAACCATCAGCCGGCGCATGCGCAACGGCGAGGTGCCGATCCAGTCCACCGTGCGCCAGGGCGTCAAACGCCTGCGCCTGGGCTTTGCCGGGGAAGATTTCAGCTATTCGATCGCCCTGGGCTTGCCGGAGCCGAGCCTTTCGTTCTTTTCCCTCGACCCGGAAATCAAAAAGGAATGCATCTGGGCCGGACCGCTCTATCGTCCGGCCAGCCTGCTGGTGGATCGCGACGGGCCGATGATCCGCACCCGTGAGGGTCGCAGCTGGGACGTGCTGGCCCAGCACACGCCGAACTTCGACAGCCTGTTCGATCAGGTCGGCAGCCTGCGCACCTCGCCGGAAGTGTTCCAGATGCGCGAGTTCATCCGCCGCTGGCGCTTCTACGATCACTTTCGCAGCGACGCCGACGCCCCGGTGCGCCAGCCGCAACTGGGCACGCGCACGCCGGTGCTGCATCACGATGGCCGCGATCTGGCAGCTGCGTTGCAGACCATCCGCGAGATCGGCGATCCCGAGGCGTTGCAGGCGGCGATCAGCGACGCCTTTCCCGGTGCACGGCTGAACATCGCGCCGCTGGCGGGCGGGCGCTTCTCCATCGAGTTCTTTCAGGAAGGGTTGTTGCGGCCGTTGTCGGCAGCGGAACTGTCGGATGGCACGTTGCGTTATCTGCTGCTGGTCGCCGCGCTGCTGACGCCACGCCCGCCGTCGCTGATGGTGCTGAACGAACCGGAAACCAGCCTGCATCCGGATCTGCTGCCGGCGCTGGCGCGCCTGATCATCCGGGTGTCGGAGCAGTGTCAGGTGTGGGTGGTGTCCCATGCCCGGCGATTGATTTCGGCGCTGCAGGAAGACCCGGAATGCAATTGCATCGTGCTGGAAAAGACCCTCGGCCAGACCGGGATCGTCGGGCAGAGGGTTCTGGATGAGCCTGCGTGGAATTGGCCTGATTAGCCTCACACTCTCGCTCCCACACCGTACCTGATCGTTCCCAAGCTCTGCGTGGGAATGCCTCTGGGGACGCTCCGCGTCCAGTGACGCGGAGCGTCACGGGCTGCATTCCCACGCGGAGCGTGGGAACGATCAACGATCATCTAACAGGCAATCAGCCCTGCCACTTCCCGCCTTCAACAATCACGCTCTCAGGCTTGGTGTCATCACTCAGTTCTTTACGCACATATTGGTCATACAGCTTGAGCAGGTATTTCTCTTCCCCCAGCTTGGCCAACTCCGCGTTCACCCAATCGCGCAATTCGATGTTGCCCTTCTTAACCGCCGGCGCAATCGGCGCTTCGGCACCGAGTTTTTCATCCAGCACTCGGTAGCCCGGGTTCTGCTTGGCCCAGCTGAACAGCACCAGATTGTCCTGCGCGTAGGCATCGCCACGGCCGTTGGCCAGGGCTTGCAGGGACTCGGAGTTTTTCTCGAACTTCAGCAGTTTCCAGTCCGGGTGGTTTTTGGTCAGCCAGATATCGGCGGTAGTGCCGGTGGTCACGATGGTGGTGCGGGTCGCCAGGTCATCCAGTTTTTTCACCTCGCTGCCCTGGGGCACCAGCGCCTGCACCGCGACCTTCAGGTTCGGGTTGGTGAATTCCACCGCTTCCTTGCGCTCCGGGGTCACGGTCATGTTGGCGAGGATCAGGTCGACCTTGTCACTTTGCAGGAACGGAATTCGGCTCGCCGGCTCCACGGCCACGAACTCGACCTTGTTTTCATCGCCCAGCAGATCCTTGGCGAATTGACGGCCGATATCGGTATCGAAGCCGACG
Organism: Pseudomonas sp. NFIX49; assembly: GCF_900115915.1. Classification (NCBI taxonomy): domain Bacteria; kingdom Pseudomonadati; phylum Pseudomonadota; class Gammaproteobacteria; order Pseudomonadales; family Pseudomonadaceae; genus Pseudomonas; species Pseudomonas sp. NFIX49. The sequence goes on along the minus strand of NZ_FOYE01000004.1, from coordinate 117,110 downwards.
TAACGCCCCGCTTCGTTGACGAAACCGAACGGCGGCTTGTCGGTGAACACGCCGACGATCAGTTTGTCGCGGGCCTTGATCTTGTCCAGGTAACCGGCCGGCGCGGTGCTTTCGCTGGCGACTTTCGGCTTGGCCGGTTCTTCGGTCTTGTTGCAGCCGGCCAGCAGCGCGAGGCTGATCAGCGGTAGTGCGAATAAGGCTTTGGCAGTTGTCATGGCAGTTCCAGTTCCTTGGTTTGAGACGTTGTGAGCGAAGTCGTTGAAGTCAGCGCTTCGACGTAGGAGAACTTCTCCAGGAACTGCTGCGCGCGTGCGGTTTGCGGGTTCGTAAAGAAAAGCTCGGGCGGGTTCTGCTCAAGGATGCGCCCGCCATCCATGAACACGATGCGATCGGCCACCGCGCGGGCGAAGGCCATTTCGTGGGTGACGATCAACAGGGTCATGCCTTCGCGGGCCAGGCCCTGAATCACTTCCAGCACTTCCTTGACCATCTCCGGATCAAGGGCGGCGGTGACTTCGTCGAAGAGCATGACCCGCGGGTTCATGCACAACGAGCGGACGATGGCGATGCGTTGCTGCTGGCCGCCGGAGAGCTGGCGCGGGAAGGCGTCGCGCTTGTCCGCCAGGCCCACGCGTTCGAGCAACGCTTCGGCTTGTTGCTGTGCTTCGCGGCGTTGGCGTTTCTGCACTTTCAGCGGGCCGAGCAGCAGGTTGTCGAGCACGCTCATGTGCGGAAACAGGTGATAACTCTGGAACACCATGCCGATCTGCTGACGCACTTCGCGCCAGTCGGTGGCCTTGTCCAGCAATTCACGGCCGGCGAACTTCAGGTGACCGCTGTGGGCGCTTTCCAGACCGTTGAGGCAGCGCAGCAAGGTGCTTTTGCCGCAGCCGCTGGGGCCGAGGATGACGATGACTTCGCCGGATTTCACTTGCAGGTCGATGCCCTTGAGCACCTGCTGTTCGCCGAAGAATTTGTTGAAACCCTGAAACTCGATCAATGCGCTCATGCTTGCGTCCAGCGCCGCTCCAGCACGCGCGAAGCGGCCGACAGCGGGTAGCAGATAAAAAAGAAAAACAGAAACAGCGCGCCGTAGATCAGCACCGATTCGTAGGTGCGTTCGATGATCTGCTGACCGACCTTGATCACATCCACCACGCCAATCAGCACCGCCAGCGAACTGGTCTTGATGATCCGCGTGTAGACGTTGATGGTCGGAGGTGTCATGCGTTTCAGCGCCTGGGGCAGCAGCACATAGCCGTAGAGCTGCGCCGCGTTCAGCCCGATCGACAGCCCCGCTTCACGCTGCCCGCGCGGCAACGAATGCAGCGCACCGCGCGCCACTTCGCCGACCTCGCTGGCGCCCCACAGCGACAGCACCAGCACCGCACACCAGAAGCTCGGCAGGCTCAGGCCGAAGAAAATCGGCAGGCCGAAAAACAGCAGGTACAACCAGACCAGCACCGGGATCGCCCGGAACAGTTCCAGATAGATCCGCAGCAGCGCGTTCAGCCACGTCACGTTGAGCGTGCGCAGCACGCCGTAGAGCACGCCGCCGACGGTGCTGATGGCGATACTGAGGAACGAGATCGACAGGGTTTGCCCGGCGCCTTTGGCCAGTTGCGGCAACGACACCCAGAGCAGTTCAAGACCCGAACTGGCCATGCTGGAGCCTCCTTTCCAGACGGCTCAACAGCAGCGACAGCGGCAGGAACAGCAGCACGCAGATCAGCGTCAGCACGGCGAGCATTTCGTAGGTTTTGTAGTAGAGCGCGATGTAGCTCTTGGTGGTGTAGAGAATTTCCGGCACCGCCACGGCCGAGACCACGGTGGTCTCCTTGAGCAGGAAAATGAAATTGGCGAACAGCGACGGCAGGCTGAGGATTCCCGCCTGCGGCAGGATCACGTAGCGCAGCAACTGGCCGTGGGACAAACCGATGGAGCGGCCCGATTCAAGCTGCGCCTGAGGCACCGCATCGACACCGGCGCGCAGCACTTCGGTGAGGTAGGCGCCGCCGAGAAACGTCATGGTGATGATCGCGGCGCTGAATCCGGAAACCTTGATCCCCAGGGCCGGCAGCGCGAAGTAGACGAAGAACAGCTGGATCAGCAGCGGTGTGTTGCGCGCCAGCTCCACATACAGGCCGACCAGCTTTTGCAGGTAAGGCGTGCGGAATACCAGAATCGTCGCATTGAGCAACGCCACCAGCAGTGAGGTGCCAATGGCGATCAAACCGACCTGCAGCGTCACGCCCACCGCTTTGAGAAACGCCGGCAGGGTGCTGAGGATAAATGCGTAATCGAAGGTCATGAAACATCCTGACGCCGCTCGGTAAGCGACGGTGGTGCAGTCCATGGACAGCGGGTAACTGTCCGGCAGGCACCGACTTTAAAGGTATAAGAAGAAGAATTTAAATACCGTTAAAGCATATTGATATCACGCAAAAAACTATCCTGCGGGTTTGCCCCGACAGAATAAGAAGGCTATTTTTCCTTTCGCTGTAGGACGGATCTTTTTTTCATGAAAGCCCTCCAAGGACGAACAGCTTTTGGCCAGACTCCCCCGGCCAAACCCATAACAAGGAAGAGAACATGGACGTAAAAGTGCCGCAGCGACCGGACCCGCAGGATTTCGTGAAATGGCTGGTGGCTTTGCGCAGGGCGCTGAAAACCAGCGCTGCGTAGCCCCCACTTCGATCGTTCCCACGTCGAGGCGTCGAACCGTCCGCGTGGGAATGCAGCCCGGGACGCTCCGCGTCCCATCAAGAGCCGAACGCAGAGCGTCCGATGAGGCATTCCCACGCAGAGCGTGGGAACGATCATCGCAAACGCACACACAAAAACGCCGATGACCATCGCTGGTCATCGGCGTTTTTTTCAACCTTGAAGGGGGTTGCTGTTGCGTCGGATCAGAACGCCGGCAGTACCGCGCCGTTGTACTTCTTCTCGATGAACGCTTTGACTTCAGGGCTGGTCAGGGCAGCGGCCAGTTTCTTGATGGCGTCGCTGTTCTTGTTGTCTTCACGGGCGACCAGGAAGTTCACGTAAGGCGAATCCGCGCCTTCGATCACCAGGGCGTCCTTGGTCGGGTTCAACTTGGCTTCCAGCGCGTAGTTGGTGTTGATCATGTCCAGGTCGACTTCTTTCAGAACACGCGGCAGCAGGGCCGACTCCAGTTCCTTGAACTTGAAGTTGTGCGGGTTCTTGGCGATGTCTTTCGGCGTGGCCAGGGCGTTCTTCGGATCTTTCAGTTCGATCAGGCCAGCCTTCTGCAGCAGGATCAGAGCGCGACCGCTGTTGCTGCCTTCGTTCGGAATGGCGATGGTAGCGCCGTCCGGCAGTTCAGCCAGGGTCTTGTACTTGCTCGAGTAGCCACCGAACGGTTCAACGTGCACGCCTTGCACGGTCACCAGGTACTTGGCCTTGTCGTCCTTGTATTTGCCGGCGTTGAAGCTGTCCAGGTAAGGCTTGGTCTGGAAGTAGTTGGCGTCCAGACGCTTCTCGCCAACCTGTACGTTCGGCTGTACGTAGTCGGTGAAGACCTTGATTTCCAGATCCACGCCTTCTTTGGCGAGGGTCGGCTTGATCAGCTCGAGGATCTCGGCGTGCGGCACCGGCGTCGCGGCCACCACCAGTTTCTCGCCGGCCTGGGCCAGGGAAGCAGTCAGAGCAGCCGCCAATGCGGTAAACAACAGAACCTTTTTCATGCAGTGTCCTTATCGAAAATCGGTCGTCATCGACGACGGCATTAATACGTGTGCCAGCGATGTGCTACTGCTGGCGTGAAGCGGACAATACCGGGATTTTTTATTCCCGGACAATAACGTTTATTCAGCTTCATATTCCATTTTGTTCATGTTGAACAAAATGGTTACAACGCCTCGCTCAGGCTCAACAGCAATTCTTTCAATGCCTTACGTTCGTCGACGGTGCCGTTGAGGCTCACGCTCGCCACCTGACGCTCGATCTGAACCTGCGGCCCAGACACCTCGGGCAGGTTCAGGTGCTCCGGCAGGATTTCGTCGCCGGTGCTCACCAGCAACGCAAAATGAATGACGTTTTCCAGCTCCCGAGTGTTGCCCGGCCAGCTGTGTTGCTCGAGCACCTGTTGCGCCGCTTCGCTGATCAAAGGCACCGGCAGATCCAGGCGCTGGCTGTAGATGCCGAGGAAGTACTCGGCCAACGACAGAATATCGCCGACCCGCGCACGCAATGCCGGCAGTTCCAGATGCCCTTCGCTGAGATAGTGATAAAGACGCTCGTGGAATTTCCCCGCCGCCACCGCTTGGGCCAGATCGATGCTGGTCGCCGCCACCAGGCGCACGTCCACCGGGCTTGGTTGATGCGCACCGACGCGGGTGACTTCGTGGTTTTCCAGAGCGGAAAGCAATTTGATCTGGATCGGCAGCGGCAGGTCGCCGATCTCGTCCAGGTACAAGGTGCCGCCGTTGGCCGAGCCGAACCAGCCGGCGCGACTGCTGGCCGATCCGCTGTAGCTGCCGGCGGCGTAGCCGAACAACTCCGCATCGGCGTAGGTCGGGCTGATCGCCCCGCAATTGACCGAGACAAACAGCCCGCTGCGATCACTGGCGCGGTGAATGTGGCGGGCGAGCAATTCCTTGCCGGTGCCGGTCTCGCCGCGAATCAACACCGAGATCGAGCGCGGTGCGAGCTGGGCCATTTCCTCGCGCAACTGGCGCGAGCGTGGATCGACAAACACCAGCGCCTTGGCGCGGATGCTCAGGGGACTTTTTTCCGCATCGGGAAAGGTCAGCAACGGCTGGCCGAAGGTTTCAAAACTCATGGCAGACTCCCGCCCCAAATCGCCGGGAGACGGGGGCGTTGAAAAAAAAAGTGGTCAGGCACGGCGCCGGGCGTGGTGTTCCATGCGGTTTTGCAGGCGATACAGATAAGCGAATCCCTGCTCCCAGCGTTGATGCCCGGACTTCACGTTGATATGGCCGGCGCCCGCGAGAATCCCCGCCTCGGCGCCCCAGTTGCGCGCCAGTTCCAGCGCACGCGGCGCACTGACGGCGGCGTCGTTGTCGGAGCTGACGACCTGGCTCGGGAAGGGCAGCAGATCGGTCGGGATCGGCGCGAAATTGCGCAGCGCCGGCACGCAGGCCGGACGCTCGACATCCGCCGGCGCAACCAGCAGCGCCCCGCGCACCTGACGCAAATGATGCAGCGGCGCGGTGGCCGCCCAGTGCGCCACGGTGATGCAGCCCAGGCTGTGCGCGATCAGAATCACCGGCGAGCTGTCGGCGGCAATCGCCTCGGCCAGCGCCGCGACCCAGTCTTCACGACGCGGCGTCAGCCAGTCGGCCTGCTCCACCCGCGCGCTGTTGGGCAGGCTGTTCTGCCAGTGGGTTTGCCAATGATCTTCTGGCGATCCTTGCCAGCCCGGCACAATCAGATAACGGATTGATTCGTTGCGCATGGGGGAGCTCTCCTGCGTCGTGTCTGTTCCTGAACGAGTATAGGGACGGGATTTATATTCGTTAAGGAATAAGAAGCTATTTATTAATATCTGAAAAGAATATCAAGCATTGGGCAAAAAAAGGGGCCGCACCCTGCCAAGGAGACGGCCCCGGAAAAACGTGAAACCCTTATCGTGCAGTGATCACCGACAGCTTGGTGATGCCCGCCCGCTCAATCGAAGCCATGGCTCGCGCCACTTCGCCGTAATTCACCCCGTCGTCCGCCTGCAATTGCACGCGCACTTCCGGGTCCTTGGCCTTGGCCGATTTGAGGTTGAATTCCAGCAGATCCGGCTGGATTTCGTCCTTGTTGATAAACAGTTTTCCCGCACCGTCGATGCTCACCACCAACGGGTCTTTCTGCTCGACCGGCGCCACTGCTTCGGTCTTCGGCAGGTTGATCGGTATTGCGTTGGTCAAAAGCGGCGCGGTGACGATGAACACCACCAGCAGCACCAGCATCACGTCCACCAGCGGCGTCACATTGATCTCGCTCAGCACCTCGTCGCTGTCTTGCGTGGAGAAGGCCATATCAGGACGCCTCCTTCACTTTTGTTGCGTTGCCCTGGGCCGCAGCCTTGTGCGCGGTCGGGTGGATCAGCACGCGGAACGAGCTTTTTTGCGCCAGGCTGTAGAAGTCGTGGGCAAAGTCGTCCAGGTCCGCCGCCGTCAGTTTCAGACGACGCAAAAAGTAGTTGTAAACCAGCACCGCCGGCACCGCGACCGCGATCCCCACACCGGTGGCGACCAGAGCTGCACCGATGGGACCGGCGACCGTTTCCAGGCTCGCCGAACCCGCCGCGCTGATGCCTTTCAACGCTTCCATGATTCCCCACACCGTACCGAACAGACCAATGAACGGCGAGGTGCTGCCAATACTCGCGACCACTGCCAGACCGGTCTCCAGCGAACGACGCTCGCGGACGATCTGCTGGCGCAAGGCACGTTCGAGGCGATCTTGATGGTTGATCGCCTGGCTCAGGTCATTGGCCTGCGGCGCCTCGCCCACTTGTATCGCCGCATAACCGGCCTGTGCCACCCGCGCTGCCGCGCCGGGCTGGGTTTCGCTCAACTCGGCGGCGGAGTCCAGACTCGACGCCGCCCAGAAGCGCTTGTGAAATTTGCGGTCCTGCGCCTTCAACCGGCCGAACTGCACAGCCTTGAGCAATGCCAGGCCCCAAGTGGCGACAGAGAAGACCACCAGCAGCCAGATCACCGCGCTTTCGATGGATTCCAGTGGAGATGCCAGTAACGTCATGATGTGTTCCCTCGTGTAAACGTTTAGCGCGAAATTGGTTTCGGTTTAATGAATCTTGAAATCGATGGGTACGCTGACCCAGCCGTCCTGGGCGACATCACCCTGCTTGGCCGGCACGAAGCTCCAGCGCTTCACGGCGTCCAGCGCCGCGTCGTCGAGTTGTTGCCGGCCACTGCTTTTCTGAATCTGGATCTCGCCCGGTTTGCCGCTGGCCAACACGTGTACCCGCAGCAACACCGTGCCTTCCCAACCGCGACGCTGGGCCAGCGACGGATATTCCGGCGCCGGGTTCTTCAGGTACGCGGCGTTGGCCGAGGCCGGCGTCACCGGAGCAGGCGCTGGTGGTGCAGGTGGCGCGGGCGCGGCGACCGGGGCGGCCGGGGCGGCCGGTTGTGGCGGCGCCGGTGGTTGCTCGACGGCTTTTGGCGCTGGTTTCGGTACGGGTTTGGCGACCGGTTTCGGTTTGGCAATCGGCTTCGGCTTCGGTGGCGGCTTGGTTGCCAATTCGTCTTCCACCGGCGGCGGAGGCTCGACCACCGGTGCCGGTGGCGGCGGCACAACTACAGGTGGTGCCGGTGGCGCCGGGCGCGAAAACTCGATGGTCATCGGCGGAATTTCCGGCGGCACGATCGGCAGCGCCGGCGTCGGATGCTGGTTGATCCAGTAGATCACCGCGCCGTGCACCACCAGCGCCAGAACGCCGAGCAGAATCGTTTCGCGGCGGCTCAGAATGCCCTTGGGCGCGCGCTGCAAACGCAGCTGCCCCAACGGCACGCGATGGGGCCGGCCGAGATCGACCAACTCGCCGCTCGGCGCCTGGCGCCACAGCACCTCCTGTGCGCTGGCGGCGGTCTGGACATTGCCCATTGATTTACTCCCTGCGGTCTCTTTGCGTTTTTTCGCGTAGCCGATTCGCCGCTTGTTGAATCCCCCACGGCGTGATCGATGGGTCAATCATTGGGCTAGACGCTTATCTCCGAAAGTAATCTTTCATGTTATGAATAGACGTTTATGGAATATATGAAACGGTCATTTCCGCCAAAGCCACGGCCTGCAAGGCTTCCAGCGATTCGCCAAAATCGACATGCTTTCCCGGCATAAAAAGTATTCATCCAAGGCATCGGGTTATCGGTGACCCGGGATTCAGTGACAACTAATTCCAAGGTGATAGTTGACAAACTTTTTAAAGGACAAACAAAAAGGCCGATGCATGTTTAATGCATCGGCCTTCGATTTGCGGAATTTCTTATTGCTTCAGAAACTCACCACCCAAGTTCACAACTTCACCATCGAAGTTCACGCGGGAGCCGGTAGCCCGGAGTTTTGCGTAGTTGTGATCAGGCGAAAACAGCGTCCAGGTCTGATACCCACTATTTCCGTTCTGAGCCAGTACCGCGATTGTAGTCGGGTTGCCGGTGCTGTTCTGGAAGTGGTAGTTCCCGTAACGGATGTCGTAATTCACGCCACCCTGGCTGAGGGTGCCGCTGAAGCTACCATTGGAATCATTACCGTCGGTGATAACCAGCTTGGCGCCAGAGTTGGCATTTACATAAGTGCCATTAATGCTCGACATAACGAGATTTCCTTTATCGTTGGATAAGTGTCTTCCGATGAGAGCAAGTTTCCTCCTGGAAACTCACGACACTCAGGATGGTTGGACATTCATTTATTGTCCACGCGACTTTTCAACGAAATTGCTATATGCACTATTCATGTCGCTCATAACTTATTTCGATTCGGAAGACTCTTAATAACTAACGACTGGCATTGGTTTGTTGCACACCAATGGCCGGCGCAATCACTGCCGTTTCCGAGCGCGGCGTTTCTGCCGGCACCCAGTCATAACTCACAGGAAGGGCCCGATAGACCCAGTTGCTGATCGCGTCGCTGCCCGGTGCCTTGCCCAAATAAGGGCTGACGTATTCCCAGACGTTTTCACCACTGGCCGTCACCTGGAAAAACCGCCCGTTCATGCCTTCATCGATCAGCGTATTGCCGTTGGGCAAGCGCCGCGCGCTGCTGATGAACGAGCTGTAAAACGCCCACCCCGGCTGCTTTGAATTGGCGGCGCTGTACTGCCAGACGATTTCATTTTTCACCGGGTCGATCTCCAGCACCCGCGAACCGGAAATCAGCCCCAGCGTGACGTTCGGGTAACCCGCCGAACCCTGGTTGTCGAACACCAGCAGATTGCCCGCGCCGGGCAGTCCGGCGGGGATGATGTGCGCGTCATGCTGACCGACGAACTGGTCTACCGGGCGCGGAATTTTCTGCGCGGTTTTCGGATTGGCCAACGGCAGATTCGGCCCCAGGCGCCAGACCACCTTGCCGCTGTGTTTGTCGATGATCGCGATGAAGTTCGCGTTGCGCGAATCGATCAGCAGGTTGTCCGGATTGAAGCGCTTGTCGCCGGCATCGAACCACTTGTTCGGCCCGACCAGGCTGAGGTTGTTGATGTGCAGGTAATCCGGATTTTCACTGGCGCGAACCAGCTTCAACTGCTCGGCGGTGAAGCCGAATTCGTTCAAGTGATCCGACGCCAGCCACTGCCATTTCACCTCGCCGGCGGGGCTGACTTCATAGATCACATCGTCGATCACCTCGGGCACCTTGAAGCCTTTGACCTTGTGCACCTTGTTCGCCAGCACCACGGTGTTGCCGTTGCTCAGGCGACGCTGATCGTGATGCTGTTGCGCCGCCCCACCGGGGGCCTTGTCGCCCCACTGCCAGACGACTTTGCCATTCCAGTCCAGCTCGCCGACGCTCTGATTGCCGAGGCCATTGCCAGCGGAACCGAGCTTGCCCGGATCCTTTTCGCTCAGTTGCAACAACACATGGCCACGCTCGCCACCGACCAGTTGCGGGTCGATGATCGCCGACGGGAAACCCGACTGCGGCCAGCTCTTCACCTCGTTGCCGTTCATGTCGATCAGGTGCGTCTGCTTGTCGGCACCGCTGAAGATCACATACTGATTGAAGGCCTTGGCCGGGTCGTATCGGGTGACGCCGGTGGGATAAACGCTCGGCGCGGCGAGCGCCCCGGCACTGAGCACTGCGCCGGACAACAACACCGGTAAAGCGGTTTTGATGCGCAACATGATGCAGCTCCTTGAAGGATCGATCAGAAGTCGTAGCGACCGGTGACGCCGAGGGTGCGCGGCGTACCGAGCAGGCCTTCATAGCCTCCGTTGCCGCCGGTCCACAGGGTTGTGTAGTAGGTTTTGTCGAAGGCGTTTTTCAGCCACAGCGAGACGTCCCACTGACCCTGATTGAAATCGCCGCGCAGGCCGGTGGAGAGATTGACCACCGCGTAACTCGGGATCTGGCCGTAGTCGGAATCTTCGACCGTGCCCACCGCTTTGGAGCGGAACGCGTAGCTGCCGGTGACGTAAGGTTGCAGACCGTTATCCAGATTCCATTCGTACTTGCCGTTGGCGTTGCCGATCCATTTCGAGGCGCCGACCACCTGATGGCCGCTGAGGTCGCACGAGGCCGGAGCACCCGGTGCCTGGCTGACTTCAGGCGGGCACGGCGCGTCCTTGTAGGAGAGATAGCTGACGTCGTTGTACGAGCCGTTGAAGTTCAGCGTCAGGCCGCGCAGCGGGATCAAGGTGCTTTCGAATTCCACCCCGCGCGAGCGCACCGAGCCGGCGTTGGTCAGGTATTGCACACGGTTGACGTCGTCGTAGGCGTTGGTCTGGTAAGCGTTGACCTGAGTCCAGAACACGTTGGCGTTGAGCTGCAAACGGCGATCCCACAGCGTGCTCTTGAAGCCGAGTTCAGCGTTGTTGGCGCGCTCGGTGCCGATCAGCAGCGAGTCGGCGCCAGCGGTCGGGGCCGAGCCGACCACGAGGTTGACCCCACCGGATTTTTCGCCGTGAGACAAAGTGGCGTAGCCGAGCAGGTCATCGGTGAAGCGATAGCTGAGGTTGAGCAATCCGGACGGGCTGGAGCTGTACTGATTCAGGTCGCCGGAATCGTAGGCACCGGTGCGGCCGCGTCGCGCAGTGGCTGCGGCACCCGTGACAGCGGCGCCACCGACCGGCGCGTCACGATTGACCCAGGCGTTCTTCTCTTCATAGGTGCCACGCACCCCGGCGGTGAAATCCAGTCGCGGTGTCAGGTGCCAGGTGCCTTGGGCGAACAGCGCGAAGCTGTCGGTCTTGATGTGGCCACGACCGACGCTGTTGACGTTGGCCAGCGCACCCCGTGGCGTGCCGTTCCAGATGTCTGCCTGCGGGCCGTAATAGGCGAAGGATTTGTTGTCCAGATCCGAGCCGAAGTAATAAGCACCGAGGACGTAATCGAAGAACTCGCCCTTGGGCGACGCCAGACGAAATTCCTGGGAATACTGTTTGTCCTCCACCGACACCCCGGCGTTGTAGGTGGCCGGCACATTGAGGCCATCGTCGTTGCGCGGGGTGAAATTCCAGAAGCGGTAGGAGCTGACCGAGGTCAGGGTGAAGTCGCTCGGCAGGGTCCAGTTGGCCTCCACCGATGTGCCGCCCTGATGCACGGTGACGTGCTGGTCGTTGTCCAGATTGACCTTGCGGTGCGAGCCGTTGACCAGCGTCGCGCCGGCAGCGGCGGCGCGGGCCGAGTAGAGATTGACGCCATTGATGGTCGGCCCGGTGTTGTACAGCACGCGGGTGCCGGCGCTGGAATCCTCTTCGTTGTAGTCACCGATCCAGCGCAGGTTGAAATTCTCGTTGGGCTTGAACAGCAGTTGCGCCCGGAAGCCGTCGCGGGAGCCGCCGTTCAGATCATGGCCGTTGAATTCGTTCTTGATGTCACCGTCGCTGCGGGTGCGATAGGCAGAGATGCGTCCGGCCAACTGATCGTTGAGCGGCCCGGAAAGCGTGCCCTTGGTCTGGAAATAACCGTCCTCGCCGACCGACGTTTCGATGCTGCGCTCCGGGGTGAAACTCGGCGCGCGGGTGCTGATGTTGATCACGCCGGCGGTGGTGTTCTTGCCGAACAACGTCCCCTGCGGCCCGCGCAGGACTTCCAGCTGCTCGATGTCCATCAGATCGAACACCGCCATCCCCGGGCGACCCAGATAAACGTTGTCGATGTACAGCCCGACGCTGCCTTCCAGACCATCGCTGGCCGGGTTGTTGCCCAGGCCCCGGATCGACACGCTGGACTGGCGCGCATGCATGTAGGCGACGTTGACGCTGGGCACCAGTTGCTGCAGATCCTGAATCCGGTAGACCCGCTGCGTCTCCAGAGTCTGGCCGCTGACCACGCTCATGGGCGTCGGCACGTCCTGAGAACTTTCTTCGCGACGGCGGGTGGTAACGGTCACGGTTTCCAGTTGCGAAGTGGCGGTCGCGGTCTTGCCAGTCGGTGCCGGCGCGGGAGTTTCTGTCTCAGCGGCGTAGCCGTGGGTCCAACTGGCACTCCCCGCCAGCAACAGGGCCAGAGGCAGGCGTTTGAGCCGTCGTGGCGGCGGCGGTGAAGCGAGGTTCAACGGACTCATGGGACTGCTCCTGGTCAAAAAACACGCAGACATCTTCCGTGCCGCATATTCTTTTAAGTTATTTATTTATGTTTTTACAAAGATTTACTGCATAAGAGATTGCCTTTATAAGGAGTCGACCTAATGCATATCCAATGCATTTCCCGGATATTTTTTATGTGAAAAATGCATATCGACTTGCGCCAGCTCAGACACTTCATCGCCCTTGCCGAACAACGCAGCTTCGTCGCCGGCGCGCAGGCGGTGAACCTGTCGCAGTCGGCGTTCAGCCGCAGCATTCAGGCGCTGGAGCACAGCGTCGGTTGCCAGTTGGTGGATCGCGGACGCAAGGAATTACCGCCGACCAAACAGGGCCAGGTGCTGCTTGAACATGCGCGGCGGCTGGTCAGCGGTGCGCAGCAGATGGCCAACGAGATCAGCCAGTTCAACGGGCTGGAGGCCGGAGAGTTACGCTTCGGTTGCGGCCCGGCGCCGGCGGCGGGATTAATCCCGCGAGCGATCGGCAGCTTCATCGGCCGCTACCCGAAAGCGCGGGTGCATTACCAGGTCGATGACTGGCAGAGCCTGAGCAAAAGACTGCTGAGCGAGGAGTTCGAATTCTTCGTTGCCGATACTCGGCACTTCGAGGCAGATCCGGATTATCTGACCCACCGGTTGCGACCGCGCAAATGGCATTTCTGCTGCCGCGCCGGGCATCCGCTGGCCGCATCGGATCGGGTCACGGCCGAGCAATTGATGAGTTATCCACTGGCCGTCAGCATTCGTCCGCCAAACCTGCGCAAGGTCATCGTCGACCTCAGTGGCCGCCCGGATTTCGTCCCGAACGTAGAGTGCGAGAACAGCGCCAGCCTGCTCGGCGTGGTGCTGCGCTCCGATGCGATCGGCATCGTCGGTGCCTATTCGGATGCACTGCATCAAGCCCGGGGTGAGCTGGTGTGCTTGAAGGTCGAAGGGTTGGCGGATGATCTGGAGGAGCTTTACACCCGTTATGGAATCGTCAGCCGCGCCGGATATCGGTTGTCACCGTTGGCCGAGGCGATGATCGAGCAGATCAAGGCGATTGATGCGGTGGATGAAGAAGTGTGTTCACTGGCGAACCTCGCCGTCTGAGCCCATGCGTTTCATGCATGGCAAGCATTCCCCGAATGCACTTGCCGAACACCCTCGCCGAAAGCGAAAAACCTCGCCTGTCTTCCTGACTGGTGAACCCCATGTCCAACCCGCAAAACCCCGTGCGCAACGTGCTGTACATCATGTGCGATCAACTGCGCCGCGATTACCTGTCCTGCTACGGCCACCCGCACCTGCACACGCCAAACATCGATCGCCTGGCTGCGGCCGGCGTGCGCTTTAGCCGTGCCTACACCCAAGGCACGATTTGCGGACCGTCGCGGATGTCGGCCTACACCGGGCGCTATGTCAGCAGCCATCAGGTGGCGTGGAACGCCGTGCCGCTGCCGCTGGAAGAACTGACCATCGGCGATTACCTGAGACCCCACGGCATTCGTACTGCGCTGGTCGGCAAGACCCACGCCACGGCCAACGTGGATGCCTTGCAGCGGTTGGCGATCAACCCTGAAAGCGCCCAGGCCGAAGTGCTGAACGAGGTCGGCTTCGAGCCGTACTTTCGTCACGACGGCATCTTCCCCGACGACCCGCTGTTCGATGACAAGCGCGAATCCGCGCCCTACACCCATTACCTGCGCGAGCAGGGTTTCGAAGGGCGTAACCCCTGGCACGACTGGGCCAACGCGGCCGAAGGCGACAACGGCGAAATCCTCAGCGGCTGGAAAATGCGCAATGCCCATTTGCCGGCGCGAATTCCCGAGCAACATTCAGAGACTGTCTACACTACAAATCGAGCCATCGACTTCATCGGTGAGCAAGGTGAAAAACCGTGGTTTTTACACCTGTCCTATATCAAACCCCACTGGCCCTACATCGTACCGGCGCCGTACCACACTTTGTACAGTACGAAATCGATTCTCGAACCGGTACGTAATGCCTCTCCAAGCGACCACCCGGTCTATCAGGCCTTTCGCCAGCATGAGGAAAGCCTGAATTTCTCCAAAGATCCGGTACGACTGAACGTGGTCCCGACGTACATGGGCCTGGTCAAACAGGTCGATGATCAGTTGGGGCGGCTGTTCGATTTCCTGCAAAGCAACGGCCGCTGGGAGGACACGCTGATCGTGTTCACCAGCGATCACGGCGACTTCCTGGGCGATCACTGGCTGGGTGAGAAGGAGTTTTTGCTGGAGCAGGCGGTGGGCGTTCCATTGATCGTGCGCGACCCGCGTGCGGCGGCGGACATCACACGGGGCACGGTGGACGAACGCCTGGCGGAAACCATCGACGGCGTGCCGACCTTTCTCGAAGCGCTGGGCGTGACGGGGGCGGAGCATCGCCTGGAAGGTCGCTCGTTGATTCCACTGCTGCATGGTGAAAACCCTGACTGGCGCCGCTATGCGATCAGCGAATACGACTACGCCTTCCAGGCCCCGGCACGGGAGCGGCTGGGCCAGCCGATCGACCGTTGCCGCATGACCATGGTGCGCAGCGAGCGCTGGAAATACCTGGCGTATGACGGCTTCCGGCCGCAGCTTTTCGATCTGTTGAATGACCCGCAGGAGCTGCAGGATCTGGGCGCGGACCCGGCGTATGCGGCGGTGCGCGAGGAGCATGCGGGGTATCTGTTCGAGTGGGTGCGCGGGTTGAAGCGGCGCACGACGATCAGTCATCAGGAGATTGATTTGCGTGGGCAGCGGTTTCGTTATGGGGAGCCGGAGACCGAGAAGATGGTGCAGATCGGCGTTTGGTGACAGTGATCGCTCCCCCCGCCGAGGCACTGATCGTTCCCACGCTCCGCGTGGGAATGCCTCAATGGACGCTCTGCGTCCGCTTTGGGACGCGGAGCGTCCCGGGCTGCATTCCCACGCAGAGCGTGGGAACGATCATCTTCTGCTCTTACTCGCGCCCTTTGATGGTCTGGCTACGCTGCCCATTCGCCCCGACCGGCACTTCCCCTTTGAGCGTCACCCGACGCACCACCCGATCCTGAGTGCCGTAATCATCAATCGCATAATGCTGCGTCGAGCGGTTATCCCAGATCGCCACATCACCGGCCTTCCAGCGCCAGCGCACGACGTTCTCCTGGCGGATCACATGGCTCTGCAGCAAGCCGAACAGGTGCGCCGAATCGGCCTGGGAATAGCCCTTGATGCGTTTGACGAAATGCCCCAGCAGCAAGCTCTTTTCGCCGCTGATCGGGTGTACACGAACCACCGGATGTTCAGTCTCATAAACGGTCGAGGTGAAGATCTTGCGATAGCGCTCGAGCTTCTCCGCCGACACGTCCGGCTTCACGGCGGCGTAGTCGTATTCGTTGCTGTGCACGGCCACCAGTTTGTCCGCCAGCTCGCGCAACTCGGTCGGCAATTCGTTGTACGCGGTCGCGGTGTTCGCCCACAGCGTGTCGCCGCCGAACGCCGGGGCCACCACCGAGCGCAGAATCGAGGCTTTCGGGTAGGCATCGACGAAGGTCACGTCGGTGTGCCACGAGTTGGCGCGCTGCCCTTCGGCGCCGTCCAGCTCCAGCAGGTAACGGGTGCCCTCGCGGGACGGCACAGTCGGGTGCGCCACCGGCTCGCCGAGCAAATGCGCAAAGGCTTCCTGACGTTGATCGTCGAGCTGGGTCTGCTCGCGAAAGAACACCACCTTGTACTGGATCAGCGCCTGTTGAATGGCTTCAACCGTCGCGGCATCCAGCTCACCGGACAGCTGCACGCCACGGATTTCGGCGCCGATACGGCCGGCCACCGGATGGATGTCCAGCGTGTGGACAGCGGGTTTTACAGCGAGTGCGGCATTGCTCATGGGTAGACCCTCATCGACTGCTTGCGGTTGGACGGCAGCGAAACAACGCTCTATCTATATTCCATTTACATCTAATAGATATTCACATGCTTCGTTGACGGAATAAGAGCTTGCATTTAAAACCTCAAGCAACCTCGTCGCAAATGCCTTCGAGCTATTTTTAGGATGCCGGAAAAGCATATGGATCTTCGCCAGTTGCGCTACTTCATCGCCCTCAACGAACACCGCAGTTTTGTCCGCGCGGCCGACGCCATGGGCATCACTCAACCGGCGTTCAGCCGCAGCATTCAAGGGCTGGAGCAGGAGTTCGGCTGCGTGCTGGTGGATCGCGGCAACAAGGATCTGCGCCCCACGCCCGAAGGCCAGGTGGTGCTGCAACACGCCCTGACCCTGGTGCAAGGCGCGGCGTTGCTCAGCGCCGAGGTGACGCAGATGACCAAGCTCGACGCCGGCGAACTGCACTTCGGTTGCGGCCCGGCGCCAGCGGTGAAACTGGTGCCGGACGCGGTGGCGCAATTCATCAATGCGCACCCGAAAGTGCGCACCTGTTTTCAGGTGGATAACTGGGAAAAACTCAGCCGTGCCCTGAGCCGCGAAGAGATCGAATTCTTCATTGCCGACATCCGCCATTTCGAGTCCGACCCGAACTTCCAGACCCAGCCGCTGACGCCCAAGCGCGGGGTGTTTTTCTGCCGGCCGGGGCATCCGCTGCTGGCCAAGGAAAGCCTATCGACCAACGACATGTTCGACTACCCGCTGGCGACCACGCTGATCCCGCCAGGCATTCGCAAACTGCTGGCGAATCTCAGCGGACGGATCGACTTTTCGCCGACCATCGAGACCGAGCACTTTCCGGCGCTGGTGAAAGTGGTGCTGCAATCCAACGCGATCGGCGTCGGTACTGAAGAGGCGTTTGTCGAGGACATTGCCCAGGGCTCGCTGGCGCTGCTGCACTGGCGCAATCTGCCGCAGAACCTGGAGAGCATGAATGCGCGGTGCGGGATCGTCAGCCGCACGGGATTCCGGCTGTCACCGGCAGCGCGGGCGATGATCGAGACGTTGGTGGCGGTGGATAAACAGGAAATCAGCGTCGCGGTATGAGGGTCATTCCCACGCCTTGCGCGGGAATGACCGCATGACTCAGAGCTTCGCAGCCGCCAGCTCAGGCGCGACCCACTCGTTCACCTTGAACGGCTTGCGGATCAGCTTCTGCTGCGCAGCCAGATCCACCTTGCCCTGCAGGTTCTGAAGGAACAGCGGATCCAGTGTCGAAGGGAACACTTCGCTCAGGTTCTGATCCTTCAGATCCTGGGTCAGGATCACCGGCGGATAGCTCGCCAGCCCCGAGACGAGTTGCACATAGGCGTCCTTGTTGCTGTCTTGCGTCAACCAATCCACCGCCTGCTGCTGCGCCTTGAGCAGTTTTGCCACGGCTTCCGGATGCCCATCGACAAACTTGCCAGTCCCCACCAGCACCGACTGCACACTGCCGGCGCCACCGAGATCCTTGGTATTCAGAGGCAACTCGGCCAGGCCTTTGGCCTGCAACGCGGTCAGCCCGGAGCTGCCCCATGACGCATCGATCTGCTTCGCCGCCAGCGCCGCTACCGCTGCGTTGAAATCGAGGTTGATCACCTTCACGTCCTTCTCGCTCAAACCCACGCTGGCCAGCGCCGCATCGAACGACAACTGGGTCGCAGTGCCGCGGAAGATCGCTACGCGCTTGCCTTTGAGATCCTGCAGCGTCTTGATCCCCGAACCCGGCACCACGCCCAGGTATTGCTTCACGCCCCGGGCGCTGGCGCTGAGCAGACGCGTATCCAGACCGTTGGACTTGCCGATGATAGCCGCCAGATCTCCGAGATAGGCCAGGTCCACCTGGCCGTTGGCGAACGCTTCGTTGATCACAGGCCCGGCGCCTTTGAAGAAGCTCCACTGAATCTTGATGCCTTGATCGGCGAAGGCCTTTTCGAAGATTTGCTGATCGCGCAGCACGTCCACGATGCCCCCGCCGCTGTGCTGGGTACCGGCGCTCAGATCAGGCACGGCAATCCTGATTTCCTTGAGCTCGTCGGCCTGGGCAGAGAACGCCAGCAGCCCCGCCAGCGCCGGCGCGGCAAACATACTGATGACACGTTTGAAGGGAAGGTTCATGGGTGCGGCTCCTGATCACGGCGGGCATTGAGGAGCCGAAAGTAGGCACATTCCGTATCAACGTTTAAATACTTAAAAAGCACATTTTTATAGCTTTAAACGCTAAGCCAGAGTCCACAGGGCCTGTAGATCGATATGCATGCAGAGCATCGAAAATATTCTCCGAATGCATTGGATGCGTATGGGCTGGAGGCCTTAAATGGTCTGGCTTATCTCCCAATAGCATTGAATTGAATTTTTATATATCAAATTTGCATACCGCACTTCCATGAAGGCAGGCCTGCCTGCAACCCGACAACGGAGGTCACCATGGCCCGACAATCCCTGCTCAGCCTGCCGCTGCACGCACCACCGCTGAAAGCACTGCGCTCATGGCCAAGCCTTGGCCAGCGTGTGCTGCCGTGGCTGCTGCCCCTCTCCCTGTTCGCCCTGTGGTGGCTGGCGGCGCGCAATCAATGGATGAGCGAACAGATCCTGCCCGCGCCGTCACTGGTGTGGAGCAGCGCGATCGAATTGTCCCAGGGCGAGTTGTGGAGTCATTTGTGGATCAGCCTGCAACGGTTGTTCTGGGGACTGCTGGCGGGTGTTAGCGCCGGCGCAGTGCTCGGTGCGGCGCTGGGCTTCAGCCGCCGCCTCGAGCGCCTGATCTTCCCGACATTCGCCGGCCTGGCCCAGGTGCCGACGCTGGCGTGGATTCCGTTGTTCATGGTGTTTTTCGGCATCGGCGAAACGCTGAAACTGGTGGTGCTGGTCAAGGCCATCGTGGTTCCGGTGACCTTGCATACGCTGGTCGGCGTGCGCGATGCGCAACCCAAGCTGCGCGAAGCCGCCGCTGTTTTACGTTTGCCTCCACGACTGTTGATCCGCCGACTGGTGCTGCCCGCCGCGCTGCCAGCGTTCATGGCCGGCGTACGCCTGGCACTGGCCGCTGGCTGGACTTCGTTGCTCGCCGTCGAGCTGCTGGCCTCCAGCGAAGGCATCGGTTACCTGATGGTCTGGGCGCGACAGCTGTTCATGCTCGACATCGTCTTCGTGTGCATCGTGGTGATCGGCCTGATCGGCGTGGCGATGGATCGCGGCATCGGTCTGCTGGACAGAAAACTGGTGCACTGGCCGCACCCGGCCACGGCGGAAATTCGTCGCGGCCCACGCTACGAAGGCTGGCAGCGCGTGCAGCCATGGCTGCTGCCACTGGCGCTGTTTGCGTTGTGGCAATTGGCGGTCGACCAGCAATGGATCGATGCCAACATTCTGGTCAGCCCGTGGGTGGTGCTTGAGGCGACGAAAAACGGATTGCTCGACGGCACGTTGATCTCCGGCATGGCCCTGAGCCTGGGCCGCACCCTCGGCGGCTTGCTGATTGGCGGCGGCCTCGGCCTCGTGCTGGGTTTGTTGCTGGGTCTGTCGCGCACCAGCGAACGCGTGCTCGGCCCGACCCTCGCCGCCCTGCGCCAGATCGCGATTTTCGCCTGGGTGCCGCTGCTCACCGCGTGGTTCGGTCTGGGTGAACTGGCGAAATGGGTGTTCGTCGCCCTCGCCGCTTTCTTTCCGTTGTTTGTCGCAACTCAACGCAGCGTCGCCAACCTCTCACCGCAACTCAACGAAGCCGCGCAAGTGCTGCGCCTGAGCCTCACTCAGCGCCTGCGCCGACTGGTCCTGCCGGGCGCCGCGCCGGGGATTTTCGCCGGCCTGCGCCTGAGCCTGATCTACGCCTGGCTCGGCACCATCGGCGCCGAATATTTCATGCCGTCCAACGGCGGCATCGGCAGCCAGATGATCGGCGCCCAACAACTGCTGCGCATGGACCTGATCATGGCCGGGATGCTGCTGGTCGGCCTCACCGGCGCCCTGCTCAACCTCATTGGCCAACGCCTGGAAATCCGCGCCACCCGCTGGAGACACGCATGAACGCACCGATTGTCAGCTTCAACCATGTAGGCAAATCTTTTGACGTCGACGGTTTCGAACTGGAGGCGATTCGCGAATTCAACCTCGACATCGCCGAGGGCGAATTCGTCGCCATCGTCGGTTCCAGCGGCTGTGGCAAATCCACTTTGCTGCGTTTGCTGGTGGGCCTCGATACGCAGTTTCGCGGGCAGATCACAGTCGATGGCAAAGCCGTCAATGGCATTGGCGGCGAGCGCGGCATCGTGTTTCAGGAGCACCGTTTGTTCCCATGGCTGACGGTGGCCGACAACATCGGCCTGGGCCTGGTCAACGAGCCGCTGGCTGCCTCCGAGAAGCAGCAACGCATCAACGATTTCATCGAGCTGGTAGGCCTGCGCGATTTCACCCGCGCCTACCCGCATCAGCTCTCCGGCGGCATGGCCCAGCGCGTGGCGATTGCTCGCGGGCTGGTGGCAAGCCCACGGATCCTGCTGCTCGACGAACCCTTCGGCGCCCTCGACGCGCTCACCCGCCAGCAGATGCAGGACGAATTGCTGGCGATTCGCGAGCGGGCAAAGATCACCACGATTCTGGTCACCCACGATGTCGAGGAAGCGATTTTCCTCGCCGACCGCGTGGTGGTGATGGAACCGCGCCCCGGCCGGATCAAGCGGGTGGTGGACATCGCCCTGCCCCATCCGCGCCAGCGCAGCAGTTTCGACTTCCATCAGCTGCGCGAAGAACTGCTGCACGAGCTGACCAGTGACGATCATTACCAACCGAGCGCACCGGTACAGATCCGCGATCTGCCGCTGTCGTTCATTGCCTGCTGAACAGGAGCCTGTTGATGCCGCAACGTCCCAACTTTCTGGTGATCCTGGCCGATGATCTCGGCTTCTCTGACATCGGCGCGTTCGGCGGCGAAATCGCCACGCCGAACCTCGATGCCCTGGCCAACAATGGCCTGCGCCTGACCGATTTTCACACCGCACCGACCTGTTCGCCGACCCGCTCGATGCTGCTCACCGGCACCGATCACCACATCGCCGGCATCGGCACCATGGCCGAAGCGCTGACTCCGGATTTGATCGGCAAACCGGGTTACGAAGGCTATCTCAATGACCGTGTCGTCGCGCTGCCGGAGTTGCTGCGCGAGGCCGGTTACCAGACCTTGATGAGCGGCAAATGGCACTTGGGCCTGACCGCCGAACTGGCGCCCCACGCCCGAGGCTTCGAGCGTTCGTTCTCGCTGCTACCCGGCGCGGCGAACCACTACGGATTCGAACCCACCTACGATGAACACACGCCCGGCCTGCTGAAATCCACCCCGGCGCTGTACATCGAAGACGACACGTTCATTGACGAATTGCCCAAGGATTTCTATTCCTCCGACGCCTTCGGCGACAAGCTGTTGCAGTACCTCAAGGAGCGCGATCAGAGCCGGCCGTTCTTCGCGTACCTGCCGTTCTCCGCGCCGCACTGGCCGTTGCAGGCGCCCGCCGACATCGTCGAAAAATACCGTGGCCGCTACGACGCGGGCCCCGAAGTCTTGCGCCTCGAGCGTCTGGAAAAACTCAAGTCGCTGGGGCTGATCGAGCCGGATGTCGAACCGCATCCGCTGATCCAGCTGACCGCGCAATGGGACGCGCTGAGCGATGAACAAAAACGCATTTCCGCCCGGGCGATGGAAGTCTACGCCGCGATGGTCGAGCGCATGGACTGGAACATCGGCCGCGTCGTCGATTACCTGCGCCAGCAGGGCCAGCTCGACAACACCTTCATCCTGTTCATGTCCGACAACGGTGCCGAAGGTGCGCTGCTGGAAGCCTTTCCGAAATTCGGTCCGGAGCTGATGACGTATCTGAGCCAGCATTACGACAACAGCCTCGACAACATCGGCCGCGCCAATTCCTATGTCTGGTACGGGCCGAACTGGGCGCAGGTGGCGACCGCGCCGTCACGCCTGTTCAAGGCGTTCACCACCGAGGGCGGAATTCGCGTTCCGGCGCTGCTGCACTATCCGCAACTGCCGCTGAAGGGACAGATCAGCCATGGTTTCGGCACGGTGATGGACATCACGCCGACCATCCTCGATCTGGCCGGCGTGCGCCATCCGGGCAAGCAATGGCACGGCAAACCGGTGGCGCCGTTGCGCGGGAAATCGTGGCTGGGCTTTTTGTCCGGCGAGACAGCGCAGGTGCATGACGAACACACCGTTACCGGCTGGGAATTGTTCGGGCGCCGGGCGATTCGGCAGGGTCAGTGGAAGGCGGTGTGGATTCCCGGGCCGGTGGGGCCGGCGACCTGGCAGCTTTACGATCTGGGCAGTGATCCGGGGGAGATTCATGACCTGGCGTCGAGTCAGCCGCAAAGGCTTGAAGCGCTGATCGAGCATTGGCAGCGGTATGTGGAGGAGACCGGGGTGATTTTGAGTGAATCGCCGTTTCAGCCGGATTGAGGGCAGGATCAAAAGCCCCCTCATCGGAACGCCGCCCGCCCAGCCCTCCCGAAACGTCGGACCGCCCGGAGGGAGAGGGAGCTGACCGAGGTGTCTTTCGCTATACATCGACCTGAAAAAACCAGTCGACTATGGATTCAGAACAGTTCGTTCACGTCGGCGTACTTCCCCAATATCCCCCAATCAGTCCCCTCTCCCTCCGGGCGGTCCGACGTTTCGGGAGGGTTAGGGTGAGGGCTGGATCTCCAGCCGAAAACACAAAGTCAGTTCACCTCGATCGCCTTACCCGCCAACCCTTCATTCTCCTTGCGAACAAACCTGTTCGCCCGCCCAAACGTCCCGAAATCATTAAACCGAACCCCCATCTCCCGCATCACCTTATGCGCCACCGGCACCGTCAGCTGGCGAATGTAAAACGGCTCCTTCACCACAAAATGATGAATCCCGTGACTGCTGCCGAAGTTGAAGCAGAACGCCTGCAACGGCCACAGCCACCACGGGTTCAGCACCTGACATTGCTGCAGCACATTGCCCGGTTCCACATCCCCGTAGTAATGCATGTTGGAGCTGATGAAGTGCAGGCAAAACGTGCGCAACACGTTCGGGCCAATGATCACCACGGCGGCGATATCGATCACCTGCATCACTGAAAGCGTGGTCGCCGACCATTCAATCGGCGAGCCCATCAACGAGGCGATCCCGTTGGCGGCATGGAACCCGAGAAACACATACCACGCGCCCCAATGTACTAGCGCCAACGGTGCGTACACCTTCAGCGTGCGCTTGATGATGCTGAACTTGTGCGTCCAGGTCTTGGCCCGCAGCATGCGGATGAACGCTGACATCACGTTGTCCCCGACCATCAGCAACCGCGCAAAACCCCAGGGTTCGCCGTTGGTGATTGCCCGTTCTTCCATGTCGGTTTCAGTGCCGGACACCTTGTGATGATTGAGGTGCAGATGGCGGCGAATCCACGGGTTGATCGTGCTCGGCCGCGCCAGCCACACCAGGCCCATCATCAGGTTGTGCGGCACGCGCTGTTTGCGGAAATACATGCTGTGAATCAGGTCATGCTCAAGTTCGTGGGTCAGCGAAGCGAAAAACGCGTTGAGCAACAGGCACGCCCACCACGCCATGTGCCCGGTGATATAGAGCGCCGCCGAACCGATCATCCCGGCCAGGGCAAACGCCAGAATCCCCGCGCCGAGGGCGTCCTGATGCTTGAGAATCGGGTAGCGCTCGCGCAGCTCGACGCCTTTGGCCAGCACCACTTCGCGAATATGCGCTGATCGCTGGGCAGCATTGTGTCGCTGGGGACTTGCAGAAGTACGGTCCATGCTTCCATCCTCTGGTTATTGATGTTCGCATCCTGCCCCGCGCGGACTCCAAACGCGGTAGCCGAGAACGCCAACCTGTTGACCGGAAGCGCCAATCAGCATGAAGGAACCGACTTCTCTCGCCAGCTGGACCCGCGCCCTGCGCAAGCAACTCGACGCGCTGGGGCTGGACAGCACTGCCCTGTGCCGGCAGGCCGGGCTCGATCCGCAACTGATGGACGACCCGAACGCCCGCTATCCGTTGTCCGCCACCACACGCCTGTGGGAAATCGCGGTGCAGGTCAGCGGCGATCCGGCAATCGGCTTGCGGGTGTCGCGGTTCGTCAGCCCCACGACCTTTCACGCACTGGGCTATGCGTTAGTGGCCAGCGGCAGCCTGCGGGAAGTGTTCGAGCGGATCGTGCGTTATCACCAGGTGGTCAGCGACGCGCTGGAACTGGAGCTGACCCGCACCGAGGACCGCTACCGCTTTCGCCTGAAAATCCCGACCGGCAATCCGGCGCCCGCCTTCGAAGCCATCGACGCCTTTGCCGCCATCTACGTACGCACCTGCCGCAATCGCCTGGGCCGCGACTACGCGCCACTGGCGGTGTACCTGCGTCGCCCGGAACCGGTCGATGCGCATCAATGGCACAAGGTGTTCCGCTCGCCGGTGCACTTTTGCGCCGAAGAAGACCGGATCGAATTCGCCCTCACCGACTTCGACAGCCACCTGGACGACGCCAACCCGGAACTGGCCGAGCACAACGAAGCGGTGCTCAAACGCACCCTCGCCCAGCTCAAACCGCTGACCTGGGAGCGCAAGGTGCGCGACGCCATCGAAGAACAACTGCCCGAAGGCGAACCCAGCGCCGAACGCATCGCCCAAGCCCTGCACCTGAGCCTGCGCAGCCTGCAACGGCATCTGGCAGACGAGGGTTGTCGCTTCGACACCCTGCTGAATGAAAGCCGCGAAAACCTCGCGCTGCTGCACCTGCGCGATCCGCAATGCTCGCTGAGCGAGGTCAGTTACCTGTTGGGATTTGCCGACACCAGCAGCTTCAGCCGCGCGTTCAAACGCTGGACGGGGATGACGCCGGGGCAGTTTCGGGATCAGTTGCGCTGAGCGCAAATGGGTCGCTCAACCCTTGGTCAGACTGCGCTCAATCCCGGATTCCCACTGCTCGATCATTGCCGTACCTACCTCGGCGAACGCCTGATGGGTTCGGCAATGCTCAAGCATTTCCGCCATCGCCGTCTGCATGCCATGAACAACCTGCTGCAGTAGTTCATTGCACCGGCCTTCAGTGAGATTGCACGCCGTACGGCCGAAGCGCATCAGCGCCTTGTACTTGGGCCATGCCTTCGACCCGCCCAACAGCAAGGCCAGGCTGTCGTTCCTGATGTAAACCGATGTGGTGATGATGTCGTAAGCCGGGGCTAGCCGGATCGAAGCCTGCGCGCCGCAATGGTCATACAGCACACCGAAGTTCTTCAGATGCGCATCGCCGTTTTTCAGTCCCGCTGACAGCGCCACGATCTTGAAAAAAGCTTCCAGCGCCTGACTCAACAGCGCAGGAGAAACAAAGGCTTTGATCTGTCGGGCAGCGCCTTCGTAAGAACCATCGTATTTGGCTCTGGAAGGCCAGCCATTGAGTACGCAAAAGTCCTCGAAACCCAGATAGCCATGCTCAGTCAGGTCAAAACGCTCGACCACCAGAAACTTGCCCTGCTCACTCAATTCAAACTTTGGCACTTCAAGTCCGCTAAGCGCTGCGGCGCGCATACAGAAGTATTCGTTGGTCGCCAGCTCAGGAAACTCTTCGGGACGGAAGGCTTTGACCAGATGTGTGGAGCCTCGGTGAATCGGGTAAAGAGCGGCTGTCACACCATCGCGTACCAACACCTTAGGCTGCACGCCTGAAACACCGGAATACTGGCCATGTTTGTGCAACAGATTGTCAAACAAGCCATGAACGCCGTCATGTATCAAAAGATCGGACAATAACGTTTCGGGCTGATGATCTGTGACCGATTCGCAGGCTACTGCCAGCCGTCCTAGCTGACTTGAACCCACTATTGCCAGCAACGCAAAAGCATCGAAGTCACGAACTGCTTCGCCGAAGCGTCGAATCAATTCATCGCGCAATACCCCTTCTGGCAAATTCATCTCGAAAATCGGATGAACACCTCGCTCCCAGCCGTAGTTTTCCATCCGAGCTGACATCGTTAGCGAAACAGCATTCTCAGCGTTCACGCCCTCACAGTATCTGAACACGCTCTCCATGCCGGACTGCCCACGAACGAGTGTCCCTACGGAGCTACCGGCGACGGTGATTTCCAAACTCCGAATCAAATCAATCATGAGAATTCACCCTCCTCGGTACCTCAAGAGGGAAACCAAGCTCAAAAACTGTTCCCTCAACTTCACTACTCACCCGCACCCGCCCACCATGCAATTGCATGATCGACTGCACGATCGCCAGTCCTAGGCCGCCGGAATCTCCCGGCTCCGCGCGGGACGGGTCGACGCGGTAGAAGCGGTCGAACAGTTTGCCCAGATGTTCATCCGCGATAACCGGACCGAGGTTGTGGACCTGCAGCCAGCACATGCCTGGCTCATCGCGCCGGCGCAGGCTGATGACCGAGCCGGCGTCGGCATGACGTACGGCGTTGGCCAACAGGTTGCCCAAGGCGCGTTGCAGCAGTTGCTGATCCGCCAGCAATTCTCCGCTGAGCGTGTTTTCCAGGCGGATTTCACGGTCATCCGCCAGGGCTTCGAAGTAGTCGCACAACTCTTCGCCGATTTCGTGCAGTTCCAGCGTGCGCAGATCGAGCGCTCGCTCGGCTTGCTCGGCGCGGGCGAGAAACATCAGGTTTTCGGCCATGCGTTTGAGCCGTTCGAACTCTTCCATGTTCGACGCCAGCACTTCCTGATACTCGGTGCTGCTGCGCGGGTAATTCAGTGCCTGGCCGTTGCTGGCGAGCAAGGTGTGCAACGGCGTGCGGATTTCGTGGGCGAGGTCGGCGGAAAACTGTGAGAGGCGCTGGAAGCCGTCGTCCAGCCGCACCAGCATGCTATTCAGCGCGTGCACCGGCTCCAGCAATTCCGCCGGCGTGCCGGCGGTGGGAACGCGTTGGTCGAGGCTGCGCAGGTCGATGCCGCGCAGCGCTTCACTCAGCTTGCGCAGAGGGCGCAAGCCTCGGCGCAACAGCACCAGACCCAAGGTGAAGGCAAGCAAGGCGCCAAGGCCGACGGCCAGATACAAGCGCAGGCGATAGCTGCCGAGCATCTGTTCGCGCTCGCTCAGCACCTTGCCGGCAATCACGGTCAGCGCTTCGCCGTTCGGCCCTTGGGCCTGACCTGACAGCAGGGCCAGCTCGACACCGTCCGCCGCCTGCCAGGTCAGCACATCACGGCGTTGCGGCGGCTGATCCCGGGGGATGGCCTGCACGGGCGGCAGTGCGCGCTGGCGAGGGTTGATCGTGATCACATTCGAGCCGTCCGCGCGTTGCACCAGCAGCAGACTGTCGAGGTTGCCCAGCATGTTCTGGTACAGCCGTGGCCGCGCCTGCAGGGCGTCGAGGCTGTCGCTGTCGGCGAGCAGCGCGCGCACCTGTTCCAGACGACCGAGTAACGCCATGTCGTCGCGCCAGGCGATTTCCGAGGCCAGCGAGCGATACAGGAACACGCCAATCGCGCTGAGTACCAGCGCACAGACAGCAGCGAACGCCAGGGCCAGGCGCCAGGCGATGGATCTAGCGCGCATCGTCGGGCGCTTCGAGTTGATAGCCGACCCCGCGCACGGTGTGGATCAGTTTGGGCATGTATGGATCATCGACTTTCGAACGCAGCCGACGCACCGCGACTTCGACCATGTTGGTATCGCTGTCGAAATTCAGGTTCCACACCTGCGAAGCGATCAGCGTGCGCGACAGCACTTCACCCTGACGGCTGGCGAGCAGATGCAGCAGGGCGAATTCCTTGTTGGTCAGGGCGATGCGCTGGCCGCCCCGGCTGACCCGGCGGCGCAGCACGTCGATTTCCAGGTCGGCGATGCTGTACGACTCGGCCTCGCGCATCGGCCCGCGCCGCAACAACGTGCGCACCCGCGCGAGCAATTCGGCGAAGGCGAACGGCTTGAGCAAATAGTCATCGGCCCCCAGTTCGAGGCCGCGCACGCGGTCTTCGATGGCGTCCTTCGCCGTCAGGAACAGCACCGGCGTGGCGCCGCGCTGGCGGATCAGCTGCAGCAGTTGCCAGCCGTTGAGGCCCGGCAGCATCACGTCGAGGATGATCAGGTCATATTCCTGCTGCTCAATAAAGTAGCGACCGTCGAGGCCATTCAGCGCCACGTCCACGGCAAAACCCGACTCACCCAGCCCTTTGGCGATGAAGTTCGCGGTTTTGGCTTCATCTTCTACGACCAGCAAACGCATGGCACACCTCGATTGATCAGAGACACAGGCTAGGCCCCTTCGGCGACGTTGCCCATTACAAACTTGTAATCCGACTGACGAGGTTTCGACGGGGACCGGCGGATAAGGTGGTGGCCTTCGCTTCAGGAGCCTGCCCATGACCGCTAAATACTTGATCGCCAGCCTGGCAATCAGCTTCGGCACTGCCGCAATCGCCGCGCCTGAGCTGCCCCATCACGCCGACCTCGATCTGAAAACCGCACGGCTGCTGGCCGACACAGCGCTGGAAACCTGCACCGGCACGGTGTCGGTGCTCGACCGTGGCGGCAACCTGTTGGTGACCTTGCGCGGCGACGGTATCGGCCCGCACAACACCGTCGCCAGCCAACGCAAGGCCTACACCGCGCTGTCGACGAAAACCCCGACCCGGTTGTTCGCCGAGCGCGCCCGCAGCAACCCGGAAACCGCCAACCTCAACACCCTCGATGAGTTGCTGTTGCTAGGCGGTGGCATCCCTCTGTTTGCCGGGAAAGAACTGGTCGGCGCCATGGGCGTGGCCGGTTCCGGCGGCGGCGAGCAGGACGAAAACTGCGCAATCAAGGCTGCCGACATCGTCGGCCTGTCCATCAACCGTACTTGACCCCAGGAGCATCACCATGACCCCACTGCGCATGACTTTCACCGCGCTTGGCCTGAGCGCTTTTTCGAGTCTGGCACTCGCCGCCGGCAACCCGCTGAGCGTACACGTACTCAATCTGGAAAACGGCCTGCCGTCGCCGGGCATCAACGTGACGCTGGAACGCCACGTGGGCCAGGACTGGCAGCCGCTGGCGCAGGGCACCACCAATGAACAGGGGCGGATCGCCGAACTGTTCCCGGCGAACAAACCGTTCGAAGCCGGTGAGTATCGGGTGGTGTTCAAGACCGGTGAGTACTTCGAGAAGACCAAGCACGAGACGTTTTTCCCGGAGATTCCGGTGATCTTTAAAGTGAAGCAGACGGATCAGCACTACCACATTCCGCTGCTGCTGAGCCCTTATGGCTTCTCCACTTATCGCGGTTCGTAAAAACAACATCGATCCAATGTGGGAGCGGGCAAGCCCGCTCCCACAGGGAAACCCGTGTTCTTCAGAGGGTCGCCAGCGCGCGCAGTCGCACAGCGTCGAGGATTTCGATCTCGCCATAACTCAAGCCGATAATCCCCTGCCCCTGCAACTCCTTGAGGATCTGGTTGGTGGTCTGCCGCGACAGCGACAGCATCGACGCCAACTGCTCCTGAGGCAGTTGCAGCACGCGGCGCGGCGGGTCCAGTTCGCCATAGCCCTCGGCGATCATCAGCAAGCGATGAGCCAGACGTGCCGGGGCCGGCAGCAGGCTCAGCTGTTCGAGGTTGATGAAGGTCAGGCGCAGCTTGTGGCTCATCAACAGAGCGAGATGCCGCCAATAAACAGGTTGCTCGTCGAGCAGTTTCAGCAGCGTGGCCTGGGGAATGTTCAGCAGCGTGCAGGGCCCGACCGCGTAGGCATCGTGGGTGCGGGGCTGGCCGTCGAACAGGCAGATTTCGCCGAACCAGTGCGGCGCCTCCACCAGACTCAGCAACGCCTCCTTGCCCTGCTCGCTGACCGCGCCGATGCGTACCGCGCCATCGAGCACCGCGTACAGCCCGCACGGCGCATCACCGCGCTTGAACAAGCGCTGCCCCGCCGCCAGCCGCCGCTCCCGGGCCGCCGCCAGCAGACTATCCTGAAAGGACGAGGGCAGATGACTGAACCATTGCCCGGTCAGCAGGCGCTCACGCCAGACCTTATCCATGCGTTCTCCGAAAGATTGTCGCCTGCCTGACAGAGCGAGCCGTGAACCCGGGGCATGATTCGATCACCCTACAGGAGGAACAACAATGAAAAGCCTCGTCGATCATTTGAGTCAATACGCCGCTTACCACCGTGACCCGCGCAATATCGCCAGCCACTTTATCGGGATTCCGCTGATTGTGGTGGCGGTGGCCGTGCTGTTGTCGCGGCCGGAATGGTCGGTGGGCGGATTGTGGATCTCCCCGGCGGTGATCGCCGCCCTCGCTTCGGCGTGGTTTTACCTGCGCCTGGAGCTGAAACTCGGGGTGTTGATGACCGTGTTGATGGGGCTGTCGGTCTGGGCCGGGCATGCCCTGGCGCAGCAGAGCACCATGGTCTGGCTCAGCAGCGGTCTGGCGATGTTCGTGATTGGCTGGGTTATCCAGTTTGTCGGGCACCACTACGAAGGGCGCAAACCGGCGTTCGTCGATGACTTGAGCGGGTTGATTGTCGGGCCGCTGTTTGTGGTGGCGGAACTGGCGTTCATGCTCGGGATGCGGCATGAGCTGAAAGAGCAGATCGAGGCACGGGCAGGTGTGGTGCGGGTTAATCCGCATCGCGCGGCGGTCTGAACCACTGCCCGGCTCGCTCGTTCCCACGCTCTGCGTGGGAATGCATCCCGTGACGCTCCGCGTCACAGTGGACGCGGAGCGTCCATAGCGGCGTTCCCACGCAAAGCGTGGGAACGAGCGAGATCAAACGTTGGCGACTTTCTGCCAGACCTTCGGCTTGAAGAACAATGTCTCCCCTTTCGCCAACCCGGTCAGGCTGTCGTGGTCTTTCACCACTTCCGCCTCGATCAGATCAGCCTGGCCCTCAACCTTCAACGTCACCCGCGTGGTCGCACCCAGCGGCCGGATATCGCGGACTTCAGCGGCGTGGTGATCCTCCAGTTCATGCCGCGACAGCGACACTTCGTGCGGGCGGAACAGCACGTGGTTGTCATCGCCCAGATGCAGACGGTTCGAGTCGCCGAGGAAGTGATAGACGAAATCGCTGGCCGGGTTTTCGTAGACGTCGCCCGGTGAGCCGATCTGCTCGATCACACCCTTGTTCATCACCACGATGCGGTCAGCCACTTCCATCGCCTCTTCCTGGTCGTGGGTCACGAACACCGAGGTCAGGTTGATGTCTTCGTGCAGGCGCGCCAGCCAGCGGCGCAGCTCTTTACGCACCTTGGCGTCGAGGGCGCCGAACGGCTCATCGAGCAGCAGCACTTTCGGCTCTACCGCCAGGGCGCGGGCCAGGGCGATACGCTGACGCTGGCCGCCGGACAGTTGCTCCGGATAACGATCCGACAGCCAGTCCAGTTGCACCATGTTCAGCAGCTCGTGGACCTTGGTCGCGATCTGGCTTTCGTTCGGGCGCTGGTTTTTCGGTTTCATGCGCAGGCCGAACGCGACGTTGTCGAACACGGTCATGTGGCGGAACAGGGCGTAGTGCTGGAACACGAAACCGACGTTGCGATCCCGCACGTCATGGCCGGACACGTCTTCGCCGTGGAACACGATGTTGCCGTTATCCGGGGTTTCCAGACCGGCAATGATGCGCAGCAAGGTGGTCTTGCCGCAGCCGGACGGGCCGAGCAGCGCCACCAGTTCACCGCTGTGGATGTCCAGGCTGATGTTGTCCAGCGCCTTGAACGCATTGAAATTCTTGCTGACGTTACGCACTTCGATCGACATGAATTATTCCTCCGCGGCGCTGGCGCGCAGGCGGTTGATACGGTTTTCGCTCCACTGCTTGAGCAGCAGGATGAAGAGCGCCAGGATCAGCAACAGGCTCGCCACGGCGAACGCGGCCACGTGGTTGTATTCGTTGTAGAGGATCTCGACGTGCAGCGGCAAGGTGTTGGTCACCCCGCGAATGTGCCCGGAAACCACCGACACCGCACCGAACTCACCCATGGCCCGCGCAGTACACAGCACCACGCCATAGATCAGGCCCCATTTGATGTTGGGGACGGTCACATGCCAGAACATCTGCCAGCCATTGGCGCCGAGCAGGCGCGCGGCTTCCTCTTCCTGAGTGCCTTGTTCCTGCATCAGCGGGATCAGTTCACGGGCCACAAACGGCACGGTGACGAAGATCGTCGCCAGCACGATGCCCGGCAGGGCGAAGACGATCTGGATGTCGTGATCCTGCAGCCACGACCCGAACAGGCCCTGGGCGCCGAACATCAACACGTAGACCAGACCGGCGATCACCGGTGATACCGAGAACGGCAGGTCGATCAGCGTCACCAGCATGCTCTTGCCGCGGAACGAGTACTTGCTCACGCACCACGCGGCGCTGACACCGAACACCAGGTTCAGCGGCACCGACACCAGCACCGCGATCACGGTGAGTTTCAGCGCCGACAAGGCATCCGGTTCAAAGATCGCAGTGAAGAATGCACCGAGGCCGTTCTTCAATCCCTGCGACACCACGATGAACAGCGGCAGCAGCAGAAACAGGAAGAAAATCAGCCAGCCGAGGCCGATCAGGATCCGCCGCGAAGTGGCGCTGCCACGGCGGGCGGCGTTGGCCGAGGAAGCGGCCGCAATAGACGATTGGGACATGGTTCGCGCCTCCTTATGGGGTTTCGATGCGCCGCTGCAGCAAGTTGATCAGCAGCAACAGGACGAAGGAAACCACCAGCATCAACACGCCGATGGAGGTAGCGCCGGTGTAATCGTACTGGTCGAGCTTGACCATGATCAGCAGCGGCAGGATCTCGGTTTTCATCGGCATGTTGCCGGCGATGAAAATCACCGAACCGTACTCGCCGACACCCCGGGCAAACGCCAGGGCAAAACCGGTCAGCCAGGCCGGCAACAGCGCCGGCAGCAGAATGTGACGGAACACCTGCAACGGTTTGGCACCGAGGCAGGCGGCCGCTTCTTCGACTTCACGCGGGATGTCGGCCAGCACCGGTTGCACCGTGCGCACCACGAACGGCAACGTCACGAAGGTCAGCGCCAAAGTAATCCCGAGCGGGGTGTAGGCGATCTTGAAACCGAGGTCGGCGGCGAACTGCCCGACCAGTCCGGTCGGGGTGTACAGCGCCGTCAGCGCAATACCGGCCACGGCGGTCGGCAAGGCGAACGGCAGATCGATCATCGCGTCGATCACCTTGCGCCCCGGGAACGTGTAACGCACCAGCACCCAGGCCAGCAACGTGCCGATGATGCCGTTGATGATCGCGGCGCACAGCGCGGTGCCGAAGCTCAGCTTCAATGCGGCGAGCACGCGGGGCGCGGAGATGATCGTCCAGAACTGATCCCAGGTGAGTTGGGCGGCGTGGACGAACATCGCCGCCAGCGGGATTAGCACAATCAGGCTGAGGTACACCAAGGTGTAGCCCAGCGTCAGCCCGAAGCCGGGTATGACGGGGGAGATACGACGCGACATAAAAGTCCTTGGTTTGAGAACGCACAAAGCCCCGACGGTTAAATCGGGGCTCGTTTATGACCTATTTCAGATTACTGCGCCTGATAGATCTGGTCGAACACGCCACCGTCGTTGAAGAATTTCGGCTGTGCGGTTTTCCAGCCGCCGAAGTCCTTGTCGATGGTCACCAGCTCCAGTTTCGGGAACTGCTGGGCGTACTTGGCGGCCACGTCCTTGTCACGCGGGCGGTAGAAGTTCTTCGCCGCGATTTCCTGACCGGCCGGGCTGTACAGGTGCTTGAGGTAGGCTTCGGCGATCTGCTCGTTGCCCTTCTTCTCGGCGTTCTTGTCGACCACAGCCACCGGTGGTTCGGCGAGGATCGACAGCGAAGGCACGACGATGTCGAACTTGTCCTTGCCGCCGTCTTCTTTCAGCGCCAGGAAGGCTTCGTTTTCCCAGGCCAGCAACACGTCACCCTGACCGTTGTTGACGAAGGTGATGGTCGAGCCACGGGCGCCGGTGTCCAGAACCGGTACGTGTTTGAACAGGGTTTGTACGTATTCCTTGGCTTTGGCTTCGTTGCCGCCGTTGGCTTTCAGGCCGTAGGCCCACGCCGCGAGGAAGTTCCAGCGCGCACCGCCGGAGGTTTTCGGGTTCGGGGTGATCACCGAGACGTCATTCTTGATCAGATCGCCCCAGTCCTTGATGCCTTTCGGGTTGCCCTTGCGCACCAGGAACACGATGGTCGAGGTGTAAGGAGTGCTGGCGTCCGGCAGACGCTTCTGCCAGTCGGCCGGCAGGGTCTTGCCGAGCTTGGCGATTTCGTCGATGTCGCCGGCCAGGGCCAGGGTCACGACGTCGGCGCGCAGACCGTCGATCACCGCACGGCCCTGCTTGCCCGAACCGCCGTGGGATTGCTGGATTTTCACAGTGTCGCCGGCGTGCTCCGACTGCCAGTACTTCACGAATTCGGCGTTGTAATCCTGATACAGCTCGCGCGTCGGGTCATACGACACGTTGAGCAGTTCGTAATCCTTGGCAACCGCGGAACCGGCAAACACAGCACTGGCCAGGGCGGCCAAAGCGTAACGGCGAATCGACGACATGGTGAAAGCTCCTGGAATTCTTGGTGGTGGCTTTTTCTTATGGATTGCGAAAATCGGGTTGCCTGTAAAGATCACCGCCTGCGCCCACTCTTGCATTGATCCCCGGCAAGAGCGGGCGCAGGCTGGAATCTTTCTGGGTTCAGCTCGGTTTGTTGCCCGGTTGCTGCAAGCGGAATTTCTCTTTGCGTTCGATCTGGACCACCTGGGCGTTATGCACAGTGATTTCCACCGCGCCGAAACGCAGGTCGCGCAAGGCGCTCTGGATTTCGCGCAAAATGGTGCTTTCGTCCTGACCGTCAACGCTACGCAGGGATGCGCTCATGGTGCTGCTCCTTTGTATGGGATATGCCTGGCAGTGGGCGGCACTGCGTTCGGCGTGGGAGCAATATAAGAGAGCTTTGGATATTCTTAAAAAGACTATTTAAGAATGTTTATATAACTGGAAAACATTATGTGATGCAGCAAGGGTTTGCGGCGGATTTGCCCGCCGGCAAACCCGCCGTACGCCGTCATCAACCGATCAAGGGCGCCCGGTTCCAGTCGACTTGCGCTTCCGGGACCGGCCGCCCAAACCAGTAGCCCTGCCCCAGATCACAGGCCTGCTCCAGCAGGAACGCGGCCTGTTCCACCTGCTCGATGCCCTCGGCATGCACCTGCATGCCCATGCTGCGGGCCAGGGCGATGATCACCCGGACGATCGCCGCATCGTCCTCGTCCCACGGCAGGCCGGCGACGAAACCCTGATCGATCTTCAGCTTCTGCACCGGCAGGCGCTTGAGCCGCAACAGCGACGAATAACCGGTACCGAAGTCATCGATGGCCAGACGAATGCCCAGCTCGCGCAGACGGTGCATCTGTTCCAGTGCGACCTCCGGATCGTCCATCACCGCGCTTTCGGTGACTTCCAGCTCCAGATAGGCCGGATCCAGGCCGGTCTCGTGCAGCACCTGCGCCACCTGCTGATACAACTCGCGGCGAGCGAATAACCGCGAGGACACGTTCACCGCGACAAACGACAGCACCACCCCGGCCTGCTGCCATTGGCACATCTGCCGGCAGGCCTGCTGCATGACCCAGGCGTCGATTTCCGAGATCAGCCCGGTACGCTCGGCAATCGGGATGAACTCCGCCGGCGACACCAGGCCCCGCTGCGGATGCTCCCAACGCACCAGCGCCTCGACGCCGATCAGGCGACTGGTTTGCAGGTCGTGCACCGGTTGGTAGTAGACCCGCAGTTCCTGCTGCTCCAGCGCGCGGCGCAACTCGAAGGCGATTTCGACCCGCTGCTGGGCGTGAGCCGTGAGCTCTTCGGTGTACAGCGCGTAGCCATTGCGGCCGCTGCTCTTGGCCTTGAACAGCGCCGCATCGGCGTTGCGCAACAGCTGTTCGGCACTCAGTGCATCGCTGGGAAACAGGCTGATGCCGAGGCTGGCGTTGATGAACAGTTCATGGCCGTCGAGGCAGAACGGCTCCTTGAGCGCATCGAGAATACGCTGAGCCAGCGCTGCCGCCTGTGCCGGCTGTGGACAACTTTCCAGCAGAACCGCGAATTCATCGCCGCCCAGCCGCGCCAGGGTGATGCCCGGCCCGAACAACGCCTGCAAACGCGCCGCGACCGCCTTGAGCAAACGGTCACCGATGGTGTGGCCGAGGCTGTCGTTGATCAGTTTGAAATGGTCCAGATCGATCATCAGCAGCGCGCAGCCGCGCTTGTGGGTCTGCGCCGATGCCAGCGCCTGTTCGGCGCGGTCGCTGAACAGCAGGCGGTTGGGCAGGTCGGTCAGCGGATCGTGGTGGGCCAGGTGCTTGAGTTCGTGCTCGGAATCCTTGATCGCGCTGATGTCGGAAAACACCGCGACGTAATGGCTGAGCCGGTTGTCATCGTCACGAATGACCCGGATCGTCTGCCATTGCGGGTAGATTTCACCGCTCTTGCGCCGGTTCCAGATCTCGCCGCTCCATTCGTCCCGCGCCTGTAAAGAAGCGAACATCGCTTGATAGAACCCCGGCGGATGATGCCCGGACTTGAACAGGCTGGGCTGCTGGCCGATGACTTCATCGCGCTGATAACCGGTGATTTCCATGAACGCGCGATTGACGTGCACGATCAGCCCCTGCCGGTCCGTGACCAGCACGCCTTCGCGGGTGCAATCGAATACCGCAGCGGCCTGACGCAGGCGTTCGCGATCCGCCTGGCGTTCACGCAATCGGGCGCCGATGCCCAGGCATTCGAACAGCCGCGCCCGGGCCAGGAAGATCAACCCGGCGCTGAGCGCCACGAACAGGTAGCCGTTGATCAGTTGCCAGCGCAGCAACTCGTCAGAGCTATCGAAGAAACTGTTCAATAAATAACCAGTACCTTGCAGCCAGACCACGGCAAGGACCAGGTAAAGCAGCGCTGCACGCAAGGCATCGCGGTATGTGGCAGACATTCGGCCGTCCATGTCCCTACAAAAATGTCGGGATTATAGGTCAAGAAACATCCAGCCATCTCTTATCTGAAAGGGCGACTGGTTTTATCTGTGTGCTTGGTGATAATGCAACGGCTGTTTTTTTCTTTATCGAGGGCCCTATAGCCTATGTGGTACGAAGGTTTTCTTGGCTTGTCGGCCTGGTCGCTGGTCGCCGTCACCCTGGTGATGACCCACGTGACGATCGTTGCCGTCACGGTCTACTTGCACCGCTACTCGGCCCATCGCTCCCTGGAGCTGAATGCCGGGCTGAAGCATTTCTTCCGTTTCTGGCTGTGGCTGACCACGGCGCAGAACACCCGTGAGTGGACTGCCATCCACCGCAAACACCACGCCAAATGCGAAACCGAAGACGACCCGCACAGCCCGGTCGTCAAGGGTCTTTCCACCGTCCTGCGCAAAGGTGCCGAGCTGTACCGCGAAGAAGCGCAGAACCCGGAAACCCTGCGCATCTACGGCAAGAACTGCCCCGAAGACTGGATCGAGCGCAACCTCTACAGCCGCTACCGGCTGCTGGGCGTGGCGATCATGGCCGTCGTCGACCTGCTGCTGTTCGGCACCATCGGCATCACCATCTGGGCGATCCAGATGATGTGGATCCCGGTCTGGGCGGCCGGCGTGGTCAACGGTCTCGGCCATGCCGTCGGCTACCGCAACTTCGAATGCCGCGACGCGGCGACCAATCTGGTGCCTTGGGGCATCCTGATCGGCGGCGAAGAACTGCACAACAACCATCACACCTACCCCAACTCGGCCAAGCTGTCGGTCAAGAAGTGGGAGTTCGACCTCGGCTGGGCCTGGATCCAGGTCTTCAGCTTCCTGCGTCTGGCCAAGGTCCAGCGGGTCGCGCCGATCGCCCACCGCGTCGAAGGCAAGGGCAGCCTGGACATGGACACCGCCATGGCGATCCTCAACAACCGCTTCCAGATCATGGCCCAGTACCGCAAGCTGGTGATCGGCCCGCTGGTCAAGCAGGAACTGGCCAAGGTCGATCATTCGGTACGCCACCAGTTCCACCGGGCCAAACGCCTGCTCTCGCGGGAAACCAGTCTGCTGGAAGATCGCCACCACGCGCGCATCCAGAACATGCTCGAGCACAGCCAGGCGCTGAAGGTAATCTACGAGAAACGCCTGGCCCTGCAGCAGATCTGGGTCAAGACCAGCGCAAATGGCCACGACATGCTCGCCGCCATCAAGGAATGGGTACACGAGGCCGAGGCCAGCGGCATCCAGTCCCTGCGCGAATTCGCTGACCAGTTGAAAACCTACTCGCTGCGCCCTGTCGCCGCCTGAGTGCCGTTGATCGGTGCGCCCGGTTCCCGTGCGCACCCTTCGGAACTTCACCCTCGATCCCCTATCTCAAAGACACTTCGCCACCCCCGGCGGGTTTTCCCGTGGCCGTTGTCGATTGATCGGCACGCCCTTTGAGATTCGTGTCGATGGTCAACAACAATCAAAAAGACTCATCCCCTCCCCAGTGGCCCGAGGCCGCGCAAACCCTGATGGCATTGATGCACGCCCAGGGCGAAGTCGCCCGGCTCAGCGAACGCGAGCAGCTGTTCAGTTCGCTGCTGGTCAGCGTCAACGCCGTGCTTTGGGCCTTCAACTGGGAAACCCGTCAGGTGTTGTACGTCAGCCCCGCTTACGAGCGGATCTTCGGTCGTTCCGCCGGCCTGTTGCTGGCCGACTACAACCAGTGGCGCGACAGCATCTACCCGGATGATCTTGAATACGCCGAACGCAGCCTCGCCGAAGTACTGCACAAAGGCGCCGTGGAAGACCGTGAATACCGGATCATCGCCGCCGACGGCCAGGTTCGCTGGGTCAGCGACAAGTGCTTCATCAATCGTCAGGACGAACCGGGGCAACCGGTGATCATCGTCGGCATCGCCGAAGACATCACCGACAAGAAGCAGATGGAAACCGAACTGCAACGCCTGGCCACCACCGACGTGCTGACCCAGAGCAGCAATCGCCGGCACTTCTTCGAATGCGCCCACCGGGAATTTGAACAAGCCCGCCTGCAAGGCGCGCAAATGGCATTCCTGCTGCTGGACATCGATGACTTCAAAGTGATCAACGACACCTACGGCCACCCGGAAGGCGACAACGTGCTGCAACGAATCGCCGAATGCGGTCGTGCCTCGTTACGCCGGGGAGACCTGTTCGGGCGGATTGGCGGTGAGGAATTCGCTGCGGTTTTCCCGGGCTGTGCGCCGGACATGGCGATGCAGGTGGCCGAACGGCTGCAACGGGAAATCCAGCGGCTGAGTTTCAATCACGGTGAACAGACGTTCGGTATCACCGTCAGCCAGGGCCTGACCAGCCTCACCCCGGAAGATGAAAGCCTCGACACCCTGTTCGCCCGCGCAGACGCGGCGATGTACGAGGCCAAACGGCAGGGCAAGAACCGGATCATTTCCGCCTGATTCAAGAGCGGATGCGCAATCAAGCCGCTATTTGCGCATCCGCATCAGCTCCGGCAAGCCGATTTTGAGCAAGCGCGCCGTGCGGCTCTTCGCCAGCTCCTCAACGCCCTCATGCTCGGTCAGCCGCGCCATCTGCGCCGCCATGTTCATCACCAATGCCTCGCGGGAATACACCCCGCCACCGAGCTGGTAGACCGAGGCAATCAGCTCGCGCAACTCCAGCGGCAAACGCCAGCGAGTGCGCAGCGCCGAACCATAGGCCGCACCGAATTCGGCCAGCGCATCGCCGACTTCCTCCAGCTCATCCAGCTCGCCGCCGGCCTGCTTCCACTCTTGAAGACAACGCAGCAACGCCAGATCGCCGAGACGATGGAGCATCCCGGCGCAGTAGCAGCGCTCCTGATCCAGATCGAGCAACCGCGCCAGCGTGCGGGCGTACTCGGCGGTGTGCAGCGACAGGCCCCAATAGCGCTCGGCGTAGTCGGCCAGACACGGGTCGCTGAGCCGGGCGCTGCGCTTGAGTGCCAGGCCAAGGATCAGGTTCATGCTTTGGCCGGTGCCCAGGCGATGCAGCGCCTGCGCCAGGGTCTGTACTGGCGCACCGTGGTGCTGGGCGGCGCTGTTGGCGGCGGCGATCAACACGGCGGTGATCTGCGGGTCGGTGCGAATTTCCTCTTCCAGCAGCTTCAGATCCAGCCCGTTGGGATTGAGGCTGCGCTTGACCGCCACCTGCACGTCGGTCATCAGCGGCGCGCCGTCGGCCTGCTCGCGGCGGCGTTCGAGGAACACCGACAATGTCATGCCCGGCGCCAGCGCCGGTACTTCGCAGAACACTTCCTCACCGGCGTTCAGCAGCAGTCCCTGCAAACGCTCGGTCAGGCTTTCCATGTTCAGGGGTTTGGCCAGGTAGGCGGTCGGCGCCAGCGGCAAGGCTTCGCGCACGCTGGCGCTGTCGTTGCGACTGCTCATCAGAATGAACGGCAGCGGCGGGTTGCGTTTGCGCTGGCGCACGCTGCGCAATACGTTCAAGCCATCGACGCCGGGCAACTCCCAGTCGACGATCGCCAGGTCATAGGGCACTTCGCTGAGCAGCGTCATTGCCTCCTGGCCATCGGCGCACAGATCCAGCCGCGCGTCGCAACGCACATTCAGCAACACTTGTTTGAGCAGGTCACGAGACCACGGGTCGGCCTCGGCAATCAGGACTCTTGGTACAGCGGGTAAATCGACGGCCGTCATGCTCGCCCTCCCTTGCAATGCTTGAACCTTAGCCAATGCTGGCGTTTCGGTACAACCTGAAAACCGCGCAGGTGTTTCTCCCGGCATGAAAAAACCCGCCGAAGCGGGTTTTTTGTCGATCCGATCACACGGTGCTGCGGATTACAGCTCCGAGAAGCACTCTTCGATGATCGCCAGGCCTTTGTCCAGTTGCTCGTCCGGCGAGGTCAGCGGTACCAGGACGCGCAGCACGTTGCCGTAGGTGCCGCAGGACAGCAGGATCAGGCCCTTGTCACGCGCCTTGGCCACGACAGCCGCGACGGCGGTCGGGTTTGGCTTGTGGCTGTCGCCGTTTTCGAACAGCTCGACCGCGATCATGGCGCCCAGGGCACGGACTTCGCCGATCACCGGGTACTTGGCCTGGATGGCTTTCAGGCCGGTGACCAGACGCTCGCCGACAGCCTTGCAGCGGTCCAGCAGTTTTTCTTCTTCGAACACTTCCATCACGGCCAGGGCCGCGGCGCAAGCGATCGGGCTACCGGCGTAGGTGCCGCCCAGGCCGCCTGGTGCGATGGCGTCCATGTATTCGGCCTTGCCGCACACACCGGCCAGCGGGAAGCCGCCAGCGATGGATTTGGCGAAGGTGGTCAGATCGGCAGCAACGCCCATCTGTTCCATGGCGAAGAAGGTGCCGGTACGGCCAGCGCCGGTCTGCACTTCGTCAGCGATCAGCAGGATGCCGTGCTGGTCGCACAGGGCACGCAGACGCTTCATGAACTCTTTCGGTGCGACGTAGAAACCACCTTCACCCTGCACAGGCTCGATGATGATCGCGGCGATGTCTTTCGGCTCGGCGTCGTTCTTGAAGATGCGTTCGATGGAAGCGATCGAGTCGTCGATGCTCACGCCGTGCAGTTCGTTCGGGTACAGCGCGCGGAAGATGCCGCCTGGCATCAGGCCCATGCCGGCCGAGTAAGGCACGACTTTACCGGTCAGGCCCAGGGTCATCATGGTGCGACCGTGGTAAGCGCCGGTGAAGGCGATCACGCCAGCGCGGCCAGTGGCGGCACGGGCGATCTTGACGGCGTTTTCAACGGCTTCGGAACCAGTGGTCACCAGCAGGGTTTTCTTGGCGAAGTCGCCCGGTACGCGAGCGTTGATTTTCTCGCACAGCTCGACGTACGGCTCGTAAGCCAGCACCTGGAAGCAGGTGTGGGTCAGCTTGTTCAGCTGCTCGGTCACGGCGGCGATGATTTTCGGGTGCACGTGGCCGGTGTTCAGTACGGCGATGCCGCCGGCGAAGTCGATGAATTCACGACCTTCAACGTCGGTCACGGTCGCGTTCTTCGCGGACTCGGCGAAGATCGGGTGAATCTGGCCAACACCACGTGGAACAGCTGCGGTACGACGGGCCATCAGTTCAGCGTTAGTCTTGCTCATTGCAGTCCTCATTCGCCGCTCATCGGGCGGCGTGGTTCAAGGATAAAGCGGGAGGAATCGGCGGCGGCAGCATGCGATGATCGACTGCCACGGCGTTCCCGGCCGCAGAGAAAATTCCGGTTTGAAACGACGCAAAGGGACAGCGCTCTCGTGCCCTTTGCGTTTACAGCGATCTTCTACCGAGGCTTAGATGCCCAGGCAGAGGTATTTGATTTCCAGGTAATCTTCGATGCCGTACTTGGAGCCTTCACGACCCAGGCCCGAGGCCTTGATGCCGCCGAACGGCGCGACTTCGTTGGAGATCAGCCCGGTGTTGACGCCGACCATGCCGTATTCCAGGGCTTCAGCCACACGGAACACACGGCCCAGGTCGCGAGCGTAGAAGTACGAGGCCAGACCGAACTCGGTGTCGTTCGACATCGCGATCACTTCGGCTTCGTCTTTGAAGCGGAACAGCGGCGCCAGCGGACCGAAGGTTTCTTCCTTGGCCACCGCCGCGTCTTTCGGCACGTTGGTCAGGATGGTCGGCTCGAAGAAGTTGCCTTCCATCGGCTTGCCACCGGCCAGAACGGTTGCGCCTTTGCTCACCGCGTCAGCGATGTGCTCTTGCACCTTGGCCACGGCTTTCTCGTCGATCAGCGGGCCGGTGGTGGTGCCTTCTTCCAGACCGTTGCCGATCTTCAGCTTGGCGACTGCCACTTTCAGCTTCTCGGCGAACGCGTCGTAGACCGAATCCTGAATGTACAGACGGT
Source organism: Pseudomonas sp. NFIX49 (assembly GCF_900115915.1). NCBI lineage: Bacteria > Pseudomonadati > Pseudomonadota > Gammaproteobacteria > Pseudomonadales > Pseudomonadaceae > Pseudomonas > Pseudomonas sp. NFIX49. The sequence continues at coordinate 74,142 of NZ_FOYE01000004.1, read as the reverse complement.
TGGCGCAGACGCAGGTCTGGCCGTTGTTGCGGTACTTGGAAATGATCGCGCCTTCGACGGCCTTATCCAGGTCCGCGTCGTCGAACACGATGAACGGCGCGTTGCCGCCCAGTTCCAGGGAGACTTTCTTGATGTCCTTGGCGCATTCCGACATCAGTTGACGACCGATTTCGGTCGAGCCGGTGAAGGACAGTTTGCGCACGATCGGGTTGCTGGTCAGCTCGCTGCCGATATCGCCGGCGCTGCCGGAGACCACGCTGAACACACCTTTGGGGATGCCGGCGCGCTGGGCCAGTTCGGCCAGAGCGAATGCGGAGAACGGAGTTTGCGAAGCCGGCTTGAGCACCATGGTGCAACCGGCGGCCAGCGCAGGACCTGCCTTACGAGTGATCATCGCCGCCGGGAAGTTCCACGGGGTGATGGCAGCGGTCACGCCGATCGGTTGTTTGATCACGATCAGGCGCTTGTCCGGCTGGTGGCCCGGAATCACGTCGCCGTAAATGCGCTTGGCTTCTTCGGCGAACCACTCGATGAACGAAGCGGCGTAAACGATTTCGCCCTTGGCTTCGGCCAGTGGTTTGCCTTGTTCGAGGGTCATCAGGCGAGCGAGGTCATCCTGGTTCTCGATCATCAGTTCGAACCAGCGACGCAGTTTGCCTGCACGCTCCTTGGCGGTCAGTGCACGCCAGGCCGGAAGCGCCTTGTCGGCGGCTTCGATGGCGCGGCGGGTTTCGGCAGCGCCCATCTTCGGCACGGTGCCCAGAATCTCGCCAGTGGCCGGGTTGTTGACCTTGATCGTCTGACCGTTGTCCGCGTCGACCCATGCGCCATCGATGAAGGCTTGCTGGCGGAACAACTGGGTGTCTTTAAGCTGCATGTCGGCTTTCCTTAACAGCACCGCGCAAGGCGCGGAGCAAAATTATGATTGTAGAAAGGCGCCTCGCAAGGCTGCCGTCAGGGAAATCATTCACCGGGCTGGCACATTAATAGCGCACGACTCGAAACGCGTGCGGCTCAGCACCTGGATCAGGAGCGTTTGAAATCTCAAACGAATCCTAGGTTCAAAGGGGTTGAAGGACAATAGGGCGTTCGAAAAAAAGAACAAAAACGCCGCAATTGCTGAACATTTCAGATCAACGTACCAACAGCCCCGATCGCAGGGAAACCATAGAACAGCCTCCCCAAAGCGCCAAGCGAGCCTTTTGCAGGACGTTACAGCTTTATGGAATGCAGGGTTTTCCAACCGACACTTGCACTGACAATCCACGCCAAAACCCGGCATGGACGCCCCGAGCCGACCTAGGTATGATGTCGCCCGCTGCACCAGTAGCTCAGCTGGATAGAGTACTGCCCTCCGAAGGCAGGGGTCGTGGGTTCGAATCCCGCCTGGTGCGCCATGAACAAAACGAAAAAGCCCCGGACTGCAAGGTCCGGGGCTTTTTTGTGCCTGCTGGCTGGCGACTCACTCCGTCGTCCAGTCAAACTCGTCGTATTCATCATCGTCTTCATCGTCCTCGATCAAGTCATCATCGAGAACGTCTTCCTCCAGATCCTCTTCGGCCTGCTTGGCCAGAAGAAACTCCTTGCGACTCTCTGTCACTGCCCGCCGCAGTTCCTCACCCTTTACCGGGCAGTTGAGCATTTGGGCGATGCGGTCGATTTTTTGGGCCACGGCATCCTCCAGCGCATCGGCAATGACCCGATAGTGCGCGTTTTTGCGGGTCAATGCCAAATGGCGGATGGCTGATACGGTCAGTTCTTGCGGATTTTTTCCAGCCGCAGGTCGAGATTCACGTTCGGGTAGCGCTTGTGCAAGTTGTTGAACAGGGTGTCAGCCGCTTGCGACTGGCCGGACTCGCGCAGGCGCAGGACCTCGCGCAGTTGCGCGTCGAGACCGTTGACTGGGGCGGCGGCGCGCTTACTGACCTTGGCTTCGTCCGCCGTGTCGGCGCTGATCGATTCGCTCTGCATCGGCGCGGCCATTTCCGCCATCGGCGCGGGAGCTGGCGCGGAAAGCCCGCCAGCGGGGGCCGACAACGATCGGGCCTCCTGGCGGGCCACGGGCGCGGCCGGTTTCGCGGCGGGGGCGAAATCGTATTGAGCGGCGGGCTCCGGCGCGCGCTGCACCAGCGACAGCATCAGCGCGATGCCGACCAGGCTGGCGAAAACCACCTGGTAGCGCGGTGTCTGGCAGGCCTTGAGCCAGCGTTGCCACAGGCTCTGCCTTGGCGCCGGGGTTTCACGGTGGGCGGCGTTTAGGATCAGCGCATCGAGATGCGCCGGCGGCTCGGCGTTGTGCTGTTCGCGCACATGCTTGAGCACTTGCTCTTCGGGTGTCAGGCGGGTATCCGTCATGTCAGTACCTCCTCGGCCAGCAGCCGACGCAGTTTTTGCTGGGCGTAGCGCAAGCGGCTCTTGACGGTTTCCAGCGGTGTTTCGGTGAGGCTGGCGATTTGCGCCAGGTCGAGGTCGCCATGGGCGCGCAGCAGGAACACTTCGCGCTGGTCGGCGGGCAAGGATTGCAGGGCGCTCTCCAGGCGCTGGCTGTCGCGGCTGAGGTTGAGCAATTGTTCGGGATCGGAGGCGTCGTCGCTGACGGCGTGGAATTGCTCGTCATAGCTGTCATGCAGCGGTTGCCGGGCGCCGTGTTTGCGCCAGTGGTCGATCAGGCGATTGCGGGCAATCTGGAACAACCATGTACGAAAGGTCGCCCGGCCTTGTGGCTGACTGGCGCTGCGGATCAGGCTCAGCCAGGTCTCCTGGAACACCTCGTCGGCCAGTTCAGGTTTGCCGCTCAAACCGAGCAGAAACCGGTAAAGACTCTGCCGATGACGGGCGTACAGGATCTCGAACGCCCTGCCGTCACCCTCGCGATAACGGGCCAGCAGCGATTCGTCGCTGCTGGCCTCAAGGCTGTCGGCGGAGGTAAACAGCTGGGTGATGAAGCCTTTGAGGCGGCTCACTATTCAATCCGTCGCTCGGTGGAGATTGCGTTGGAGGCCGTGGACGTACGCAAGCTCTGCGCCAGCTCCACCAACTGCACGAACTCGCTGCGCAGGCCGAAGCGGTCATCGCCACGGGCACCTCGGGCCAGGGCTTCGGTGTCCTTGAGGCTGAATTCGCCGGTGTAGCGGCTGTCCTTGAGTTGCTGGGAAAACGCAGCGACGGCGGAGGCGAAACGCAGGTCCTCACTGGCCGATACAACCTGACTGGCAATCGGCCGCTCGATCAGCAGACTTTTCCCACCCTCAGGCTTTTGATATCGCACACGCAGCATGGCTAATTCTCCTTTCTTCTCGGAAACCACTGCATCGGTTTTTCCGTAACGCAGCGGTTCCAGCCAGCCCTTCTCGCCTGCCGGGACAATTTCATACAGCGCCGTCACCGTATGGCCTGCACCGATTTCACCGGCATCGACCTTGTCATTACTGAAATCCTCACGCTTCAACGCGCGGTTTTCGTAGCCGAGCAGCCGGTATTCGCTGACCTGCGCCGGGTTGAACTCGACCTGCAACTTGACGTTTTTCGCCACCACGGCGAGGGTCGAATCGAGTTGATCCACCAGCACCTTGCGCGCTTCTCGCAGGTTGTCGATGTAGGCGTAGTTGCCGTCACCGGCATCGGCCAGTTGTTCCATCAGGTGTTCATTGTAGTTATCCACACCGAAACCCAGGGTGGTCAGGGAAATCCCGGTCTTGCGTTTATCCACAGCCATTTGTTTCAGGCTGTCGAAATCGCTGATGCCAACGTTGAAGTCACCGTCGGTGGCCAACAGGATGCGGTTGATGCCGTTGGGGATGAACGCCTGCTGCGCCATCTGGTAAGCGAGCTCGATGCCTGAAGCGCCCGCAGTCGAGCCGCCGGCGGTCAATTGCTCGATGGCTGTGCGAATTTTCGCCCTTTCCCGTCCGGAAGTCGGCTCCAGCACCACTCTGGATTCGCCGGCATACACCACCAGCGAAACCCGATCCTGCTCGCGCAATTGATCGACCAGCAACTTCAGGGTGCTTTTGACCCGCGGCAAGCCTTCGGGGCGGTCCATCGAGCCGGACACATCCACCAGAAATACCAGATTGGCCGGGGCCAGTTCCGCCACCGCGCGATCGGAGGCCTTGATGCCGATGCGCAGCAAGCGGGTGTGCGGGTTCCACGGTGAAGCGGCCAGTTCGGTGGTCACGCCGAAGGGCGAGCCATCGCTCGGCAGCGCGTAGTCGTAGGGAAAGTAATTGACCATCTCCTCCAGCCGCACCGCGCCTTCCGGCGGCAGTCGACCCTGATTGAGCAGTCGCCGAACATTGGCGTAGGCGCCGGTGTCGACGTCGGCACTGAAGGTCGAGACCGGGGTTTCGGCGACGCTGTGGATCGGGTTGTCGGCCAGCTTGGCGTACTGCTCGCGTTGTTCGTCACGATAGCCTTGTGGATAACTTTCACTGGCCGGCATCGGTGCAAAACTGGCGATCGGCGCTGCCCGTACACTGCGTTTGGCCATCGCGCTGTCGGCCATCACCGCTTCAGGCTGCACGGAGGATTTCAGTTCGGTCTGCGCCGGCGGCGCGACGGTGGTTTCCGGGCTGGAGGAAACGCCGCAACCGGCAACCACCAGCAACACACTGGCAGCAAGGGGGCGCAGAAACGTGGAAGGGAGGGACATGGGGGCTGACCTCGGGGAAGAATTGATCCATTCATCCCCTGAGACGGGCAGCCCTTTGCGTTCGGGTTAAACCTCGCCGAAATTTTTTTCAGCGGTGATAGCGCCGCACCGCACTGCTGTTGCGCAGCACGTGGCCTTTGATTTTTTCCATCAACTGGGCGCGGGTCAGGCCGGCAGGCAAGGCGTCCGGGGCCAGATCCAGGGCATAGATCTGGATGATGTAATGGTGCGCGCTGTCGCCCACCGGCGGGCACGGGCCGATGTAGCTGGTGGTGCCTTTGCTGTTGGTGCCACCGACGCCTTCAAGTGCCGATTTCGCTCCAACGCCGGCGGGAATCTGCCGGGTTGTGGCCTTGATGCCGTAGTGAACCCAGTGATCGACGCCTGCGCCTTTCTGGCCGTCCGGATCGTGCATGACGATGGCGTAGCTCAGGGTTCCGGCCGGGCCGGCATTCCAGCTCAGGGCCGGCGACTGGTTCTTGCCGCCGCAACCGGCTGCATCGCTGGCCGCCGCCGAGGTGAACAGGCGGTTATCCGACACGCCGGGAATGCTGAGGGTGAAACGCTCCTGGGCCTGCGCCGGAAACTGCACGCAAAGGGCGACGGCAACGGCCGCCAGCCAAGGGTTGAGAGAGGTCAATCGGGTCATTCCGGGAGCACCTTGTGCAGTTGGGCCTTCGTCGGCCTGCAAACTATAGCCGTACCGTTCGTGCCGTGGCAGTGGGAAATGGCTGAACCTCGCAATGCAGCCCAAACTCGTAAGAGAAATGCCTGTGAGGAGCACGACCATGACCCTGCACCGTGTCGCCCGTTTCGCCGATGTGCCTGAAGACCGTGGGCTGGAGGTGCAGATCGGCGACTGCAAGATCGTCCTGCTGCGCGCCGCCGGCCAGTTGCGCGCCTTTCAGGGGCAATGCCCGCACGCCGGCGCGCCGCTGGCGGAAGGTGCGTTGTGCCACGGCCGGCTGATCTGCCCGTGGCACAAGGCAGCTTTTCGTGCCGAAGATGGCGCGTTGTGCGAGCCACCGGCGCTGGACAGCCTCAAGCGTTATCCGCTGGAACTGCGCGGCGACGAGGTGTGGGTCGATGACCAACCACTGCCGGATCCGCACACCCCGCCGCAGGACGATCCGCGCACCTTTGTCATCGTCGGCGCCGGTGCCGGGGGAACGGCCTGCGCCGCCGCCCTGCGGGAAAAAGGCTTCGGCGGGCGAATCGTGCTGATCGACCGCGAGCCGGACGCCGGCTACGACCGCACAGTGCTGAGCAAATTCGTGCTGTCCGGGGAAATGCCGCCGCCGGAAACCCCGCCCCTGCGCGAAGACGATTTTTACCGCGAACAGCACATCAACCGGGTTTCAGGCGAGGTCACCGGGCTCGATGCCGATACCAAAACCCTTCACCTGAGCGATGGCCGCACACTGCATTACAGCGCGGCGGTGCTGGCCACCGGCGCGACGCCCAACGCATTGGAGTTACCCGGGGCCGACCTGCCCCAGGTGTTTGTCCTGCGCTCAAGAACCCAGGCGCAATCCATCATGGACGCCGCCCAACCGGGCCAGCGCGCGGTGATCATTGGTGACAGCTTCATTGCCCTTGAATGTGCTTCAGCCTTGCGCCAACACGGTCTCGAGGTGACGGTGCTGGCCCGTCACGCGATTCCCTTCGCGGCGCAATTCGGTGAAGCCGTCGGCAAGGCGATCCGGGCACTGCACGAAGAAAACGGCGTGAAATTCATCACCGATCACGAAGCCAGGGAGATCACCGGAGATGGCAAGGTCGAGGCGGTGTTGCTCGACAATGGCCTGCGCCTGTCGGCGGATCTGGTGTTGGCGGGAATTAGCGTACATCCAGCCACCGAAGCGTTCGGCGACTTGCCGCGCGAGGACGATCAATCACTGTTGGTCGATGCCAGCCTGCGCGTCACCGACAACCTGTGGGCGATTGGCGATATCGCCACCTTCCCGCTGAACGGCAAACCACAACGCATCGAACACTGGCGCCTGGCCCAGCAGCACGCGCGAATCGCCGCCGCCAACCTGCTCGGTGGCGACGAGCATTATCTCGACGTGCCGTATTTCTGGACCTGGCATTTCGGCCGCAACTACGACTATCTCGGTCACGCCGAGCAGTGGGACGCAGTGGAATTCATCGGCGAACCCGAACAGCCGCCATTTATCGGGCTGTTCGGGAGCAAGGGCGTGGTGGTGGCGGCGGTGGCCTGCGAAGAGGAGCGAGCGATGGCGCTGCTGGCCGAACGCATGAAACGACCGCTGCCGATGGATGAAGCCTGGCGGCTGATTCGCGCCGTCAGGTGATCCGGTTCAGCGGCTCGCGGTTGTCGTCGTCCTCGGCGTGCAGAAATATCACCCGAGGATGCTCGAGTGGCGCCAGCGGTGGCGGGAGCTCCTGCGGCTGAACCGGCCACAGATGCGGCACCACATGACTGACGTCGCCGTCCTGATCGTTGTGGATGGTCATCACGCCCGGCCCGCGCAGTTTCTGAAAGCGCTCGTCGCACAGCTTGAAGCTGCGGCTCAGCCCCTCATCGTCGACCACCGGGGACGGCAAGCGGCGCTGGGCGAAACTTCGGCTCTTGCGTTGCTGATAGCGCGCCCAGCCGATCAGGATCACCGCGTTGACTAAAGCCACCCACAGGTAAATCTGCAAGGTGCCGAGGGCTTCGAATGCCGAGTTGTCGATGCGTGGCCCGCCTTCGTGGGTCTCGATCAGCGGCCATAAACCGCGCGCCAGCAGATACAGCAGGCCGATCCAGGCCAGCACGGTGAAGAACGCATCGACCACCACCAGAAACGGCCGTTGGCGGGTCCGGATGATTTTCATTTGATAACCTCCTCTTCATCGTTCCCGAGCGGCTTGATACCCCGGTCGGGACTGACCCAGCGCGCACGCTTCTGGTGTTGGCCGAACAAGACTTTGGGGAAACTGACCAGCGTGGTCAGCAGGCTGACGAACCAGAACGCGATCGGATACCAGACCACCCAGAACATGGTCTTGCCCAGGCCCGGTTCGTAGCGCCGGTCAATGATGATGCTGACCGCGAACTGCACCAGACAGACAAACGCCAGCAGCAGACCGGTGAACGCCGGCGGCATCAGGTGATCGACCGCAATCGCTTCAGGCATGACCACAAACTTGCCGACGGCCCAGAAAATCACCGACAACAGGAAGGTGAACGCCCAACCGGTCGACAGGCAGTATTCGAACAGCAGCGGCCACAGGTAACGATGGCGGTACTGCCAGATTCCGCGAATGTTCTTGAACAGCACTTCGGCGCCGCCCTGGGCCCAGCGCAGACGCTGCTTCCACAGACCACGCAGGGTTTCCGGCATCAGGATCCAGCACAGGGCACGGGGCTCGTAAAAGATGCTCCAGTGGTCCAGTTGCAGCTTCCAGCTGATGTCGATGTCTTCGGTGATCATGTCCGGGCTCCAGTAGCCAACCCGGTTCAGCGCCGTGCGGCGGAACGCGACGATCACACCGGACACGGTGAAGATCCGCCCGAACACCCGCTGAGTGCGCTTGATCAGCCCGATGATCGACGAGAACTCACCGACCTGAACCCGCCCGACCAATGTCGAACGCGTGCGGATCCGTGGGTTGCCGGTCACCGCGCCCAGTCGTGCGTTGTCGAGCATCGGCGCCACCAGATAAGCAGCAGTGTTCGGCGCCAGCAGCGCGTCACCGTCGATGCACACCAGATATTCACTGCGCGCAGCGATGGCGCCCATGCGCAGGGCCACGGCCTTGCCCTGGTTTTCCGCCAGGTGCAGCACCCGCAGCCGTGGATCTTCCTTGGCCAGTGCATCCAGCACTTCGGCGGTGTTGTCCTTGGAGCCGTCGTTGATCGCGATGACTTCGATGTTCGGGTAGTGCTGCGCCAGCGCCGCGTGGATGGTGTCGGCGGCGTTGTCGCCCTCGTTGTAGCAAGGGATCAGGATCGAAATCAGCGGTTCGCCTTCCAGCGGTGGCGGCAGGGTGTCGTCCTTCCACGGCCAGTGCCGCTCCCAGTGCAGCCAGAAATACAGGCCACCGGAAATCCACAACCCGGACATGAACAGCGGGTAGAAGAACACGAAGTCCATCAGGAATTGCCCGGTGACCAGGAAGATCAGCCCCAGCGGGACGCCGAGGACGATCGCCAGAACAAGCAGGGCCAGCAGTCTATCCAGCATGTCATGGGTTCCATTTGTTGGAGAGCGCAGGCCGCACGGTTTTCAGGTCCGGCAGGTTCTCGAGAAAGTTGTCCGGGTAGTAGCCGAAACTGGTGGCGCCCTGACGCTTGAGGCGGCTCATCCAGTCGGCCAGTTGTGCGCCGTCAATGTCGGTCTGGTCCTTTTTCGTCCAGTCCCGGGCCTGCAATTCGAACACCGTGCGATTCAGCGCACCGGGGCGCTGTTTGATCTTCGCCACCAGTTCTTCGAGCCACGGGCCGGACTGCGCATACGTCTGTTTTTCCATGAGCGGCATGGCCATCGGCGCCGTCCAGTCGTAGGTCCCGAGGAAGTCATCGAGGTTCTGCGCGAACCACGCTTCGCTGTGCGGATTGAGCACCGGCTCGGCGAAGATGTTGCGCGCGGTGAGCACTTGCGGGCCACGAATCGCGCGCACCTTGGCGGTGAGTTCGTTGGTGAAGTCGATCAGGTAACGGCTCTTGAAGCGCGTCCAGCGCTGCATCGCTGCCGGATCGTCACGCAGAGCGGCGATCGAGCCCGGCAAGCCTTGGGCGGCGTAAGCCTTCAGTGCCTGAGGGCCGGCGTCTTCGAAGTCCGAAAGCACCGCGTCGTCGTGGTAGAGAATGCCGTCGACCGAAGTCAGGCGTGCCACGTCTTCGTAGATCTCGCCGATGATCCGTCGCACTTCGGGATCGAACGGCGACAGGCGTTTGTATTGATCCGGGTCGACCGCGGTCGTGCCAGTCTTCGGATCCCAGCGCGTCACCCGTGGCAACTTCGAATCCAGCTCGAAACTCAGCACCGGCATCCACGCGAAGACCTTCACGTGAGCCCGGGTGCGCAATTGCCAGGCGACGCGGTCGAACAGGTCGGCGCGCATCGGCAGATGACGGTTGGGGAAGTACAGCGAATGCACCAGCCCATCGCCCTTCGGATCGGCGAAGGCTTGCAGGAACACGGTGTTGGCGCCCATGTCAGCCATGCGCTGGATCAGTTTGCCGAGGTTGATTTCCTGCTGCGCCGGATCCGGGTCGTAGACGTTGTCCAGATCGACGTGGACCACGCGCATGGTGAAATCCGATTGCACGCCGACCACGCTGTTGGCGAAGTGCTCGCCGTCAGGGTCGGAAGCCACCAGGAAACGCGGCCCGCTCATCAGGTTGTCGAGGGCATCGAGGCCGTCATCGAGGGTCAGGGCCATTTCATAGCCTTCCTCGCTGACCACGGTCAGCGACGTGCCGTCCGCCGTGCCGTAAGGCCAGACCCAGACGCGCGGTTTCTTACCGGTGTTCTTGCGGATTTTCTCCGAGATCGCCTGCACGTCGGCGCGGATCCGCGCCTGGAAATCGGCTTCGGATTCGTAGCGTTTGCTCACCGGATCGTAGCGGCGGGTCGCGGCCGCCGGCTGCAGGTTGCCTTGCGGGTTGGCGAGAATGCCTTTGTGATTGGCATCGGTGTGAGCGGCGATTTCCACCAGACCCGATTGCGAGATTTCCCGCACCTGAGCCCAGGTCAGGAAGTCGGAGCGCGCACGCGGTGTACCGGCGAAATCCACCGGCTGGTTCAGCGGCGTGTCGATCCAGGTGCCGACCGGCGCCAGCAGCGCATGCCAGTTATAAGCGCGCAACACCGGCAACACGCGAGTGTAAAAGCTTGAATAACCGTCGTCGAAACTGAGCAGGATCGCCTTGGGCGGCAGTTCCGGCCCGCCTTTGCGCGCGGCCATGATCTGGTCGACCGTCACCGGTTGGTAGTTGTTTTCCCGCAGCCAGGCGAGTTGCTCAAGCAGGCGCTCGGTGCGCACCGCCACCACCGCCTGATCGGGGTCACGATCTTCGACGTCATGGTAGGCAATGCCCAGCACGTGGTTTTTCGGCCAGGGCTTTTCATTGGCTGCCAGCGGTCGCTCGGACGGCGGCACGAAGGCCGGGGCTTGCTGGGCGCAGGCGCTGACCAGCAGCACTCCCAGCAGAAGGAAGAAACGCGAAATCAAAGGCATCTTCAAACTCTTCTAGAAGCGGAAAGTGAGGTCGACGAGCAGACGCAGATCGGTTTCCCGGTCACCGTCGTAGGGCCGGTTGATCACGCTGAACAAACCGCCCACCTCGAACACGTCGTTCCAGGCGTAGCGCTGGCCGTAACCGAGCAATGCCATGCCGCCGGTGCCGTGATCACGCTGGCTGTAAGTGCCCGCTCCGGCCTGGAACTGCTGGCTCCAGACGGTTTCGTAGCGGTGGTACAGCACGTGATTGACGTTGAGCAGCGGCATGACGCTGAAGTCCGACTTCGGGTTGAAGTACGGCACGTCATCGGACTTGGAGTTGTGGCTGGTGCCCACTTCCAGGCCCGCATCGACTTGCAGGTTCGGCGCGCTGTAGACGCCCTCTTTTCCGGTCAGCAAGGCTTCGACACGGTTGTTGCCGTCACTGAAGTGCGACGGGCTGACCGCCAGCCGCCACTCACGGCTCTCATTGGCGCGCCAGCGGATGAAACCGCTGCCGCCGTTGGCCTTGATGTCGCTGTTCAATGCCCGCAGCGGGGTTTCGGCCGAGAGGTATTCAAGGCTGCCGCCGTATTGCCAGTGATCGTTGATATCCCGGGCAATCGCCAGACGCGCGCCCTGCTTGTCGCCGAAACCGTAGGAATGATTCGACACTTCGGCTTCGAGGGTCATGTCGCGGGTGCGACGCTCCAGGCCGACACGCTGGAAGTGGTGGTGGCCGGTGCCTTCGGCAAAATCGCCGGTGGCGTATCCGGCCCCGGCGAACACCCGCCAGTCCTCATCGATCGGCGGGCTGTAAAGGGTGGTCTGGATACCGAAATCCCGGCTGCCGGAGACCGCGCCGGCATCGCCACCGCTGCCACCGTTGGCCTTGCCGCCATAGGCCTCGACGCGCAGCTCGGACATGTCGTGCACTTCACGTTCACGGGCCAGACGCTGGACCTGACGGTTGTCGGGGAAACGCGCCACCACGTCATCGGTCAGCGCATCCATCTGCCGCCATTCCTGCAGGTCCATGGCGGTGCGGGCCTGCGCGACTTCCAGGCCCATGTCGCGCGGCGCGATGCTCTCGGTTTCCTTGAGCTGGTTTTCCGCGCGGCGCGGCCAGTTGCGGGCCAGGTACAGGTCGGCCTGGGCCAGGCGCAGGCCGATATTGCCCGGCGCCTGATCCACCAGGGTCTGCAAGCGCTCTTCACCGTGAGGCAGGTCGGAACCGTAAGTGCCGGCCTGCGCCGCCAGTTGCTGGGCGTCCATCCATTCGTCGTTGGGGTTGCCGATCGGCAAGCCCTTGAGTTCGACACGCGGCTTCTGCGCCTTGGCCTGATCCTCAGCGACCTTGCGCGCCTCATCGGCGCGGTCGCTTTCCAGCAGCGAGTAATACAGCGCCGTGGTGTCTTCGAGTCGGTCGCCGACATCGGCGTCCGGCGCTGCCAGCACCTGACGGTAAAGATCGGTGGCGATTTCCGGCTGGCGCTGATCCAGATAGGACGCCGCCACCCAGCGCAGGGCGTAGGTCGGGATCTTCACGCCTTCGGCTTGCAGCTTTTGATATTCGCTGATGACTTCGGCGGTGCGCGCCCGGGCCTTGAGTGCGCCCATGCGGTCGATGCGCCAGCGGGTCACGTCGTCGTGAGCAGTGGCGTCCGGAGTCCAGGTGGCGAGGAGCTGGTCGTAGTCGGCCAGGGCGCGGTCGGCGATCACGTAGCGTTCTTTTTCGCTGCGGGTGGCCAGTTCGGCGAGGCGCACGCGTTCGGCGGCCAGATCACCTTCCAGGCGACGCAAGGTGACGGGATCGATCAACCCCGGACGCTGCCTGGCAAGCCGCAGCGCCGGTTCCGGCAGACGCGCCTTTTGCAGGGCGACCACGTATTCGCGGGCGACCTCCGGTTTATTGCCGGCGCGCATGAAGGCCTGGTCGTATTCGAACAGCGCGTCGTACGGCTTGCCGGCGCGATTCAGGGCGTAGCCCAGCGCCAGTCGGCGGGAGGGATCATCGGGTTTGGCGGCGACCAGCGAACGGGCGCGGATCACCCCTTCGTCGGGCTTGCCGGAGTCGGCCTGGGTCAGCGCCAGACCGAGTTGCAGGTCGGCGTTGTCCGGCTCCAGCGTCAGGGCCTTGTTGTAGACCTGGATCGCCTGATCCCAGCGCTTGAGGTTGCGATAGGCCCGGGCGGTGGCGGTCAGTGCCTGGATCGGCAGCACGCGGCCACGACCCTGGGTCTCGTAGACCTGCACCACTTCGGCGTCGAGCCCGGCCCAACCGGCGATTTGCAGGTGATCGCTGACCTGGCCGGTGGTGGCCTGGGCCGGCGGCACCTGACGCAAAACGGTCAGCGCGGGCGTGTAATGCCCGGCCCGGGCGTCGAGCACCATTTGATCGTAGGCCGTGGCGGCGAACGCGAACGCCGGCCAGAGCAACTGGCTGCACAGCGCGACTCGAAACAAAGGGCGTAAACCACGATGTAATACAGGACCATCAATACGCGGCATTCGTCAGCATCCTTACATGGCCAGCCGGGTAGCAGTGCCCCCCCTTGCCCAATTCGTAACGGAGGCCAGGTAGATCACCTGGCCAAGCTATCCAAGCAGTCTTGCACGCAAGCGTAGATCAATATTCAGAACACAATAATTGTTCAGATTCGTGACGATGACTGGCCCCGGCTAACCGTTGACCCGGATGCCAGACAGCAAAACGCCCGGCGTCTGCGGGTGCAGAGGCCGGGCGTTTCGGTGAAGCGCGGGGCGTTTACTGAGGCTGTTCGATACTGCCGAACTTGCTCATCAGGAAGCCCACGAACTGCTCGACGGTCATCTTCTGGCCGTTGAATTCAACCTGATTGGCGGCGTAATGCAGCTTGGTGACAACGTTGGTGCCATCCAGGGTCGCCAACTGCGAACCAACGGCCATGCCGGCGAACATGTCAGCGCCAGCGCTGGCCTGGTCGACGATGGCCTTGGCATCGGTCTGGCCATCGATTTGCGCCTGCACGCTGAGCAGGTCGACCAGCATCGGCTTGGACACCAACACATTGATGTCCAGCAGCGCGATCAACTGTTTGCCCAGTTGATCCGGTGGCAGGTCCATCGACGCAGGCTTGGTCAGATCAAGCACCAGATTCGCCCGGCTTTCGCCGTTGGCGGTTTTCAGCGACAGGTCTTCCAGCGCCAGTTGCGGCCCGGCCGCCAGCAGTTTCTGCAGGTCGGCCTTGACCTGAGTCGACTCGGCCTCGGTCAGGTTCAGCTCCGGTGCCGGCAGGCCGGCGGCGGTGGCTTCGGCAGCGGCTTTTTCGTATGGCTGCAGCTTGGTCTGGTAGATCTGCATCAGCGACATTGCCGACGGGATGTCGAGGTTTTTCAGGCTCATGGCCAGGTTGGCCGAACCGATCTTCTTGTCGTTGAGGGTCACTTCAGCGACCTTGTAGTCGGCACGGCCGGAGGCGTTGCTGCCGTTCTCTTCGGTACGGTTCTTCATTTCGAAGTTCTTCACGCCCAGCACCGACTGCTTGGCGCCGAAGGTAGTCTTGCTGCTGGTCAGCTCCAGGGTGTTCTCGCCGGTGTAGTAGCCGTAGGTGCTCTTGGCGAGATTGCTGGCCAGGGTCAGGCCATTGAGTTCGATCTGCACCGGCGTCTGGTCTTCGGCGACCGTGGTCAGGCGCAGGCTGTCCATGTAGCCGTCGGCCTTGACTTTCTGGGCCTGGGCGCTGGCGGAAATATCCATGTTCAAGCCGGAAAACTTCAGGTTCGACTTGTCATCCAGCGCAGCTTCCAGTGGCAGCAGTTCGAGGTTGCCGGTGGTGGACTGGTCGTAGCCGATATTGACCACACCTTTGAGCGGCGCCGCGCCCTTGGTGGCGGCAAACCATTTTTCGGTGATCGGGGTCTTTTCCAGCTCAAAGTGACTGGTGGCCATGACCGGCAGCCATTTCAGCGAAACCAGACGCGAGAACGGCAGCGGGCCATGTTCGATGCGGTCGACGAACAGCAGCTCGACCGGCGCTTCGCCGAACATTTCACCCTCGCCCTTGAGGCGATAGTGCGCGGTGCTGCTGAAGGTGTTGCGCTCCAGCGACACCAGTTCCAGCGACGCACTGCCGTTGGAGCCGGCCATGGCGGTCTGCAACTCGCTGTTGGCATTGGCGACGGCATTGTTCAACACGCCTTCGATTTTGGTGCCGGTGTACCAGGCCCCGCCTACGCTGATGGCGCCAATGGCCACAACAATTCCGAGAAGCACGCCTGCTGATTTATTCATGAATGACCTGATCGATTTCCGTGGCTGAAAGTGTGGTCGTCTTCCCTGAACCCGTGACCGGGCCGTGGCGCGACTCCGCTGAATTTAGCGGTGGAGATTAGCACCGGGCGCGCCTGGCAGCCCAATGTTTAAAGGTTAAAGAGTGTCGACAAGACATGGACAAACAAAAAGATCGCCGGGTTCGGCGATCTTTTCGGGCTCAGGAGTATTGAACCTCGATCTCGTCGAGCTGATGGTCGAAGCTTTTCAGCCTCGCGGTCCAGGTGTACACCAGCACTTCGAAATCCCGGTCGATCACCGCTCCGCCCGGCCCGTCGCTGCGCGGGTCGCAGAAATCCAGTTGATAACGCTCGCGGGCCATGGCCGTGGCGACGTCCGACAGTTCGCGGGCGTTGTTGAGCCAGTGCCAGCCGTCGCCGGCGACTTGCCGGTCGAGGGCCAGACATTGTTTTTTCAGGGCTTCGAGGCTTTTTTCCAGCGGCGTGCCGGTGAGCTCGCCCATGACTTCGGCGAAGGTACGCCCCGGCTGCCAGTAGCCGCCCCAGAAGTAGCGGTCGAATACGGTTTCGACTTTGCGCAGCGCGACCTTGGTGTCCCAGATCAGCAGCAGCGTCTTGCTTTGCTCAAGCTGGCGTTTTTTGAGTCGCTGGGTCTGTACCAGCGCCGACGCCACGACCACGATCGCCATGACCGCGATCAGCGCCACGGTGCTGTCGAGAAAGACCATTGCCTTGTCGATCTGGTGGGCCAGCATGATGCCGTAGAAATAGGTGGCCGACAGCAGCACCAAGGCTACCAGGGCGCACCAGAAGCCAAGAGCGTAAGGGTTTTTCATTATTGGTTTCCCCTAGACCTGCGCTAGCGATGTGCACTGAAAAGGCGCCTGGTTCGGGGCGCCCTTTCAATACCTCAAAGCATAGCAACGGCCTCAGGGTTTGCTGGCGCTCGAGGCTTGCGTTCGTCCGCTTTCCCAACCGCCGCCCAGGGCGAGGAACAAATCGATCTGGCTCATGGCAACCTGGGTGTTGGCGGCGGCCAGTTGCGCGGTGACGTCGGTGTAGGTGCGGGTGGCCTGGAGATCGGCGAGGAACGACTCGCGGCCGGCCTGGAAAAAGCGGTGCGTCTGGTCCGCCGCCAGTTTTGCCGACTGTTCGGCATCGGCCAGTGCATCGCGGCGTTGCAGCAGCGCGGAGTACTGGGACAGGCCGGTCTGGGTTTCGCGGATGGCGTTGAGCACCACGCCGTCGAAATGCGCCAGCGCGCCTTGGGTGGTGGCTTCGGCTTCACGGATGCGGGCCCGGGCGCCGTTGGTCGGCACGCTCCAGCTCAGCGACGGGCCGAAGCCCCAGCGATTGGTGGACGGTTTGCCCAGGTTGTCGAGAATGCCGACGGTGCCGATTGTCGCGCCGAAACTGATGTCCGGGTACAGCTCGCCGGTGGCGATACCGATCCCGGCGGTCGCGGCCGCCAGACGCCGCTCGGCCTGGCGGATGTCCGGCCGGCGCTTGAGCAGCGCGGCGCCATCGCCCACCGGCACCAGTTGAGCGATTTTCGGCAGTTCGGCGCAGGTCGCGGTGCCGGCCGGCAGTTGATCGACAGGCTTGGCC
This sequence comes from Pseudomonas sp. NFIX49, assembly GCF_900115915.1. Classification (NCBI taxonomy): domain Bacteria; kingdom Pseudomonadati; phylum Pseudomonadota; class Gammaproteobacteria; order Pseudomonadales; family Pseudomonadaceae; genus Pseudomonas; species Pseudomonas sp. NFIX49. The sequence goes on along the minus strand of NZ_FOYE01000004.1, from coordinate 57,434 downwards.
AGCAGCATCGACAGACGGAACAACCCGGCCTGCCGCGCCGCCTCATAGCGCGGCATGTCGGCGCGCAGGGATTTGAACTGGGTCTGCGAACGGGTGACCTGGGTTTCATCGCCGCGCCCGGCGTCGCGCAGACGCTGGATCAGCGTGGTGCTCTGGGATTGCAGATCGAGGGAATGCTGGGCGATTTCCCGCTCCTCGTTCGCCGCGCAGACCTGGGTGTAGGCCCGCACCACGTCGGCGACCAGGGTGATACGTGCGGTGTCGGCAGCGGCCTGGGTTGCGTCGGCATTGGCCTTCGCCGCTTCTATCCCGCGTTGCAGCGTGCCCCACAGGTCGAACTGATAGGACGCGCTGATGCCGATATCGCCGATGTTGGCCACCGGCACTTTCTCCGGCAGCAGGAACGCCTCGCCGGATTCCTGCAAGCGTTGCGCGCCCATTTTCACGCCGCCGCTCCAGCCACCGGCCGCCTCGGCTTCATCGACCTGGGCACGGGCCCGCGACAGGTTCGCCGCCGCCACCCTCAGATCGGTGTTGGATGCCATGGCCTGCTGCACCAGTTGATCCAGACGCGGATCCTGATACAGCCGCCACCAGTCCGCCGGCACCGGGGCCGACACCACCGGTTTGCCGGCCACCGCCAGGTCGCCCTGGAAATCCTTGCGCTGGATCGCCGCGTCTTCGGGCACGTGGTAGTCCGGCCCGACCATCGAGCAGGCCGACAGCATCACGCCCAGCCCGGCGACCATCAGGGCCCTGTTCATTGCGCGGGCTCCTGCGGTTGATCGTCGATGATCGACACGGTGGCGGTACGCCCGGCGATCATGCGGAAGTCATCCGGCACGTCGTCGAAGGCAATGCGCACCGGAATCCGTTGCGCCAGACGCACCCAGCTGAACGCCGGGTTGACGTTGGGCAGCAGGTTGCTGCCGCTCGAACGGTCGCGGTCTTCGATACCGGCGACGATGCTTTCGACATGCCCGCGCAGGCGGGCGCGGTCGCCGATCACGCGGATATCCACCGACTGCCCGACATGGATGCCGTCGAGTTTGGTCTCTTCGAAATAGCCGTCGATGTGGAACGAATTGCTGTCGACCACCGACAACACCGGACGCCCGGCAGTAACGAATTCCTGCGAGCGCGGTGCACGGTCGTTGACGTAGCCGTCCACCGGACTGCGGATCACCGAGCGGTCGAGATTGAGCTGAGCGCTGTCCACCGTCACCAGCGCTTCGGCCAGGGCCGATTGCGCGCGGGCCACTTTCGACAGGCTTTCTTCCAGCTGTTCGGCTGGCACCAGATTGCCCAGACCACGGTTACGCTTGGCTTCACGCTGCGCCTGAGCCAGGGTTTCTTCGCGATCAGCAACCGCCGCCCTGGCCTGGCGCAACGCCAGTTTGAAACGGTCCTGGTCGATGCTGAACAGCACCTGGCCGCGCTTCACCAACTGGTTGTCCTTCACTTCGACCTGCTGGATCAGCCCGGACACGTCCGGGGCGATCTGCACGATGTCGGCGCGAATGTGGCCGTCGCGGGTCCAGGGCGCGAACATGTAATACATCACCATGCGCCAGACCACGACGACGGCGAAAGTCACGATCAGCAGCGTCAGGACGACGCGACCGAGGGTCAGAAACGGTTTTTTCATGTCATCAGGTATCGACTGAGTGAATCCACGCCGTACAGCATCACGGCGTAGAGAGCCACGTTGAACAATGCCCGGTGCCAGACCAGACGGTAGAAATGCAGGCGTGTGAGCACGCCGTGTACCAACACAAACAGCACATAAGTGATGCCCATCAACACCAACAGGGTCGGCAGGAAAATGCCGCTGATATCCAGATCACCGATCATAGGGGCGCTCCTTCGGGCAGCGGTTCTTCGGGCTCTGCGTTGGAAACGAATTCCACGCCGGGCAACAGCGCCAGGCGCAAACCGCTCAAGGCGTGCAACAGGTTGAGCCGGGTTTCTTCATCGCCGTGGCCGTTGAGCGCACGGCGGGTGCGATCCATGGTCATCAGCAAGGCGCTTGGCGCCGGCAGGCGTTCGCCAGCCTTGAGGCAGGCCCGGAAATATTCGCCGACCTCTGCCACCACTTGCTTGAGCAGCGCGTTCGGCGCGCCCGTCACTCGCGGTGTGTAGGCGAGCAGGTCGAGCAGGTTCAGCCCCACGCGCACTTCGCGCATGGCGATGCCAGTGTCCTGGCCGGTCAGCGCCAGACGCGGCAGGTGCTGCATCAGGCGGTCGAGCAGTTGCACGCCCAGCTGTCGATGTTCGGCAAGGTTCGCTGGCTCGGTCATGCTGACGATGTCTTTCCAGCTGAAACGGGTCAGACGCTTGGCCGCCAGTTCGGCGCCGAACGGCCGGGCGATCAGGGTCCAGATAAACGCGAACAACAACCCAATCGGGCCCGCCAGGTTGGAATTGACGAAGGCAAAGAAGTCCGCGTCGTAAGCACCGGAAATGCTGATGAACGACGAGGTGTTGACCAGCGTCAGCAGCATGCCGAGGTAGAAGCGTGGCTGCACCGTCAGGGTGCCGACACAGATGAACGGCACCGCGAACGCCAGCACCAGCATCGGAAAGTCATGCAGGTTTGGCAGCACCAGAAACAGGTACAGACTGGCAAACAGCACCGACATTCCGGTCCAGAAAAAGAACCGGTAAATCTGCGGCGCCGGGTCGTCCATCGAGGCGAAGAAGCTGCACGACACCGCCGCCAGAATCACCGCGCTGCCACCGTCGGTCCAGCCCAGCAGGATCCACAACACCGAGGCAACGATGATCGCCAGAATGGTCGAGGCCACCGAATACAGCATCAGCCCGCGGTCGATGAATGGCGTCAGGCGACCGAGGCGCCAGTGACGATACACCGCGCGCCAGCTGTCCTGGCGCTCGCACAGGATTGCGTCCTGCAGACTGCGGCAGTCCTGCCACAGATCGATGAATTCGCCGAGGCGATACAGCGCGTTGGAAAACAGCAACTGCTTGCGATCTTCCAGGGCTTCGGCGCTCGGTTGCAGTGCTTCGAGCTGATCCCGCAGCGCTTGCCAGCGTTCCAGATCGGCGTCTTTGTGGCCGAGCCATTCGCGGGTCGCGGTGAGCAGTGGTGCGAACTTTTCCACTAGCTCGGGCGTGCGCCGTTCGAGGGCGTACAGCGAATCTTCAAGGGCATCGATCACCGGCAGCAGGTGAATCATCCGGCCGCGCAGTTCCTTGGTGTTGCGTACGGTTTGCGGCCGCGCACCTTCGTGCGGCAACTGGCCGATCATCAATTCCAGGCTGTTGAAACTGCCGACCATCGCCATGCGCAGGGCGGTGACTTCTTCAGGCTGGACGTCGCGGCTGAGGAATTTCAGGCTGTAAGTCGTGGCGTCGGCGAACCATTTGCCCACGGCATCGTTGAACACCGGTGCCAGGCGTCGTGGCCAGAACATCGCGCCGACCACCGCCGCCACGGCGATGCCGAGAAAGATCTCTTCAGTCCGCGACTCGGCCACGTCCCACACCGCCAACGGGTTATCCACCACCGGCAGGGCGATCAACGGCAAGGTGTAGCCGGCCAGCATCAGCGCGTAGTTGTTGGCGGTGCGCAAATGCAGGGACAGGAACAGCAGAATCCCCGTCCACAAGGCGATGACCACCACCAGCACATAAGGGCTCTGGACGAACATCGGCACGAACAGCACCGCCGCCGCTGCACCGAGAAACGTGCCGATCGCCCGATACAGCGCCTTGGAACTGGTCGGGCCGAGGAACGGGCTGGAAACGATGTACACCGTGGCCATCGCCCAGTACGGACGCGGCATCTGCATGAGCAAGGCGATATACAGCGCGGTCATCGAAGCCGCAAACGTGCGGATCCCGTAGAACCAGTCCCGCGCCGGGGGCATGCCGGAAAAGAACCCGTTCACGGATTGATCACCGTTGGCGGAGTGGCCGCCTCAAAAGCTCTCAGTACTCGAAGCGTAGCCTCCAGATCGCGCTGGTCGATGCCTTCGAGCACTTCATGACGCAGACGCACCAGTTGCGCCTCCACCGCTTGCACCAGCTCACGGCCGGCGTCGGTCAGGCTCAGGCATTTGGCGCGACGGTCCTGGGCATCTTCGGTGCGGCAGACAAACCCGGCGTGACACAACTGATCGAGCAGGCGCACCAGCGACGGCGACTCCATCCCCGCCGCCTGCGCCACCTGCACCTGGCGCACACCCTCGCCCAACCGCCCGATCATCAACAACGGGACGGCGCAGGCTTCGGAAATTCCATAGTTGACCAGCGTGGTCTGGCAGATCTTCCGCCAATGCCTGGCGGCCACCACCATGGCACTGCTGATGTTCATCTGGAGAGCGTCGAGGTTATTCGGCACGAGGGAATGCACACACTGTTAGTTTGCTAACTATCAATATCGCATTGGAGGGGAAATTCAGTCAAGTTTTGAAACAAATCTCCTCGAAGGTTTTTTACAGTTGATCCAGCTCGATGGGTTTTCCAATTTCATTGCGTCGCGAGTGAATGATCAACGCCAAATACTGATCGTCCAGCCGTTCAATAACCGCCTCATACAATGATGCGGAAAGCAGGACAGCTAAAACTTGACTGTGCTTTTGTAAAACGACTGGCTCATATTTGACATCCTTGATTACCGCATCAAAATTTTCTTTAAAAGCCTCGACACTGATCATTTTTACCGGGGGGAATCTTTGCATTTTTCAGCTTCCAGTCTTCTTTGAAATCGGAAGCTACCCCAGATAGAGAGGGCGATTGAGGATATCCTGTGACGAAATTTTACGCTGACTAAGCGCCCCGCCCCTTCCTCAACATCACATCCAGCTGATCCACCACCTCCGCCCAATCCGCATCATCGAGAATCTCGTCCCGCAGGAAATCCGCCTGGCTCTTGCTCCAGAAAAACGCATCGCACAGGTGCAGTTCGGGTTTGAGCGGGGAATGGGTGGCGATGAACTGGTCGATGCTGACCGGGTCGTTGTCCAGGCCGAGTTGCTTGAACAGGGATGGGAGGCTGTGCGTCGGGTTTTCCATGTCGGAACTCCTGCGAGATTTATAGGGTATGAAAGATTTTTCGCGAGCAAGCCCGCTCCACAGGTTTAGCGCAGAACCTGTGGGAGCGGGCTTGCTCGCGATTGGCGTCGGCACAGACGCTGAAAAGCTACTGACTCAACTCCCGCACCTGCGCATGCGGCACCATTTTCAGGAATTCGGGCATGCTCATGTGCAGCAGGTTGTTGTGGTTGCCGGCTTCCAGGTAGATGTCTTTCTGCCGGGTCAGCAGCGGGTCGATGACCATGTCCAGTCCGTAGGAATCCCCCAGTGGCGGTACGGCGCCGCGTTCGCAGTCGTCGAAAATGTGCGCCAGATTGCTTTCGCGGGTGATCTGCCATTCGCCGCTGCTGCGCACCTTGCTCAAGTCCAGGTGGCGGCTGGCGGGCAGCACCGCCATCAGGTAGTGCCCGTGGCGGTCGTCCAGAATCACCGATTTGGCCACCCGTTCTGCGGCAATCCCGGAGACCCGCGCCGTTTCCAGGCTGCTGGACGAGTGCGGGTGGGTGACGATGTCATATTCGCATTGCGCCCGGTTGAGGCTGCTCTGCACTTTCTTGGCCATACGCATGATGCACCTCGGTGCCCGCCGACGCTGCGCGGCGGACGGTAATGAAACGCTGTGGCTGTCCTTCAAAGTCTAGTCCCGTCGGCCGCGCACACAGGGAAATCCGCCCACTGGCGGGGCGGGGAGAATTGATCAAAATTCATCCAGCCACAGCCTCAACTAGACTGTAAGAACAACCCCTGACTCTCGCGGAGGGTCACGTGAACATCCGTTGCTGTGCGTTTGCCCTGGTGCTGCTGAGTGGAACGGTGGTTGCGGCGGACGGTCCGTTTACCGCCGTCAGTCCGGTCGGCCTGTGGCTGATTACCTTGGGCATCACATTTCTGATCGCCGAAGCCGCGCTGCCCAACTACGGGCTGATCGGCCTCGGCGGTATCGTCATGTTCGTGATCGGCGCGCTGATCCTGAGCAACGCCGAACTGCCGGTACCGATGATGATCGGCCTCGGTCTGGTCAGTGCCCTGTTGCTGATCGCGCTGCTGGTCCGCGCCCTGAAAACCCGACCGCGCCACCCGGTCAGCGGCGATGCCGGCCTGCTCGGCAGTGTCACGGCGGTTACCGTGGTGCAACCGGAAGACAGCCGCAACGGCTGGGTGCAGTTACAAGGAGAACGCTGGCAGGTGCTGAGCGCCACGCCGCTGCACACCGGGCAACCGGTGCGGGTGGTCGGACGCAAGGGTCTGTTGCTGCAAGTGGCCGCGACTGACGCGGCACCGCTCGGAGAGTGATCATGGGTCTGCAAATCGGTTTTGTCGCGCTGCTGCTGTTGCTGATCGCCCTGGCTGGCTCGACGTTCCGCATCCTGCGCGAATACGAACGCGGGGTGGTGTTCCAGCTCGGACGCTTCTGGCAGGTCAAGGGGCCGGGGCTGATCCTGCTGATTCCGGTGGTGCAGCAAATGGTCCGGGTCGATCTGCGCACCATCGTCCTCGACGTGCCGCCGCAAGACGTGATCACCCGCGACAACGTCTCGGTGAAGGTCAACGCGGTGCTGTACTTCCGCGTGCTTGACCCACAGAAAGCGATCATCCAGGTCGAAGACTTCCTCATGGCCACCAGCCAACTGGCCCAGACCACCCTGCGCGCGGTCCTCGGCAAACATGAGCTGGACGAACTGCTGGCCGAACGCGAACGCCTGAACATCGACATCCAGCAAGTGCTCGACGCCCAGACCGACGCCTGGGGCATCAAGGTCGCCAACGTCGAAATCAAGCACGTCGACCTCAACGAGTCGATGGTGCGCGCCATCGCCAAACAGGCCGAAGCCGAGCGCGAACGGCGCGCCAAGGTGATCCACGCCGAAGGCGAATTGCAGGCCTCGGAAAAACTCATGCAGGCCGCCGAAATGCTCGGTCGCCAGCCCGGCGCCATGCAACTGCGCTACATGCAGACCTTGAGTTCGATTGCCGGGGACAAGAGCTCGACCATCGTCTTTCCGTTGCCGATCGAACTGCTCAAGGGCATGGCAGATTTGTCAGGTAAATCCTGAGGCAAAAGCTCGCAGTCGGCAGCGGCGTCTATAGAGGGGCGGCTTTAGTCGAGTGGTGGCTGGGGGATGAACAGGCGTGCCTTGGCGCCGCCGGCATGGATTTCGGCGCCGGGCTGCCAGGTGGCGGGTAAGGGTGAGAATTCTTCCGCAGCGTCGAACGTCCCGACCAGCCAGACCCGTCCATGCCCCGGCAATTGCGCGAGGCTGTCCAGATAGATGTCGCGGCTCACCAGTGTGCCGAAGCCGTACTCATTCGGTTGTGTCGAACGGCCGTCCGCTGTCGGCGGAGTAAAGAGGCGCACCTGCGCACCGCTGCGGTCGTAATAGACGTAGCTCAAGTACCAGAGCATGTCGCTGGTGACGATACGATCGCCTGGCAGGAAATGCTGATTGACGTAATTCACCACGCGATCGAACTGATCATCGCTGTCGACGTTGGCGTTGTTGTTCACGCCGAGCAGTTCCACGCCGATCAGTGAGACCAACACCGCCAAAGCGAGCAACCGTGCGTGGCTGTACAAACGGTCAATGGCTAACGCCGCCAGCATCGGCAACCCCAGGGCGTACGCCGTCAAATAGCGCTCGACGAAGACCGGCGTGATGAACGACACCGCAAATACCAGCAGCAGCGGCAGTCCGGTGTACAGCGCCAACAGCATACTGCCGCGCGACACGCTGCGATCGCGCATCACCGCGACAGCCGCCAGTGCCAGCAATGCCAGGGGCAACGCTGCGAACGTCAGCAGCGGTAACGTATCGCCATCGTCCTGCATCAACCACGACCAGATCATCGACGGCAGCGAACTCAAGGTGACGGCCGGCTCCCAGCCGACATCGCCGCCGGCCCTGAGCTGTTCCATGTGCTGCATCAAGTCGAGCAGATTGGGCAGCCAGGGCAGGTACAGCACGATGATGGCCAGGTTCGCCAGCCACCAGTTCCAGCGCTGGATATGGCGGAATCGATAACCGCGCTGTACGCGGATCGCGATCAGGTAGAGCCAGTGACACAAAACCGCGAGAACGGCGAAGTAGTGGGTGTAGAAGGCCGCGCTCATCAACAACGCGTAAATCACCAGATAGCGGTTTCGCTGGGGGCGCCTGATCCAGTAAACCAGCGCCAGGCTCGCGGCGAGCAACAGCCCTCCGAGCAACGCGTACATGCGCACTTCCTGGCTGTAGCGCACCGCTGTCGGCAGCAGCGCCAGCAACAGACCGGCGATGAAGGCTGCCCGGCGTGTGGCCAGGCGATCCACCAGCCAGACGCCCAACCCGACCGCCGCGATGCCGGCCAGCGCACTCAGGCAGCGGATCGCGAAGATGCCGTCACCGAACAGCTCGATCCAGCCATGCAGCAGTATGAAGTACAGCGGCGGATGCACATCGAAGGCCGCGTGCTTCCAGATTTCGCTCAACGGATAGCGCGCCAACAGCAGACTGGACCCTTCATCGCCCCAGATCGCCGCCGCCGTCAGGTCATAAAAACGCACGAACGCCGCCAGCGCGAGGATCGGCCACAGCCAATGATGTTTTACCCAGCGCACCCAGCGCAGGCTGCCGAACCAGGAGCCGGGTGCGGCAAAGGGATCTTGCGTGTCGCCCATTGGCGTGACTCTGTTAACCGCCATTGCTTCCTCTTGCCGCGCCGTTGCGCCACGAGAGTATGACGCGCCAACCTGCTCATCACTTTAGGTCAGCCACAGCAGAACCGTCGACGCCGGCTGGCGCTTTCGCGACACTCGGCAACACGGCGGCCCGGTTCTCGTCTGGGTACACCGACTCCCATCCCCCACCCAGCGCCCGGTACAGCCCGACCATCGCCAATGAAACGCCGGTGGAGCTTTCCACCCATTGTTCCTGGGTGGCGAGCAGTGCGCCTTGCACAGTGAGGACGTTGACGAAGTCGACCACGCCCTCGACGTATTGCTGTTGCGCGGTGCGCAGGGCGATCTGGTTCTGGCGCACGGCTTCGGCGAGGCTGTCGCGGCGGCGCTGGCTGGCGTTGTAGGCGGTCAGTTGGTCGTCGATTTCGTGCCAGGCGCGCAGGACGGTCTGTTGATAACCGATCGCCGCTTCCTGCTGCTGGGCTTCGCGCAGTTGCAGCACGCCGCGCAAGCGGCCGCCGTCGAACAGCGGCAGGCTGAATTGCGGGCCGATGCCGAAGGCGCGTGAGCCCCAGGAACCGAAATCGCTGAGCTGCATGGCTTGCGAGCCGAGATTGCCGGACAGGGTGATGCGCGGATAGAAATCGCCCTTGGCCACGCCGATGTTGGCGGTGGCGGCATGCAGACGGGCTTCGGCCTGGCGAATGTCCGGGCGGCGTTCGGCCAGTTGCGACGGCAGGCCGATGGCGACGGTCAATGGCGACTGCGGCACCGGCGCGTCTGTGGATAACTCTTGAGCCAAGGCCTGTGGCGGTTCGCCCATCAACAGGCTGATGGCGTTGATCAGTTGCGCCTGACGTTGCTCCAGCGCCGGCAGGCGCGATTCGATGGCCGCCACCTGCGCGGCGGCTTCGGCGACGTCGAGATCGGTGGCCACGCCATCGTTGAGGCGCAGTTGCGAGAGCTTCAGGCTGTGCCGCGCCACCTCGAGGTTCTGCTCGGTGACCGCGCGGGTGTTCTGCACGCCGCGCAGCTGGATGTAGTTCTGCGCGGTGTCCGCGAGCACCGCCAGCAGCACACCGCGACGGTCGTTTTCCGCGACTTCGAGGTTGGCATCGGCCGCTTCGGTTTCCCGGCGCACACGGCCCCAGAAATCCAGTTCCCAGGAGGCGGAGAAACCGGCGTCCCACAGGTTGAACGCGGAATCGCCGTTGTGCCCGGACGGGTCGTTCAAGCCTTCACCGCTGTTGCGTTTGCGCGCGTAGCTGCCGGTGGCGGCGGTCGTCGGATAGCGGTCGGCGCTGATCACCTGACGGGCAGCGCGGCTTTGTTGCAGACGGCTGCTGGCCAATTGCAGATCGAGGTTGCTGCGCAAGGCGCGCTGAGTCAGGGCCGAGAGCTGTGCGTCGTGAAAGACTTCCCACCAGCGCTCGTTCAACGGTTCGCTGACGGCCTGGCTGGGGGCACTTTTTGACGGTTTTGCCCACTCGGCAATCCGGGTGGTTTCGGGTTTCTGGAAGTCCGGGCCGACGGTGCACGCCGCCAACGCCGACAGACTCAGGACAACCGTCATGGACTGAAAGCGCTTCATCGCTGCGTCACCTCACGCACCGATGTCATCGAGCTTTCGGTATCGATGCTCGCTTCCACCGACATCCCGACCCGCAAGCGTTCGGCCAGCGGCTGCCCCGGATCCAGCAAAACCTTCACCGGAATCCGCTGCACGACTTTGGTGAAGTTGCCGGTGGCGTTGTCCGGTTTGACCGCCGCGAAGGTCACGCCGGTAGCCGGGGCGATGCTTTCGACACGGCCGGTGAGGGCTTCGCCGCCGAGGCTGTCGACCCGCACGACCACATCCTGCCCCGGCTGCACGTCGGTGAGCTGGGTTTCCTGGAAGTTGGCGACCACATAGGCCTGTTTCAGCGGCACCACCGCCAGCAGTTTGCTGCCCGGCGTCACATAGGCGCCGACCCGTACGGCGCGCTCGCCGATCATGCCGTCTTGGGGCGCGGTGATGCGCGTGTAGGACAGCTCGAAACTGGCGATTTCCAGCGCGGCCTGAGCGTGCTTCAAACTGCCTTCGGCAGCATCGCGCTGCGCCGTCAGAATCTCGACCTGCTTACGTTCCGCTGCCAGTTTCGCGGTGGCCGTGTCCAGCCGCGCAGAAGCCTGATCGATCCGGGTGCGCGCCTGCTGCGCGTTCTGCACGGTGCCGGCACCGACGCCGGCCAAGTGGTTGTAGCGGTTCAATTCCTGCTGGGCGAAGGCCATTTCAGCCTTGGCCGATACCACCGACGCCTGCGCCTGTGCGATCACCGAAGTTTGGCGCTCCAGAGTGGCCTTGGCGTTCTGCAACTGCGCGCGGGCCACCAGGGTTTGCGCATCGGCGGCTTCGGCGGCGGCGCGCAGGTCGCGGTCATCGATCAGCGCCAGCAACTGCCCGGCCTTGACCTGCTGGTTGTCTTCCACCAGCACCTCTTTGATGAATCCGGCCACACGCGGCACCACCAGGGTGAAGTCGGCAGAAACGAATGCATCGTTGGTGTTCTGCTGGGTGCGTTTGCCGAACAGGCCGGGCATCGCCAGATACACCAGCACACCAACCGCCAGCGCAGCGGCTACGGCCACCGCGAGTTTTTGCTTTGCTTGAGTCGTCATAAAAACCTTCTGTTTCAGTCAGGTCGGCGCGCGCGGCGGAAAGATCCGCGTCGGCAGCCAGAAAATCAGCAGGATCAGCGCCACCGCGACGCCAGCCATGCACAGATAAAGATCCGAAGAAGTCAGCACCACCGCCTGTTCGTGCAAGCGATGGGCGAGGCCGGGGTCGTTGCTCGCGGCCAGCGGCGAATTGCCGAGACGATCGACCAGCATCGTCGAGTGAAAATGCAGGCGCGAAGTGGTCAGCGCCTCGATCACGCCGGTGGCGACCACCGCCGCCAAGCCTTTCACGGTGTTGAACCAGGCCGAGGCGAACGGCCCGTCCTGGGGCTGGATGCTGCCGGTCGACAACATCAACAACGGCAGCACCGCCATCGGCTGGCCGAAAATCTGCAGCCATTGCAGGACGTAGAAATCGTCGCGAATCCATTCCGAGGTCAGTTGCGAGCCGCCCAGACACGACAGGGTCAACATGCTTAAACCCACGCCGAGCACCCAGCGGCAATCGACCCAGCGCAGGTTGCACAGCGCCGCCACCAGCGGCAGCGCGATCAACTGCGGCAACGCCGCGATCAGCATGATCGGCGCAGTCTGTACCGGCCGGTAACCCTGCACCTGAGCCAGATAACTCGATGGAATCAGCACCACCGCCAGCAGCACCACCAGCACGCCGGCCAACGTCATCAGTGCGAACGACAGGTTGCGGATGCCGAGCATCTGTAACTTGAAAAACGGAATCGGTTGCGACCATTCATTGATCAGAAACGCCACCAGCAACAACGAACCGGCGCCGAGCAAAGCGCAGATCAGGTTCGACTCGAACCAATCCAGGCGATTGCCCTGCAACAGACCGATCACCAGCATGCAGATCGCCGGAAAGCCCAGCAGCAGGCCTTTCCAGTTAAATGTTTTGAGGCGTTCCAGACGCAGCGGATCCTGCGGCAAGCCATAGGCGACAGCGGCCATGGCGATCAGGCACGGCACGATGATTTGCCAGAACGTCCATTGCCAGCCGACATATTCGGTCCACAACCCCGCCAGCGGCGTGCCGAGACCGGGGCCGAACGTCGCGGTCAGGGCGTAACCGGCGAGGCCGTAAAGCTTGATGTTGGCCGGCAGGAATCGCAGCGCAACGGTCATCAGCATCGGCGGCAACGCGCCGCCAGCCAGGCCTTGCAGGATGCGCATCAGCAGCAGGCTTTCATAGTTCGGGGCGAACGGACAGAGCACCCCAAGCAGGGTGAACACACCGATGGCGCAGAGGGTGAAGCGACGCAGGGAAAAGGTCACCGAGCACCACGGCGCGAATGCCATGGCCGCCACCGAGGTCGCGGTGTAGCTGGCGACCAGCCAGGTGCCTTCGTCGTAACCGATGCTCAGGGCGCCGCGAATGTCGGCCAGGGCGACCTTGGTCACCATCTCGTTGAGACCCGACACCAGCACCGCCAGCAGCACGCCGACCAGACCGATGATGATCCGCGCCCCGAACACCGGTGGCGCGGCTGCCATCGGAGCGGTTGCGGCGATCGGCGCCGTGACCGTCAGGGATGTCATGCAAGCAAACTCCGGAGGGAAAAATACCGGAGCATGGTAGTAGGGCTTAGTGCTGACGAAAATTGACTTCTTGGCAGTTTATAAGTGCACCAGACGCAATTGTCAGGGCTGTGCCGCCAGCCAGGTTTCGTCGCAGCAGGTCTTGAGGGTTTCCCGCAGCCAGCGGTGGGCCGGATCCTTGTCGAAACGCGGGTGCCAGGCCTGGGTCAGCATCAGGGTCGGCAACGGGACCGGCAGATTGAACGAGCGCAGCTTCAAGCCCAGCCGCCGCACGCTGAGTAGCGCTTCCTTGGGCACCGGCAGGATCAGGTCAGAGTCCGGCAGGGCGAACATCGCCGCGTGGAAACTCGGCGCAATCACTGCCACCCGCCGCTCCAGCCCCAGGGCATTCAAAGCGGTGTCGATGGGCCCACGGGCGATGCCCCGGCGGGACATGCTGATGTGGGAAAAACCGGCGTAACGTTCGGCCGTGATCTCGCCATCCAGCAGCGGATGATCCTCGCGCACCAGACCGACAAAGTGGGTGGAAAACAGGTTCTGCACTTTGACTTCCGGCGTCACCGGGCGGGTGTTGCTCACGCTCAGATCGATCCGCCCTTCGCGCAGGGCTTCATCGTCACCGTCACCTTCGGGCACGAAGCGCAGTTCACAGTGCGGCGCCAGTTGATCGAGGGTGTCGAACAGCTTGCCGCCGTACACCCCGACGAAAAAATCGTTGGCACGAATGCTGAAGCGCCGGCGCAACGTGCCCAGTTCCACGGCGTCCGCCGAGCGGAAAAGCAACGCCGCCTGCTCGACCACATCCCGCACCTGCTCGCGCAGCTCCATCGCCTTGGGCGTTGGCACCAGACCGCGACCGGCACGCACCAGAATCGGATCGCCAATGGCTTCGCGGATCCGCGTCAGCGTGCGGCTCATGGCCGCCGGGCTGAGGTTCATCCGCCGCGCGGCGCCGACCACGCTGCCCTCGTCGAGCAAAGCGTCGAGGGCGACCAACAGGTTCATGTCCGGGAGTTGCATACTGAGCACTCATGACCGATCAGGATTGATTCGCACGCAATGCTAGCAGATCAGAAAATCAGCGCTGCATCCCCCAGCGCTTCACCGTCACCCGCTCCAGCGTGTCGAACACCAGGTTCTCCACCAGCAAACCGATGAGGATCACCACCGCCAGACCGGCAAACACCTTGTCGGTGTACAACTCATTGCGGTTCTGGAAGATGTACCAGCCCAAACCACCCTTACCGCTGGTGGCACCGAACACCAGTTCGGCGGCGATCAGGGTACGCCAGGCGAATGCCCAGCCGATTTTCAGTCCGGCGAGGATTGATGGCAGCGCCGCCGGAATCAGGATGAACAGCACGAAGCGCATGCCCTTCAAACCGTAGTTGCGCCCGGCCATGCGCAGGGTTTCCGAGACGCCGAGAAACCCGGCGTAAGTGTTCAGCGCCAGCGCCCACAGCACCGAATGCACCAGCACGAAAATCAGGCTGTTCTGCCCCAGGCCGAACCACAGCAACGCCAGCGGCAACAGCGCAATCGCCGGCAGCGGGTTGAACATCGAGGTCAGGGTGCTGAGCAAGTCCCGGCCAACCTGGGTCGAAACCGCCAGCGTGGTCAGGGCGAAGGCCAGGACGATGCCGATCAGGTAACCCTTGATCAGCACCACCAGCGAAATCCACACCTTGCCCAGCAGTTCGCCGCTGAGCAGGCCGTCGTACAGCGCATGACTGGTCTGCAAAAAGCTCGGCAGCAACAGGTCGTTGTTTTGCACCCGGGCGACCACCTCCCAGAGCACGGCGAGCAAAATCAGGATCACGCTTTTGCGCAGCCAGCCCTGTTGCCACAGGCGCTGGCCCAGCGGCAGCTCGCGCTCCACCGGAACGCTGGTCAGCGGTTGCAGATCGTTTTCGAATTCTTGACGTACGGATGATGAATGGCTCATCGGGCAATCCTCCAGGCGGCTCAATAAGCGATGCGGATATCAGTGAAATCCAGTTCGCGCTCGGTTTCCGGCGACTGGCCTTCATCGAACAGCAATCGGTGAATGCGCCGCGCCGATTCCTGAAACGCTACACCGCCGAGGCTGTGCAAATCGTATTGATGACTGTGCACTTCCGCCCTCACCCGCCCTGGATGCGGCGACAACAGCAGGATCCGATTGCCGACCACCAGCGCTTCTTCAATCGAGTGGGTGACGAACAACAAAGTGAAACGCACCTCCTCCCAGAGCAGCAGCAATTCCTCCTGCATCTTGCGCCGGGTCAGGGCATCCAGCGCGGCGAACGGCTCGTCCATCAGCAGGATTTTCGGCTGCATCGCCAGCGCCCGGGCAATCGCCACCCGCGCCTTCATGCCGCCGGACAAGGTGTGCGGATAGGCATCGGCGAACGCCGCCAGACCGACTTTCTCCAGGTAATGCAGCGCACGCTCTTCAGCTTCCTTTTTCTTCAGCGTGCGCGAAGCCAGCAGCGGAAACATCACGTTCTGTTTGACGGTTTTCCACGGTGGCAGTTGATCGAACTCCTGAAACACCACGATCCGGTCCGGTCCCGGCGCGTCGACTCGCTGGCCCTGCAGACGGATCTCGCCCTCGCACGGTGCAATGAACCCGGCGACGGCTTTGAGCAAGGTGGATTTACCGCAGCCGGACGGACCGAGCAGCACGAAGCGATCCTGTTGATCGACTTCGAAACTGACCTGATGGGTGGCCCGCACGACGCGCTGCGGCGTGCGGTATTCGAGGCTGACCTGATCGACCGCCAACAGCGCTTGCGCAGTGGCGATCGGGTTGCTGGCCGCGTGGCCTTGCAAAGGGGCGTTCATGTCGATCAGCTCCCCTGCAACGGTTTGGCGTCCTGGAAGAAGTAGTCCTTCCACGATTCGGGTTTGTTCTTGATCGCGCCGACGCGGTAGAGGAATTCGGCGAGCGGGTAGGTGTTTTTCGGCGTGACGCTGAATTCAAACTGCGGGTTGTCGATGATTTTCAGCAACGCGGCGCGGTCGATCTTGGCCTTGGTCACGCGGATATAAGTGTCCGCCGCCGCGCCTTTATCGTTCTGCGCAAATTGCGCGGCTTCGGTCAGCGCTTCGACGAACGCCTTGTAGGTTTTCGGGTTCTCGTTGCGGAATTTCTCGGTGGCGAACAGCACGGTCGGCGAGTTCGGGCCGAGCACGTCATAGGAGTTGAGCACCACATGCACGTTCGGATTTTCCAACGCCTGATCCTGGAACGGCGGGTTGGAGAAGTGCCCGGTCAGCTCGGTGCCGCCGGCGATCAACGCAGCAGTGGCGTCCGGGTGCGGAACGGCGATGGTGTACTTGTCGAGGCGGTTGAATTCCTTGTCGCCCCACTGTTTGGCCGCCGCGTATTGCAGGAAGCGCGACTGCACCGAAACGCCCACCGCCGGCACCGCGATGCGGTCCTTCTCGGTGAAGTCGGCGATGGTTTTGACCTTGGGATTGTTGCTGACCAGGTAGTACGGGAAGTTGCCCAGTGAGGCCACGGCTTTGACGTTTTGTTTGCCGTGGGTGCGATCCCAGATCGTCAGCAACGGCCCGACACCGGCGCCGGCAATGTCGATGGAACCGGAGAGCAGTGCATCGTTGACCGCCGCGCCGCCGGACAACTGGGTCCAGTCGACCTTGATGTCGAGGCCTTCCTGCTTGCCGTACTTCTCGATCAGTCCCTGATCGCGCACCACATTGAGCAATAAATAGACAATACCGAACTGTTCGGCGATACGGATTTCACCTTCGGCGTGGGCCGCGGTCGGCGCCACCAGGCTGCCGGCGATCAGGCTGAACCCGAGGCCGATGGCCGCTGCCAGCGGTGCGAATGGAAGACGTTTGGACATGATCGGATCTCCGGCGAATCAGAAAGGCGCGTCGCCCTGGATGGTCGTGCGATACAGCTTGCGGCGCAGGTGCGCAGGGCAACCGGCGGCAAGGTGGATCAGCGAGCGGTTGTCCCAGAACACCAGGTCGTGGGGCTGCCATTGATGGCGATAGATGTTCTGCGGCAGCACGCTGTGGGCGTAGAGCTCGTCGAGCAGTTGTTTGCTCTCGTCCTCCGGCAGACCGACGATGCGGGTGGTGAAGCCTTCGCTGACGAACAACGCCTTGCGGCCGTTTTCCGGATGGGTGCGGACCACCGGGTGCACGACCTCGGCGACCTGGGCCAGTTGCTCCGGGGTCAGGGTCGGGCGCCAGTTGCCTTCGAATTTGGTTTCGCTGTAGCGCGCGGTGTAGGAATGCGCAGCCGAGCGGCCTTCAACGGCTTTGCGCAGCGCGTCGGGCAGGCTGTCCCAGGCTTTGTGCATGTCGGCGAACAGGGTGTCGCCGCCTTCGGACGGCAGCTCTTGGGCGTGCAGCATCGAGCCAAGGCTCGGCAGCTCTTTATAGGAAAGGTCCGAGTGCCAGAACTTGCCGGCATCGCCGAGGCCGATGTTCTGGCCGTTTTCGACGATGTTGGAAACGATGAGGATTTCCGGGTGATTGGCCAGCAGGAACTGCTTGAGCACGTGGATCTGCAACACGCCGAAGCGGCGGCTGAAGTCGATCTGCTGTTGCGGGGTGATGCGCTGGTCGCGGAACACCACGACGTGGTGATCGAGGTGCGCGCGGTGGATGCGGGCGAAGTCTTCGTCGTTGACCGGACGGGTCAGGTCGAGGCCGATGATCTCGGCGCCGACGGCACCGCTGAACGGGCGGACTTCGAAGGTTTGCGGCGCGGCAGTCGCGGCGCTTGGGGTAGCAGTAGCTGCGGACATCAATCAATCTCCCACGCACGGCGCGCTCGATGGCGCGCGCGTCGATCAGAAACTCACGCTGGATTGCGTGTTGGTTCGTGTCGTGCGGCGCGCCGATTGGTCGGCAGGTACGCAGGAGGCTGACTTTATAGCTATAAGAAGCGGAATTTAAATACTGTTAACGAATAACGATATGGCGAATGCTTAGGAATGGACTGGTTGGTGAGTGACCGTTTGTGTCACTTCTGGACGGAATGTGTTGTTCCGACAGACGCCTCGCGAGCAGGCTCGCTCCCACACTTGATCTCCAGTGAACGCAAAATTTGTGTTCGACTCAGATCGAATGTGGGAGCGAGCCTGCTCGCGATGAGGCCATCAGCCTCGAATCAGCGTTCGTGCAACGCCTCGGCCCGCGCCCGGATGATCGGCTTGAGCAGATAGCTCAGCACGGTCTTCTTGCCGGTGATGATGTCCACCGACGCTACCATCCCCGGAATGATCAGCAACGGCTTCTCGTCGGTGCCGAGATGGCTGCGTTCGGTGCGCAGTTTGATGACGTAGTAGGTGGTTTTCTTGTCTTCGTCGGTGATGGTGTCGGCGCCGATCTGCTCAAGCTTCGCCTTCAAACCGCCGTAGATGGTGTAGTCATACGCGGTGAATTTCACCGTGGCTTCCTGGCCCGGATGGAGGAACGCGATGTCCTGCGGGCGGATCTTCGCTTCGACCAGCAGCGTGTCGTCCAACGGCACGATTTCCAACAGGTCGCTGCCCGGCTGGATCACGCCGCCGATGGTGTTGACCAGCATCTTGTTAACGATACCCCGCACCGGCGAGGTGACGAGCGTACGGCTGACCCGGTCTTCCAGCGCCTTGCCGGTGGCCTGGGCCTTGTTCAGGTCGGTGCGCGCCTCGTTCAACTGAGTCAGGGCTTCGCTGCGGAATTTGCCGCGGGTCTCGTCGATCTTGCGCTGTACTTCCTTGATCGCCGATTCGGCGCGCGGGATCGCCAGGGTGGTGGCGTCGAGCTGACCACGGGTTTCCACTTCGGCACGCTTGAGTCGCAGCACTTCCACCGGCGATACCGCGCCCTGAGCCACCAGCGGCTCGGACATGTTGATTTCCTGGCGTTGCAGACCCAGTTGCTGACGGTATTGCGCCTGCTTCGAGGTGAATTCGCGCAGCTCCTGCTGGCGCTGAATCAACTGTTCCTGCAGGCCACCGACCTCGTCGTGCAGTTGCTGGCGACGGCTGATGTACAACGACTCTTCGCTCTTGGCCTGACCCGGCACGGCTTTGAGCACGTCCTCGGGGAAGTTCAGCGGCCGGTCATCGACCTCGGCGCTCAGGCGCTCGACCCGCAGCAGCATCGACAGGCGATCAGCCTCGGTTTCACCGACGTTGGAGGCGAAACGCGTGTCATCCAGGCGTACCAACGGTGCGCCGGCTTCGACGATCTGGCCTTCCTTGACGAACAGCTCGGAGACGATACCGCCCTCGAGGTTCTGGATTTTCTGGATCTTCGACGAGGGAATCGCCTTGCCGTCGCCCTTGGTCACTTCGTCGATGACGGCGAAGTTGGCCCACAGCATCAGGAACACGAAGAAACCGATGATCGCCCAGATCGTCAGCCGCACCACGCGCGGCGCGTCCTCGATCAAGGCCTTGTTGACCTCTGGCAGCGGCTGGCCCTGCAGCGATGCCGAGCCCTTGAAGTAGCGGCGGATCGAATCCTTGAAACCCGACTTAAGCAACACTGATCTGCCCCTTCTTCAACGCTTCCATGACGGCCGCTTTCGGGCCGTCGGCGAGAATCTGCCCACGGTCGACCACCAGCAGGCGATCGACCAGCGACAGCAGCGATGCCCGGTGCGTCACCAGCACCACGGTCTTGTTTTCCACCACCGCCGCGAGGCGTTGCTTGAGGCGTTCTTCGCCGGTGTTGTCCATGGCGCTGGTCGGTTCGTCGAGCAACAGAATCGGCGGATTGAGCAACAGCGCCCGGGCCAGGGCGACGTTCTGGCGCTGGCCACCGGACAGGTTCTGCCCGCGCTCGCCGACTTGCAGCTCATAACCCTGCGGGTGCAATCGGGCGAATTCGTGGACGCCGGCCAGTTCAGCGGCCTGCAAGACAAGTTCGTCTTCGACGTAACGAGCGCCGGAAATCAGGTTGTCGCGCAGGGTGCCGGCCAGCAGCTGGATGTCCTGCGGCACGTAGCCGATGTTGTAGCGCAGCTCGCTGACGTCGATCTGGCGGATGTCGACGCCATCCACCAGCAACGCACCATCGTCCGGCTGATAGAGGCCGACCAGCAATTTCGCCAACGAACTTTTGCCCGAGCCGCTGCGGCCGATGATGCCGATCTTCTCGCCGGGACGGATCACCAGGTTGATGTTCTTCAGGGCCGGGTTCTGTTGTTCCGGGTAGGTGAAGCTGAGCTGGCGGCATTCGATCGCGCCTTGCAGCACCTTGCGGCTCAGCGGGCGCTCTTCGAAATTGCGCTCTTGAGGCAACTCCATCATCTGGTCGACCGAAGTCATTGTCACCCGCGCCTGCTGGTAGCGGGTCAGCAGACCGGACAGCGACGCCAGCGGGCTGAGGGCACGGCCACTGAGCATGTAGCAGGCGATCAGGCCGCCCATGCTCAGGTTGCCGGCGATGATCTGGTACACGCCGAAGACGATCATGATCACCCCGGCCAATTGCTGGATCAGCAGGGTGATGTTCATCGCCAGACCGGAGAGCATTTTCACCCGCAGCTCGAGACGGCTGAGGGTGCCGATGGTCTGTTCCCACTGGTACTGGCGTTCGCTTTCGGCGTTGTTGACCTTCACCGCGTCGAGGCCGGCGAGGGTTTCGATCAGGCTCGACTGACGCTCGGCGCCGAGGGCCATGGTGCGTTCCATGGTTGCCACCAGCGGTTTCTGCAAGGCATAGCCGATCAGCAGCGCAATCGGGAAGGCCAGCACCGGAATCCACACCAGATGCCCGCCGAGAATCGCGATGACAATGAAGATCAGGATGGTGAACGGCAGGTCGATCAGGCTGGTCAGGGTCAGCGAGGCGAGGAAGTCGCGCAGACTCTGGAACTCATGAATGTTCTGGGCAAAGCTGCCGACCCGCGCCGGGCGGTATTTCATGGCCATGCCGACGATGCGTTCAAACAGCGTGGCGGAGATGATCAGGTCGGTTTTCTTGCCGGCCAGATCCAGGCACAGGCTGCGCAGGCTCTTGAGGATCAGGTCGAACAGATAGGCGCCGGTGATGCCCAGCGCGAGCACCCACAGGGTCGCTTCGGCCTGGTTCGGCACCACGCGGTCGTAGACATTCATCACGAACAGCGGCGCGGCCATGGCGATGATGTTGATCAGGAAACTGGCGGCGATGGCGTCGGCGTACAGCCAGCGCGAACGCTTGAGGGTGTCGCGAAACCACGAGCGCGCACGCGGGATCAGCGTGCCGTGGTTGACGTCGAATTTGTGCTGGGGCTGGGCGAAGAACACTTTGCCGATGTAGTCGTCGGCCAGCAGCTCGCGGCTGACCAGGGATTCGCCGCCGTCGCTTTCGCTGAGCAGCACCCGTGCTTCGTTCTCACCCTGCCAGCCGAGCAGGACGGCACTGCGGCCATCCTTGAGCAGCAACAGCGCCGGCATGGCAATCGCCGGAATTTCTTCGAGCTTGCGCTGCAGCACCCGCCCTTGCAGCCCGGCGCGCGCCGCTGCACGGGGCAGCAGCTCGACACTCAGGCGTTGTTTGGGCAGCGGCAGGCCGGTGGTCAGCATCGCCGCGCTGGCAGGTTTCTGGTGGAGCATGCAAAGAGCGAGCAGACCATCCAGTAAAGGATCGTCGTGCAACGCGCGTGGATCATGACTGAGATGAACTCGACTGACTTCTGATTCCACGCTCGACACTCTTTAGCAGTTGAAAAGGGACAACTCAATTCATCCCAGGCAGCTGAACCTTGGGCTTCACGTCGTTCTGCACAACGGATGCCAAGGGTGCGACCACTCCCTGGCTCTTGAGCAATTCGCCCATGGTCGCCTTGATTCGATACTGAGTAAATAACTGAATGTTTTTGATTTCAGCCAGACGCCGCGAAGCGGTGAACAGCTCGTTTTCGCTGTCGAGCAAATCCAGCAGGGTCCGTTCGCCGAGGCTGAACTGGCGCTGGTAAGCAGTGCGCACCGAGGTGCTGTGATCAACGTACTGCTGAGCGATCGGCACCTGGGCGTTGGCGTTGTTCAGGGCGTTCCAGGCCAGGCCCAGTTCTTCATTCAATTGGCGCAAGGCGTTGTTGCGGATATCCAGCGCCTGGTTCGACAGGTAGGACTTGGATTCCAGATCCGCCTTGTTGCTGCCGCCCGAATACAGGTTGAAGCGCATGCGCAACATGGCCTGCCATTCGTTGTTGTGACCGTTCTGGCCGTCGAGATCGTTGTCGGCAGTGCGGCCCAGCTCGGCGTCGAAGCGCGGGTAGAAGGTCGACTTGGCAGTCTCGTATTGCTTTTCAGCCGCGGCGATATCGGACTCGGCCGAACGCAGGATCGGGCTGTTTTCCAGCATCTGCTGGCGCGCTTCATTCAGGTTGGCCGGCATCATCGCCATGAACGGCGCCGGACGCTCCAGCTGATCGGGCATCTGGCCGACGGCGCTGAGGAAATTGGTTTCCGAGTCGGCGAGGTTGGTCTGCTCGGTGATCAGGTTGTTGCGGGCCTGGGCCATCCGCGCTTCGGCCTGATCGAGGTCGGCACCGCTGCCGACGCCGCGCTGGGTGCGCAGCTGGATCTGGTCGTAGATGCGTTGGTGACTTTTGAGGTTTTCTTCGGCCAGACGCACGAATTCGCGACGGGTCAGCACATCCAGATAAACCTGGGCCACGGTCAGCGCGGTGCGTTCGGAAGTGCCGAGCAGGGAATACGCGCGGGAGTTGACGGTGGCTTGTTGACGCCCGACTTCACTGGACGTCGCAAAACCGTCAAAAACCATTTGCGACAGACGTAAACT
Organism: Pseudomonas sp. NFIX49; assembly: GCF_900115915.1. Lineage (NCBI taxonomy): Bacteria > Pseudomonadati > Pseudomonadota > Gammaproteobacteria > Pseudomonadales > Pseudomonadaceae > Pseudomonas > Pseudomonas sp. NFIX49. The sequence continues at coordinate 34,753 of NZ_FOYE01000004.1, read as the reverse complement.
TGACTCGCTGCGGTTCAGGGTTTCCCAGTGATTGCCGCCACCATTGGCGCGGGTGGTTACGCTGTCGGTGCCTTCACGACCATAACCGCCCAGCAGATCGACCTTGGGCAGGTATCCACCTTTTGCAGCCTTTAATTGATAATCCGCGGCCAGCCGACTGTTGACCCCTGCCTGGATTTCCGGATGGACATCCAGCGCCTGCTGCATGGCTTCTGGTAAGGATTGTGCTTGTACGAAAGAGGCGGCGAGAGCGAAGGGTAGAGCCTTGAACAGGTGCGAACGCATGGTAAAGATTTCCCAGAACTTCTTGTCTTGAATCACAGCAAATTGGTGAGCTGCGTCGGAAGATGGCAACCGGAATGACCGTATGTCGGAAAGTTTAAAACCGGAACTGGATCACACGCTGAAGGGCAGGTCGCCGCATAAATATCAATGTGACATTACTGGGACGATTGTTTAGGATGGCACCCAGAAGGTCAATAGTTTGGCATAAAGTTAATAGCGAAAGAATCTAGCCAAAATATTGACGAACAGCAGCGTCAACTTTGCTTTATCTTTTTTTAAAAGTACGTCCAGACTGAATCGGCGCAGACAGCCATCAGGTCTATGGAAGTCAACTGAACGTGACACCCGGAGAGTCTTCAATGAGCAGTGTTGTTGCCATCGTCAAAAGCATTGTCGGTCAGGTTTTCGTGGTGTCCCCAGAGGGCGTCCGTCGCGTACTCGTTGAAGGCGACCGGCTGTTTGCCGGCGATCAGGTCGACACCGGCGTTTCCGGCGCCGTGTCCCTGGAACTGGCCGATGGCCGCACGATCGATCTGGGCCGTGACACTCAGTGGAGCGCCGATACCCCGGATTCCAGCACCGACCTGGCCGAAGCCACCGCGCAAGCCGCGCCGTCGGTAGAAGAGCTGCAACAAGCCATCGCCGCCGGTGTCGACCCGACCACCGCTCTTGATGCCACCGCTGCCGGCCCGAGTGCCGCGGGGACTGGCGGTGCCGCCGGCGGTGGTCACAGCTTCGTGATGCTCGATGCGACCGCCGGCCGCGTCGACCCAACCATCGGTTTCCCGACTGCGGGCATCAACGCTGCAGGCCAGGCCGCGCAGAACATCCCCGGCGGCCAGACCACCGACACCAACGCCAATGCCCTGCGCGAATCGACCCTGAACCTCAGCGCCACGCCGAGCATCACCGAAGCCGGCGGCGTGCTGGTGTACACCGCAACGCTGACCCAGGCGCCGCTGACCGACCTGACCATCACCCTGTCCAACGGTGCGGTGATCGTGATTCCGGCCGGTTCCACCACCGGCACCGTCAACGTGCCCCTGGCGCCGAACGACACTGTTTATAACGACCCGACCCAGATCGACGTGACCGTCACCGGTACCACCGGCGGCAACGGCATCACCGTGACCCCGCCGACCACCCCGGCCACGACCCAGGTCACCGACACCATCGACACCACCACCGTCACCCTGACGGCCGGCCCAAGCGTGACCGAAGGCGGTCAGATCACCTACACCGCGACCCTGACCAACCCGGCGCAGACGCCGGTGACCGTCACGTTGTCCAACGGCTCGACCATCACCATCGGCGCCGGCCAGACCACCGGCACCGTCAACGTGCCGACCGCACCGAATGACGTCTATAACAACGGCAGCACCGTCACCACCACCATCACCGGTGCCACGGGCGGCAACTTCGAAAACCTGGTGCCGAACCCGACACCGGTGGTGACCACCATCACCGACTCGATCGACAATACCGGCCTGACCCTGACCGCTACCGGCACTGTGGTCGAAGGTGGCCAGATCACCTACACCGCGACCCTGACCAACCCGGCGCAGACGCCGGTGACCGTCACCCTGTCGAACGGTTCGACCATCACCATCGGCGCCGGCCAGACCACCGGCAGCGTCAACGTGCCGACCGCACCGAATGACGTCTACAACAACGGCGGCACCGTCAGCACCACGATTACCGGCGCTACCGGCGGCAATTTCGAGAATCTGGTGCCAAACACGACGCCAGCGACTACTACCGTCACCGACTCCATCGACACCACCAACCTGTCGCTGAGCGCCACCGGTTCCGTGGCGGAAGGCGGTTCGATCGTCTACACCGCGACGCTGAGCAATCCTGCGGGTACGCCGGTGACCGTGACGTTGAGCAACGGCGCCGTCATCACCATTGACGCCGGTAAAACCATCGGCACCGTGACCGTTCCGGCGCCTGCCGATGACGTCTACAAAGACGCGGGCAAGGTCGAAGTCACCATCAAGGACGCCACCGGCGGCAACTTCGAGAATCTGGTGCCAAGCACTGTTCCCGCTGTCACCGAAGTGACTGACACCATCGACACGTCGACGGTCAAACTGACGGCTGATACTTCGGTTGCAGAAGGCGGCACCGTTACTTATACCGCTACGGTTGGCGCACCAGTCACCGGTTCGCCGGTGACTGTCACTTTGTCCAACGGTCAGACCATCACCATCGAAGTGGGTAAAACCACCGGCACCGTGACCACCACCGCGCCGAACGACGCATTGGCTGGCAACGCACCGCTGACCAACTCGATCACCGGCGTTTCCGGCGGCAATTACGAAAATCTGGTGGCCGACAAGACCCCGGTCTCGACCACGGTTACCGACGTTGCCGACACCACCAACCTGACCCTGAGCGCCACCGGCACTGTCGCCGAGGGCGGTTCGATTGTTTACACCGCGACGCTGACCAATCCTGCGGGCACCCCGGTGACCGTGACGTTGAGCAACGGCTCCGTCATCACCATCGAAGCGGGTAAAACCACTGGCACCGTGACCGTTCCGGCGCCTGCCGATGACGTCTATAAAGACGCCGGCAAAGTCGAAGTGACCATCAAGGACGCCACCGGCGGCAACTTCGAGAACCTGGTGCCAAGCACTGTTCCGGCTGTCACTGAAGTCACCGACACCATCGACACCACCACGGTCAAACTGACCGCGACAGAGTCAGCGGCCGAGGGCGGCACCGTCACTTATACCGCGACAGTTGGAGCGCCCGTAACTGGCTCGCCGGTCACCGTAACCCTGGCTAACGGCCAAAGCATCACGATTGAAGTGGGCAAGACCACCGGCACCGTGACCACCACAGCACCGAACGACGCATTGGCCGGCAACGCACCGCTGACCAACGCGATCACCGGCGTGAGCGGCGGCAACTACGAGAATCTGGTCGCCGACAAAACCCCGGTCAGCACCACCGTGACCGACACCGTCGACACCACCAACCTGACCCTGAGCGCCACCGATTCCGTGGCCGAGGGCGGCTCGATCATCTACACCGCGACGCTGACAAATCCGGCCGGCACGCCGGTGACCGTGACCTTGAGCAACGGCGCGGTCATCACCATCGAAGCCGGCAAGACCACCGGCACCGTGACCGTTCCAGCGCCTGCCGATGACGTCTACAAGGATGCCGGCAAAGTCGAAGCGACCATCACCGGCGCAACCGGTGGCAACTTCGAAAACCTGGTGCCAAGCACTGTGCCGGCCGTGACCCAGGTCACCGATACCATCGACACGTCGACCGTCAAACTGACCGCGACCGAGTCGGCGGCGGAAGGCGGTACCGTTACTTACACCGCGACGGTGGGCGCCCCGGTAACCGGCTCGCCTGTGGTTGTGACCCTGGCCAACGGTCAGGCGATCACCATCGAAGTCGGCAAAACCACCGGCACCGTGACTACCACGGCGCCGAACGACGTACTGGCCGGCCATGAACCGCTGACCAACTCGATCACCGGTGTGAGCGGCGGTAACTACGAAAACCTCGTGGCCGACAAAACGCCGGTCAGCACCACCATCACCGACACCGTCGACACCACCACCGTATCGCTGACCGCCACCGGCAACGTCAACGAGGGCGGGCAGATCGTCTACACCGCGACCCTGACCAATCCGGCCGGCACCCCGGTGACCGTGACGTTGAGCAACGGCTCCGTCATCACCATCGAAGCCGGCAAAACCACTGGCACCGTGACCGTTCCCGCACCAGCCGATGACGTCTACAAAGACGCCGGCAAAGTCGAAGTGACCATCAAGGACACTTCCGGCGGCAACTTCGAAAACCTGGTGGCCAACCCGACGCCAGCGGTGACCAACGTCGCCGACACCATCAACACCACGCACCTGACCCTCAGCGCCGAAAGCTATGTGCTCGAAGGCACGTCGATCACTTACACCGCAACGCTGACCAACGCCGCGCAGACGCCGGTGACCGTCAACCTGAGCAACGGCCAGACCATCGTTATCGAGGCCGGCAAGACCAGCGGTTCGGTGACCATCCCGGCGCCGAGCGATGACGTCTACAAGGATGTCAGCAAGCTCACCGTGACCATGACCGATGCCAGCGGCGGCAACTTCGAGAAGCTCGACGTCAGCAAGACGCCGGTCAGCACCACGGTCAACGACACCATCGACAAGACCACGCTGACCCTGAGCGCCAGCGACACCGTCAGCGAAGGTGGCCAGATCACCTACACCGCGACCCTGAGCAACCCGGCCGGCACTGCCATGACCGTGACCCTGGCCAACGGCGCGGTGATCAACATCGCTGCCGGTGCCACCAGCGGTTCGGTGAATTTCCCTGCGCCGGCCAATACGCCTTACATTGATGGCGGCAAGGTGCAGACCGCGATTGCCAGCCACAGCGGCGGCAACTTCGAACAGGTCGATGCCAACCGTACGGCTGTGGTGACCAAAGTCACCGACACCGTCGACACCACCAACATCAGCCTGAGCGCCACCGGTTCGATCGCCGAGGGCGGTTCGATCGTCTACACCGCGACCCTGACCAACCCGGCCGGCACGGCCATGACCGTGACCCTGAGCAACGGCGCGGTGATCAACATCGCCAAAGGCGCGAGCACCGGCACCATCACCGTCGCCGCACCGAGCGACGACGTGTACAAGGACGCCGGCAAAGTCGACGCCAGCATCACCAAGACCACCGGCGGCAACTTTGAAAACCTGGTGGTCGACAAGACCCCGGCGGTGACCGACGTCACCGACACCATCGATACCAGTACCGTTTCCCTGAGCGCCACGGCCAGCACCGTTGAAGGCGGCGTGGTGGTTTACACCGCCTCCGTCACCGCACCGGTGACCGGCTCGCCAGTGGTCGTGACCCTGTCCAACGGCCAGACCATCACCATCCCGGTCGGCGCCAGCAGCGCCAGCGTCAACTACACCGCGCCGAACGATGCACTGGCCGGCGGCAACACGCTGAGCGTGAAAATCGACGGCACCAGCGGCGGCAATTACGAAAACCTGGTCGCCGACAAGACGCCGGCCGTGACGTCAGTCACCGACACCGTCGACACCACCAACCTGACCTTGAGCGCTACAGGTTCCGTGGCCGAAGGCGGTTCGATCGTTTACACCGCCACGCTGACCAATCCGGCTGGCACGCCAGTGACCGTGACCCTGAGCAACGGCTCGGTGATCACCATCGAAGCGGGTAAAACCACTGGCACCGTGACCGTTCCGGCTCCGGCCGATGACGTTTACAAAGACGCCGGCAAAGTCGAAGTGACCATCAAGGATGCGTCCGGCGGCAACTTCGAGAATCTGGTTCCGAGCACCGTTCCGGCCGTCACTGAAGTGACTGACACCATCGATACGTCGACCGTGAAACTGAGCGCCGATACGTCGGTGGCCGAGGGTGGCACCGTCACCTACACCGCCACTGTTGGCGCTCCGGTGACTGGCTCGCCGGTCACCGTGACTCTGGCCAACGGTCAGTCGATCACCATCGAAGTGGGCAAAACCTCCGGTACCATCACTACCACCGCGCCGAACGATGCACTCAACGGTCACACACCGCTGAGCAACTCGATCACTGGCGTGAGCGGCGGCAACTACGAAAACCTGGTGGCCGACAAGACTCCCGTCAGCACCACGGTAACCGACACCGTCGACACCACCGACCTGACACTGACCGCGACCGGCACCGTGGCCGAAGGTGGCTCGATCACCTACACCGCCACCCTGACCAATCCGGCCGGTACTCCGGTCACCGTGACGTTGAGCAACGGCTCCGTCATCACCATCGAGGCCGGTAAAACCACCGGCACCGTGACTGTCGATGCACCGAAAGACGATGTCTACAAAGACGCCGGCAAGGTCGAAGTCACCATCAAGGATGCAAC
>NZ_FOYE01000004.1:0-26960 GCF_900115915.1 Pseudomonas sp. NFIX49 | reverse complement strand
GCGCCGAAAGATGACGTCTATAAGGACGCCGGCAAAGTCGAAGTCACGATCAAGGATGCCTCCGGCGGCAACTTCGAGAACCTGGTGCCGAGCACCGTTCCGGCCGTGACCGAAGTCACCGACACCATCGATACCACTACGGTGAAACTGACCGCGACTGAATCGGCAGCTGAAGGTGGCACCGTCACTTACACCGCGACCGTGGGCGCACCTGTGACCGGTTCGCCAGTCACCGTGACGCTGTCCAACGGTCAGTCGATCACCATCGAGGTGGGCAAGACCACCGGCACCGTGACCACCACTGCGCCAAACGATGCGCTCAACGGCCACACGCCGCTGACCAACGCGATCACCGGCGTGAGCGGTGGCAACTACGAAAATCTGGTCGCTGACAAAACCCCGGTCAGCACTACCGTGACCGACACCGTCGACACCACTAATCTGTCGCTGAGCGCGACCGACAGCGTGGCCGAAGGTGGCTCGATCGTTTACACCGCGACCCTGACCAACCCGGCCGGCACCCCGCTGACCGTGACCCTGTCGAACGGCGCTGTCATCACCATCGAGGCCGGTAAAACCACCGGCACCGTGACCGTTCCTGCGCCTGCCGATGACGTCTACAAAGACGCCGGCAAAGTCGAAGTCACGATCAAGGACGCAACCGGTGGCAACTTCGAGAACCTGGTTCCGAGCACCGTTCCAGCCGTAACGGAAGTCACCGACACCGTCGACACGACGACCGTGAAGCTGACCGCTTCCGAAACGGCCGCTGAAGGTGGCACCGTCACTTACACCGCGACTGTTGGCGCGCCAGTGACCGGTTCGCCTGTGACTGTGACCCTGGCCAATGGTCAGTCGATCACCATCGAAGTCGGCAAAACCTCTGGCACTGTCACCACCACCGCGCCGAACGATGCGCTCAACGGCCATGCGCCGCTGACCAACGCGATCACTGGCGTGTCTGGCGGCAACTACGAAAACCTTGTAGCCGACAAGACCCCGGTTTCGACCACCGTCACTGACACCGTCGACACCACCAATCTGACCCTCAGCGCCACCAACTCGGTGGCCGAAGGCGGTTCGATCACTTACACCGCCACCCTGACTAACGCTGCGGGCACCCCCGTGACCGTGACCTTGTCGAACGGCGCCGTGATCACCATCGAGGCCGGCAAAACCACGGGCACCGTGACCGTCGATGCACCGAAAGACGACGTCTATAAAGATGCCGGCAAAGTCGAAGCGACCATTTCGACCGCCACCGGTGGCAACTTCGAGAATCTGGTGCCGAGCACTGTTCCGGCTGTCACTGAAGTCACCGACACCATCGACACCACCACGGTCAAACTGACCGCGACCGAGTCGGCGGCTGAGGGCGGCACCGTTACTTACACCGCGACTGTTGGCGCACCTGTCACCGGTTCGCCTGTGACCGTGACCCTGGCCAACGGTCAGTCGATTACCATCGAGGTCGGCAAAACCACCGGCACCGTCACCACCACCGCGCCGAACGATGCGTTGAACGGTCACACACCGCTGACCAACGCGATCACTGGCGTGACTGGCGGGAACTACGAAAACCTCGTGGCTGACAAAACCCCGGTCAGCACTACCGTGACTGACACCGTCGACACCACCAACCTGACCCTGAGCGCCACCAACTCGGTCGCCGAGGGTGGTTCGATCGTTTACACCGCGACCCTGACCAACCCGGCCGGCACTCCGGTGACCGTGACCCTGTCGAACGGCGCTGTCATCACCATCGAGGCCGGCAAAACCACCGGCACCGTGACCGTCGACGCACCGAAAGACGACGTCTACAAAGATGCGGGCAAAGTTGAAGCAACCATTTCGACCGCCACCGGTGGCAACTTCGAGAATCTGGTGCCGAGCACCGTTCCGGCCGTGACCGAAGTCACCGACACCATCGACACCACCACGGTGAAACTCACCGCCACCGAGTCGGCGGCTGAAGGCGGCACTGTCACTTACACCGCCACCGTGGGCGCTCCTGTGACTGGCTCGCCAGTGACCGTGAACCTGTCGAACGGCCAGAGCATTACCATCGAAGTCGGCAAAACCACCGGCACCGTGACGACCACGGCGCCTAACGATGCACTCAACGGCCACACGCCGCTGACCAACGCCATCACCAACGTGACGGGCGGCAACTACGAAAATCTGGTGGCCGACAAGACGCCGGTCAGCACTACCGTCACCGACACCGTCGACACCACCAACCTGTCGCTCAGCGCGACCGGCACCGTGGCCGAAGGTGGTTCGATCACCTACACCGCGACCCTCACCAACGCTGCGGGCACGCCGGTGACCGTGACCTTGAGCAATGGCGCCGTGATCACCATCGAAGCCGGCAAAACCACCGGCACTGTGACCGTTCCTGCACCAGCTGATGACGTCTACAAAGACGCCGGCAACGTACAGGCCACGATCACCAACGCCACCGGTGGCAACTTCGAGAACCTGGTCACCAGCACCACGCCAGCGGTAACCAGCGTCACCGACACCATCGACACCACCACCGTGAAGCTGACCGCGACCGCAACAGCGGCCGAGGGTGGCACCGTCACCTACACCGCTACCGTAGGTGCACCGGTGACCGGCTCGCCTGTGACCGTGAACCTGTCGAACGGTCAGTCGATCACCATCGAAGTCGGCAAAACCACCGGCACCGTGACCACCACCGCGCCGAACGACGTGTTGACCGGTCATGCGCCGCTGACCAACGCCATCACCGGCGTGAGCGGTGGTAACTACGAAAATCTGGTTGCGGATAAAACCCCGGTCTCGACTACCGTCACCGACACCGTCGACACCACCAACCTGTCGCTCAGCGCGACTGGCATCGTGGCCGAAGGTGGTTCGATCACCTACACCGCGACACTGACCAACGCTGCTGGCTCGCCAGTCACCGTGACCCTGTCGAACGGCGCCGTGATCACCATCGAGGCAGGTAAAACCACCGGCACCGTGACCGTTCCTGCGCCAGCCGAAGACGTCTACAAGGACGCCGGCAACGTGCAGGCCACCATCACCAATGCCAGCGGTGGCAACTTCGAGAACCTGGTCACCAGCACCACGCCAGCGGTGACCAGCGTCACTGACACCATCGACACCACCACCGTGAAGCTGACCGCGACCGCGACAGCTGCTGAAGGTGGCACCGTCACCTACACCGCTACCGTGGGGGCGCCGGTGACTGGCTCGCCAGTGACCGTAAACCTGTCCAACGGTCAGTCGATCACTATCGAAGTAGGTAAAACCACCGGCACCGTCACCACCACCGCGCCTAACGACGTATTGAATGGTCATGCACCACTGACCAACGCGATCACCGGCGTGAGCGGCGGTAACTACGAGAATCTGGTGGCCGACAAGACCCCGGTCAGCACCACCGTGACCGACACCGTCGACACTACCAACCTGACCCTGAGCGCCACCAATTCGGTCGCCGAAGGCGGTTCGATCGTTTACACCGCGACCCTGACCAACGCTGCGGGCACTCCGGTGACCGTGACCTTGAGCAACGGCGCCGTGATCACCATCGAGGCCGGTAAAACCACGGGCACCGTGACCGTTCCTGCCCCGGCGGACGACGTCTACAAAGACGCCGGCAACGTACAGGCCACGATCACCAACGCCACCGGTGGCAACTTCGAGAACCTGGTAACCAGCACCACGCCAGCCGTGACCAGCGTCAGCGACACCATCGACACCACCACCGTGAAACTGACCGCGACCACGACGGCGGCCGAAGGTGGCAACGTGGTCTACACCGCGACCGTCGGCGCACCAGTGACTGGCTCGCCGGTAACCGTGAATCTGGCCAACGGTCAGTCGATCACCATCGAAGTCGGCAAAACCACCGGCACCGTGACCACCACCGCGCCGAACGACGCGTTGACCGGCCATACACCGCTGACCAACTCGATCACCAACGTCAGCGGCGGCAACTACGAAAACCTCGTAGCCGACAAGACGCCGGTCTCGACCACCGTCACCGACACCATCGACACCACCAACCTGTCGCTCAGCGCGACCGGCACCGTGGCCGAGGGTGGCTCGATCACTTACACCGCAACCCTGACCAACGCCGCTGGCTCGCCAGTGACCGTGACCTTGTCCAACGGCTCGGTGATTACCATCGAAGCGGGCAAGACCACCGGCACCGTGACAGTTCCTGCACCAGCCGATGACGTCTACAAAGACGCCGGCAACGTGCAGGCCACGATCAAATCCGCCACCGGTGGCAACTTCGAGAACCTGGTCACCAGCACCACGCCAGCCGTAACCAGCGTTACCGACACCATCGACACCACCACCGTGAAGCTGACCGCGACCACGACGGCAGCCGAGGGTGGCAACGTTGTCTACACCGCGACCGTCGGCGCACCAGTGACGGGCTCGCCTGTGACTGTGACCCTGGCCAACGGTCAGTCGATCACCATCGAAGTCGGCAAAACCACCGGCAGTGTGACCACCACCGCGCCGAACGACGTGTTGAATGGTCATGCGCCACTGACCAACGCGATCACCGGCGTAAGCGGCGGCAACTACGAGAATCTGGTGGCAGACAAGACCCCGGTCAGCACCACCGTCACCGACACCGTCGACACCACCAACCTGTCCCTCAGCGCGACCAGCACCGTGGCCGAGGGTGGCTCGATCACCTACACCGCAACCCTGACCAACGCCGCTGGCTCGCCAGTGACCGTCACCCTGAGCAACGGTTCGGTGATCACCATCGAAGCCGGCAAAACCACCGGCACCGTGACCGTTCCTGCGCCAGCCGATGACGTCTACAAAGACGCCGGCAACGTACAGGCCACGATCACCAACGCTACCGGCGGCAATTTCGAAAACCTGGTCACCAGCACCACACCAGCAGTGACCAGCGTCACCGACACCATCGACACCACCACCGTCAGCATCACCGGCAGCACCTCGGTGACCGAAGGCCAGACCGCAACCTACACCGTCAGCCTGACCAACCCGGCGCAAACCGAGGTCACCCTGAAAATCGTCTACAGCGGCACCGCCGCCGACGGTTCGGACTTCACCGGCGTGTACACCGTGAAGATCCCGGCGGGGGCCAGCAGTGCGCAGTTCAACGTCGCGACCATCGATGACAAGATCACCGAAGGCACCGAAAACTTCGTGGTCAAGATCGACTCGGCCACCGGTGGCAACTTCGAAAACCTGGCGGTCAGCAGCACCAATGGCAGCGTCAGCACCTCGATCATCGACAACGATGCACCGCCGGTCATCGACCTCGACGCCAACAACTCAAGCGGTGCAACGGGTGCCGACTACAAGGTGACCTTCACCGAGAACACCCCGGGCGCAGGTGTGTCGATTGCCGACACCGACATCAAGATCACCGACCCGGACAGCACGATGCTGACCGGCGCCACCGTCGTGCTGACCAACCGTCAGGACGGCGATGCGCTGAATCTGGGCAACAGCGTCAACGGCATCACCATCAATGCCAACAGCACCAACGGCACCGTCACCCTGACCCTGTCGGGCAACGCGACGCTCGCCGACTACATGCAGGCCATCAAGAACATCAGCTTCACCAACAGCAGTGAAGACCCGAGCACCGTGCCACGGATCATCACCGTGACCGTGACCGATGGCGGCAACTACTCCAACACCGCGACCACCACGGTCAACGTGGTGGCAGTCAACGATGCGCCGGTCGCTGCACCGGTCAATGTCACCGGCACCGAAGACACCCCACTGGTTCTCGGCTGGTCGACCTTCGGCGTCAGCGACGTCGACAGCCCGGCCAGCAGCCTGGGCGTGAAAATCACCCAGCTGCCGGGCGAAGGCAAACTGCAGTATCTGGACGGCTCGACCTGGAAAGACGTCGCCACCAACCAGACCTTCAGCAAGGCTGACATCGACGCCGGCAAGCTGCGCTTCCTGCCGGATGCCAACGAGTCGGGTGTGAACGGTTACGGTGGCACTGGCGTTGGCAACAATCAGGCCGACTACGCGCAGATCAAATTCCAGCCAACCGACGGCCAGTTGCTGGGCAACACTGGCACCATCAAGATCGATATCACGCCGGTGGCGGATGCACCGACCCTGTCGGTGGCCGACAACAGCGTGAAGTCCACCGGGCTGATCAAGGAAGTCTGGACCGGTCTGTCGGGTCTGGGCACCGACGGCAGCGGCGCGAATTCGACCACCCTGAAAAACGTGATCGACGGTGCCGGCAAGCCGAACACCAGCGGCACCGTGAATAACGTGCAGTCCGACGGCAGCGTGACCGCCGGCACTGCGTCGAAAACCTCGGGCCTGATTTATCTGGAAGCCGGCAAGACCTACACCTTCAGCGGCACCGGTGACGACAGCCTGCTGGTGACCATCGGCGGCAAGAACGTGGCCTCGACCACGTGGGGCGCGGGTGGCAACCTCAACGGTTCGTTCACCCCGACCACCAGCGGCTACTACACCCTGGACATCTACCACCACAACCAGAGCGGCCCGGGCAGCTACGACGTCAACCTGTCGGTCAACGGCAGCACGCCGATCGACCTGAGCAGTGCCGGCGTGCCGATCTATACCGGCGTGCAGGATCTGGTGAATGCCGGCGTGACCGTCTCCGATCTGCACGGCAGCAACGGCGAAGGCTATTACGACGGCTACAAACTCAACACCGGCGCCGAAGGCACCACCGTGAAACTGTCGTCGATCAGCACCGCGCTGACCGACACCGACGGTTCGGAAACCCTGAGCATCAAGATCAGCGGCGCACCGGTCGGTTCGGTGCTCAGCGATGGCGCAGGCCACAGCTTCACCGTGACCGCCACCAGCGGCGACGCCAACGTCACCGGCTGGAACCTCGGCACCCTGACCGTGACCCCGCCGACCTACTACAACGGCCAGTTCAACCTGACCGTGACCTCGACCTCAACCGAACAGGTCGGCGGCTCGGCCAGCACCACTGCGACCATCCCGGTCACCGTGGTGCCGGCGGTATATAACGCGGTGGTCGCCACTTCGGCCGACGACACCGTCACCGGCACCGACGGCAACGACATCATCGTCGCCGACATCGGCGGCCTGACCGTGGTGCCGGGCACCAACTACAACATCGCGTTCATGGTCGACAGCTCGGGCAGCATGAGCGCCTCGTCGATCAACGCCGCCAAGGACTCGCTGACGTCGGTGTTCAACACCCTCAAGCAGAGCCTGGGCAGCAACTCGGGCACGGTGAACATCTTCCTGGTGGACTTCGATACCCAGGTCAACAAGTCGGTGTCGGTGAACCTCAACGACCCGAACGCACTGACCTTGCTCAAGGCCGTGCTGGACTCGATGTCGTCCGGTGGTGGCACCAACTATGAGGACGTGTTCAAGGCCACGGCGAACTTCTTCCAGAGCGCCGAAGCGCTGGCCAACACCGGGGCGAAGAACCTTACGTACTTCATCACCGACGGCCAGCCGACCTACTACCAGAGCAACGAGCAGACCAACCCGACGCTGTACGGTAACGTGAAGCTCGATGATGTGGTGAAAACCAGCAACTACAAACTGGGCGACAGCTTCAGCACCTACATCGACAACACCCACTACCTGAGCATCAACACCTCCGGCGAGGTCGTGTTGCAGACGTACAAGAATGGCTACTGGAACTGGAACAGTCTGGGCACCATTCATGCTCAGGGTGACGGCACCTACGAGATCTCGAGCCTGGCCGGCAGCGGCAGCAGCACCTCGTCGTACACCACCGACAACTCCGCCGCCGGCTTCGCACTGCTGAGCGGTCTGTCGAACGTCGAAGCGATCGGCCTCAACAACGGCGTCAGCCTCAGCGATTTGAAACCTTACGATTCGGACAAGACGCCGCAGACCAACATCGATCCGAAGGACCTGGCCAACTCGATCATCGGCCACACCGAAGCGACGATGCCGGGCAACGACACCGTCAGCGGTGGCGACGGCAACGACATCCTGTTCGGCGACCTGGTGAGCTTCAACGGCATTGCCGGCGAGGGTTATCAGGCAATGCAGGCGTTCGTGGCCAAGGAAACCGGGGTCGACGTCAGCAAAGTCACCACCAGCAACGTGCACCAGTACATCACCGAGCACTATCAGGCGTTCGATGTGTCCGGTGCCCACGACGGCAACGACACGCTGCTGGGCGGCGCGGGCAATGACATTCTGTTCGGCTCGGGCGGCAACGACCTGCTCGACGGTGGCAAGGGCAATGACATCCTGCTCGGCGGCACCGGCAACGACACGCTGATCGGCGGTCAGGGCAACGACATCCTGATCGGTGGTTCCGGTGCCGACACCTTCGTCTGGAAGGCAGGCGACACCGGCAACGACGTGATCAAGGACTTCAAGGCCAGCGAAGGCGACCGCATCGACCTGCGTGACCTGTTGCAGGGCGAGACCGGCAGCACCATTGACAACTTCCTGAAGATCACCACGGTCGACGGCGTGTCGTCGCTGCAAGTCAGCTCGGGCGGCAAGTTCAACGCGGGCGATGCCGCAGCCGCCACCCCGGACGTGACGATCAAACTGGAAGGCAACAACTGGTCCACGGTCAACATTCACAACCTGATTGCCGGCAGCGATCCGACCATCAAGGTCGACCACAACAACAGCTGATGCGTGAACAACGGCCGCCCCACTGGGGCGGCCGTCGCGTTTTCGGCGCTTGAACCGGTGACGATTTCGTCGGCGCACCGCATACTCGCGCGCAGTTGGCTATGCTGCTGACAGCATGACGCTGGTCCATTTCCGAGGGATGCTCAATGTTTTACGTGCAACGCGATGCGCAGGGTCAGTTGATTCGCGTGGAAGCTGCGGCCTACGCCGAGGCCACGGAAACGCTGCCGGCCGACCACCACGAAATCCAGGCCTGGTACGCCAACGAAGCCGTGGAGAACAGCCTCAAACAGCTCAAGCAGAGCGACCTGGAAATGATCCGGGTACTCGACGACCTGATTCAGGTGCTGACCCAGAAAGGCGTGATCCGCGTCACCGACCTGCCGCCGGCGGCCCAGGCCAAGTTGATGGACCGGACCCAGGCTCGGGAAGCGCTGGGCGGGTTGAGTCAGTTGATTGATGAGGATGAGGGCGGGTTGATCTAATCCAGGATCTTCGATGAAGTTTGATCGTTCCCACGCTCTGCGTGGGAATGCCGCCCATGACGCTCCGCGTCACAACGGTGTCTGACGCGACACCGACGGTGTGACTGGAACGCAGAGCGTCCCTTTGTGCATTCCCACGCAGAGCGTGGGAACGATCAGTCAGCCCCAGGGTTTTGGCTCACCGAACAACTGCCCCTGAACCCCATACAACCCCATCTCGCGAATCACCGACAATTCCCCTTGCGTCTCGACCCGCTCGGCAATCAGCGGCAGATCGATGCTGTGCGCCGCACGCTGGATCGCCTCGATGAACAGACGCTTGTCGCTTTCCTGATCGATCGCCCGGATGTAGCTGCCATCGATCTTCAGGTAAGCCAGCCCCAGCCGCGCCAGGTTGCCGATCATGCTGAAACGCCCGCCGAAGCGCTGCAGGCTCAGGGAGAAACCGAGTTCACGCAGGCGCCGGGTCAATTGTTCCAGCACCGCTTGCTCCGGCAATTGCTCCTCGCCGATTTCCAGGGTCAGGCGCGCACCGAGGTTGGAATGCGCCCGCAGAATCTCGAACACTTTGTTCAACGCCTGCGGATCGGCGAGGGTCGCCGATGACAGGTTCAGCGCCAGCGATTCTTCATGGCCGGCCATCTGCTCCAGCACCCGCTCAAGCATCAAACGGTCCAGCCGTGCGGTCCAGCCGAAGCGCTCCAGCCACGGCAGGAAGCGTCCGGCGGGAATGGTCTGGCCCTGATCGTCGAGCAAGCGTGACAGCACCTTGTAATGCAGCACCAGTTGCGTGTCCTGCGCCGCCACTACCGGCTGGAAGAACAGCTCGAAACGCCGCTGATTCAACGCCTGATCGAGCAAACGGTGCCAGGCGTGGTGATCGTCGCCGACCTCCGCCACCAGGCTCTGATCGAGGCACGCCCAGTTCTGCTCGCCCTGCCCTTCGGCCTGGGCCAGCGCCTGATCGCCGAGGCTGAGGACCGCTTGCGGCGAATCGCCGTGAGCGAACGGTGCCAGGCCGATAGAAGCCACGGCGGGCACGTCGGTGGCGCCTGTCGCGTGCAGGCTGCTCAGGGCACTGTCGAGGCTCTGCGCCAGTTGCAGCGCTTCTTCACGGGTCAACCCCGGCGCCAGCACGGCGAATTCACCGCCGCGAATCCGGGTGACGAGGTTCTGGGTTTCCGGGTATTTGGCGCACTCGCGGGACAGTTGCTCGCCGACCGCTTTCAACAATTCATCGGTGCGCTGACCGCCGAGGCGCTGGTTGAGACCGGCCAGATCCTTGACCCGCAACAGCAGCAGATAACCGGAACTGGCCTGCTCCGGGTTGCTCACCCGCGCATTCAGCTGCATCTCGAAATAACGCCGGTTGGCCAGCCCCGTGAGGTTGTCCTGATAGGACTCGGTGCGCAGTTTTTCACTGCGTTCGGCCTGCTCCTGGAACAGCGCCTTGAGCTTCTCGACCATCTGGTTCATGGCCAGCACCACGCGGCGCAATTCAGGCGTGCGCGGCAAGTCCGGCAAGCTGAGGAACTCGCGGCGGGCGATGGCGTGGGATTGCTTGACCATGTAATCCAACGGCTTCAGTTGCCGACGCAGCAACAGCGCGCCCAGCACCGCACTCACCGCCCCGCAGACCAGCAACCAGCCAAGGCTGCCGAGCGCGCTCTGCCAGAGCTTGGCCAGGGCGAACATCGGGTGGCTGACCACCTCGACCCGCGCCGCCTGCTCCCAGCCACGGCTGACCAGCGCATCGCCACCGGCCGGTTCCAGGCCGATCAGTCTGACGAACCAGTCCGGCACGTTGGTGACCGCCGGAATGCCGTTGCGCTCGACAATGGTCTGGTCGGTCTTCAGATCGACCACGCGGATGCTCGAGTAATAACCGCTGTCGAAGATCGAGCTGACCAGCAGCTCGACCATCGCCGGGTCATCGATGTTCGGCGTCAACGACAGCGCCAGCGCCGTGGCCGCATCCTGGGCGTGGGAGCGCAACTGGTTGACGTACTGGGTGCGCGAGCTCTCCAGACTGACCATGAAGCTGCCGGTGAAGGCAACCACCAGGAACAGACAGATAGCGATCAACAGCTGTTTGAACAAAGACATCTGAGCGCGTGCTCCTAGTTAGTCGTCTCGACCGGAAATCCTTCGGCCTGCATTTTCTTCAACACATCCTGCCAGCGTGACAGGCGTTTGGTGTCACCGACCTTCTTGTTGCCCTTGGCGCCCGGCAGGTACAGCCCTTCGGCATTGAAAGAGTAGACCGGCAGCAAATCGGTTCGCTCGGCGGCCGGCTTGATCGGGTCGATCAGGCTGTCGAGCACCAGCGGCATGGCGTCAGGGCTGGAATAGTAAGTCAGGACCATGTGCGCGCGGTTCTGGCGCAGGGCCTTGACGTAGGTGATGCGCAACTTGTCACTGGCCACACCGAGGTGGCGCAGGCTGAAATACTTGGCGATCGCATAGTCTTCGCAGTCGCCGGCGCCTTTCCACAAGGCTTCGATGGGGGTTTCCCAATAATCGACCTCGTGCCACAGATCGATGTCTTCGACGTAGCGCATCTGTTTGTTGAAAAACAGGTTCACCACTTTGAGCTTTTCCATCTCGCTGACCTGCTTCTGCGTGGCCAGCAGATTCTGCCAGGCATCGATCCGCTGTTGCCCGGCGCCCAATGGCCCGTACAGCGCCGTGGCCTTGCGGCTGATCGCGGAAAAATCCCAATCGGCATGCAGGCCGCCCAGCATGATGCCGGCCAGCAGCAGCGCGCCGGCAAGCCAGCGCGCAATCCGTGGGATCACGTAACGTACCGCCAATGCAAGGCATCCAGGGCAGAGAGGAAAGCGCTTGATGGTGAAGGTTAGCCCAGCAAAAAACAATGGCACCATGAGATCATCGCTGCCGCGCTAAACTTCAGATGTGACAGGGTTCTTCTACACGGTTTGACAACCTGTAGAGCAATCACTAGTGTCCTTTGGATCCAAATCCGCAGTCATAGGGTGTGCAGTTGTGACCCAAAAGCCCAAGCCACTCCACAGCATCAAAGTCGACGGCCCGATTCCCGCGCATCTGGCGCGCTCGGTCATCGAAGAAACCCTGCGCGCCGCCATTCTCGACGGGCGCCTGCCCTGCGGCACCGCCGTGCGCCAGCAGGATCTGGCCGACCTGTTCGGTGTCAGCCGCATGCCGGTGCGCGAAGCCTTGCGCCAGCTCGAGGCCCAGGGCCTGCTGAACGTCACTGCCCACAAGGGCGCCGTGGTGGCGCCGCTGATCCAGGGTGACGCAACGGAAACCTATGAGCTGCGCATTCTGCTGGAGTCCGAAGCACTGCGCCAGTCGATCCCGCTGCTGACCCCGGTCGACCACGAACGCGCGGCCGGTTTCATCGAAGAACTGGAAAACGAACACGACTACACCGAAATCGGTCGGCTCAACCGTCTGTTTCACATGGCGCTTTACGGCAAGGCGCCCAATGGCCGACTGTTGCGGCTGGTGGAAGACGGCTTGAACGAAGAAGAGCGCTTCCTGCGCTTCAACCTCGAGGCCATGGGCCTGGGCAAAATCTCCCAGGACGATCACCGCGCGTTGTTGCAGGCGGTGAAAGAGCGTGACACCGCGCACGCCGTGACACTGCTGGAGCAGCACCTCAACCGCGGTGTCGAGGTCATCACCCGTTACCTCGCCAGCTCCGCCGGCCAAAGCCGCAAAGCGGCGCACTGAATCCTCCCTCCCGGGTGAGCCTCCACTCACCCGGCGAATAACCCGCTTACAAATCCCCCCCACCCGTCACGGTCATTTGCCGTGGCACATCGACGCCTGCGCTCTAACCTCCCTTCTGCTTTGAACAGCCCGGAATTTGCACCGCAAGGAAGTCATTTTCGACGATAGCCGCGGCGCCGATTTACGCGCACCCTTGAATCGCCAACCCAATATAGAACGGGGACGCGCCGCCCCGGCAGCAGTCCCCGCACCAGGAACCTACGGAAGGAGCCTTGTCACGGGAACAGGAAGAAACGGCGCTCTTACAGCCCGACTTCATCCCCTCATATCAATTCGATTACTTAATTTGAAAGTTGCTTCGAGTGAGGCATTCACTCTTGTCGTTCAATTTTGGCCATTAAACGCCGAAAGGAGCAACTACGCCCAAATAAAACTTAACTTATAAGTTTTATCAGCCCCACTCACACTTCAAAAACAGCCAACTAAAAATAATTAAAAATAAACTTGTTAAGTTGTTTTGCGATGTATTAGTTTTTCTTCGCCGAGTTTGGATCCGAAATCACCAACCCGGCACAACCTTGCGCTACGGCCAGGTTCGCAGCGGTTTATCCGTCCGCTGCTGTCCCGGGCCCTTCAGACATTGCCTGTTTTCATCGAAACCGAATGAGGCTGTCGTTCGCCTGGAGAAACTTGCTCAACGTTGTTAGCGATTAATTGAGCAATCCTTATTCCCTATTAACCAGAGTCTCGCAACCATGCCAACTAAAGAGCAACTTATACTGAAGAAAGCCGAACTCAGCATTCATCCGATCTTCTCCGAGATCGATTCTTTGGCGACATTGCGCCGGTTCATGGAGTCCCATGTATTTGCTGTCTGGGACTTCATGTCGCTGACCAAACGCCTGCAGCAGGAACTGACTTGCACTCGCCTGCCGTGGTTACCGCCACGAGATCCGCACGCAGCAAGACTGATCAACGAAATCGTGCTCGGGGAAGAATCGGACGATCGGCTGTCACACGGGCATTACAGTCACTTCGAACTGTACCTCGATGCGATGCGCGAAGTCGGTGCGGACACGACAGCGGTGGAGCGCTTCGTGACGCTGCAACAGGAAGGCGTGAGTTACGACGTCGCCCTGCAAAGCGTCGAGGTCGATCCGGCCGCTGCGCGGTTCGTCCGCGACACTTTGCACACCGCACTGCATGCACCCGGTCACAGCGTTGCCGCCGCCTTCCTGCACGGTCGCGAGAGCGTCATCCCGACCATGTTCCAGCGCATGCTCGATGCCTGGGGCATCGGCGTCGAGCAGGCGCCGACCTTCCGTTACTACCTGGAGCGACACATCGAAGTCGACTCCGAAGACCACGGCCCCGCCGCAGAACAACTGCTGGATCGACTGGTGGACGGCGATCCGCAGCGCGAAGCGGAGGTCTACGCCAGCGCCATCGCCGCCGTGGAAAGCCGCATCGCTCTGTGGGACGGCCTGCGCCTGAGCATGCGCGAACCGTTGGCGGAGGTGGCCCAATGAACGCCGCCGACTACCAGTCTTTCGCCGACGCCTGGGAAAGCCGCGCGACCATCCGCACCCGGCCACGCCGCGTGCTGGAGGACGACGCGCGACTGATCTATCCGCTCAGCCGCCAGCCATTGGTGCTCAGCGAAACCTTCCTGCGCGAATGCCCGCAGCAGCGTGATTTCGCCCTGGTGCAGACGCTGTACAAATTCATCAACGACGTGGTGATTTTTGAAACCGAGATCGTCGACAAGACCGCCCGCAGCATCGCCAAGAACCGCTTCGCCGTGGCCTTCCCGTTCGCCTGTCGCTACGACGCCATGACCGTGGTGGTGGACGAGGATTACCACGCGCTGGTGGCGATGGATTTCATGCAGCAGACCGTGGCCATGACCGGCATCGAGCCGATCGAGCTGCCGAATGAA
This sequence comes from Pseudomonas sp. NFIX49, assembly GCF_900115915.1. Taxonomy (NCBI): domain Bacteria; kingdom Pseudomonadati; phylum Pseudomonadota; class Gammaproteobacteria; order Pseudomonadales; family Pseudomonadaceae; genus Pseudomonas; species Pseudomonas sp. NFIX49. The sequence goes on along the minus strand of NZ_FOYE01000004.1, from coordinate 12,173 downwards.
ATCGAACTGAGCCGGGCGATTCCGGCCGCGGTCGAACTGGCCCCGCAACACTTGCGCAGCGCCGTGGAGCTGATCTGCGTGGCCATCGCCGAAAACACCGTGACTGGCGATGTCGCGGCGTTCGCCCGGGACGACACGGTCAAGCCGTCGATCAAGGGCCTGATGGCCGACCACTTGCTCGACGAGGGCCGGCACTCGAGTTTCTGGGCGCGGATGGTGCGCATCTACTGGCACACCGCGAGTGATGCGGATCGCGACTGCATCGCGCAGATCCTGCCGGTGTTCATCGGCCATTACCTGACCAACGACATCCAGAAGGCCTTCGACCTGCGCCTGATCGACGCCCTGCCGGTCAACGATGCCACCCGCCGCGCACTGAAAGACGAGATGGCCGGGCTGGCCTTCCCGATCAATCGCCACCACCCGCTGGTGGGCAACATCGTGCGGTTTTTCCACAACAGTTCGCTGCTCGACACACCGTGCGTGCAGCACGCCCTGCGCGACTACCTGGTTTGACAAGGAGGCTGACATGAGACGTCTCGACATTTTGCTGAGGGGCCGTAGTCAGGCCTTGACCGACCTGACGCAGGAGCTCGAACAACACGGTCATTCGTTGCTGACGGAGGTTGCTCCGTCGGTGGATCTGGTGATCGATGACGGCAGTCTTGCGCCACAGGATTACGGCACGACAGCGCAGCTGAACTTGCGCCTGGGCATTGGTGCAACGGGCATCGGCGGATTGCCGGTGCTCGATCTGCTATGCCTCTGCAACTCGACGCTGCTGAGCCGCGTGCCCATCGCCGACGAACCGTCCGGCAATGGGCAGGCCCTGCGCCAGCGAACACTGGCGCAAGTGGTGGACGAAGTGGCGCTGCTGGTCAGCCGTTTTTCCCGCGATGCCGAGTATTTCCAGCACGCGACAGCGGCCCGTGCGCCGGACTTCGAGCTGGTGGAAAACCTGCTGTTCCTCGACAGCCTGGCTTACATCCATCGCCTCAATGCCACGGCCCATCCGGCCTTGCTGCAACAGGCGCAAATCCCGGTGATCGAGCGGCTGCAACAGAGTCTGATCGAACACGCGGAGCGCCCGGCGCTGCACCTCGCCGAGCAGTCGATCAGCTATCGCCAGTTGCATGATCACAGCCGTGCAATCCAGCAACGGTTGCTGACAATGCTGGAGACACAGCAGCAACCGTGGGTGGTGGGGATTTGTCTGCCGAAATGCGATGCGCTGTTTGCTTCGATCCTGGCGATTCTCGGCAGCGGCGCGGTGTACCTGCCGCTGGAGCCGAGCCATCCACTTCAGCGCCAGCAGTACATTCTGGAAAACGCCGGGGCGGTGCTGTTGCTGCACGACGGCGAACACCCGCTGAGCGCTTCGATGCCGGGGCTGGATGTCTGCCGCATCGACCGCACTGACGTCGATCTGTCGCAACCGTTGGTTCGTCACCGGATCGAGCTCGGCGCGCCGTGCATGGCGCTCTACACCTCAGGCACCACCGGGCATCCGAAGGGTGTGCTGCTGAGTCAGGCAAACCTTGCGCACTTCACCGCGTGGTACGCCGATTACGTGCAGTTGCGGGCTGAGAGCCGGGTGCTGCAGTTCTCGTCGCTGAGTTTTGACTCGTCGCTGATCGACATCTTCCCGACCCTGCTCGAAGGCGCGGAACTGGTGGTGCCCGATGACAACCAGCGGCGTGATCCGCTGCAACTGGTGGCGCTGATCCGCCGTCGGCAACTGACCCACGCGTTCCTGCCGCCGGCGCTGTTGAGCATCCTGCCGCTGGAGCAACTGCAAAACGTCGGGCAGATCATGACCGGCGGCGACGTCTGCGAGCCGTTCGTGATCGAGCAACTGACGCGCCAGGGCAAGCTGCATAACCTCTACGGTCCGACCGAAGCCACGGTGCTGATCACCGCGCGGCAACTGCAACCGGGGGACAGCAATCGCACCCTCGGCGGGCCGATTGCCAACAGTCAGGTGCTGATCCTCGATGACGATCTGCAACCGGTGCCGGAGCAAACGGTGGGCGAATTGTTCATCGTCGGCCCCGGCGTATGCCTGGGTTACCTGAACAATCCACAGCAGACGGCGGAGCGCTATCTGGACTTGGAGTTGCCGGATGGTCAGCGTCTGCGCGCCTACCGCAGCGGCGACATGGCCAAGTGGGGCGAGGATGGCATCGAGCTGTGCGGACGCCGCGACAATCAGGTGAAGATTCGCGGCTTCCGGGTCGAGCCGGAAGAGATCGAACGGTGCCTGCGCGAGAGTCAGCTGTATCGGCAGATCGCCGTGGTGATCGACAGTCAGCGACGGATTCTGGCGTTCCTTGCCCAGCCGCAATCGGATGCCGCGCGCGAGTCGTTGAAAGCTCACGCGCAGCAGTTTTTGCCTGACTACATGCAACCGGTGGCGTGGACGGAACTGCCGAACATGCCGTTCGCCGCCAACGGCAAAGTCGACCGAAAAGCCTTGCTGGAGTTGCCGGTCAGCGTGCAGGACAGCGGCCCGAAATGCCTGCCGGCCAACGCCGAAGAAGCGCTGCTGTTGGAGATCTGGGGCGAGTTGCTGGAGCTGCCGACCAGCGACATTTCCACCGACGAAAGCTTCTTCAATCTCGGCGGTCACTCGATTCTGCTGTCACGCATGCTCCTGCGTCTGCGGGAGGAATTCGGCCGCAGCATTTCGATCAACCGCTTCATCGAACTGCCGACCATCGCCAAGCTCGCCACGCTGGTGCGCGGCACCGACGACAGCGCGGTGCTCAGCGCCCAGGCGATGGCCGACGCCGAGCGAGCGCTGGACATCGAGCCGCTGCCGATCAGCCGCATGGGCGATGTGCACAAGGTGATCGTCACCGGCGCCAACAGTTTTGTCGGCGTGCATATCGTCGAGGCGCTGCTGGGATGGGGCGCCAGCGAGGTGGCGTGCCTGGTGCGCGACGGCGGCGGGCAAACCGCGGCGCAGCGCTTTGCCCAGTCATTGCGAGAGAACCGGCTGGAGCATCTGGACCTGAGTCGGGTGCGGGTCTATTCGGCGGACATCACCCGGCCGCAACTGGGCCTCGCCGATGACGATTTCGAGCGACTGGATCGTGAATTCGGCGCGCTGGTGCACAACGCTGCCAACGTCAATCACGTACTCGACTACGAGTCGCTGGCGGCGGACAACGTCGAGCCGATTTTCGAACTGCTGCGGCTGTGCGAAGGGCGCAGCAAAAAGGTGTTCAATTTCGTCTCGACGCTGTCGGCCTCCAGCACCGTCGACGACGCAGGCCGGGTGCTGGAACTGCCCGCCGCACCGACGCCGCCGATCTACATCCGCAACGGCTACAACCTGTCGAAATGGGTCGGCGAGCGCATCCTCGAACGGGCCCGGGAGCGTGGGGTGCGGGTCAATCTGTACCGGCCCGGCAACATCAGTTTCAACAGCCTCAGCGGTGTCTGTCAGCCGCACAAGAACCGTTTGATGCTGATGCTCAAGGGCTCGATCCAGCTGGGTCAGGTGCCGGCCTTCGCGCTGAATTTCGACCTGATGCCGGTGGACTTTCTTGCCCGTTTCATCGCCTTCCACGCCAGCCGTTATTCGGCCGAACGGGCGGTGTTCAACCTGCACAACCCGGAGCCTCTGAGCTGGGATGCCTACGTCGCGTCGTTCCGCGAAACCGGCAGCGAGTTTTCGCTGGTCAGCGTCGCCGACTGGCAACAACAACTGGACCGGGTCGATGCCGACAACGCGCTGTTCGGCGTGCTCGGTTTTTACCTCAACGGCTTCGAGGAAGACATCGGCGACATCTCCCTGATCGGCCACGCCAACGCCCAGGCCGGCGTGCAGCAGATGGGCGCGCACTACCCGGAAAAATCCCCGGCGCTGCTGCGTCGCGGCTGCGACTACCTGAAAGAAATCAACTTCATCTGACTCATCAACCAAGGAGCAACACCATGAGCAATCTTCAACCCGACACCCTGATCAAAAACCCTCACGGCTGCCACGTCGTGTCTTCGGTGGAAGTACCGGTGGACGCCAGGCAAGTGTGGGCAGTGGTCGGTAAATTCGACGGTTTCGACCGTTTCATTCCGGCGCTGTCGCACATTGAAATGACCGGCGAAGGCGTGTCGTCGCTGCGCAAGAAGTTCTTCAAGGATGGCAACATCGTGGTCGAGCAACTCAACTCCCGGGACGACCAGGCGCTGAGCATGACCTGGACCACCATCTACAACACCCTGGGCGTGGCCAATCTGTGGGCGGCGATGAATGTGGAATCTTTGGGCGCGGGCAAGTCGCGGGCGACCTGGACGATCATTGCCGAACCGGCCAGCGGTGGGCCCGAGGCACTGCCGGGGTTCAAGGATTTCGTGCAGGGGTTTGCCGATGACGCGATGGGCAATGTGCTGAAGCTGTTTGTGTAAGGCATGAAAAAGCCCGCTGCGGATCACTCCGCAGCGGGCTGTTTTTTACCGCAAGCGATCAGATCTTGAAGCTGTCGACCAGCTGTTTCAAACGGTTGGCCTGCTGCGACAACGCATCGCAATCCTTCAACGTTTCATTGAGGTTGGCCACGCTCTGCTGGTTCAGCAGGTTGATCTGGTTGACGTCGACGTTGAGGGTTTCCACCACGGCGGTCTGTTCCTCGGTAGCGGCGGCCACCGACTGGTTCATGCCGTCGATTTCGCCGATGCGCTGGGTCACGCTGACCAGGCGCAGACCGGCCTGGTTCGCCACTTCAACGGTCTCCTCGCTGGACGCCTGACTGGCGTTCATGGTGGTCACCGCTTCGCGGGAGCCGACCTGCAGCGAAGTGATCATCTTGTGGATCTCTTCCGCCGACTCCTGGGTGCGGTGAGCGAGGTTACGCACTTCGTCCGCCACCACCGCAAAACCGCGTCCGGCTTCACCGGCACGGGCCGCTTCGATGGCCGCGTTGAGCGCCAGCAGGTTGGTCTGCTGGGAGATGCCTTTGATCACATCGAGAATGTGGCCGATGTTGTCGGTGCTCGCGTTCAGGGTTTCGATCTGGGTGCACGACAGGCTGATCTTCTGCGACAGCTCGGTCATGGCCTGAATCGTCTGCTCGACCACCTGACGACCGTCATCGGCCTGCTCGCTCGCGCCGCTGGCGTGTTGCGAAGCGTCGGCCGCGTTACGGGCGATTTCCTGAGTGGCGGCACCCAGTTGATTGATCGCGGCGGCCACGCTGTTGGTGCGCGCGCTTTGCTCGTCGGAACCGATGATCGAGGCGTTGGACGATGCCATCACCCGTTGCGACAGGTCGTGTACGTGGCGAGTCGCGGAAGACACTTCGGAAATGGACGCGTGAATCCGCTCCACGAACTGGTTGAACGAACTGCCCAGCTCGCCGAACTCGTCCTTGCTTTCCACTACCAGACGACGGGTCAGGTCGCCCTCACCCTGAGCGATGTCCTGCATCGCGCGGCCCATGGTGATCAGCGGACGCATCAGCACGGTGATAAGCAGACTCAGGAAGACTGCAATCGCGCCCACCGCGACGAACATCGCGATCACTGCCGAAGTACGGAACTGGCTGAGTGCGGCGTAGGCCTTGTCGCGATCGATCGACAGACCGATGTACCACTCGGCATTCGGCAGACCGGCGACCGGAGTGAACGAAAGGATGCGTTCCTGGCCGTTGAGCACCACGTTCTGGTTGCCCTTCTCAATGCGCACTCCAGCGTTCGGGTAGATGTCCTTGAGGTTCTTCATCACCTGGTCTTTGTCCGGGCTGACGATCACCTGACCGTCACCGCTGACCAGGAACGCGTGGCCCAGGCCGCCGAAGTCCACCGAGTTGATGATCTTCACCAGGGTTTCCAGGCTCAGGTCACCGCCCACTACGCCAAGCAGCTCGCCGTTCTTTTTCACCGGCATGGCGATGGTCACCACCAGACCGCCAACGGCGGCCATGTATGGCGGGGTCAGCATGGTCTGGTCAGCGGCCACGGCCTGCTTGTACCAGGGGCGCTGACGCGGGTCGTAACCGTCCGGCATCTTCGCGTCAGGGCGCTGGGTGAACACGCCGTTGGCCTGACCGACGTAGGTGAACTGGAAGTTCGAGGTGAAGGCCGGTTGATCGACCAGCCCCGGGAAGTCGGCATTCTTGCCTTGATGGGCGACGTTCTGCGCGAGGTTTTCCAGCACCAGAATCCGCCCGCTCATCCAGTTCTGCACACTGCTGGCGGTCAAGTCACCGGCCTGCTGGACCGAGGACTGGAGGTTCTGGCGAATGGTGTTTCGCTGCAGATAGTCGTTGTACAAAGTGAACAGCGCGAACGCCAGGACCACGACGCCCGAGGCGGCCAGCAGGATTTTATGGCTGAACTTGAGATTCATTTCATGGGACTTCTTATGCGAAAAGTGGGGATGCGTTCCGGATGCAACATTCCATGTACAGCGCAGGCAGCGTTCTGACGGCTGCTCTACTTTGGTGCACGCATGTCTCACCAGTCTGTCGGCACGCTTTGGAGAAAACTTAGGGCTTTGCAGGAAATGGATGGCATTTCTGCCAGATTCCCGCCGGACGGTGTATTAGAGCGGTCGCCTCTGCTTTTTTGATGAGCGTTTTGCAGCGCCGGTTGCAAATTCTGTAACCCTTGATGACAATGCGACTAATTATCATTTGTGACGTTCGGGCTGTCGCGTTCATGTCCTCACCTGAGTTGGCTGTACAGGCGCTTTACAGTAGTCATCACGGCTGGCTCAACGGCTGGTTGCGCGCGCGGCTGGGCAATGCCGCCGATGCGGCGGATCTGGCTCAGGACACCTTCGTGCGTTTGCTGCAGCGCACCGAGCGTCTGGAACTCAAGGCACCTCGCGCGTTTTTGCGCACAGTTGCCCGAGGGCTGGTGATTGATCATTGGCGCCGTGAAGAAATTGAACGCGCCTATCTGGAAACCATCGCCCATTTGCCTGAAGCCGAAACCCCGAGTGCCGAATCCCGCGCCTTGGTGATCGAACTTCTCGAAGGCATTGCCCGCATGCTTGAAGGCTTGAAGCCGAAAGTGCGTCAGGCATTTCTGCTGGCTCAGTGCGAAGGTTTGACCCACAAGCAGATCGCCGAGCAGATGGGGCTGTCCCTGCGCTCGGTAGAACGCTACGTCGCCGATGCGCTGTTTCACTGCTACGTGTTGCGGTACGAAAGCTGATGCCGGTGGACAACCTCTCGCTCGGCCGACGCGCCGAGCCACCCCAGCAGGTGGTCCGACAGGCCATTCACTGGCTCCTGCGCCTGCGTAATAACAACGGCAACCCGCGCCTGAATCGCCAGTGCGAACAATGGCGCGCCGAGCACCATGATCACGAACTGGCCTGGCAACGGGTGCAGTCTCTGCAAGCTGAACTGACTCACAATCTGCGCGCCGTGCCTGGTGCGCAGGTGGCATTCAACACGCTGGAAAACAGTGCGCAGGGGCTGGGGCGACGTCAGGCATTGAAGCTGTTGTCCGGCGCGCTGCTGATGGGCTCGGCGGGATGGCTGGCCAAAGACACGTCCGTCTGGCAACAGTGGAGCGCCGACTACGCCACCGCTACCGGCGAACGCCGTGGCTTCCAGTTGCCGGACGGCACGCGGATCGAACTCAACACCGCCAGCAGCGTGGATCTCGATTACACCGCGCAACAACGGCTGATCAAGCTGACCCGTGGCGAAATCATCGTCACCTGTGGCGGTGCCGATGAAGGTGCGCCGATTGACCGACCGCTGCGGGTGCAGAGTCGTCATGGCAGTTACGAGCCGTTCAAGGCGCGATTCATTCTGCGCCAGGAAGATGACTGCACGCGCCTGAGCGTCACCAGTGGCCGGGTCGCGATTCACTCCGCTGGCAACTCGATGGAGGCCATCGCCGGTCAGAGCTATCTGATCGATCACCATCAAGTTCGCCCGGCGCCGCCGTTGGACATGGATGCCGGTGCCTGGGTCGACGGGCTGATCGTGACTCGCAACATGCGGCTGGGCGACTTCCTCGGCGAAGTCGGGCGGTATCGTCAGGGATTTCTGAGCTGTGCGTCGGATATTGCGGATTTGCGTCTGTCCGGCGTGTTCCGTCTTGAGGACACCGACAAGCTGCTGGCGATCCTGCCGCAGACCCTGCCGGTGCAATTGCGCTACCGCACCCGTTGGTGGGTGACGCTGGAGTCTGTGGCCTGAAAGTATTTTGGCGGGTTTTCGCGGCAAGTCCGGCTTAGTCAGTAAGCACTTCAACTCAGCCTTCGCGACTGCCTACGGAAACCTACAATGACTGCGCGCGTTACCTGTAAGACCCCTCTGAATTTCTCTGCCGAATCGGGATTGTTGCGCCACGCCGTTCGGGCGGCGCTGTTTTCTACTGCACTGGGCGTTGGCGTGTTGCCGAGCCTGAGCATGGCGGCCAATGCCAGCGAGGTCAGCAGCCACCGCTACAACATCGCCGCCGGACCGCTGGGCGATGCGCTCAACCAGTTCGCGCGTGAGGCGGGCATCACGTTGTCGATGACGCCGCAGCAAACCCAGGGCCGGCAGTCACCGGGTGTGCAGGGCGAGTATTCGACCGATCAGGCGCTGAGTCATCTGCTCGGTGGTTCGGGTCTGGAGGCGGTCAGCCAAGACGGCAGCAGCTATGTGTTGCGCTCGGTTGCAGGAACCGAAGCGCTGGCCCTGCCGACCACCGACATCAAAGGCTTCGCCCTCGGCAACGCACTGGGCAGCATGGACGGCTACAACGCGACGCACAGCCAGATCGCCACCAAGACCAGTACCGCGCTGCTGGAAACCTCGCAAAGTGTGTCAGTAGTCACCCGTGAGCAAATGGATGACCAAGGCTCGCAAACCGTGTCCCAAGCCATGCGTTACTCCCCCGGCGTACTGACCAACCCTTACGGCGCCACGCACCGTTACGACTATGTGGCGATGCGCGGCTTCAACGATGGCTCGGTGGACAACATCTACCTCGACGGCCTCAAGTCGATGGGCGACAGCGGCACCTACAGCACGATGCAGGTCGATCCGTATTTCCTCGAGCGCGTCGATATTCTGAAGGGCCCGTCGTCGGTGCTCTACGGCCGCAGCTCGCCGGGCGGTCTGGTGGCGCTGACCAGCAAGAAGCCGCTGTACGAGGCCTATCACCAGGTACAAGCCACCGTGGGTACTCAGGGCCAACGTGGTGTCGGTTTTGACTTCAGCGGACCGGTCGATGACGACAAGCGCATCGCCTATCGTCTGATCGGATTGACGGATCAGTCCGACACGCAATTCGACCACAACAAGGAAAAGCGCTTCGCCCTCGCGCCAACCGTCAGCATCGATTTCAGCGAGGACACGTCGCTGACTCTGCAAGCGTATCTGCAGCATGACCCGGACGGCGGCTATCACGGTGGCGTGCCGGCCGACGGCACGATTCATCAGCGCAACGGTAATCGTATCTCGCCGCACTTCTTCGAAGGCGAGCCGGGCATTGACGGTTACTCCCGTGATCAGCAGTCGTTCGGTTACCAGTTCGAACACCGCTTCAACGACGTCTTCACCGCGCGGCAGAACTTCCGCTACCTCGACTCCAAAGTGAACATGGATCAGGTGTACGCCTATGGCTGGACGTCGCCGACCAGCAACGAACTGAATCGCTACTACACCGGCGGTGACGAGCGCCTCCATGCGTTCATCGTCGATAACATGCTCCAGGCCGAATTCTTCACCGGCGCAACCAAGCACACAGTGCTGATGGGCGCGGATTACCAGCGGCGCAAAACCGTGGTCGACTGGACCAGCGGCGGCCTGGCGCCGATCAATGCGTTCAACCCGGTGTACGGCAATTCCGCTATTACACCGTACGGCGAGACCAGCTACCTGCGCCGTCTTGAGCAGACCGGCGTTTACCTGCAAGACCTGATCGAGATGGACAAGTGGCGCTTCTCGCTGGGCCTGCGCCAGGACTGGGTGGAAACCTCCGACGAAAACCGCATCGCCGAAGCCGGCCGTCCGGTCGGCACCGAGATCAATGATCGACGCACCAAGCTCACCGGCCGTGCCGGCGCGCTGTATCTGTTCGATAACGGCCTCGCGCCGTACGTCAGCTATTCCGAGTCGTTCAACCCGAATTCCTACGCGGACAGTGCTGGCAATCCTCTTGCACCGACCGATGGAACGCAGTGGGAAATGGGCTTGAAGTATCAGCCGCCGGGTACTGACAACCTGTTCACCGCCTCGTTGTTCCGCATCGATCAGGAAAACCTGGCGACCAAACTGCCGCAGGAAAATTTCTATCGCGCTGTAGGCGCTGTCCGCTCTCAGGGGCTGGAACTTGAAGCGCACATGCAGTTGACCGACAACCTGAAAGTCCTCGGCAGCTACACCTTCACCGACATTGAATACTCGAAGTCGATGACCAGCACCTTGAGCACACCGACCAATGTGATCGAGAACAAAGGCAACTCGCCAACCCAGGCACCGCGGCACATGGCGTCCTTGTGGGCCGACTACAAGTTCGACAGCGCGGCGCTTGATGGCCTGCGACTGGGCGGTGGTGTGCGTTATGTCGGCTATAGCTGGGCGGATGCAGAGAACACCATGAAGGTGCCGTCCTACACATTGTTCGACGCATCGATTGGCTATGACCTCGGCAAGGTCGGTCTGAAGGGTATCGACGTACGCCTGAATGCGAACAATCTGACCAACGAATCCTACGTGGCCTCCTGCGCCAGCCTGGACTTCTGCTACATGGGCGAAGAGCGCAACGTCGCCGCCACGGTCAGTTACCAGTTCTAAGCCTTTGTCTTGTGCATGAAAAAGCCAGCCCCTGATTTCAGGGGCTGGCTTTGTCGTATCTGTGGGGGGAAGTTTCCATGCGTTCGTTTCTGGTTTTGTTGCACCGGTATATCGGGTTGGCCACGGCGGTTTTTCTGCTCCTGGCCGGGATCACCGGAAGCATTCTGGCGTTCAACCATGAGCTGGATGAGTGGTTGAATCCGGAGTTTTACGCGGCGTCGGCCGAGGGAGAGCGTCTGCCGCCAGGTGAGCTGGTTGATGCGGTGCAATCGGCCCATCCGAAGTTGCAGGTCTGGTACATGGAGTACCCGAACGAGGCAGGCCACACGGCATTACTGGCGGCGGTACCGCGCAATGATCCGGCGACGGGTGAACCGTTTAAAGAACGCAATCAGGTGTTCTACCTCGATCCGGTCAGTGGCGAGCAAAAAGGCCAGCGTTACTGGGGCGAGTGCTGTTTCCAGCGTGAGAACTTCGTTCCGTTCATTCTCGAGTTTCACTACAACCTGACACTGCCCGGTAACTGGGGTTTGCTGCTGATGGGGTTGGTGGCCATAGCCTGGGTGATCGACTGCTTAATCGCCCTCTGGCTGACATTGCCGCGGGGGAAACCGTTCTGGAAGAAGTGGTCGAGCGCCTGGAAGATCAAGGGCGGCCATGCGTATCGACTCAACTTCGATCTGCATCGGGCAGGGGGCTTGTGGCTGTGGTTGTTATTGCTGCCGATAGCCGTCAGCAGCGTGGCGATGAACCTGCCGAGCCAGGTTTTCAAACCGGTGGTGTCGTTGTTTTCTTCGATTGAACCGAGCGTGTATGAGGCCCGAGGGCGAATGCCGGCCGAAGAGCTGGGGATCACCCGATTGAGTTATCAACAGGCGTACGAAAGGGCACAGCAGGAGGGAAAAAGGTTGGGGCTGACAGCAGCGATCGGCGAGTTGTATTACAGCTTTGAATACAACTTTTACGGTGCGGGATTTGGACAGCATGACACCGAGGCCCACGGCAAATCCTGGTTATTCTTCCACGGTACTGACGGACGATTATTGGGGCAGGAGATCGCAGGAGAAGGGACGTTGGGAGAGCGGTTTTATCGGTTGCAGTTGCCGATACATGGGGGGCGGATCATAGGCTTCACCGGACAAGTGATGATCGCAGTATTGGGTGTTCTGATTGCGGGGTTGTCGGGGACTGGCGTCTACATCTGGTGGCGCAAATGGCAGGCTCGTCGGAGCAGCAAGACGCGCAGAGCTGTTTGAAGATCAGACTTTTATGGGCTCTGAAACGACAAAACCCCTGTCTGCATTAGCAGACAGGGGTTTCGGAATTCAATCTTGACGATGACCTACTCTCACATGGGGAAACCCCACACTACCATCGGCGATGCATCGTTTCACTTCTGAGTTCGGGATGGGATCAGGTGGT
>NZ_FOYE01000005.1:0-626974 GCF_900115915.1 Pseudomonas sp. NFIX49 | reverse complement strand
TACTTAACTCATTGAATCTCAAGGAGTTTTCCGTTTCGACTGCGCCGGAAGTGGGGCGAATTATAGAGACTCAGAATCTGCCGTCAACACTTAATTTCGCTTTTCTTTCAATAACTTGCCGATAGGCCAAAAAGCACTCAAGTCCTTCTATATAGAAGAAGGATTCAGCACCCTTTCTATATAGAGAGAACTCTCAGAGCACTCCATCCTCCTTCATCGCAGCCACTGCACCCGCCCCCAAGCCCAGCACGCGCTGTAAAACCTCCAGCGTATGCTCGCCCAGCAAAGGAGGCGCACGGCGATACTCGACAGGAGTCCGCGACAACCGAATCGGGCTGGCCACCTGCGGCACCATCCCCGCCAGCGCGTGAGGCAGCTCAATCGCCAACCCGCGAGACTTCACCTGTGGATCCTCGAACACCTGCGACAGATCATTGATCGGCCCACACGGTACACCCGCCTGCTCCAGCTGAGCCACCCACTCTGCAGTCGTCTTGAAGACTGTCGCCTGACGAATCAGCGGAATCAGCACCGCACGGTTCGCCACCCGCAGCTTATTAGTCGCGAAACGCGGATCATCCGCCCACTGCGGCTGCCCCGCCACTTCGGCGAACTTGCGGAACTGCCCGTCATTACCCACCGTGAGAATGAAGTCGCCGTCAGCCGTAGGAAAATCCTGGTACGGCACAATATTCGGATGCGCATTCCCCAGCCGCTTTGGCGCAGTGCCCGTCGTCAGGTAGTTCATCGCCTGGTTGGCCAGGCACGCCACCTGCACATCCAGCAAAGCCATATCGATATGCTGCCCACCACCATCGTGATCACGGTGGGCCAGCGCCGCCAGAATCGCCACGGTCGAATACAGCCCCGTCAGGATATCCGTGAGCGCCACACCCACCTTCACCGGCCCCGCACCCTCATCACCTTCGGGCCGCCCGGTCAGGCTCATCAGACCGCCGAGCCCCTGGATCATGAAGTCATAACCCGCACGCTTCGCATACGGTCCGCTCTGACCGAAACCGGTGATCGAGCAATAGATCAGATCCGGATTGATTGCCTTCAGCGACTCGTAATCCAGGCCATAAGCCGCCAGCCCCCCCACCTTGAAGTTTTCGATAAGGATGTCGGACTTGGCTGCCAACTCCCTTACCAGCTTCTGACCCTCGGGACGCGTGAAGTCGATCGTCACCGATTGCTTGTTGCGGTTGGCCGACAGGTAATAAGCCGCCTCGCTGGTGTTCTCGCCATAGGCGTCTTTCAGGAAGGGCGGCCCCCAGGCGCGAGTGTCGTCACCATTGCCCGGGCGCTCGACCTTGATCACTTCCGCCCCAAGGTCGGCAAGAATTTGCCCGGCCCATGGGCCGGCCAGCACTCGCGATAAATCCAGTACCCGTAGATGCGACAGCGCGCCCATGGTCGCTCTCCTATTAATAGAACGCCTGCAGGCCGGTCTGCGCACGACCGAGGATCAGCGCGTGAACGTCGTGAGTACCTTCATAGGTATTCACCACTTCCAGGTTGACCAGGTGACGGGCCACACCGAACTCATCAGAGATCCCGTTGCCGCCCAACATGTCACGCGCCATACGAGCGATCTCGAGAGACTTGCCGCAAGAGTTGCGCTTCATGATGGAAGTGATTTCAACCGCAGCAGTGCCCTCATCCTTCATGCGGCCCAGACGCAGACAGCCTTGCAGCGCCAGGGTGATCTCGGTCTGCATGTCAGCCAGCTTCTTCTGGATCAACTGAGTAGCGGCCAGCGGACGGCCGAACTGTTGACGATCCAGGGTGTACTGGCGAGCGGTGTGCCAGCAGAACTCGGCCGCGCCCAGCGCACCCCAGGAAATGCCATAACGTGCAGAGTTGAGGCAGGTGAACGGACCTTTCAGACCACGCACGTCCGGAAAGATGTTCTCTTCCGGCACGAACACGTTATCCATGACGATTTCGCCGGTGATCGAAGCCCGCAGGCCGACCTTGCCGTGAATCGCCGGGGCGCTCAGGCCTTTCCAGCCCTTCTCCAGTACGAAGCCACGGATGTCGCCGGCATCATCTTTGGCCCAGACCACAAACACATCGGCGATCGGGCTGTTGGTGATCCACATCTTGGCGCCGGTCAGGCTGTAGCCGCCATCGACCTTGCGTGCACGCGTAATCATCGCGCCCGGGTCGGAGCCGTGGTTCGGTTCGGTCAGACCGAAGCAGCCGATCCACTCGCCGGAAGCCAGTTTCGGCAGGTACTTCTGTTTCTGTGCTTCGGTACCGAATTCGTTGATCGGCACCATCACCAGCGAAGACTGCACGCTCATCATCGAACGGTAGCCAGAGTCGACACGCTCGACTTCACGGGCAATCAGGCCATAGCTGACGTAGTTGAGGCCGCTGCCACCGTACTGCTCGGGAATGGTTGCGCCCAACAGGCCGACTTCGCCCATTTCACGGAAGATCGCCGGATCGGTCTTCTCATGGCGGAAGGCTTCCAGAACGCGTGGCGCGAGGCTCTGCTGGGCGAATTGCTCGGCAGTGTCGCGGATCATGCGTTCTTCTTCAGTCAGCTGTTGATCCAGCAGCAGTGGATCGATCCAGTTGAAGCTAGCTTTACCGCCCATGAGTGAGTCCTCGCAAATCGGGTGAATTAACGTGGCATTGATCCTAGGCCCGCTTCGCCATCCCGGCAAACGAGGATTTCGCATCCTGTTGTGCTAATTTCTCACTCCGAAACGTCGCGAAATGCCGATTAAGCGATGTATTAGTGAGGTTGACGTACATGCGCCGCAAGATACCCAGCACCACCGCCCTGATCAGCTTCGAAGCCGCCGCCCGTCACGAGAGCTTTACCAAGGCCGCCGAAGAACTTTCCCTCACCCAGGGCGCCATTTGCCGACAGATCGCCAGCCTGGAAGACTTCCTCAGCGTCGAACTCTTCCGACGCTCGCGTCGCGGGGTGAAACTGACAGAAGCGGGCCTTTCCTACAGCCGCCGGGTTGCCACTCAACTCGACGCCGTTGAACGCGACACCCTGTCGGTGATGGGCCAGCAAGGTACCAACGTGATCGAACTCGCCGTGGTGCCCACCTTCGGCACGCAATGGTTGTTGCCAAGGCTGAAGGACTTCCAGCTCAAGCACCCGGAAGTGACGGTCAACCTGACGAATCGCACGCGCCCATTCCTGTTTGCCGACACTGACTTCGATGCCGCCATCTACTTTGGCGATGCCGACTGGTCCGGTACCGAATCCCACAGGTTGATGGGCGAGAATCCGATGCCGGTATGCAGTCCCGCCCTGCTCGGCAACAAGACGCATCTGACACCCGATAAAATCGCCGATCTGCCGCTGCTCCAGCAAACCACCCGCCCCTACGCCTGGCGACAGTGGTTCAACTCGCAACACCTGAACATCCCCCGCGACATGACAGGTCCGCGCTACGAGCTATTCTCCATGCTGGCCCAGGCTGCCATGCACGACATGGGCATCGCGCTGATCCCACCGTTCCTGATTCAGCGCGAACTGGCCGAGAAACGCCTGGTGATTGCCAACCCAAACGCGCTCTCCAGCATCAAGGCGTATTACCTGATGATTCCGGAGCGAAAGGTCGAATCGGCGTCACTCAAGGCTTTTCGCGATTGGCTGGTGAACCAGGCACACAGCTACAACCTAGAAGGATAAAGGGCCTCAGCGATTACTAACCCCGTAGTCAGGAAAACCAAAGCCCTACAGATATAACTATTTGTCGCAAATAGACAGACTGTATCCGAAAGTCGTACAGACGTCCCACAAGCGCCTGACGACGTGGCTTTGCGCCCTCATTCGCGACTCATTGCGACCTATTCACGTCACCGATGAGAAAATTCTTCAAATTCATCCAGACTCCTTGAAAGGCACGGCCTGCAAGGGATTCAACTGGCCATCTGCGACATTCGGTCACGGGATGACTTGTAGTTAATTTTCCGTCACCCGTCATAATCCCTTGAAGGGCATAAACTTCGCCTGCAAAATGCCGCGCCCCGCCCTGATTTGGCGGGATCGTGCTGATCGGCCGCCCCAGTCGCACCATCCGTAGTGCATGGGTTTACTCAATAAGATCACGCAGGAGATTTGACGTGCACATTGGTGTTCCTCTCGAAACCCAGACCGGTGAAACACGGGTTGCTGCAACCCCGGAAACCATTAAAAAGCTGATCAGCCAAGGTCATAAGGTCACTGTGCAAACCGGCGCCGGCGTTAAAGCCAGCGTTGTCGACAGTGCCTATGAAGCGGCAGGCGCAACCATTGGCAGTGCCAATGACGCGTTTGGCGCCGAGCTGATTCTCAAAGTGGTCGCGCCAAGCGATGCCGAACTGACGCTGATCAAGCGCGGAACGGTGCTGGTGGGCATGCTCAACCCGTTCAACAACGACACCATCGCGAAGATGGCCGAGTGCGGGATTACCGCGTTCGCCCTGGAAGCGGCGCCACGCACCTCCCGGGCCCAGAGCCTCGACGTGCTGTCGTCCCAGGCGAACATTGCCGGCTATAAGGCGGTGCTGCTGGCCGCCCACTACTATCCGCGCTTCATGCCGATGCTGATGACCGCTGCGGGCACCGTGAAAGCGGCGCGCGTGCTGATTCTGGGTGCTGGTGTGGCCGGGTTGCAGGCGATTGCCACGGCGAAACGTCTGGGTGCCGTCATCGAAGCGTCCGACGTACGTCCGGCCGTGAAGGAACAGATCGAATCCCTCGGCGCCAAGTTCGTCGACGTGCCTTACGAGACCGATGAAGAACGCGAATGCGCGGTCGGCGTCGGTGGTTACGCACGCCCGATGCCGGCGAGCTGGATGCAGCGTCAGGCCCAGGCCGTGCACGAGCGCGCCAGGCAGGCTGACATCGTCATCACCACCGCACTGATTCCGGGCCGCAAGGCACCAACGCTGTTGAGCGCGGACACCGTGGCGCAGATGAAACCCGGCTCGGTGGTCATCGACCTCGCGGCAGCACAGGGTGGCAACTGCCCGCTGACCGTGGCCGATCAGGTCGTGATCGAGAACGGCGTGACCATCGTCGGCCCGACCAACCTCGCCGGTGAAGTCGCCGCAGACGCCTCGGCGCTGTACGCACGCAACCTGCTGGACTTCCTGAAGCTGGTCTTTACCAAAGAAGGCCAGTTCGAAGTGAACCTCGAAGACGACATCGTCGCCGCGTGCCTGATGTGCCGCGACGGCCAAGTCATCCGCAAAAACGCCTAAGCAGGGATTCAGACGATGGAAGAGCTTATCTCCCCCGGTATCTACAACCTGATCATCTTCGTGCTGGCGATTTATGTCGGTTATCACGTGGTATGGAACGTTACACCCGCGCTGCACACGCCTTTGATGGCGGTGACCAACGCCATTTCGGCGATCGTGATCGTCGGCGCCATGCTCGCCGCCGCACTGACCGTCACCCCTCTGGGCAAGACCATGGGCACCCTCGCCGTGGCACTGGCCGCGGTCAACGTATTCGGTGGCTTCCTGGTGACCCGCCGCATGCTTGAGATGTTCAAGAAGAAAGCCCCGAAAGCAAAAGAAGAGGCGCCTAAGTAATGAGCATGAACCTCGTCACGACGCTCTACCTGATCGCGTCGATCTGCTTCATCCAGGCCCTCAAGGGCCTGTCGCACCCGACCACGTCGCGCCGCGGCAACCTGTTCGGCATGCTCGGCATGGCACTGGCAATCATCACCACGGTCGGCCTCATCTATAAGCTGGGCGCCGAGCTGGCGACTGCTGGCATCGGTTACGTGATCGTCGGCCTGCTGATCGGCGGCACCGCCGGTTCGATCATGGCCAAACGCGTTGAAATGACCAAGATGCCGGAACTGGTTGCGTTCATGCACAGCATGATCGGTCTGGCAGCGGTGTTCATCGCCATTGCTGCCGTGGTCGAGCCGCAGTCGCTGGGCATCGTCAAGCAACTGGGCGACTCGATCCCGGCGGGTAACCGTCTGGAGCTGTTCCTGGGCGCCGCCATCGGTGCAATCACCTTCTCCGGTTCAGTGATCGCGTTCGGCAAGCTGTCGGGCAAATACAAGTTCCGTCTGTTCCAGGGTGCACCGGTACAGTTCAACGGTCAGCACAAGCTGAACGCGGTACTGGGTCTGGCGACGCTGATCCTCGGCGTCACCTTCATGCTGACCGGCAACCTCGCCGCGTTCGCGCTGATGCTGGCTCTCGCGTTCGTCATGGGCGTGCTGATCATCATCCCGATCGGCGGCGCCGACATGCCGGTGGTGGTGTCGATGCTCAACAGCTATTCCGGCTGGGCGGCGGCGGGTATCGGCTTCTCGCTGAACAACTCGATGCTGATCATTGCCGGTTCCCTGGTGGGTTCGAGCGGTGCGATCCTCTCGTACATCATGTGCAAGGCGATGAACCGTTCCTTCTTTAATGTACTGCTCGGCGGTTTCGGCAATACAGCAGAAGCCGGTCCTGCCGGTGAGAAGGAAGCCCGTCCGGTGAAATCCGGTTCGGCTGACGACGCGACCTTCCTGCTGACCAACGCCGACACCGTAATCATCGTTCCGGGTTACGGCCTGGCCGTGGCCCGTGCACAGCACGCGCTGAAAGAGCTGACCGAGAAGCTGACCCACCATGGCGTGACCGTGAAATACGCGATCCACCCGGTGGCCGGTCGGATGCCTGGCCACATGAACGTACTGCTGGCCGAGGCCGAAGTGCCGTACGACCAGGTGTTCGAGATGGAAGACATCAACTCCGAGTTCGGTCAGGCCGACGTGGTGCTGGTGCTGGGCGCCAACGACGTGGTCAACCCGGCTGCCAAGAACGATCCGAAATCGCCGATTGCCGGCATGCCGATCCTCGAAGCGTTCAAGGCCAAGACCATCATCGTCAACAAGCGCTCGATGGCCAGCGGCTATGCCGGTCTGGACAACGAACTGTTCTACCTGGACAAGACCATGATGGTGTTCGGCGACGCGAAGAAAGTCATCGAAGACATGGTCAAAGCGGTCGAGTAACCCTCGCCGGCAACACCGAACGCCCCGACTTGTCGGGGCGTTTTTGTTTGCGCAAACCGTCGGACAATTTGCCGCGTTGTTGCAGATCCGGTAACGGTGTTTTACTTGAAACCCGCAAAATAGACGCCTCGTTTGCGACCTTGGTAGCGGGACAGGCGCTCGCGAAATTCACTAGACTGCGCATCCTGCTACTCGCTGCCCGAGAAAATAATCCATGTACCGTGACCGTATTCGCCTGCCTTCGTTGTTGGATAAAGTGATGAGCGCCGCCGACGCCGCTGCGCTGATCGAGGACGGCATGACCGTCGGCATGAGCGGCTTCACCCGCGCCGGCGAAGCCAAGGCCGTTCCCCATGCGCTGGCCGAGCGAGCCAAGGTCACGCCGCTGAAGATCAGCCTGATGACCGGCGCCAGTCTGGGCAATGACCTCGACAAGCAACTGACCGAGGCTGGCGTGCTGTCCCGGCGCATGCCGTTCCAGGTCGACAGCACCTTGCGCAAGGCAATCAACGCCGGCGAAGTGATGTTCATCGACCAGCACCTGTCGGAAACCGTCGAGCAACTGCGCAACCAGCAGCTGAAGCTGCCGGACATCGCCGTCATCGAAGCTGTGGCCATCACCGAACAGGGCCACATCGTGCCGACCACTTCGGTGGGCAACTCGGCGAGCTTCGCGATCTTCGCCAAACACGTGATCGTCGAGATCAACCTGGCGCACAACGCCAACCTCGAAGGTCTGCACGACATCTATATTCCGACCTACCGCCCGACCCGCACGCCGATCCCGCTGGTAAAGGTCGACGACCGCATCGGCAGCACCGCGATCCCGATCCCGCCGGAGAAGATTGTCGCCATCGTCATCACCCAGCAGTCGGACTCGCCGTCCACCGTGTCGTCGCCGGATGTCGATACCAAAGCCATCGCCGATCACCTGATCACTTTCCTCAAGCAGGAAGTCGACGCCGGGCGCATGACCAACAAGCTCGGCCCGTTGCAGGCCGGGATCGGCAACATTGCCAACGCGGTGATGTGCGGGCTGATCGATTCGCCGTTCGAAGACCTGACCATGTATTCCGAAGTGCTGCAAGACTCGACCTTTGACCTGATTGATGCGGGCAAGCTGAGCTTCGCCTCGGGCAGCTCGATCACTCTGTCGGAGCGGCGCAACAGCGACGTGTTCGGCAATCTGGAGAAGTACAAGGACAAGCTGGTATTGCGTCCGCAGGAAATCTCCAACCACCCGGAGGTGGTGCGGCGCCTGGGCATCATCGGCATCAACACCGCCCTTGAGTTCGACATCTATGGCAACGTCAACTCCACCCACGTCTGCGGCACGCGGATGATGAACGGCATTGGCGGCTCGGGCGACTTCGCGCGCAACGCACACCTGGCGGTGTTCGTGACCAAGTCGATCGCCAAGGGCGGCGCGATTTCCAGCGTGGTGCCAATGGTCAGCCACGTCGACCATACCGAGCATGACGTCGACATCCTGGTGACCGAAGTGGGCCTGGCCGACCTGCGCGGCCTGGCGCCACGGGAACGCGCCCGGGTCATCATCGATAATTGCGTGCACCCGGATTACCGCCCGGCGCTGAACGATTACTTCGAAAAAGCCTGTGCGATCGGCGGCCACACCCCGCACATCCTGCGTGACGCCCTGAGCTGGCACATCAATCTGGAAGAAACCGGACGCATGCTGGCGGTGTAATCCGCACAGATTTTCCGCTGGCGCAAACACAGTTTCGTCAGCGGAATTTTGAAAACCGCCGCAGCCGTCAAAAACTGTACTGCTGTACCGGTCTTTTCCTACGGCTTTTGCCTACTCTAATCATCGATTTGGGTAAAAATGCACCAAATAAGCGCAGACAAGTACAGTTTGCGCAATTTTGACCCGTACACCCCCTATAAACAGTTAACTGGTCACTCACAATACAGGTGAACTGTATCTAGAGAGTCTGGCCAAACGAGAGGATCATGGGCACCAGTTAAACCACTACCTAATCCCGCCACAAGCGGAAGGATGTCAACCATGGAACGTACACTCAGTTCCGAACTGTTCTTCGAAGACAAAGCTGTAAAAACCCAGGCTTCCCTGCCTCTGCGCGTTATCGCCAACCTGATGTTGTGGCAGCGCCGCATCTCCAGCCGCCACCAACTGGCTCGCCTGGATTCGCGTCTGCTGGCCGATGCCGGTATCAGCGAAGCACAACGCTACGAAGAGCTGAGCAAGCCGTTCTGGCGCTAAGCAGCGTCGCTGGCTCTGGTCGCTAGACCCACCGCCAGCAACCCGAATTGAATACACAAGACCCGTCGCGGGAAACCGCGACGGGTTTTGTCGTTTGTGGTCTAGGAAAACCGAGTCTCCACCCTGATCATCGAACAGGTACAGTTCTCATAATCTAATTAAAGGCAGGTACAGTTACGAGAAATCGATTAAGGCCAGCATCCTGACCACTGTGCGAAGTCGCAATGGAAGCCTAAGATCCATGCAGAACGTGGCGAATGCTGTGCGACTGGCGTCTGACCTTCAGACACCGAGCCACCTCTCAATACGGTTTATCCACAGGAGTTCTCCCATGTCCCGTCTTCGTCTGCTCAGCGCCGCCGCCATGTTGGCCGTAGCTGCCAACGCCAGCGCCACCAGCTTCATCGTGACCACCGACGCCGTTGTTGGCGCGCTCAAGTCCTCTTCCGATGCCACCTCCGACGTTACTTCGTCCTTCCGTGACGACAAGATCGTGCTCGCTGCCCGTGACGACGCTGCCAGCTTCGTAGCCAGCGAAGGTGAAATCCGTGGCGTGAAACTGGAGAGCGCACTGGATCACATCCGTCATCAGGCTCCGCAACTGAACGCGACCGACGCACAGCTGGCCCAGGCCATTCTGACGATCTAAGCGACAGAAACATTACGGGGCACGCCGGTCGTGTCCCGATGTTTCGGCGCTGGCTCTAGTCCGGGCATTGCGCTAGCCTTGGGACTCGCCAACAGTTGCCGAGTCCCATGCGTTTTCTTTCAAATCTGCTTATCCCTTCTTTACTGCTCACCGCCTGCTGGATTCCTCTGGCAGACGCCTTCGATGTGTCCACACAGAACACCGTCGTCAGCGTCTGGGCCACGGGCATGGTTTCTTCCGCACCGTTCGACCGTAAACTGATCATCGCCGCGCACGACGATGCCGCAGCGTTCGTTGCCAGTGACGGCCAGATGCGCGGCGCACAGCTCGAATCTGCGCTGCATTACCTGCGCAAGAGCCGGCCAAAACTTCATGTCAGTGACCTTGAACTGGCACAGGCAATTCTCGTCCAATAGTCATCCCTGTCCTTTCGGAGTCGTTCCATGCGTAGCCCGCTGATTGCTGCCGCCCTTGGCCTGCTGTTGTTGGCCGATATGGCCCAGGCACACACCCTGGTAGCCACCAGTAACATCATCGTCCGCGCCTCCCAGCGCACCATCGATTTCACCTCCGACACCACTACGTCGATTCGCGATTCGAAAATCATCCGCGAAGCCCATGACGACGCTGCCAGTTTCGTGGCCAGCGACGGTGATATCCGTGGTGCAAACCTGGAAGCGGCCTTCAAAACCTTGCGCACCCGCGTGCCGGAAGCCCGCGACGCCAGTGATCAGGTACTCGCCGAAGCCATCCTCGCACTGTGAGGTCACTCGGCGCCTGGCTGCTGGCCGGGGCGTTGTTGCTGCTTGGCAACAGCGCCCACGCCGGCCTGCAATTGCGGCTCAAGACCGATGGCTTGAGCCCCGCCCAACAACAGGCCAGCCAGGCGCTGCTCGATGAAGCCATGCAGGCATTGCCGCCGAGCTTCATCGAACGCCTGGACCGGCGCATCGATGTCGGCTGGACCGACGACATGCCTGGCAACGCCTACGGTCAGGCAACGCTCGTCTCCGAGCTGGACCTGAACCGCAAACTGCTCGCCGGACTAACCGATGGCAGTGCGGCCAAAGAAAAAACCAATCGCCCCCATGGCACCGTTCGCCGAGAACTGCTGGCCACGGTGCTGCATGAAATCACTCACATTTACGATCGCGCGCGCTTGTGGCCAGCGGCCGAACGCACGCTGATCCAGCGCTGCACCCGGCGCAATAACAGCGCCGGGCTGATCGGCATTCCCGATGAGTGCCGCGGCCAGAACGGTCGGCGCTTCACCCTCAGCGATGATCCACGCCTGCTCGATCTCGCCGGCTGGCAGCAATACGTCGGGCGTCGGGGTGAGCGGGAACAGCACAACCGGCAGATCGCTCGCAGCCCCGACCTCTACGAAATCTCCAGCCCGAAGGAGTTTGTCGCGGTCAACATGGAGTATTTCCTCCTCGACCCGAGCTACGCCTGCCGTCGCCCGGCGCTGTATCGCTATTACCAGGAACACTTCGGCTGGGCACCGCCAGCAAAGGATGAATGCGCCAAAACCTTCGCCTTCCTCAACGCCGGCAACGATTTTGCCAAACAGCCCCTGGGCCAGGTCGATCCGGAACGCGTGTACGCGGTGGATTACCTGTTGGCCGAAGCCAACCAGAACTGGGTCAGTCGTTGGGGCCACAGCATGTTGCGTCTGGTGATCTGCGCACCGGGGCGGCCACGCGGGCCTGACTGCCGACTGGATCTGGACCAGCATCTGGTGCTGTCATACCGCGCCTTCGTCGGCGACGTGCAGTTGTCGAGCTGGGACGGGCTGGTCGGCAAGTACCCGTCGCGCCTATTCGTGTTGCCGCTGGCGCAGGTGATCGACGAATACACCAAGACCGAACTGCGCAGCCTGGCGTCGGTGCCGCTGAATCTCTCGCGCAGCGAAATCGAGGGCGTGGTCGAACACGCCGCCGAAATGCACTGGAGCTACGACGGCAATTACTTCTTCCTCTCCAACAACTGTGCGGTGGAAGGCCTGAAACTGCTGCGCAGCGGCAGCAACAACGCCCGACTCACCGGCCTCGACAGCATCATGCCCAACGGCTTGCTGGAAGTGCTGAAGGGGCGCGGCCTGGCCGACACCAGCGTGCTTGATGATCCGAAAGAGGCGTTGCGCCTGGGTTATCGCTTTGACTCGTTCCGTGACCGTTATCAGGCGATGTTCGATGTGTTGAAGAAGCAATTGCCGATCAAGCAGACAACCGTTGAAGAATGGCTTTCGCTGTCCGCCGAAGAGCGTCGCCCATGGTTCGAACGGGCCGACCTGCGCACCAGCGCCGCGCTGTTGTTGCTGGAACAAGCCAGTTTCCGCCGCCAACTGTTGCTGGCTCAGGATGAGGTCAAGCAACGTTACCTCGGCGCCCGGGAGCTGGAAAACGGTGGCATGGACAAGGCCAACGCGACGTTGCAGCAGATTCTCGCCAACAGCGGCTTCCTCAGCCGGCCGGCAGAATTGCTCGACTCCCGAGGTTATGGCCTGCCGCAACCAAGCGAATTCAGCCGACTGGAAGCAGAAAGCAGCCAGCGCCAGAAACAATTGCTGGCCCTGACCGGCGATCTGGATAAGGAAGTGCGCGCGCTGCTGGAGCCCAAACGAGCAGCCGAGATTGCGGCCAGCGAGGCCAACGTAAAGCAGATTGGCGAACATCTGCGCAAACTGCACAAAGCCTCGGGCGGATTGGAGTTGCCCTGAACAACAGCCCTGAAAACAAAAGACCACAGCCCGTAAAGGCTGCGGTCTTTTTTATTGCCTGACGGTCAGTACAGAACGCCATCCAGTACTTCGTAAACAACCCCGCTACCCACCGCGATCAGCACGATGTCACCGCCGGCACGACGCCATTCATAACCCGGGTAATACGGCAGACGACTCAACGCCCGGTTATCCAGCCGCTCGCCGTAATAGCCGTGGGGCAGCGGCCGGCCACGTACGAGGTGGATGCCTGGAGGGGGCGGCGCACCGCGCACGAAGTAGCCATGATTGTCACGGATCACCTGACGCACCGGGCCGAAGTCCCGAGGCGGCGGGCCGCCGCGATGGTTGCTTTGCCAATCATGGTGATCACCACCGCGATTGTCGTAGTGGCCCTGCTGCGGGCCGCCGTGGTCGTGATCGTCGCGCGGATCGGCGCTGGCCAGCAGCGGTGTCGCGCTGATCATCAGCACGCCCAGACTGGCAATCAGACGTTTCGGCATTTTCATCGGGTCTTTCCTCACTGCACTGACAGCAAAAAGGGATTCAGAACGTGGTTCTGAATCCCTCGGTCTTGCTTGGTTAGTCTGTGCTTGGAGGCTCTAATTCCTCTGTATCAGGAACTTTACCTTCAGCTGACGCGAGCCTTACGCACGCCTTCGGACAGCGCCGAACACAGGCTCAGCACGCCGTCGATGGCCTGGTCCGGCGTGGTCGCGTTGGCGATGTGATCGATCAGCGCCGAGCCCACCACCACACCGTCGGCCAGACGCGCAATGGACGCGGCCTGCTCCGGCGTGCGGATACCAAAACCGATGCTGATCGGCAGATCGGTATGACGACGCAGACGCGCCACCGCCTCCTCGACGTGTTCCAGAGTCGCCGCACCGGCGCCGGTCACACCGGCAACCGACACGTAGTAAACGAAGCCTGAGCTGCCATTCAACACTTTCGGCAGACGCGCATCATCGGTGGTAGGAGTGGTCAGACGGATGAAGTCGATGCCCGCCGCCTGGGCCGGGTCGCACAGCTCCGAGTTATGCTCCGGCGGCATGTCGACCACGATCAGGCCATCAACGCCGGCCTCTTTGGCTTCAGCGATGAAGCGCTCGACGCCGAACTTGTGGATCGGGTTGAAGTAACCCATCAGCACCAGCGGGGTGTCGCTGTTGCCTTCACGGAACTCGCGAACCATTTGCAGGGTTTTGATCAGGTTCTGTTTGGCACCCAAGGCGCGGATGTTGGCCAGTTGGATCGCCGGGCCGTCGGCCATCGGGTCGGTAAACGGCATGCCCAACTCGATCACGTCGGCACCGGCTTTCGGCAGGCCCTTGAGGATCGCCAGCGAGGTGTCGTAGTCCGGGTCGCCAGCAGTGACGAAGGTCACCAGGGCGGCGCGGTTCTGTTCCTTGAGTTCGGCAAAGCGGGTTTGCAGGCGGCTCATCAGTGTTTCTCCTGCTTCGATTGCTCTTGTTGAGAGTGTTCCATGTGGTGCATGACGGTCTGCATGTCTTTGTCGCCGCGACCGGACAGGTTGACCACCATCAGGTGATCCTTCGGCAGTTTCGGTGCGCGTTTGAAGACTTCGGCCAGGGCATGGGCGCTTTCCAGTGCCGGAATGATCCCTTCCAGACGGCAGCACTGGTGGAACGCAGCCAGGGCTTCGTCGTCGGTCACCGAGGTGTACTGGACGCGGCCGATGTCATGCAACCACGCGTGCTCAGGGCCGATGCCCGGATAGTCGAGGCCGGCGGAAATCGAGTGGGCGTCGATGATCTGGCCATCGTCGTCCTGCAGCAGGAAGGTGCGGTTGCCGTGCAGCACACCCGGTACACCGCCGTTGAGGCTGGCCGCGTGCTTGCCGGTCTCGATGCCGTAACCGGCGGCTTCGACGCCGATGATCTCGACGCTCTTGTCGTCGAGGAACGGGTGGAACAGGCCCATGGCATTGGAACCACCGCCGATGCACGCCACCAGGCTGTCCGGCAGGCGACCTTCCTGAGCTTGCAGCTGATCGCGGGTTTCCTTGCCGATAACCGCCTGGAAGTCGCGAACCATGGCTGGATAAGGGTGCGGGCCGGCCACGGTGCCGATCAGGTAGAAGGTGCTGTCGACGTTGGTCACCCAGTCACGCAGCGCTTCGTTCATTGCGTCTTTCAGGGTGCCGGTGCCGGCGACCACCGGGATCACCTCGGCGCCCAGCAGCTTCATGCGGAACACGTTGGCCTGCTGGCGCTCAATGTCGGTGGTGCCCATGTAGATCACGCAGTCCAGTCCAAAACGCGCAGCCACGGTGGCGGTAGCCACGCCGTGCATGCCGGCGCCGGTCTCGGCGATGATGCGTTTCTTGCCCATGCGCCGCGCCAGCAGGATCTGGCCGATGCAGTTGTTGATCTTGTGCGCGCCGGTGTGGTTCAGCTCTTCGCGCTTGAGGTAGATTTTGGCGCCGCCGCAGAACTCGGTCAGGCGCTCGGCGAAATACAGCGGGCTCGGACGTCCGACGTAGTCGCGCTGGAAGTAGGCCAATTCCTCTTTGAACGCCGGATCTTCCTTGGCCGCCTCGTATTCGCGGGCCAGGTCGAGGATCAACGGCATCAGGGTTTCCGCGACATAACGGCCGCCGAACGAGCCAAACAGGCCGTTGGCGTCAGGGCCGTTACGCAGATCGGAGGTGTTCGAAGTCTGGGTCATGGTTCGCTCCAGCGGATTTCACGAGAAGACAATGGCGTTCACTCTACCCCTGACCTTCCAGGCTGAAAACCGATAAGATCGCCACAACCTGTCAGGAAAACTCACAGATATCATGAGCCATGATCTTCCCCCGCTGAACGCCCTGCGCGCCTTCGAAGCCACCGCTCGCCTGAACAGCGTCAGCCAGGCTGCGGAACAGCTACACGTCACCCACGGCGCGGTCAGCCGCCAGCTCAAGGTGCTGGAAGAGCATCTCGGTGTCAGCCTTTTCGTCAAGGACGGTCGTGGCCTGAAACTCACAGATGCCGGCATCCGCCTGCGCGATGCCAGCGGCGAAGCGTTTGATCGCCTGCGCAGCGTTTGCGCCGAACTCACCCAAAGCACCGCCGATGCGCCGTTCGTGCTCGGTTGCTCCGGCAGCCTGCTGGCGCGCTGGTTCATTCCGCGATTGGGACGCTTGAATGCGGATCTGCCGGATTTACGTCTGCACCTGTCAGCCGGCGAAGGCGATCTCGACCCGCGCCGTCCGGGACTGGATGCATTGCTGCTGTTCGCCGAACCGCCATGGCCGGCAGACATGCAAGTCTACGAGCTGGCCAGCGAGCGCATCGGCCCGGTCATGAGCCCGCTGTTCAGCGGCTACCAGCGCCTGCAATCGGCACCGCCCATCGCCCTGCTGGACGAGCCCTTGCTGCACACGACTTCACGCCCGCAAGCCTGGCCGAGCTGGGCGCAGCAAAGCGGCTTCGACGCCAAGGCGTTAAAACTGGGGCAAGGTTTCGAACATTTGTATTACTTGCTGGAAGCGGCCGTCGCCGGGTTGGGCGTGGCAATCGCACCGGAACCGCTGGTGACCGAAGACTTGAAGGCCGGACGCCTGGTCGCGCCGTGGGGCTTCAGTGAAACCCCGGCGCAACTGGCGTTGTGGCTACCCAAGCGCGCCGCGGACGGACGCGCCCGGCAATTGGCGCAGTGGCTCAGGAACGAGCTGCGCCAGACGGATCACTCGCCGCGCTTGAACAGCAAGTAAGCGGCCAGCAGACCCAGCGCACCGACCGCCACACCGGCAGTCGTCCACGGGTGTTCCTGCGCGTAATCGCGGGTGGCGATCCCGGTCTCGCGGGTTTTGACTTTGACTTCTTCGTAGGCATCGCTGAGCAGGCTGCGCGAATGTTTCAGCGCGCTTTCAGCGTTGCTCTTGAGCGCCTTGAGGGTCTTGCGCGACTCGTCAGAAGCGTCGTCCTTCAGGCTTTCCAACGACTTGAGCAGACTCTCGATCTCCGCTTCCATGCTTTGCAACGAGGCTTTGCGTAACGAGGTGTTGGCCATGGTGGCTCTCCTGCATTGGTGATGAGTGGCGTGTGTTGGTTGGGACTTCAGCGTTTCTGGAAAGTGCAGAAAATCTGAACTTCCTCTTGTCCGGATCGCCGAAATCAACACGGCAAATCGCTGCTAGGCTCAATTGCACACTTCAAGGAGAACACCATGAGTGACCATCACACCTACAAGAAAGTCGAGCTGGTCGGTTCGTCCACCAGCAGCATCGAAGACGCCATCAACAATGCGTTGGCCGAGGCCAACAAGAGCATCAAGCATCTGGAATGGTTTGAAGTGACCGAAACCCGCGGCCACATCAAGGATGGCAAGGCTGCCCACTTTCAAGTGACCCTGAAAGTCGGGTTCCGGATAGCCAGCAGCTGAGTTTGGTCTACGCTTCTGAACTTGCGCGCTGGCCGAGTGCCATAGGAATGGCAATGCGCTACGAGGTGAGTGCATCGAGCGAACGGCTCGATGCCCGCCTTAATTAATCCGACCAGGGAGTGCGACCGATGAAGAAGTTGATATTGGCAGTAGGTTTGTTGAGCCTTGCGGGTGGTGCGTTTGCTGCCGGCAAGCCCTGTGAAGAACTGAAGGCTGAAATCGCGGCCAAGCTGGATGCCAAGGGCGTTTCCGGGTATTCGCTGGAGATTGTCGACAAGGGTGCGGCCAGTGGCGGCAAAGTCGTCGGCACCTGCGAAGGCGGCGCCAAAGAGATCGTCTACACCCGCGGCTGATCACGCCGGAAAAACAAAAGCCGACGCTATGCGTCGGCTTTTTTGTGCGCGGCTATCGGGCTCAGCCCTTCATCACCTGCGCCAGCAGTTCGTAGGAATGCAGGCGATCGGCGTGCTCGTACAGGTCGCAGGTGAAGATCAGCTCATCAGCCTGGGTCTGTTCGATCAGCACTTCGAGTTTCGCGCGGATTTTCTGCGGGCTGCCGACCATCGCCAGACCGAGGAAATCACCCACGGCCTCACGCTCGTGGGGCAGCCACAGGCCGTCCATGGTTTTCACCGGTGGGCGCTGCACCAGACTTTGCCCACGCATCAGCGCGAGGATTCGTTGGTACACGGAGGTCGCCAGGTAGTCGGCCTGTTCATCGGTGTCGGCTGCCACCAGCGGCACGCCGAGCATCACATACGGTTTATCGAGCACCGCCGATGGCTTGAAGTGATTGCGGTAGACGCGAATCGCCTCGTGCATGAAACGCGGCGCGAAATGCGAGGCGAAGGCGTAGGGCAAAC
This sequence comes from Pseudomonas sp. NFIX49, assembly GCF_900115915.1. Classification (NCBI taxonomy): domain Bacteria; kingdom Pseudomonadati; phylum Pseudomonadota; class Gammaproteobacteria; order Pseudomonadales; family Pseudomonadaceae; genus Pseudomonas; species Pseudomonas sp. NFIX49. Next base: position 609,111 of record NZ_FOYE01000005.1, on the reverse strand, counting down.
CGCGCTCACCGGCCAGTTGCGCACTGAACAGACTCGAGCCGAGCAGCCAGATCGGCACGTTGGTGCCGGTGCCCGGCATCGCGATCACCCGCTGATCCGGCGTGCGCGGACCAAGAAAGCGCGCCAGCTCAGCCACGTCTTCGGGGAAATCATCAGCACTGCCGGAACGCTCACGACGCAAGGCACGGGCGGTCATCTGATCGGAACCCGGCGCACGCCCCAGACCGAGGTCGATACGTCCCGGATACAGGCTTTCGAGGGTGCCGAACTGCTCGGCGATCACCAGCGGTGCGTGGTTGGGTAGCATCACGCCGCCAGAGCCGACCCGGATGGTCGACGTGCCGCCGGCCAGATAACCCAGCAACACCGAGGTGGCGGAACTGGCGATGCCATCCATGTTGTGGTGCTCGGCGACCCAGAACCGCGTGTAGCCAAATTTCTCGACATGCTGCGCCAGGTCCAGCGAGTTGCGCAGCGACTGGGCCGGGCTGCCGTTCTCGCGCACCGGCACCAGATCGAGGGTGGAAAATTTTACGTCGGACAGTTGCTTCATAAACCTGCATCTCCGATTGAGGGCGCAGGTGTGTTCTTGGCGAACGCGAACCTGCCCAATTCATAAGCGTGTTGTGTGCAATGAGGGCATATACCCGAGTTTCAATAGCCGATCCGAAATTTCCTACTAAAAAAGTCAACGATTCACATGGGCTGAACTTTGTTCCGACGTCTATCCTCAGAAGCCTTGCAGGCAAAAACCACGACGGCGCGGCATTTCGCGCCCGATTTGAAGGAGGCACACATGGCTATCGTGAAGAAGGCATCCGCGCATTGGGAAGGTGACCTGAAAACCGGCATCGGCTCGATTTCCACCGAAACCGGCGTCCTGCGTGAAGCGCCCTACGGCTTCAAGGCCCGCTTCGAAGGCGGCAAGGGCACCAATCCGGAAGAACTGATCGGCGCCGCCCATGCGGGCTGTTTCTCCATGGCGTTCTCGATGATTCTCGGTGACGCCGGGCTCAAGGCCGACAGCATCGACACCCAGGCCGAGGTCACGCTGGATCAGGTGGACGGCGGTTTTGCAATCACCGCAGTGAAACTGATCCTCAAGGCAAAAATTCCGGGAGCGACCCAGGCGCAGTTCGAGGAGCTGAGCAACAAGGCCAAGGAAGGTTGCCCGGTGTCCAAGGTGCTGAATGCGAAGATCAGCCTGGACGCTTCGCTAGTGAGTTAAGACGATTCAATCGCTTGAGCCGAATCAGAACCCGCCAGGCAAAAATGTGGTCGAATAAATGACAGCAGCTTTCGCGCATCTTCGTGCGCGCTGCTTCGATGGAGCTTCAACCATGAAACGTTTTGCCTTGGCGGTTATCTGTGGCGTGCTGGCAACGTCGGCCTTCGCAGCGCCCAAAGACTGCGAAGAACTCAAGCAAGAGATCGAAATCAAGATTCAGGCGAATGCCGTGCCCTCCTACACCCTGGAGATAGTGTCCAAAGAGGAGGCTGAAAAACACGACGTCGCCATGATCGTCGGCACCTGCGACAACGGCACCAAAGCCATCATCTATCAAAAGAACGACCGCTGATACGTCTCAGATGATGCAGTTGACTTCGCGATCCTCGGCGACGATTTCCCGCTTGTCGTTGTACAGGCGGGCACTCGGGGTGAACGCCAGCGAGCGGCCTTCCAGCCTGTAACGCTGCCCTGCCTCGAAATGATCGTAGCGGATGGTCAGGTAGCACAGGCGCTCCACAGGGCCGGTCATCAGGCTGCCGCCTCCGCCGAACACTTCAAAGTCGAAGCGCACCCGCAACTCATGGCTGCCGGGCGTAACCTGAAAGAAACGCCCATCAGTCAGTCGCTTATTGTCGAGACGCTCAGCCATCAGCAACTTACCGCCCGGGGACGGCGTCGAGAACTCGACCCAGGCCATGTTCGGATCGACGGGGGGCAACGGTGTCTGGCAACCGGCGAGCAGGCTGACGGCGAGCAACAGCATCATCGTACGCATGATGGATGTCCGTGAGTTCGGACATCCAGCATAACGCCGATCAGGTTCGCTGACAGCCCGCCGGCGTGCCCTGGCCCACCACGTTGCGTTGTTGATCGTAGAGTTTGGCCCACGGGCGGAAACCGATGCTTCCCGCCTGCAACTGATAACGCTGGCCGGCGTTGAAATCCTTGAATTTCACGTTCAACTGACAATCACGCCAAAGTGGCTCGGCATCCGGGCCGATGTTGGTCGCCTCGACCGGAAATTGATAACGCACCCTCAGCTCATGGCTGCCGGGCTGCACTTCGAAGTAACGATGATCGACGGCAGCCTTGTCGTCGACTTCCAGCGCCTGCAGCGCCGTGTCCTGTTGCCGGGCATCCAGATCGATCCAGGCTTGCGAGGGGTCAGGGTTCGGCATTCCGAATCCGGCACAACCGGCCAGCGTCAGCACGCTTCCTGTCAGTATCAACATGCGCATAGCGAAGCTCCAATGGGCGGGATAGTCTTGGGCAGACTTTCCGGGGGGATTTCTTATTTTGATCAGGCCGCTTCCAAGCCATGGGTTACTTGATCGCGTTTTGCGGATTTTGTTTCCGGGTGTGATGATTTTGTTGCTCAACGGTTGCTCAAGCCTGAGCTATTACAGCCAGCTGGCCAGCGGTCAGCTGCAGCTTTTGCGGGCGCGGGAGCCGGTGGCCAAGGTGATCGCCGAACCGGCTCGCGACGCCAAACTGCGCACTCACCTGGCTCAGTCCCAGAAAGCCCGGGCTTTTGCCAGCGAACACCTGCATCTGCCGGACAACCAAAGCTATCGCCTCTATGCCGACATCGGTCGGCCGTTTGTCGTGTGGAATGTGTTCGCCACCCCGGAGTTTTCCCTGAGCCCGCAGAACCATTGCTTCCCGATTGCCGGTTGCGTGGCCTATCGCGGCTATTACAGCCAGAGCGCGGCGCGGGGCGAAGCCGCGATTCAGCGCCTGCAAGGCATGGACGTGTCGATCGGCGGCGTCGAGGCTTACTCGACCCTGGGCTGGTTCAATGACCCGATCCTCAATTCGATGATGGGCTGGGGCGACGAGCGTCTGGCAACGCTGATCTTCCATGAACTGGCTCACCAGCGTTTCTATGTGAAGGACGACACCGAGTTCAACGAGTCCTTCGCGACCTTCGTCGAGCAGGAAGGTACGCGGCAGTGGCGAGCGTTTCGCGGCTTGCCCCCGGAAAATGACTCGAAGCTCAAGCAACGGGACCAATTCATTCAGTTGATCCTCGATACCCGCTCACGTCTTGAAAAGCTTTATGCACAACCATTGGCGGCAGCGCAGATGCGCGAGCGCAAGGCGGCGGAGTTCGAACGGTTTCGACACGACTACCGAACAATGCGCGATAGCCAGTGGGCCGGCGACAAACGCTATGACGCCTGGGTCAATGCGCCGTTGAACAACGCGCGGCTGTTGCCGTTCGGGCTGTATGACCAGTGGGTGCCGGCGTTTGCGGCGTTGTTCAGGCAGGTCGGTGGGGATTGGCTGAGGTTTTATGCGCAGGTGGAGAGGTTGGGTGAGTTGCCAGTGACTGAGCGCAAAGCGGCGCTGAAAGCGTTGGTAGATTCGAAAGTCTGAGTGGCTGAAAGGTCCTGTTCGCGAGCAAGCCCGCTCACACATTAAGTCTGTGTTCAACACAAAACCAATGTGTGAGCGGGCTTGCTCGCGAAGGCTATCTGATCAGCGCTGCAAAAATGCCTGATGCAACTGATCCAAAGTCTCGAAGTGATAAGCCGGCGCCTCGGCATTCAACTCTTCAAAACTGCCAAACCCATAACCAACAGCCGCCGCATCCAGACCGTTGCTGCGAGCACCGATCAGGTCATGCTTGCGGTCACCGATCATCAGCGTATTGGCCGGATCCAGACCCTCTTCAGCGATCAGGTGCGCAATCAGCTCGACCTTGTTGGTACGGGTGCCGTCCAGTTCGCTGCCGTAGATCACCTTGAAGTGCCTGGCAAAATCAAAGTGCCGGGCGATTTCCCGGGCGAACACCCACGGCTTCGACGTCGCGATATACAGCTGCCGGCCTTGGCCGCTCAGAGTTTCCAGCAACGGCGTGACGCCTTCGAACACCCGATTCTCGTAGAGGCCGGTGACCTTGAAGCGCTCGCGATAGAAATTCACCGCCTCCCACGCCTTCGCTTCATCAAAACCATAAAACTGCATGAACGCCTGCAACAGCGGCGGGCCGATGAAGTGTTCCAGCTTGGTCAGGTCCGGCTCATCGATGCCGAGTTTGCTCAAGGCGAACTGGATGGAACGGGTGATGCCCTCGCGCGGATCGGTGAGGGTGCCATCGAGGTCGAACAGTACGGTCTGGTAATGCATGAAAAATTCCGGGAAATAGAGAGAAAAGTCAGAGCTGGTCGTAGCCTTCAGCCAGATGCAGGTCCTTGAGCTTCACGTAGTTCGCCGCGCTGTAGGTGAAAAAGGCGTTTTCCTTGTCGGTCAGCGGGCGAACCTGTTTCACCGGACTGCCCACGTACAGAAAGCCGCTTTCCAGGCGCTTGCCCGGCGGCACCAGGCTGCCGGCGCCGATGATCACGTCGTCCTCGACCACCGCGCCGTCCATCACGATGCTGCCCATGCCGATCAATACGCGGCTGCCGACGGTGCAGCCGTGCAGCATGACCTTGTGGGCGATGGTCACATCATCGCCGATCAGCAGCGGGAAGCCGTCCGGGTTGAACGGGCCGGCGTGGGTGATGTGCAACACGCAGCCATCCTGCACGCTGGTGCGCGCGCCGATGCGGATGCGGTGCATGTCGCCGCGGATCACGGTCAGCGGCCACACGGAGCTGTCTTCGCCGATTTCGACGTCGCCGATCACCACCGCCGAGCCGTCGACAAAAGCGCCTGGGCTCAAGCGTGGGGTGTGATTCTGGTACTTGCGAAGGGACACGATTAGTTCTCTCTCTGTCGCCGATAGCTGCGGTGGGTGTCGATTGTAATTAAGATGGGCGCATGTTTCTTCCAGCCAAGGTGCCAACCGTGAGCGTGAACAACCCTCTTCTGCAGTCCTACGACCTGCCGCCGTTCTCCGCGATCCGTGCCGAACACGTGCAGCCTGCCATCGAAACCATCCTGGCCGACAACCGCGCCGCCATCGCCGAAATCCTCAAGACCCAGGGCCAGAACCCGACCTGGGCCGGGCTGGTGCTGGCGATGGACGAACTCAATGATCGCCTGGGCGCCGCGTGGAGCCCGGTCAGCCACCTCAATGCCGTGTGCAACAGCGCCGAACTGCGTGAAGCCTACGAGTCGTGCCTGCCGGCATTGAGCGCCTACTCCACCGAGATGGGCCAGAACCGCGAGCTGTTCCAGGCCTATGAGGCCCTGGCCAACAGCCCGGAAGCCGCCGGTTTCGACGTGGCGCAGAAAACCATTCTGGAACACGCCCTGCGCGATTTCCGCCTGTCGGGTATCGACCTGCCGGAAGCCGAACAGAAACGCTACGCCGAAGTGCAGAGCAAGCTATCGGAGCTGGGCAGCCGCTTTTCCAATCAGTTGCTCGACGCCACTCAGGCCTGGACCAAGCACCTGACCGATGAAGCCGCCCTCGCCGGCCTGACCGATTCGGCCAAGGCGCAAATGGCTGCTGCCGCCCAGGCCAAAGGCCTCGACGGCTGGCTGATCACCCTGGAATTCCCGAGCTACTACGCGGTGATGACCTACGCCCAGGACCGTGCGCTGCGCGAAGAAGTCTACGCCGCCTACTGCACCCGTGCGTCGGATCAAGGCCCGAACGCCGGCCAGAACGACAACGGCCCGGTCATGGATGAAATCCTCGACCTGCGTCAGGAACTGGCGAAGCTGCTCGGTTTCTCCAGCTTCTCCGAACTGAGCCTGGCCACCAAAATGGCCGAGTCCAGCGATCAGGTGCTGAGCTTCCTGCGCGATCTGGCCAAGCGCAGCAAACCGTTTGCCGCCCAGGATCTGCAACAGCTCAAGGCTTACGCCGCCGAGCAGGGCTGCGCCGATCTGCAAAGCTGGGACAGCGGTTTCTACGGTGAAAAACTCCGTGAACAACGCTACAGCGTGGCTCAGGAAACCCTGCGCGCCTACTTCCCGATCGACAAAGTGCTGGGCGGTCTGTTCGCCATCGTTCAACGTCTTTACGGCATCGAAATCGCCGAACTGAAAGGCTTCGACACCTGGCACCCGGATGTACGCCTGTTCGAGATCAAGGAAAACGGCCAGCACGTCGGCCGCTTCTTCTTCGACCTTTACGCCCGCGCCAACAAACGCGGCGGTGCCTGGATGGACGGCGCCCGCGACCGTCGCCGCACGGTCGGCGGCGTGCTGCAAAGCCCGGTAGCCAATCTGGTGTGCAACTTCACCCCGGCCGACAGCGGCAAGCCTGCACTGCTGACCCACGATGAAGTGACGACCCTGTTCCACGAATTCGGCCACGGCCTGCATCACCTGCTGACCCGAGTCGAGCATGCCGGCGTGTCCGGCATCAACGGCGTGGCGTGGGACGCGGTCGAGCTGCCAAGCCAGTTCATGGAGAACTGGTGCTGGGAGCCGGAAGGTCTCGCGCTGATCTCCGGCCACTACGAAACCGGCGAGCCGCTGCCGCAGGATCTGCTGGAAAAAATGCTCGCGGCGAAGAACTTCCAGTCCGGTCTGATGATGGTGCGCCAACTGGAGTTCTCGCTGTTCGACTTCGAACTGCACGCCACCCACGGTGACGGCCGCAGCGTCGCGCAGGTGCTCGAAGGCGTGCGCAACGAAGTCTCGGTGATGCGTCCGCCGGCCTACAACCGCTTCCCGAACAGCTTCGCCCACATCTTCGCCGGCGGTTACGCGGCGGGTTACTACAGCTACAAGTGGGCGGAAGTGCTGTCGGCGGATGCCTTCTCCAAGTTCGAAGAAGACGGCGTACTCAATGCCGACACCGGTCGCGCCTTCCGCGAAGCGATCCTGGCTCGCGGTGGTTCGCAGGCGCCGATGGTGCTGTTCGTCGACTTCCGTGGCCGTGAGCCGTCGATTGACGCACTCTTGCGCCACAGCGGCCTGAGTGAGGACGCGGCAGCATGAGTGAGGCACCCGTGAAGACCAAAAAACGCTTTATCGCCGGGGCGGTCTGCCCGGCGTGCAGCGAGCCGGACAAACTGATGATGTGGAGCGAGGACGATGTCCCGCACCGTGAATGCGTGGCGTGCGGTTACAGCGACACGCTCAATGCCCAGGGGCTGTCGGTGCCGAAAGAGCTGGGCACGCGGGTCAACACCAGCGCGCTCAAGCCTGCACCGGACAAAACGGTTCAGGCGGTGCAGTTCTTCCCGAATCCGAAGCTGAAGAAAAAGCCTGACGAGCAGCACTGATCCTCAACCACCTTCCACGATTCGTCGGTGGAAGGTGGTATTGGCTTAACACCTGTCCCCCGCACTTGCTTCGTAGGCTGGCCTCTTTGCGCCACGCCTCGAAGGAAGCTGCCATGCCCGACACCAATCCCCTCCTGCAACACTGGACGCTGCCACCCTGGCCAGCGATTCGCGCCGAGCATCTCGTGACGGCAGTCAACCGCATCATTGCCGACAATCGACACATCATCGCCCAAGTGATCGCCAGTCAGTCCGAACATCCCGGCTGGGACGATCTGGTGCTGAGCATCGACGAAGCCGATGCCCGCCTCGGTGAAGTCCGCTCGATTCTCGAAACGTTGTCGATGGTCAGGTCCGACGATCCCACCTGGCTCGTGGAAAGCGCCAAGGCGCATCTGGCGATCAATCAGTATCGCTCTGAAAAATCCCGCAATCGCCCGTTGTACGAGGCATACCAGCGTTTGGCACAGAGTTCGATCGCGGCCAGTTTTGATGAGTCGCGCAACATCGCACTGTTGCGGATTCTGCGCCGGTTCAAGCAGTCGGGCATTGAGCTTCCCACTCAACAGCAACAGGAGCTGGCGCGGTTGAACCTCGAGATCGGCGGGTTGGAGCACGTATTTCTGGACAACCTCGAGCGCTGGACCGAGGCGTGGAGCAAGCGTGTCGACGACATTGCGCTGCTCGCAGGCTTGTCGCCGGCGATGAAGGATCGTCTGGCGCGCGCCGCACGCGAGGCCGGGCATGACGGCTGGCTGATCCGGCTGGAGCAGAACACCTGCCAGCACATTCTCAAGTACGCCGAGAACCGCGCCTTGCGTGAGGAATGCTACGTAGCCTACATGACCCGCGCCTCCGATCAGGGCCCACTGGCCGGCCGCTTCGATAACGGCCCGGTGCTGACCAAGCTGCTTGCCTTGCGCCAGCAGAAAGCCCGTTTGCTCGGCCACGAAAACGCCGCGCAACTGAGTCTGGCCAAACACAGCGCCGGGACGACCGCATGGGTCAGTGGTTTTCTCCAGCGTCAGGCGGCGCAGCTGGCACCTGCCCTCGCGCAGGATGCAGAACAACTGGCGGCCTTTGCGCAGCAATGCGGGATCGACCGGGTCCAGCCGTGGGATGAAGACTTCCTCGCAGAACAATGGCGCCAGCAGCAGTTTCCCGGCGCACTGGAAAACCTGCGTGATTACTTCCCACTCGAGGGCACCCTGCGCAGGCTCTTTCTGTTCTGTGAACGGATGTTCGGGATCCGCATCGTCGAGCAGTCCGGCGGCGGGCATTGGCATGACGATGTGCGCCTGCTGGAAATCAGCGAGCATGAACAGCTTATCGGCTACATCTACCTCGACCCGTTTCACCGCGACAAGGCGGTGGACTTTCCCGGCACCACCACACTGCGCAATCGCCGGATCAACGCCGAAGGTCGCCCGGCGCTGCCGATTGCGCTGCTCTACAGCAATTTCACACCGGCCACCGACACCCATCCGTGCCGGCTCGAAATCGACGATCTGCGGGTGCTGTTTCATGAATTTGGCCATTGCCTCCAGCACGTGCTGACTCGCTCGCCCCATCACAGCCTGTCCGGCATCCTGCAACTGGGGCATGAAGCGGCGGAGTTTTCCGGGCAATTGTTCGAGCAGTGGTGTCAGTCGCGGGAGTTTTTGCTGTGGCTGGGTGCGCATTTTCAGACCGGCGAACGCTTGAGCGACGCACGGGTCGAAGCGGTACTGTCAGCTGCTCAGTCCCATTCCAGCCGGCAACAGGCCTTGTTGCTGATGGGGGCGATGATCGATTTCGAGCTGCACCTGACCCACGGCGACGGGCGCTCGGTCGAGGAGGTCTGCACCGATGTGCAGCGCAGTTTGGGTCATCTGCAACTGCCGGACGATCATCGCTTCGCCAATGGATTCGATTACATGGTGACCCAGTACGACGCCTCGGTTTACGCGTACGTCTGGTCGGGCGTGCTGGCTCAGGAAGCGTTCAAGCGCTTCAGCCGGGACTGGGTGTTCAACGCGCAAACCGGCCGTGAGTTTCGTGCAACGTTCTTTGCGCCGGGTGCGGGGCGTCCGTTGCTGGGCGCGGTGGAAGCGTTCGTCGGCCGGCCGGTTGCCGGCCTCGTTGACGGGGAGGCCGGACTAATTACTTCAAATTGACCGTCTGAAACCAGCTCTTCATCGAACACGTGGCAAACGCGCTGGTGCTGCAATCGCCATTGGCCAGCGCGGTGCGTAATTTGTCGACATCGGCCTGCATCACGTAACGCACGCTGTCCCGGAAGTGCCCACTCTCACCAAAGCCGCCTTGAGTCATTTCGTTCAGCGCGTCTTCCTTGCTCCAGCCCTGCACGACGATCCGGTACATCGCCGCCATCAGGCCGGTGCGATCGGAGCCGTGCTTGCAGTGCATCAGCACCGGGCCGTCGGCTTCGGCGGACTGAATGGCACGCAGGGTCTTGAGCACATCGCTGTCGTCCACGTGATTGGTGCGATAGGGCAATTGCACCTGATGGATACCGGGGGCTTTCAGCCAGTTGGAATCCGCTTCCGGCAGGAAGTTGATGACCGTGGCCACCTTCAGGTTGTTCAGCAACGGTACCGCGCCGTCGTCGGGGAGCGCGCTGCGATACAGCGTGGGCGACATCTGGAACAGGTTGTATTGCACCTCTACCGGTTGCGCCCACTCGACGGGACGGGAAGCCGGGGTTTGCGCGGCCTGAGCTGGACTCCAGCTGAACAGGGCCAGCAGCGATAAACAGAATGCGAAGGAAAAACGCGTCAGGAACATGCTTTACGGCGACCGTGTGGGTTTCGTCAGTGAAGACCGCAGCTTGCTAGCCACGTAGTCAAATCCCCGTGAGGCGCTTGTAAAAGAATCGTGAATAGGCCGGTTCCCTTGGTCGAAAAGCGGTCTTTTTTCGGCTGAATCGATTCATCCGGTTGCTTAGCCTGCTACCATTTGTCACATCATGTTGCAGACGTGTACCCCTTCTACCGGTCATTCCGGCCACGTCGCAGCCAGAAAATTCTTGAGCCGTTCGCAGAAACGGCTGACAACCATCAATGCCTGATGAGGTGCATCCCCATGTCTGATGAAGATCGAGACAACCCGCGGCGTGAGTTTTTGCGCAAATCCCTGACCCTTATTCCGGTCGTCACCCTCGCCGGTAGCGGTCTCGGCAGCACGGTGCTGCAAGCCGCGCCTGAAAGCGCGCCTGCCACAGCCCCGGCAAAATCGGCCGCGTTTGAAGCCAGCACTTATCAGCCAAGCTACTTCACCGCCGAAGAGTGGGCGTTCATCAATGCCGCCGTCGCGCAATTGATCCCCAACGACGCACAAGGCCCAGGTGCACTCGAAGCTGGCGTGCCGGAATACATCGACCGTCAGATGAACACCCCCTACGCCGCCGGTGCCCTTTGGTACATGCAGGGCCCGTTCAATGCCGACGCCGCGCCGGAGATGGGCTGGCAGAGCAAACTGGTGCCAAAAGAGATCTATCGCCTCGGCATCGCCGCCACGGATCAGTGGGCAAAATCCATCAACGGTAAAACATTTGCCGAGCAAGACAGCGCTACCCGAGACGATCTGCTCAAGCAGCTTGAAGCCGGAAAACCACAATTCGACGCGGTTCCGGCGAAGATTTTCTTCAGTCTGCTGCTGCAAAACACCAAGGAAGGGTTCTTCTGCGACCCGATCCACGGCGGCAATAAAGGCATGGTCGGCTGGACCATGATCGGCTTCCCGGGCGCCCGCGCCGATTTCATGGATTGGGTGGAACGCAACGAGCAGTACCCCTTCCCGGCAGTTTCGATTCGCGGCGAGAGGGCGTGAGCATGGCAACGGTAATGAAGAAGGTCGACGCAGTGATCGTCGGTTTCGGCTGGACAGGCGCGATCATGGCCAAGGAGCTGACCGAGGCCGGACTGAACGTGCTGGCGCTGGAGCGCGGGCCGATGCAGGACACTTACCCGGACGGCAACTATCCTCAGGTAATCGACGAACTCACCTACAGCGTGCGGAAAAAACTCTTCCAGGACGTTTCCAAGGAAACCGTCACCATCCGCCACAGCATCAACGACATCGCCCTGCCGAATCGCCAGTTGGGCGCGTTCCTGCCCGGCAATGGCGTGGGCGGCGCCGGGCTGCACTGGTCGGGCGTGCACTTTCGGGTCGACCCGATCGAGTTGCGCATGCGCAGCCACTACGAAGAGCGCTACGGCAAAAGCTTCATCCCCAAGGACATGACCATCCAGGACTTCGGCGTCAGCTATGAAGAGCTGGAGCCGTTCTTCGATTTCGCCGAGAAAGTCTTCGGCACCTCCGGCCAGGCCTGGACCGTGAAAGGCCAACTGGTCGGCCAGGGCAAGGGCGGCAACCCGTACGCACCGGATCGCTCGAACCCGTTCCCGCTGGAAGCGCAGAAGAACACGGTTTCCGCACAGCTGTTCGGTAAAGCGGCTACGGAGGTGGGTTACAAACCCTACAACCTGCCTTCGGCAAATACGTCGGGGCCGTACACCAACCCTTACGGCGCGCAGATGGGCCCGTGCAACTTCTGCGGTTTCTGCAGCGGTTACGTCTGCTACATGTATTCCAAGGCCTCGCCGAACGTGAACATTCTGCCGGCGCTGAAGCCGCTGCCGAATTTCGAACTGCGGCCCAATGCCCACGTGCTGCGGGTCAACCTCGACAGCACGAAAACCAAGGCAACCGGCGTCACCTACATCGACGGCCAGGGCCGCGAGATCGAGCAACCGGCGGATCTGGTAATCCTCGGCGCGTTCCAGTTGCACAACGTGCGCCTGATGCTGCTCTCCGGCATCGGCAAACCCTACGACCCGGTCAGCGGTGAAGGCGTGGTCGGGCGCAACTTTGCCTACCAGAACATGGCCACCATCAAGGCGTTCTTCGACAAGGACACCCACACCAACAACTTCATCGGTGCCGGCGGCAACGGTGTGGCGGTGGATGACTTCAACGCCGACAACTTCGACCACGGGCCTCACGGTTTCGTCGGTGGCTCGCCGATGTGGGTCAACCAGGCCGGCAGCCGACCGATCGCCGGCACCTCCAACCCGCCGGGCACCCCGGCCTGGGGCAGTGCGTGGAAACGCGCGACCGCCGATTACTACACCCACCAGGTGTCGATGGACGCCCACGGCGCACATCAGTCCTACCGTGGCAACTACCTCGATCTGGATCCGGTGTACCGCGATGCCTACGGCATGCCGCTGCTGCGGATGACGTTCGACTGGCAGGAAAACGACATCAAGATGAACCGCTTCATGGTCGAGAAAATGGGCAAGATCGCCGAGGCCATGGGCCCGAAAGCCATCGCCGTGATCGGCAAGAAAGTCGGCGACCACTTCAACACTGCGTCGTACCAGACCACCCACCTCAACGGTGGCGCGATCATGGGCACCGATCCGAAGACCAGCGCGCTGAACCGTTACCTGCAGAGCTGGGACGTGCACAACGTATTCGTTCCGGGTGCCTCGGCGTTTCCGCAAGGGCTGGGCTACAACCCCACCGGCCTGGTTGCCGCGCTGACCTACTGGTCGGCGAAAGCGATCCGCGAGCAATACCTGAAAAACCCCGGCCCGCTGGTTCAGGCTTAAGGAGCGATGACCATGAAGACTCTCGTTATCGCGACCCTCGCGCTGCTCGGCTGCACTGCCGTTCATGGCGCCGAAGTTGATCAATCCTTGATCAAACAAGGCGAATACCTCGCCCGTGCCGGCGACTGCGTGGCCTGCCACACGGCCAAGGATGGCAAGCCGTTCGCCGGTGGCCTGCCGATGGAAACCCCGATCGGCACGATCTACTCGACCAACATCACCCCGGATAAAACCGGCGTCGGTGACTACAGTTTCGAGGATTTCGACCAGGCCGTGCGGCATGGCGTGGCCAAAAACGGCAGTACCTTGTACCCGGCGATGCCGTACCCGTCCTACGCCCGTGTCAGCGAACCCGACATGCAGGCGCTTTACGCCTACTTCATGCACGGCGTGGAACCGGTGGCGCAAGAGAACAAGGCCAGCGATATCCCGTGGCCATTGAGCATGCGCTGGCCGCTGATGGGCTGGCGCTGGCTGTTCGCGCCGAAGGTCGAGGATTACAAAGCCGCGTCGGACGACGCCGTCGTCAGCCGTGGGGCGTATCTGGTGGAAGGCCTCGGACATTGCGGCGCGTGCCATACGCCACGGGCCCTGACCATGCAGGAAAAATCCCTGAGCGCGGCCGAAGGCAGCAGTTTTCTGTCAGGCAGTGCGCCGCTGGAAGGCTGGATCGCCAAAAGTTTGCGCGGCGACCACAAGGACGGCCTCGGCAGCTGGAGCGAAGAGCAACTGGTGCAGTTCCTCAAGACCGGTCGCAGCGACCGCAGCGCAGTGTTCGGCGGCATGAGCGACGTGGTCACCCACAGCATGCAGTACATGACCGACGCCGACCTGACCGCGATTGCCCGTTACCTGAAATCGCTGCCGGCCAATGATCCTGCCGACCAGCCACACCAGTACGACGAGAAAGCCGCCAAGGCCTTGTGGAACGGTGATGACAGTCAGCGTGGCGCGTCGGTGTACATCGACAACTGCGCCGCCTGCCACCGCACCGACGGCCATGGCTACACCCGGGTGTTCCCAGCGTTGGCAGGTAATCCGGTGTTGCAATCGGACGACCCGACTTCGCTGATCCACATCGTGCTCAAGGGCGGCACGCTGCCTGCGACGCACACGGCGCCGTCGACGTTCACCATGCCTGGCTTCGCCTGGCGTCTGTCGGATCAGGAAGTGGCGGATGTCGTGAGTTTTATTCGTGGAAGTTGGGGTAACAAGGCATCCCCTGTCACCGCGAAAGAGATTGCCAAGTTACGCACCGACGATATGACTACAACATCAGCCGGTGATCTTGGCCAAGTAACAAGCCACAAATAAGCGCAATAACCCCTGCATGATTAATCATGCGGGGGTTATTTATTTAATGGCTGTTACGGATTGGTAATACTGGCATAGGCTTTGGCCAGGGCAACCAGTTTGGCTCGATCCTGCTCACCGATTTCACCGTCACGATCCACATCGTGCTCCAGACGGCCGATGCTGAAGGTATGGCCGCCATCCCGGGAGGTCGCGGTGACAAAAATCGGATCAACCAGCATTTCGGTCTGTACGCCGGCCTCGGCATCCCAGCCCAGTTCCTTACGCGCCAGTTGCATGGAAACCAGTGTATTGGGTTCCGATGGGCCGGGTTGCATCAGTTGCAGAAAAATACCGCGCGAATTAAAAAACGACATCATCAAATCCTTTTGTCTTTTATATAGTCAAGTGGTGTGAAGCGGAGTGGATACTACGAACTTGAACAGTGAACGAACAGCCAACTTATGTTTCTTCAATTTGCACAACTGCAACTTTAGCTCTAAACAAACTTACAACTAACTGCGCGATTTATTGATGGACGGCTGAACGGTAGTGGATCCTCCGCCACCTTGCGGATACTGTATGCATGTACAGACCAAGGACACCCGTGATGACCAGCCCCTTGCCCCCGCGCGGTCGCGGCACCGCGACCAACCCGCACAACCGCTTCGCACCGAGTCGTTCGGTGGCCGAAGATGATGGCTGGTATCAGGAAGTGCCTTTGACCCAAGGCACCGAAGTCAGCTTTGAGACGGCAAAGACCATCATCACCCGCAACACCTCGCCGGACCTGCCCTTCGACCGCTCGATCAATCCCTATCGCGGCTGCGAGCATGGCTGCATTTATTGCTATGCACGGCCCAGCCACGCCTATTGGGACATGTCGCCGGGGCTGGATTTCGAAACCAAACTGATCGCCAAAACCAACGCCGCCCAGGTGCTGGAAGAACAGCTGGGGAAAAAAGGCTATCAATGTGCGCCGATCAACCTCGGCTCCAACACCGATCCCTATCAGCCGATCGAACGCGAACACCGGATCACCCGCCAGACCCTCGAAGTGCTGCTGCGCTACCGGCATCCGGTGACGATCGTTACCAAGGGCTCGCTGATCCTGCGCGACCTCGACCTGCTCACCGAACTGGCACAACAGCGGCTGGTGGCGGTGATGATCAGCCTGACCACCCTGGACGACGAACTCAAACGCATTCTCGAACCCCGCGCCGCTGCGCCCAAGGCCCGGTTGCGGGCGATTCGGGTGATGCGCGAGGCGGGGATTCCGGTGGGCGTGCTGTGTTCGCCGATGATTCCGATGATCAACGACAGCGAAATCGAAAGCCTGCTGACCGAGGCCCACGCGGCCGGCGCCCAGAGCGCGGCCTATATGATGCTGCGCCTACCGCTGGAGGTGGCGCCGCTGTTCGAGGAATGGCTCGAGGCGCACTACCCGCAGCGTGCGGCGCATGTACTGAGCCTGATCCGCCAGAGCCGTGGCGGCGAGCTGTACGACAGTCGTTTCGGGGCCCGGATGCGCGGCGAGGGTCCGTTCGCCGATCTGCTCGCCCAGCGCTTCGCCAAAGCGATCAAGCGCTTGGGACTCAATCACCGCGAAGGCTTCAACCTCGACTGCACGGCCTTCTGTCCGCCGGGTCGCCAGATGGCGCTGATTTAGGGACAATTGGCCTATGGTTGAGAGGAAGGAATGCTTGGCCCGGTTTACGCCGGTCACGTTTTTTGTGACCTGGAACACACGTTCTAGAGCGCTTGATTCAGTTTGAGTTAAGTTTCGGCAGTTACCTTGTTCATCGAGTGACTGACGGGTCGGGATGACCCGGATGTTCTAAACAGCCACTGGCTTCACACCGGAATACACGGGAACGACTCCCCGAATCCGCCAATGAGGATGAATCATGAGTGACAAGGATAAACAGCCGTTGGCTGCGTCGGCGCAAGCCGCCCCTGTGGCGGAATCCGCCGATGCAGCGTTGAAGCGTATCGTTGACGGCTTTTTGCATTTTCATCATGAGGTCTTTCCGCAGCAGGAAGAACTCTTCAAGAAACTCGCCACGGCCCAGTCGCCACGGGCCATGTTCATCACCTGCGCCGACTCGCGCATCGTTCCTGAACTGATCACCCAGAGTTCGCCCGGCGATCTGTTCGTGACCCGTAACGTCGGCAACGTCGTACCACCCTACGGCCAGATGAACGGCGGCGTTTCCACCGCCATCGAATATGCGGTTCTGGCACTTGGCGTGCAGCACATCATCATTTGCGGCCACTCCGACTGCGGCGCCATGCGTGCGGTACTCAATCCGGACAGCCTGGAAAAGATGCCGACGGTCAAAGCCTGGCTGCGCCACGCCGAAGTCGCGAAAACCATGGTGCATGACAACTGCAACTGCGCCGACGAAAAAGAAAGCATGCCGATCCTCACCGAGGAAAACGTCATCGCCCAACTGCAGCACTTGCGTACCCATCCTTCGGTAGCCTCACGCATGGCGAACGGTCATCTGTTCATCCATGGCTGGGTCTACAACATCGAAACCAGCGAAATCAAAGCTTACGACGCGGATCAGGGATGCTTCCTGCCGCTCGACGGCAGCCATCCGATTCCGGTGGCGACGCCCAAAGCGCGCTTCTAAATCCTCCTAAAAATCCGTGTGGTTTGACGCCGGCCGCTGTTTCAGCGGCCAGGCCTTGCCACGCCTGAAGAAAACTTCGGGAGTATCGCCATGCGTGCGGCTCAATTGAAAGCTGTGTTGCCACGGGAGCTGCTCGCTTCGGTGGTTGTGTTTCTGGTCGCGTTGCCGCTGTGCATGGGCATTGCCATTGCGTCAGGGCTGCCACCGGCCAAAGGCCTGATCACCGGGATCATCGGCGGTCTGGTGGTGGGCTGGCTGGCGGGGTCGCCGTTGCAGGTCAGCGGGCCGGCGGCGGGTCTGGCGGTGCTGGTGTTCGAGCTGGTGCGCCAGCACGGCATCGAAATGCTCGGGCCGATCCTGCTGCTCGCCGGTTTCCTGCAACTGGTAGCGGGACGCCTGAAGCTCGGATGCTGGTTCCGGGTCACGGCGCCAGCGGTGGTGTACGGCATGCTTGCCGGTATCGGTGTGCTGATCGTGCTGTCACAGGTGCATGTGATGCTTGACGCTTCACCGAAACCCTCCGGTCTCGACAACCTCACGGCTTTCCCCGGCGCGGTGGCGCAGGCCTTGCCGTCCTTTGGCTGGCAGGCCGGGCTGCTCGGGCTGGCGACCATCGCGGTGATGTGGCTGTGGGAGAAATTCCGCCCGCATTCGCTGCGCTTCATTCCCGGCGCGCTGCTCGGGGTCGGACTGGCGACAGGCGCCAGCCTGCTGCTGGCGCTGCAAGTGAAGCGGGTTGAAGTGCCGGCGAATCTGGCCGAAGCCATCGACTGGCTGACACCGGCGGATCTGCTCAGCCTGGCCGACCCGACGCTGCTGATCGCCGCGTTCGCCGTCGCCTTCATCGCCAGCGCCGAAACCCTGCTGTCCGCCGCCGCGGTGGATCGCATGCACAGCGGCCCGCGTTCGGATTTCGACCGTGAGCTGTCGGCGCAAGGCGTCGGCAACATGCTCTGTGGTCTGGTCGGCGCGCTGCCGATGACCGGGGTGATCGTACGCAGTTCGGCCAACGTCCAGGCCGGTGCCACCACACGTTACTCGACGATTTTCCATGGCCTGTGGCTGCTGGCGTTCGTGCTGTTGCTGTCGAGCGTGTTGCAGAGCATTCCGGTGGCGAGTCTGGCGGGCGTTCTGGTCTACACCGGTTTCAAACTGGTGGATCTCAAGGCGTTTCGTGGTCTGGGGCGTTATGGCCGGATGCCGATGTTCACCTACGCCGCCACGGCGCTGGCGATCATCTTCACCGACCTGTTGACGGGCGTATTGATCGGTTTCGGCCTGACGTTGTTGAAACTGGCGTTCAAGGCCTCGCGCCTGAAAATCAGCCTCATCGATCTGCCGCAGGAAGGGGAAATGGAGTTGCGTCTGGTGGGCGCCGCGACGTTCCTCAAGGTGCCGGCACTGACGCAGGTACTGGGCAGCATTCCGCCGGGCACGACGGTGCATGTGCCGCTCAATAACCTGAGCTACATCGACCATTCGTGTCTGGAACTGCTCGAAGAGTGGGGCCGGGCGAATGCGGCCAAGGGGGCGAAACTGTTGATCGAGTCTCGCGGGTTGAAGCGACGGCTCGAGGGGCGGATCCGCACCACCACCGGGATCGGAGCGGCGGGCTGAAAACACTTGGGGGAACAGAGCAATCTGTTCCCCCAATCGTTTGCGCCGAGATCAAGCCGCAGGCTGATCCAGCTCCAGGCCCACGCCCAGACGCCGGCTCATGCACGGCCAGCGTTTCCATGCCGCACCGGTGTCCGGGCTGCTGAGTTTCTCGCGGTAGGCTTCCACCGACTCCAGCGCAAAGCTGTCGTCGTCGAGCATGCTGTCCACCGCGTGGTGCACCACTTCGTCGAGTTGGTTGGCAAATTCCTCACCGATCAACTGGTGAGCAATCAGATTGGCGACCGTCATGTCCAAGGGGATCAGTGGCTGGCCGAAATGCTTGATGTACAGGTCGTTGACCTCTTCGACAAAACGGTGCGCCAGATAGGCTTCGTCCAGCAGACTGTCCAGGCCCACGGGTGGCTGGAGGAAGTACTGCTCGGCGATTTTCAGCACCGGTTTGATCTGCGACTCGATTCCCGCTTCCCTGGCGACTTCATTGGCTGCATCCAGCAGGTCTGGCACTTCGTCGATGTAGGCGGCGACAAATCGCGTCAGCACGCCGTTGGCGTCGGTTTCCGGCAACTGGATCGCCGGGTGCAGGTGTTGCATTTGAGCTTCGAGCTGACGGGTCAGCTTTCCGGTTTCAATCTCGTGTTGTCGGGCTATGTGTATTTGCTCGCGCAATGCGGCGGTGTTCATGAAAACTCCAGGAAACAAGGCAATGAAATAGGGAAGACATAACTTAGCTGGCTTACGAAAAATGCTAAGACGCATTTGTCATAATTATTTCATCCTTGATGCACCGGCGTTATATCGGTTTGCCACCACTCGTCTGCATCCTTCTCCATTCGTGCCCTGGAACGCAAGCGTCAGCTGTTTCATTCGATTTACGTCCTCACATTGCATTTCTCGGTGGCTGTCTATACTCGCCATTGAATGGAGTTAGCTGATGACGCCCGACTGCCCACGCAGCAAGGCCCGGCGATTCAAGTTCGTAGTCTGATGCAGCCGCTCCCTTGCCTCTGGTGAAAGCCGGCGGGATAACAAGAACGATAAGGGGAACCCGCAATGATGCGACATCCACACGTCTGGATGGGCCTCCTGTTGTGGTCGATTTTCAGCCCGGTGCACGCTGCCTGGACTGTGAATATGGCGCCTGGAGCGACTGAAATCAGTCACGCAGTATTCGACCTGCACATGACCATTTTCTGGATCTGTGTGGTGATCGGGATCATCGTCTTCGGCGCCATGTTCTGGTCGATGATGGTGCACCGCCGTTCTACCGGGCAGGTCGCCGCAAAATTCCACGAAAGCACCACCGTCGAAATTCTCTGGACCGTCGTCCCGCTGCTGATCCTGGTGGCGATGGCCGTTCCGGCGACCGCGACCCTGATCAAGATGTACGACACCAGTGAGCCGGATATCGATATCCAGATCACCGGTTATCAGTGGAAGTGGCACTACAAATACCTGGGCCAGGACGTCGAGTTCTTCAGCAACCTGGCCACGCCCGCCGAGCAGATCCACAACAAGGAGGCCAAGGGCGAGCACTACCTGCTCGAGGTCGACAAGCCGCTGGTGCTGCCGACCGGGGCCAAGGTGCGCTTTCTCGTGACCTCCGCCGACGTGATCCACTCCTGGTGGGTGCCGGCCTTCGCGGTCAAGCGTGATGCGATCCCCGGGTTCGTCAACGAAGCCTGGACCCGCATCGACAAGCCCGGCCTCTATCGCGGCCAGTGCGCCGAACTGTGCGGCAAGGATCACGGCTTCATGCCGATCGTGGTCGACGTCAAGGAGAAGGCCGACTACGAAAAATGGCTCGCCGAGCGCAAGGCCGAAGCGTTGCAGCTCAAGGAGCTGACCAGCAAGGAATGGACCCTCGACGAACTCAAGGAACGTGGCGACAAGATCTACCACACCACCTGCGTCGCCTGTCACCAGGCCGAAGGCCAGGGCCTGCCGCCGATGTTCCCGGCCCTCAAGGGCTCGAAAATCGCCACCGGCCCGAAAGACGCGCACCTGAGCATTGTCTTCCACGGCAAGCCCGGCACCGCCATGGCGGCGTTCGGCAAGCAGCTGTCGGAAGTCGATATCGCTGCGGTCGTGACCTACGAACGTAACGCCTGGGGCAACAACAAGGGCGACATGGTCACGCCAAAAGAAGTGCTGGAGCTGAAACAGGCGGAAAGCAAATGAGCCGGTCTATTGCGTACTTCGTGAACCGGTCGGGGTCCTGCGCCCCGGCCTGCCCAGTCCACTCACTTGAAGGAGACCGGCCATGAGCGCTGTCATCGATGACCACGGTCATGCCGAGCACGACCACGCCCACGGCCCCGCCAAAGGCCTGATGCGCTGGGTGCTGACCACCAACCACAAGGACATCGGCACGCTGTACCTGTGGTTTGCGTTCTGCATGTTCCTGCTCGGCGGCTCGTTCGCCATGGTGATCCGCGCCGAGCTGTTCCAGCCCGGCCTGCAGATCGTCCAGCCGGAATTCTTCAACCAGATGACCACCATGCACGGCCTGGTGATGGTGTTCGGTGCGGTGATGCCGGCGTTCGTCGGCCTCGCCAACTGGATGATCCCGTTGATGGTCGGCGCGCCGGACATGGCCCTGCCGCGGATGAACAACTTCAGCTTCTGGCTGCTGCCGGCGGCGTTCCTGCTGCTGGTCTCGACTCTTTTCACCCCCGGTGGCGGGCCGAACTTCGGCTGGACGTTCTACGCGCCGCTGTCCACCACCTATGCCCCGGAAAGCGTGACGTTCTTCATCTTCGCCATTCACTTGATGGGGATCAGCTCGATCATGGGCGCGATCAACGTGATCGCCACCATCCTCAACCTGCGCGCCCCCGGCATGACCCTGATGAAAATGCCGCTGTTCGTCTGGACCTGGCTGATCACCGCGTTCCTGCTGATCGCGGTGATGCCGGTGCTGGCCGGGTGCGTGACGATGATGCTGATGGACATCCACTTCGGCACCAGTTTCTTCAGTGCCGCCGGTGGCGGTGACCCGGTGCTGTTCCAGCATGTGTTCTGGTTCTTCGGCCACCCCGAGGTGTACATCATGATCCTGCCGGCCTTCGGTGCCGTCAGCCAGATCATCCCGACCTTCTCGCGCAAGCCGCTGTTCGGCTACACCTCGATGGTCTACGCCACGGCGAGCATCGCGTTCCTGTCGTTCATCGTCTGGGCGCACCACATGTTCGTGGTGGGCATCCCGCTGGTGGGCGAGTTGTTCTTCATGTACGCGACGATGCTGATCGCGGTGCCAACCGGGGTGAAGGTGTTCAACTGGGCCAGCACCATGTGGCAAGGCTCGATGACCTTCGAGACGCCGATGCTGTTTGCCGTGGCGTTCGTGATCCTGTTTTCCATCGGCGGTTTCTCCGGGCTGATGCTGGCCATCGCCCCGGCGGACTTCCAGTACCAGGACACCTACTTCGTGGTCGCGCATTTCCACTACGTGCTGGTGCCGGGGGCGATCTTCGGGATCTTCGCGTCGGCCTATTACTGGCTGCCGAAATGGACCGGCCACATGTACGACGAAACCCTGGGCAAGCTGCACTTCTGGCTGTCCTTCGTCGGCATGAACCTGACGTTCTTCCCGATGCACTTCGTGGGTCTGGCGGGCATGCCCCGACGGATTCCGGACTACAACCTGCAGTTCGCCGACTTCAACATGGTGTCGTCGATCGGCGCGTTCATGTTCGGCGCCACGCAGATCTTCTTCCTGTTCATCGTGATCAAGACCATCCGTGGCGGCGAACCGGCTCCGGCCAAACCGTGGGATGGCGCCGAAGGTCTGGAATGGAGCGTGCCGTCACCGGCGCCGTATCACACCTTCACCACGCCGCCGGAAGTGAAATGAACCCCGTAGCCGTTGAGGACCGCCACCATGGCTGACTCGATTTCGCTGAAGAAACTGGTCACTCGACTGCTCGGCGTGGTGGTGGCGATGTTCGTCTTCGGCTTTGCCCTGGTGCCGATCTACGACGTGATGTGCAAGGCGTTCGGCATCAACGGCAAGACCGCCGGGCAGTACGAGGGCGAGCAGACCGTCGATGCCTCGCGGCAAGTGCGGGTGCAGTTTCTGTCGACCAACACCGCCGACATGCCATGGGATTTCTATCCCAAGCATGACGAGCTGACGGCCAACCCCGGCGCGGTGAACGAGATGATCTTCATCGCGCGCAATCCCACCGACAAACCGATGAGCGCTCAAGCCGTACCGAGCATCGCGCCGAGCAATGCGGCCGCGTACTTCCACAAGACCGAATGCTTTTGCTTTACCCAGCAGGTGCTGCAGCCCGGTCAGCAGATCGAGATGCCGGTGCGTTTCATCGTTGACCGCGACATGCCCAAGGACGTGAAGCACCTGACGCTGTCCTACACGCTGTTCGATATCACCGCCCGACATCCTCCGGTGGCTGCAAACACTGGCGGTTAAGCGTGCCCGATAAGGAGAACAATAAATGGCAACTCATGAGCACTATTACGTCCCGGCCCAGAGCAAGTGGCCGATCGTGGCCACGGTGGGGATGTTCGTCACCGTGTATGGCCTGGCGACCTGGTTCAACGATCTGAAGGCAGCGCGTCCGGAATCCCACGGCCCGCTGATCTTTTTCGTCGGCGGTCTGTTACTGGCGTACATGCTGTTCGGCTGGTTCGGTACGGTGATCAAGGAGAGCCGCGCGGGGTTGTACAGCCCGCAACTGGACCGCTCGTTCCGCTGGGGCATGAGCTGGTTCATCTTCTCCGAGGTGATGTTCTTCATCGCCTTCTTCGGCGCGCTGTTCTACGTGCGGCACATTTCCGGCCCGGCGCTGGGCGGCGAAGGCACCAAAGGCATCGCCCACATGCTCTGGCCGAACTTCCAGTTCACCTGGCCGCTGCTGCACACGCCGGATCCGAAACTGTTCCCGCCGCCCAAGGAAGTCATCAGCCCCTGGGGCCTGCCGCTGATCAACACCATCCTGCTGGTGAGCTCCAGCGTGACCATCACCATTGCCCACCACGCGCTGAAGAAAGGCCATCGCGGCGCGCTGAAACTGTGGCTGGCGATCACCGTGCTGCTGGGTTGCGCGTTCCTCGGCTTCCAGGCCGAAGAATACATCCACGCCTACCACGAACTGGGGCTGACCCTCGGCTCGGGCATCTACGGCGCGACGTTCTTCATGCTCACCGGTTTCCACGGCGCCCACGTGACCATCGGCACGATCATTCTGTTCGTGATGCTGATGCGGATCATGAAGGGCCATTTCGACAACGAACATCAGTTCGGTTTTGAAGCGGCGAGCTGGTATTGGCACTTCGTCGATGTGGTGTGGATCGGCTTGTTCATCTTCGTTTATGTGCTTTAACAGCAGCTGCGAGCCGCGAGCTGCGAGCTTCAAGTCAAAACGGTAAGGCTTGTAGCTTGTAGCTTGGCGCTTGCAGCTACCACGGCACGTGGGACACCAGTTGGCCGCTGTAGAAACCCCAGGCGATCAGGCCGACGGTGACAGCGGCCAACGCCACCCGAACACTCAAGGCGATCACCAGCCGATTCGAGCTGCTGTCGTCCTTGACCAGGAAAAACAGGCCGCTGAACAGGCTGACCACCGTGGCAATCAGCATCAGGACGATGGCTGCTTTGAGCATGGGAAGAACTCCGGGGGAACAAGCGATGCAGTTGAGTATAGCGATCGCACTGACTGATTTTCTGGCGCGGCCATGAAGCGCTTCCGGCCGGGTGTGGTGCCGACACTGGTGGTCGGCCTGCTGCTGCCGTTGCTGATTTCGCTGGGCTTCTGGCAACTGGGTCGGGGCGCGGAGAAAACCGCCCTGCTCGCCAGCTACGCCGAACGCCGCGCCGCCGAACCGATGGCCAGCACCGAGTTGCCGCACAGCGCCGATCCGGCCTTTCGCCGGGTGCATCTGCATGGCCAGTTCGATGCCGCCCACAGCCTGTTGCTGGACAACCGTCAGCGCAACGGCAAGGTTGGCGTCGAATTGCTGCAACCATTCCAGGATCAGCGCAGCGGCCAGTGGCTGCTGGTCAATCGCGGCTGGCTGCCGTGGCCGGACCGGCGCACGGCCCCGCAATTCAACACACCGACCGACCCCGTGAATATCGATGCCTGGGTGTATGTCGCCCCCGGCGCCACCTTCCAGTTGCATGCCGATCCGGTCAGCAGCACCTGGCCGCAAACCGTCACCGCCGTCGAACCCGCGAAGCTGTGGAAAACCCTCGAACGCGATGGTTTCGCCTACGAATTACGCGCCGAACCCGGCCCCGCCAGCTATCAGGCCGACTGGCCGGTAGTCGCGATGGGCCCGGAAAAACACCTCGGTTACGCCGTGCAGTGGTTCGCCATGGCCACCGCCCTGCTCGGGCTCTACCTCTATCTCGGCTGGCACAACGCAAAGGAGAAACACCATGGGAGCGGCCATGAATCCACCCAGCATGTCTGAAACGAAAGTCCCGGCCAGTCGCCGTCGCGGACGCATCCAGTTGCTGCTGATCGTGCTCGGCGTGGTCGGTCCGATGATCCTCGCCACCGGCATGTACAAGTTGCAGTTCTGGGTGCCGGAAGGTCGCAGCTACCACGGCGAACTGATCGGCAACGGTCAGACCCGCGCCGACCTCGGCATCCAGGCTGACGAAACGCGCTGGCAGATGCTCGTGACCGCGCCGAAAGACTGTGCGGTGGACTGCCAGCAACTGGTGTACCTGGCGCGGCAGATCCAGATCGGCCTGGGCCGCGAAGCCGGGCGCGCCAGCCACGCCCTGGCCGCTGCACAACCGTTGGCTGCCGACTATGAAGCCAAGCTGACCCGCGAATACCCGCAGCTGCAACGCTACCCGCTGGACCCGGCGACCTTCAGCAAGGCCACAGGCGACAAGGCCACGCCGCAACTGTGGATCATCGATCCCCACGGCAACCTCGTGCTGCGCTACGACCCGAGCGTCAAGGGCAAGGATCTGCTCAACGACCTGCGCCACCTGCTGAAACTGTCGAACATCGGATAAGGGCATCGTCATGGCCAAACCTGGATTTCGCCTCGCGCTGTTTGCCACCCTGCTGGCACTGATCGTGGTGCTGCTCGGCGCCTACACCCGCCTGACCCACGCCGGCCTCGGCTGCCCGGACTGGCCGGGCTGCTACGGGTTCATCAGCGTGCCGAAAAGCGAAGCCCAGCTGGCCCATGCCGAACTGCGTTACCCCGACTCGCCAGTGGAGGCGCACAAAGGCTGGAACGAGATGATCCACCGTTACTTCGCCGGCACCCTCGGCCTGCTGATCTCGGTGTTGGCCGGTCGCGCGTGGGTCAACCGTCGTCATCCCGGGCAACCGCTGAAGCTGCCGCTGTTTCTGCTGGCGGTGGTGTTCGCCCAGGCGGCGTTCGGCATGTGGACGGTGACGCTCAAGCTCTGGCCGCAAGTGGTAACCGGGCATCTGCTCGGCGGCTTCGCGACCCTGAGCCTGCTGTTTCTGCTGACGTTGCGACTGTCCGGCGTACTGCCGGCGCTGACCGTGCCCAAGCGTCTGCAATATTGGGCGACTGCCGGATTGTTGTTGGTGATCGGCCAGATTGCTCTCGGCGGCTGGGTCAGTTCCAACTACGCGGCGGTGGCCTGCATCGACTTCCCGACCTGCCACGGCCAATGGCTGCCGCCGGCGGATTTCGCCAACGGCTTTCACCTGACTCAACACATCGGCCCCAACTACCTCGGCGGGCAACTCGACAGCGATGCACGCACGGCGATTCACCTGACCCACCGCATCGGCGCGCTGCTGGTGACGGTCGTCCTGCTCGGTCTGGCCTGGCAACTGAAAGCGGTCGGCATGACGCGACTGGCCGGGCTGGTGCTGATCGCCCTCGCCGCGCAGATCACCCTCGGCATCAGCAACGTGCTGTTTCATCTGCCGCTGCCGGTGGCCGTGGCGCACAACGCCGGTGGCGCGGCGCTGCTGCTGACGATGGTGCTGGTCAACTATCACGCGCGAACCAGTCTGGTTCGGGTCAAGCAGCCGATGATCGCGCGCTGGCGCCTGAGCCCGCGCAAACACTCGGCGGCGCCCATCACTATTAAAGGAGAGACGCCATGGCGATTCTGATCGGCGAACGTCCGGCGCAGGCGCTGTGGCGTGATTACCTGGAGCTGACCAAACCGAAAGTCGTCGTGCTGATGCTGATCACCTCGCTGGTGGGCATGTTCCTCGCGACCCGCGCCGGGGTGCCGTGGACGGTGCTGGTGTTCGGCAATCTGGGGATCGCGTTGTGTGCCGGTGGCGCGGCGGCGGTCAATCATGTGGTGGACCGACGCATCGATGCGGTCATGGCCCGCACCCACAAACGGCCGCTGGCGGAGGGCCGGGTTTCGCCCACAGGAGCACTGACCTTTGCGCTGGTGCTGGCGTTGCTCGGCCAGGCACTGCTGCTGACCTTCACCAATCCGCTGACTGCCTGGCTGACCCTGGCCTCGCTGCTCGGCTACGCGGTGATCTACACCGGTTTTCTCAAGCGTGCGACGCCGCAGAACATCGTCATCGGCGGCCTCGCCGGCGCCGCCCCGCCGCTGCTCGGTTGGACCGCCGCGACCGGCCACGTCAGTGCCGAACCGCTGCTGCTGGTGCTGATCATCTTCGCCTGGACCCCGCCGCACTTCTGGGCGCTGGCCATCCATCGCAAAGAGGAATACGCCAAGGCCGACATTCCGATGCTGCCGGTCACCCATGGCGAGCACTACACCAAGGTGCACATTCTGCTGTACACCTTCGCCCTGCTGGCGGTCAGCCTGTTGCCGTACGTGATCCACATGAGCGGCCTGCTGTACCTGATCTGCGCGCTCGGTCTGGGCGCCAGGTTTCTGCAATGGGCCGTGGTGCTGTACCGTGGCACTCGGCCGCACGCGGCGATCAACACCTTCAAGTACTCTATCTGGTACCTGTTTCTGCTGTTCATCGCCCTGCTCGTAGACCACTACTTACTGTTGAACCTATGACTCGAACCCAGAAAACCGTCTTCATCCTCGTCGCCGTGATCGCGCTGATCCTCGGCCTGACCGTCAACAAAGTGCTGAGCGGCAAGGGCCAGGGCGACCCGACTGCATTGATCGACGCCGGCATCATCCTGCTGCCGCAGAGCCGCAACCTGCCGGACGTGACGATGACCAATCAGGACGGCCAACCGGTCACGGTCAACGAGCTCAAGGGCAAGTGGAGCCTGCTGTTCTTCGGCTACACCTTCTGCCCGGACATCTGCCCCACCACCCTCGCCCAGCTGCGCCAGATCAAGAGCGAACTGCCGAAGGATGCCGTGGACAAGTTGCAGATCGTGCTGGTCAGCGTCGACCCGAACCGCGACAACCCTGCGCAGTTGAAACAGTACCTGGGCTACTTCGATCCACAGTTCATAGGCCTGACGCCAAAATCCATCGACGAGCTGCAGAAGGTGGCGAACGCGGTGAGCATTCCGTTCATTCCGGCGGACACCAGCAAGCCGAATTACACGGTGGATCACAGCGGCAACCTGGCGGTGATCGGGCCGGATGGGACACAGCGCGGGTTTATTCGGGCGCCGTTGAATAATGCCAAGCTGGTGGCGCAGTTGCCGGTGATGTTGAACCGCAAGTAAAAACTGAACGCACTAAAAAGGGGACGCCACTGGCGTCCCCTTTTCGTTTTGATCGTTCCCACGCTCTGCGTGGGAATGCAGCAAGGGACGCTCTGCGTCCCAGCGGACGCGGAGCGCCCGGGGATGCATGCCCACGCAGAGCATGGGCACGATCAAATCAGAACGCCGGCAGCACCGCGCCTTTGTACTTCTCGGTGATGAATTTCTTCACTTCCGGGCTGTGCAGGGCGGCGGCCAGTTTCTTCATGGCGTCGCTGTCCTTGTTGTCCGCGCGGGACACCAGGATGTTCACGTAAGGCGAGTCGCTGCCTTCGATGACCAGCGCATCCTTGGACGGATCGAGCTTGGCTTCCAACGCGTAGTTGGTGTTGATCAGCGCCAGGTCGACCTGGGTCAGCACGCGCGGGATGGTCGCGGCTTCCAGTTCACGGATCTTCAGGTCTTTCGGGTTCTGGGCGATGTCCTTGACGGTCGACAGGATGTTGCTCGGATCATTCAGGGTGATCACGCCGGCCTTGGCCAGCAGCAACAGCGCACGGCCGCCGTTGGTGGCGTCGTTCGGGATCACCACGTTGGCGCCGCTTGGCAGCTCTTCGATTTTCTTGAACTTGCTGGAGTAGGCGCCCAGCGGTTCCAGGTGCACGCCGGTCACGGACACCAGGCTGGTGCCCTTGGCCTTGTTGAACTCATCGAGGTACGGCTGGTGCTGGAAGAAGTTGGCGTCCAGACGCTTCTCGGCCACTTGTACGTTCGGCTGTACGTAGTCGGTGAAGACCTTGACCTTCAGATCCACGCCTTCTTTGGCCAGTGCCGGCTTCACGAATTCGAGGATTTCCGCGTGCGGTACCGGAGTGGCAGCAACGGTCAGGGTTTCGTCGGCGTGGGCCGAGAACGCTGCAACGGCAGCCAGGGCAACAATCAGTTTTTTCATTCAGCTAACTCCTTTTTACGGCGCCCGTCTGGCGCCTGCCAGCGAATGGCCGGCTCATGTCATTACAAAACCGGTTATTTGCGCGAGAAGTGCACGACCAGTCGGTCGCCGACCATTTGCAGCACTTGCACCAGAATCAGCAGCAACACCACGGTGACAATCATCACGTCTGTCTGGAAACGCTGATAGCCGAAACGGATCGCCAGGTCACCCAGGCCACCGGCACCGACCACACCGGCCATCGCCGTGTAGGAAACCAGTGTAATCGCCGTCACCGTAATCGCTGCGAAGATGCCCGGACGGGCCTCCGGCAGCAGGGCGTTCATGATGATCTGGCGAGTGGTCGCCCCCATCGACTGGGTCGCTTCGATGATGCCGCGATCGACTTCACGCAGGGCGGTTTCCACCAGCCGCGCGAAGAACGGCGTCGCACCCACCACCAGCGGTGGAATCGCACCGGCCACGCCCAGCGAGGTGCCGGTGATCAGCACGGTGAACGGGATCATCACGATCAACAGAATAATGAACGGCAGCGAACGCAGGATGTTCACCACCAACGACAGCAGCGCGTACACGCCTTTGGCTTCGAGCAACTGGCGTGGGCTGCACAGGAACAGCAGCACGCCCAGCGGCAGGCCGAGCAGCACGGTGAACAGCAGCGAACCGCCGAGCATCATCAGGGTGTCGCCGGTGGCGAGCCAGATTTCGTACCAGTCGATATTGGTGAAGAAACTCATCAGGTCTTCCATTAGCGCAACACCTCCATGTGAACGTCAGCGGCGGTGAAGCGGGCGAACGCCGCTTCCATGTCGCCACCGGTGACGGCGAGGGTCAATTGCCCGTAAGGAATGTCTTTGATGCGGTCGATGCGACCGGCCAGGATGCTGTAATCCACACCGGTTTCCCGGGCGACGGTACCGAGCAACGGCGCGTAGGTCGCTTCGCCCTGGAAGGTCAGACGCACGATGCGGCCCGGCACGTGAGCGAAGTCATCGCGCTGCTCGCTTTCGTCGATCTGCTCGCTTTCCTGAACAAAGCGCTTGGTGGTCGGGTGCTTCGGATGCAGGAACACATCGGCCACCGAACCTTGCTCGACGATCACACCGGCGTCCATCACGCCGACCTGATCGCACACGCGGCGGATCACATCCATCTCGTGGGTGATCAGGACGATGGTCAGTTTCAGCTCGCGGTTGATCTCGGCCAGCAGTTGCAAGACCGACGCTGTGGTCTGCGGGTCGAGGGCGCTGGTGGCTTCGTCGCACAGCAGGATCTTCGGCTTGGTCGCCAGAGCGCGGGCGATGCCGACACGCTGCTTCTGACCGCCGGACAGCTGCGCCGGGTACTTTTTGGCGTGATCGGACAGACCGACCCGCGCCAGCAACTCGGCCACACGCTGGTCGATCTCGGCGCGGGACAGTTCACCGGCCAGGGTCAGTGGCAGCGCGACGTTGTCGGCCACGGTCTTGGATGCCAGCAGGTTGAAGTGCTGGAAGATCATCCCGACCTGCTGACGGAAACGGCGCAGGCCGTTGGCGTCCAGCGCGGTGACTTCTTCGCCGTCGACGATGATCTTGCCGCCACTGGATTGCTCCAGGCGATTGATCAGACGCAGCAGGGTACTTTTTCCCGCGCCGGAATGGCCAATCAGGCCGAACACCTGACCGTTCTCGATGGAGAAGCTGGTCGGGTGCAGCGCGGTGATGTCCTTACCGGCGACGCGGTAAGTCTTATGGACGTTTTGAAACTCGATCACGTAGCGAACCTTGTGGGGCGCGTTGGAAAAGGATCAGCGGTTAGCCGGGCGCGCATTTTAGCCTGTCCGTATAGAGGTTCTTAGCATTTATTTCGCGAATAACCTTCGATTTGGCAATAACAGGATCAAAGGTCATAAAAAAGGAACGCCCGAAACCCTCATCAGTCACTAATTAAGCGACTTGAAAACCCTGGGTGCCGTGCCTGGGAAACACTCAAGCGTTCCGGGGCAATCCCGGGACAAACAGGAGTTCATGACTGATGAGTACCAAGAAACCTGCCAATG
The DNA here is from genome assembly GCF_900115915.1 of Pseudomonas sp. NFIX49. Classification (NCBI taxonomy): domain Bacteria; kingdom Pseudomonadati; phylum Pseudomonadota; class Gammaproteobacteria; order Pseudomonadales; family Pseudomonadaceae; genus Pseudomonas; species Pseudomonas sp. NFIX49. The sequence continues at coordinate 577,998 of NZ_FOYE01000005.1, read as the reverse complement.
ACAAAAGCCAACTGGCCGGCACCGATACCCCGGATCGCGCCAACACCAATGCCAAACTCGACAGCCTGGAGAAGTTTCGCTCCGACGCTACCGGTCAGGCCCTGCGCACCAATCAGGGCGTGAAAATTGCTGATAACCAGAACACCCTCAAGGCCGGGGCTCGCGGGCCGTCGCTTTTGGAAGACTTCATCATGCGTGAAAAGATCACGCACTTTGACCATGAACGGATTCCCGAGCGCATCGTCCACGCCCGCGGCACCGGCGCCCATGGTTTCTTTCAGAGCTACGAGAACCATTCGACGCTGACCAAGGCCGGTTTCCTGCAGGATCCGGGGAAGAAAACCCCGGTGTTCGTGCGCTTTTCCACGGTCCAGGGGCCGCGTGGTTCCGGTGACACCGTGCGTGACGTGCGTGGTTTTGCCGTGAAGTTCTTCACCGACGAAGGCAACTTCGATCTGGTCGGCAACAACATGCCGGTGTTCTTCATTCAGGACGCGATCAAGTTTCCAGACTTCGTCCACGCGGTGAAACCCGAACCGCATAACGAAATCCCCACCGGCGGCTCGGCTCACGACACGTTCTGGGATTTTGTGTCGCTGGTACCGGAATCGGCGCACATGGTGATCTGGGCCATGTCCGATCGGGCCATCCCGAAAAGCCTGCGCAGCATGCAGGGCTTCGGCGTGCACACCTTCCGGCTGATCAACGCCGAGGGTAAATCGCGCTTCGTCAAATTCCACTGGCGCCCTACTGCCGGCACTTGTTCGCTGGTATGGGACGAGGCGCAGAAGCTCGCCGGTAAAGACACCGACTACCACCGGCGCGATCTGTGGGAAGCCATCGAGATGGGTGACTACCCGGAATGGGAACTCGGCGTTCAGGTCATCGAAGAGGAAAACGAGCACGACTTCGATTTCGACATCCTTGACCCGACCAAACTGATTCCCGAAGAAATCGTTCCGATCACGCCGCTGGGCAAGATGACCCTCAACCGCAACCCGGACAACTTCTTTGCCGAAACCGAGCAGGTCGCTTTCTGCCCCGGCCATATCGTGCCGGGCATCGACTTCTCGAATGACCCGCTGCTACAAGGCCGGCTGTTTTCCTACACCGACACGCAGATCAGCCGACTCGGCGGGCCGAACTTTCATGAGTTGCCGATCAATCGCCCAGTGGCACCGTTCCACAACGGCCAGCGCGATGCCCAGCACCGTACAGTGATCGACAAGGGCCGCGCGTCCTACGAACCCAATTCCATCGATGGCGGCTGGCCGAAGGAAACCCCACCGGCGGCGCAGGACGGCGGGTTCGAAAGCTATCCGGAGCGCATCGATGCCAACAAGATCCGTCAGCGCAGCGAGTCGTTCAGCGACCACTTCTCCCAGGCGCGGCTGTTCTTCAACAGCATGAGCCCGCACGAGAAAGAGCACATCATCGCCGCCTACAGTTTCGAACTCGGCAAGGTTGAGCGTGAGTTCATCCGGGCGCGGCAAGTGAACGAGATTCTCGCCAACATCGATCTGGAGCTGGCCAAACGCGTGGCGGCCAACCTGGGTCTGCCAGCGCCAGGCAAAGGTACCGTGGACGTGCCTGAAACATCACTGGATCGTTCGCCGGCGCTGAGTCAGGCCAACCTGCTGCCGGAGAACATCAAGACACGAAAAGTTGCGATCCTTGCGGCCAACGGCGTCGATGGTGCGGCGATTGATGCGATGAAGAAGGCGCTGGCGGCAGAAGGTGCGCACGCCAAACTGCTTGGTCCGACTTCGGCGCCGGTGAAGACCGCCGATGGCAAAACCCTGGCGGTAGATGCGTCGATGGAAGGTTTGCCTTCGATTGCGTTCGATGCGGTATTCGTGCCGGGTGGCGCAGCGTCGGTTAAAGCGTTGAGCGGTGACGGCGTGGCGTTGCATTACCTGCTGGAGGCGTACAAGCACTTGAAGGCGATTGCGCTGCATGGCGAGGCCAAACAGTTGCTGGACGTGTTGAAGCTGGAAACGGATGCGGGGTTGGTCGAAGGCAAGGATGTAGGCGCGCTGACCCAGCCATTCTTTGCTGCGATCGGGCAGCATCGGGTCTGGGATCGGGAGCCTAAGGCCAAGGCGATTCCGGCTTGATAGTTTTGTAATTTCTGAAACAGTCATCGCGAGCAGGCTCGCTCCCACAGGAATCATGTTGTACCTGTGGGAGCGAGCCTGCTCGCGATTTTTTATGGTTTACGAGGACTCAAAACCACTTGAGCGGGAACGCTGCGCAGGATCTGCTTTTTGATTTGCAGATCGAAGTCCGGATCAAGCTTCTTAACGCGCTTGGTGATCAACGTCGCCAGCCACGGGTAATCATTGGTGCGCGGGGCCTGAATGCTCACCGCACAGTCGTAATTCACCACATCGGCGGCGATCGCATCCAGCTGGCGGCGAAGTTTGCGGCTATCGGTGATATTCAGCGCAACCGTGGTGCTCTCGGCAGTCGGATCGATCACTTTGGCCTTCGGCTTGGCTTCAGCGGCTTGCAGCGCCGCTTCGGCTTTCTCCAGTTCAGCCTTGCGCGCTTCGGTGATCGCGCCATTGACGCCACCGGTCAGTGCCGGGGCCTTGGGCATCAGCACGCGGGCACGGGCCAACGCGGTTGCGGCCGCATTCACATCGCCCTTCTGCAGGACGATCTGGCTGCGGCGCAGATAGGCTTCGGCCAACTGACGCTGGTATTGCTCAAGGGATTGATCGTTGGGTGTTTCGGCCTGCAAGGCTGCCAATTGGTCTTCGGCAGTGGCCAGTTCGCTGCTGGCCAGGCTTTGCTCCAGCTGTGCGATGGCCGTGGCCCGCGCATCGGGGACTTCGGCCACCGGCGGCGTGCTTTGGCAGGCGCCCAGCAGCACTGAAAAGGCCACAAGGAGCAGATAACGGGAGGCGAACGGCTTCATTCCTGCGACTCTCTATTTGCGCAAAAAACGAGCAAGTCTACACCCCTCGACGGGGCAGAACAAAACTCAGCAGAAACAGTGCGGCCGCCGTCACAACGATTGACGGGCCGGCCGGGGTGTCCTTGAACCACGACAACGCCAGCCCGCCACACACGGCGAGCATGCCCAGCACACTCGCGCCCAGTGCCATCTGCTCCGGCGAACGGGCGTGACGTTGTGCCGCAGCCGCCGGGATGATCAACAGCGACGTGATCAGCAACACACCGACGATTTTCATCGCCACTGCGATCACGACTGCGATCAACAGCATCAGCGCCATGCGCAAACCGGCCACCGGCAGACCTTCGACTTTGGCCAGTTCTTCGTGCACGGTGATTGCCAGCAGCGGGCGCCACAGCGTCACCAGCAACACCAGCACCGCCGCGCTGCCGCCGAGGATCCACGCCAGATCGGTCGGGCTGATCGCCAGCAGGTCGCCGAACAGATAGGCCATCAGGTCGATCCGCACTTCATGCATGAAGCTTAGTACCACCAGCCCGAGAGAGAGCGTGCTCGGTGCAAGAATGCCCAACAGCGTGTCGGACGCCAGTGGCTGGCGCTGTTGCAAAGTCACCAGCAACACCGCCAGCAGCAGGCAGCCCACAGTCACCGCAACGGTCGGGCTGACATCCAGCAGAAAGCCCAGCGCCACGCCGAGCAGTGCGGCGTGGGACAGCGTGTCGCCAAAATAGGCCATGCGCCGCCAGACCACGAACGAGCCCAGCGGCCCCGCGACCACCGCCAGCGCCAGACCTGCAAGCAGGGCGTAGAACAGAAAATCAGCCATGCTTGCAGCTATCTCCGTGAACGTGAGGTTGGCCCGTCAAAGGCCCCTTGACCACCGAACCGTGCAGGTCGTGGGCATGGTCATGATGGTGGTGATAGATCGCCAGGCTCGGCGCATTGTTGCCGAACAGCTCGACAAAAGCCGGATCGCCACTGACCTGCTCGGGATGCCCGGAGCAGCAGACGTGACGGTTGAGGCACACCACCTGATCGGTGGTGCTCATCACCAGATGCAGATCGTGGGACACCATCAGCACACCGCAACCGTGACGGTCGCGCAGACGGGTGATCAGGCTGTACAGCTCGGCTTGCCCGGCAACATCGACGCCCTGCACCGGCTCGTCGAGCACCAGCAGTTCCGGCTCGCGAAGCAGTGCCCGAGCCAACAGCACGCGCTGCATTTCACCGCCGGAAACGCTTTGCACCGGGCTGTCGATGACGTGCTCGGCGCCGACTTCCTTGAGTGCCGCCAGCGCACGCGGGCGATCGACGCCCGGCACCAGCCGCAGAAAGCGCAGCACCGACAGCGGCAAGGTCGGATCGACGTGGAGTTTTTGCGGCATGTAACCGACGCGCAGCTTCGGCTTGCGCCAGACGCTGCCGCTGTCGGGTTTCAGCAGCCCGAGCACGGCGCGCACCAGCGTGGTCTTGCCGGCGCCGTTGGGGCCGATCAGGGTGACGATCTGCCCCGGTTCGACGCTCAGGTGAATGTTGTCCAGCACGTTCTGCCCGGCAAACCGGACCGCCACCTGCTCCAGACGGATCAGCGCATCGCTCATCAAGCCCCCCGGCAACCGGAGCAGAGGCCGACCACTTCGACGGTCTGGGCCTCGACGATGAAGCCGACGTCCTTGGCGCTGTGGACAATCGCATCGCTGATGGTTTTTTGCTCAAGTTCGATGGCGGCATGGCATTCGCGGCAAATCAGGAACTGGCCCTGGTGCGAATGTTTCGGGTGAACACAGCCAACGAAGGCGTTGAGCGAGGAAATGCGGTGCACCAGACCGTTTTCCAGCAGGAAATCCAGCGCCCGGTACACGGTTGGCGGCGCGGCGCGGCGGCCGTCCTGCTCGCTGAGCACGGCCAGAATGTCGTAGGCGCCCAGCGGCTTGTGGCTTTGCCAGACCAGTTCCAGCACCCGCCGGCGCAACGCGGTCAGGCGCAAGCCTTTCTGTGCACACAGGGCATCGGCCTCGGACAGCGCGCTGTGAACGCAGTGCGAGTGGTCGTGAGGACGGCTGGCAATCGGTGTAATAGGCATGAGCGGCGACGAGTTTGGTTAGAGACGTTATTATGTTACCCGTTCTCGCCTCATTGAGTGGTCATCGTGTCCCGACTTTTTTCTGTTTTTGTCGTATTCATCACCGGTTTTCTGCTGATCGGTCCGGCTCAGGCCGAGGTCAGAGTCCTCACCAGCATCAAGCCCCTGCAACTGATTGCCGCTGCGGTGCAGGACGGCGTGGCTATTCCCGAAGTGCTGCTGCCACCGGGGGCTTCGCCACATAACTACGCGTTGCGTCCGTCCGACGTGCGCAAGGTGCAATCGGTGGACCTGCTGTACTGGATCGGCCCGGACATGGAAAGTTTCCTGCCTCGCGTGCTGAACGGTCGTACGTTGCCGAGCGTCGCGGTACAGGACCTGCCTGGCATGAAACTGCGCCGCTTCGCCGCAGACAGTCATTCCCATGCCGAAGAAGCCGACGAACACGACCACGATCATCGTCCGGGCAGCCTCGATGCGCATCTCTGGCTATCGCCGGTGAACGCGCGGGTTATTGCCGACAAAATGGCTGCTGACTTGAGCGCCGCAGACCCGGCCAATGCCGAGCGCTATCAGAGCAACGCCAAGGCGTTCGATGAACGTCTGGATGCACTGGATCAGCGCTTGAAGAAACGTCTGGCCGGTATTGAAGGCAAACCCTACTTCGTCTTCCACGAAGCCTTCGACTACTTCGAGGAGGCCTACGGCTTGAAGCACACCGGCGTGTTCAGCGTAGCGGCGGAAGTGCAGCCGGGCGCCCAGCATGTGGCGGCGATGCGCGCGCGCTTGCAGGAAGTCGGCAAGACCTGCGTGTTCAGTGAGCCGCCGCTACGTCCACGTCTCGCCGAGACCCTGGTGGCAGGCCTGCCGGTGAAACTGGCGGAACTGGATGCGCTGGGCGGGTACACGCCAGCGACGGCTCAGGGTTACGAGCAAGTGCTGGAGAAGCTGGGGAATGATCTGGCGGGTTGTCTCGAATCGCTCTGATACAAAAAAAACCGCAGCCTGTGCAGGCTGCGGTTTTTTCTTTTACAGGGCGAAAGGTAGCGGCGTATTGACCGTCTGACGCTGCGCCAGCCGCTGCTCGAACTCTTTCGGATCGTGAATCAGCACGTCCTGCCCGGCGAACGATTCCGCCGCAATCAGGCGGGATAGCCAGAACCGCACGCACGCCACTCGCAGCATGGTCGGCCACAGTTCGGCTTCGGCCGCCGTGAAAGGTCGCAATGCCGCGTAGGCGCCAAGGAAGGCCCGTGCACGCGGGCCGTCGATCAGGCCGTCATCGTCCGAGCACCAGTCGTTCAGGGCAATCGCCACGTCATAGAGCATCGGCCCGGAGCAGGCGTTGTAGAAGTCGATCAGCCCGGTCAGGTGCGTGCCTTCGAACATTGCGTTGTCGCGAAACAGGTCGGCGTGGATATTTGCCCGAGGCAGCGCGAGAATTTTCTCTTTCTGTTGGGTGATTTCGTCCAGCGCGGTTTGCAGCAGCGCACGCGGCGCGTCGCTCAGGTGCGAAAGAAACTGTGTGCCTTCTTCCAGCATCCAGTCCAGACCACGATCGGTCTTGCGCTTGATCATGTTGTCGCCCTGGGTCGCCAGGTGCAGGTGCGCCTGCAAGTCACCGACCTGCGCGCAATGCTGGGCATTGGCCTGCTTGATGTGCTTGCCGGCCAGGCGCGGTTGCAGCAGCGCCGGCTTGCCTTTCAGCTCGCGCAGGGCCACGCCGTCGGTGGTCCGCAGTGCGTAAGGCACCGGCAGGTCGGCTTCGTGGAGGACGTCGAGCAGGTCGATGAAGAACGGCATTTCCTGCACCGGGCCGCGCTCGACCAGGGTCAGGACGAACTCGCCCTTTTCCATGCTGATGAAGAAGTTGGTGTTTTCGCTGCCGGCGGCGATCCCCTGGAAATCGAGCAGACGGCCGAGCCCGTATGGGGCGAGAAAGGTTTCCAGCTCGGGCCGAGCCAGGGGGGTGAACACAGACATGGTTAAAAACTGCTCAGTTCTGGCGCCGCCATCAAACGGCGCCGATTAAAAGTCAGGAAACTTACTTCCAGGTAAAGATTTCCCACGACGGAATAAGCATATCCGGCTGGTCGGACCGGATGTAGTTCGCGTCCGAACCATCGGCGCGCACCAGGAAATAGGGTTTACCGCCCTTCGGTGTGACCTTGATCGCGTAGACGAATCCACTGCGGCTGTATTCCTGAATGACCTTGTCGCCTTCCGTGTGCGTGCTAATGGTAACTTCCGGCTCCGACGATGGCGCATCATCCGCCGCGATCGCGGCCAGCGGTGAAACAGCAATCAGACTGACCAGCAGCAAGCGATTTAACGTACGCATGATAACCTTGTCCCTTTGTCGTCAACGGTCCCGCTATTCTAGCGCCGGGCCCGCCGAAAAGGTTGATTCTGCTCATGAGCCAAGCCCCCCTCGTCCTGGTGGACGGTTCGTCTTACCTGTACCGCGCCTTTCACGCGCTGCCACCGCTGACCACCTCCAAAGGCCTGCCGACCGGTGCGGTCAAAGGCGTGCTGAACATGCTCAAGAGCCTGCGCAAGCAGTATCCGGACAGCCCGTTCGCCGTGGTGTTCGACGCCAAGGGTGGGACATTTCGCGATGAGATGTACGCCGAATACAAAGCCAACCGCCCAAGCATGCCCGACGACATGCGCGTGCAGATCGAGCCGCTGCACCAGAGCGTGATCGCCCTCGGTTTCCCGCTGCTGTGCGTCGAAGGCGTCGAGGCCGATGACGTGATCGGCACCCTGGCCCGCAGCAGCGCGGCCGCCGATCGTCCGGTGATCATCTCCACCGGCGACAAGGACATGGCGCAACTGGTCGACGGCCACATTACCTTGGTCAACACCATGTCCGGTAGTTCGATGGACGTGGAGGGCGTGAAGGAGAAATTCGGCGTCGCTCCGGAGCAGATCATCGATTATCTGGCCCTGATGGGCGATTCTTCCGACAACATCCCCGGCGTTCCCGGCATCGGTCCGAAGACCGCTTCCGGCCTGCTGGTAGGCGTCAACGGTGGCCTGACCGAGCTGTACGCGCAGCTCGACATCGTGCCGACCCTGCCGATTCGCGGCGCCAAGACGCTGCCGGCCAAGCTCGAAGAGCACAAGGAGATGGCGTTCCTCTCCTATCAACTGGCGACCATCAAGGTCGACGTGCCGCTGGATATCGGCCTCGAGGACCTGCAAATGGGTCCGGAGGACCCGGCCAAACTTTACGAGCTGTACACCCTGCTGGAATTCAAGAGCTGGCTGAATGACCTGGATCGCGATGCCAAGCGCCAGGAACTGAGCGCTGCTGCCGAGCCTGCGCCGGCCGGCGATCTGTTCAGTGCGCCTGCCGAAGAGGAAGCGCCCGCCGCTCCGGCTGAAGCCGCGTACGAAACCATCCTCGATCAGGCGCGATTCGACGTCTGGCTGGAAAAACTGAAGAACGCCAAGCTGTTCGCCTTCGACACCGAAACCACCGGGATCGACGCGCAGCAGGCGCAACTGGTCGGGCTTTCCTTCGCGGTACAGGCCAACGAAGCGGCGTACATCCCGCTGACCCATTCCTACATCGGCGTGCCGGAGCAGTTGGATCGCGACACTGTGCTGCGCGCACTCAAGCCGATCCTTGAAGATCCGAACAAACTCAAGGTCGGCCAACACGCCAAGTTCGACATGAACATCCTGGCCAACTGCGCCATTGGCGGCGATCAGAATGAAGGCATCACTGTGCGCGGGATTGCCTTCGACACGATGCTTGAGTCCTACGTGCTCAACTCCACCGCCACCCGTCACGACATGGACAGCCTGGCGCAGAAATACCTGGACCACACCACCGTGAGCTTCCAGGACATCGCCGGCAAAGGCGCCAAGCAGCTGACCTTCGACCAGATCGCTCTGGAACAGGCCGGGCCGTATGCCGCCGAAGATGCCGACGTGACCCTGCGCCTGCACCAGACGCTGTTCGAAAAACTCAGCGCCATCCCGAGCCTGGCCAGCGTGCTGACCGACATCGAGATCCCGCTGGTGCCAGTGCTCGCTCGCATCGAGCGCCAGGGCGCGTTCGTCGATGCTGACCTGCTCGGCATCCAGAGCATTGAGCTGGGCGACAAGATGGTCGCGCTGGAACGTGAAGCCTTCGAGATCGCCGGTGAAGAATTCAACCTCGGCTCGCCAAAGCAACTGGGCGTGATCCTCTACGAAAAACTTGGCCTGCCAGTGCTGAAGAAGACCGCCAAGGGCCAGCCGTCCACCGCCGAAGAAGTGCTGGCGAAACTGGCCGAAGACGATCACCGCTTGCCGAAAGTGCTCATGGAACACCGTTCCATGAGCAAGCTGAAAAGCACCTACACCGATCGCCTGCCGGAGCAGATCAATCCGCGTACCGGGCGTATCCACACCTCGTACCATCAGGCCGTCGCGTCGACCGGACGCCTGTCGTCGAGCGATCCGAATCTGCAGAACATCCCGGTGCGCACCGCCGAGGGCCGACGCATCCGTCAAGCGTTCGTCGCGCCGAAAGGCTATAAACTGCTGGCGGCGGACTACTCGCAAATTGAACTGCGAATCATGGCCCACCTGTCCCGCGACGAAGGGCTGATGAATGCCTTCCGCAACAACCTGGACGTGCACACCGCCACCGCGGCCGAAGTATTCAAGGTCGAGCTCAACGAAGTGACGTCCGACCAGCGCCGGAGCGCCAAGGCGATCAACTTCGGCCTGATCTACGGCATGGGCGCGCAGAAGCTGGGCAAGGACATCGGCGTCGACACCAAGACCGCCAAGGCCTACATCGACACCTACTTCGCGCGTTACCCGGGCGTTCGCGAGTACATGGATCGCACCCGCGCGCAGGCGGCCGATCAGGGCTTCGTGGAAACGATCTTCGGTCGTCGTCTGTATCTGCCGGAAATCAACTCGAACAAGCCGCAGGATCGCGCGGCCGCCGAACGCACGGCGATCAACGCGCCGATGCAGGGCACCGCAGCAGACATCATCAAGAAAGCCATGGTGGCGGTGGATAACTGGCTGAGCGCTTCCGGGCTGGACGCCAAAGTCATCCTGCAGGTGCACGACGAACTGGTGCTGGAGGTTCGCGAGGATCTGGTCGATCAGGTTCGCGAAGAAATTCGCGTGCACATGAGCGAAGCGGCAAAACTGGACGTGCCGTTGCTGGTGGAAGTGGGAGTTGGCAACAACTGGGACGAGGCGCACTGAGGCCTCTGGGACGCGGCTTTGCTGCGACCGAGCGTCGCGGCAAAAGCACCGAAAACCGCTTAGGCCTGATCGTTCTTGAGTTTATTCCAAAGTTTTTTGAAAAGATTCTGAACTAATCTTGCGACAGGGCACTCAGAGATACTGAATGGCTGGTGAAGCCCTTCGATGCTCCTATGTTGTGTTAAGTGTTGGCAGATATCTGAACCCCGCCCTAGCGGTTCGGAACTTAAACCCCGGAACTTCTCCCTCCCCATATGAAGTCCGGGGCTTTTTTTTGCCTCAAAATTGGCTGTAGCGCGGTCATGCTGCGTTAAAAGCGTTAGTAAAAATGCTCATTTAGGTCCCCTAAACTCCGCTTTTTACTAACACTTTTGCCTTGCCTGACCGCACTACAGCCAATTTTCCATATCCTTATTATTCAGCCGCTGCTTCCGCGCCTTTATCGGCCAGTTCCATCCAGCCTGCCAACACAGTGTAGGCCTCTTCCAGACCCATGCGTTTTGGGGCGGAGAACAGCTGGATAGTCACTTGATCGCCCCACCCCTTACGGATTTCCGACTGCACCTTGAGCAGCGTGTTCTTGGCTGCGCCGTAGGTCAGTTTGTCGGCCTTGGTCAGCAGGATGTGCATCGGCATGCCGGCGGCAACGGCCCAGTCGAGCATCAGCAGGTCGAAATCGGTCATTGGATGACGGATGTCCATCATCAGAATCAAACCCTTCAAACTCTCGCGGCCACCGAGGTAAGCCTCGAGGTGACGCTGCCAGTGCTGCTTGAGCGGGATCGGTACTTTTGCATAACCGTAACCCGGGAGGTCGACCAGACGCCGTTCATCGTCTAGCTTGAAGAAGTTCAACAGCTGTGTGCGACCCGGGGTTTTCGAGGTGCGCGCCAGGCTGGCGTGAGTCAGAGTGTTCAGCGCGCTGGATTTACCGGCGTTGGAACGACCGGCGAACGCCACTTCGAAGCCTTCGTCGTCGGGGCACTGATCGACTTTGGCGGCACTGAGCATGAACGTGGACTGTTGGCACAGGCCGAGGATGGGATTATTGAGTTGCATGGGATTTCCGATGTGGGCGGCGCCGGGATTAGGCGCGGAACGCGGTGTCGCTTCCGTTTCAGTGACGCCAGTATATAATGCCGCAGATTTTGTGTGTGCTTTGTCCCAGCGAAGGATGAAGTTCACGAGAGCGACAGACCTTGATTGCGCATTAGAACGCAGAACGCTCTCAACCCTGAAAAGGTCGTTTTATGACGAAATGGCTGCTGGCTGCCGGAGTCTTGATGCCGCTTTACAGCGCACAGGCTACACAGGATCCGGAAGCCGTGTACAACCGTGTTTGTGGAGCCTGTCATTCCGGCCAACTACCCATGGCGCCCAAAAGAGGCGATCAGGAAGATTGGACGCCGAGGTTGGCGAAAGGTATGGAGACGCTGGTGCAACACGTGACCCAGGGTTTCAAGGCGATGCCGCCGCGTGGTTTGTGCATGGACTGCAGTGCCGAGGATTACCAGGCCCTCATCCTCTGGATGAGCGAGAGTAAGCCCGGTCCATAACTCTTAACCCTTAGCCGTAGTTGGATTAGCTGATGAACAAACTGATCGTGAGTCTGCTGTTGACCGTGGGAATCTCAGGCTTCGCCCATGCCGCAGGCGATGCAGCCGCAGGCCAGGCGAAAGCTGCCGTATGCGGCGCCTGCCATGGCCCGGATGGCAACAGCATGGCGCCAAACTTTCCAAAGCTGGCCGGACAGGGTGAACGCTACCTGACCAAGCAATTGCACGATATCAAGTCGGGCAAGCGCACCGTTCTGGAAATGACCGGCCTGCTGACCAACCTGAGCGATCAGGACCTGGCCGATATCGCCGCCTACTTCGCCAGCCAGAAAGGCAGCGTCGGCGCCGCCGATCCGAAGATCGTCGCTCGCGGTGAAGCCCTGTTCCGTGGCGGCAACCTCGAGAAAGGCCTGCCAGCCTGCACCGGTTGCCACTCGCCGAACGGCGCCGGCAACGCAGCCGCCGGCTTCCCACACCTGGGTGGCCAACACGCTCAGTACATCGCCAAGCAGCTGACCGATTTCCGCAAGGAAGAAGCCGGCCGCAACAACGACGGCGACGCGATGACCATGCGCACCATCGCCCGCAAGCTGAGTGACGAAGACATTGCGGCAGTCTCCAGCTACATTCAGGGCCTGCACTAAGACACGCGATTCGAGCGTTGCGTGCGATGGCCAACGCCTGCCACGTTAACGCTCGATTAATCCGGCGCAGCAAGTATAAAAAGGGTGGCTTTGGCCGCCCTTTTTTGTGGCCGCTGCCGTTACACTACAGAACTCATGCCCGCCAGGATCTGTCTGAAAACAGGTCGCGCGAGGCGACCAAAATTGTCCAGGAGTAAAGCATGCGTAATCTGATCATCAGCGCCGCCCTCGTCGCTGCCAGCCTGTTCGGCGTGACCGCCCAGGCCGCCGAAGCCCCTGCTGCCCCTTACGTCGAACTGAGCAACCCGGTACCGGTCGCCGTGCCTGGCAAGATCGAAGTGGTCGAGCTGTTCTGGTATGGCTGCCCGCATTGCTACGCGTTCGAGCCGGTGATCAATCCATGGGTTGAAAAACTGCCATCCGACGTCAACTTCGTGCGCATTCCTGCGATGTTCGGTGGCCCGTGGGACGCTCACGGCCAGATGTTCCTGACCCTGGAAGCCATGGGCGTCGAGCACAACGTGCACGCTGCCGTATTCAACGCGATCCAGAAAGAACACAAGAAACTGACCGACAAGAACGACATGGCCGACTTCCTCGCCACTCAAGGCGTGGACAAGGACAAGTTCCTGGCGACCTTCGATTCGTTCGCCATCAAAGGGCAGATCGTGAAAGCCCGCGAACTGGCCAAGAAGTATGAAATCTCCGGTGTTCCAACCATGATCGTCAACGGTAAGTACCGCTTCGACATCGGCTCCGCCGGCGGCGCCGAACAGGCGCTGAAACTGGCTGATCAACTGGTGGCCAAAGAGCGAGCGGCCAACAAGGCAGCCGCCAACTAAGCGCGGCAATCGCCATGCGCCGCTGGGGAACCGATCGCGTCGTTGGCCTGCATGAACCGCAGGTCAACGAGCATCACCTGGAATCGACGGGCCTGCCCGCAGACAGCCGTCTGCGCTTGCTCAGCTTCAATATTCAGGTCGGCATCAGCACCGAGCGCTATCGGCACTACCTGACCCGCAGCTGGCAGCATCTGCTGCCGCACCCCGGGCGCTCCAGCAATCTGCAAAAGATCGGCAATCTGCTCGGCGACTTCGATCTGGTCGCCCTGCAGGAAGCCGATGGCGGCAGCCTGCGTTCAGGCTACGTCAATCAGGTCGAACACCTGGCCCAGCTCGGCGCCTTCCCCTACTGGTATCAACAACTCAATCGCAACCTTGGCCGACTGGCCCAGCACAGCAATGGTGTGCTCAGTCGCCTGCGGCCGTGGGCGATTGAAGACCACCCGCTACCGGGCCCAAAGGGACGCGGGGCGATTCTGGTGCGCTTCGGCGAAGGCCCGGAAGCGCTGGTGGTGGTGATGATGCACCTGGCGCTCGGCGCCCGGGTGCGCAGCATGCAACTGGCCTACATCCGCGAGCTGATCGGCGGCTACAAGCACCAAGTGCTGATGGGCGACATGAACACCCACGCCAGCGATCTGCTGCAACACTCGCCGTTGCGCGACCTCGGCCTGCTCGCCCCGCAACTCGAAGCGACATTCCCCAGCTGGCGCCCCCAGCGCTGCCTGGATCATATTCTGCTCAGCCCGACCCTGACCCTGGAAAAGGTCGAAGTGCTGGCACAACCGATTTCCGATCACCTGCCGGTCGCGGTAGAGATTCGTCTGCCGGGTTCGCTCACGGCCGATGCATTGCCCGCGTTGAGCACTGCCCTTCGCGGAACCCCTGAATGAGCGACGAAGCCCAGCGCTGGAAAGAGAAATACCTCAAAAGCATCGAACAACAGGAAAAGCTCGAACGTCGATGGGACGCCCGGCTCGACCTGCTGCGCCGCGGCCTGGTGCGCAGCACGCTGGCAGCAGAAGGCACCGACCGCGTGGTCGACCAGTGCATGAAAGAAATGCGCGACGTGGTGCGCACCGATGACATGGACGCTGGCCTCGCCGCCCTGCTGCCGCGCCTGGAAAAAGCCGTGCTCGATTCCGAGCAGCGTCGGGAAACCCGGATCGAACAGGTCAGCACCGCACTGACTGCGCTGGTCACTCAGTTGCAATCCCTGCCCCTGCCCCGCGATGTGGCCCAGCCGCTGAAGAAATTCGCCAAGCAGCTGGATGGGCGGGTGAGTCAGGCCAGAGAGATGCCGCTGCTGCTCAGCGAACTCAGCGGCTTGCAGGGCAAGGCCTTGAGCCAGCTGGCAACGCCGGCGGAACCGGGACGCCCGGGCTTGTTGCAGCGCCTGTTCGGCAATCGCGACAGCGAGGAAACGCCTGCTCCAGTGGCTCAAGCCGCTGCGGTCGCACCACCAGCGCAGCCACAGCAAGCGCCCGTCACACATGAAGCTGCGCCAGCGCCGGAAGCGGCTGTTACAAGCGCCGAACCGGTCGCCACTGCGAGCGTCAGCCAAGCACCGGTTGCCGCCCCCGTGGCCGAACCCGCGAAAACTCCAGAGCCACCCCCCGAATATCATGCGGAGCCGGAGGTGGCGGCCTTCGAGCCGGCCAGAATTCTCACCGAATCCCCCTCCGCCCCCAGCGAACCAGAAACCACCGAGCCAGAACCGGAGCCGCAGACCTTCACACCTCCTCCGGTTTTCGCGCCGGCAGTGCCCACGGCCATCAACCCCGACGAACTGATCCACCCCGGCGATACCCCGCCGCCCGTGATCCTCGACAGCCTGCCCCTGCCCGAGCCCATCGCCCAGGCATTGGCCGCCATCGATCCGGAACAATCCGAGCACGACATCCTCTACGCCCTGCCGGACTCGCCGGAGCCGTCCTACAGCTCGGTCGCCAAACACATCGAAGACACGCTGATCGGGCTGCTGGATGACCTGACCTTGCCGGAGCGCCATCGCCCGCAAGCCGAGGCCATGCGCGATCGATTGAAAAACGGCCTGAACTGGTACGAATTGCTGCCGATCCTCGACGATCTCGCGACCTTGATGCTGGCCATTACCGACAGCGGCCAGCACGAATTCGAAGCCTACCTGCAGCAACTCAACGAGCGCCTCGAAGCGTTCCAGAGCAACTTGCAGGCCGCCAGCGAAGGCCACGCCGACAACAGCTCTGCGGCGCGAGCGATGGACACGCAGATCCGCGAACAGGTCGACGGCCTGCAGAACAGCGTGCAGGAAGCGGCCGATCTGGACGATCTCAAGCAAGTGCTGGAAAACCACCTCGAAGGCCTGCTCGGCACCATGGATCAGCACCAGAAGCAGCGCGACGCCCGGGAACAGGAAGTGGCTGGACGCCTGAAAAGCCTGGCCGAACGCGTCGCACACATGGAGCAGGAAGCGCAGGGTTATCGCGAACACCTCGAAGAGCAACGCCAGAAAGCCCTGATCGATCCGCTCACCGGCCTGCCCAACCGCGCCGCCTGGACCGAACGGCTCGAACATGAAATCGCCCAATGGCAGCAGCACGGCAATACCTTGAGCCTGGCCATGCTCGACCTCGATCACTTCAAACGAATCAACGACAACTACGGGCATCTGGCCGGCGACAAGGTCTTGAAAATCATCGCCACGGTGCTGCGCAAGCGTTTGCGCGGCAGTGATTTCATCGCCCGTTTCGGCGGGGAAGAGTTTGTCCTTCTGCTCCCGGCCACCCCGCCGGCGGTCGGCGCCAAACTCCTGGAAACCCTGCGCGCCGCCATCGAAGCCTGCCCGTTTCACTTCAAGGGCGAGCGCGTCACGATCACGGTTTCCATGGGGCTGGCGGCATTCCGGCCGGGAGAACACAGCGATCTGGTGCTCAAAAGAGCCGATCAGGCGCTTTACCGGGCGAAAAACGCAGGGCGTAACCGGGTAGAGCTGGGCTGAGGCAATTGTTCCATATTGTTTAAATCAGCCCTTTAAGCGTCGAAGCGCAAGGCGATACGTTACACTGTTGCATTATCGTCTTGCGTGTACTGCCCTCTGCCATGAAATTTTTCACCCTCCTCGCGTCGCTCCTCTTATTGGCCGGTTGTGCCAGCGGCCCGCGTTTCGACACCAGCCATCCTTCGGTCAATCACGACAGCCGTGTGCAGTTCGTGATCGTGCACTACACCTCCGCCTCGCTCGAACGCTCACTGCAATTGCTGACCCACGGCGAAGTCAGCAGCCATTACCTGATCGGCGATGACAAGAACGCCACCATCTATAAGCTGATGGACGAAAACCTGCGCGCATGGCACGCCGGCGAAAGCGAATGGCAAGGCCGTACCTGGCTCAACTCCAGCTCGATCGGCATCGAAATCGTCAATCCGGGCTTCAAGGACACACCGACCGGTCGCCTCTGGTATCCCTACAGCGAAGCCCAGGTGCAATCGTTGATCGTCCTGCTCAAGGACATCAGCAAACGCCAGGGCATCAGCCCGCGCCACATCATCGGCCATAGCGACATCGCCCCGTTGCGCAAGCTCGACCCGGGGCCGCTGTTCCCCTGGAAGCGACTGGCGGCCGAGGGGCTGGGGCTCTGGCCCGACGAGCAAGCCGTGGCACGCCAGCAAGCGCAGTTCGACGCCGAGCTGCCGAGCATCACCTGGTTCCAGAGCCAACTGGCACGCCTGGGCTACTCGACGCCGCAAACCGGTGAGCTGGATGTAGCGACCCGCCATGTACTCGCGGCCTTCCAGATGCACTACCGCCCTGCGCGCTTTGACGGCACGCCGGATGCGCAAACGGCAGCGTTGCTGCTGGTGCTGAATCAGACAAAATAATGACGCCCGCCCGACGGTCAGGGCGAAATCGCAATCAGCAGCTATAACTCATTGGTAATTCTTCGGATATCCATGATGGTTGCTACCCGAGAGACGCTGCGTAGCTGGTTTTATCGCCCCTGGTTTCTGGCGATGATCGCGGCTGTCCTCAGTGCGAGCCTGCTGATCACCGGCGGGCTGTTCGTGGCCGTGCGCCAGGTCGAGCAAAGCGAAAGCCAGGAAATGAACGCCCAGGGGGAGCGGTTCCTGGCACGTCTGGAGCAACTCTTCGGCCAGTTGCGCGAAAGCCTCGACGACCTCGAAGCCCAGCCCTTGCGCAGCTGCGACGACGAAATGATCGCCACGTTGCAGCAAGTGACGTTCAACTACCGCTTCGTCTATGAAGCCGCCTACATGGACGCCACGCGGATTTGCTCCAACCGTCCGCGCCAGGAAGGCCTGTCGGTGATCCGTCCTCCGGACATCAAGGGCCCGACCTACAGCTACTGGCTGAACACCACCACCGAACCCGATGAAAACCGCGCAGCGCTGATGCTCGGGCGCGGCAACTTTCGCGTAGCCACCTCGCGCGGACATCTCACCGACATGGTCGACCTGTTGCCCGGCAGCAGCCTGCTGGTAGTGCTGGATCACGGGACCCGGGCGATTCCGGTGCTCGGCGTTCCACAGGTCTGGCCGCCCACCGAGCCCTGGCCGCCGAAAACCCCGAACGCGCTGCAAGTCACTCAGTCACACCTGATCTACCGCATGCCCACTGACAACCCGGAATACCAACTGGTGCTGATCAGCCCGCGCTCGGGCATGCACATTCCGGAGCTCTGGTGGTGGATGGTGCCTTTCTGTCTGGTGCTCGGTGCGCTGGTGGGCGTTCTGGTGTTCTGGGTCGTGCGCCAGCGCCAGTCGCTCGACGCCGAGCTGCACGGCGCCATCCGCCGTGGCGAGTTGCAGGTGCTTTATCAGCCGATCTTCGATCTCGACAGCCGCAACTGCGTCGGTGCCGAAGCCCTGCTGCGCTGGCGCCGGCCGGACGGCACGCTGACCAGCCCCGACCTGTTCATCCCGATGGCCGAGAACACCGGACAGATTCGCCAGATGACCGACTTCGTCCTGCAACGCCTGCTCGAGCAGTTGGGTCAGTTGCTGCGGGCCAATCCGCAGCTGTACATCTCGGTGAATCTGGCCGCCTGCGACG
Source organism: Pseudomonas sp. NFIX49 (assembly GCF_900115915.1). Lineage (NCBI taxonomy): Bacteria > Pseudomonadati > Pseudomonadota > Gammaproteobacteria > Pseudomonadales > Pseudomonadaceae > Pseudomonas > Pseudomonas sp. NFIX49. The sequence goes on along the minus strand of NZ_FOYE01000005.1, from coordinate 559,671 downwards.
TGATGGTGCCGCGCATCGGCCAGGTCATGGCGCGGCTGCTGACCCTGCATCGGGTGGCGGCGCGGCAGATTGCTTTCGAGGTGACCGAGCGCGGCCTGATCGATGTGGTGGTAGCCCGGGAAAACCTGCAGGCGCTGCGCGATGTCGGGCATCAGGTGCTGATCGACGATTTCGGCACCGGCTATTGCAGCCTGGCCTATTTGCAAACCCTGCCGGTGGATTGCCTGAAGATCGACAAGGCATTTATCGACGCCCTCGGCCATGACGCTGCCAGCAGCGGTGTCGCGCCACACATCATTCACATGGCCCAGGCGCTGGACCTGAAGGTGATTGCCGAAGGGATCGAATTCGAGTCACAAGCGGCGCTGCTGAGCAGCGAAGGGGTGAAGTTCGGTCAGGGCTGGTTGTTCGCCCACGCCTTGAGCGCGGTGCAGTTCATCGAACTGATTACCCGTGGACGGCGACTCGCCGGCCGCCGGATCGACGACGAAGCCTAAACCGCCAGCGCCATATAGAACTGCGTGCCCTGCCCCGGCCGCGAGTAAACGCCCATCCGCCCACCGTGCAACTGGACGATTTCCTTGCACAGCGCCAGACCCAGCCCGGCCCCACCCTTCTTGCGGCCCACCTGAACGAAGGGTTCGAAAATCCGCCCTTGCTGACCGTAGGCAATCCCTTCGCCGTTGTCTTCGACGCTGATGATCACCCGTTCGCCATGGCGACGGGCCTGCAAGCGGATCAGCCCGTCGCGCGCCGTGTGGCGCAAGGCGTTGTCGATCAGGTTGTCGAGGACTCGATCGAGCTGCGCCTGATCCGCCTGCAAGCGTGGCAGCGGGCTCTGCGCTTCGACGGTCAAGGTAACGCCCTTCTGCGCTGCCGAATCGGCGAAACGCAAACGCGCCTGTTCAAGCAGGTCCTCGATGGAACACGGCGCCAGTGTGAGTTTCTGCAAACCGCTCTGATAACGCGAAAAGTTGAGCAGATCGTTGATCAACTGCATCAGACGCTGCATTTCTTCATTGACCGTGTCGAGCAGATCGGATTCGCGCGACTCCGGAGGAAACTTCGCCCGCTCGCGGAACAGTCCGAACGCCATGTGCATGCCCGTGACCGGCGTGCGCAGTTCGTGGGACGCGCGCAACACGAACTCGCTGCGCACCCGTTCGAAGGCGCGCTGCTCGGTGACGTCGTGCAGGACCATCACGGCGCCGAGTATATGTCCCTGGGTATGGCTGACCGGCGTCAGGCTGTAGGTCAGCAGGCGCGTTTCGCCGTCGACCTCAATGCTCAAATCTTCCGGCGCCCGCTCAAGGTTGCCACCGCGCAACACCAGTTGCAGCTGTGTATCCAGCTCCGGTCGCTGAAGCGCCGTGCCGAGGCCCTCGCCGAAACGGTCGCTGTCCCAGCCCAGTTGTCGCTGGGCCACCGGGTTCAAGTGTTCGAGACGACCCTGACGGTCGATCATCAGCAAACCGTCATCGATGCTGTCGAGCACCGCTTGCAGACGCTGCTGGCCGGCGAGCAATTCGTCGACATTGGTCGCCTGATGTTCGCGCAGGGCTTCGGCCATCAACCCGAAGCGCCGGGTCAGCAAGTTGATCTCCATAGCCGAGGACACCGGCAGGGTCACCTCGAAATTGCCTTGGCCGATATTGTCCGCCGCTTTGGCCAGCGCTTCGATCGGCGCACCAAAACGCCGGGCAATGCCCTGTGCGGTAACGAAGCCAATGATCAGCACCGCCAGCCCCACCAGTCCCAACAGGCCAGCGATCAGCAACGCGCGGTCGCGGGCGGCATGCTGGACTGAATTGATGTTGTCCAGTGCGTGCTTGTGCTCGGTAATCAATCCATTGCGCAGGGTATTGAAGCGCTCACGCAAGTCGCCACCGCCACTCAGGGCAGCAGCCGGGTCGCGGGAGATGTCGAACGCCTGGAGGAAGCTCAGATAATCGGCTTTGGCCTGACTGAATCCATACTGGCGATCGTCGTCTTTCTGCTCCTGGGCGATGCCCTCGTCGAGCAACTGGAAGTAATGCTGTTTGGACGCTTCGAACGCCACGGGGTCGGGCTTTTCGGCGAGCATCATGATCAGTTGATCGCCGAGGGTCTGGCGCAGCTTGAGCCCGAGATCGAGGGTGACGAAGTTGTTGCGGATCAGCGCCTCCTGAGTGCCGGCCATCTGCATCACGCTGACCAGCCCGAGCATCAGCCCGAGCAAGGCCACGGTGATCAGCGCGGAAATGCTCAGGAACAAGCGAGTCCGCAACTTCATCGCCAGTTTCATCGGCGGGCGCTCACAGGTTGTACTGCTTGCGCTTGCGGTACAGGGTCGAGGCGTCAATTCCCAGGGTCTTGGCGGCCTGATCGAGGGTGCCCGCGGTCGCCAGTACTGCGCCGATGTGGGCCTTCTCCAGTTCGTCGAGACTCAGCGCCGCGCCGACCCGTGGCGCATTGTTCGCCGGTTGTTCGGCCATGCCGAGGTGGCTGATTTCCACACGCTCCTGCGGGCAAATGATGCTGGCCCGCTCCACCACGTTACGCAGCTCGCGGATGTTGCCCGGCCAGCGATAGCCCAGCAGTGCTTCGCGAGCTTCGTCACTGAAGCCCCGGGCCGGACGCGCGTATTCCTTCACGAAGCGGGCAAGGAACCGGTCGGCCAGGGTCAGGATGTCTTCGGCCCGCTCGCGCAGCGGCGGCAAATGCAGGGTGATGACGTTCAGACGGTAGAGCAGGTCTTCGCGGAAACGTCCGTCACGCACCATGTCTTCGAGATTGAGGTTGGTGGCGGCAAGGATCCGCACATCGGCGCGACGGGTGACCGGATCGCCTACCCGCTCGTATTCCTTGTCTTGGATGAAACGCAGCAACTTGGGCTGCAATGTCAGCGGAAAATCGCCGATCTCGTCGAGAAACAGCGTACCGCCATCAGCCTGATTGACTCGACCCAGCGTGCTTTCACTGGCCCCGGTGAACGCGCCGCGACTGTGACCGAACAGCTCGCTTTCCATCAGTTCGGCGGTCAGCGACGGGCAGTTGATGGTGACGCAGGATTTCTTCTCGCGCTTGCTCCAGCCGTGAATGGCTCGGGCCAGCTCACCTTTACCGGTGCCGGACTCGCCGAGGATCAGGATGTTGGCGTCAGTGCCCGCCACTTGCCGCGCGGTTTCCAGTACGACTTTCATCGCCGGGCTGTGGGAATCGAGACCGTCCTTGGGTTTGCGAATCTCACCTTCGAGGGCTTCCAGACGCGCCGACAGCTGACGTACTTCCAGTTGCTTGGCGGTCGCCAGGCGCAATTGATCCGGGCTGCACGGTTTGACCAGATAATCGGCAGCGCCGGCCTGAATGGCGTCCACCGCGGTGTCGACGGCCGAATGGGCGGTGACGATCACCACCCGCATCCACGGCGCCTGAATGCGCATCTGCGCCAATACATCCAGGCCGTTGTCTTCGCCCAGACGCAAATCCAGAAAGCACAGATCGAACACCTGGCGTTGCAACAGCGCTTCAGCCTGGGCCGCACTGTTGGCAGTGGCGACAGAATAACCTTCGTCTTCGAGGCAATAACGAAAGGTTCGCAGGATGGCGGATTCATCGTCCACCAGCAGAATGCGGCCTTGGTGCTCAGTGGCTGATTCCATTTTTCCTACGCTCCATAAGTAAATGTCTTGGGTTAGTCCCGGAAAAATCGGGCAAGTTGCATGGTTGATTCTGATCGATTCCAGTCATAGCAGGGTAGCTCTCTCCTGCCCTCACAGCTAATCCACTGATTTTGTTGATTTTTTAAACATCGCACAGTTTCAGGACGGTTTCCTGCCTCCTTTTCTGACATCCGCACCCTGCTCTCAATTCAAAAAGAATGATTTCTCCTACGAAATAATCGTGCATTACGCACGACGCCGCGAGGGTCATCGTGCAGGATGCGTCGTCAGTAACTTTTGCAGCATCTATAACTATCTGATTTTATTAGATTTTTTTAAACAAAAAAGCTGGCATGCGGGCTGCAATACATCACTCAGCCCGGGCAGAAATGCACTGCCCCCACCGAACAAGAGTGAGGAACCCAGGATGACTCGCCAACGTGCCGCCCAAATGCGTATTTCGCCACTGCATCTGCAGCAGGCCCTGTTTGGCGCACTTGCGCTGCTGATCACTCTAATCGCCTGCCAGCAATACCTGCGCTGGGAGCAGAGCCAGCAGAGTGAGCCCCTGATTTCCATGCAACACGCGACGCAGACGCACTTCAGCGCCGTCAGCAGCAGCCAGGCCGACAACGGCGCGATGCGCATGATGGACGTCGACCAGCCACAACCGCTGGGCGACATGCCCCGTGAAGAACGCTGGGTTTTCTGATCAACGAATCTGGGCGCCCCCGCGCCGAGACCGGCAACATCCCTAAATAGAAGCAAGGAGAATCACCATGTTGAGCTGGGCAATCACATTCCTGATCATTGCCATCATCGCCGCAGTACTGGGCTTCGGTGGTATCGCGGGCACCGCCACGGGTATCGCCAAGATTCTGTTTGTCGTGTTCCTGGTGATGTTCATCGCTTCCTTCTTCTTTGGCCGTCGCGGTCGAGGTTGAACATGAAGGGGTTAAAGACACTGGCAGCCGCCCTGCTCCTGGGCGGTAGTGCCATGGCAATCGCGGCCAATGACGGTCAGGCGCGGGTCAACGAACTGTTGAGTTCCGACCCGCAATACAGGGAAACCTGGGAAGGCGTGGTGAAGAAGGAAGAACGCCTGCCGGAATGGGTGATGAACCTGTCCGGCACACCTGACCAGCAGATGAATGCCGTGACCGAAGATGGCGACAAGTATCTGGTCGGCCCGCTCTGCGAATCCGCAGACAAATGCATGAACCATCGCTTGATCGTCGCGTTCAGTTTCGACAAGAAAGACGCTTACGCCATGCTTGTGGATGTGCCCGAAGGACTGCCGGCGGACAAGTCGCCAACGCGACATGCCACCTACCGCTTCCTCGGCAAACCCGATCAGGGCATGCAAAACCTTCTGATGGAAACGCTGAAGAAAGATCCGAACTGGTATTGAACACGAGAGCAGCCGAAAGGCTGTCCTCCATTGCGTCGGCCCGAGGAAGGCCGGTGCATGACCAGGGGGCCGGGACGTTCTGACTGTTGCAGGGTCGGAGTGACCTACGGGTACAGGGAGTGCCTGCGATGAGGGCCGGGTCAGGGTAAAAGCTGCGACGCAAGTTCGCCAACCGGAGTGGTTCGACGGACTTGCGCTGGGCTTTCAACGTGACAAAACGTTGATCCAGAGCGTTCTGCTCAACTTTTTTATCGCTCACACTGCATGCGAAAGCATTTCGCGGTGTTTCCTGGCGACCGTATATCGAGAAAGAGTCGATCGAATCAGTCGGACATTTAGTTTCCGAACGTAGGCTTTTTCCTAAATTTTTCGTCGAAATCACTCGTTCAAAAAATAACCAACCTACGCTGTAATGGCCGGTTCACGGCACTTATGCCTGCCGAAATGTCGTATTCGAACCGGTTGGGACGCCAGTTTCATAAAAAAAAGCTCATGCCGATTCGGCATAGGGTAGGCGTTTACGGCATTAGACGGCGCAACCTTGCATCGGAATAGTTGCGCCTTTTTTCGCCTGCCGGAGAGCCGTAAACACGCGCTTCGGGGCACCTTATACGGAGGCAGATGCACAGACTTTTCCGCTGATGAGCGTTCCAGTTCCTGCATGTGCCTGAGTCAAACGCAAGTAAGGGTAAAGATAATGAAGAAGGCAAAGCTTAGCCTCGCCTGGCAGATCCTCATCGGTCTGGTATTGGGGATTGCAATCGGCGCGTTGCTCAACCATTTCAGCGCCGAAAAGGCCTGGTGGATCAGCAACGTCCTGCAACCGGCAGGCGATATCTTTATCCGTCTGATCAAGATGATCGTGATCCCGATCGTCATCTCTTCCCTGATCGTCGGCATCGCCGGCGTGGGCGACGCCAAGAAACTCGGGCGCATCGGCCTGAAAACCATCATCTACTTCGAAATCGTCACCACCATCGCCATCATCGTCGGCCTGCTGCTGGCCAACCTGTTCCATCCGGGTGCCGGCATCGACATGAGCACCCTGGGCACTGTGGACATCTCCAAGTACCAGGCGACCGCCGCTGAAGTGCAGCATGAACACGCGTTCATCGAGACCATCCTCAACCTGATCCCGTCGAACATCTTCGCGGCCATGGCTCGCGGCGAAATGCTGCCGATCATCTTCTTCTCCGTGCTGTTCGGTCTCGGTCTGTCGAGCCTGCAGTCGGACCTGCGCGAGCCGCTGGTGAAGATGTTCCAGGGCGTATCGGAAAGCATGTTCAAAGTCACCCACATGATCATGAACTACGCGCCAATCGGCGTGTTCGCCCTGATCGCGGTGACCGTGGCCAACTTCGGTTTCGCCTCGCTGCTGCCGCTGGCCAAGCTGGTGATCCTGGTTTACGTCGCCATCGCCTTCTTCGCCTTTGTGGTATTGGGCCTGATCGCCAAGCTGTTCGGTTTCTCGGTGATCAAGCTGATGCGCATCTTCAAGGATGAGCTGGTGCTGGCTTACTCCACCGCCTCCTCGGAAACCGTACTGCCACGGGTGATCGAGAAGATGGAAGCCTACGGCGCACCGAAAGCCATCTGCAGCTTCGTGGTACCGACCGGTTACTCGTTCAACCTCGACGGCTCGACCCTGTACCAGTCCATCGCGGCGATCTTCATTGCCCAGTTGTACGGCATCGACCTGTCGATCAGCCAGCAACTGCTGCTGGTCCTGACCCTGATGGTTACCTCCAAAGGCATCGCCGGCGTGCCGGGCGTGTCCTTCGTGGTGCTGCTGGCCACCCTGGGCAGCGTGGGTATTCCGCTGGAGGGCCTGGCCTTCATCGCCGGTGTCGACCGTGTGATGGACATGGCGCGTACCGCCCTGAACGTGATCGGCAACGCCCTAGCCGTACTGGTCATCGCTCGTTGGGAAGGCATGTACGACGACGCCAAGGGCCAGCGCTACTGGAACTCGCTGCCGCACTGGCGCAGCAAGGAAAAACTGCCGGCCGGTGACGTTTCGAAAAACTGATCCCCGCCCGCCAGGCACCCTGACAAACCCCGGAGAAATCCGGGGTTTGTCGTTTCTGGCGACCCCGCTATCATTCGCCGCATCTTCCGGGGGATTTGACTGATGCTTAATGGCCTGTGGCTTGGCTTCTTCATCGTGGCAGCCGTTTCGGCGCTGGGGCAATGGCTGATCGGCGGCAATGCCGGGATCTTCGCGGCGATGGTGGAAAGCATTTTTGCCATGGCCAAGCTGTCGGTCGAAGTCATGGTGCTGCTGTTCGGCACGCTGACCCTGTGGCTGGGTTTCCTGCGCATCGCCGAAAAGGCGGGGATTGTCGAGTGGCTGGCCAAAGCGCTGGGCCCGCTGTTCCTGCGGCTGATGCCGGAAGTGCCGCCGGGTCACCCGGCCATCGGCCTGATCACCCTGAACTTCGCCGCCAACGGCCTGGGCCTGGATAACGCCGCCACGCCGATCGGCCTTAAAGCCATGAAGGCGCTGCAAGAGCTCAACCCCAGCTCGACCATCGCCAGCAACGCGCAAATCCTGTTCCTCGTACTGAATGCCTCGTCCCTGACCCTGCTGCCGGTGACGATCTTCATGTATCGCGCCCAGCAAGGCGCGCCGGACCCGACGCTGGTGTTCCTGCCGATCCTGCTGGCCACCAGTTGCTCGACCATCGTCGGCTTCCTGTCGGTGGCGTTCATGCAGCGCCTGCGGGTCTGGGACCCGGTGGTGCTGGCCTACCTGATTCCCGGCGCGCTGATTCTCGGCGGTTTCATGGCGTTGCTCGCGACAATGTCGGCCGCCGCACTGGCGGGGCTTTCGTCGATCCTCGGCAACCTGACGCTGTTCGGCCTGATCATGCTGTTCCTGGTGATCGGCGCCTTGCGCAAGGTGAAGGTCTACGAGGCCTTTGTCGAAGGTGCGAAGGAAGGTTTCGACGTTGCCAAGAACCTGCTGCCGTATCTGGTGGCGATGCTCTGCGCGATCGGCGTATTGCGCGCATCGGGCGCGCTGGACTTCGGCCTCGACGGCATTCGCCATCTGGTGGAGTGGGCAGGGTGGGACACGCGCTTCGTCGATGCGCTGCCTACCGCCATGGTCAAACCGTTCTCCGGCAGCGCCGCCCGGGCGATGCTGATCGAAACGATGAAAACCTCGGGCGTGGACAGCTTCCCGGCGCTGGTCGCGGCGACGATTCAGGGCAGCACCGAAACCACGTTCTACGTGCTGGCGGTGTACTTCGGCGCGGTGGGCATCCAGCGCGCCCGGCATGCCGTGGGTTGTGCGCTGCTGGCCGAGCTGGCGGGTGTGCTCGGCGCTATCGGCGTTTGCTACTGGTTCTTCGGTTAAGGCTCAAGGCAGGGCAGGAGGGGCAACTTTCTGCCCTTGCTCCACCGCCCACGCCACGACTTTCGCGGTGAGACGATCACTGGCCTGACCGAACCCGGCCACTACCGCCGGGACCTTCACATCACTGAGCGGCTGACGTTCTTCGAATCGGCGACTGGCGAGAATTCGCTGGTCATAGCCGCGCACCAGCAACGCATCGACACGCACCACCACGCTGGCCTGATTGCCCTGATACTCGGTCTGAAACGCCTGCAGGCTGCCGCCCAATTCCAGGTCTGCCTGGAAGTTGCTGTCATCGGTGCTCAACAGCGACACCCGGCCATCGCGCTGGAATCCATCCAGTAACCGGTTACGCACCAGCACCGGCGCCGGATCGCTCCAGCGCGAGGCCTTGTAGCTGCTGATCACATCGCCCTGAGGAATCACCGCGATGCTTGGTCGGTTCAGCGCTTCACTGGCCTGCAGTTTGTTCAGACGCAGCGACCAGTGCTGAGCCGCCGCCGAACCGGCCGAGGCGGGGGCCTGTGCCGCCGGCAGGCGATAGACATCCGACGGTTCGGACTTGGGCAGGATCGAGCACGCGCTGATCAGCGTGAAGCCGGCGAGGAGGGCGAGGCGAGTCAGCTTCATGGCGTGAACTCCTTGTTCTTGTCACTGCCCAGCAGGTAACCGCTGGGGTTGGCCTCCAGGCGTTGGGAAATGGCGCGCAGCGAATTCAGAGTCTCCCTCAGTTCACGGATCGCCGGGGCCAGGCCGTTGAGGCCCTGCATGCCGCTGTCGAGGGAATTCTGATTCTTGCTGAGCAGGCCGTTGATGGTGACGCTGCTTTGCTCCAGGGATTTCATCGCCTGTTCGGCACTGCCGAGCGCCTGTTTGCCCTGATCGTTGAGCAGGCCGTTGGCGTTGCGCATCAGCGCGGACGTCTGTTCGAGCATGTTGCCGGCCTGTTTGCCGACCGTCGCCAGTTGCTGCATGGCCTGACGCAGGTCGCCGCGCTGATCGTTGATCGAGCCGGTGGTCTGCTCCAGATGCTCGAGGGTCTTGCTCACGCGCTCGATGTTGTCGGCAGAGAACATCTGATTGGCATTACTGAGCAACGTCGTGACCCCGCTCATCAAATCGTTGCTGTCGCTGAGCAGTCGCGAGATGGGCGAGGGCGAGGCGACGATGGTCGGCAGGTTGCCATCATGGCCCTTGAGTTTCGGACTTTGCGGCGTGCCTCCGCTGAGCTGGATGATCGAGGTGCCGGTGATCCCGGCCAGGGCCAGTTTGGCTTCGGTGTCTTCCTTGACCGGCGTGTCGCCGGCCAGACGAATCCGTGCCAGCACCCGACGTGGGTCCTGCGGGTCGAGGCGCAGGCTGACCACGTCGCCGACCTTGATCCCGCTGTACTGCACCGGGCTGCCCCGGGACAGGCCGCTGACCGCCTCGTTGAACACGACTTCGTAATCCTTGAACTCGGTGTCGACACTGGACTTGGCCAGCCACAGACCGAAGAGCAGGGCGCCTGCCACCACAATCACCGTGAACAGGCCGATCAATACATGATGGGCTCGGGTTTCCATGTCAGACCTCGTTGAGCTGTTTGGCGGCGTCCAGCGCCGAGCGGCCGCGAGGGCCGTGGAAGTATTCGTGAATCCACGCGTCGTCGGTTTCCGAGACCACGTCGATGGGACCGGCCACCAGCACCTTCTTCTGCGCCAATACCGCGACGCGGTCGGTGATGGTGTAGAGCGTGTCGAGGTCGTGGGTCACCAGAAATACGCTCAAGCCCAGAGCATCGCGCAGGGTCAGGATCAATTGGTCGAACTGCGCGGCGCCAATCGGATCGAGGCCGGCAGTGGGTTCGTCGAGAAACAGGATGTCCGGATCCAGCGCCAGCGCCCGGGCCAGTGCCGCGCGCTTGATCATCCCGCCGGACAGCGAGGCGGGGTACTTGTCCGCCGCCGACAACGGCAGCCCGGCCAGCGCCAGCTTCACCGCCGCCAGATGTTCGGCGTCGTCACGGCTGAGCCCGGCGTGCTCGATCAGGGGCAGGGCGACGTTCTCGGTGACGGTCAGCGACGAGAACAGCGCGCCTTTCTGAAACAGCACACCGAAGCGCCGCTCGATCAGCGAACGCTCATGCTCCGGCAGGCTCGGCAGGTTCTGGCCGAACACCTTGACCATGCCTTCGCTGGGCTGGCGCAGGCCGACGATGCTGCGCAGCAACACCGATTTACCACTGCCGGAGCCGCCGACCACGGCCAGGATTTCGCCTTTGTACAAGTCGAGATCGAGGTTCTCGTGCACGCTCTGGCTGCCGAAGCGATTGCACAGGCCACGGACTTCAATCACCGCCTCGGAGGGCGCGCGGGGTAGACGACTCACCAGCCCATCTCCATGAAAAACAGCGCAGCGACCGCGTCGAGCACGATCACCACGAAAATCGATTGCACCACGCTTGAGGTGGTGTGGGCGCCGACCGATTCGGCGCTGCCGCTGACCTTGAAGCCTTCCAGACAACCGATAGCGGCGATCAGGAACGCGAAGATCGGGGCTTTGACCAGACCCACCAGGAAATGTTGAATCCCTATGTCGCTTTGCAGCAGCGACAGGAACATCGCCGGCGAGATATCCAGCGACACCGCGCAAACCACCGCGCCGCCGACGATCCCGCAGATCATCGCCAGAAACGTCAGCATCGGCAGCGCCACCAGCAGCGCCAGCACCCTGGGCACCACCAGCAACTCCATGGGGTCGAGGCCGAGGGTGCGAATCGCGTCGATTTCCTCGTTGGCCTTCATCGAGCCGATCTGCGCGGTGAAGGCACTGGCGGTGCGGCCGGCCATCAGAATCGCCGTGAGCAGCACCCCGAACTCGCGCAGGAAAGCGAAGCCCACCAGATCCACGGTGAACACGCTGGCGCCGAAACTGGCCAGCACCGTCGCCCCGAGGAACGCCACCACCGCGCCCACCAGAAAGGTCAGCAACGCGACGATGGGCGCAGCGTCGAGGCCGGTCTGTTCGATGTGGGCGATCATCGGCGTGATCCGCCAGCGCTTGGGCCGGAAAAGGCTGCGGGCGATGGTTTCGAGAATCAGGCCGACGAAGCCGAGCAATTGCAGGGTGTCTCGCCAGACCGTGTCGACGGCCCGGCCGATGCGCGTCAGCAGTTGCACGCTGACGCTGATTTCCGGTTCCTTGATCGGCACGCAGAAGTCGGTCAGCGAACGATACACAGTTTGCAGCAAGGCGCGGTCGGCGCTGGAAATCGTGCAATCGGGGTGTTCGGCGGACTTGCCCAGCCGCTCCGAGCCGAGCAGCTCCACCAGCAGCGACGCACCGGCGGTGTCGAGGGCGCCGAGGCCGTTGAGGTCGATGGGGGTGTTGGCGTCGTACTGGCCGTGGAGCGTTTCGCTCAGTTGCTTGAGGTCGGCGTAATGGGCAAGCGTCCAGTCCCCGGTCACCCGCAGGCGGGCAGGGGTGATCGAGGTGTCCAGGCGGGCACTGCCGGTCATTGGGCTGCTGGTCATAAGCTCCGTGCTTGTTCGGCTATCGAGACGAACCTACGTAATAGCACGAACCCGGTTACTTTTCTTTGGTCGGTGTGCTGTCCGTGACCTCGAAGCGCAGCACGCCAATCACCTGACCGTCCTCGGTCAACACTCGCACCTGCCACTTGCCCGCCGGGTTGCCGGGGAAGTTCTGCTTGTGGGTCCAGGCCCGGTAGCCTTCCTTGCGCCCGCCGTGGATGTCGAGGGCGATGCGGTCGACCTCTTTGCCGTTGAACTGCCAGACGTGATAAATCCGCTCGTCGAGCCCGCGCGGCGCGTTGATCGCGGTGTAGGCGTAGAGCCCGCCGCCACGGATCTGCTCGGCGCTGACTTCCTTGAGGCTGGCGCCCGGAACCCGGTCCTGCACCTGAGTGCTGATCGCCACGTCGGTCATCCACAGCGTCGCCGGCGGCACCCACGAACGCAGGACCCAGCCCACGCCACCGATGCCGACCGTAATGCACAGGATCGCCAAGGCATTGCGCACGGTGCGGATCGGGAAGATCGACGCCAGGCTCGGGAACGACAACACCACCGCAATCCCCAGCGCCCATTTGAAGCTTTGCGAGGTGGTCAGGTGCATGATCACCGGCAGCGCCGTGAGCAGGGCGGCGAACAGGGTCAGGGTGTGCAGCGCTAGGAACGCCCAGCGCCGTGGCGCCAGCCATTTGTAGTAGAGCGGGTCAACGATCGAGATCAGCGCCGCGATGCACAGCAGCCCGGTGAAAAACAGCTGGCCGCTGTTCCAGGTGGTGGTGATGAAGAAGAACGGCAGGACGAAAAACAGGCTTTCCTGGTGGATCATCTGCGTCGCGTAACGCAGCAGCGGCTGGGGGATTTCCCGTTTGAAGATTCGCGTGAACAGTTTAGTCAGGCTGTTTTCCAGCATCAGCCAGATCCAGCTCAGCAGCATGATCGTGGTGATCCAGCTCGCCAGCCCCTGTTGCCGGTCGACCAGAATGAAGCTGCCGACCCCGGAGATGAAACCGCCGAGCGCAATGACCCCGGGATAGCGCTTCATCAGTTCGAGAATGCGCTGGATCAGGAGGGTCAATTTAGACATTTGGGCGGTTCACGACAGTCGAGGAAAAAACCCCGACAGAGTACCGCCCGCCGGGCCGTGTGGCGAGGCTGCCGGTCATTCCGGATGCACGGACTTGCGCCGATGCAGACGCCAGCCGAGCAGCATCAGCACCAACACGCCCAATCCGCCCGCCAGCAGCAACAACACCTGATCGTCGCTGAGCAGCGGTTTCTCGATCCGCAGATAACCCGGTTGCAGCAACAACTCGCGCATGGCCTTGTTCGCCGCCTCCAGCGTCACGCCTTGCAGCTCCCGCGCAGGATCGGCAAAGCGGCCATCCTCGTAGTCGCCCAGCGCGCTCCAGTAATAATCGGCCATGGCGCTGGTGCCTTGCACGGCCCAGGCCTGGTGGGCGATGGCGGCTTGTTTCAAGCGATTGAAGGTGTCGGCGTCGAGGCCGTTTTTCAGCAGGTCGGCCTTGAGGTCTTCCAGCACTTGTTCGGCTTCGGCGATGTCACCGCGATCCAGATCGGCGTTGAGGCTCATGAAGCCGACACCGCCGAACACTTCGCGCTCGGCCCACGGCCCGTAGGACAAACCGTGGTTCAGGCGCAACTGGCGGTATAGCGCCCACTCCAGGTATTCCTTGAGCAGGTCGAAGGTTTCGTCGTACTGGTCGTCCAGCACCGGCTCCGGCACCAGCCAGTGCAGCTTGGCACTGTTGCCGATGAAGCCGCGAGTGATCGTGCGTTCGTGGGCAGCGCTGGCGCGGATGTCCGGCAACGGACGGTGTTCGCTCGGTTCGACCGCTTCAAGTGCGCCCCACGCCCGTTCCAGATAGGCCGGCAGCAGTTTGTCGAGGTCACCAACGACAATCAGGGTCATGTTGTTCGGCGCGTACCAGGCCTTGCGCACCTTCTCCAGCTGCTCGCGAGTCAGGCCATCGACTTCGGCCCGCTGCGGGCATTTCAGGCCCAGCTCAACCGCCAGTTGATTGCTCGCGGTGTGGCCCAGGTCCTGCCGATCGAGGAAGCGTTGCAGCCGGGTGTAATGGCCGCCGTCCTCGCGCTCGACTACCCGTTTGGCCGCGTTGATCGCGTTGTCGTCGAAGCGGGTCTGGGTCAGCAGGTCCAGCAGCAGGTCGAGGACCTTGCGCTGGTTTTTCGCCGGGGCTTCGATGACGAACGTGGTGTCGGCGTTGCTGGTGAAGGCGTTCCAGTCACCGCCGAGTGCCTGCATGCGCTCTTCGAGACCACCTTCACCGGTGGCGTCGATGCCGCTGAACAGCAAGTGTTCGAGCAGGTGCGGCAGCTCCTTTTCATTGCAGTCGAAATCATCGAGACCGACGCCGATCACCAGCCGGATCGCCACGTGCCCACGCTCGGTGCCGGGCTTGAGCAGCAATTGCAGCCCGTTGGGCAGCGCATAGCCTTCGACCTGAAAACGATCCAGGGCGAAGGCGGGCAGGGAACCGAGCAGCAGACAAGCGAACAACAGGCAACGCATAACGAGCTTCCATACGGCTGAATTGGAGATCCGTGTCGTCAGTCCGGCCGCGAGGCCGAACCTTGAGTTACTGACTGACCACAACCCCAGACGTTCAAGGCGAATGCGTGATGTCCGCCATATCGTCCGCCGCCAGCGCGCCGGTATCGGAAGTTTCCAGCACCACATAGGCGCTGCTGCAGAACAGCGAGTTCAAACGTTTCATGTCAGCAATCAGCTCCAGGTGCAACGAACTGGTCTCGATACTCTGCACGATCTTGCGTTGCAATCGGCTGACATGGGCGTGGGCCAGACGCCGTTCCTGGGCGCGAAAGCGACGTTTCTCGCGCAGCAACTGGCGGGCGCTTTCCTTGTCGCCGCTGAGGAACACCGACAGCCCGAGCCGCAGGTTGGCGATCAATTGCTGTTGCAGCCCGGCCAGCTCTTCCAGTCCGTCTTCGGAAAACGACCGGCGTTGCGAAGTCTTCTGCTGCTGCACTTTGCGCAGCATGCGTTCGATCAGGTCGCTGGCCAGTTTGAGGTTGATCGCCAGCTCAATGATCTCCGCCCAGCGACGACTGTCCTGCTCGCCGAGATCTTCGCGGGGCATCTGCGCCAGGTACAGCTTGATCGCGCTGTACAGCGCTTCGACGTCATCGGTCAGCTTGCGCATTTCCTGAGTGATGGCGGTCTGTTTGCCGCGCAGCACGTCGAGGGTCGCGTCGAGCATGTTGTCGATCAGGTCGCCCATGCGCAGGGTTTCCCGGGCGGCGTTGGCCAGTGCCAGGCTCGGCGTGACCAGCGCGGTGGGATCAAGGTGGCGGGGCTTGGCGGTGCCGTTGACCTCCGGCCGCTCCGGCAGCAGCCAGGCACACAACCGCGCCATCGGCCCGACGCTCGGCAGCAGGATCAGGCAACGCGCGGTGTTGTAGAGCAGGTGGAACCCGATGACCATTTCCTGGGGGCTGAAATCCAGGCTGTCGATCCAGTGCACCAGCGGATCCAGCACCGGAATGATCAGCAACAGCCCGATCAGTTTGTACAGCAGGCTGCCCAGCGCCACCTGCCGGCCGGCGGCGTTCTGCATGCTGGTGCTCATGAACGCCAGCACACCACTGCCGATGTTGGCGCCGATCACCAGACCGATCGCCACCGGCAGACTGATCACCGCAGCGCCGGCGAGGGTGGCGGTCAGCAGCACGGCCGCCAGGCTGGAGTAGGAAATCATCGCGAACAGCGCGCCGACCAAGGCGTCGAGCAGGATATCGCCGGTCAACGAGGCGAAAATCACCTTCACCCCTTGGGCATGGGTGATCGGCGCAGCGGCCTCGACGATCAATTGCAGCGCCAGAATGATCAGCCCAAGCCCGATGGACACGCGGCCCATCTGCCCGAGCCGCGTCTGTTTGCGCGACAGAAAGAAAATCACCCCGATAAAAATCAGCAGCGGCGACAGCCACGACAGGTCGAACGTCAGCACCCGCGCCATCAGCGCCGTACCGACATCGGCACCGAGCATGGTCGCCAGGGCCGGGGTCAACGCCATCAGGCCCTGACCGACAAAGGACGTCACGAGCATGGCAGTCGCGTTGCTGCTCTGCACCATCGCGGTCACGAGGATGCCGGCGACAAAGGCCAGCCAGCGTTTGGACATGTTCTGGCCGATCACGTGGCGCAGATTGGTGCCGTACACCCGCAGGATGCCGGTTCGAACGATATGCGTGCCCCAGATCAGCAGGGCCACGGCAGACAGCAAATTGAGCAGGGTGAGCATGCAGACCCCCTGTAATGGCAGCGCCCCAGAGGGGCAAGTGGACGGTACCGCGCAATTTCTACGTTCTGATACTTAAGCTGTAGTTGGCTAACGGTCTGGGCGCCAGCATTGCACAGCTAAAGCGGGGATTGAAACAAAAGTGTCATGAAAACAGGTTCATGCAGCCATGAAAAAAGGGCCCGAAGGCCCTTTGATCTGTTGCGCAGCGTTCGGGTTACTGACCCGGAATATCCTTGCGCAGTTTCACCGGATCCTGCTGTTTGCGTTTTTTCGCGATGGCGGTGCGCATCTTGATGTTGATCGCTTCGACCGCCAGCGAGAACGCCATGGCGAAGTAGACGTAGCCTTTCGGTACGTGCACGTCGAACGACTCGGCAATCAGCACGGTACCGACTACCAGCAGGAACGACAGCGCGAGCATTTTCAGCGACGGGTGCTTGTCGATGAACTCGCTGATCTTGCCCGAGGCCAGCATCATCACCAGCACGGCCACGATGATCGCCGCGACCATGACCGGAACGTGGGACACCATGCCGACGGCGGTGATCACCGAGTCCAGCGAGAACACGATGTCGATGATTGCGATCTGGATGATGGTGTAGAGGAAGTTGCCGCCCTTGCCCGAAGGCTCGTCGCCAGCTTCGTCTTCACCTTCCAGTGCGTGGTACATCTCCTGCGAGCTTTTCCACAGCAGGAACAGGCCACCGAAGAACAGGATCAGGTCGCGGCCGGAAATGCCCTGGCCGAACACTTCGAACAGGTCGGCGGTGAGGCGCATGACCCAGGTGATCGACAGCAGCAACAGGATCCGCGTGATCATGGCCAGGCCAAGACCGAAGATCCGGGTGCGGGCCTGCATGTGTTTGGGCATGCGGCTGACCAGGATCGAAATCATGATGATGTTATCGATGCCCAGAACGATTTCCAGGGCGGTCAGGGTGAAGAAGGCAACCCAGATCTCAGGGTTGGTCAGCCATTCCATGTGTATTCCTTTGAGCGAGTGTTAAACCAGGACGCCAGCAATCAGCTGGCGTCCGGGTGAGTTTGGTGCCGTTACAACGTGCTGAACAGCGGGAAAGTCCCCAACAACAGGGCGGCGACCAGTATGCACAGGCAGACCAGCACTGCCCACTTCAGGGTGAAACGCTGGTGATCGCCGAACTCGATCCCCGCCAGTGCGACCAGCAGGTATGTCGACGGCACCAGTGGGCTCAGCAGGTGAACCGGCTGACCGACGATCGAGGCACGGGCCATTTCCACCGCGGTGATGCCGTAATGGCTGGCCGCTTCGGACAACACCGGCAACACACCGTAGTAGAACGCGTCGTTCGACATGAAGAACGTGAACGGCATGCTCACCAGCGCCGTGATCACCGCCAGGTACGGGCCGAGGAAATCAGGGATCACCGCCAGCAGGCTTTTCGACATCGCATCGACCATGCCGGTGCCCGACAGGATACCGGTGAAAATGCCTGCCGCGAAGATCAGACTGACCACCGACAGCACGCTGCCGGCGTGGGCGGCGACGCGATCCTTCTGCATTTGCAGGCAAGGGTAGTTGACGATCATGGCAATACTGAACGCCACCATGAACAGCACCGGCAGCGGCAACAGGCCGGCGATCAGAGTGCACATCAGGGCCAGGGTCAGCAGGCCGTTGAACCAGATCAGTTTCGGACGGCGGGCATCCGGGAATTGCGAGACGCTGATTTCGCTGTGATCGATTTCGTCGCCGATCAGGTGCAGCTCACCCAGACGCGCACGCTCACGTTTGCCGTAGAAGTAGGCAATGATCAGGATCGCCACCACACCGGCCGCCATCGCCGGGATCATCGGCACGAAGATGTCCGACGGGTCCACGTGCAGCGCACTCGCCGCACGGGCGGTCGGGCCACCCCATGGGGTCATATTCATCACGCCACCGGCGAGGATGATCAGACCGGCCATGATCCGCGGGCTCATGCCGATACGGCTGTACAGCGGCAGCATGGCGGCCACGCAGATCATGTAAGTGGTCGCGCCGTCACCATCAAGGGAAACGACGAGCGCCAGTACGGCGGTGCCGACCGAAACTTTCAGCGGGTCGCCCTTGACCAGTTTGAGGATCTTGCGCACGGCCGGGTCGAACAGGCCGGAGTCGATCATCAGGGCGAAATACAGAATCGCGAACATCAGCATCACGCCGGTCGGCGCGAGCTTGGTAATACCTTCGAGCATCATCGGGCCGATCTTCGGAGCAAAGCCACCGAACAGGGCGAACAGGATCGGGATGATGATCAGAGCGATCAGCGCAGACAGGCGCTTGGTCATGATCAGGAACATGAACGTGATGACCATGGCGAAGCCAAGGAAAGTCAGCATGGGAATACTCCAGGCGTAGCGCGGCTAGGTAAGTGAGCGGATCGGGTTGGATCAGCGCAGAACGGGAAGCACAAGGCGTACGAGCGGAGTGTCAGAAAAAAGGCGTGGGAGGAGGCGCGTTACAGAGGACATCAGAATCACCATTGTTGTTGTTAATTGGGCCTGTCGTGCGAGCAATCACACGCGTTGGCCAACCGGTCTGTTGCCGGCAGTGGGGGCGATCCTAATCGGGGAACCTTTCAGCTACCTTTCGCGCAAGAAAGCTTTGGGCGAACGGCCAACCGGCCGTCGGATGCGGGCTAGAGTCAATGAACACGGGAAGCGGAGGGCAGGGCGATGACTGAGTTGCACAGCGGTGGCTGCCATTGCGGACATATCCGCTATCAGTTCAGCGGAGCGTTGCACGACATCGCCCACTGTCATTGTTCGGTCTGTCGAAAGGTCAGCGGTGGCATCGTCACCACCTGGATCACGCTGCCGGCAGCGAACTTCCAGTGGCTGGCCGGAACACCTTCGCGCTACGACTCTTCAGACAGCTGCGCACGGTTCTTCTGCCCGAACTGCGGCGCACAACTGGCGCTGGTGACGCTGCTCAGCCCCGAGAGCATTGATCTGACGGTCGCCACACTGGATCATCCGGAGCAGGCCGCGGCCGAGCGGCATATCTGGACCGACAGCCAGTTGCCATGGCTGCATTTGGACGAGCATTTACCTGGCGAACCCGAAGAAACCATCTGATTAAAAAACAGACAGATCCAGCGGCCGCATCGCGCCCATCCAGATTGCATGGTCGGTGTGGTCGAGCAAGTCATCGCCGGTGTCCGGGTGCAGGAACACCACCAATCCCTTGCGATTGAGCGCCAGCCACGGCAGCACATCGCCGATCAGCTCCGGGCCGAAGGCCAGCTGGCAGCTCCAGTCCGGGTGCGGGCCGACCGGACGTTCATGCACGCGGCCCATCTTCAATGGAAACAGCGCTGCCGCCTGTTCACACAGCGCCCGCGCCTGTTCGATCGTGCTGGCGTCGTAATAAACGTGAGCGTGATAACCCTTGATCGTCTGCATCGCAAACCCTCTGAATCGGTTCGAACCCTCGGCGTTGCCCGTATGTCACACGCCATACAAGGGAAAACAAAAGGGACCTCAGCCATGAAAAATGCCGAAACCCCGGCGGTGAAAGTGGTGCTCTATGGTGCCATGAGTAGCCTGGGCAGTGCGTTGATGGCTGAACTGCTGCGTCGCCAGCACGAAGTCATCGCGATCCTCGACGATCTGACGGCGCTCGCGCCACGGCCGGGGCTGCGCACCAAAAGCGGTGATTTGCTCGATGCCGAGCGGGTCAATCAGAGCGTGGCCGGCAGCACGGCGGTGATCTGCCTGCTGAATGCACCGGGCTTGCCGCTGAGCAGCGATCATGTCGAGAAGTCCGTGGTGCTGGGGCCGGTGGAACAGGTGCTGGCGGTGGATGCACTGATCGATGGGCTACAGGCAGCGAACGTCTCGCGGCTGTTTGTCATCGGCGAATTCGAAGCACTGGACGATCCGGAAAACGCCGACCCGCTGCAACGCCACGCCGCTCTGGAAGTGCGCGAAGCCCTGCAAAGCAGCCCGCTGCACTGGACGCTGGTGAATGCACCGCGCAGCGTCGCCGGGCTGACGATCGAGCATTTCAATCAGGTCGGCCGCACGCTCGAACCGGGTCTGGCCGAACCGCTGGAGCGCCTGAACCGGGTAGCGGTGGGCATTGCCGATGAGCTGCGGCTGAATTTGCATCTGCGTCAGCACGTGGATTTTGTTGCCGCTTCCTGATCCGTTACACCGCAATCGACGGCAGCGCCAGCCCGGCCAGGGATTCGGCGCTGCTCGCCTGTTCGGCCATCAGCCAATCCACGAACGTCTGGATCAACGCGCCCCGGCGTTTGCGCTGCGGCAGCACCACGTAATAACCGAGACGCGACAGGATGGTCTCAGCGATCGGCCGGCACAACAAACCCTGGGTGAGCAAGTTATCCACAAGGTGCCGCCAGCCGATGGCCACGCCCTGACCGCCAATCGCCGCTTGAATCAACAAAGTGTAATTGTCGAAGCGCAGTTGGCCCGGGGCCGGCGGTGTGCTGATGTTCAGCGCGCGAAACAGACCGCTCCAGTCGAACCAGTTGCTGCTGTTTTCCCCGCGCAGGTGCAGCAATGGAAACTCCATCAATGCCTGGGCGGGCATGGGCAGGGGACGATCCTTGAGCAATTGCGGGCTGCACACCGGGAATACTTCTTCGCTGAACAACCAGTGACTTTCGCCCTGTTTGAAGCGACCGTCGCCGAACAGCACCGCAACGTCGATATCCGGGCGCAGCATGTTGTGATTGCGCTCGCTGGTGACCAGGCTCACGTCCACCTGTGGATAAGCTTCATGGAAGCGGTGCAGACGCGGCATCAGCCAATACGCGGCGAAGGCGAAGTCGGTGGCGACTTGCAGTACTTCGTGCTGCTGTTGTGAGCTGATCGCGCTTAATCCCGCGTCGATATTCTGCAAACCAAGGGTAACTTGCTCGAACAGGATCGAGCCGACCTCGGTCAGTTCGATGCCCCGGTAGATACGATCGAACAGCCGTGTGCCGAGTTGCTCTTCCAGCCGTTTGATCTGCTGGCTGATTGCCGGTTGCGTCGTGCCGAGCTCCACCGCCGCAGCGGTAAAACTGCGATGACGGGCCGCCGCCTCGAAAGCGCGCAGCAGGTCGAGCGACAAATCACCGAGGGCTTCATACATAAGCTGTGCTTATCCTAGTCATTGTCCGGCGCGGGCTTTACCGGATATTGCGTGGACTCCATGCTCGATCGCAGCAATGTCGCATAAATATTCACTATGGAATGCCGCGATCACATGAAGCGCAAGAACATTCTTTTCATCATGGCCGATCAAATGGCCGCGCCAATGTTGCCGTTCTACGGCCCGTCGCCGATCAAACTGCCAAATCTCAGCCGCCTCGCCGAACAAGGCGTGGTATTCGATGCCGCTTACTGCAACAGCCCGCTGTGCGCACCGTCGCGTTTCACCCTGGTCAGCGGCCAGTTGCCGAGCAAGATCGGCGCCTACGACAACGCCGCCGATTTCCCCGCCGACATTCCTACCTACGCCCATTACCTTCGCCGCCTCGGCTATCGCACCGCGCTGTCGGGCAAGATGCATTTCTGCGGCCCCGATCAACTGCACGGTTACGAAGAGCGCCTGACCAGTGACATTTATCCGGCCGACTACGGCTGGGCGGTGAACTGGGACGAGCCCGACGTGCGGCCGAGCTGGTATCACAACATGTCTTCGGTGTTGCAGGCCGGGCCGTGCGTGCGCACCAACCAGCTCGACTTCGACGAAGAGGTGGTGTTCAAGGCTCAGCAATATCTGTTCGACCATATTCGCGAGGATGGCGACCAGCCGTTCTGCCTGACCGTGTCGATGACTCACCCTCACGATCCGTACACGATTCCCAAGGCGTTCTGGGATTTGTACGACGATGCGGATATCCCGCTTCCTACGACATCGGATCAGCATTCACTCGACCCGCACTCCCAGCGATTGCTCAAGGTCTACGACCTGTGGGACAAGCCGCTGCCTGTGGATAAGATCCGCGATGCGCGCCGCGCGTACTTCGGTGCATGCAGCTATATCGACGCCAACGTCGGCAAACTTCTGCAAACCCTCGAAGATTGTGGACTGATGGACGACACGGTCATCGTGTTTTCCGGTGACCATGGCGACATGCTCGGCGAGAAGGGCCTCTGGTACAAAATGCACTGGTACGAAATGGCCGCGCGAGTGCCCCTGTTGATAAGTGCGCCCGGTCAGTTCAAATCGGGCCGTGTCAGCGCTGCAGTCTCCACCGCCGATCTGTTGCCGACCTTTGTCGAACTGGCCGGCGGCAACCTGGAACCGAATCTGCCGCTCGACGGCCGTTCGCTGGTTCCGCACCTGCAAGGGCAGGGCGGTCACGACGAAGTGTTCGGCGAATACATGGCCGAAGGCACCGTCAGCCCGCTGATGATGATTCGTCGTGGCGCCTTCAAATTCATCTACAGCGAAACCGACCCTTGCCTACTCTTCGATGTGGATAACGATCCACGCGAGCAGGAAGAACTCAGCCAATCGCCACAACATCGCCAGCTGTTCGACGACTTTCTTGCCGAAGCGCGGGCCAAGTGGGACATCCCGGCAATCCACCGCGAAGTCCTTGAAAGCCAGCGTCGCCGGCGTTTTGTCGCCGAGGCGCTGACGATCGGCAAACTGAAGAGCTGGGATCACCAGCCGCTGGTGGACGCCAGTCAGCAATACATGCGCAACCACATCGACCTCGATGACCTGGAGCGCAAGGCCCGTTATCCACAACCCTGCCAAAACCAATAACGTTAAGGGGAAGTCCATGGTCAAGTTATCCACAGTCGTGACGGTCAGTCTGCTGGCACTGGGCAGCGCATCTGCGTTCGCCGAGAGCTGCGACACGGTGAAAATGGCCGATCCCGGCTGGAGCGACATCGCCGCGACCAACGCCATCACCGGGTTTCTGCTGGATGGCATGGGCTACAAGGCCAAGGTCGACACCCTCGCGGTGCCGATCACCTTCGGCGGCTTGAAGGATGGCCAGGTCGACGTGTTCCTCGGCAACTGGATGCCGGCGCAGCAGGGTTTCTACGACAAGTTCGTCGCCACCGGTGACGTCACCCAATTGGCGAAGAACCTCGACGGCACCGAATTCACCCTGGCCGTGCCGGATTACGTGTGGGACGCGGGTGTGCATAACTTCGCCGACCTGAATAAGTACGCCGATAAATTCGAGAAGAAGATTTACGGCATCGGCTCGGGCGCGCCAGCGAACATCTCGCTGCAAGAGATCATCAAGAAAAACGACTTCGACCTGGGCCAGTGGAAGCTGATCGAGTCCAGCGAACAGGCGATGCTGGCCGAAGTCTCGCGGGCAGTGAAGAAGCAGAAATTCGTCACCTTCCTCGGCTGGACCCCGCACCCGATGAACGTGCAGCTGAAAATGCACTACCTCAAGGGCGGCGAGAAGTACTTTGGCGACACCGGTAGCGTCTACACCCTGACCCGCAAGGGCTATGCCGAGGCCTGTCCGAATGTGGGTAAATTGCTGACCAATCTTTCGTTCACTCAGGAGATGGAGAACAGCATCATGGCCGAGGTGGTGAACAAGAAGGTCAGCAATGCGGAGGCGGCGAAGGCGTGGATCAAGGCGAATCCGGGGGTGTTGGACAAGTGGCTTGATGGTGTGAAGACCGTGGACGGCAAAGATGCGTTGGCGGCAGTTAACGCCAAACTGTAACTGCGCGGGCCGATCGTTCCCACGCTCTGCGTGGGAATGCCGCAATGGACGCTCCGCGTCCCGGGCTGCGTACAATGCGCAAAATTTCATCCGAGAGGATCCATGGCCCTCCCCAGCCGCCGCTCACTTTTCCCCTTCCTGACCTGGCTGCCCCGGCAGACCCGCGCCAGCGTCGGGCGGGACCTGGTCGTCGGCCTCAGCGGGGCGATTCTCGCGTTGCCCCAGTCGATTGCCTACGCCCTGATCGCCGGTCTCCCACCGGAATACGGGCTCTACGCCGCCATCGTTCCGGTGTTGATTGCTTGTCTGTGGGGCTCGTCGTGGCATCTGATCTGCGGCCCGACGGCAGCGATTTCGATTGTGCTGTTCGCCAGTGTCAGTCCGCTGGCTGTGCCTGCGTCTCAGGACTACATCACCCTGATCCTGCTGCTGACCTTCCTCGCCGGGATTTTCCAGTGGTTGCTCGGCCTGCTGCGCTTCGGCGCGCTGGTGAATTTTGTCTCGCATTCCGTGGTGCTGGGTTTCACCCTCGGCGCTGCGGTGGTGATTGCCATCGGTCAATTGCCGAACCTGCTGGGACTGGATCTGCCGGCCAAGGCGACGGCGCTGGCCAGTCTGATGGATCTGCTGCGCCATCTCGGAGCCGTGGATAAACCGTCGCTGGTCCTTGGTGTGGCCACGGTGGTGGTCGGTGCATTGCTCAAACAATGGCTGCCACGCTGGCCGACGCTGTTGATGACCTTGGTCCTCGGCAGTCTGGCGGTGTGGCTGTGGCCGGCGATGTTCGGCCACGTTCAGTTGGTCAGCGCGTTTGTCGGGCGCCTGCCGCCGTTCAGTGGATTGCCGCTGGATATGGACCTGATTCTGCGCCTGCTGCCCAGCGCCGTGGCGGTGGGCATGCTCGGGCTGGTCACCAGCCTGTCGATTGCCCGTTCGATTTCCGCGCGCTCGCAACAGCTGCTCGATGCCAATCAGGAAGTCCGCGCGCAAGGGCTTTCGAACATTGTCGGGGCGTTCTTTTCGGGATCGTTGTCCGCTGGCTCGTTCACCCGTTCCGGGCTGAGCCATGAGGCCGGGGCGTGTTCGCCACTGGCCGGGGTGTTTTCGGCGTTGTGGGTGGCACTGTTCGCGATTTCGGGTGCGGGGCTGATCGCGCATATTCCGATCCCGGCCATGGCCGGCAGCATTCTGCTGATCGCCTGGGGACTGGTGGATCATCGCGGCATTCGTGCGCTGCTGCGGGTCAGCCGGGCGGAATTCGTGGTGATGGGCCTGACCTGCATTGCCACGTTGCTGCTGGAATTGCAGACGGCAATCTACGCTGGCGTGCTGGCGTCGCTGTTTTTCTACCTCAAGCGCACCTCGCAGCCGAGAGTACAGCACTGGCGTGATGGCGAAGATGATGTACTGCGGGTCGGCGGCTCGATCTTTTTCGGCGCCAGCCACTATCTGCAAGTGCGCCTGCAACGGATGCACGGCGCGCGGGTGGTGATCGAGGCGCAGCAGATCAACTTCATCGACTATTCCGGCGTGGAAATGCTCCATCAGGAAGCCCGGCGCCTGTTGCGCCAGGATCGCAGCCTGACCTTGCGTCAGGCGCGACCGCAGGTGGTGGAGGAGTTGCGCAAACTCGAAGGGCCGGAGAAATGCCCGATCCGCTTCGAGGACTGAGGGCGCCTTACAGCGCCAACTGCCGACGCAATTCCGCCAGAACCGGCGCAGTGTCGGGACGCACACCGCGCCACAGGAAGAACGCCTCGGCAGCCTGTTCGGCCAGCATGCCCAAACCGTCCATCACCACACCCGCGCCGTGCTCGCTGGCCCAGCGGCAGAACGCGGTCGGTTCCTTGCCGTACATCATGTCGTAGCACAAGGTCTTGCCGGGCTCGATCAGGCTTGGGGCAATCGGCGGCACGTCGCCGGTGAGGCTGGCGGAGGTGGCGTTGATGATCACGTCCACCGGCTCGCGCAACCAGTCGTAACCACTGGCCGATACCGGCCCCAGATCACAAAACAGTTCGGCCAGCAGCTCGGCCTTGTCCACCGTGCGATTGGCGATGATCACCGAGGCTGGTTTTTCCGCCAGCAACGGCTCCAGCGCACCGCGCACCGCGCCACCGGCGCCGAGCAGCAGAATGCGTTTGCCGGCGAGGCTGAACCCGGCGTTGACCGTCAGATCGCGCACCAGCCCGGCGCCGTCGGTGTTATCGCCGAGCAGGCTGCCGTCGTCGAGCTTGCTCAAAGTATTCACCGCACCCGCGCGTTTGGCGCGGGCAGTCAGGCTGTCGGCCAGGCGATAGGCGTCTTCCTTGAACGGCACGGTCACGTTGGCGCCGCGACCTTCCTGGAAAAACGCCGTGGCGCAGCCGGAAAAGTCCTCGAGCGGCGCCAGCAGGGTGCTGTAGTCGAGACGCTGCCCGGTCTGTTCGGCGAACAGTTTGTGAATCATCGGCGACTTGCTGTGACCAACCGGGTTACCGAAAACGACGTAACGATCCATCACAAGTCCTCAGGCCTGAGCCAGCCAGTCGCGGTCTTGCAGGAAGTACTCGGTCAGGCGCGCTTCTTCGCTGCCCGGCTCGGCTTTCCAGTCGTAGGCCCAGCGCACTTGCGGCGGCAGCGACATCAGGATCGACTCGGTGCGCCCGCCAGATTGCAGGCCGAACAGGGTGCCACGGTCGTAAACCAGGTTGAATTCGACGTAGCGGCCACGGCGGAATTCCTGGAACTCGCGCTGTTTGGCGGTGAAGGCGTCGTTCTTGCGCCGCTGCACGATCGGCAGGTAAGCGTCGATGTACGCATCGCCGATGGCGCGCATGAAGGCGAAACTGGTGTCGAAGTCCCACTCGTTCAGGTCATCGAAGAACAACCCGCCGATACCGCGCGGTTCGTGGCGATGCTTGATGTGGAAGTAGGTGTCGCACCAGGCCTTGTAGCGCGGGTAGACGTCCGGGCCGAACGGCGCGCAGGCCTGCTCGGCGACGCGGTGCCAGTGGATGCAGTCTTCTTCGTTGCCGTAGTACGGGGTCAGGTCGAAGCCACCGCCGAACCACCAGACCGGCTCTTCACCTTCCTTCTCGGCGATGAAAAAGCGCACGTTGGCGTGGGACGTCGGTACATGCGGGTTGTGCGGGTGAATCACCAGCGACACGCCAAGGGCTTCGAAACCACGCCCGGCCAGCTCCGGCCGATGGGCACTGGCAGACGGTGGCAGGCCACTGCCGAAGACGTGGGAAAAGTTGACGCCGCCCTTTTCGATCACCGTGCCGTTCTCGATCACCCGGGTCCGACCGCCACCGCCGGCCGGACGGGTCCAGGCGTCTTCGACGAAGCGCGTGCCGCCGTCTTCGGTCTCCAGCGCGGCGCAGATGCGGTCTTGCAGGTCGAGCAGATAGGCCTTTACGGCGTCGGTGCGGGTCGTCATGGCTTCACCTTGGATCGGGCGGAACTGCGCGGCGCCCCGCGCAAATGGGCGCGTAGCATACCATCGCAAACCGGCACGCCGCAGTTGACGAAGATCAAGCATGAGCGTTCGATAGGGACCTTCCCAAATGACCCAAGGAGTAGGCAGATGGCCAAGCGAATCCAGTTCCGCGCCCACGGCGGCCCCGAAGTGCTCGAGTACGTTGACTATCAACCGGCCGAACCCGGTCCGCAGCAGGTTCGC
Organism: Pseudomonas sp. NFIX49; assembly: GCF_900115915.1. Taxonomy (NCBI): domain Bacteria; kingdom Pseudomonadati; phylum Pseudomonadota; class Gammaproteobacteria; order Pseudomonadales; family Pseudomonadaceae; genus Pseudomonas; species Pseudomonas sp. NFIX49. The sequence continues at coordinate 532,084 of NZ_FOYE01000005.1, read as the reverse complement.
GTGAGCAACAAGGCCATCGGCCTGAACTTCATCGACACCTACTACCGCAGCGGTCTTTACGCGCCACCGGCGTTGCCTTCGGGCGTGGGTGCGGAAGGCGCCGGCATTGTCGAGGCCGTGGGCAGCGAGGTCACCCGGTTCAAGGTCGGTGACCGTGTGGCGTACGGCAGCGGCCCGTTGGGCGCGTACAGCGACGTCCACGTTCTGCCGGAAGCGAATCTGGTGCACCTGCCCGACGCCATCAGCTTCGAAACCGCCGCCGGCGTGATGCTCAAGGGCCTGACCGTGCAATACCTGCTGCGCCAGACCTACGAACTCAAGGGTGGCGAAACCATTTTGTTCCACGCAGCGGCCGGCGGTGTCGGCTTGCTCGCCTGCCAATGGGCCAAGGCCCTGGGCGTGAAGCTGATCGGCACCGTCAGCTCGAAAGCCAAAGCCGATCTGGCCAAGGCCCACGGCGCCTGGGAAACCATCGACTACAGCCACGAAAATGTCGCCCAACGGGTGCTGGAATTGACCGACGGGATAAAAGTCCCGGTGGTCTACGACGGCGTCGGCAAGGACACCTGGCCGGCTTCGCTGGACAGTGTGGCGCCCCGTGGCCTGCTGGTGAGCTTCGGCAATGCGTCGGGCGCGGTGGACGGAGTGAACCTGGGAATTCTGGCGGCAAAAGGTTCGCTCTACGTCACCCGGCCAACTCTGGCGACCTACGCCAATAACGCCGAAAACCTGCAGCGCATGGCCGACGAGCTGTTCGGGATGATCACCAGCGGCAAGCTGAAAGTGGATATCAGCCAGCGTTATCCATTGGCTGACGCGGCGAAAGCGCAGACCGAGCTGTCGGCGCGGCGCACCACGGGCTCCACTGTCCTGCTGCCCTGACCACCGATGACCTCGGCTCATCTTCATGACTGTACCGGGGTCTTTTCCGTCGTCACGAAAAACGGCGTCTTGCCGGCCAGGGTAGTTTCGAATTCCTGACGGGCAAGACGCTTCACCTCCAGCCCCAGCACACCGGGCAGCCTGAGCAATGCACTGGCCTGTCCTTCGATTTGCAACGCATCTTCAATGACGCTCTGTGCGTTGGCTGTCAGTACGTCCTCGGCTATGACCAGACGCATGCGTGCCCCCTCGGGCTGTCGATCAATCTGCACCTGGACATCGGTGTTCTGCAGCTGCGGCAAAAGCTGTCGGAGTACGTGCAACACCTGTGACTGAGTGATGATCGCGCCCCCCAGTTTGATCGATGTTTCCACCCGCCCCTCAAGCGCCAGTACCGGCATGGAACTGCCACAGTCGCACTTCGTCACTGTGCGCAGAATTCGCCCACGATCGCCGATCCGGTAGCGCAACAACGGCACATGATCAGGCAGCAGCGGTGTCAGTAAGAACTCACCGGTTTCTTCTTCAGCCACAGCTTGAAGGGTCAACGGATCAACCACTTCGAGCAGCATGGCATCGGCATGCAGGTGATAAAAGCCATGCTCCAGATGGGCGCACTGAAAACCGATGGGGCCAGTCTCCGTCGAGCTGTAGCCCAACGAGCGAATGTTGAGCATCGGCCAGTCCCGGGCCAACTGGTCGCGCAGCTTTTTACTGCAGGGTTCTCCAATGTAGTAAAGCCACTTCAGACTGCACAATTGCACAGCGCCGACTGTTTCATGATTGAACAACGCAGCGGCGAAGGAGGGAGTGCATATCAACGCATCAACCTTGTGTGCCTCAATCAGCTCGGCAACGCGCTGCACACCCATCTGTGAACCGGCAGGCAGCAGGCGTGCGCCAATGTGCTCGACGATGGCTGCCGCGTATTGAAAGGCACCCTGCATTTCCCCGGCTGTCAGGCAGTTGACGACCACCTCAGGGCGTTCGACCGTCGCACCGAACATCCGTGCCCCCAAGGGCGCGATTGCAGCGTTGAACGCCCAGGAATGGGTGATCTGTTTGCGATTGCCGGTGCTGCCTCCCGAGGTCAGGGTCAGTCCGCCGCCCGGTGCTCGATGGGAAGCTTCACCGAGCGCGGAAAACAGCACGCCGCCGGACTCGTCTTCCACCGCCAGAACCGGCAATCGATGCAGATCGGCCAATCCCCGCACTTCCAGGATTCGCGGATACAGCGCACGAAACCACGGCAGTGAACGCGCGTGAGCCAATTTATGCACAAGCGCCTCGGTCCAAACGTCGGTGACCGGTTCATTGCTCATTGCCGCGCCCTCCCTGACGAATGCCCAACTCATCAAATCCGCTACGGACGGCGTTCGCCAAAGACTCCAGATGGAGCTGACTGTGGCTCGCGCTGATGGCCAGACGCAAAATGGCCTCGCCCTTGGCCACCACCGGAAACACCGCGGTGGTGACCGCCATGCCCTGCCGGCGCAAATGCTGCGCCAGGCTTATCGCATCTCTCTCGGCCCCGACACGGATAAAACGAATGGGAGACGCGACGTGATGATTGCCCAGCACCGGCCCCAGCAACCTGTCGACCGTGGCGATGTTTCGCCACAACGCCGCCTGCAACTGCTCCAGTTCCGGGGACAAATGGATTTTGCCGGAAGCGACTGCCGCACCTACCCCGCCAACGGACAATGGCCCGCCAAACGTGTAAGTCGACGCATGGCGCCGAATCATCTCGGCATCGGCTTCGGTGCGCACAGTGATTGCCCCACCGGTTGCACCGAACGCCTTGGACAGCGACGACAGGAGGATCAGCCGGCCGCGCTGGCGTTCATCCGCCGCGTCCAGAGCGTAACCACCTCCGGCCAAGCCATGGATCGAGGTACCGTGGGCGTCATCCGCATAGAGATAACCGTCGAAACGCTCCGCCAGTTGCAGCAGCCGATTGATAGGGTACACACCGCGCATTGAGCCAATGCTGTCGGTCAGGATGATCGGGGTATTACCCGCCGCGACTGCCGTTGAACACGCTTCTTCGACCTGCTCTACGTCGCTGCAATCGCGGCGCTGTATCGGGCCGAATTGCCAGAGAATGCCTTGCAGCACCTGCATCGAAGCGTGAGCGGCACGGTCGACGATCCAGCACGGGCCACGACGCATGGGATACGAGGGCATCTCGCCGGAGCCGAGCAGCGGCAGACAGCCAAGGTGCGCACTGCCCACCGAGTTGAAGGTAACTGTGTGTCCCTGAAATATCCGGTTCAGCAGTTCATCCAGCTCACGCATGGGCGGCAACAGCGCCCGAGTTCGTGCGGCGGCGAACTGCACACCGAAAGACTCCGCAGCGCTCATGGCTCCTCGAATCAAACGAGGATCACATTCCAGGCCCAGATAAGAGCAGGAAAGAAACTCGGTCAGCCGTTCGCCGTTGTCGAGTTCGATCTCCTTGCCTTCACGCTTATCCAGCTTCAGGCCGTTCAGCCCTGCATCGAACAGCTGTTGCTGATCGTCACGCGCTTGCCGGACACGGTTTTTGATCCAATTGACGGTCGGTTGAAAGGTGTTCATCGGGATACCTGCAAAGAGGGAGAGCGGCGATAGACCTGGACATGCCAGAGCTGGGTTCTTTCTCGTGCAATGTCTGCCTGGTACTGGTGGGTGATATCGCAGAAGCCAGGGCAATCGGGTCGCACCACATGCAAATGCCCCCGCATGACCACCTGTGCGTTTTCCGACAGCGCCGGGGCCAGGCGCTGCAAAACGTTCTTGCCGGCCGCTTCGGGCATGAAAGAAGGCACGTCCGACAGCGATACGAAATCGATGTCGGCTTCCCCGGCAGCACAGTCAAGGATGTCAGCCTGCATCACACGTAACTCGCACTGCCGAAGTCCCTCACGGGCCCGCTGGAAGATCTGCGGATCGCACTCCAGCGGAAAGCCTTGTGGATAACGCAGCTCACCGAAAAACAGCATTTGCAGGAAAAAGCTCTCGCGGACCACTTGAGTGGTGAACAACGTATGGAAAATTCCCAGATACGCCGCGCGGGAACTGATCCCGAGGTTGTTGGGTGGAAACGCGCCCTTGTACAACAACGAATTGAGGACCGCCGCGTTTCCCAGCAAAGCGATCACGGCTTTCCAGCGCCTGAGCGGAAAGCGGGCTCGGTAATATTCCGTTTGTTCGTCAAGCTGGCTGAACTGAAAAATGCCCCGGCCGGCCTTGCCGGTAAACAGTCCGGTGATCTTCGCCAACCGCTTCAGGGTTTGCTCGAATGCGCCCATGTAGATCGGCGCTTCCCAACGTCGGGACTGGAAGAAAGCGGACAACCAGCGACGATCCGCCGGCGGTAAAACCAGTTGCTGGAAAAGAGAGCGGCGCCGCGCCCGCATACTTTCCATTCGATAGCCCATGAACGCCATGAACGACTCGTGATCGGTCTGTTCCAGCAGGGCAAACCGCAATCGGGTAAACGCCAGTTGCGGCGCGCTGATATCGGTACAGGTCATGCGTGTCGGGGAGGCGGCCAATAACGGCAACAGCCGGCCGCCGCATCCGGCGATACCCAGCACGTGCCCGGCACGTCTGGGCAGGATCGCGTACTCAAGCGCGGTGTCCTCATCCCCGAGCGTGTAGTTGAGCCGGTCGAAATAATCAGCCATGTCTGCCTCCAGCCATCTGATCGGAACATCGGCGGGCGGCCTTCATTGGTTGGCCAGGGCGTGGAGGAAGTCATAACCGGGCGCCAGCCCGTTTTGCCAGGCCTCGAACTGCTCATAGACCGCCTCAAGCATGTTGCCGGTCAGGCGCAGGCTGGTTTCCATCACGGTGGCAATCGCATCCCAGTCTTCCTGACGCTTGCAGGTGCGCTGCAGCATGAGTTTGATTTCGTTGAAGTGCTCGATATCAATGTCGGAATGTGCAATGAAGAATGTAAGTTGAGCGGGTTTTAGCGACAGTGTTTCACTCAGACTATCTATGAGCGGAGTAATGAACTGGTAGGCATTTTCTGCCCAATAACTATAACCAAGTCGTTGTAGCGGATTACCGGTAAAGGAAATCCAGTATAAGTACGCGATCAATACATCTGTAGCCGGAAGTGCAGGCGGAATATCAAACACTTCATTCTTCAAACCAAGACTCATGACATCGTGTAGTGCCATCTTTTCATGGCCGACTTCCTGTGCCGCATGTTCAAAACAGAACTTTGCATACACAGGATTATCCGCATGTCGGACACCGACCAATCCTTGATTTCGCGCATTGTGCGCCGTGTAGTGAAAAGTCTGAATCATGTAGATCGCATACAAGGCTTTGGAAACGCTGCCCTCACGGATGGCTTTCACCAGCCGCGAACTTTCCAGAATATCGGCCCATGACTTTTCGATTCGCTCATCGAGCAGGCTTAATTGTTGTTCAAAACTGAGAGGCGTATTCATCAACGGAGGTCTCCAATGGGTTGGCGAGCAGGTGGGCAGACTGTTGAAGTGCCGTGAGGATTTGCTGCCATTGAGCCGAGAGCAGCCAGTAATCGCCGCGTTGGCGTTGTTCGATGCGCAGGGCGTCGGTGGTAATGGGCGTCAGGCCGAAGCGCTGGAACAATCGCCGCTGCGGTGATCGGCAGAGCGCGGTAACCCCTTCATAACCCCGCGTGACCGCCCATTCCGTGGCAGCCGCCAGCAGGCCGTTGATCGACATGGGGAACTGAGTTTGCGAGTGACTGATCAAGCGACTGAACTCGACATGGCGCGACAGCGTCGTGGCGGGAGACAGTTGCTGCTGCGCCAGTGAGGCCCATTCGAACGGCGCAGGGGTCACTCTCAATACGGCCGTGGGCCTGTCGTGCTGATACAACAGAAAGTGGGTACTGCGCGAAATAATCGCCAGGCGTGTTTCAAGTGACCTGGCTCTGGGTGTCAACATGTAGTGTTGCAATCGCAGCCGGAAATGGCGAGAAACAAACCGTTCAAACTCTCGTGTGTCTGATCCTGCTTCAAGAATAACGATGCGATAGTTTTCATGACGCCTTTTAAAGGTCGTCTGAATCTCCTGCAGATAATCCGTTAATTGCGAATCCCTGATATCCATTTCTTCTCCGCAGCCGTTAACTTTTCGAAGTTTTCTGAGCGCATTGAAATAATGAATGGTTTTAGAAAAATCGCCACTGTGTGGCTTCTGAGAATAACGTCGGAAAAATTACAACAATTGAATACTTAAAGATTCATCTGACGTAGAAAGGAAAATTTAAAACCAAAACCCGAGTTATTACTTCAGATACATGAAGGAAAAATCGCAGGCACGCGTAGTACTCCTCGCCATGAAAGCCGAGGAGCACTCAAAAATTAACCAAGGGTGGTATCAGGCCGGACGCACGATATTGCCGGTGGCCAGATCCCGAATCAGACTCGGATTCTTGCGACCGCCCAGCGCTCCGCCAAGCACCAGATCGACCTGACCACGGAAATACTGCTCGACCCGCAAGCGCGTGCGCGCTGCCGGCCGCCCCTGCGGATTGGCCGACGTCGAAATCAACGGCCCTACCAGCGAGCACAGATCCCGCACCTGCGGATGATCGCTGACCCGCAGCGCCACGGTGTCATGCACCCCGGTCACCCACTCTGGCAACAGGTTCTGGTGCGGCACCAGCCAGGTGTTCGGGCCCGGCCAGGTGCTGGCCATGCGGTCGATCCAGTCCTGCGGGAAATCCTCGAACAGAAAATCGAACTGACGAATGTTGTCGGCGACGAGGATCAAGCCCTTGTCCACCGAACGGTTCTTGATCGCCAGCAGGCGATCCACCGCTTCTTCATTCCAAGGATCGCACCCCAGCCCCCAGACGGCTTCGGTTGGATAGGCAATCACCGCCCCGGCGCGAACCTCTCGTGCGGCTTGTTGCACACGCCAACTGTTGACCATGAAAAACTCTCCGCAAACAGGTTTCGCGCAGTTTACCGATCTTCAATGTAAAACCTAGCTCACGCGCGCAAACCAGCGGCCGTTTTCGCACACGGCGCGGCCATCCATCTCCAGTTCGGTGAGTGCCGCCAGCACTTTGGGGAGCGCCCAGCCACTGCTGTCGGCCAGCCCCTCGCTGGTGTGCGGCGCCGCGTGCAGCAAGCTCAACAACGGGTTCTCCGGATTCGCTGCGGCTGTGGATACCGGCAGATGCTGCCAGCCGCGCAGGGCTTCGAGAATATGCTCGATGGTTTCCACCAACACGGCTCCGTCGCGTATCAGTTGATGACAGCCCCGAGCGCCGGGGTGATGGATCGAACCCGGAATGGCGTACACCTCGCGCCCCTGTTCCGCCGCCAGCCGTGCGGTGATCAAGGAACCGCTGGCGACACTGGCCTCGACCACCAGCACGCCGAGGGACAAGCCGCTGATGATGCGGTTGCGTCTCGGGAAGTTGCTCGCCGTCGGCCCGGTGTCCAGAGGAAATTCCGAAAGCACCGCACTGCCGGACGCAATCATCGCGTCCGCCAGCCGACGGTTGCGCTGTGGATAAAAGTTTTCCAGGCCGGTACCGAGCACGCCGACCGTTTGCCCACCGACATCCACAGCGGCTTGATGCGCCGCCGCATCGATGCCCAGCGCCAGGCCACTGGTGATGACAAACCCGGCCCCCGCGAGACTGCGGGAAAACGCAGCGGCAGTGTCCATGCCCGGGCGAGAAGCGCGGCGACTGCCGACCATCGCCAGTTGCGGCTTTTCCAGAATCTGCGGGTCGCCAGCGACGAACAGCAGGGGCGGAGGGTCAGGAATCTGCGCCAGCAAGGCCGGGTAATCCGCTTGGTCCCACATCAACAAATGTTGATCCGGACGCTCTAGCCAGCGCAATGCGTGGCTGGCGCCGTCGCGAACTTCAGAACAGCGTCGGGCCTCGGCGCAAGCCGCCGGCAAACCCAGCGAGCGCCAGGCGCTGGCCGGCGCGCCGATCGCCTTCGAGGCGCAGCCGAAGGCTTCGAGCAGTTTGGTGAATCGCTTGGGACCGATTTCCGGCAAGCGGTGCAGGCGCAGGCGCGCTTCCAGTTCTGCCGGCGAAACCGACGGGGAGACAGGCATCATCATGGATCATCCTTGATCGTTATAAGGCCCGAACCTTTCGGAACAAGCTGTGGATAACTCTGTTGGTAACTTGTGAAGCCAGCTAAGGATTTCGCACCTTGTCCAGCACCGCCAGCGAGCGCGATGCGTTCAGCACGAGGCCGTAACTGAGTTTGTCGTAGGTGCGGAACACCATCAGCAATCCGGCACGTTCATCCGGGATTTTCAGCGGCTGGCCGGTGATCCGGTCGCGCACGGTTTCCCCGGTTTTCATCACCACCAGCACGTTGCCTTCGGCCAGACCGTCGCGTTTGCCTTTGTTCAGGGTCACCACGTCCATCGCGCCGATCTGCGTGACGCCGCGCGGCACATCGATGATCAGGCCGTTGATGTCGGTGGAGGGCGCGCTGGGCATGAAGGTCGAGTTGATCGAACGCTCTTCGCCGCTGAACAAGCGGTCACCGAGGCGCACTTCCTGGGTCGTGCGTTGCAGGGCGAGGGTGGCGACGTCGCCTTCGGTGGCGACGATCTCACCACCGCCGATGTCGTCGGCGTTGATCCCCAGAAACTCCTTGCTCTGCGGATCGGTGTAGACCTTGCCCTGGCGGAAGATGCCGTAGACCGGCTGGTTCGGATCGAAATGGCCACGGGCGAAGATCCGGTCACCGGTGCCGCTGAGCACCCGTTCGGCATCGCCGGCGACGATGTACGGCGCCTTGTCGAAGTCCTCGACGTTGTCGACGATGCGGTTGCTCAGCAGAAAGCTGTTGATCGATTTGAGCGGAATGCTCGGAATCGCATCGGCCACCGGACTGGTGCGGATGCGCGGCGACAGCTTGATGGTGCCGCGTGACTCGCCGCGATTGACGGTCAGGCGCGGCTGGCCGTTGACGTAACTGAGCGTCAGCGTGTCGCCCGGATAGATCAGGTTGGGGTTTTCGATCTGCGGATTGGCCCGCCACAACTGCGGCCACTGCCAGGGTTCGCGCAAATATTTACCGGAGATGTCCCAGAGCGTATCCCCCGAAACCACCGTGTATTGCTGTGGAAAACCTTCCTTGAGTTGCACTTGCCCGTACGCGGTACCGGCCGAGGCCAGAAACAGCAGGGCGAGTAGTGATTTCCTCATGCGGTGAATCCCTTTATTATGTGCGTTCGCGTGAAACGCCAGAGCCCCCGTGGCTCGCTCCCTGCTCTATGCTGAAAATCAAGGAGCTACGTTTCACAACGGTAGCCTGCATCTTCGGACCCGCCAGGCCATCGCCCGACTTTACCTCACACGTGCAGCAATCAAGCTTATGGCCATTTTGAACATCCTCGAATTTCCGGACCCGCGTCTGCGCACTATCGCCAAACCTGTGGCTGTAGTGGACGACGAAGTGCGTCAGCTGGTCGATGACATGTTTGAAACAATGTATGAAGCGCCGGGCATCGGCCTTGCCGCGACCCAGGTCAACGTGCACAAACGTATCGTCGTGATGGACCTTTCCGAAGACCGCACCGAACCGCGGGTGTTCATCAACCCCGAGTTCGAACCGCTGACCGACGAAATGGAGCAATACCAGGAAGGCTGCCTCTCGGTGCCGGGTTTCTACGAAAACGTCGACCGCCCGCAGAAGGTCAAGATCAAGGCTCTGGACCGTGACGGCAAGCCTTACGAACTGATCGCCGAAGGCCTGCTCGCCGTGTGCATCCAGCACGAATGCGACCACCTCAACGGCAAGTTGTTCGTCGATTACCTGTCCACGCTCAAACGCGACCGGATCAAGAAGAAACTGGAAAAGCAGCACCGCCAGAACGCTTGATGCCCCTCTCCAAAGGCTTGCTGCGGCAAGCCTTTTTCTTTTTATGAGACTCCCCCATGACTGAGCCACTGCGCATCGTTTTTGCCGGCACCCCGGAATTCGCCGCCGAACACCTCAAGGCCCTGCTGGACAGCCCTTACGAGATCGTTGCGGTCTACACCCAACCGGATCGCCCGGCCGGTCGTGGGCAAAAACTGATGCCGAGCCCGGTCAAACAGCTCGCCCTGGAAAACAATATCCAGGTGTTGCAGCCGCCGACCCTGCGCAACGCTGACGCTCAAGCCGAGCTCGCTGCGCTCAAGCCGGATTTGATGGTGGTGGTTGCCTACGGCCTGATCCTGCCGCAAGCGGTGTTGGATATTCCGCGCCTGGGCTGCATCAACAGCCACGCCTCGCTGCTGCCACGCTGGCGCGGTGCGGCGCCGATCCAGCGCGCCGTGGAAGCGGGCGATGCCGAGAGCGGCGTCACCGTCATGCGTATGGAAGCGGGCCTCGATACCGGGCCGATGCTGCTCAAGGTCGTGACCCCGATCAGCGCCGAAGACACCGGCGGCAGCCTCCACGATCGCCTGGCCGAAATGGGCCCGCCAGCCGTGGTGCAGGCAATTGCCGGTCTGGCCGCCGGCACCCTGGAAGGCGAAGTGCAGAACGATGAGCTCGCCACCTACGCGCACAAACTGAACAAGGACGAAGCACGCCTCGACTGGAGCCGTCCGGCCGTCGAGCTGGAGCGTCTGGTCCGCGCCTTCAATCCATGGCCGATCACCCACAGCACGCTCAACGGCGAAGCGCTGAAAGTGCTGGCGGCGACACTGGCCGAAGGCAAAGGCGCACCGGGCACGATTCTCGGCGCCAGCAAGGACGGCCTGCTCGTCGCCTGTGGCGAACAGGCTCTGTGCCTGACCCGTCTGCAATTGCCCGGCGGCAAGGCGCTGAACTTCAGCGATCTGTTCAACAGCCGTCGTGAGAAATTCGCCACCGGCACCGTGCTGGGTGCAGCGGTGGACGCACAATGAACCCACGTCTGGCCGCCGCCAAGGCACTCGCCGCTGTCCTCAGCGGCAAGGCTTCGCTCAACAGCTCCCTGCCGACGCAACTGGACAAGGTCGAGGATCGCGATCGCGGCTTCACTCAGGATCTGGCGTTCGGCACCGCCCGTTGGCAGCCACGCTTGTCGGCGCTGGCAGAAAAACTGCTGCAGAAGCCGTTCAAGGCAGCGGACGCCGATGTCGAGGCGCTGCTGCTGGTCGGTCTCTATCAACTGCTCTACACCCGCGTCCCGCCGCACGCCGCCATCGGCGAAACCGTCGGTTGCGCCGACAAGCTGAAAAAGCCTTGGGCGAAAGGTCTGCTCAACGCCGTACTGCGCAATGCCCAGCGCGAACATGAGGCGATCTTCGCCGAACTGGAACGCGATCCGGTGGTGCGCACCGCCCACCCGCGCTGGCTGCAAAAATCCCTGAAGGCCTTCTGGCCTGAGCAATGGGAAGCGATCTGCGAAGCCAACAACGCGCATCCGCCGATGATCCTGCGGGTCAACCGTCGTCATCACAGCCGCGATGCCTACCTGGGTCTGCTGACTGAGGCGGGTATCGCCGCACAGCCGTGCACCTTCAGCCGCGACGGCGTCATCCTCGACAATGCCGCCGACGTACGCAGCCTGCCGGGCTTCGCCGAAGGCTGGATCAGCGTGCAGGACGAAGCCGCGCAACTGGCCGCCGACCTGCTTGACCTCGCGCCGGGCCAGCGAGTGCTGGACGCCTGCTGCGCGCCGGGCGGCAAGACGTGCCACATACTCGAAGCCGAACCGGCACTGGCCGGCGTGGTGGCGGTGGATCTGGAAGCCAAGCGTCTTGTGCGGGTGAAGGAAAACCTCGAACGCCTCGGTCTGAACGCCGAACTGATCGCCGCCGACGGTCGCGACACGGCAGCGTGGTGGGACGGCAAACCGTTCCAGCGCATCCTGCTCGACGCGCCATGCTCGGCCACCGGCGTGATCCGCCGTCATCCGGACATCAAGCTGACCCGTCAGGCCGACGACATCGCCGCCCTCGCGCAACTGCAAGGCGAGTTGCTCGACGCGATGTGGAAAACCCTCGAAGTGGGCGGCATTCTGCTCTACGCCACCTGCTCGACCTTGCCGACCGAGAACACCGAAGTGATCGCCGCGTTCCTTGAGCGCACGCCGGGCGCGCGGGAGCTGGATCTGGCCACCGCCGCCGGGATCAAGCAGCCCCATGGTCGCCAATTGCTGGCCCAGCAGGGCGGGCATGACGGGTTCTACTACGCCAAGCTGATCAAGATCGCTGCCGCGCGCGGCTAAACGGATTCAATGGAGTGACTGGATGAAAATCATCATCCTCGGTGCGGGACAGGTCGGCGGTTCGCTGGCTGAACATCTGGCCAGCGAGGCCAATGACATCACGGTGGTCGACACTGACGGCGACCGTCTGCGCGATCTTGGCGATCGCCTCGACATCCGCACCGTGCAGGGCCGAGGCTCGCTGCCGAACATTCTGCGTCAGGCCGGTGCCGACGACGCCGACATGCTGGTCGCGGTGACCAACAGCGACGAAACCAACATGGTTGCCTGCCAGGTCGCTCACACCCTGTTCCACACCCCGACCAAGATTGCCCGGGTGCGCGAAGCGTCTTATCTGACCCGCGAGGAGCAGCTGTTCCAGAACGAGGCGATTCCGGTCGACGTGCTGATCAGTCCCGAGCAGGTCGTCACCAACTACATCAAGCGTCTGATCCAGCATCCCGGCGCCTTGCAGGTGATCGATTTCGCCGAAGGCCAGGCGCAACTCGTCGCGGTGCGCGCCTACTACGGCGGGCCGCTGGTGGGTCAGCAACTACGCCAGTTGCGCGAGCACATGCCGAATGTGGAAACCCGAGTGGCCGCGATTTTCCGCCGCGATCGACCGATTCTTCCCCAGGGCGATACGGTGATCGAGGCCGACGACGAAGTCTTCTTCATTGCCGCCCGTGCGAACATTCGCGCGGTGATGAGCGAAATGCGCCGGCTAGACGAAAGCTACAAGCGCATCGTCATCGCCGGTGGCGGGCAGATCGGCGAACGGCTGGCCGAGGCCATCGAAAGCCGCTATCAGGTGAAGATCATCGAGATGAATCCGGCGCGCTGTCGTTATCTCTCCGACACCCTCGACAGCACCGTGGTGTTGCAGGGCAGCGCGTCGGATCGCGACCTGCTGCTGGAAGAGAACATCGCCGACGCCGACATCTTCCTCGCCCTGACCAACGATGACGAAGCCAACATCATGTCGTCGCTGCTGGCCAAGCGCCTGGGCGCGAAGAAGGTGATGACGATCATCAACAACCCGGCCTACGTCGACCTGATCCAGGGCGGTGACATCGACATCGCCATCAGCCCGCAACTGGCGACCATCGGCACCTTGCTGGCCCACGTGCGGCGCGGCGATATCGTCAGCGTGCACTCGTTGCGCCGTGGCGCGGCGGAAGCCATCGAAGCGGTGGCTCATGGCGATTCGAAGTCGAGCAAGGTCATCGGCAAGACCATCGACAACATTGCGCTGCCGCCGGGAACTACCATTGGCGCGATCATCCGCGATGAAGAAGTGATCATCGCCCATGGCGACACGGTGATTGCCGCCGGCGACCATGTGATTCTGTTCCTTGTGGATAAAAAGCATATTCGCGATGTGGAGAAGCTGTTCCACGTGGGACTGAGTTTCTTCTGACCGACCAAGAGGCGAGACCGATGATCGAATCCCTGGAAAAAATGCTCGCCAAGGGTGTGGATAACTCGCTGCTGCGCTTCGGCTTGGGCAAGGGTTATCTGGATCTGGGAGAGAACGCGAAGGCGGCCGAGCATTTCCAGCATTGCGTAGGCTTTGATCCGAAGTATTCGGCGGCGTGGAAGCTGCTGGGCAAGGCGCAACTGGCGCTGGGTGATCTGGCGGCTGCTCGCCAGGCGTGGAAGCAGGGGCTGGAAGCGGCCCGGGCCCATGGCGACAAGCAGGCGGAGAAGGAAATGATGGTGTTTCTGAAGAAGCTGGATCGGCAAAAGCCGTAACGGCTGTGGATAACCCGTTTTGTCAGATTATCCACAATTGCACATCGCCGATCAGTACCAACGCGCCTCGCCCGGCGGACGCTTCTTGAAGCGCTTCATGCTCCACATGTACTGGCTCGGATAAGCCGCCACATAACGCTCGACCACCTGACTCATCGCTGCGCAGGACGTTTCGGTGTCGGTGCTGTACATCGCTTCCGGCGCGGCTTCGAGGATCACCTTGTAGCCGGAACCGTCCGGCAGACGCAGGGCATGCAGGAACACCCCGACGGCTTTGCCACCGGCGAGCATGTTCGGTACGAACTTGCTGGTCAGGGCCTGAGTGGCGAAGAACGGCACGAAGATCCCGGCGGATTCGGCCGGCTCCGGGTCCGCAGGAATTCCCACCTGACCGCCCTTGCGCACTTCCTTGATGACACTGAGGATGCCTTCCTTGGTCGACGCGGCGACTTTGTTGCCCAGTTGTACGCGTTGTTTGCGCAGCAATTCATCCACAGCCTTGAGCTTTGGTGGTCGGTAGAAAATTATCGGTTTGCACTGGCTGCAATAGAAGTGGTTGAGCACTTCCCAGTTGCCCAGGTGACTGGTGATGCCAACCACGCCCTTGCCCGAGGCCAGCGCGTCTTTCAGCACTTCAAGGCCTTCGACTTCGCGTACCAGGTCGATGGAGCGCTGGGCCGGCCAGATCCAGGCGCAGGCGCTTTCGGTCAGAGACTTGCCGATGTCCTTGAGGCTCTGGCCGACCAGACGCTCGCGTTCGGCCGGGTCCATCTGTGGAAAACATTTGGCCAGGTTGATCCGCACCACGTCGCGGGAACGGTTGGGGGTTTTCCACATGATCCAGCCGATCGCCGAACCCACGGCCTGCACGGCCCGCCACGGAAGCAGGGCAAACAGCCGCAGAGCGCCAACCAGCATGGCGCCTTTAAACTTTTCCACAGGTCACTCCTGATCTTGTGCTGTGCGCGAGGCGGCCATTCTAACCGCCGTTGGCGAGCTGCGCGTAGCGGTCGCAGTCCTGAGTGTGATCCATGACCATGCCCGAGGCCTGCATCAGCGCGTAGCAGATGGTCGGGCCGACGAAGGTGAAACCGGCTTTTTTCAGACCTTTGCTCATGGCCACGGCCTGCGGGGTGATGGCCGGGACTTCGCTGCGATCCTTGAAATGATTGATCACCGGGCGGTTATCCACAAACGACCAGAGAAACGCCACCGGATCTTCCAGCGCCAGCCAGGCCTGGGCGTTGCGCCGGGCCGCGTTGAGCTTGAGGCGGTTGCGGATGATTCCCGGATCGAGCATCAATTCATCGATTTCCGCGTCGCTCATTTGCGCCACGCGCTGTACGTCGAAGCCGAACAACACCTCGCGATATCGCTCGCGCTTGCGCAGCACGGTGATCCACGACAGCCCGGCCTGGAACCCTTCGAGCAAAAGCAACTCGAACAAACCCTGCGCATCGCGTAGCGGCGTACCCCACTCCTGATCGTGGTAAGCCATGTACAGCGGATCTTCGTTGCACCAAAAGCAGCGTGGCATAAGGCTCCAGGGGGTGGAGGTGCGACTGAATCGGGTATACTCCCGCTCTTTAAATCGCAGCCCAAGAAACAGGTGAATTTCGTGAGCCAGCCTACGCCAGCCGTGCGTACCTTCCAAGACTTGATCCTCGCGCTCCAGCAGTACTGGGCCGAGCAAGGTTGTGTGGTACTTCAGCCCTACGATATGGAAGTAGGCGCCGGCACTTTCCACACCGCGACATTCCTGCGCGCCATCGGCCCGGAAACCTGGAACGCCGCCTACGTGCAGCCAAGCCGCCGTCCGACTGACGGCCGTTACGGCGAAAACCCGAACCGTCTGCAGCACTACTATCAGTTTCAGGTGGTCCTGAAGCCGAACCCGGACAACTTCCAGGAACTGTATCTGGGCTCCCTCAAGCATGTCGGCCTGGACCCGCTGGTCCACGACATTCGCTTCGTCGAAGACAACTGGGAATCGCCGACCCTCGGCGCCTGGGGTCTGGGCTGGGAAGTCTGGCTGAACGGCATGGAAGTGACTCAGTTCACCTACTTCCAGCAAGCGGGCGGCATCGAGTGCTACCCGGTGACCGGCGAGATCACCTACGGTCTCGAGCGTCTGGCCATGTACCTGCAAGGCGTGGATTCGGTCTACGACCTGGTCTGGGCTGACGGTCCGTTCGGCAAAGTGACCTACGGCGACGTGTTCCACCAGAACGAAGTGGAGCAGTCCACCTACAACTTCGAACACGCCAACGTCGACAAACTGTTCGAACTGTTCGACTTCTATGAAAGCGAAGCCAAGCGCCTGATCGAACTCGACCAGCCGCTGCCGTTGCCAAGCTACGAAATGGTCCTGAAGGCCTCGCACACCTTCAACCTGCTGGATGCGCGCCGGGCGATCTCGGTGACTGCGCGTCAGCAATACATTCTGCGCGTTCGCACCCTGGCGCGTTCCGTCGCCCAAGCCTACCTGCTGGCCCGCGCCAAGCTGGGCTTCCCGATGGCAACCCCGGACCTGCGTGACGAAGTACTGGCCAAGCTGGAGGCTGCACAATGAGTGCTCAAGATTTTCTGGTTGAACTGGGCACCGAAGAACTGCCACCCAAAGCCCTGAACACCCTGGCCGAAGCGTTCCTGGCCGGTATCGACAAGGGCCTGCAAGCCGCTGGCCTGAATTACGAGAGCAAAACCGTTTACGCCGCGCCGCGCCGTCTGGCTGTGCTGATCACTGCGCTAGCCACCCAGCAGCCGGACCGCAGCATCAACCTCGACGGCCCGCCACGTCAGGCTGCGTTCGATGCAGAAGGCAATCCGACTCAAGCGGCACTGGGTTTTGCCAAGAAGTGCGGCGTCGAGTTGAGCGAAATCGACCAGAGCGGTCCGAAACTGCGCTACAGCCAGAACATCGCCGGCAAGCCGACCGCCAGCCTGCTGCCGACCATCGTCGAAGACTCGCTGAACGATCTGCCGATCCCGAAACGCATGCGTTGGGGGGCTCGCAAGGAAGAGTTCGTGCGTCCGACCCAGTGGCTGGTGATGCTGCTCGGCGATCAGGTCATCGACTGCACGATCCTCGCGCAGAAGGCTGGCCGTGAATCCCGTGGCCACCGTTTCCATCACCCGCAAAGCGTGCGCATCGGTTCGCCGTCGAGCTACCTGGCCGACCTGCGTGCCGCGTACGTACTGGCCGATGCCAACGAGCGTCGCGAAATCATCGGCAAGCGCACCGAAGAACTGGCAACCCGTCAGGAAGGCACCGCGATCGTGCCTCCTGCGTTGCTCGACGAAGTGACCGCGCTGGTCGAGTGGCCGGTACCGCTGGTGTGCTCGTTCGAGGAACGCTTCCTCGACGTGCCGCAGGAAGCGCTGATCACCACCATGCAGGACAACCAGAAGTACTTCTGCCTGCTGGATGCCGACGGCAAGTTGCTGCCACGTTTCATCACTGTGGCCAACATCGAATCCAAAGACCCGCAGCAGATCATCGCCGGTAACGAGAAGGTGGTTCGCCCACGCCTGACCGACGCCGAGTTCTTCTTCAAGCAGGACAAGAAGCAGAAGCTCGAAGCGTTCAACGATCGCCTGCAGAACGTGGTGTTCCAGGAGAAACTCGGCAGCGTCTACGACAAGGCCGAGCGCGTGTCGAAACTGGCCGCGTACATCGCCGCACGCATCGGCGGCAACGCTTCGTGGGCTGCCCGTGCAGGCCTGCTGTCGAAGTGCGACCTGGCCACCGAAATGGTCGGCGAGTTCCCGGAGATGCAAGGTGTCGCCGGTTACTACTACGCCCTCAATGACGGCGAGCCGGAAGACGTCGCCCTGGCGCTGAACGAGCAGTACATGCCGCGCGGTGCCGGCGCTGAACTGCCTGCCACCCTGACCGGTGCGGCCGTGGCCATTGCCGATAAGCTCGACACCCTGGTCGGCATCTTCGGCATCGGCATGCTGCCGACCGGCAGCAAAGACCCGTATGCCCTGCGCCGTGCGGCACTGGGCGTGCTGCGGATCCTGATCGAGAAACAACTGGATCTGGACCTGAACGACGCCGTGGCGTTCGCCGTGAATGCCTTCGGTGCCAAGGTCAAGGCTGCCGGCCTGAACGACGCGGTGCTGGAATTCATCTTCGACCGTCTGCGTGCGCGTTACGAAGACGAAGGCGTGGATGTCGCCACCTACCTGTCGGTGCGTGCCCTGAAGCCGGGTTCGGCGCTGGACTTCGACCAGCGTGTGCAAGCGGTTCAGGCCTTCCGCAAACTGCCGGAAGCGGCAGCGCTGGCGGCGGTGAACAAGCGCGTATCGAACCTGTTGAGCAAGGTGGAAGGCTCGGTGCCGACCGAAGTCCAGGCCAAGTACTTCGACAATGCCAACGAGTTCTCGCTGTACTCGGCGATCCAGCAAGCGGACCAGGCTGTACAGCCAATGGCCGCGGCGCGTCAGTACAACGAATCGCTGGCACGTCTGGCCGCCCTGCGGGAGCCGGTGGATGCGTTCTTCGACGCGGTGATGGTCAATGCCGACGACGCCAATGTGCGGGCCAACCGTTACGCGCTGCTGGCGCGTCTGCGTGGCCTGTTCCTGGGCGTTGCCGACATTTCGCTGCTGGGTTGAGGGACTGCTGTTGAAACTGCTGATTCTCGATCGGGACGGAGTGATCAATTACGACTCCGACGCTTACATCAAGTCAGTGGAGGAGTGGATTCCGCTCCCCGGCTCGATCGAAGCGATTGCGCAGTTGAGCAAGGCCGGCTGGACGGTGGCGGTCGCCACCAACCAGTCGGGCATTGCTCGCGGCTACTACGACCTCGCCACCCTCGATGCCATGCACGCGCGCCTGCGCACGCTGGTAGCGGAGCAGGGCGGTGAAGTCGGGCTGATCGTGTATTGCCCGCATGGACCGGATGAGGGTTGCGACTGCCGCAAGCCGAAACCGGGGATGTTGAAAACCATCGCACAGCATTACAACGTCGCGCTGACGAATGTCTGGTTCGTCGGCGACAGCCTTGGTGACCTGGAGGCCGCCAAAGCCGTCGATTCACAGCCCGTTTTGGTAAAGACCGGGAAAGGCGAAAAGACTCAGGCCAAGACCTTGCCGGTTGGCACCCTGATTTTTGACGATCTCGCGGCAATTGCCGCAGAACTTATCCACAACTAGAGTGCTTCTGAAGTTCCTGACCAGGGATTGATCGGGAGTGCGCTTGAACAGTCGGGCATTGCCCGTAACGGTAAACGTCGCCATGTCGATACTGCAGGCCATCAGAATCTTCCTCTTTTACCTGCTGCTGGGTACCACCGCTCTGCTGTGGTGCAGCCTGAGCTTTTTTATCGCGCCCTTTCTGCCGTTCAAGGCGCGCTATCGTTTCATCAACGTGTACTGGTGCCGCTGCGCCTTGTGGTTGACCAAGGTATTTCTCGGTATCCGTTACGAAGTCAAAGGCGCGGAAAACGTGCCTGACCGGCCCTGTGTGATTCAATCGAACCACCAGAGCACCTGGGAGACGTTTTTTCTCTCCGCTTATTTCTCGCCCTTGAGCCAGGTGCTCAAGCGTGAATTGCTGTACGTGCCGTTCTTCGGCTGGGCCATGGCCATGCTGCGACCGATCGCGATCGACCGCGACAACCCGAAAGCCGCCCTCAAGCAGGTCGCGGCGAAGGGTGACGAACTGCTGAAGGACAATGTCTGGGTGCTGATTTTCCCTGAAGGCACTCGCGTTCCCCATGGCACCATCGGCAAGTTCTCCCGCAGTGGCAGCGCATTGGCGGTGAATGCGGCGCTTCCGGTACTGCCGATTGCACACAATGCCGGCAAGTTCTGGCCGAAAATCGGTTGGGGTAAAAAGCAGGGTGTGATTACCGTGGTCATCGGTGAGCCGATGTACGCCGAGGGCAGTGGCCCGCGCGCCATCGCCGATCTGAATGACCGGGTGCAGGCGTGGAACGAGAAAACGCAACGGGAAATGGGCTCGCTGCCTCCGGCCCCTCAGGCACCGGCTGCGAACGATCAGATCGCTGTCTGAGATTTGTGGATAACCTGTGTACGGTTTGTTCGCAAAATCCCGAATTATCGAATTAAGTGACTGATTTACTTATATATTTCCGAAGCTGATAAAACACCGTAAAAGGTGCATAAGTTTTTTTCGGAAGTAAGGAAACCGGCTGATATAGCCGGTTTTTTTATGCCTGCTCTTCAGCGATCAGTGGCAGTTCCAGACGGAATGTCGTGCCTTGATCGACCACGCTCAGGCACTCGATCCGACCGCCATGGTGATCGACCACGGCTTTGACCATCGACAACCCCAGGCCCACGCCGTCGATGCCCTGTGCAGAAGAAAAGCGCCGGTACTGGCTGAACAGGTCGGGCAGCTCCTCTGCAGCGATGCCTTTGCCTTGATCGGTCAGTTCACAACGCAGCCAGTCGTTGTGGCAACTGACACGCATGTCGACCGTGGATTCGGCGGGACTGTACTTGATTGCATTTTCCAGCAGGTTGAACAGGGCGCGGGTCAACAAGCCTTGATCGGCCAAAATCAGACGCTCCTGTGATTGTTCGTCCATGTCGCTCAAGAGCTCGATGCGTTTTTGCTGAGCGATGGGCAACGCCTGATCCAGAACGTCCATGACCAGCATCCCGAACAGGCTCGGTTGAAACTGGTACGCCTCGGATTCCGCACGGGCCAGCAGAACGAAGCCGTCGGTGAGTTCCAGCGCCCGGCGTACCTGGCGCTCAATCTGTTCGAACAGTGGCGAATCCGTTCCCGCCTGATGTCGGTGCACATCGAGCAGGGCAAGAATCGCCGAATGGGGCGCGCGCAGATCATGGGACAGGAAGCGCAGCAACACACCGCGCTGTTCCTCGGCGGCGCGTTCGGCGCTGAGGTCAGTGAGACTCAGGAGCCAGCCGATCGGCAGGTCGCCATCAACCGGCAACAATGCGGCGCGTTCCAGGCGCAGGCTACGTTCCTTGTGGTCACGAAACTCCAGCAGAGGCAGCTCGGACAGCGGCGGGTGTGGCTCTGTGGATAACTCCGGATAGCCCAGGCCCGCCAGTTGATCGAGCACATCCTCGCCCACCAGATTGTGATCGAACAGGCTCCGGGCCTTGCGATTGCCCAACAAGACTTGCCCCCGTGGATCGCTGATCAGGGTCGCGACCGGCAGATACTCCAGCCCGTCGGCAATGAATCGGCGGGTATCGCGAGTGCGGCTCATGGCTTGCTCAAGCGCCATGATCTGCCCCTGCAAGCGGTCGGCGCTGGGAAACTGCGCCCGACGCCGTTCGGGAAAGACTTTCGGTTCACTGTCCAGCCGCGCCAGCTCCCAGCCGAAGTAGGTCAGCACCACACTCAGGCGTCGCCAGTTCCAGATCAGATAGCCGAACAGCATGCCCAGCACCGCAGGCGTGGGTGACCACCAACGCCGCATTTCAGCCAGGCCTGCACTGGTCAGCAGCACACAGGCCATCCCGCCCAATGTCAGCCAGAGTGCCAGACGCGGGCGCCACAGCAGCAACCCAAGTACGCAAGCGACCAAGGCAACTGAAAGTCCCGCGCCCATCAACGGCGCCGGATCATGCAAATTGATCTGCGCACGCCAGGAAAGCAGTGCAGTCAGCGGCAACAGCACTAGACTTATCCACACCCACTCGCGCACCAGTTGCCGGAACAAACGCTGAACCTGGCTGGGTACGCGGCTTTCGTGTCGGCGGTGGTTATTCATGGGAAACAGGGCAGGGCGGGTTGAATGGTTTCATAGGCGGCCGGTCTGAGGACGTAGACCCGAAGAATCATAGCGGCTCACCCCTCGGCGTGCCGCTTACTTTCACTGCATGGAGTGAGCCGATCCGGTCGGCACCCATTGCCCGAGCGACAAGGAACCACCGCGTATGCGCGTTGCGATACTGGACGATGAACCCGCCGAACTGCGCCGGGTCGAGCAGACCCTGCAACAAATGGCCGAGGCCGGAGGACAGCCCTGGTCACTGCACAGCTTCGAAAGCGGTGAAGACCTGCTGCGACAGTTGCGCCGGGAAACCTTCGACCTGCTGATCCTCGACTGGCAATTGCCCGACCTCACCGGCCTGGCGCTGCTGCGCTGGACCCGCGAACACATGGAAGCCCCGCCGGCCGCCATCATGCTCACCAGCCGCGATGGCGAGAGCGATATCGTTCAGGCCCTGAATGCGGGGGCCGACGATTACGTCAGCAAGCCGTTTCGGCCCAATGAACTGAAAGCCCGAGTTGCAGCGGTGCTGCGCCGGCACAGCCTGCAACGTAGCACCCCGGCCGAGGTTCTGCGTTTCAATGACCTGGTGTTCGATGACGCCGAACTGACCGTCACCCGCGACGGGAAACCGATCGTCATGACCGAGCGCGAGTATCGTCTCGCCCATTGCCTGTTCAGCAACCTCGGCCGACCACTGTCACGGGATTACCTTTACGAACGATTCTGGCCCCACGAAGAGATGTCCACATCGCGACCGCTGGACACGCATATCTATCGCCTGCGCAACAAGCTCGGGCTGACGGCGGATCGGGGTTGGCAGTTGTTGACGATTTATGGGTATGGGTATCGGTTGGAGAGTGTGGCGGCGGGGGAGTGAATCGCAGGCAATAAAAAAGGCCAACGCTGGTGCGTTGGCCTTTTCGTTGGTGCTGACCGGGATCAGAAATCCAGGTTGGACACCGCCAGAGCATTGCTCTCGATGAAGTCACGGCGAGGTTCGACCGCATCACCCATCAGGGTGTTGAAGATCTGGTCTGCGCCAATGGCGTCTTCGATGGTGACTTTCAGCATGCGGCGCACGCTTGGGTCCATGGTGGTTTCCCACAGCTGATCCGGGTTCATTTCACCCAGACCTTTGTATCGCTGGATGGTGTGGCGCTTGGTGCTTTCGGCCATCAGCCAGTCCAGGGCTTCCTTGAACTCGGTGACCGCTTTCTTGCGCTCGCCACGCTGGATGTACGCGCCTTCGTCGAGCAGGGTGCTCAGTTGAGCGCCGAGGGTGACGACGGTCTTGTAGTCGTTGCTGCCGAAGAAATCGCGGTTGAAGGTGACGTAGTTCGACAGGCCGTGGGAGATCAGTTCGACCTCTGGCAGCCACACGCCACGCTCGCGGTCTTCACGCAGGCTGGCCTTGTAGACCAGGCCCGACTTCTCGACGGTGCGCAGACGGACTTCGTACTGGGCCAGCCAGTCCTGCATCTTCGCGTGGTCGCCGAGCATTTCCAGGCTGACGGCCGGCAGATAGATGAAGTGCTCGGTCAGCTCCTGCGGGTACAGGCGCGACAGACGCTTGAGGGTCTTCATCACCATGCGGAAGTCGTTCACCAGACGTTCCAGCGCTTCACCGGAAATACCCGGGGCGTCTTCGTTCAGGTGCAGGCTCGCATCTTCCAGGGCCGACTGCGTCATGTACTCTTCCATGGCGTCGTCGTCTTTGATGTATTGCTCTTGCTTGCCTTTCTTGACCTTGTACAGCGGCGGCTGGGCGATGTAGATGTAGCCGCGCTCAATCAGCTCCGGCAACTGACGGAAGAAGAAGGTCAGCAGCAGGGTACGGATGTGCGAACCGTCGACGTCAGCATCGGTCATGATGATGATGTTGTGATAGCGCAGCTTGTCGATGTTGTACTCTTCGCGACCGATACCGCAGCCCAGCGCGGTAATCAGGGTGCCCACTTCCTGGGACGAGATCATCTTGTCGAAACGAGCTTTCTCGACGTTGAGGATCTTGCCCTTCAGCGGCAGGATGGCCTGGGTCTTCCGGTTGCGTCCCTGCTTGGCAGAGCCGCCCGCGGAGTCACCTTCCACAAGGTACAGTTCGGACAGCGCCGGGTCTTTTTCCTGGCAGTCAGCGAGCTTGCCCGGCAGGCCGGCGATGTCCAGCGCGCCTTTGCGGCGGGTCATCTCACGAGCCTTGCGCGCGGCTTCACGGGCACGGGCGGCGTCGATCATCTTGCCGACAACCAGTTTGGCTTCGTTCGGGTTTTCCAGCAGGAAGTCGGAGAAGTACTTGCCCATTTCCTGTTCGACCGCGGTCTTCACTTCGGAAGACACCAGCTTGTCTTTGGTCTGGGAGCTGAACTTAGGATCCGGCACCTTTACCGAGATGATCGCGGTCAGGCCTTCACGGGCATCGTCACCGGTGGTGGCGACTTTGTGCTTCTTCGCCAGACCTTCCTGCTCAATGTAGTTGTTCAGGTTACGCGTCAGTGCGGAACGGAAGCCCACCAGGTGGGTACCGCCGTCGCGCTGTGGAATGTTGTTGGTGAAGCACAAGAGGTTCTCGTTGAAGCTGTCGTTCCACTGCAGGGCGATTTCCACGCCGATGCCGTCTTCACGCTGGATGTTGAAGTGGAACACCTGGTTGACCGCAGTCTTGTTGGTGTTCAGGTATTCAACGAACGCACGCAGGCCGCCTTCGTATTTGAACAGCTCTTCCTTGCCGCTGCGTTCGTCCTTGAGGACGATACCGACACCAGAGTTGAGGAAGGACAGTTCACGAATGCGCTTGGCCAGGATGTCCCAGCTGAAATGAATATTCTTGAAGGTTTCGCTGGAAGCCTTGAAGTGAATCTGGGTGCCGGTGGTTTCGCTGTCGCCAACGATCGCCATCGGTGCCTGAGGTACGCCGTGGACGTAGGTCTGTTCCCAGATCTTGCCGCTGCGGCGAACGGTCAGGACCAGTTCTTCGGACAGCGCGTTCACAACCGAAACACCTACACCGTGCAGACCGCCGGATACCTTGTAGGAGTTGTCGTCGAACTTACCGCCGGCGTGGAGGACAGTCATGATGACCTCGGCGGCGGAAACGCCTTCCTCTTTGTGCACGTCTACCGGGATGCCACGGCCGTTGTCTTTAACGGTGATGGACTCATCCGGGTGGATGATGATGCTGATGTCGTCGCAATGGCCGGCGAGGGCTTCGTCGATCGAGTTGTCGACCACCTCGAACACCATGTGGTGCAGACCGCTGCCATCGTCGGTGTCACCAATGTACATACCGGGACGTTTGCGCACGGCATCCAGGCCTTTCAGCACTTTAATGCTCGATGAGTCGTACGTATTTTCTTCGCTCAATGCCTTCACTCCCGATGGTCGTGGGTCTGGGTGATACGGCCCTGTTCCACGTGGAACAGAGCGACTGGCGTTTCCGTCTGCCAGCCTTCCCTCAATAATTCGTGATCTACACAGGTGATAAAAACCTGGCAGCGTAAGTCTTCCAGCAAGCGGCACAGCGCGCGACGGTGGCTCTCGTCCAGTTCGGACGGCAAGTCATCCACCAGATAAATACACTGGCCGCGTCGGGCCTGGCTCACCAGATGCCCCTGGGCAATCCGCAACGCACAGACCACCAACTTCTGCTGACCCCGGGACAAGATGTCCGCGGCGTTGTGTGCGCCCAATCTAAGACGCAAGTCAGCCCGTTGTGGACCGGCCTGGGTATGACCCATTTGCTGGTCCCGTTGCACGGATCCGGCAAGTACGGCGCTCAATTCCCGGTCTTTGTCCCAGCCCCGGTAATAGCTGAGCGTCAAACCTTCGAGCTCAACCAGTTCGCTCAAGGTTTGTTCAAAGACTGGTTTCAAGGCTTTGATGTAAGCGCGGCGGTATTCATCGATTTCAGCGCTGGCCTGGCACAGTTCCCTGTCCCAAACCGCTTGCGAAACGGCGTCAAGTGTACCATGCCGCAGCCAGGAGTTTCTCTGGCGCAAGGCCTTCTGCAAACGCTGCCAGGTGGCCATGAACCGTGGCTCGACGTGGAATACGCCCCAATCGAGGAACTGCCGGCGAATCTTCGGCGCACCCTCCAGCAGGCGAAAGCTGTCGGGGTTGATCAACTGCAGCGGCAGAATCTCCGCCAGTTGCGCAGCACTGCGTGCATTCTGACCGTCAATGCGAATCTGGAACTCGCCCTGACGATCGCGAGATATCCCCAATGCACTATGGCCACCCTCGGCAAGTTCAACCTGACCGAATACGGTGCAGGCGAGTTGCTCATACTGGATGACCGGCAACAGCCGCGTGCTACGAAACGAACGGGCAAGCCCCAGCAGGTGAATGGCTTCCAGAACACTGGTTTTGCCGCTGCCGTTGGCGCCGTAAAGAATGTTGATTCGGGGGGAGGGGGAGAAGGTCACCGGGTGCAGATTGCGCACCGCGGTGACCGAAACGCGACTTAACGACATCCAGAGTCAGCTGATTACAGACGCATCGGCATGACAACGTAAGCCGAATCGTCGTTGTCGGACTCTTGCACCAGCGCACTGCTGTTGGAGTCGGACAGGATCAGACGAACCTGCTCGGTGGTCATCACGCCCAGCACGTCGAGCAGATAGCTGACGTTGAAGCCGATTTCCAGAGAGCCGCCGTTGTATTCCACGCCTACTTCTTCTTCCGCTTCTTCCTGCTCCGGGTTGTTGGCCTGGATCTTCAACTGACCGCTGGCCAGTTGCAGACGGATACCGCGGTACTTCTCGTTGGACAGAATCGCGGTACGGCTGAACGCTTCACGCAGCGCCTGACGATCGCCCAGTACCAACTTGTCGCCGCCTTTCGGCAGAACACGCTCGTAGTCCGGGAACTTGCCGTCGACCAGCTTGGAGGTGAAGGTGAATTCGCCGGTGGTCGCGCGGATGTGGTGCTGGCCCAGCACGATGCTGACATTGCCATCAGGCTCGGTGAGCAGACGTGCCAGTTCGAGAATACCTTTACGAGGCACAATCACCTGATGGCGATCCTGCTGGCCGATGTCGGCCTGCATCGAGCACATGGCCAGACGGTGACCGTCGGTGGCCACGGCACGGATCACACCGGTCGACACTTCCAGCAACATGCCGTTGAGGTAATAACGCACGTCTTGCTGGGCCATGGCGAAACTGGTGCGTTCGATCAGACGACGCAGCTTGCTCTGTTCCAGGCTGGTGGTCAGCGAACCCGGGCCTTCTTCCACAGTCGGGAAGTCGTTGGCCGGCAGGGTCGACAGGGTGAAACGGCTACGGCCGGCTTTCACCACCAGCTTCTGCTCGTCGACCTTGATGTCGATCAGCGCATCGTTTGGCAGGCTCTTGCAGATGTCCATCAGCTTGCGCGCAGGCACGGTGATGGAACCCGTTTCAGCCGGCTCCTCGAGTTGCACGCGACCGACCAGCTCGACTTCCAGGTCGGTACCGGTCAGCGACAGTTGCTGGCCATCGACAACCAGCAGCACGTTGGACAGTACCGGCAAGGTCTGTCGGCGCTCGACGACGCCTGCGACCAGTTGCAGGGGTTTCAACAGGGCTTCGCGTTGAATGGTGAAATGCATGGTCTAGTCCCTTGCCTTAATAAGCTGCGCTGGTGTTCATCAAGTGGTCAGTGTACGCAGCAGGTTCTTGTAGTCCTCGCGGATGTCCGCGTCGGATTCCTTAAGTTCATTGATCTTGCGGCAGGCGTGCAACACGGTCGTGTGGTCGCGACCGCCAAACACATCGCCGATTTCCGGCAGGCTGTGGTTGGTCAGTTCCTTGGACAATGCCATGGCCACCTGACGCGGACGAGCGACCGAACGCGAACGGCGCTTGGACAGCAAGTCGGAGATCTTGATCTTGTAGTACTCGGCGACGGTGCGCTGAATGTTATCCACAGAGACCAGTTTGTCCTGCAGCGCCAACAGGTCTTTCAGGGATTCGCGAATCAACTCGATGGTGATGTCGCGGCCCATGAAGTGCGAGTGGGCGATCACGCGTTTCAGCGCGCCTTCCAGCTCACGGACGTTGGAGCGAATGCGCTGGGCAATGAAGAACGCCGCATCGTGTGGCAACTCGACTTTGGCCTGGTCGGCCTTCTTCATCAAGATGGCGACGCGGGTTTCCAGCTCCGGCGGCTCGACGGCAACCGTCAGGCCCCAGCCGAAGCGGGATTTGAGGCGCTCTTCAAGGCCTTCGATTTCTTTCGGGTAGCGATCACTGGTGAGGATGACCTGCTGGCCACCTTCAAGCAGGGCGTTGAAGGTGTGGAAAAACTCTTCCTGGGAACGTTCCTTGCGGGCGAAGAACTGAATGTCGTCGATCAACAGGGCGTCCACCGAACGGTAGAAACGCTTGAACTCGTTGATCGCGTTCAGCTGCAGCGCCTTGACCATGTCGGCCACGAAACGCTCGGAATGCAGGTATACAACCTTGGCATTCGGGTTCTTCTTTAATAGATGGTTGCCCACCGCGTGCATCAAGTGCGTCTTACCCAGACCCACGCCACCATAAAGGAAGAGCGGGTTGTAGCCGTGCTTGGGATTGTCTGCCACTTGCCAGGCCGCCGCACGGGCGAGCTGGTTGGATTTACCTTCGACGAAGTTTTCGAAGGTGAAGGTGCGATTCAGGTAGCTGGTGTGTTTGAGCGCGCCTTCGACTTGCACGGTGCGCTGTTCGGCGCGAACCGGGGCTTGTTGCGAAGCGGCACCGGCCATCGGATCGAAGCTGTCGCGGGACGGCTCTTCACTGATTTCTTCGGTTTTCTGCGTCGAACGCTTGGTCGGTGCAGGCGTGGGAGCTGGCGCTGGCGCGCTTGCCGGCGCGGCATTGGTCTGAGCCTGGGACACTTGCGCAGCGGCCAATGGCGCATTCGGTGCGGCACGCGGTGCCGAACTGCGTTTGCTGCCTATTAATAAGGAAAGCGACGGTGCCAGACCGTTGCCATGCTCATCCAGCAGTTCAAGGACGCGCCCCAGGTACTTTTCGTTGACCCAGTCCAGAACAAAACGGTTCGGTGCGTAGACGCGCAACTCGTCGCCTTCGGCTTCGACCTGTAGTGGACGGATCCAGGTGTTGAATTGTTGGGCAGGCAGCTCTTCGCGCAAAAGCTCCACGCACTGCTGCCAAAGTTCCACTGACACGGATATCCCCTAAGTTGAAAGCCGGTGAGGCAAAAACAAGCGGCCATTGTAGCGGCCAGTCGTCCACTTATCCACATGCAGGTTGCCCGGTGGACATGATTTATCAATGCGTTAAACGAGAAAAAGGCGACCGACGGTGTGTGCATAAGCTCTGTGGATAACCCTATCTGAGCACACTGGACAACTGGGGGCGAAACTCGGTGGATAACCATCCTGTGGATAACCACCCATTCCACACACAGGTTATCCGACAGCACAGCACAGGCTGAACACGGTTTTCCACTGTAGTTGTCATTCTCTGTACATCGCTTGAAACAAGGCCTTGAGCCAGTTATCCACAGACAGTGGTGTTCCTAGCTTTTACAAGCTTTACAGAAAAGCTTTAAATAATTCCCTTCTTTATTTTTATCTCTGGCAAACCGAGTAATCAGGTCCTGACAGCTCCGAAGATCTATTTATAAGGAAACGTTGGTTGGAAATTGACCTATTGGCTTGCTTTCTCTAGAATCCCCGGTCTCTTAAAACGGGGGCCATTCCGGCCCGTTGTGGACGAACCAGGTAACACGACATGAAACGTACTTTCCAACCAAGCACTATCAAACGCGCTCGTACCCACGGTTTCCGTGCTCGCATGGCTACCAAGAACGGTCGTGCCGTACTGTCGCGTCGTCGCGCCAAAGGCCGCGCACGTCTGGCAGTTTGATAATCCGGCACTGGAGGTGAGTCAGGACTTCAGTCGGGAAAAGCGTCTGCTTACTCCCCGGCATTTCAAGGCAGTCTTTGACTCCCCTACCGGCAAGGTTCCGGGGAAAAATCTCCTGCTCCTTGCGCGCAACAACGATCTCGATCACCCCCGTCTCGGACTGGTTATCGGGAAAAAGAGTGTAAAACTCTCCGTCGAGCGCAATCGCCTCAAACGTCTGATGCGCGAATCGTTTCGCCTGCACCAGGATTCACTGGTCGGCTGGGACATCGTTATCGTCGCGCGCAAAGGTTTGGGTGACGTAGAAAACCCCGAATTGATTCAGCATTTCGGCAAACTCTGGAAACGTCTGGCACGCAACAAGCCGGCACCAGCAGTCAAAACCGAAACTGTAGGGGTAGACAGTCCAGATGCGTAAACTGGCACTCGTTCCGATCCAGTTTTATCGCTACGCTATTAGTCCCCTGATGGCCAGTCACTGTCGTTTCTACCCCAGTTGTTCTTGCTACGCGTATGAAGCCATCGAAAATCATGGCCTTCTGCGCGGTGGCTGGCTGACCTTTCGTCGTTTAGGTCGCTGTCATCCGTGGAATCCCGGTGGTTATGACCCGGTTCCACCTATCCCTACCTCCCGTTCTTCTTCGATGGCCGAGTAATCATGGATATCAAACGCACGATCCTGATCGTCGCCCTGGCAATCGTGTCCTATGTCATGGTCCTTAAATGGAACCAGGACTATGGCCAGGCTGCCCTGCCGACTCAGAATGTTGCTTCCAGTACGACTACATCCGGTTTGCCGGACACCGCCACTGGCAATAATGCTGCTGCCAGTGACGATATTCCGCGCGCCGCAAGTGATACCAGCGCACCTGCCGAAACGCCGGTCGCCGTCAGCAAGGATCTGATCCAGATCAAGACCGACGTGCTCGATCTCGCGATCGATCCACAAGGCGGTGATGTTGCCCAGCTGACCTTGCCGCTGTATCCACGTCGTCAGGATCGTCCGGACGTTCCGTTCCAGCTGTTCGACAACGGTGGTGAACGTACTTATCTGGCACAGAGCGGTCTGATTGGCACCAACGGTCCGGATGCAAACCCGGCCGGTCGTCCGATCTACTCCTCGGAGAAGAAGACTTATCAACTGGCTGACGGTCAGGACCAACTGGTCGTCGACCTGAAATTCAGCAAGGACGGCGTCAATTACATCAAGCGTTTCACTCTGAAACGTGGCCTGTATGACGTGACCGTGACCTATCTGATCGACAACCAGAGCGCTCAGCCCTGGTCCGGTTCGATGTTCGCCCAGCTGAAACGCGATGCCAGCGCCGATCCTTCGTCCACAACTGCAACCGGTACCGCGACGTACCTGGGCGCCGCCCTGTGGACAAGTTCCGAGCCGTACAAGAAAGTGTCCATGAAGGACATGGACAAAGCTCAGCTCAAGGAAACCGTCACCGGTGGTTGGGTAGCCTGGCTGCAACACTACTTCGTGACTGCATGGGTTGCTCCGAAGGGCGAAAACAACATCGTCCAGACCCGTAAAGACAGCAAAGGCAACTACATCATCGGTTACACCGGTCCTTCGCTGACCGCTGCACCGGGTGCGAAAGTCGAGACCAGCGCTGTTCTTTACGCCGGTCCGAAAAGCCAGGCGGTGCTGAAAGAGTTGTCCCCAGGTCTGGAACTGACTGTCGACTACGGCATTCTGTGGTTCATTGCCCAGCCAATCTTCTGGCTGCTGCAACATATCCACAGCATCGTCGGCAACTGGGGCTGGTCGATCATCTTCCTGACCATGCTGATCAAAGGGATTTTCTTCCCTCTGTCGGCCGCCAGCTACAAGTCGATGGCCCGCATGCGCGCCGTGGCTCCGAAACTGGCTGCACTGAAAGAGCAACATGGCGATGACCGGCAGAAAATGTCGCAAGCCATGATGGAGCTGTACAAGAAAGAGAAGATCAATCCGCTGGGTGGCTGCTTGCCGATCCTGGTGCAGATGCCGGTTTTCCTTTCCCTGTACTGGGTTCTGCTGGAAAGCGTGGAAATGCGCCAGGCGCCGTTCATGCTGTGGATTACCGACCTGTCGATCAAGGATCCGTTCTTCATCCTGCCGATCATCATGGGCGCGACCATGTTCATCCAGCAGCGTCTGAACCCAACACCTCCGGATCCGATGCAGGCCAAGGTGATGAAAATGATGCCAATCATCTTCACCTTCTTCTTCCTGTGGTTCCCGGCGGGTCTGGTGCTGTACTGGGTTGTGAACAACTGCCTGTCGATTGCCCAACAGTGGTACATCACGCGTAAGATCGAAGCGGCGACGAAAAAAGCCGAGGCGTAACTTACTCTGTGGATAACACCACTCAAAACGCCCCCTAGTGGGGCGTTTTGCTATCTGCCATTTTTGTCTGGATACCGGTTTATGAGCGCACCTCGTGAAACCATCGCAGCCGTCGCTACCGCCCAGGGCCGTGGCGGCGTGGGCATCGTTCGAATTTCCGGGCCGCTGGCCAGTGTTGCGGCCAAAGCCATCAGCGGCCGTGAACTGAAACCACGGTTTGCCCACTACGGCCCGTTCTTCAGTGACGACCAACAGGTGCTGGATGAAGGTCTGGCGCTGTATTTCCCCGGGCCGAACTCGTTCACCGGCGAAGATGTACTGGAACTGCAGGGCCACGGTGGCCCGATCGTCCTCGACATGTTGCTCAAGCGTTGTCTGGAACTGGGCTGCCGTCTGGCCCGTCCCGGAGAATTCAGCGAACGCGCCTTCCTCAATGACAAACTCGACCTTGCTCAGGCCGAGGCCATCGCCGACCTGATCGAAGCCAGTTCTGCACAGGCCGCGCGCAACGCCTTGCGCTCCTTGCAAGGTGCATTTTCCCAACGTGTGCATAACCTCACCGAACAGCTGATCGGCCTGCGGATCTATGTAGAAGCGGCTATCGACTTCCCGGAAGAAGAAATCGATTTTCTCGCCGATGGCCACGTGCTGAGCATGCTCGACAAGGTTCGTAACGAGTTATCCACCGTATTGCGCGAAGCCGGGCAGGGCGCGTTGCTGCGGGACGGTATGACCGTGGTGATCGCCGGTCGTCCGAATGCCGGTAAATCCAGCCTGCTGAATGCGCTGGCCGGTCGTGAAGCCGCGATCGTGACCGAAATCGCCGGCACCACTCGGGATATCTTGCGCGAACATATCCACATCGACGGCATGCCGCTGCACGTTGTGGACACCGCCGGTCTGCGCGATACCGATGACCATGTGGAAAAAATCGGCGTTGAACGAGCATTGAAAGCCATTGGCGAGGCTGACCGAGTGCTGCTGGTAGTCGACGCCACTGCGCCAGAGGCCGCCGATCCGTTCGCCTTGTGGCCGGAATTCCTCGAAACCCGGCCGGATCCGGCGAAGGTCACATTGATCCGCAACAAAGCCGATCTGACTGGCGAAGCCATTGCCCTGGAAGTCAGTGACGATGGCCATGTGACGATCAGCCTGAGCGCCAAATCTGCGGGAGAAGGTCTGGATCTGCTGCGTGATCACCTCAAAGCCTGCATGGGTTACGAGCAAACTTCGGAAAGCAGCTTCAGCGCACGACGCCGGCACCTGGAAGCCTTGCGTCATGCCAGTGATGCCCTGGAACATGGACGTGCCCAGCTGACGTTGGCGGGTGCTGGTGAACTGCTGGCCGAAGACCTGCGTCAGGCCCAGCAGTCCCTTGGGGAAATCACCGGAGCGTTCAGCTCGGATGATCTGCTGGGACGGATCTTTTCCAGCTTCTGCATCGGTAAATAAGCCTTCCGTTGTCCACAGACAGGTCCGTTTGCGACCTGTCTGTTCTCCCTCCCTCGTATTTCCTTCCTCCAGTGCCGGACAGATTCCTGTTCCTGAGCGGATTTTCTGTGTCCGCGATTCCTTCATTCACCCGATTTCTGTGGATTAAGCCCTGTGAATAACTGCCACTGAGGGCAGTTGATAACAGGACCTGAAAGCTGAACATAACTACCTCTGTGGATAACCTACCCTTTCATCCACAGGCTTACACCGGTTATCCAACGGCCTCATGGCGACATGGCCACAGGGTTTTGAATCTCTGTACACATTGAAAATAAAGGCCTGTGTAAATCTATCCACAGAAATCATGGGCAGTAAGAATAAGCTTTAAAACAAAGGTTTTATAAATTTCTCTCTTTTTTATTCTTTTAACCGCGAGTTCTCCACAGCTGGTTAAATTTTGTGCAAAGGGTTCTTTAGGAAGGGCGAAGTCCCTATACTTGCCGACCAGGTCCAGAAACCTGATCTCAAACTATTCCTGAATTACCTACTTAAGCAGGCACGAGGTGCGTGGTGGATTTCCCTTCCCGTTTTGAAGTGATCGTCATCGGCGGCGGTCATGCCGGTACCGAGGCAGCACTGGCCTCAGCACGCATGGGTGCAAAAACCCTTCTGCTGACGCACAACGTGGAAACCCTCGGTGCCATGAGTTGCAACCCGGCTATCGGTGGCATCGGCAAAAGCCATCTGGTCAAGGAAATCGACGCCCTCGGCGGCGCGATGGCCATGGCCACCGATCTGGGCGGTATCCAGTTTCGCGTGTTGAACAGCCGCAAAGGCCCGGCCGTACGGGCGACCCGTGCGCAAGCCGACCGGATTTTGTACAAAGCCGCTGTCCGCGAAATACTGGAAAACCAGCCGAACCTGTGGATATTTCAACAAGCCGCTGACGACCTGATCGTCGAGCAGGAACAGGTACGCGGTGTCGTCACGCAAATGGGTCTGCGTTTCTTCGCCGATTCCGTGGTTTTGACCACCGGTACGTTCCTGGGCGGACTTATCCACATCGGCTTGCAGAATTTTTCCGGTGGTCGCGCCGGTGATCCACCATCGATCGCCCTGGCGCATCGTCTGCGTGAATTGCCGCTGCGTGTCGGTCGCCTGAAAACCGGTACGCCACCACGTATCGACGGCAAGTCTGTGGATTTCTCGGTGATGACCGAGCAGCCAGGCGATACGCCGATCCCGGTGATGTCGTTCATGGGCAACAAGGAACAACATCCACGGCAAGTCAGTTGCTGGATTACCCACACCAACGCCCGCACTCACGAAATCATTGCCGCGAACCTCGATCGCTCGCCGATGTATTCCGCTGCAGGCGAAATCGAAGGCATTGGTCCGCGTTATTGCCCGTCGATCGAAGACAAGATTCACCGATTTGCCGACAAGGAAAGCCATCAGGTGTTCATCGAGCCGGAAGGCCTGACCACCCATGAGCTTTATCCGAACGGGATATCCACAAGCTTGCCGTTCGACGTGCAATTGCAGATCGTGCAATCGATCCGCGGCATGGAAAATGCGCACATCGTGCGTCCGGGTTATGCGATCGAGTACGACTATTTCGATCCGCGCGACCTGAAGTACAGCCTGGAAACCAAAGTCATCGGCGGCCTGTTCTTCGCTGGCCAGATCAACGGCACCACCGGTTACGAAGAAGCCGGTGCGCAGGGTTTGCTCGCCGGTGCCAACGCCGCATTGCGTGCGAAAGGCAAAGAAGCCTGGTGCCCGCGTCGCGACGAAGCCTACATTGGGGTATTGGTCGACGACCTGATCACCCTCGGTACCCAAGAGCCGTACCGCATGTTCACTTCCCGTGCCGAGTACCGCCTGATCCTGCGTGAGGACAACGCCGACCTGCGTCTGACCGAAAAAGGTCGCGAACTGGGCCTGGTCGATGACGCGCGCTGGGCAGCGTTCTGCAAGAAACGCGAAAGCATCGAAATCGAAGAGCAACGCCTGAAAAGCACCTGGGTTCGCCCGGGCACCGCGCAGGGCGATGCGATTGCCGACAAATTCGGCACGCCGCTGACTCACGAATACAACTTGCTCAATCTCTTGAGCCGTCCGGAAATCGACTACGCTGGTCTGGTCGAAGTGACCGGGCAGGGCGCCGAAGATCCACAGGTCGCCGAACAGGTCGAGATCAAGACCAAGTACGCCGGTTACATCGATCGCCAACAGGACGAAATCGCCCGTCTGCGTGCCAGTGAAGACACGAAACTGCCTGTGGATATCGATTACACCAACATTTCCGGTCTCTCCAAGGAGATCCAGAGCAAGCTGGGTGCCACGCGTCCCGAGACGCTGGGCCAGGCTTCGCGGATCCCCGGTGTGACCCCGGCAGCGATCTCGCTGTTGATGATTCATTTGAAAAAACGCGGCGCGGGCCGTCAGTTGGAGCAAAGCGCTTGAGTTCTAAGGTCACTTCGCAACACGCCGAAGAGTTATCCACAGGAGCCAGCGAGCTCGGTGTCAATCTCACTGAAACCCAGCACGAACTGCTGCTGGGTTATCTGGCCCTGTTGATCAAATGGAACCAGGCCTACAACCTGACTGCCGTTCGCGATCCGGACGAAATGGTTTCCCGTCATTTGCTCGATAGCCTGAGCGTGATGTCGTTCATCGAAAATGGGCGCTGGCTGGATGTCGGCAGCGGCGGCGGTATGCCGGGGATCCCTCTGGCGATCCTGTATCCGGACTCGCAGGTGACCTGTCTGGACAGCAACGGCAAGAAAACCCGCTTCCTGACCCAGGTCAAACTCGAACTCAAACTGGATAACCTGCAAGTTATCCACAGTCGCGTCGAAGCCTTCCAGCCTGCACAGCCGTTCAACGGGATCATTTCCCGGGCGTTCAGCAGCATGGAGAACTTCACCAACTGGACTCGCCACCTCGGCGACGCCGATACGCGCTGGCTGGCAATGAAGGGCGTCCATCCGGCGGATGAGCTGGTAGCATTGCCGGCAGACTTCAAACTCGATAGCGAACACGCCCTGGCCGTACCCGGTTGCCAAGGCCAACGCCATCTGCTGATACTGCGCCGCACGGCATGATTGGGAACACAAGCAAGAATGGCTAAGGTATTCGCGATAGCGAACCAGAAGGGTGGTGTGGGCAAGACCACCACCTGCATCAACCTCGCAGCATCCCTGGTCGCGACCAAGCGCCGGGTGCTGTTGATCGATCTCGATCCACAGGGCAACGCCACCATGGGTAGCGGTGTGGATAAGCATGGCCTGGAAAACTCGGTCTATGACCTGCTGATCGGCGAATGCGATCTGGCCCAGGCAATGCACTACTCCGAACATGGCGGCTATCAACTGCTGCCGGCCAACCGTGACCTGACGGCGGCCGAAGTGGTGTTGCTGGAAATGCAGATGAAAGAAAGCCGTCTGCGCAGCGCGCTGGCGCCGATCCGCGAGAACTACGATTACATTCTGATCGACTGCCCGCCGTCACTGTCGATGCTCACGCTGAACGCACTGGTCGCCGCTGACGGGGTCATTATCCCCATGCAGTGCGAGTACTTTGCGCTCGAAGGTCTGAGCGACCTTGTGGATAACATCAAGCGCATCGCTGAACTGCTGAACCCGAACCTGAAAGTCGAAGGCCTGTTGCGGACCATGTACGACCCGCGTCTGAGCCTGATGAACGACGTTTCAGCCCAGCTCAAGGAACACTTCGGCGATCAACTGTACGACACGGTGATCCCGCGCAACATTCGTCTGGCCGAAGCACCGAGCTACGGCATGCCGGCGCTGGCCTACGACAAGCAATCGCGTGGCGCGCTGGCCTATCTGGCCCTGGCGGGCGAGATGGTTCGCCGTCAGCGCAAAAATTCACGCACCGCCGCTGCCCAGCCAACTTAAGGAATCCCCATGGCCGTCAAGAAACGAGGTCTCGGACGAGGACTGGATGCGCTGTTGAGCGGTCCGACTGTCAGCTCGCTGGAAGAACAAGCGGCGCAGGCTGACAGCCGCGAGTTGCAGCACCTGCCGCTGGACCTGCTGCAGCGCGGCAAGTATCAGCCACGCCGGGACATGGATCCGCAGGCGCTGGAAGAGCTGGCGCAGTCGATCAAGGCCCAGGGCGTGATGCAGCCGATCGTGGTTCGCCCGATTGGTGGTGGTCGTTTTGAAATCATTGCCGGCGAGCGTCGCTGGCGCGCGAGTCAACAAGCCGGGCAGGAAACCATCCCGGCGATGGTGCGCGATGTGCCGGATGAAACGGCAATCGCCATTGCGCTGATCGAGAACATCCAGCGCGAAGACCTGAACCCGATCGAAGAGGCGGTAGCCCTGCAGCGCTTGCAGCAGGAATTCCAGCTCACTCAGCAACAGGTGGCCGAGGCTGTGGGTAAGTCCCGCGTCACCGTGGCCAACCTGTTGCGCCTGATTGCGCTGCCGGAAGTCATCAAGA
Source organism: Pseudomonas sp. NFIX49 (assembly GCF_900115915.1). Taxonomy (NCBI): domain Bacteria; kingdom Pseudomonadati; phylum Pseudomonadota; class Gammaproteobacteria; order Pseudomonadales; family Pseudomonadaceae; genus Pseudomonas; species Pseudomonas sp. NFIX49. The sequence goes on along the minus strand of NZ_FOYE01000005.1, from coordinate 494,449 downwards.
CCATGTTGTCCCATGGCGACCTGGAGATGGGTCATGCCCGTGCATTGCTCGGTCTGCCGGACAATCAGCAGGTGGAAGGGGCGCGACATGTTGTCGCACGCGGTCTTACCGTGCGCCAAACTGAGGCACTGGTTCGCCAATGGTTGAGTGGCAAACCGGAGCCGGTAGAGCCTGCCAAACCTGACCCGGATATCGCCCGCCTCGAACAGCGTCTGGCCGAGCGCCTGGGCTCTGCGGTGCAGATCCGCCACGGGAAGAAGGGCAAGGGTCAGCTGGTGATCGGATACAACTCCCTCGATGAGCTTCAAGGTGTGCTCGCACACATCCGCTGAAACAATTCCTCTTGTAGCGCGCAGTCGGAAATCACTACCTGACAGTTGAATAGGGGCAGAACCGCCCCTATACTCTGCGCGCATTTTGTCGGCACAAATTATGCCAAGTTATTGAATTTCGGCAGCCGACCATTGGAGAGCAATAGTGATGGAAACCCGCAAGCCAAACCGCCTGCCGTTCCATCGCCTGGCGGTTTTTCCGGTGTTAATGGCTCAATTTGTCATTTTGCTCATTGCCGCTTTGGCGCTCTGGCAATGGCACGGAGTCGTTGCCGGATACTCGGGACTTTGCGGAGGCCTGATAGCCTTGCTGCCCAATGTTTATTTCGCTCACAAGGCATTTCGGTTTTCCGGCGCCCGAGCAGCCCAGTCCATCGTCCGGTCTTTCTATGCCGGCGAGGCAGGCAAACTGATTTTGACGGCAGTGCTGTTTGCACTGGTGTTTGCAGGTGTGAAGCCACTGGCGCCGATCGCTGTATTCGGCGCCTTCGTGCTGACTCAGTCGGTCAGCTGGTTCGCTCCCCTGCTGATGAGAACAAGACTTTCGAGACCTTAGGGCGTTTGAGGCAACCATGGCAGAAACAACCGCTTCGGGCTATATCCAGCACCACTTGCAGAACCTGACCTTCGGTCAGCTACCCAACGGCGGCTGGGGCTTTGCCCACACCGCAGCAGAAGCCAAGGAAATGGGCTTCTGGGCTTTCCACGTCGATACCCTCGGCTGGTCGGTCGCGCTGGGTCTGATCTTCGTCATTCTTTTCCGCATGGCGGCCAAGAAGGCGACTTCCGGTCAGCCGGGTGCACTGCAGAACTTCGTTGAAGTCCTGGTCGAATTCGTCGATGGCAGCGTGAAAGACAGCTTCCATGGCCGTAGCCCGGTGATCGCACCGCTGGCACTGACCATCTTCGTCTGGGTGTTCCTGATGAACGCCGTCGACCTGGTACCGGTCGACTGGATTCCTCAGCTGGCCATCCTGATCTCCGGCGACCACCACATCCCGTTCCGCGCCGTGTCGACTACCGACCCGAACGCGACCCTGGGCATGGCGTTCTCGGTTTTCGCACTGATCATTTTCTATAGCATCAAGGTCAAGGGCATCGGCGGTTTCATCGGCGAACTGACCCTGCACCCGTTCGGCAGCAAGAACATCTTCGTTCAGGCCCTGCTGATCCCGGTGAACTTCCTGCTGGAATTCGTGACCCTGATCGCCAAACCGATCTCTCTGGCTCTGCGTCTGTTCGGCAACATGTATGCCGGCGAGCTGGTGTTCATCCTGATCGCTGTGATGTTCGGCAGCGGCCTGCTCTGGCTCAGCGGCCTGGGCGTTGTCCTGCAGTGGGCGTGGGCTGTGTTCCACATCCTGATCATCACCCTGCAGGCGTTCATCTTCATGATGCTGACCATCGTCTACCTGTCGATGGCGCACGAAGAAAACCATTAAGACCAGTCTCGACTAGTCTGATGTCCTTCCCGGTCAAACGGGAAGGGGCTCCTCACGGGGCACCATGAAACGATTTGTTTTACCGCTTTAATCTAAAAAACCTAAACCATACGACGTAAAAGTCGGGAGGAAAGATGGAAACTGTAGTTGGTCTAACCGCTATCGCTGTTGCACTGTTGATCGGCCTGGGCGCACTGGGTACCGCAATTGGTTTCGGCCTGCTGGGCGGCAAGTTCCTGGAAGGCGCAGCGCGTCAGCCAGAAATGGTTCCAATGCTGCAAGTTAAAATGTTCATCGTTGCCGGTCTGCTCGACGCCGTAACCATGATCGGTGTTGGTATCGCTCTGTTCTTCACCTTTGCGAACCCGTTCGTTGGTCAGATCGCTGGCTAATCATTCGGATCTCCGAGTGATTTGGTGTGATGGACAACGTAACTGCGAGGTGTTGGCGTGAACATTAATGCGACCCTGATTGGCCAGTCCGTTGCGTTCCTGATTTTTGTACTGTTCTGCATGAAGTTCGTATGGCCTCCGGTCATCGCAGCTCTGCACGAACGTCAAAAGAAGATCGCTGATGGTCTGGACGCTGCCAGCCGTGCAGCTCGCGACCTGGAGTTGGCCCAAGAGAAAGCGGGTCAGCAACTGCGCGAAGCGAAAGCTCAGGCAGCTGAAATCATCGAGCAAGCCAAGAAACGCGGTAACCAGATTGTCGAAGAGGCCGTTGAAAAGGCCCGCGTCGACGCTGACCGTGTGAAGGTTCAGGCTCAAGCCGAGATCGAACAGGAACTGAACAGTGTCAAAGACAAGCTGCGCGCCCAAGTGGGCTTGCTGGCTGTCGGCGGCGCCGAGAAGATCCTGGGTGCCACAATCGATCAAAACGCGCACGCAGAGCTGGTTAACCAACTGGCTGCTGAAATCTAAGCGAGGGCGATCATGGCAGAACTGACCACGTTGGCCCGACCTTACGCTAAGGCGGCCTTCGAGCACGCTCAGGCCCACCAGCAACTGGCCAATTGGTCAGCCATGCTCGGCCTGGCAGCAGCGGTGTCGCAAGACGACACCATGCAGCGCGTGCTCAAGGCCCCGCGACTGACGAGCGCAGAAAAGGCCGCCACGTTCATTGACGTGTGCGGCGACAAGTTTGATGCCAAGGCACAGAACTTCATCAATGTCGTTGCCGAAAACGACCGTCTCCCGCTTCTGCCGGAGATCGCCGCTCTTTTCGACCTGTACAAGGCCGAGCAAGAGAAATCGGTAGACGTTGAAGTGACCAGTGCTTTTGCATTGAACCAAGAACAGCAAGACAAACTCGCCAAGGTTCTCAGTGCACGACTCAACCGGGAAGTGCGCCTGCAAGTCGAGGAAGACAGCTCCCTTATCGGGGGTGTGGTCATCCGCGCCGGCGACCTGGTTATCGATGGCTCGATTCGCGGCAAAATCGCGAAACTTGCCGAAGCATTGAAATCTTGAGTTTGAAGGGGCAGCAGAGCAATGCAGCAACTCAATCCTTCCGAAATAAGTGAAATTATCAAGGGCCGCATCGAAAAGCTCGATGTGACCTCCCAAGCCCGTAACGAAGGCACTGTCGTCAGCGTATCTGACGGCATCGTGCGGATTCACGGTCTGGCCGACGTCATGTACGGCGAGATGATCGAGTTTCCGGGCGGCGTCTACGGTATGGCCCTCAACCTGGAGCAAGACTCCGTAGGTGCCGTTGTACTGGGCGCGTACACCAGTCTGGCTGAAGGCATGAGCGCCAAGTGCACCGGCCGCATCCTCGAAGTTCCGGTTGGTAAGGAACTGCTGGGTCGCGTTGTCGACGCACTGGGTAACCCTGTTGACGGCAAAGGTCCACTGGGCAACACCGAGACCGACGCGGTCGAGAAAGTTGCTCCGGGCGTGATCTGGCGTAAGTCGGTAGACCAGCCTGTACAGACTGGCTACAAGGCTGTCGATGCCATGATCCCTGTCGGCCGTGGCCAGCGTGAGCTGATCATCGGTGACCGTCAGATCGGTAAAACCGCTCTGGCGATCGACGCGATCATCAACCAGAAAGACAGCGGCATTTTCTGCGTCTACGTGGCAATCGGTCAGAAGCAATCGACCATCGCCAACGTGGTTCGCAAGCTGGAAGAAAACGGTGCACTGGCTAACACCATCATCGTTGCAGCGAGCGCCTCGGAATCTGCAGCACTGCAATTCCTGGCTCCGTACTCCGGTTGCACCATGGGTGAATTCTTCCGCGACCGCGGTGAAGACGCGCTGATCGTCTATGACGATCTGTCCAAGCAAGCAGTGGCTTACCGCCAGATTTCCCTGCTGCTGCGCCGTCCACCAGGCCGTGAAGCTTACCCAGGCGACGTGTTCTATCTCCACTCCCGTCTGCTGGAGCGTGCATCCCGCGTTTCGGAAGAGTACGTAGAGAAGTTCACCAACGGCGCAGTGACCGGCAAAACCGGTTCCCTGACCGCACTGCCGATCATCGAAACCCAGGCTGGCGACGTTTCCGCGTTCGTTCCGACCAACGTGATTTCCATCACCGACGGTCAGATCTTCCTGGAATCGGCCATGTTCAACTCGGGCATCCGCCCTGCAGTGAACGCCGGTGTTTCGGTATCCCGTGTGGGTGGTGCCGCTCAGACCAAGATCATCAAGAAGCTGTCCGGTGGTATCCGTACCGCTCTGGCTCAGTACCGTGAACTGGCGGCATTCGCCCAGTTCGCTTCTGACCTGGACGAAGCGACCCGCAAGCAACTTGAGCATGGTCAGCGCGTTACCGAGCTGATGAAGCAGAAGCAATACGCGCCAATGTCGATCGCCGACATGTCGCTGTCGCTGTATGCCGCTGAGCGTGGGTTCCTGACTGACATTGAAATCGCCAAGATCGGCAGCTTCGAACAAGCGCTGATTGCTTTCTTCAACCGCGATCACGCCGATTTGATGGCGAAGATCAACGTTAAAGGTGACTTCAATGACGAAATCGACGCTGGCCTGAAGGCTGGTATCGAGAAGTTCAAGGCCACCCAAACCTGGTAAGCCGCAGCGGGAGCCGCAAGGCTCCCGCTTGCTAACCTGATAGGTGTTACATGGCAGGCGCAAAAGAGATTCGCAGTAAGATTGCGAGCATCAAAAGCACGCAAAAAATTACCAGCGCCATGGAAAAAGTGGCGGTCAGCAAAATGCGCAAGGCACAAATGCGCATGGCTGCTAGCCGTCCTTATGCGGAGCGTATCCGCCAGGTAATTGGGCATCTGGCCAACGCCAACCCGGAATACCGCCATCCGTTCATGATCGATCGCGAAGTAAAGCGCGTCGGTTATGTCGTGGTGAGCAGTGACCGTGGTCTGTGCGGCGGCTTGAACACCAACCTGTTCAAGGCCCTGGTCAAGGACATGGCGGTAAACCGCGAAAACGGCGTCGAGATCGATCTGTGTGTCGTTGGTAGCAAGGGTGCGGCCTTTTTCCGCAACTTCGGCGGTAACGTCGTTGCAGCTATCAGCCACCTGGGTGAAGAGCCGTCGATCAATGATCTGATCGGCAGCGTCAAGGTGATGCTGGATGCCTACCTGGACGGCCGTATCGACCGCCTGTCCGTGGTATCCAACAAGTTCATCAACACCATGACGCAACAGCCTACCGTGGAGCAGTTGATTCCATTGGTGGCGACCCCGGATCAAGAACTCAAGCACCACTGGGACTACCTCTACGAACCAGACGCCAAAGAGCTGCTTGACGGCTTGATGGTGCGTTACGTGGAGTCGCAGGTGTACCAGGCGGTGGTCGAGAACAACGCGGCTGAACAGGCTGCGCGGATGATCGCGATGAAGAACGCTACCGACAACGCCGGTGATTTGATCAGCGATTTGCAGCTGATCTACAACAAGGCGCGTCAGGCTGCGATCACCCAAGAGATCTCGGAAATCGTCGGCGGCGCTGCCGCGGTTTAACGGTTCAAATATTCAGAGGATCCAGCTATGAGTAGCGGACGTATCGTTCAAATCATCGGCGCCGTTATCGACGTGGAATTTCCACGCGACAGCGTACCGAGCATCTACGACGCCTTGAAGGTTCAAGGCGCCGAAACCACTCTGGAAGTTCAGCAGCAGCTGGGCGACGGCGTGGTTCGTACCATTGCGATGGGCTCCACCGAAGGCTTGAAGCGCGGTCTGGACGTCAACAACACTGGCGCAGCCATCTCCGTACCGGTCGGTAAAGCGACTCTGGGCCGGATCATGGACGTACTGGGCAACCCGATCGACGAAGCTGGCCCGATCGGCGAAGAAGAGCGCTGGGGTATCCACCGCGCCGCTCCTTCCTTCGCTGAACAGGCCGGTGGCAACGAGCTGCTGGAAACTGGCATCAAGGTTATCGACCTGGTTTGCCCGTTCGCCAAGGGCGGTAAAGTCGGTCTGTTCGGTGGTGCCGGTGTAGGCAAGACCGTAAACATGATGGAACTGATCCGTAACATCGCCATCGAGCACAGCGGTTATTCCGTGTTCGCCGGTGTGGGTGAGCGTACTCGTGAGGGTAACGACTTCTACCACGAGATGAAGGACTCCAACGTTCTCGACAAGGTAGCCCTGGTCTACGGTCAGATGAACGAGCCACCGGGAAACCGTCTGCGTGTAGCGCTGACCGGTCTGACCATGGCCGAGAAGTTCCGTGACGAAGGTAACGACGTTCTGCTGTTCGTCGACAACATCTATCGTTACACCCTGGCCGGTACCGAAGTATCCGCACTGCTGGGCCGTATGCCTTCGGCAGTAGGTTACCAGCCGACCCTGGCTGAAGAGATGGGCGTGCTGCAAGAGCGCATCACTTCGACCAAGCAAGGTTCGATTACTTCGATCCAGGCCGTATACGTACCAGCGGACGACTTGACTGACCCGTCGCCAGCGACCACGTTTGCTCACCTGGACGCCACCGTCGTTCTGTCCCGTGACATCGCTTCCCTGGGTATCTACCCGGCGGTAGACCCACTGGACTCGACTTCGCGTCAGCTGGACCCGAACGTGATCGGCAATGATCACTACGAGACCGCTCGTGGTGTTCAGTACGTGCTGCAGCGTTACAAAGAGCTGAAGGACATCATCGCGATCCTGGGTATGGACGAGCTGTCGGAAGCCGACAAGCAGTTGGTAAACCGTGCTCGTAAGATCCAGCGCTTCTTGTCGCAGCCGTTCTTCGTGGCTGAAGTCTTCACCGGTGCTTCGGGTAAATACGTTTCCCTGAAAGACACCATTGCTGGCTTCAAAGGCATCCTCAACGGTGACTACGACCACCTGCCAGAACAAGCGTTCTACATGGTCGGCGGCATCGAAGAAGCGATCGAGAAAGCCAAGAAACTGTAATCCAGGCGCCCGGCAACGGGCGCTAATTTAGGTTGAGGCAATCAGATGGCTATGACAGTCCATTGCGACATCGTCAGCGCGGAAGGAGAAATCTTTTCCGGCCTGGTCGAGATGGTGATTGCGCACGGTGCTCTGGGTGATCTTGGTATCGCTCTGGGCCACGCGCCGCTGATCACTAATCTGAAGCCAGGTCCGATCCGCCTGATCAAGCAAGGCGGGGAAGCCGAGGTGTTCTACATCTCCGGTGGTTTCCTCGAGGTTCAGCCGAACATGGTCAAGGTGCTTGCCGATACCGTGCAACGTGCCGCCGACCTGGATGAAGCTCAGGCTCAAGCAGCTCTCAAGGCTGCCGAAGCTGCTCTGCATGAGAAGAGCGCAGATTTCGACTACGGAGCTGCGTCCGCACGTCTGGCCGAGGCTGCAGCTCAGCTGCGCACCGTCCAGCAGATCCGCAAGAAGTTTGGCGGTTGATCCGTCAGCCACTTGTTGTGCGATTGATAAAAAAGGGTAGCCTCGGCTACCCTTTTTTCTTTTCAGAATTCCCGAAACCCGGTCGCAGTTGCTGACCACCCAGGATTGGTAGCCAGTCATGTCTCTTGAAATCGTTATCCTCGCGGCCGGTCAAGGCACCCGCATGCGTTCCGCGCTGCCAAAAGTGCTGCACCCGATTGCCGGCGACTCCATGCTCGGCCATGTTATCCACAGTGCCCGTCAACTTGATCCACAACGCCTTCACGTTGTCATCGGTCACGGCGCCGATGTGGTACGCGAGCGTCTGGCTGCTGACGATCTGAATTTCGTATTGCAGGACAAGCAACTGGGGACCGGCCACGCCACGGCCCAGGCTGTTCCTTTCATCACCGCCGATACCGTACTGATTCTCTACGGCGATGTGCCGCTGATCGAAGTCGAGACCCTGCAACGTCTGCTCAAGCACGTTGTACCCGGGCAGATGGGCTTGCTCACCGTCGAGCTGGACGATCCGACCGGTTATGGCCGCATCATGCGCGATGCCGACGGCAAGGTTGTCGCCATCGTTGAACACAAGGACGCCAGCGAAGCGCAACGGGCGATCACTGAAGGCAACACCGGCATCCTGGCAGTGCCGGCCAATCGTCTGGCGGACTGGATGAGTCGCCTGTCGAACAACAACGCTCAGGGCGAGTACTACCTGACCGACGTGATCGAGATGGCGGTCAGCGATGGCCTGACCGTCGCCACCGAACAACCTCACGATCCGATGGAAGTGCAGGGCGCCAATGATCGCAAACAGCTCTCCGAGCTGGAGCGTCATTACCAGCTGCGCGCCGGTCGTCGCCTGATGGCTCAGGGTGTCACCCTGCGCGACCCGGCCCGTTTCGATGTGCGAGGCGAAGTGACCGTCGGTCGCGATGTGCTGATCGACATCAACGTGATTCTCGAAGGCAAGGTTGTCATAGAGGACGATGTGGTCATCGGCCCGAACTGCGTGATCAAGGACAGCACCCTGCGCAAAGGCGTAGTGGTCAAGGCCAACAGCCACATCGAAGGCGCGGTGCTGGGCGAAGGCAGCGATGCCGGCCCGTTTGCCCGCCTGCGTCCGGGCACTGTCCTGGAAGCCCGCGCCCATGTGGGTAACTTCGTCGAACTGAAAAACGCGCGCATGGGCGAGGGCGCCAAGGCCGGGCACCTGACTTACCTGGGCGATGCCGAGATCGGTGCACGCACCAACATCGGCGCCGGCACCATCACTTGCAACTACGATGGCGCCAACAAGTGGAAAACCGTGTTGGGCGAGGATGTGTTCATCGGTTCCAACAACTCGCTGGTGGCGCCTGTGGATATCTCTGCCGGTGCAACTACTGCAGCCGGCTCGACCATCACTCAGAATGTGGATAACGCGCAATTGGCTGTTGGCCGGGCGCGGCAGAAGAACATCGATGGCTGGAAGCGGCCTGAGAAGATCAAGAAGAGCTGAGTTATCCACAATGCTCAAATTAAAAAAGACCGCTGCCAGCGGTCTTTTTTTTGGGCACCGACTTGACGATTCGCAGCTGATAGGTTTTGATTGCTTCCGTTATCTTTCGAATCGAAACTTAATTAGCCATGTCGAAACGCAACACACCTCAGCGCCGTCACAACATTCTGTCTTTACTCAATGAGCAGGGCGAAGTGAGTGTGGATGAACTGGCCAAGCGCTTCGAAACTTCGGAAGTTACGATTCGCAAGGATCTCGCCGCTCTGGAAAGTCATGGCTTGCTGCTGCGTCGCTATGGTGGCGCGATCACCATGCCCCAGGAACTGGTGGCGGACGTCAGTCAGAACGTTTCCAAATACAAACAGGCGATTGCCCGCGCCGCCGTCACACGCATTCGCGAGCACGCCCGCATCATCATCGACAGCGGCAGCACCACCGCCGCGATGATTCCCGAACTCGGCCAGCAGCCAGGCCTGGTGGTCATGACCAACTCCCTGCACGTGGCCAACGCCCTGAGTGAACTCGAGCACGAGCCTGTGCTGCTGATGACCGGTGGCACCTGGGATCCGCACTCGGAATCCTTTCAGGGCCAGGTCGCCGAGCAGGTACTACGCTCTTACGACTTCGACCAGTTGTTTATCGGTGCCGATGGCATCGACCTGGTGCGTGGCACCACCACCTTCAATGAATTGCTCGGCCTCAGCCGGGTGATGGCGGAAGTGGCGCGGGAAGTGATCGTGATGGTCGAGGCCGACAAGATCGGCCGCAAGATTCCCAACCTGGAGCTGCCATGGAGCAGCGTCCATACCCTAATTACCGATGATCGCCTGCCCCTGGATGCGCGCGATCAGATTCAGGCTCGCGGTATCAACTTGATTTGCGCGACTGTCAGTCAGGAGAAATAAGCATGTGTGGAATTGTCGGCGCGGTAGCTGAACGTAATATCACCGCCATTCTGGTCGAAGGCCTCAAACGCCTCGAATACAGGGGCTATGACAGTGCCGGTGTTGCGGTGTACACCAATGACGGCGCTCTGGAACGCACTCGTCGTGTCGGCAAAGTCAGCGAACTCGACGCGGCGCTGGCCGAACATCCGCTGGTTGGCCGTCTCGGTATTGCCCACACCCGCTGGGCCACCCATGGTGCGCCGAGCGAGCGCAATGCTCACCCGCATTTCTCCGGTGACGTCGCTGTCGTGCACAACGGCATCATCGAAAACCATGAGGCGCTGCGTGAACAACTGAAGGCACTGGGCTACGTGTTCACCTCGGACACTGACACCGAAGTCATCGCTCACCTGCTGACTGAAAAACTCAAGACCTTGTCGGACCTGTCGGACGCTCTGAAGGCTGCGGTCAAGGAGCTGCATGGCGCTTACGGTCTGGCGGTTATCCACGCAAAGCAACCGGATCGACTGGTTGCTGCTCGCAGCGGCAGCCCGCTGGTGATCGGTCTGGGCCTGGGCGAAAACTTCCTCGCTTCCGATCAACTGGCCCTGCGTCAGGTCACCGACCGTTTCATGTACCTGGAAGAGGGCGATATCGCCGAAATCCAGCGGGATAAGGTGCAGATCTGGGACGTGACCGGCAAAGCCGTCGAGCGCCAGACCGTGCAGTACACGGATGGTGCGGAAGCCGCCGACAAAGGCGAGTTCCGTCATTACATGCTCAAGGAAATCCACGAGCAGCCGTCCGTGGTGCAGCGCACTCTGGAAGGCCGATTGAGTGCGAATCAGGTGCTGGTGCAGGCTTTCGGTCCACAAGCTGCTGAACTGTTCGCCAAAGTGCGCAACGTACAGATCGTGGCGTGTGGTACCAGCTATCACGCGGGCATGGTTGCCCGTTACTGGCTCGAAGAGCTGGCCGGGATTCCGTGCCAGGTCGAGGTCGCCAGTGAGTTCCGCTACCGCAAGGTGGTGGTGCAGCCGGACACCCTGTTCGTCACCATCTCCCAGTCCGGCGAAACCGCCGACACCCTGGCCGCCCTGCGCAACGCCAAGGAACTGGGCTTCCTCGCCAGTCTGGCGATCTGCAACGTCGGCATCAGTTCGCTGGTGCGCGAATCCGACCTGACCCTGCTGACCCAGGCTGGTCGTGAAATCGGCGTGGCCTCGACCAAGGCCTTCACTACGCAACTGGTCGGTCTGCTGCTGCTGACCCTGTCTCTGGGCCAGGTGCGCGGTACATTGGGCAAAGGCGTTGAAGCCACGCTGGTCGAAGAACTGCGTCGTCTGCCAACTCGTCTGGGCGAAGCGCTGGCGATGGACAGCACGGTGGAAAAAATCGCAGAGCTGTTCGCCGAGAAGAACCACACCCTGTTCCTGGGCCGTGGCGCGCAATTTCCGGTGGCGATGGAAGGGGCCTTGAAGCTCAAGGAAATCTCATACATCCACGCCGAAGCCTATCCTGCTGGCGAGCTGAAACACGGCCCGCTGGCGCTTGTGGATAACGACATGCCGGTGGTGACCGTCGCGCCGAACAACGAACTGCTGGAGAAGCTGAAGTCCAACCTGCAGGAAGTCCGCGCCCGCGGTGGCGAACTGATCGTGTTCGCCGACGAAAAGGCTGGGATGACCAACGGCGAAGGCACCCACGTAGTGCAGATGCCGCACATCCACGACATCCTGTCGCCGATCCTCTACACCATTCCGCTGCAACTACTGTCGTACTACGTTGCGGTGCTCAAGGGCACGGACGTGGATCAGCCGCGTAACCTGGCGAAGTCGGTGACGGTGGAGTGATGGGCTGCACAAGAGCGCGAATTTGAAGCTACGAAATAAAGTCTGTCGGAACTAAATAAAGTCTGTCGCTGGCGCCTCCGACTCCCCGGTGGAGTAACCGTAACCAGTGACGCTTTCTCCGGTGGTGTTAAAGATTAAAAACGGTCGCAGCGCTCAGGGAGCCGTTCCACGGCATCCCTCACGCAACGGTTTTTTTGGTTTGCTGCCTACTCGGCCGCAGCCAACCTCAGGTCCTTCTGATGCTTTTGCAGATCCAGCCCGATGAGTCCCTCATCTCGTTTGTGATACGAGCAATTCATATCAATCAGTACTCGCCAAAGCGCTCGCTACTCGATGATCTGACTCCTCGTAGCTCCTTCGACACTGAGCAGTTGCGCAAGATTGCTGGACTTATCGGCTGGCCAGGCTGCTATGGGTTCAACCGGTTGGTTCACAACCACACGATGTTGCCAGCGAAGCATGTTATCAAGGGCGACCAGGACATCTCCTATTCTGGACCGCTGTACGCTTCGAAGGCGTCCTGCCTAAACATGCACAGCTCTGCCTACTGCCCGGACTGCGTCAGAGAGGATCTGGAGACTCGGGGGTTTTCCTACTGGAGGCGCTACACCTACCCTGATGTGACGGTTTGCCACAAACACAACACGGTCCTTCTGGAGCGTTGCCAATTCTGCGACAGGCCCTTTTCCTATAGGGGACACAGCCTTGATGTGATGTGGAGAGGGTGTAAAGGCAGGCAACTCTGTGAAGCTCCTTCAACTCCAAATTCGGATGCGCTGGCGCTTCGACGTGCTGTGACATTCCATCGGCTATGTTCGACGCAGAAGGTCATTTCGTATCAGGCCGCTGCTCGCGCTCTGCATGAGCAGGCGGAAACCGTTTTACCAACTATGACCGGAGACGTTGCACTTCAAGTTCAGGAGCTCCAGAAGAAGTTGGGCCGCGTACTCCAGCCACCGGAGGGTGCGCCAACTGCTCTCTCACCTCACATAGCCTCATGGGAGATTGAGGGAATCTTGGAGGCGATTATCCTCGTCTACGAGTCCTGTGATGATTTCCTGATCGATGCGGCCTCGTATGATCACCAAATGCGAACTGTAGATTCGCTTTGGAATACCTATCAGGCGGCAGGACCGTTCTATCCACATTTTGTGGAGGAGGACTACCTTAGTGGGATTGGACACTGGTCTTGTCCTAATCCGAATCCTCATTCTGCGTCCGCCATCACCCGGGATGGCTTTCACACTCTACGGACGAAGGTATATCCATGCTGCAATTCTGCCCCTATCAATGGTAGCGCGAGGCGGATGAAGCCCGAACAGGTGGTGCCCTTACCAGGCATACCCAGAATCAACACGGGCACAAGTTCGACTCGCTCCTGATCCGCATGTTGTAGATGTTGTATCTTCAAACGATTAGATCAACGGCGGTGGTCTGGGTGGGTGGCCGAGCTAGTCTATGCCTATCGGCTCAACGTTAAAGACAACTGTCCTAGGACAGCCCGCAGAATACGGACAAAATCGTACTTTAAGCCAATGTACCTCTGCGCACGGAAACCCCTGATAAATGCCCGTCAGCAGCCAAATACACTGGTGGCTTACTGACAACGAAGTGCTGACGATGGTGGATTTTCGAAAAGCGGCGAACCGCCGAACAGCAGCGCCGGGTGGAGCGTGTCTTGGACGCTCCGGAGAGGTTTTTTGGACCTGTATGAGCAGCCCACTGAACTGCCCTTATTGGCCGATTGCTGCCACTCTCGAGTGACCGCTTTCGGCCAGAAGCGGACGTCGACCAGCGCCCGCTACCAACCATAGTTGCCGTTGGCAATGGGCAAGCTACGACACAAAGCAGTCCTCAGTGAAAATCAGCCCTCATCTGTAAGCCCCTCAGCCCGGCATTCATAAGAACGTGCCTACAAGGCGGTGATGTCGGCGTGCTGTTACTGTTTGTCAGTTGAGACCCGAGGATCTCTGCCCAGCTGTTCGGCGAGACCCATGTGATCGCGCAGGGTTTGCCCCTCGTATCCTTCTGTCCGCAGTCCGCGACGCTTCAGAATCGGAATGACTAGGTCGACGAACTGTTCGATACCGTCGTGTTCGTCGTCGGGGGTGAGGATGAAGCCGTCGCTCGCGTCTCTCTCCATCCACGCCTGCATCATGTCTGCTGCCTCCTCCGGAGTGCCGACGAGCCCAGGGGTCTGGTCGAGCACGCCGTGCCCAAGTATTTCCCTTAAAGTCATTCCACGTCGGGCAAGGTCGACCGCCAGTCCAGATCGCGGCATACGAGGATGAGGTCGAAGGCTCGATATTTCTGCAGGCCTAAGCGCGCGTTCGCAATCTCTCGGGTCCAGGCGGACACCAATCACTGCTGAGAGCTGCGCGAGACGGTTTTCGATCCCCGCTGCCTCTTCGAGGACCATGCGACGTTCGACGGCATCCTTCTTGGACTTTCCAAGACCGAAGGAAACAAATGACAGGAACTTGACCTCATCCGGGCTGCGGCCAACCTGCTCAGTCACGGAACGGATCGTTGCGCGCTGCGATCGTGCCACCTCTATGGTGGAGGGCATGCCTATGATGCCGTTGGCATACATCGCAGCTGCCCGTATGCCATCGCCGCTGGCGAACGGCATGAAGATCACGGGCTGCCCTTGCTCCGACGGTGGTATCTGAAGCGGCCCCCGGGAGGCGACATAACGTCCTTGCATATTGATCGGCTGGATATGCGACGTATCGGCAAACCGGCCAGTCAGCTTGTCCGGCGCACCTGCCTCTCGCTTCCAGCTTCCCCAGAGTGCCTGAGTGATCTGAATGCTCTCATGCAGGCGTTGGTATTTCGCGTCCCGGTCAGGAACCTCAAGCCCATAGTTTGCGAAAGCCTCGAGCTCGTAACTGGGGATGGCGTTCCATCCGGCGCGCCCATGGCTCATCACATCCAAAGCGCGCAGTTGTCGAGCGATGGCATACGGTTCCATGAACGAGGTCGAGGCCGAGGTGACGAGGCCGATCCGACGCGTGGCGGGAGCCACGCCGGCGAGCGTCAGGATGGATTCCATTGAAACGATCGGCGGACCCGATTCAAGGTCTCCCCAGATGAAGACACGGTCGGGATAAAACACAAAGTCCAGTCCGCCGCGTTCCGCGATCTGCGCCGAGCGAATCGCAACGTTGATGTCGGTATATGCGTCTGGCTTAGCCCAAGGCACCCGCCACGCGCCGGGGTGGACACCGTAAGGGCCCGCATAGGTCGTGCCTATCAGCATCTTTCGGGGTTGGGTCATGTGTTCACACCTATGAGAATGGTCACAACCGGGCCTTGGCCTGGAAGGTCCCGGGCAAAATCGACAACATTTGCCACCTGTCGAAGACGGAACTGGCCGAGCTGAAAATTACTCTGCGGAAGTTCGCTAACGGGCAATAAGACTTGCGCGGCGTTGGGTTTGACGCCGCGAAGCGGGAAGACGCTTGCCTAACGGAATAGCAGTTATGAGCGGTAGCGCCCTGCTGGCAAACGTCCGCAGTGTATGGTTTTCAGCCCGTCCGCTTGTGAGGGAAGGGTTCGGGAAAGCGGACATGGCTGCGATCATCGCAAAGCCCCGGGCTCTCGTCGCCCGGGCCCATACCTATTCACATGACGATCGCTCAGTTCGCAACGTCGATCACGACCTTGCCGATGTGGTTGCCGCTTTTGAGCCGCTGATAAGCTGCCTGGTAATCCGCGAACGGGAAGGTCTGATCGAGGACCGGATGCACCTCGTGCAGTGCCAT
Source organism: Pseudomonas sp. NFIX49 (assembly GCF_900115915.1). Taxonomy (NCBI): domain Bacteria; kingdom Pseudomonadati; phylum Pseudomonadota; class Gammaproteobacteria; order Pseudomonadales; family Pseudomonadaceae; genus Pseudomonas; species Pseudomonas sp. NFIX49. Next base: position 478,861 of record NZ_FOYE01000005.1, on the reverse strand, counting down.
GGCCCGCAGCAGTGCTTCGAAGTTCGCCCTCGGCCCGACCGCCGTTCCCGCCACGTGAAGGCCGCGCGCGAGGATATCGATCGGCGGAAGGCCGCCGCCGAAGCCGCTGGTGAAGCCAACCAGCGAGATGTCGCCGCCCTTGCGGGTTGCCGCCGCCGACTTCACGATCGTCTTCTCGCCTGCGATGTCGATGGTCTTGTCAACGCCTCGGCCGTCGGTGAGGGCGAGGATTTCCTTGTCCCAGTCAGGATGGGTTCGGTAGTTGACCACGGCCGCGGCTCCCAGCGCCTTGAGACGTTCCGCCTTCTCATCGGACGATGTGATCGCGAGGACCTTCGCGCCGAACATCGTGGCCACTTGGAGCGAGAAGAGCGCAACGCCCCCTGTGCCCTGAACCAGCACCGTCTCACCCGCTTGTAGAGGCGACGACAGGTTGAGCCCGGTCCAGGCGGTGACAGCGGCGCACGGTAGAGACGCTGCTTCGGCGTAGGACATGTAGTCCGGCAGGTGAACGATAGCGTTCTCGTGGACCATGATCTGCTCGGCCAGCCAACCGTCGGTGGTCATGCCGAGGCTGTGTAGCTGATACTCCGGACGCGGGGGGCCACCGATCCAGTGCGGGTGGCATGAGGCACTGACGCGATCGCCCACCTTCGTGCGTGTCACGGCTTCGCCGATCGCGACGACCTCGCCCGCTCCATCCGATAGGGGCGTGCCGTTCGGCTTGGTCGGCGAGCCATACTCGCCATCAAGGATGGCCTGGTCGCGGTAGTTCAGGGAGGCCGCCTGAACCTTGATCAGCACATCATAAGGCCCTGGCGTTGGTACGGTCTCGTCGTGCAGTTCCAGGCCCGGCTTGTCGCCGGATGTCCATCGAACAACTTTCATCGTCATCGTCCTCGCTGGTTCGGCTTAGCCGTCCTCGGTCTGAGGGCAAAACGGGCATCAGCTCGTTCGGGCTATAGCCGCAAGATTGCTTTAGGGGCAAAATTAGCTGTAGCTATAGGTATATGCAAGAACCTACCTGTAGGTTTGTTACCCACCAAAAGGTAAGTTAGGTGAATCGAGATTGGAGATGCGAAGACCCTCAGCAGCAGCTCGTATGGGCGGCCGCGACTAGCGAGACCCTGCGGGTGCTTGAGGGAAAGTGGAAAATAGTCATCATCGTCCAGCTTTTCGCAGCCAAGGCGCCGGTGCGGTTCTCGGAACTGCAAAAGCGGGTTGAGGGCGTGAGCCAGAAGATGCTGATCCAGCAACTTAAGGAACTAGAGAAAAACGGGATCATCACGCGGACGGTCTACCCGCAGGTTCCACCCAAGGTGGAGTATGCGCTGAGTGAGCTGGGGCTCGCGCTTGGCCCGTCCATCGAGGCGTTAATCGATTGGGCCTTCTTGAAGTGCGAAGCCAGTCGTGGTGCACCGCCGGAAGGATGATGCCGACCTTTCGGCCCTTGCGTACGAATGGCTGCTTACCAACGTTCGTCGCTGGCATTCGAATGGCTATGAAGGATAGGTAGCAGTCGCTTGTCAACGTCCGCTTCTGGCCGAAAGCGGCCTGCTTGGTACGGCAGCTTTCGGCCAATGGGCTACGATGCTGAGCACTTGCGCCAGTACTGCGACAGTTATCAGACGCAGCCCGTGTTCCCGCTGCGACCCCTAGTGCTCAAACCCAAGACTAGGCCAAGCTACCCCCGAGCGACTAAATACTATTCACTCGCATGGTCGCTGCGACCGTGCGCGGCGACGAACATCGCGACGGCCGACTGGCAATAGGATTCGATTTCGCCCTCTGCTCTCGCCAAATCGAAGCGGGCGATCATCAGTAGATCGGACCCTTTGAAAAGCGCGGCAAACAAACGGGCGGCTTGGTGGGGATCAGGTACGTTGAGGAGCGCCTTCGCGTGAAGCTGGCGCATTAGGGCCTCGATGTCGGCGATGACGTGGGCGGCGCCAGCTTCGTAGTGGCGCCTGCTCAAGTCGTTTTGGCTAGTTTTATCGGCCATAACCATGGCTTCGATACTGCTGACGTCTGGTCTTAACAGCGTGCGCAGTAGAGATGTTCCCACTGCCATAAGTTGGTCTTCCACCGAACCTTCGGCACCTTCAAGCAGGGCCTGTGGCGCAAACGACTGCTGGCAGCCGGCCGCGATGGCTGCGCTGAACAGCGCCTCCTTGTTCTCGAAGCGCCTATAGATGCTGAGCTTGGATATCTTCGCCCGCTGGGCGACCTTGTCCAACGTCGTCGCTTGAAAACCCAATTCCACAAAAAGCTCGCTTGCGGCGTCGAGTATTGTTTGGGCAAGCGCCTCGTTGGTGGGGCGGCCGCGCCGGCCCTGAGTGGTTTCAGTCATAATATTAGTACTTTACAGTATCTTAATTTAAGGTCTACGATACCATTCAGTATCTTAAACCTTCAATCCGAAGGTTACGTTACAACCGACACTCCAGCGGAGCCCATCACCATGAATGACGTCATCATTATCGGCGGAAGTTTTGCCGGTCTCGCCGCCGCTTTGCAGCTTGGCCGTGCCCGTCGCAAGGTCATCGTTCTCGATACCAGCCGACCGCGTAACCGCTTTGCCGGCCATTCGCATGGGCTGCTCGGTCACGATCACACACCGCCACTGGAAATCCTGGCTGCGGCGAGAAAGCAGTTGGCGCGCTATCCAACGGTCAGGCTGGTCATTGCCCGGGCGGAGAAAATTTCTGGCGTAATCGACGATTTCTGCGTTGTCACTGACGATCACGAAAGCCTAAAAGCCCGCCGCTTGATCCTGAGTTATGGCGTCGCCGACCAGATGCCTGATGTTCCAGGGTATGCCGAGAGTTGGGGCACATCCATCGTTCCCTGCCCCTATTGCGACGGCTTTGAAGCCGCCGGCAAGCATTGGGGGCTCGTGTGGTCTGGCCCGCAGTCGCATAACCAGGTCAGGCTGTTCCTCGATTGGACCGACAGGTTGACTGTCTTTGCAGATGGTCACGACATTGCGCCTGACACTAGGGCCGATTTGGCGCACCGCAACATACCTGTCGTCGACGGGCGGATCGTCGAGATCGCCCATCACCAGGGGCATATCGCCACGGTCAATCTCGAAACCGGCTCCCCTGTCGCGGTCGACATCCTATTTGCTCATCCGCGCAACAAGCCGTCCGCAAACCTGCATGAGTCGATAGGCCTCGCCACGATGGATACGCCCACCGGCGTCGTGCTCAAGGTCGACGAGCGTCGCCAAACCAGCACGCCCGGCATCTACGCTGCCGGCGATCTCACCACACCCATATTACCCTCGGTCACCCAGGCATCATCGCAAGGCGCGATGGCGGGTATTTTCGCACAGCAGTCGATGCTGGCTTGAGCGCATAGGGAGGAGATGAATATGGCCGTCCAACCTGACAGCGCGGGGGTGCGCTTCCCTCCACCCTTCATATATCTCGGAGCGCTGCTTTTGGGGCTGGCGGCGGAGCAGTTCGTCGCCCTGCGCTCTTTCGGCATCGACCAGGGGTGGCTGGTCGCGACGGGCGTGCTGCTGTTCGCTGCCGGCGCGGCAACGATGCTTGCGGCGGCGGGGCTCTTCCGGCGCTTGGGCACCAACATTCCGCCCTCGCGACCAACGACCCTCATCGCAACGACCGGTCCTTATCGGTGGACCCGTAACCCGATGTATCTTGGCATGGCGCTTGTCTATGCCGGCATTGCGATCGGCTTCCACGGAGCGATCGCCCTGGCTTTGCTTCCGTTGGTGCTGATAGTGATCCAGAGGCAAGTGATCGCTCGCGAGGAGCGCTATCTCGAAGCGAAGTTCGGCGACGACTACCGGCGCTACAAGGCCGAGGTTCGTCGCTGGCTCTGACTATCCGCAGCTGCCACCCTGCGGGGTTTTTTGACAATCAACACCGTTTTTACTGCCGCGGCTACTGAATGGACCCTGACTTCGTACGTAACCAAGGGCCGCTTCTGGCCGACAGCGGTCGCTCCAGAACGTCCGCTTATGGCCGGTAGCAGTCGTTTGTGAGCGTCCGCTAATGGCCGTTTTCAGCCGGTCTTGGGGGGCAAAAAAACGGCCAAAACGATCCCCAACCGCTGAATGACGGCTAAGAAACCTGATCACCTATCATTACGATAGATACTCCGAACGTTACGCCAGATAGCCGGGTAACTTCAGCCAATGCCCGTAAAGGGGCCGGCAAGTCGAAAATTGTCAATGGACTCAGTGGACGGGTTTGCAGCTCATACCCGTTCAAGGCTTGGCGTGCAGTGCGATGGACGTCCGACCAGTCATATGCAAAGAACCCACGTTTGGCAAAGGCAACGAAAGCGTTTGCACCAGACATGGAAGTAACCAGATCTACATCGGACAGCTCCGGCAATGAAAGGACCCATTCTTCGGAGTTCTCGACGGAGGGAAGTGCGGAGTCAGGAATAGGCCCCGAACCAGCCGTAGTGAAGAGCGCAACCTCCCGATGGCATCAGAGGCTATCCATCCAACATCAAAGTCCTGAAGATCGAGAGAAGTCACCATTGGCATCTACTTTAGAAAAAAGGGACTGGTTAATTTTCGAATTCTAAACTTCCCGGCTCAGCGTGTGTAAAGGCGTGTCTGCAAATTGCCAAGCCGGGAGGAAATGCGACGGATTTATTTTTCCCTGCTCTAAACGGCTGTTTCTGGCCGATTGCTGCCTGTCTCGAAGGGCTGCAACCGGCCAGAAACGAACAGCGCATACATAGAGCTACATACGGTGGAAGCTGCTCTAGTATCCTCGCCGAACAAAATACGCTTCTGGTCCTCAATCTATGCTCCCTCCCGACATCGAAGAATGGCTCCAATCTAACTCTCCCCTTGGCTATACAGCGCATTTGCTAGCTCACCAAGCTAACGTCTCGTTTTACGTCACCACGTTGGGAATCGAGGGTACTGCGTTAGCCGATCTTTATTATCGTTACGGCGCAATGCCTGTTCGAGGATGGTATGAGTTAAACGAAATAGATCAAGTTGAGCAGGCGACTACCTACGCGATCAACGAGCTTGGAGTACCCGTTGATTATCTGGCTCTTTCCGGAGTAGTGGGGCAAGGCATCGTGCTCTACCACCGCTCATCTCAAGCAGTGTTTGATGTAGCGTTCGGTCAGTTCGACCTTCTTCTAAAGGGCGAATTAGCACCTATCGCAGCTACGTTTAGTGGCTTCCTCCAGTGGTGTCGTGACCGAGATCTGGACGACTAAAACACTGGGGAGCGGAAAATTTTTCGTCCGCTTCTCGCCGAATGCGGTCTCTCATGAGCGGCTGCGTTCGGCCAGACGCAGAAGCTGGACAGGACAGCTACCCAACCTCGACCAGATTCTAATTCGATCTGCTAAATCGCCGTAATGCCGAGGTTTCGTTATCAGTCGCTAGCGGATGCAGATGTTTTGACGGAAAATTCGGTGCTTTAGATATTATTCGCCAAGGAACGGACATGGCATTGACCAGCAAGATCACTCCCTATAATCCCACTTGGCCCGTCCGTTTCCTAGCAGACAAACCACTCATCGCTTCGGCCTTTGGCGATGAGCTGATTGCCCTCCACCACGTTGGAAGCACCTCTGTTCCAGGGCTCGCAGCGAAGCCCGAGATCGATGTGCTCATCGAGGTTCACGATCATCGCAATGCCCCGGCGCGGGACGAGGTGTTGATGGGTTTGGGATATGTACGAGGAAGTGATCTATCGGAAGGGCATCATTTCTATCGGCGTAATGTGAATGGGATTCGCACGCACAAGCTCCACGCTTGTACCCGTGGCCACCTTACGATCACCCAGATGCTTGAGTTCAGAGATTTGCTTAGGCGCTATGCCTCGATCCGCCAGCAGTATGAAGCTCTGAAGTTTCAGTTGGAGTCGAGCAATACTGGTGGGATGGCTGAGTATCTGGAGAAAAAGTCTCCGTTTATTATCGCGGCGCTACTTCATGCCGGTATATCCATTCCTGAATGACCGATGGGTTGCTGAGCGACCCCGGAATCAAATTTCCGCTTTTGGCCGATAGCTGCCATGTCTACTTCACATTCAACCCCCACACAAATCTCAAACCGCTTGGCATGGCCTATCGCCATACTGCGCAAGAAGTTGCGCAGTATGTCGTAATATTTCAGGGGGTAAATCCTCTGTAGCCCAAGCGCTGCAAGGGCTGCAGCCAAGTGCGCAAGAAGTTGCGCAGTACTGCGCAACTTCTTGCGCACTTTCTCCCGACTTTCCCGCTGAAAATCGCCCCGAATGATCACCGACTACCGTGGCGCCCCCGCCATCCGGGCACCACGCAAAACCTGGCACGCTCCTTGATAACAGTTCAGCCACCCACCGGGCGATTTCGCCTCCGGGCACCCTCAATTTATCCGCAAGGAGAGCACCCCATGGCAACACCAGCGTACATGTCGGTTACCGGCGAAAAACAAGGCCTGATCACTGCCGGCGCCTTCACCGCCGACTCCGTTGGCAACACCTATCAGGAAGGCCACGAAGACCAGGTGATGGTTCAGGCTTTCAGCCACGACGTGATCATCCCGCGTGACCCGCAATCCGGTCAGCCAACCGGTCAGCGCGTTCACAAGCCAGTTGTGATCACCAAGGTCTACGACAAGTCGTCGCCTCTGCTGCAAGCTGCTCTGACCTCCGGCGAGCGCATGAGCGAAATCGTTATCCAGTGGTACCGTACTTCTGCTCAAGGTACTCAAGAGCACTACTACACCACCAAACTGGAAGACGCGATCATCGTCGCCATCAACAACAAAATGCACAACTGCCAGGATCCATCGAACGCCCACTTCACCCACTTGGAAGAAGTGCAGTTCACCTACCGCAAAATCACCTGGACCCACGAAGTATCCGGTACTTCGGGTTCCGATGACTGGCGTGCTCCAGTCGTTTAATTACGGCTGACCGTTACACGCATCGGCCAGCTCTGCTGGTCGATGTTGTTTACGCCCCTCCAGAATTTCGCGTACGTTGAGCCGCTTTTTTTGCGGTCGTCGACGAGCGCCGCTGTACAGCACGAGGAACAAGGGATGTTCGCGCCGGCCAATGAAACCCACTTTGCCCTGACCATCGAAGGGCTTTCCGCCGACTTTCAGGTGTTTACCCTCACCGGCCGGGAAGCCATCAGCCAGCCTTTTGTCTTTGAGGTGGAGCTGGTCAGTGAGCAGCCGTCGCTGGACCTCGAAACCCTGCTGCACAAACCGGCCTTTCTGCAGCTGTCGCCTGACGGCAGCGGCATCCATGGCCAGATCTACCGCGCCGCGCAAGGCGATTCCGGCAAGCGCTTGACCCGTTATTCGGTGACCTTGCGTCCGCAACTGGCGTATCTCGCGCACCGCATCAACCAGCGCATCTTCCAGAACCTCAGCGTGCCGAAAATCATCGGCATGGTGCTCGAAGAGCACGGCATCCAAGGCAACGCCTACGAATTCAAGACCGGCTCGATCTATCCCGAGCGCATCTACTGCGTGCAATACGACGAGTCGGATCTGCACTTCATCCAGCGCCTGTGCGAAGAGGAAGGCATTCACTACCACTTCCAGCACACCACAACAGGCCACAAACTGCTGTTCGGTGATGACCAGACGGTGTTTCCGAAACTGGCGCCGGTGCCCTATCAGCAAGACTCCGGCATGGTCGCCAGCAACCCGGTGATCAAGCGTTTCGACCTGCGCCTGGAAACCCGCACCAGCCGCACCACCCGTCGCGACTACGACTTCGAAAAACCGCGCCTGACCCTGGAAAGCGAAAACCGTGGCGACGCCCTGCCCGACCTCGAAGACTACGATTACCCGGGCCGCTTCATCGACCGCGAGCGCGGCAAGCACCTGGCCAAACGCGCCCTCGAACGCCATCGCAGCGACTTCCAATTGGCCGAAGGCAAGAGTGATCAGGCACTGCTGGTCAGCGGCCACTTTCTTGCTCTGACCGAACACCCGAAAGCCAAGTGGAATGATCTGTGGCTGCTCACCGAAGTGCTGCACGAAGGCAAGCAGCCGCAGGTGCTCGAAGAGTCGGTGACCAGCGACACCACGGCGCTGAAAGACGATTTCCACCAGGGCTACCGCAACCGCTTCCAGGCCACGCCGTGGGACGTGCCCAATCGCCCGCCGCTGCGCCACCCGAAACCGCGCATCCTCGGCAGCCAGAGCGCGGTGGTCACCGGCCCGAAAGGCGAAGAGATCCATTGCGACCAGTACGGCCGGGTCAAAGTCCAGTTCCATTGGGACCGCGAAGGACAGGCCGACGACAAGACCAGTTGCTGGCTGCGCGTCTCCAGCGCCTGGGCCGGCGCCCAGTACGGCGGCATCGCCATCCCGCGCATCGGCATGGAAGTGCTGGTCACCTTCCTTGAAGGCGACCCCGATCAACCGCTGATCAGCGGCTGCCTGTACCACAAGGAAAACACCGTCCCCTATCCACTGCCGGCGAACAAGACCCGCAGCACCTTCAAGACCCTGAGCTCGATGGGCGGTGGCGGCTACAACGAACTGCGCATCGAAGACAAAAAAGGTCAGGAACAGATTTACCTGCACGCCCAGCGCGACTGGGACGAGAACATCGAGCACGACCAGAAAATCCGCGTCGGCAACGAACGCCACGACACCGTCGAACAGAACAGCTACACCGAGTTCAAAGCCGAAGAACACCACACCGTCTACGCCGACCGCAAAGTCGAAACCCGCGCCAACGACCACCTCACCGTCGGTGTGAATCAGCACATCAAGATCGGCACCGGCCAGTTCATCGACGCCGGCCAGGAAATCCACCTGAGCAGCGGCATGAAAGTGGTGATGGAAGCCGGTGCGGAGCTGACCCTGGTCGGCGGCGGCAGTTTTATCAAGATCGACGCCGGCGGCGTGACCCTGAGCGGCCCGGTGATCAACATGAATTCCGGCGGCAGCCCGGGAAGCGGGACTGGTGCGGCGCCGTTGATGCCCGGTGTGTTGAAACAAGCCGACGCCGACAAGGCCGGCCAGGTCCTGACCCCGGCGCAGATCAACACCCTGAAACGTAACGCGCCGTTCTGCGAAGAATGCGAAAAATGCAAGGCAGGTGCCTGTGCCATCTGAACGAATTACCCCCAAGGACTGGCTGGCGCAACAACCGCTGCAAAGCGGCGAGCGCCTGTATCTGATCATCAGCGCCGCCAGCGACGCCGACGCGCTGAAAACCCTGTACCTCACCGAACCCACCGCCCAGCTCCTGCCGATCTGGGGCGGCACGCCCTATTCCACCTGGCAACCGGTGATGCCCTACCTCACCGAGCTCAAGCCGAATTCGGCCTTCCTACCCTGGATCGCCGAAACTGATGCGCTGGACTGGGGCTGGCTGGCGGTATCGCGTTCAGCGCCGAACGAAGTGTTCGAACATTTGCGCAGCCTGACGCAGGTGAAAATGCCGGACGGCACCGAGGTGTTTTTCCGGTTTTGGGATGGGCGGCATATTTATCCGATCCTGCGGGGGCTTGGGGAGAAGGCTGGAGAAGTGCTGCCGGTGTTTGAGCGGTATTTGATTAATGGCCAAACGCTGGAGGTCGGGACGCGGGTGTTGCCGAAGGTGAAGGATTGGCCGTGGTGGGAGGTGCCCAAGGACCTGCTCAAACAGCTCGCCGAGGATGACCTGAGCACCGTCGTCGACAACCTGATGCAGTGGTTGCGTGAAGACTGCCCTGAGCTGTATTTCGCCTTTCCTGAAAACAACCTGCACCGCAAAGTCGAACGCTTCGTCCGACATCAACCGAATACAGAAGATATGGCAGAGCGCCTCGCCGCCCAGCTGACAAAGGAAGTCAATGCATGATTAGCAGCCCACTGGGAACCTTGGTTCTTCAGGTACTGGACGCCACAGCACCCGACGTCAACCTGATCCTCAAAGACTTCAATAATTGCCTAAGCGACTACAAAAATTGGGCGGATGGTTTCTGGACGGGCTGGGCTATGGACGTCGACCAGAAATTCAAGGTCGGCAACGAAGTCAGCGTTACGCAACGCAGGACCAGAACAGGGGCCGTTGAGACCTTTGCAGTATGTCCTAAGGACGGCAAGTTTACGCTGATCCATGCATTCGAGACTGCGCGCTACGTGCCCATCGGCAATACCCCGGTGCGCATCGAACAGGTCGAAAAAGCAATGATTGGCTACTCCGTGGTGGGAGCCCCGATCAATAAAAAAATTGGCCCCAGTGGTATCGAGACCATCGATAACTGCATCCCAGGAAAACAATATCGCATCACCTTTTTTCCAGATGTCTCCGAAAGTGACGTCAAAGCCCTATATGGTTCTTACAAGGGCGTGATCAGCGATCTAAACGGCTGGTTGAAAAGCGAATGGACGAGCAAATTTCAAGCGCAATGGAGCACCTACTCCGCGGCAGATCGTTCGGGTCGGGCGATGATTCTGCTGAAAGAAGCGCTTGATAGCTTCGAGCAGGCGCTACTCGGTTTCTGGGATGACTTGAAAAACCTTGTAGGTCTTCTGGCCGATCCGATAGGGAATGCCAAAAAGCTTCGCGACTACTTATCAGACCTTGAACTCGAAAAGCTCTACGCGACCTCCAAAGACGCAATTGCCTCTGCCTTGTTGATACTCAACGACGAACCGCTGATGTTCATCTACATCTCGGCAATTGTGGCCTGGGTCGGCATGCTGCCGCCGCAGGTGATCGTCAACGTGATCGCAAGTATAGGCGTCGAGTTCCTGATCAACGTAGTCATCGGTATCTGTCTTACGGGCGGAGCCGGCCTTGCCGTGCGGTTGGGGACCAAGGCCCTGAGCAAAATGAAGCCTGGGGGAGCACTCAAATACCTTGAGGGTTTGGCTGAACAGTTGATGTCGGCTAGCAGCAAACATAGCCTTCCGGCCCATACAGAGCTTTCCAAGCCTGTAATGCTCAAGGCCAAGGATGTTCCACTGGACGCAGGTAAGAAGGCACCTCTTTCCATCGGTGTTACTGATACTGGTGGTGGCCCTGTGCCTCTTCCCAAGACCGTTGATACCCCCACGCTTAAGGAGCCGAACGCCTCGGTATTTGCTCGGAAGAAAACAGAACCGCAAAGCCTGCTGGTGAAAAACGAACAGGTTAATGACGCACCTAAGCAGTCCACGAACCCGGCTAATCAAGCGGCACAGTGCAAATCCAAAACCCGTTGCGAGGGCGACCCCATTTCGATGGTCACCGGTGAGGAACTACTAACCCTCACTGATGGAAAATTGGACGGCCTGCTACCGCTGGTATGGATACGTCTTTACCGCACCAGCGCGGTAGAGATCGACAACCGTCTAGGCTTCGGCTGGAGCCATCCGCTATCACATAGTTTACAAATCAGCGATGACGTCGTGCTGTGGACTGACAACGAAAACCGTCGGACCGAGTTTCCTCTACCTAACGAACAGCGTCCGTCCATCACCAATAGCCTTTCCGAGGCGGCGATTTTCATAGGGGATGCGCCGGGCGAATTGATCTTGGCTCAGGCCGGACAGGACACACGTTTTTATCATTTCCGCGCCGGGCGCCTGACTACCATAAGCGATGCCTACGACAACCAATTGCACATCAGCTATGACTTGGTTGATCGCATCCAGCGCATCGATAACGGAGCGGGACGTTCTTTGCTCCTGCGCTATGAAGATCGCCATATTATCGCCGTTGACTACCAACAATTAGGTCAGGAATACAACGAACGAGGCGAACGCCAAGACCCGTGGCAGACGGTCAAGACACTGGTTAGCTATAGGTACAACGAGCGTAATCAACTGATAAGCGCCACCAATGCCGTTGGGGAAGTGGAGCACTATCACTATGACGAGCAGCATGTAATCCAACAGCGCCAACTGGCCGGCGGCGCAAGCTTTCACTGGGAGTGGGAACGCGAAGGCAAGTGGGCCCGTTGTACTCGTCAGTGGTCCAATATTGCGCAGATCGATGCGCGTTATGTTTGGGGCGATGAAGGCACAGTTACTGTCGCTAATGCAGACGGCAGCGAGCAGATTTACGTCCATGATAAAAACGCTCGACTGGTCAGCCAGACCGGTCCGGATGGTGCAGAAACACAAAGAGCCTATGATGAAAAAGGTCAGCTAATCGCTGAAAAGGACCCTCTTGGCGCCATCACAGAATATCGATACAACGAAGCCGGACGCCTGGTCGCAATCATTCCCCCTGAAGACCAACCGACCACTTACGAGTATCACAACGGTTTCATACGAGTAGTCCGTCGGGGCAAGGCCACTTGGAAATACCAGCGCAACCTCCAGGGCGACATCACCCAGCAGACCGACCCCGACGGCAGTGAGACGTGCTACCGCTACGACCGCCGAGGCCGCTTGCTGGAAATTACCCACCCCGATGGTAGCCGCCATCAGCTCGACTGGAACGGCCTTGGGCAATTGCTTGAAGAACGTCTGCCCGATGGAGGCCAGCGCAAATACCGCTATGATTCATCCGGCCGATTGATCACCCGCCAAGACGAGAGCGGCGCCATCACCCAGTATCAATGGGACGCAGCTCAGCGCTTGGCGCAGATCACTTTACCAGGTGGCACGACACGCACTTTCAGTTACAACGCCTACGGCAAAGTCACCGCCGAACGCGACGAGCTGGGGCGTATCACTCGCTACGAATACGCCGACAACCTGCACTTGGTCAGCCGCCGCATCAATCCGGACGGCAGCCAACTTCACTACCGCTACGACAACTCGCAACTCAACCTCACCGAGATTGAGAACGAGCGCGGCGAACGCTATCAGCTCGACTACTACTCAAATGGCCTGATCCAGCAAGAAATCGGCTTCGACGGTCGCCGCACTGCCTACGAGTACGACCTCAAAGGCCAGTTGCTGAAGAAAACTGAGTTCGGCGACGACGGCAGCGAACTGGTCACCGAATACCAGCGCGACGCTTCCGGTCGCCTCCTGGTCAAAACCCTGCCCGACAGCGAAGAGATTCACTACAGTTACGACGCACTGGGTCGCTTGGTAAATATTGATGATGGTCATTGGCCGCTGGCATACGAATACGATGTACAGGACCGCCTGATCACTGAACATCAAGGCTGGGGCACCACACGTTACGAATATGACAGCGTCGGCCAATTGAGCCACTGTCGCCTGCCCGATGGCAGCACGCTCGACTACCGTCATTTGTCCGGTGGGCGCCTGAGCAGCATCGACCTCAACGGTTCTCGCCTGACCAGCCACCAATTCAGCGCCGGTCGCGAACAACAACGCCAACAAGGACTGTTGCTCAGCCAATACCAGTACGACGAACAAGGTCGTTTGCAAGCACACAGCGTCAGTCAGCGTGATAAGAACCTGTTCCAGCGTCGCTATAAATACGACGCCATTGGCAACCTTTCCGGCGTCGACGACAGCCGCAAAGGCAATCGCAGCTATCACTACGACCCGCTTGATCGTCTGATCAGCGTGCGCGGCGCCACACCGGAAAGTTTTGCCCACGACCCGGCGGGTAACTTGCTTGGCCAAACCAACGAAGGCACCGCCAACCTCGCCAACGTCAAAGGCAACCGCCTGTTGATGCAGGGTGACCGCCATTACGACTACGACGCCTACGGCAATCTAATTCGCGAACGCCGCGGCGCCGCTCAGAAAATCGTCACCGAGTATCGCTATGACTGCCAGCATCGCCTGATCGGCGTCACCTTGCCAGGCGGAAGCAAAGCTAGCTACAAGTACGACGCCTTTGGCCGCCGTGTCGAAAAAACGGTCGATGGCCATACAACCGAGTTCTTGTGGCAAGGCGAACGTCTGATCGCAGAAAGCGCAGAAAGCCGGTATCGCAGCTATATCTATGAGCCTGGCAGTTTCCGCCCTCTGGCAATGCTCGATGGCGAAGGCCCCCTCAAGGCAACGCCGTTCTATTACCAACTAGACCACCTCGGTACCCCTCAAGAACTCACCGACTACAGCGGCGATATAATGTGGTCGGCGAAGTACCGCGCCTATGGCAACCTCGCGGCATTGGATGTCAGTGAAATCGACAACCCGCTGCGGTTCCAAGGTCAGTACTTCGATGCGGAGACGGGCCTCCATTACAACCGCCATCGTTACTACAACCCGGGAACTGGACGGTTTCTGACGCCGGATCCGATCAAACTCGCAGGAGGGTTGAACAACTACCAGTACGTGCCTAACCCCACCGTGTGGGTGGATCCGTTGGGACTGGAGTGTCTAGAGGCGGATGGAGGCAAGGCAGAAACTGGCGGAGCAGTGGATCCGGTTGCAGCAAACCGTAATGAAGCACTAAGCGGTATGGCGACGCCATTGGATCCCCACGCATACAGCGTTTTATACGAGACCAAAATTGGCCCGGATGTGCTAGCCGTTCCGAACCGCGCAGAACATTTTAAGGTTGCGAACGAAAGCCTCTTAAAGTCAGCCGATACTGATGCAGATTTTAATAAAATAATGGAAACAATGGTGCCAGGATTCAGACGTGTAAAGGGCACCAAGATACCTACCAAAGGCATTAGCCCTGGCAAGGAAGTCACATGGCATCACGTACCGGGAACGGATACACTCCAGCTGGTATGGCGCTATCAACATGAACAATCGAAAGGCCCTCAATGGAATGCTCTTTGGCAGAAGATGTTCCACCCCGGAAACAAAGGGGGCTTTGCAGATGGAAAGAAATAATTACGGAGGGCTGACATGAAGTTCGACTGGAGTTCTTTTGGGATTGAACAGGGATCCTCAGTGGATGCCAACACAATTTCACAAGTAGAAAAACTGCTTAATGTAAGTTTTCCAAAGTCATACTTGGACTTGGTCACATATTCCGATGAGGCCTCTCCGGAGATATCTTCATTTCCATATAGCAACAAAGGGACTTGCATAAGCGAATTCTTTTCTTTCTCGCCTGATGTGACCCCGTATACCATCTCATGGTACTCAGGGGCCGGAAAACCCCCAAGACTCCCCAAACAAATGATCCCTATAGCAAGGGATGCGGGTGGTTATCTGATTTGCCTAAATTTCAAAACACCCTGGGTTGCTGTTGAAATATTTGATCCGAGCTCAAGTGAAACCGAATTCGTTGCAAATAACTTTGACGATTTTGTTAATTTGTGGAGTGAGTAAAACAACTTAGTGTTGCCGCTGATGCGATTTTGAACCAGGCTGCCTGAATTCATTGATCTATCCAAATACTCAGCGAATGATGTGTTTACGCGGGGTTTCACGGGCCGCATGTAGGTCAGTCAAAATCAGCAACCCGGGTCAAAATCGTATCAGCGCCAACAACCTGTACGCCCCAAGGTTATGACCGGCAGAGATCGGCCAATAGCTGTCTGTTGTAATCGACTGAAATAGACCCGAAGCGGACGCTGGCAATGGTAGAGGTTGACTGTCTATCTAACTGCATAGCAGCATGCTGGCCAGCACTCTTTCGCTAATCCGCCGATGCAAGGACGCCTATGTCTGTAGATCTTTATGAGTTGTTGGAGAGCGTAAACGATGAGCAATCGTTCATCGGGTTTATCCAGGCGCTTGGTTCTGATTTTTCCAATGAGCGTGTGTTGGAAAAGACGACGCCATCATCCCCCTATGGACCAGGTGCCTTGGGGTGGGAAAATGGGTCTGTAGATACGTTTCTTGATGCAGCGGCTGCTTGGGCGAGCGCCAATAGCAGGAGCTCTCTATCGAATGCTCCAGTATCAAACGTATGGCTGCGTTGCGCGACCATATTGTTGGCTGGCAAGTTTTATGAGTGAGCGCCAGCCCCCTCTACCTTCAAAGTGAATCGAAAAACTCATTCAGTCCGCTTTTGGTCGTTGGCAGTCGATCTCGATGGGCCGCAATCGACCAGAGGCATGCTGACCGCAAGTTATCTTAATCGAAGGAGCGTTTTTAGTGAGCGGCCATAACCACGAGTTGAGAACCGACTTCATAGAGGCGCTCAAGGAAATCACAGCGCTGATGTCCATTGCATACGAACAAACCGGCCCAGTACCGGATGACCATGCGTTAGCTCAAGCAGGTTTAGAGAATGGTGGTGAAATCGTTCTCGATTATGTCGATCACAACGAGGCTGGAATAGCGTTCGAACACCTGCTTTACATGATTAATGAGCCACCGCTTATTGTTTCTGAAGAATGCACAAACATATTGGACCGAATCGCGAAGACCCTGGATATGCCGTTTACAGGGGGCGAAGGCAGCCGCCTATGAAAGGCCGCTATTGGCCGTTTTCTGCCTGTCGCGACTGGCAGCAGTAGGTCAACTGTGGATGTCCTACACTGTTTCGAGGCGGGCAGTAGTCCACCACCAACAAGATGGAGCGTGCGGTTATACCCTCCAGCTCATAATAGCTATACCTATCGACTTTCCGCAGGTCTTAAGGCTGCGGTTGAGCCATGCTGATCGATTTTTCATCATCATGGCGCAAAGGATCAGGCTGACATTCCTTCTGTAGCTTGAGCTAGCAGGTCCTCCACTTGACGCAACCCAGGTGTAGTGGAGAGCATTTCAATTGGGCTTTTGCCTGAAAAGCGAGATTTTGGCTTGGACAGCCATCTTAAGGCCTTCTCAGTGTCACCAAAAAAGGATTCGGCCACCGCAATTGTGTGCGCCAGCCGAAACAAGTGATCGCTCTCACTGGCGGTCAATCGCTCGCAGTTGGCCAATTTAGTCGTGAGCGCGTCGGCAGGTATGATTTTGTCCTGAGCTTCAACGCTGATGAGACCACAGTCGCGCATTGTTGGGATAATGCTTGCCATCAGGCCTGCATCAATCATTTCGTGAATGTGCTGATAAGTCGCGTCCTCGGGGATGCCGAGCAAGACCTTCATGCGGCTTCGATAATTGCCGTCTGCTTGAGCGCGCGAATGGTTGGGGAGTCTGTGAGATCCTTGCGCAGGTTTGCGGATCGGCGTCAGGATGATCGAGTCTCCGACGGTATTGATCGTCAGATCATCCCCGATCGTCAAGCCCATCTCATTAAGCAAGGCGGCTGGCAAATCGACGATGACATCTCCGCTGCCATCGTTGGTGGCCTGAGCCTGAACTTTCCAGCATTCGCTTTGATTCATAACCGGCCACCTAACGTGTCGTCAGAAAAAAGGATTTTCAATGCTCGCTCGCGCAGCGGATCCTGTCATGGAGTAAAAGAGCTATAGGAAGTGTTCGACCCGAAATTGCGACAAGCGGTCTATGCAGTATTTGACGCGACTGGTGACGGGGCGCCGCCACGTGCCGACCCTATCGTTCAATCCTTTCGTGTCCAAGAGTAGTGCACTGGATTCGCGCTGCCGGGAAACTCATTTCAAGCTCAAAAGATCCCTAAGTGTGATTTTCTGTCGGGAGCCTTCACCGAGCAGAACATACAACGTGTTTTTGGTAAAAAAGAGTCCTGCGTCGTCGTAGCTCATTTGGAAGGAGCTACGTACCCAATCTCCAGGATTAAAGCGCTCGCGACTGTCGAGTACGACGCTGCGCGCGTAGACGACCACTGGCTCCAACCCACGGGAACGAAGAGCATCGCACTCTTCGTCGCAGGCCTCTAGCTCAAGCAGCGTCCAGTTTTGGACCAGGCAAAACGAATAATGCGAAAATTTGTTCTGCACAAAGATGGCAGCATCCTCAGCTGACAGGTCGCAGCCGTTGACGCACTCGCCCTGTCCGCTTACGAGTTGCTCGAGTCGTGCGAGGTCCATGTGCGCAATGCCCTCTTGGAGATTGGATATCTATTTCTCTATGCGTCCACAGTCGTGTTAGAGCAACCGCCGATGTCGTTCAGATTGATGTTGAAAGTGTTCCTTCCAAATGTCAAAAGGACTCATCAAGGCTTGCTCCGCAGGCTGATGCCGCATTGAACCAGTGGCCGACACCATGCTGACCCAACCCGATCGGTAAAAATCTAACTCTGGTCATGGTTACAAACTAGGAGCCAGAATCAGTTAAGTTTCGGAAAATGGATCATTCAGGTGCTGGCGGTAACAACTGGTTTTTCACCCGGTACGCCGCGCTGCCGACTCGCATCTGTTGTGACGATGCTGGCGTCCACGGCAAAGCCATCATCCTTGAGCAGGCCTGCGTTCATGTAGCGACGCAGCATCTCAATAAACGGCCAGCGAAACAGATCACTGCCCTGAAAACGGCCGTGTTGATTCTTGGAAAATGTCGAGTGATTGGGAGTCCAGAGGTAGTCGTCGTCGAGCTTGTTCGAACTTTAGCTAGCTACGTTCGGATGCATTAATGCCCTATTCCTGGTCGAGGAGGTCTTGCGGCTTGGAGCGATCCAGCACCTTAGACAGGTATGCTCTGGATTCGGGGTATTGACTTCGATTTTCCAGGCAAGTCGAAAGCATGGGAATCATGGCGTACAGCTGGGCCATTTTGACGGGACCGCGCTGGGGCAAAGCGATCGACTCGCACGCCGTTTGTAACATGCTCAGTAGCCGATAATCCCGGGCCTCCCAGTCAACAGGGTGTTTGTTCACGTGCGCTGGTTTGGCGAAGGTTCGGTCTTCGGCTATCAGCCAAGCTTTGTCGTTTCGGTAAAGCCAGGCGTAGAGAGGAGGCATTGTGTTCCTCAAAGCCTGAACTCCCAATTCAGGATACAAACTGTGCAAATGTTGCCACTGCCTCCTGTGCTCATCGATCTCCCGGCAGAGCTTAGCTTTAAGAGCTAAGGCGTATGTCGCTGGGTGGGCACGCAGCAGCTTATTGATCGTAGACACAGTGATTTGAAATTCTTTACAAAGTTCCTGTTTCGAAACGCCCTCAGCCAGTTTTGACAGTAGATGCTGTTTGAGCTGACCTTTTAGTCGCTTGGGCCTCGGAGAGTTTTTGGCTGGAACCGCAGCGCTTGAAAGCGAGTATCGCCCGTCAGGTATCTGTGATGGAGTGGATGCGACTCGCTGAGCTGATCGGGCCACTTCAGCTTTGTAGGCCTCGATAAAAGAGTGCAGGTCATCAAATAGCCAACCAATCAGAATCAGATGTTTCAGAGGATGAATGCTTCTGCGGGGGGTACGGACAAGCTGGTTAACAAATGACTCTGAGCTTTTTTTGTCTGCCGGCAATGATTCAAAAAGATGAAAGCGGCGGAGCGGCTCGGTGCGGTCGAGCAGTGATGCAGATCCGCTCTCTTGGAGTAAAGCCGTTCGATAGGCCGTGGCGACGGCGCAAGGCTCGAAGGACGTCGCTCGGCCGATGGATGCAAGGTCGATGACATTGTCCGCCAAGGCCAAAAAATCTGGACGTGACCAGAGTTCCTGAGATGAGGTCTGTTCGATCAAGAACTCCTTGGCAGGTAGCGACCATTCAAACCGACCCGACCACCGTCTACTTTTGGTGGATGCCATGAGCCAAGCTTGATGGCGTGGACAGATCAGCACACCTGGATATTGGTGCTTGAGGTGCCAGTAAGCGACGCCATGGGCGTGCACATCCTCGCGCATACAGTACGGACATGCTTTCAACGGGTGTTCAGCGCCAAAGCCGCTTGATACCAAGCCAAGTCGATATTTAATTGAATCAATGCGATCGCTTTTAACAGTTTTTATCGCGTCTTCAATTTTAAATTTATTTTGAAATGGAACAAATAGTGGGAATATTGTGTGATTGAGAAGAATAAATTCTGCACTGCCCCAGTATTCGAACCCATTTCGTTCTAACGCTGAAATTCCGCAGGGGATATCATGTTTTATAAATTTTTGACTCAGTCCCAACACAGCGGTGGATGTCGTCGCAGCATTTAAGTTACCCATTACCAGATGCTGTCGACTGCACAAACTGAACAGTGTTTCGTCGGGTAGCCAGTCCAGCCGAGGGAGTGGCCCTGCCACCCATTCCTGACCTGAAGCGTCGCTCATGCGACCTCCTATGCGGGGTCAGAAGAGATCAGTATAGCAGCCGGCATCTCGTGCTTTGTATCCATTCGGCCTAAACATCGGATGATTATTCACTAATGCGAGGGCTCATAACCGTAGGCATCTACCGCTAGATTTTAATTTCTTTATCATCTAGGTGTGGCAGTTTTTAGCCGTCCAGGCACCGAAATTACTGGAAATTCAGCATTAATTCGCCGTCGGAGGCGAAACTTAGCTGATTTATTCCGGTTGTCAATCGCCATTTTTCGGCGTTACCATGCAGCGTTAAGTAACGGTTACTAAAGGCATTACTGGGACTGGAAGTGCACGGCAAACAAGCGATCAAAACTCTGCCGTAATGAATGGAGAGGCAGCTGCCAAAGTGCGGACATCTAAAATAAGATAGTTGCTGGCCTATTAATCAGGTCCTGAGGAAAGCAAAAATGGAAACTGGATAGAAGACCCAGGAGCCAGATAGACAAAGGCCCAAGTGTGACCTTGGGCCTCTGAGGATAAGTCAGCTTTCGACACCTGACTTATCCATTGTCCATTCACTAGCGTAGGGCGTCAAGCCCTGCACGGCTCCGCTCATCCCGAGGAAAGTAAATTGCGCGTGATGCGGCCATCGGTGCGCCTGCGCGCTATTGGACTACTTATTCATCCGATTCAGGAGGGCTGTTATACGTTGCCTGCTAAGGATGAATGAACGATGGATTAAATTTGTGGATTTTAAAAAATCTTTACTTCGCATTATAGGTCGGCAGGGCAGCTTCAAATGGGGGGATAACTACTTATCCGGAATTTACGCAGTTCCTGGTGAGGCTCCCAAGGGTTCTCGTATTTGCCGCCTTAATAGCAGGAAGCTTGGCCGAGCACTGCATCTTCTTTCTACACCTGAAAGGATCTTCGCCCAACTGGCTCTTTATAATCCCGATGTATTTGAGTTGCACGAGCAGAAGATGCTCAGCCCAATTCCACACGTTCATCCACTTCAAGGGCACCCCTTAGCTGCTGGACTGGAACTGCTGCCAGTGAAGGGAACATCTTTAGTAGCAGAGGAAATCAGGCTCAAACACGCGACTGTAGTCGTGACGTACGGTGATGGTGAGCGCCAGAGGGTTCCCCATCCCTACCTGGGCGATCTGCTTCTCTATATTCAACCGCAAGGCTCAGTCCCCTACGCTGTGAATTGGACAGTGAAGTTGAGCGCGATGGATTTTCATGAGGTCGCTCGGGGAAGCTTGAAGAGCCTAGCGAAACAGAAAGACGACCGCGAGAAAGCTCGCTTGCGTCATGCCTTGGAGGAGGCGTACTACCATAGTGCAGGTATCAGGACTGTCAGGGTTTCTAGGGACCTGCTGGACCCAGTTTTGGTGGCCAACTTGGATCTTCTATATGGCTATCATGATCGCGAAATCAGCCTCGAATCTAATCTTCTTGAGGACTTCTCGCACGATGTCGGTGACTGCGTCGCTCATGGGAGGCCAGTAGCGTCTGTTGCCTTAACGTACGGTCAGCGGTGGGGCCGGCGTGATCTGTTTCTGACGAAGATCTACAAAGACATATGGGAGCGCAAGCTACAGGTCAGTTTGTTTGACCCGATTCTAATCAATCATCCATTGGTGACGGATGCGCCGGATGTTTTGCAAGTCTATGGCTCACTTTTTGCTGGACTGCCCAAATGATCACTGGCTCCAAGCTGAAAGCACCTGAGGGATTTAAAGGGCTGACGAATGATGTCGAATACTATTTCCTTGCAAGTGACGGCAAGGCAAACAGGGCGCGCCTTGTATTTTTTGATGAAAAAGGCACCACTGCGAGCTTGCTAACGTTTTCCCGGCCTGAATTTGATCTGGCTTTGACCAATGGTGATCTTGTCGAATGTGGCAGTGACGCCACACCTCCCTGGTTGAAGGCCATCAGCGGCATTTCAGTGGATCAATTGGAAAAAGATCGAGTTAGGCCGAAGAAAAGCTACGATGAAATGGTTAACAAGCGTTACCTCGCCATAGCTAATCTGGTCGAAGATGCGGAGCATATTCTCTCGAGCGACAAGCCTGAATCGATTATCAACGCCTATGCCGATCAGCAGTCCCCCAAACTGGTTGGAGCCCGGCTGAGGTTTTGGTTTTTTACCTATCTCGTGTTCGGCCGCTCGAAATGGGCGCTTATGCCCAATTTCGGCCGCTGCGGGAAAGGCAAAAGGGTACAAGCAGTAGACGGGAAAATATTGGGAAGGCCGCCTAAGTCGGGACTAAAGTCCCGATTCCCTGCCACGCCCGAAATGCAAGCTTCTATCGTAAATGGATTCATTAAATATAATAATAAAACCAAAACGGACGCTGAGATTTTTGGTGACGTGCTGGTGGGCGAGTTCGGTTGCTTTCCTTTAACAACATCGAAAGGAAAAAAGAAGTTCTATCAACCCGACGGGAAGCCATTTCCCACAAAAGGGCAGTACGATTACTATCTTGGTCAGGTGATAAGTACCAAGGCGTATAGGAAAGCACGTAGAGGTCCGAGCGGGGCTCGAGCGAAGTCCGGTTTTATTGGAAGTTTTTCTCATGACTTGGTCAATGTAAATCAACTTGTTGAGTTTGACGGTTATAACCCTAAAGGCAAGATATCTGGCTTGCTCGAAGGATCCGCTATGGATTCGGCCTGTGTGGTTCGGGGAGTATGTGGTCAGTCTGGAGCCGTCGTCGCCTTGGGATTCTCCGAAAACAAAGAGAACATGGAAGCCTACCGTATGGCCCTGTTTTCGATGGCCATTAGTAAGGTCAAATTTGCCTCATTGTTCGGATTGATCATTAGAGAAGAAGAATGGCCCACTTACGGTTTGCCGCAAAACATTGTCTTCGACCGTGGGCCCGGCTCTACCATGGGCGTACCGATCCGTTCAGAAGCAGTCGCTCGTGGCGAAATGATGAGTTGGTTATCCAGGCTTGAGCTGACTCCTACCCACTCGGGTCAGTCGAAAGCGACGGTTGAATCGTCACACCCTCGGACCAAGTCTGACAATGACCAGCCAACGCATTTTCATAGCTCGCTCAACTTTATCGAAATGTCCAAACGGCATATTCTTCAAGCTATTTACGATAACCATGCTTCAGATGCTGAGGGGAAGATGACGCCTGATATGTTTGAGGTGGGCTTCAGTCCAACCCCACATAATATTTACAAGTTCTATAGTGATCTTGGCTATGATGCGGGAACGGAAGTTAGCTTTGACTACGCCGTGCGAGAATTCCTGACTCCTCATCCGGCGCACATCAAAAGGAGCGGGGTTTATTTTTATGGCCGCAAGTACAACTCTTCAAAGCTGATTGATACCGAAGTTTTTGACAGGATTGCGCTCAATGGCCAGATATCTGTCACAGCGTACGTGATGACCATGTGTGTCAGACATATCTGGATCGAGTTAGAAGGCGTCTTGTACGAACTCGACTTTGTAAAGCCGGCGAGCGTTCACCCCAGCAGTGTCGACATTTCGCTGTCGGATCTTCAAGTGCTCAATGAGAATCGGCTGCGCGGCAAGGCGCAGCTTCGTGAAGAACAACCCGCGATCCTCCAGGATCGCAATGCCCAGTTTCTTCACGCAACAGGCAAAGCCTGGGACAGTGGTACTCGCAAGCTGGGGCGTCCTGCGAAGGGCGGAGCGGCCGAGCGTGATGCCGCTGACCAGAAGCGGTTGATGGGGAAAGGCCATGACTAACATCTTTTCTACGCGCTTTGACGGACCGCACACGCTGGCTGATATCCGACGGTTGGTTACCGTGCATCCTGATCCGGTGACCGGTCTTGAGGAGTTGAGCCCCGCATTAGCCGCTGAGCGTTTGTCAGAGACCCTGAAGACGATTTTCCTTCCCAACCAGTTTTCTTTGGACTTCATCAAAGACAACGTTGATCGTGCGCGCAGCTTTTCCGCCGGGAGTTTTTCCACTGACCAGCAATATCAGCGGCGGCTATATCATCCCCCTGAGGATGAGGCGTTTCCTATATGCCTCACCGGCCTTGCTGGCGTTGGGAAGAGCCAAACTATCAGTGCGCTGATGAAAGTAATGCCTGGACCTGCGCCTTATTCATCCGCCCACTACCATGAACCACATACCTTAATCTCGTACTGGTACGCCAGCGCACGGGGTAAGGCTGGCGGCAGGCAGTTGTTGGAAGACTTCCTCGGCGGCGACGCGACGGGAGTTAGAGCGAACACGTCAAAGCTGCTGACAGAGTGCCGGCGTAGGGTCAATCGTGACGGGGTGTCACTAATGATGCTCGAAGAGATGCAGCATCAGAGCACTGGTCAAGGCGTAGCCCGGGTTACGGATATCCTCCTCACCATGGCAGGGCTTGGGGTCCCGATGATCTATGTGGCGAACTACAGCTTGGGTCACAAATTGCTGACGAGGAACAGTGAGGACAAGCAACGGCTTCTTTCCGATCCCCGCGTAATGCTGCCGGACCATCCTGACTCGAAGACTTGGGAGGAATATGTTGGTGAATGTATCCGGGTTACTGGGCAGCGTGTATCTGCAGATCCAGCCGCACTCAAGCATGAGCTGTATCGGTGTACGTTCGGAATAAAGCGTTTGACAGTGCATCTGATCAAAACGGCTTACCTTGAAGCACGCGCAGAACATCGCTATACGGTCGGTATTGAGGATATCAACAGAGCATATCTCTCAGCCTCCTACTCCAGCAGCAGGCGCGACGTCGAGGATCTATTCCTCCTCAACCTTCAGAGATGTAAACCCGGTTTCAGGTCCGACCTTCGTTGTCCGTTCCCCGTTCCGGTCCAATCGAACGTCTTGGCCTTCACTAAGCAAGATCGTGCCGCCCGGGTCAGTGAGAAGATTTTCGTCGCAGCATTGACGGTCGAGGAGCGTAAGAACTTCGAGCAGATCTATCCACCAGGTTCAGCTTCCAATCCTTCTTCGAAGCCAGAGCGTCAGAAGAAACCGGCTTTACCCAAGCAAACTCGGGAGGGCTTAGAGGTTGCGTACAGCCGGCTGCTATTCGAGTCTAAGGGGGAGCCTAAGCCTCGAGGGCCTGCAAAGTAAGCGCTATGAAAGCAATCGCACACCCTGAGCTTTATCTCGAGGGTGTCGCCTGCCATAGCGCAGACAACACTTGCACGGCCTAGCCCATCAGCATCAATTCGTTTTGAGCCCTCAGGCAGCCTAGTTCAACGGCTATGTCAGCGCGCAGCAGACGAGCCTTACATTATGAAAGCAGGTGATCGCTTTGTTTTGGGCTCATAAAGGCATGTTGTTGCTTCCAGTCAATGCTGGAAGGCGACTTACCTGCGCGCAGTGGGTATAGCCAGGACGCCTTACTGCAGTGCTTGAGATCAAGGTAATAATTGGGGTGGTGGTCCCACATCGCAGATTCATCAATCGGCGCCTCACAATTGTATTCGTTGAGCTGCAAGTTTTGATTCTCATTAAGAAAGTTGATGAAACCTTCTAGGCAGCTATGGCCACCGCCACCCATACGACCATTTAGATAAAAGCGCCCGCTATACCCTGCGGCAATGCTTAGTTTGTCGTCCCTGCATCTGAACATCAGTAAGGTACCGTCATGCCGGCTTAAATTACCTTCGGCATCCTCAGGGGGGCAAAGTCGGACCAGCTTGATATTGTTACCAGTGCCTCTGCTAGCAGGCTCGAAAAACTCGCGATAGTCCTTGCCAATTTCTGGGTATGGAAACATAGAGCTAGAGCCACTGATAAGCCACTCCAGACTGCACCCGTAGCGGTCGGCAATACGTCTCGCCAAATCAAATGGTAGCGCTTCACGACCGTCGATGCAGTTCATTAGCGTTGCCGGCGACGGTTCCCCCAAAGCCAAGGCCAAGTGAGGCAAATCGCTGCGCTCGCTCCAGGAAAAAACGTTGTCTTCGCGCAAGCGCGCAAATAGCTTTTGCAATCGCTGGCCTGTAGAGCGCTGCCAGGATTCGCACAAGGAGGCCGCCCCAGGCTCGGGCGCTTTGATAGATTCAAGGTAGCGCGCCAGACCAAACCGGGTTTCCCCCTCTAGCGAGCGTTCATGCCTAGCAGCTGACTGTAGCAGCAGCTGGTGCAAGTTATCAGGGAAATCGCGAACGCTTAATCTGGCCATGGACGATACTCGCTGTCATTTTGAGGGCATTTTGCTTGCTTGTCGGCATAATAGCGACAAAATGACGGCATGTACTACCTTTTATGATTTGGCTTGGATAACCGCCTTGGTGGGGCCAATAGCAGATCGAGTGAGAGGCGGGTTTGCGTCCGCCGTACTCTTGCCGAGGTCTATGCCGAATTTATCCGATTGCCAGCTCACTGCTGCACTCTCAAAGTGGCGTAACGCCCGCACTTGCAACGTTTTGAGAGTTGCTCTATGTCAGTGACATCTCGGCCTTAAGGGCAATTCCGAGTGAGCGTAAACATATGGCGGCCGTCGTGCTCCAGACGCCTTGAGCCGATTTATGGTCGGGAATGATGAGTACTTGACCAATGTCAGATATAGATACAATCTTCTGACATTAAAGAAAGTCGCGAGAGTTGCTTATTTCTATGAAGACCCTCCCTGAATCGATCGTAGAGCACAGCCGACGTCTGCCTGAGGGCGGCTTGCTGAGCGCCAAGGAGTTTCTGCACTTGGGAAGCCGGGCCGCCGTAGACCAGGCGCTGTCACGATTGGCGAAGGCTGGGCGGCTTATCCGTGCGACTCGTGGGCTTTACCTAGCGGCCATCACCGATCAAGGTAGGTATCTAGCGCCAGCGATAGACAAGGTTGTCAGTGCTCTAGCCTCGAAAAATCAGGAAGAGATCGTCCTTGATGGGGCGCGTTCCGCAAACATGCTGGGCCTGTCGGCGCAGGTGCCCCGTGGGGACGCGTTTCTCACCAATGGGCGCGCTCGGACGCTTCAAGTGGGAGAAGTAACGGCTGAGATCAGACACGCCCCCCTTTGGATGTTAGCGCTTGGTTCCACGACCGCCGGGGCTGTAATTCGAGCCTTGGCTTGGTTGGGAGAGCGGCGTATAGGTGGGGTAATGGAAGCGCTGCGTAAACAGCTGGCTCCCAGCGACTGGCATGCGTTGAGCTCGGTGCGGTCGATATTGCCATCTTGGATGGCTCTTGCAATCGGTCGAGAGGTGGGATGACAGGTTGCAGCTCGGCGGAATTTCGGGAGGGGCCATTTAAGACCACCCCCACATGAACTAGGCTACGCCGCCATGCAACTGCCCGACTCCAAGTGTTAGCACGTATTTCTACAGGTGTTGAATTGGGAATGGAGTGCCTGATTATGAAAATCAAAATGCGAGAAAAGTTATTGGTAATTATGTAGTCATGACAGGAGAGTCAAAGTCTATATGGGTATGTAAATCAATAACTTAGAAGGTGGTGATTATGGCAAATGGTAAAATTCTCCGTCAGTTGTTCCGAGCAGGAACCGCTGGCGATGCCGATGCGTTTCGTCTTGCCTCTAAAGCAGTTATCGAGGAGGAGCGGCAAAAGCAGCATCACCTTCTGGCTAACGATCTGGAGCAAATCCTTTACGGCAGCGATTTGAATCTCAAGTCATCCAGTAATGCGTCTCGAGTTCACTACGACGTACCCGTAGACAAGGAGCGTGGTTTACCACTTCTTGATATAAGAACTCCAAAGCGGTCTCTTGATGAAGTGATACTTCCCCCCAGCAGTTCCGCTGCATTGGAGGAGATCCTTGAGGAGAACCGGCGTGCTGATGTGCTGCGCAGCTACGGCATGAAGCCTGCGGGCAAGGTGATTTTCTTCGGCCCACCCGGCTGCGGAAAGACGCTTGCTGCAGAGGTCGTGGCCTTCGAGCTTGATCGACCTTTAGCTATCGTCCGCTTGGATGCATTGATGTCCTCGTTCTTGGGCGAAACGGCAGCCAACCTTCGTAAGGTCTTCGATTTTATTGGCCAACATCCGTTTGTTGTTCTCTTCGATGAGTTCGATGCCATCGGTAAAGAACGTGGTGATAGTGGCGACCATGGCGAACTAAGACGTGTTGTGAACGCGGTCCTTCAGATGATGGACTCATACGAAGGTCTTAGTTTGATCCTGGCGGCTACCAACCATGAGAAGATCTTAGACTCCGCCATTTGGCGGCGATTCGATGAGTCGATCGAGTTTCCGCTTCCGGATGAAAAGCAGTTGAAGGAGATCTTGTTGCTGAAACTGCGAGGGATCCGTCGTCAATTCGAGATTGACGACAAAGAAGTATTGAAGGAGTTTAAAGGTAAGAGCGGCGCGGATATCGAGCGGGTTATTCGCCGCGCCGCCAAACGGATGATCCTGCGAGAGCAAGAGTTTCTGACCATCAAGGAGCTTAAAAGCGCTCTTGTGCGGGAGGACCTCAGAAAGTCCTAAAACATAAATTTTCAAGGAAGAAGCTGTGGCAACCTACAAGCATCTGAGTATTACACGTGAAGTTCTGGATAACTCGCGTCGGACCAAAAGCCCCCCTCACTTCGTCACCCGCGAAGATCGGCTTGGTCACGGTCAAAAGCTCAACGGTTACTTCGCCACAGCGGAGGGGCTGGCCAAGAAGCAAATTGGCTCTTCAGACAAATCTCCTTACGTTCTAAAGCTGGAGTACGAGGGCGCATTGACCTTCGCCAACCTGAATACGCATGGGTTGGAGTTTATCAGCCAAGAAGGCAAGCAACTCTGCGTAGTGTTCGCGAGCGAAGAGGGTTTGGCAAAATTTACCGCCCATCTACAAAAGCTGGGTGTCATGGACGCCAACTTGACCCATCGCCAGATTCTCGAGGCTATTGCAGGTGTAGATGCGTGGTCCGCAGAAGATCGGAAGAGTTGGGCTCTTAAGAATATAGGGTTGCCAGACACCCCCACCTTCAAACTCGATATCGAACTGTGGCCTATTCAGGTTGCGCATCACCCAAGTCGTGTTCAGCTCACGACCTCTTTCGAGAGCTGGCTAGCCACCGAGCACATCAAGAGGCTCGACAGAATCAATCTGGACAGCCTGCTCATGTATCGGGTCGAGGTCACCCCCCAGCAAGCTCAGTTGCTGCTCAACCAGCGCGATGTTCGTCTGGTGGATCTCATCCCTGCCACTGGCATTAGCATTCAACAGCTGAACCGAGACATCAATGAGTTGCCTCTCAACATCCCGCCACCCCCTAATGACGCAGCCCGCGTTTGCATTCTAGACAGCGGCATTAACGGGAATCATCCCCTCCTGAAGCCAGCAATGGCTGAGAGCGCCTCGTTTGTCGATGAGGAGGGGGATGCAGATGAAGCAGGTCACGGGACCGCTGTGGCCGGCGTTGCCCTGTATGGCGACGTGGAGGGTTGTAACAACTCGAATTTCTGGAAGCCGGAGTTCTGGCTCTTCAATGGAAAAGTCATGAAGAAATGTCCGCATACAGGTAATGCGGTCTACGACGAACTCACTCTCGAGGTATCGCTGACGAAGGCTGTAGAGCATTTCGTCGAACTCGGATGCCGGATCTTCAACCTCTCGCTGGGCAACAATAATGCTCCCTACGATGGTGCGCATGTCAGAGGGCTAGCCTATATCCTGGATGTCCTTTCCCGGCGGTACAACATCTTGTTCGTAGTCTCTACGGGCAATTTCTGTGGCTCCGAAAGCCCACCAGTCCCAACCAACAGTTGGCGCGACGAGTACCCGGAGTACCTAATCGCTGCCCAGAGCGCCATCATCGACCCCGCACCTGCAATGATGGTGTTGACGGTGGGGAGCATCTCCCGACACAACTCTACGATTGACAGCCAGAAGTATCCGGAGATTTACCATCTTTCACCTGCATCGGAAAACCAACCATCTCCCTTCACTCGGCACGGCCCGTCGGTAAAAGGGGCGATCAAGCCCGAGCTCGTTGCGGCCGGCGGCAATCTCGCCAGCCCTATGAGGCAAGCAAACGCACAATGGGCGCCGCACATGCGAGGTTTGGGCGTGTTAACGCTCAACCACCAGTGGACGGGGAATACGGTTTTCAAGGAAATAAGCGGGACCAGCTTGGCGGCGCCGTACATCACTCACCTAGCCGGGCGCCTGCTGAACGCTTACCCGACGGCGTCTGCGAATATGCTTCGAGCAATGCTGGTGAATCAGGCTTATCTGCCGGATGCGGTCACCTCGACGTTTTCGGAGGAGTTTCGAAAGAGCTACAAGAAGGCGAAAGCCACCTGGAACCGCGACGTAGAAAGGGATGTGGCCGGCTATGGTGTGGTGAGTGAGGCTGATCTTTTTAGGTCTTCCGATAACGTCGTGGTGTTGATGTCAGAGGAAACTATTGAGAACGACGGATGCCAGTTCTTCGAACTGCCGTTGCCGGAGGACTATTTGCGCTCCGCTCGAGGGACCAGAGAGCTTTCAATAACACTGGCTTACTCGCCAGTAGTCAGGACTACCCGGATTGAATATCTGGCTACCCAAATTTACTACCGCTTGGTCACTGGCACCTCGCTGGAGGAGGTACAGAAACACTTTAGCCAGGAGATGAAAAAGAAGACGGAGGTACTCAAAGAAGCCAGGGACACAAATCGCGACATTCCCGCCCAAATGAGAAACCATGGCACGGTTCAGTCTTCTCGCTGGACGTTCAAACAAGGGAAACCCGGAGAGAAGTGGTTTGTGGTCGTAGTCAGGCAAGATCGTGACTGGAATCCCTCGGCCGCAGAAAAGGAACAGTATTCTCTGGTGGTTACGGTGGCCGACCGCGACAACGAGCGGGCTCAGCTCTACACCCAAATCCAGACCCGGATAAATGAGCAGGCTGTGGTCAGGGAGCAGCAAAAGGCCAAGATGACTGCTGTTCGATTGCAGAATTGAGAGTGATCGATATTCGCTGTGATTCCTCTCCAGTAGGTATCCCTAAGCCTTCGGGGTAATGCGATCTTCGACGCATGCGTACGGCGAGTTCCCCGGCTCGCTGGATGTCATCTATGATGGGTAAGGCGAATGGCCACTCCTCCAGCTTTCCTTGAGAGCCAGGCGAGGCGCTACAAATGGATTTCGCCTCACTCATAGATGACGTTCAGAGGATACCGGTCGGTGAAAATCAGAAAGATCGTGATCAAGAACTTTCGAGGGGTGAAAGCGCTTGATTGGAACGTACCAACAGCCGACATTCTTTGCCTTATAGGCAAGGGCGACTCCTCAAAGTCCACAATCCTAGAAGCCATCCGGTACACGTTCTATCCCCAGTGGAATCTTGCTCTCAGCGACTCAGATTTTTACCAATGTAAAATCGCTGATCCCATTGTCATTGAGATCACAATCGGGCATTTGGCAGCTGACTTCTGTGCAC
Organism: Pseudomonas sp. NFIX49; assembly: GCF_900115915.1. Taxonomy (NCBI): domain Bacteria; kingdom Pseudomonadati; phylum Pseudomonadota; class Gammaproteobacteria; order Pseudomonadales; family Pseudomonadaceae; genus Pseudomonas; species Pseudomonas sp. NFIX49. The sequence goes on along the minus strand of NZ_FOYE01000005.1, from coordinate 447,716 downwards.
TCAATAAGTACGGGCTTCACCTACGGGGCTGGGACGCTGCAGCTCAGAAGCTTCATGACGAGCCAGATGATCATTTTGAAAGCGTAGTGACCGCCCGGCTTACCGTCGAAAAGGACCTGGAGCCGAAGTGGACAGTCGTGTGTGATCGCAATCCTGACGGAGTGCAGTTCAAGCAGGCAGACAGAAACAAGGTCGGCGTGGGCCTCATCGGAGTATTTAGTGAACGAGAGCTTTCCTGGGCAAACGGAACTGCTCTTGCCAAGCTGACCGTGGCGCAGAGCTTGAGCGAGCTATTGGCCAATGCATCGAGGACCGCGAGAGGTTCACTCGATGTCGACCGCGCTGTCACCCTGACAAACTTCGACAATGCAGCAACCAAATCACAAGAGATTGCGAAGCTCTTGGGTGTCCCTGTACTTGATGCCTATAAGGCCCATCTCGACTTGGCGTCCATCAACCTGAAAGTTGGCGGTCTTTCCCTGCATGACGGCGAAATCCCATTACGCCAGTTAGGTCTGGGATCTCGCCGAATGCTTCAGTGTGGAATCCAGAAAGCAGGTCTGGAGGAAGGCCATATCACGTTGTTCGATGAGTTGGAGTTCGGCCTCGAGCCCCATCGCATTACGCGTCTCATCAAGCACATTAGGGAGGACAAACGTGGGCAGTATTTCCTAACCACTCATTCGCCCATGGTGCTTCGCGAACTCACGGTGCAGGACCTTCATATCGTCCACAGCAAGGGCGGGGTCGTGACGATCGTCTCTGCTGCCGAGAAGGGCCTCGAAGAGCATGAGGTTCAGGGGAAGATTCGCTCTAGCGCTGAAGCATTCTTGGCCAAAAAGGTCGTCGTATGTGAAGGCGCTACCGAGGTAGGTTTCATAAGGGGCTTTGACGATCACCAACTCGAGAATGGGCAAGATCCATTGTCGTATCACGGTGTGGCGTTGCTGGACGCCAAGGGGGCCAGCAAAGTGAAGGGCATGGCCATTGCCTTCAAAAAACTTGGCTATGACGTGTCGGTGCTAGCTGATGGCGATGCCGAGAAGCAGTTCTCAGCCGCTGATGCTGCTGGGCTTGTGGCGTTAGGAATTCCCTCCTACGTCTGGAGCGACAAACTTTCGCTTGAGGAACGGGCTTTTGCAGATCTGCCCTGGGCTTCCGTACTTGCCAGTTTGACGCTTGCCGGAGTCGAACTTTTCTACTCGGTATACGATCAAGTGCGATCGCAGTATCAGGACGTGCTCGACCCTGACATCAGCGAGTGGCGGGATAGCCCCAAGCTGCGGACTGCAATTGGTGCTGCAGCAAAGAGTGCGGGGTGGTTCAAGGACACTACGAGAGGCGACCAGTGGTTCAAGTCGGTGAGTGCTGCTTTCAACGATCCCGTGTTCGGCAAAACAAATCTCGCCGTAGAGTTGGGAAGGCTTTGGGAGTGGGCCAAGCGTGTCTGAAGACCTCGCAATCAAGCTCAACGACTGTACCTCCAAGGGTTATGTAATCGCGCCAGCGGGGTTTGGAAAGACTCACCTCATCGCAATGGCGGTGCGAGCGTCCAGCGGCCGGCAGCTTATCCTGACGCACACCTTTGCTGGCGTGAACTCGATAAAAATGAAGATGGCAAACTTGGGCGTTCGCGGTTCCCAGTACCAGGTCGATACGATCGCGAGTTGGGCACTTCGCCTCTGTTTGGCATATCCGAAGGCATCAGGGTGGAAAATTGAAAACCCGACCAGCAAACAGTGGAGTAAGTTGTACGAGTGCTGCACCCGTTTGCTGGGCAAAAGGTTCATCCGTGAGGCGGTGTCGTCAAGCTACATAGGTCTCTACGTCGACGAGTATCAAGACTGCTCAGACCTGCAACACGATCTGGTGTGTAGCCTGGCGGAGTTCCTCCCAAGCCGGATTTTGGGTGACCCCCTGCAAGCCATATTCGATTTTGACGACGGCAAGCCCGTTGATTGGGAAGCCAGCATCTATCCCGAATTTGATTGCTTGGGACGGCTGGAGGTGCCTTGGCGGTGGATCAACGCGAAGAGTCCGGCCCTCGGCGAGTGGCTAAAAGAGTCAAGGCGAAAGATTGAGCTCGGCCAAAAGATTGACCTTCTTGCCAAACTGCCACCAAGCGTAATCAGTGTCCACACCCAGCCCGAGTATCTAGCCGCTAAACAGTACTCAGCGCTCTGTGGGCTGTTGAACCATAATGAGAGCGTCATCGCCCTGCACGGTGGCGATCAGCAGTCCAAGAACAAAACGCACCTCTTGGCGAAATCTATGGCCGGACGCTTTTCGTCAATCGAGGAAATCGAAGGGAAAGATCTGCACTTATTCCTTAAAAAGCTTGCGGCAGCAAAGACTGCTCAGGCGGGCTTTCTCCTTGCCCTGAAGTTCGCAACGAAGTGCTTCACAGGTGTAACTCGCACGCTAACTGCAGGCACAAAGCGTGGTGAGGTTACCAACCTTCGCAAGACAACGAAGTACCCACTCGTGCTTCAAGCCGCGAATGACTATTTGTCTGACCAGTCGAGCAGCTATCTCAAGGCATTTTTCCAAACCTTGAAGAGCAACCCTGAAACATCAGCCTATCGCCGTGACTTACTCTATCGTTTCTTGAACGTGCTCAAGATTCATGTTGATGGTCAAGCTACGACGCTCGTGGAGGCCGGTATTCTTTACCAGCGCGAGATGAGGCACTCGGGGCGGCCGATCAGCCATCGTAAGCTGATTGGAACCACATTGCTGGTCAAGGGCCTTGAATATGATCACGCCGTCATTCTTGATGCCGACTCGCTTGATGCGAAGGATTTGTACGTCGCGATGACCCGAGGAGCGAAATCTCTAACCATCATCGGGACAGCTCGGCATCTACCTGCTTGAATACCTATTCAGTTTTGAACATTTTGGATCGGTCACCAATATCCATCGTTCAGTACCTGCACAGGAGCAGTATTCAATATGGAAGGCGAGATGAATGAATTGGAACTGAGACCGCGGGTGTTCGTCTCCGACCTCATCCAGCTCGGCGATATTGTCCTGACAACCACGCCCGACCCCATGAGCAAAACGATCCGTAAGGCCATTGGTGCGGACATCTCTCACGCTATGATTTGTGTGGGGAAGTCGAGTGTGATCGATTCTACTGGTGACGGTGTACATGCACGCAATCTCGAGCGTCTGATACTTGAGCCAGGCTGCGCTGGTCATGTTCTTCGTCCGGTTGCACCCCTGACTACTGACCAACTGCACTCTATTATCGCCTTCGCCAGAGCTGCGGTTGGTACTCGATACACCAAGATCGGCGCCGCCAAGAGTGTATTGGCTGGTTTTGTGGCCGGTCGGAGGCAGTTCTGCTCGCGATTGGTCGCGCAGGCTTATCACAGGGCCGGGGCGAACCTAGTCCCGGATGCTGACTTTTGCCATCCAGGGGAGTTACTGAATAGCGCGGCGCTTTTTGAGGTTCCGAATGTACTGAGAGATCTCAATGCGGAAGAAGAGGCTGGCTGGCGTGAAAATGTTGACCACGTGCAGGTTATGCGGGATTCAACCAATGTCTTGCTTCGGGAAGCCCGAATGCTGTCCTCTGAGATTGAATCACTCAACGACATTGATGCATACCTAGTGGACCATCAGGAGGCAGATGATCACCTAGTAAAAGCTCTGAGAGCTTCAAGGTATCTGGAACTGTGGAAGGATGAGTTTGAAAGGAATGCTTGGCAATATCACGTCGCCTTCATGGAGGGATACAAAAGCTCGGCGGAGCACAAGCAGAGATACTGTGAAGAGCTGCTGGCAAGCGAAAAGTTAGGGCAAAACCGTTTTGTCCTGAACCATGCGGGCTACGTGACTGTGAACGCATTGCATCCGCGCCAATATTTCGCTCTGAAGATAAAGCTTTACGAGCTTTTGACACAGCTACATGATCGTCGCATTAGGGCAGCAACTACTTGGCTTGAGCGTAAGGGGCTGCTTAAGCCAGAGCCTCGCCCGCTGCTTCGTCCGCACACGCTGGAATGGTTCGCTTCGCTGCGTGAGTGGGACCCAAAGCAGGCTGCGATGACGGAAGCGGCCATCCGGGTAGCCGGAAGTTTGGATGTGTGCACTGTCTGTGCAGACGAGCCAGTCTGCGATTATGTCCTCTTGAGTGTTCCACCGGCTGGACCTGGGACGTGTCGACTTTGCGATGACTGCTTTCATATCCGCTCCATTGACGAACCAATGAGGACTTTCTAGCCGTGGAGTAGTTTCATGTCAGCACGTGGGTCACGTTTTCAATCAGTGCCAACAGAAGATACTCAAACAAGCTTAAGAGCGGAAATATGGAAATTTTTAGCGTGATAGCCGGTACTTTCGGTAGAATTTTCGGAAAAATAGCTACACCTTACATAAAGAGCATTTGGTATCGAATCAGAGGCGAAAAATTTTGTAAGCGAGGTAAGCCTAAATACGAAGATGTTATATTCTCCATTGCGGATTACAAAAAGCTTTCAAATTTCATAGCTAGCAACGATGAGGGCATCGTGTTCCTTGACCTCACGATGGATGAAGACAGTTTTCGAGGCGACACTGAAAGTACGGCCCCTTACTTTGTAGCTTTTGAGGATTGCTTTGAAGAACTTGAGGTAGGAGAAAGTCCTTCAATTTTCAAATGCACCGGAACACAGTTTAACGTCCACATATCCCACGTAGAAGGAAGCTGTTTTTTTACTCGCAGCGAGGGTTTATAAGGCTGAGGGGTTACTTCGTGATAATAGGCTACTCCAGACCTTATCAAGGCCTAATGGATTGCAACCTTAGAGGCGTAAGACACGAAGATATAAAAGTGTAGTTTTAATAAGCAGTCAACACCAACTACCCTTTGCCATTTAACCAGTGCTGAAAGCGTGGCAGGTATCCGACTGGACGGGTCCGTAGTCCCTGCCGGCGCGCTTAGCCCTTTCTACCTCCCAAGCCGTTCTTTCACAAAATTATCGGCTTGAAGAACCCGCTTGGACACATGGCGTTCAAATTGCTGTATGGCGTAGCGCATCTCTTTTTTACCCCAACGCTGCTCCAGTTCCATTTGACGTTTCCGCGCCTCAGGTGATCCGAGGATCGATCTCGAATCTATGAGCAATATCTCTCCCTCAGTAGCCTCTTGTGTTCTGGTACTCATCGCGACTTGAGAGCTGTGAGTGCCAACCACGCTAAATCCCATACTCTCGTAAAACTCTACATTTGAGACTGAGCAAGTCAATTCAGCATGAGGATAGCGATCAAGCATCGCGACTAGCAGGTTTTTCCCAATCCTACGTCCTTGATGAGTACTCTTCACCGCCATGTAGCAAACACCGCAAGCGTCGGTCTGCCTCATCACCGGAAGGTAGAGTAGAAACCCAACGACCTCATCTCGCTTCAATTCGTCAAAAGCCAAGAGCAGTTCGACTGGGGCATTAGCGTATCCGATTCGCTCGATGTACAACTCGACCTCACGTACGAGCGCCCACTGGTAAAGGCTATAGAACGCGTTGCTGGCAGGAATCGCGTCAAGCCTCAGGTCAGTGCAAAAAGATGCGGCAAGTTTCAAAACCTGATCAACTGCGGACTTGTCTGGGCATGCTTGGTGATACAAAACGATGGACATCTTATTCCTTTAAGATCTTTTGGATGCGGCTTGGGATGGGGTCAGGATCGTTGGACTGTCTTCGACACCTTGAGCCAGCCGCTCAAGCCCTACTCGGTTGAACGGAAGTTCCACTCCCTGAAAAGCTTCGACCAGTCGGCGCTGCAGGTCGGCTATAGTGGGAAGCTCCTGGTATGCCGTACCAATTCCCCAGCTACCGTCCAAATTCGCGAAATAGGTCGCCAACTCTTCATCGTAACCTACGACGCCATGAGCCTGCCAATCGAAGAATCCGTAGCCTTTCTGATCTTCGATCTCGTCATCATCCAGTGCCGTGAAAATGCTGCCAAATGCAAATCGAGACATCACTACTCCATTTCACTTCATAGACAGCTGGCCGATTAGTCATCGCTGTCTTGTTTAAAAAGCAGCCTACAACATGACCTTGCGATGGTGCTATGAATCAGTAGGCGCCCTTGCAAGCCGTAGCCGTAAAAATGTTGAGCCAGCGACACTAGACGATCTACCTGACCAACTGGTACATAGGATGGCTTTTTGAGATTATCGTAAACAGAAACGCAGTCGGGCGGTGTAGAACTAGGCTCATTACAACGACAAAGGATAGCGCTTGAATCAGTGCCAGATGGATCTAGCAACGACGCCAAATGGGGTCAATGGCCATGAGATTGCACACGAGAGCTTGGTGTTGGAACCTAGCGAGTGTGATCGTGCTGAACTGCATGTACACATGAACGGAGCCATCCCGATATCGACGATCCAAGACATTTTTACGGATGAATTAACTGAGCTGCCGTCTGGTTTCCTGATTGAGCGGGACATGTTGCGACACACACCGTGTCAGTCGCTGGCGTCATACCTGACCCCTTGGCAGGTCTTGCGGCTCTTCCCCAAAAGACGCGAGAACCTGGATCGCCTTTCCTTGGCAGTCGTCGCGAACCTCGCGCAGAACAACGTGCGCTTTGTAGAACTCCGAAGCAGCGTTTTATACCTTGCCGCTCTGCAAAATTGCTCGCCCGCTCAAGCCTTGGAGCGCCTTTTAGAATCGTATAGAGCTGCATCCGACCGCTTCGGTATGCGTCTGGGCTTGGTCCTCACGGTGACACGCGGCGATTACAGTTTGGTTGGCCTAGCTACCCTTCTACAGGCCTACCAAGATCTCGGTGAGCCGGATGATGTGGTGGGGCTAGATCTGGCGGGCGATGAGGAGATTGCGTATCCAGCCGAATTACCGTCGCTATTTCGGAAGGCGAAGGATCGATTCGGACTCGGAATCACCATTCATGCGGGCGAAACTGGTCGCGTGGAAAACGTTCGGTCAGCCGTGGAGTTGTTTGGCGCAGATCGTATTGGCCATGGAACAGCTGCTAGCAAGGATCCTCACCTGCTAGATCTCCTGGCACGACAGGATATTTGCATCGAAGTATGCCCAATCAGCAACAGGCTCACCGGAGCTGTTCCTGTCGACGAGGCCCATCCTCTGTTGGAGTTTCGGCGCCACCAGGTTCCTTTTGTAATTTGCTCGGACAACCCAGCGATTCATCAGCGAGGCCTCGCAGATGATCATGCGACGGCGATGACCGAGGGACTCTCCGCCAGTGATATTTCCGAACAGTTCGACGTCGCGAAGCGGTACTCATTCATAGAGGGTCTAAATTGAAAATCCGTTTCATGTCCGGAAATCAGCACAAGGTCAACGAGGTGCAGCGAATTCTTTCCCCTATCGGAGTGGAAGTCGTGTCGGTGTCACGGAAAATTGAAGAACTGCAAACCGAGGATGTCCACCGCTTGGTGCGGGACAAGTTGACCAAGGCATTTGAGGCTATAGGTCGCCCGCTTTTCGTCGAGCACACAGGGCTCTACCTGAGCGGTCTCAATGGACTTCCTGCGGGTCTAACCCAGATATTCTGGGACAAGCTGGAGGCAGAGCGATTCGTCAAGCTTGTAGCGGGTCTCGAAGATGCAGCAGTGACCGCAAAAACAGTGCTCGGGTATTGTGATGGGCGCCAGATTCACCTGTTCGAAGGCTCCATCGAGGGAACTGTGCCTCTTGTACCGGCCGGTCCAACTGACTTTCAATGGGACTGCGTTTTCGTCCCGAACGGGCACACCCAAACTTTCGCTGAGATGGGACCGGCCAAGGACGCTATTTCCATGCGCCGCAAAGCACTCGATCAGTTCGCCGAATATCTCAAAACTTGTGAGGGCGTAAAATGAACGCTGAGTTGCTACGCGCGCACCGCACCGGCAAACTCATGCTTTTTGTAGGTGCTGGGGTGTCTGCCAATCTAAGCCTGCCTACTTGGGGCGAGCTTATCGCACGCATTGCCCAGGACTTGGGATACGATCCGAAAATCTTCTCCACTTACGGAACACCGCTTGCACTTGCGGAGTATTACAAGAGGAAAAAAGGTACTCTTGGGCCGCTTCGGAGCTGGATGGATCGCGAATGGCACAAGCACAGTACAGATATCTCCACGTCCGAAATCCATCGACTGATTACCCTCGGACGATTTTCACGGATCTACACCACCAACTATGATCGATGGCTGGAAATGGCCCACGACAAGTTCGAGGTACCATACGACAAGATTGCAAGCGTTGCCGACCTAGTATCTGCCGCTGAGGGCCGGCGTCAGATCGTAAAATTCCATGGGGATTTCGATGACGAGTCATCAATCGTTCTCGACGAAACCAGTTACTTTCAGCGATTGAATTATGACTCTCCGCTGGACATCAAGCTCAGCAACGATGTCTTGGGGAACTCTGTTCTCTTCATCGGATACAGCATTTCGGACATCAATATTCGACTTCTGTTTTATCGACTGACGGAGATGTGGGGGCGCTCCGCATTGCCATCCGCCAGACTAAAGTCATATGTATTCACGAATCGGCCGAACCCTGTTGCTCAGGAAGTGCTGGGACAATGGGGAATAGAGATGATCGTTTCGGAAGAGGATGATCCAAAGAAAGCGCTCACGAATTTTCTTCAGGAATTGGTGAGCTAAGAGAATTGGCGGTCTCATCAGCGGAAACTGCATAGGAATGTGGATGAAAGCCGTGTACTTCAGCAGCGCTTCCAGGCATGGCGCGTTGAAGCTGACAGACGCATAGCAGACGGCTTAGCAATGACCAATTCTATAAGTAGCGGCTCCGCGAACACTCTTGGTGGGGGCTTCGCAAGGGCTGCACATTAGTCGAGCGGGTTGAGCTCGAAGTGGCGTTCGAGCGCTGCTTTTTTGAACTCCCGCCTGACAGCCATGGCTGTTGGCGCTGATACGATTTTGACCCAGCCTGCCGGACTTCGTTGACCCACCCGAAAACTCAGCAAACGAAGACCTCGCGCGGGATTTAAAAGGGTGTGTTTAGGTCAGTCAAATTCAGCAGCCTGGGTCAAAATCGTATCCGCGCCAACAGCGCAAGGCCTGCGAAATGAGTTTTTATCAGACCTAATCATGCTAGCAGGGGCGTTGATAGGGCAATATCTGCTCAGCTTGCATTGACCGACTTCTGACGACGACAACAGAACCCAATTAAAAAGGACTGATATGGATATTTGGGCAGCCAACAAGCTTTTCTATTTCATCGCTTTCGTCGTTCCCGGATTCATCAGCCTGAAGATGTACGCGCTTCTTCAGCCGACGCAAGTCAAAGACTCAGCGCAACAATTAATAGACGCCGTCGCCTATAGCTCCATCAACTACGCGCTGCTATTGGGGCCGATTTACGCAGTAGAGAACTTCAACCTCAGAGCATCCTATCCAACGCTTTATGTGTTGTTTTACATCCTTGTAGTGCTGGTTGCTCCGATTGCTTGGGCATGGGCCTTTCTATGGCTTCGCAAAACCCAGCTGCTGCAACGATCGCTTGCGCACCCCACGGGAAAACCTTGGGATTTTGTGTTCAGCCAGCGAGGTCGCTATTGGGTGATAGTGACCTTGGTTGACGGACGTCAAATCGCGGGCCGCTTCGACACAAAGTCTTTTGCTTCGAGCAGTCCGGCACCGGAGCAGATATACCTCGAAGAGGCATGGGTTTTGAGCGAGGGAGGGGGATTCGAACGAAAGAGAAATGACTCCGCCGGTATCATCATACTTGCCAAAGAAATAGCTACACTTGAGCTCTTCAACCTCAAAGACGCTGAGGAAAATGAAAATGTCGAACAAGAAAAATGACTCATCTGAAAGAGTTGCCCCTCCTTCCAAAAAGCGCGATACAGGTCGCGTAAGTAACGGTTATATACCTATTCCAACAAGCGAGCGTGCCCCAGCACCACCACCTAAAAATCCATAAAGGTTTGTTGAGTAAATTCCAGATAATCTTTAGACAGCGGAGCGACTATTAATGTCAGACAAGCAAAAGAACGGCGGTACAAGCGGATCAGGTAATGGCGGACGGCAAGAGTTTAGGGATGGATACTCTCCAAAACCCACCAGCGAAAGTAAATCGGTAGCTCCTCCACCAAAAAATCCTTGAGAAAGGTATAGGAAATGACTGACAAAAACGAAAATGGTAAGCCAGCTCCCGTGCAGGATGGTTTGCAAACTAACGGCTATGTTCCCCAAAGACCGACTTCGCAAGCAGTGGCCAAGCCTGTCGCGCCCCCTCCGAAGCAACCGTAAAGCTTTCTCGACTTGCTGATGTTGTGGTTATGAGAGTTTCCCAGCATCCAGAGTGGTACTGGCAGCGGGCAGTACCTTTTATCCGCAGATTACCGTTCACGATGATCTGCGGTCCGCCCTTGGTTCTCAGAAGGACGGTTGGGGTATGGCATTTTGGTTTGGGTCTTGTGACGGCTGCCTGGGAGGTCGTCAGCCGAAAAAGTGTTTTAACAGAAGATCCACGCGCTGTGCTGGATGCGATGCTCCGAGTGAAGGGCCGCGGGAGAACTGATCGACGTGGATGCGCGGATAATAGCGTCGACGGAACGGCAAAATCTGCATTGGTTGTGGACCGGGTGGTCCCGGGGTTTGGCAGGTCAGGCCCCGAGCACGTCTCGATCATCATTCTCACTGTGCGTGAATTACAAGCGTCAGTATTCAATTTGTGTCGTTAAAATTCATTAAAATCATATGGTTGCGTAATTCCGACAGACTTTATTTAGTAGGTCACACGGTAAGGCCTTAAAAAATGCGGGATGCGACAGACTTTATTTCTGATTAGCCCGTCGGCTAATCCCAGTAATTGCTGGGCTCGATCCGACAGACTTTATTCCGTAGGATCAAATTATTCGCGCTCTTGTGCAGAACACAGATACACCGCAGCAATTCCTACAGAAAATCCGCAAAAAAATCCGCTAACTACACCCATTAATGAAATCTCCTACATTACTCAAGGCTAGGTAATTAAAGGCTTTGAGCGTAATCTTGAATTCGCAAAAAAATCCGCGATTCTGGAGGTTTGATGAGTGCTGAATCTGTCTTGGGAAACCATTGGCTCGAGCCGCTCATGCCTGTATTTCCCAGCGAAATATTGCAACTGGCCGAGCAAGTGCCCTTTCAGGCGGGAAAACTCAGCGCCATGGTTTCTCCCCCCATGCTGCAACGCGTCGGCGGCCTACTGCGTGTCACCAGCAGTTTTTACAGCAACCTGATAGAAGGCCAGTTCACGGAGCCAGTGACGCTTGCCCCGACAGCTCCAAAACGTCACCGCAAAGAGCTCACAGAGCTGGCTATGACGCACATCGGCACACAGCAGGCATTTGAACGAGCACTGACTATGCATAAGGACCTGTCATGGGAAACCCTGTTCAGTCCGGCATTCGTTACGCGCCTGCACAAGCGTCTTTTTCTCGGTGCTTGCGACGAGCAACTGAGCCTGAGTGACGGGAGTCAACTGGTGCCTGGTCAACTGCGGGATGTGGCGAGTCAGGAAGTGCTTGTCGGCAATCACGCGGCCCCCTCCTGCCAATCTGTATCGCCCATGCTTAACCGGATGCAGCAGGTATACGGTCGTTTGCCGGACGCTCGGAGTCGACTGCTTGCCGTCATGGCTTATCACCATCGATTGGCCTGGGTGCATCCTTTCGTTGACGGAAATGGACGAACAGTCAGGCTGGTGACGCATCTCCAGTTGCAGAAACTTGGGCTGGTTTCGCCGCTCTGGTCCTTATCCCGCGGGCTTGCTCGACAGCAGGCGTCCTATTACGCCCGGCTGGCCAACGCCGACAAGCCGCGTCGTGGGGATCTGGATGGTCGTGGTCAACTGACGCAGGCCGGTTTGTTCGAATTTGTCGGTTTCATGCTGGAAACCTGTCTCGACCAGATGCGTTATACAGAGCAGGCGTTGAACATCTCCAATATGCGCGAAAGGTTGCATACCATTTTTGCTTGGGACGAGCGGATCAAGCGAGAGGGAATCAAGCTGGAAACAGCCCGTGCTTTGCATGTTCTGCTGACGCAGGGCACGTTGAGCCGCGCGGATTTCAAAATCTTCACGGGATTGTCCGATCGGGTGGCAACGGATCAATTGAGAAGTCTCGTACAACTGGGTCTGGTTCAGAGTGCGACACCCAAGGCACGTGATCTCTATCCGGGTTTGCCGATCTGGTTTGCTCAACTGTTATTCCCTGACTTGCATCAGCGGATGAACGCCGCGGTTTAGGAGTTGAAAAGTGGATCGCTTTCAGGAAATGCAGGTTTTCGCCATCGTCGCCCAGGAGCAGGGCTTTTCTGCTGCGGCGCGGCGTCTGGGTCTGTCGGCGGCGAGCGTGACCAGGGCGGTGGCGGCGCTGGAGCAGCGGATCGGCACGCAGTTGTTGATCCGGACCACCCGCAGCGTGCATTTGAGCGAAGCCGGTCTGCGTTTCCTGGAAGACTGTCGGAGGATTCTCGCCGAGGTGCAGGAAGCGGAGGATTCCGCTGCCGGCAGTCATACCCAGCCGCGTGGGCAGTTGACGGTGACGGCGCCTGTTTTATTCGGCGAGCTGTTTGTCACGCCGGTGATGGCGCGTTATCTGACGCAATACCCGGACGTTTCCATCAATGCCCTGTTGCTCGACCGGGTGGTGAACATGGTCGAGGAGGGCATCGACGTCGCGGTGCGTATCGGCGAGTTGCCGGACAGCAATCAGCATGCGATCCGGGTCGGTGAGGTACGGCGGGTGATTTGCGGCTCGCCGGAATACTTCGCGGTCCATGGGCGGCCTGCCCATCCACAGGCATTGGCCGGGGCGCCGGTGGTGGCGACTTCGGCCATCGGCCAGCAGCGTAGCTGGCCATTTATGGAACACGGTGAACTCATCGGGGTAAAACCGGAACCGCGTCTGGTGGTCACGGCCAATCAGGCTGCAATCACGGCGGCGTCGCTGGGCCTGGGACTGACCCGGGTGCTGTCTTATCAGGTGGCCAGCAAGGTCGCCTCCGGCGAACTGGAAATCGTCCTCGCCGAGTTCGAACTGCCTGCGTTGCCGATCCATGTGGTGTATCAGGGCGGACGCAAGGCGCCGGCGCGGGTGCGCAGTTTTGTCGATTTCATGGTGAACGCATTGCGTGAGCATCCGGCGCTGAAAAACGCCGCGTTATTTCATCCAGAGAAATAATGGATTGCGTTTGCTGGTGATTCTGTTGTTTTCACGATAGGTGGAAGATGGCTCCCACGGCCGCCGTCCACCCTGAACGGCGCCATCATCCAGCGGAGTCGACCATGCAAGCGATCAAACTCTACAACTTCCCGCGTTCCGGCCACGCCCATCGCGTCGAACTGATGTTGTCACTGTTGCAACTGCCGACCGAGCTGATCTTTGTCGATCTGGCCAAAGGCGAGCACAAACAGCCCGGCTACCTGGCGATCAACAGCTTTGGTCAGGTTCCGGCCATTGATGACAATGGTGTAGTGCTGGCCGACTCCAACGCGATTCTCGTCTACCTGGCACAGAAATACGGCAACGGCCGCTGGCTGCCGAGCGATCCGGTCGGCGCCGCGCATGTGCAGCGCTGGTTGTCCGCTGCCGCCGGGCCGATTGCTTTCGGCCCTGCGGCCGCCCGCCTGATCACGGTGTTCGGGGCGAAGTTCAACGCCGAGGAAGTCATCACCCGTGCGCACAACTTTCTCAAGGTGATGGACCTGGAACTGGGCAAAACCCCGTATTTGGCGGGTACTGAGCCGACCATCGCTGACGTGGCGGCCTACAGCTACATTGCCCACGCGCCGGAAGGCAATGTGTCGCTGGACGACTACGCTAACGTTCGCGCCTGGCTTTCGCGCATCGAGGCGCTGCCCGGTTTTGTCGGCATGCCGCGCACCGTTGCCGGCCTGCAAACCACCGTCTGACATTCAATCTGCACCGATGGTGCAGGGGAGAGACCGTGATGGAACGTTCACCGTGGCACGCTGGCGAGCAACAGTTACAGGCCCATGTCGGCGTTGCCGAGCGCATGGCGGAATTCGGGCGTAAGGTGATTCGCACCTGGATGCCGGATCAACACCGCCAGTTCTATGAGCAATTGCCTTTCATGCTGTACGGCGCGGTGGATGCCGAAGGTCGCCCCTGGGCCAGTGTGCTGGAGGGGGAGCCGGGCTTTGCTCACTCTCCCGAGCCGACGCAACTGCAGTTCGCCAGTCTGCCGGCTGCCGATGACCCGGCGCAGTTACAAGCCGGCGCCGCCATCGGTCTGCTTGGTATCGAACTGCACACCCGCCGGCGCAATCGGCTCAATGGCCACATCGATAATCTTGACGCGAACGGGTTCGGTCTGACGGTGGATCAATCGTTCGGCAACTGCCCGCAATACATTCAATTGCGTCAGTTTCAGCGGGTGCCGCTGACCGATCCGCAGACCCGCAAAGCCGAACACCGTGACAGCCTCGATGACGCCGCCATTGCGCTGATCGAAAGCGCCGACACTTTCTTTGTCGCCAGTTACGTTGATGTCGACGGCGAGCGTTCGGTGGATGTTTCCCACCGCGGCGGTCAGCCCGGTTTTGTGCGGATCGAGGGTAATCGCCTGACGATCCCTGATTTTGCCGGCAACCTGCACTTCAACACGCTGGGCAATCTGCTGCTCAATCCCTTGGCCGGCTTGCTGTTCATCGACTTTTCCACAGGTGATGTGTTGCAGCTCAGCGGTCGCACCGAGATCATTCTCGAGGCGCCGCAGATCGAGGCCTTCCAGGGCGCCGAACGCCTGTGGACGTTTGAGGTGGAGAAACTGGTTCGGCGTCCGGCAGCGCTGGCTCTTCGCTGGCGCTTCGACGGCATGTCACCCACCAGCCTGCTGACCGGTAACTGGGCCCAGGCCGATGCACGGTTGCAGGCCAAGGCATTGGGGGACAGCTGGCGGCCATTGCGCGTGGCAAAAGTCGAAATGGAAAGCCGTCACATCCGCTCGATTTATCTGGAGCCGGACGATGGCGCAGGACTGCCGGTGTTTCTCGCCGGGCAGCATCTGCCGCTGCGGTTCACCCTCGATGGCGAGGTGCACATCCGTACCTACAGCCTGTCCGGCGCGCCGTCGGATGATTTCTTCCGGATCAGCGTGAAACGCGAAGGCCGGGTGTCGACGCACCTGCATGAGCAGATTCGCGTGGGCGATGTGCTGGAGGCGCGCTTGCCTCAAGGGCATTTCACGGTCGCGGCGCTGGAGCATCGTCCACTGGTGCTGTTGGCGGCCGGCGTCGGCATTACGCCGCTGCTGTCGATGCTGCGTGAGGTGGTGTATCAGGGCCTGCGGACCCGGCGGATTCGTCCGACCCTGTTTGTTCAGAGTTCCCGCAGCCTCGCCGACCAGCCGTTCCGCGCAGAGGTGGATCGGTTGCTGGAGGAAGCCGGTGATGCCGTGAAGGTGTTGCGAGTGCTCAGCCAGCCGGAAGACGATCTGGTCGAAGGAAAAGACTTCGATCTGCGTGGCCGTATCGATGGCGATCTGTTGCGCAATCTGCTGACCGACGAGGACTTCGATCAGGTCGACTTCGTGCTCTGCGGTCCCGGCGGTTTCACCCAGGGCATCTACGACACGTTGCGTGAACTGGATGTGCGGGATGCGCAGATCCATGCGGAAACCTTTGGCCCTTCGACGCTCAAGCGCCAAGCCGATCCGGACGCGATCGTGATGGAACAACCGCCGGCTGCGACCACGTCGGTGCCGGTGGTGTTCGAACGTTCAGCCAAGGAAGCGCGCTGGCAGCCCGATGGCGGCAGTCTGCTGGAGCTGGCGGAAAGTCGCGGCTTGCGTCCGGAATTCAGTTGTCGCGGGGGTTCGTGCGGCACCTGCAGGACGCGGCTGATCAGTGGCGCGGTGAATTATCCACAGCCTCCGGCAGAAGTGCCGGAGGAGGGGCAGGTGCTGATTTGCTGCGCGGTGCCGGCGCAGAGTGCCCAGCCGCTGGTGCTGGATCTGTAACGGATCAGGCGTAGGACAACGCCTTTTCTTCCAGCAGCTCCTGATACAGCTCGGTCCATTTGCGGCCCATTTCATCGGCTGTGAATAACTGCCGATAGCGGGCCTCAGCCTTGAGGCCCATTTCGGCGGCGTGGGCCGGGTTTTCCCACAGGGTGCGCATCGCTTCGCGAAATGCCGGTGGATGACTCGGTGGCACCACCAGTCCGGTTTCGTTGTGGATGTTGATGTAGCTGGTGCCGGTGCCGATCTCGCTGGAGATCATCGGTTTGCCGTACATCGCGCCTTCGAGCAGCGAAATGCCGAACGCTTCCGAGCGCAAGTGCGATGGGAAGACGATGGCGTAGCTCAATTGCAGCAGGGCGACCTTGTCTTCGTCGCTCAGCCGCCCGAGGAAATGAATGTTGCGCAGACCCAGGGCCGCGGCCTGGGCGTGCAGTTCCTGCTCCAGCGGGCCGGCGCCGACGATCACCACCGGATAGTCCACGTCTTTCAAGGCTTCGAGCAGGATGTGCAGGCCTTTGTAATAGCGCATCACCCCGACGAACAGGAAAAACTTGTCCCCAAGCTGCTGACGCCAGCGGTTCATGCGCTCGACGTCAGGCTGTGGATAACCGGCCTTGTTCAAGCCGTAGGGGATGACGCGAGTCTTGTCCTGGAATTGCTGCAACACGTCGCTGGTGTGCAGATAGTTCGGCGAAGCCGCGACGATCCGGTCGGCGCTGGCGAGGAAGCGGTTCATCAGCGGGCGATAGAGTTTGAGCAGGTGCTTCTGGCGAATGATGTCCGAGTGATAGGTCACCACCGTCGGTTTGTTCACGCCGCTGGCAAAATGCACCAGATCCATGAACGGCCACGGGAAGTGGTAGTTGATCACGTCGGCTTCGGCGGCCAGTTCACGAAACTGCTTGAACACGCTCCAGGAAAAACCCGTGGAGGCGAACTGGATATCCAGTTTGGCCCGATGCACTTCATGCTGGCCGAGACGCACCACTGCAGGTTCTGGATTGGCGCTGAGGGTCAGCACCTGGCCTTCGATGCCGTGTTGGGCGCCACTTTCGCAGAGTTGAAAGATCACTTGCTCGATACCGCCGACCGAGTCAGGCAGGTACGTCTTGAAGAAATGAAGAACTCGCATTCAACCTCCCATGGCCTGGTGGTAGGCGCCGGCCGTGGCCTGCGCGCAACGCTTCCAGGAAAAAAGCCGTGCCTGCTGCAATCCGGCTTCCCGGCATGCCTGCCAGTGCGCTTGATCATCGATCAGTCGGCTCATCGCATCACGCAAGCCGTCTGCATCGTCAGCTTCAATATAGTTGCCGGCGTCGCCCGCCACTTCCGGCATGGCCGAAGAGCGGGTGATTACCACTGGCGTGCCGCTGGCCATCGCTTCCAGCACCGGCAGGCCGAAACCTTCATACAGCGACGGAAAAATCAGCGCCCGGGCGCCGGCCAGCAATTGCGCGACTTGCTCATCGGGCAGGTAGCCGAGCAGGCACACGTGCCCGCTAGCCAGTGCCTGTCGCAATTCATCACTGAACTGGTCGCGCTGCCAGCCGGCCATGCCGACGATCAACAGCGGGAAACGCTGGCGCACCCGATCTGGCAACAGCGCGTGGGCGCGCAGGGCCAGATTCAGGTTCTTGCGCGGCTCCAGGGTGCCGACGCAGAGAAAGTACTCCCGGTACTCGACCGCATGGGCCTTGAGCACCGCATCGATGGCTTGTGGATCGCGCGGCCTGAAACGCTCGGCGACACCCAGCGGCGCGACCACGAAGCGCTCGGCAGGCAGTCCGAAATACTCCCGGGCCTCGTCAGCGATGGCTTGCGAGTCGGTCAGAATGATCCGCGCCTGGCGTACGCCTTCGGCGAGCCGGCGCTCGATTTCCCGCAGCCGCGCCGGTGGCTGGGTCTCGGGGAAATGCAGGTGCGTGAGATCGTGCAGGGTAATCACGGTCGGGCCATCGAAGGCCAGCGGCCACAGACTCGGTTCGTGGTACAGATCGACCGGTTGCGCCGGGCCCTGATCGAAGCGTTTCTGTTCAAGCCAGCGGCGCGCCTGATAGGCCCCGGGGATCTGCCGCAGCAGCGGCGTCAGGCGCGAATAACCGGGCATCGCCGCTTCCGGCAGTTGCGCACTCCAGCCCCAGCCATGGAACAGCGCCACCTCGATATCGGTTTCAGTGTGCAAGGCATTCACCAGTTCGGCCACGTAATGGCCGATGCCGGTGCGCGGTGCCTGGAGGATGCGGGCGTTAAGGGCTATGCGCATGTTGCCTCGCTGACACCTGAGGTGCCTCCAGCACATGGCGCGCGGTACGCTCGGCCAGTTGCGCGCTGGCTTCCCGCCAGCCGATCCAATGCCAGTCGCTGACATCGCGGGCGGCGGGGAATCGGCCGCTGCGCTCAAAGCTCTGCACCAGATCGGCGAGGCTTTGCGGCGACTGCAGGTCGAAATAGGCCATGAACTCACCGCCGATCTCGCGAAACACCGGGATGTCGCTGCCCATCGCCGGCAGCCCGCGCTGCATGGCTTCCACCAGCGGCAGGCCGAAACCTTCGACGAACGAGGGAAACACCAGCGCGCTGGCATGGGCGTAGGCATGTTCGAGGCTGGTGTCGCTCAAGTCGTTGAACATGAACAGGCGTCGGTTCAGCTCGGGATGATGGCGGATCCGGGCCAGCAGCGCGTCGCACTTCCAGCCAATGCGCCCGGCAATGCACAACCGGGCTTTCGAGCCGTTCGCCCAGGCATGGTCGAAGGCATCCAGCAGATAGTCGTGGTTCTTGCGCGGCTCGATGGTGCTGACCATCAGGAACACCGGCTCCGGTGTTGCGAACAGCTGTTGCAAACGTGGTTCGACGGCGGCTTCGACGCTCTGCAGATCCAGCTCCGAACCGAGGTGAAAGTAGTCGAACCAGCGTTTGCCGACTTGTGCCGACCCGAGGCGACGCTGCATTTCTGCACGCAACTGATCACGCACGGTGGCGGAAATGGCCATGAAGCCGTCGGCGTTGCGGGCGATCCAGTCGAACCACTCGCTGTACACCTCGACCAGCCGCGTGTCGTAAAACTTCGGGTGGGACAGGGGAATCAGATCGTAGATCACCGCAACGATGCCCAGGCCTTCCTGTTTGAGGCGCTCGGCATGCAGGAAAAAGTCCGAATGCCAGGACGAATCCAGCAACACCAGTTGATCGCCCGGCTGGTGTTGCAGCGGCTCGCAGCGTTGGGGCATTTGATAGCGATTGACTAGCCCGACCAGCCGCAGCGGTAGCCCGAATGCACCGAACGAGGTCAGGCGATAGCCGACGTACAACACGCGTCGTGCCAGTTTTGTGCGGCAACGAGTGTCCAGCCGTTGATGCAGCTGCCAGAAACGATGAGCCAGCCGTTCAAGACGTTCGCCAAACGTGACGATGGCATTGAACAGCGGCGAATCCAGCGGCGCCAGACGCTTCACTCGGTACAACTGGCCCTTGAGCAGAACCACCGGCACGCATTCGATCCCTTCGGCGCTCGGCGGCAGCTGTTTGATGACGTTGCGCACCACCCGCTGAATCCCCGAATTGACCTTCGGGTGTTTGAACACGTGGGTGCATTCAACCAGCAGGCGGGTCATGGCGCGCGCTCCGCGAGGCTGTCCGCGTGGCGGGTGATCGAGGTGCTGGCACCCAGCCAGGAACAGCCGACGAAATCTTCCTGACGGTTGTTGATCACGTGAAACACCAGGCCGTAGTCACGCCATTCGAAGTTGCGGTCCAGGTGCGAGTCCAGTCGCGACAGGCTCAGGGCCACGGAGTAATTGCCCTTGCCCAGGCCCATGACGAAGGCGAAGCGATAGATGATGCGTTCACCCGCACTCAGGTCTTCCAGCGCCTGGTTCTGACGGTGGGTGTTGATGCCGTACATGGCCTGGCCCAGGCGATCCTTGATCATGAAGCCGAGCACCAGCCGCTCGATGTCCTGACGAATCTCCACCTCGACTTCCAGTGTCACCGGCTGACCGACTTCGGCGGCGTCGATGGAGCGTCCGCGTTCATCGAGCAGGCGCACGCTGAGGATCCCGGCCTCGCCGGTGCCCGACACAGTGCGTACCTGGCCGCCGTCGAGCAGTTCCTGGCGCACGGTCTGGCCTTCGCGTTCGGCGAGCAGGGCGTTGTAGTAATCCATGACCGCTTCGGGTTTGTCGTGCATCACCATGTGGCCGCCTTCGAGCAGGATCGCCGAGTCGCAGATCGACTGGATCGCGGAGCGGTCGTGGGACACGATCAACAGCGTGGTGCCGGCCTTGCGGAAGCTGCGGATGCGGTCGAAGCTCTTGTGTTGGAAGTAGGCATCGCCCACCGAAAGCGCTTCGTCGACGATCAAAATATCCGGGCGGCGCGCGGTGGCGACGCTGAAGGCCAGGCGCATCTGCATGCCGCTGGAGTAGGTGCGCACCGGGTGATCGATGGCCTCGCCGATTTCCGCGAAGCGTTCGATGTCCGGCATCAGCGCTTCGATGTCTTCGACCTGCATGCCCAGCAGTTGCCCGGCCATGATTGCGTTCTGTCGGCCGGTGAAGTCCGGGTGAAACCCCATGCCCAGTTCCAGCAGCGCCGCGACCCGGCCCTCGAGTTGAATCTGGCCGCAGGTCGGTTGAGTGGTGCCGGTGATCATTTTCAGCAGGGTGCTTTTGCCGGCGCCGTTGACCCCGACAATCCCCACCGCTTCACCGGGAGCGATTTCAAAATTCACGTCCTGCAGCACCCAGTGCTGGCGATGGCGCATCGGCGAAAACGGAATCAGCCATTCGGCCAGGCGACTCCAGCGGGTGGGGTACTGCTTGTAGGCCTTGCCCAGGCCTGTGACGCGTATGTGCCCCATCAGAGTTCATCCACCATTTCGCCGACCCGGCGGCGGAACAGGCGCAGGCCAACCGCGCACAACAGCAGGCCGATCACGAAGATTGGCAGCAGCGAACTCCACACCGGCCACTGACCATAGAGAAACAGATTCTGGTAACTGCCGATCAGGTTGGTCAGCGGATTGAGCTGCAACAGGCGCTGCACCCACTCGGGCAGGATGCTCAGCGGGTACACGATCGGCGTCAGCCAGAACCAGAATTGCAGGCAGATGGCGAACAATTGCCCGACATCGCGAAAGAACACGTTGAGCACGCCGAGGATCATCCCCAGTCCGGCGCAGAACAGCACTTGCAGCGCCAGCAGCGGCACCAGTGCCAGCAACGCCATGCCCGGCCAGCGCCCGCTGATCAACAGAAACCCTAGGAACAGGCCGATGATGATCGCGAAGTTGATTCCGGCATTGAGCAGCACGATCACCGGCAGGCAGAGGCGCGGGAAGCTGATTTTCTTCAGCAGGTTGGCGTTTTCCAGAAACATGTTCTGGCTGCGCAGGGTGATTTCCGAGAACAGGCCCCAGGTCAGCAGCCCGGCGCACAGGTAGACGCTGTAGGCCATGCCGTCGTCCACGCCGGGCAGGCGGGCGCGCATGATGTGGGAAAAGATCACCGTGTACACGATGATCATCGACAGCGGGTTGAGTACCGTCCACAGCGCGCCGAACAGCGAATTGCGATACCGCGCTTGAAACTCCCGCTTGACGCTACCGAGGATGAAACCCCGGTAGTCGTGCAGCGAGCGGTACAGGGAAAGCAGCATTCACACCGTCCTGCCGTATTGGTCTTCGAAGCGGACGATGTCGTCCTCTCCCAGGTATTCACCGCTTTGTACTTCGATGATCACCAGGTCGATCACGCCGGGGTTTTCCAGACGGTGCTTGTGACCGGCGGCAATGAACGTCGATTCGTTCTTCGCCACCAGGGTCGTGCCGCTGCCGTTGTTGGTGACTTTGGCCATGCCTTCGACCACCACCCAGTGTTCATTGCGGTGATGGTGCATCTGCAACGACAGCTTGCCGCCGGGTTTGACCACGATGCGCTTGATCTTGAAGCGCGGGCCTTCTTCGAGCACGGTGTAAGTGCCCCACGGACGGCTGACCGTACGATGCAGGCGATAGGCTTCGTGGGATTTGTCCTTGAGCTGTTTGGCCACGCGTCGCACATCCTGGGCACGGTCGGCGTGGGCTACCAGCACGGCGTCGGCGGTGTCGATGATTATCAGGTCTTCCACACCGACGGCAGCCACCAGCCGGCCATCGCTTTGAACGAAGTTGTTGCGGCTGTCGATGAAGATCGCTTCGCCGCTGGCGCGGTTGTTATCCGCGTCCGCCGGCACCAGCGCGGCCACTGCACCCCATGATCCGATGTCGCTCCAGTCGAAACCCGCCGGCACCACCACAACCTTTTCCGAGCGCTCCATCAGTGCGTAGTCGATGGAGATGTCGGTGATCTCGGCGAACAGCTGGGGCGACAGTTCCTGTTGCAGGCAACCGGCGGTTTCCACCGGTTCGCTGGCGGCCATGCAGGCGCGGGCCTGTTCCAGCAGCTCGGGGGCGTGCAGCGCCAGCTCGGCGATCACCGTTGCGGTGGAGAAACAGAACATCCCCGAATTCCACAGAAAATTGCCGCTCTCCAGATAATGGGTGGCGGTCTGCAGGTCGGGTTTTTCCACGAATCGCTGGACCTTGGCCGCGCCCCGGTCGTTGAGCGGTGCGCCGGTCTCGATGTAACCGAAGCCGGTTTCCGGGGCGGTCGGCACCACGCCAAAGGTCACCAGATAACCGTCCTTCGCCAGATTGACCGCGTGCTCGACCGCGCTTTTGAGCGCCTCTTCATTGACGATCAAATGGTCGGCGGGCATCACCACCATGATTGCCGCATCGCCGTGCAGGGCTTGCAGCGACAGTGCCGCCGCCGCAATGGCCGGTGCGGTGTTGCGTCCGGTGGGCTCGAGCAGGAAGTGTCCGCGATGCCGGGACAGGCGCGCGGCCTGATAGTGATCCTTGCTCTGGAAGTAGTACTCGCGGTTGGTCACCGTGACAATGTCGCCCCAGCCGTCCAACAGCGCGGCGGCGCGCCGGTAGGTCTTGCCCAGCAGGGACTGGCCGTCGGGCAGGGTCATGAACGGCTTCGGATGGCCTTCGCGGGAAACCGGCCACAAACGGGTGCCGGCACCGCCGGACAGAATCACGGGGATCAGCATTGCCTGCCTACTCCTTGGCGACGCGTTTCATGTCCGCATCCATCATCATGCGGATCAGGGTGTCGAGGTCGGTCCTGGGTTTCCAGCCGAGCACGCGCTGGGCCTTGGCCGGGTTGCCGAGCAGCACTTCGACTTCCGCCGGGCGGAAAAACGCCGGGTCGATCTTCACATAATCCCGGTAGTTCAGGCCGACGTGATCGAAGGCGATGCGGCACATCTCGCGCACGGTGGTGGTGACGCCGGTAGCGACCACGAAATCGTCGGGCTTGTCCTGTTGCAGCATCAGCCACATGGCCTCGACGTAATCACCGGCAAAGCCCCAGTCGCGCTTGGCGTCGATGTTGCCCAGGGCCAGCTCCTGCTGTTTGCCCTGTTTGATCCGGGCGGCGGCGTCGGTGACCTTGCGGGTCACGAATTCGATGCCGCGCAGGGGCGATTCATGATTGAACAGAATGCCGCTGCTGGCGTGCAGGTTGAAGCTTTCGCGGTAGTTGACGGTGATCCAGTGGCCATAGAGTTTGGCCACGCCGTAAGGACTGCGCGGGTAGAACGGGGTGTTCTCGTCTTGCTGCTCGGCCTGGATCAGACCGAACATTTCGCTGGTGGACGCTTGATAGAAACGCGTGTGCGGGCTGAACTGACGGATCGCTTCGAGCAGGTGGGTCACGCCCAGGCCATCGACGATCCCGGTGGTCACCGGTTGGTCCCAGGAGGCAGCGACGAAGCTCTGGGCTGCCAGGTTATACACCTCGTCCGGTGCCGACTTGATCACCGCGCGCTGCACCGAGCAGGCATCGGCCATGTCGCCATCCAGGTAGACGATGTCCGCTTCGACGCCCATCTCCCGCAGGCGCCAGCGTGAATCGCTGCTGCGCCGTGCGACAAGGCCGTGAACCTTGTAACCCTTGTCGAGCAGCAGCTTGGCCAGATACGCGCCGTCCTGGCCGGTGATTCCGGTGATCAATGCACTTTTTGTCATTCTTGTCGTACTCGCGTCTCCCAGTCGGACAGGATCGCCCGCAGGGATTGTTGTGTAGTGATTTGCGGCGTCCATCCTGTGGTCCGGGCCAGCCGTTGGTGGCTGCCGCAGACGCGACGCTGATCCGCGCGGCGCATGCGTGCCGGATCCTGAACCAGTTGCAGCTTGACCTGGGCCAGGTCGCCCATCTGTTCGATGAGGCTGCGGATGCTTTGCTCATGGCCTGAGCAAATGTTGTAGACCTGTCCCGGCGTGCCTTTTTCCAGCAGGGCGAAATAGGCCGAGACTACGTCTCCGACGTCGAGGAAATCGCGGGTGACATCGATGTCGCCGACTTCCAGGCGCGGCGCTTGCAGCCCTTGCTTGATGCGGTTGATCTGCCGCGCGGCGCTGGCGATGACGAAGCTGTCCTTCTGCCCGGTACCAATGTGGTTGAACGGCCGCGCGACCATTACCGGCCAGCCTTCGCTCAGCCCCCATTGCAGGCTGAGGAACTCCGCCGACAGTTTGCTGACTGCATAGGGATTGCGCGGGCAGGGTGGTTGTTGTTCGGTGATCGGCAGCGCGGGTTCTTCGACCTGGCCGTAGACGTCGCCCGAACTGACATACAGGAACGTGCCCTTGAAGCCGCGGGCCTTGAGGGCCTGCAACAGGTTCAGGGTGCCGAGCAGGTTGATGTCGAAGGTACGTGCCGGATCGCGGAAAGCTTCAGGGACAAAGGTCTGGCCGGCCAGATGAATGACCGCATCGGGCAGTTGCGGCCACAGGTCGATGAGGCTGTCCGGTTTTGTCAGGTCATAGGCAGAGGCGGCAGGCAGCAGCTGCCACGTCGCGTCTTCCCCTTGCAGACGTGACTGGATGTGTTGTCCTACGAACCCACTGAGGCCCGTGATGAACAGACTTTTTTTCAAACAGCGACCCCTTGGTCTTTAACTTTCACCTCTTCCCACAGGCTTTAAGGGAATGTCTGTCAGACCCCTGAAAAAACCGGGCAGAACGGCAGGTGAAGTCATTGTTGTAGTTGTTTGGCTGCCAATCTGTGCCAATTGCGCAGCAATTTCAACCGGCCAAACCGTGACCGGTCAGTTCTCGTCAGAGTAGTCGGGTTTTTCTCGCCGGGCGGTTCCCGAAGGCGCGACGGATGTGTTTAGAATGCCCCTCGTCGCGATCCCCGGCGGCTTTTCGCAAGGATCGTGCGACAGGGTAAAACCGACCATTAAAACAAGAACAGAGACGTGCCCGATGACGCAGGACGAACAGCGCTGATGCCGGTTCGATCCGACGCCCGGCCGTCATAGCGTGAAGCTGCCGGGATGGCGGTTGCACCGTGGGATGCCATGAATTTCATTCTCTACTCGGACGTCAACGACCGCTCCATCAGCCAGAGTCTGGGGCGTCCCGAATACAGCTACTACTTCGTGCTCAAGGCCTATCGCCCGGTGCTGGAAAGCCTGGGGCGAGTGCATGTGGTGTCCACTAGCGCCGAGGTTGATCCACTCTACCGACAACTGCTCGCCGCCGGTGAAAGCAGCGTTTTCCTGTCCTTCACGCCGCCACAAAATACCCCGACCGACCTTGAATGCCCGACAATCTGCGTGATTGCATGGGAATTCGATTCGATCCCCGATGAATCATGGGACGATGATCCGCGCCACGACTGGACGCAGATGCTCGCCCGACAGGGACGGGTCATCACGCTGTCGAGCCACACTGCCCGGGCGATCCGCCGCGCCATGGGCGAGGACTTTCCGGTACTCGTGCTGCCGACGCCCTTGTGGGAAAACTTCGCCGCCATTCGTGAGCAACATGTCAGTGAGCCGATCAATCCCGGCGCGACCCTGGCCATCAAGGGCTGCATTTTCGACAGTCGCACGCTGGCGTTATCTGCCGACGATCTGTTGCCCAAGCCGCTGACTGCCGAACAACTGGCTGAAATCGAGGCACTGCGCCCGCCACCGCTGACGTTCAAACGCCGCCTGGTCATTGCCCGTCATTATCTGCGTCTGTGGAGGCTGGGGGCGGGTGAAGAACGGGTGAAGTTCCTGCATCACTGGTACTGGGAAGGTGTGCAGGATCTGCTGTCGGATCGCACGCACGCCTGGCTCGAGAAACGCCTGCCGGCCATTGCCGCTCCGCATGCGGTGGCCGTGGCCGAGCCACCGCCGCTGGATCTGCCGGACACGTCCTCGGTGGTCGAGACCACGGTGGAAGGCGTGATCTACGTGACGGTGTTCAACCCCAGGGACGGCCGCAAGAACTGGCATCATCTGGTTACCGCCTTCTGCTGGGCCTTTCGCGAAACGCCTGACGCGACACTGGTGCTGAAGATTACCCAGAACGATCTGGCGTCCTACTACAGCGAACTGATGACCCTGCTCGCACAACTGACACCGTTCGCCTGCCGGGTGCTGGTGATGCATGGTTATCTGGACGACGCGCAATACGCGCGGCTCTACCAGGCTGCGAGTTTCTACGTGAACGCCTCACGCTGCGAAGGCCTGTGCCTGCCATTGATGGAGTTCATGTCCAGCGGCAAACCGGTGATCGCCCCGGACCACACGGCCATGGAAGATTACATCGACGACACGGTGGCCTTCGTCGTGCAGTCCAGCGAAGAGCTGACGATCTGGCCTCAGGACACCCGCATCATCTACCGCACCCTGCGCTATCGGCCGGACTGGGCTTCGCTCAAAAGCGCCTATGAGAACAGCTACCGGATGGCCAAGGCGCAGCCGCAGGAATACGCGCGCATGTCTGCCGCCGCTGTCGAACGCATGCACGATTACTGCGCGTTTGCCCCGGTACAACGGCGCATGGCGGACTTTTTCGGCCTCGTGCCGCTGGCTGCCGATGCCGCCCCCGTGACGGACAACGCCTCATGCTGATCATCATTCATTCGGAAACCAACCAGCACACCATCGCGCAGAACCTGGGGCGTTCGGAGTACAGCTATTACTTCGTGCTCAAGGAGTATCGCCCGGTGCTCGAACGCCTTGGGCGTGTGGTGGAAGTCGTCGATCCGGCGCGCGAAGTCGATGCGTTGTATCTGGAATGCCTGTCCCGTGGCGAGCCCTGCGTGTTCCTGTCGTTCTCGCCGCCGCACCGCACGCCGATCCACCTGGCATGTCCGACGTTGCCGGTGTTCGCCTGGGAATTCAGCACCATCCCCAACGAACCCTTCGACAACGAGCCGCGCAATGACTGGCGCACGGTGCTCCGGGCCTGCGGCGCGGCGATCACCCATTCCACCTACACGGTCAACGCCGTGCGCGAGGCCATGGGCGCCGATTACCCGATTGTCGCGGTGCCGGCGCCGGTGTGGGATCGCTTCGCGGCCCGTGGCGCGCAGCTTCAGGGCCAGCCCTCGACAGGGCCGGTACGCCTGACGATCAAGGGGCTGGTGGCCGACAGTCGTCAGCTTGATCTCAATGCGTTTGGCCCGAAACACCTGCGCCGTGGCCAGGGTATCGATTTCCAGGCACCGGTGCGCGAGCAAGAGTTGCTACTGGAGGGGGTCGTCTATACCTCGGTATTCAATCCCGGTGACGGACGCAAGAACTGGGAAGACATGCTCAGCGCCTTCTGTGTGACGTTTCGCGATGTCGAAGACGCGACACTGGTGCTCAAGCTCACGCACCACGATGCCGAAGAGGCGCTCAGCGACATTCTTCATCATCTGTACAAGAACCAGTCCTACCGCTGTCGCATCGTGCTGATTTACGGCTACCTCGCGGATGCCGACTACGAGCGTCTCGTGCAGGCCACCCGGTACGTGGTCAACACGTCCTACGGCGAGGGCCAGTGTCTGCCACTGATGGAATTCATGTCCTGCGGCAAGCCGGCTGTGGCGCCGCGGACCACGGCGATGATCGATTACCTGAGTACCGATAACGCATTCGTGGTGGAGTCCACCGATGAACTCACCGCCTGGCCTCACGATCCGCGCAAGGCGTTCCGCACGTTGCGCTATATGACCAACTGGGCGTCGGTCTGTGTGGCCTATCGCGACAGCTATGAGGTGGCGAAGAACGATCCCGGGCGCTATGCACAGATGTCGGCGCAGGCCGTTGCCAGCCTGCAGGCGTTCTGCAGTCAGGCGGTGGCCGAGCAGCGGTTGCGCGATTTTCTCGTTCAGGTACACGAGCACCTTGGTGCCGCTGCAACGGAAGCCACGGGGACATGATCCGCGCATGGCTGAGGCGTTTGCGTCCGGTTGCGCACCCGGCGCCGGTATCCGTGCCTGAACCGGTTGCCGCGGGCGTGTCGCCCAGGGATGTGGGTCTGCATGACGCCATGCTCGACGGCTGGTTTCACGGCGACAGTGGTGAGTTGCTCAAGGGCTTTGTCATTGACGCGGACGACACCCTGCTCGACGTGGGGTGTGGCGAGGGTGTCGCGACATTGTTCGCCGTGCGCCAGGGCGCCTCGGTGATCTTCACCGACAGCGAACACGACAAGGTGCGCGACCTCGCCCGACAAGTCGAAGCGCAGAGCCGCAAGGCCAGTCTCGGTCTGGTCAGCAACAGCCTGCCATTGCCGCTGAGCGACGGCTGTGCGAGCAAGGTCGTGTGCATGGAAGTGCTGGAACACATCGATCATCCCGAGCCGTTCATGGCCGAGCTGGTACGCATGGGCCGTCCCGGTGCGCTGTACCTGCTCAGCGTGCCGGCACCGGTGGGCGAGCATTTGCAGCAGGGCATCGCCCCGGCGGGTTATTACCAGTCGCCCAATCATGTGCAGATCTTCACCCCGGAACGCTTCGCGGCATTGGTTGAGGATGCTGGTCTGGTGATTGAGCATCGTCAGGCCACGGGATTTTTCTGGGTCATGGGCATGATTTTTTTCTGGGCCAGCGAGCGGGCTGCCGGCCGTGACCTTGGCGGTGCCGTGCGCGACCGGATCCAGGCGCCGTATCCACCGTTGATGGAGAGCTGGGCCAGAACCTGGCAGGACTTGCTGGCGCAGCCAGACGGTTTGGCGATCAAGCAGATGCTCGACCGGTTCATGCCCAAGAGTCAGGTGATCATCGCCCGCAAACCGCTCGATGCAGGACCTGTGTCATGAGCGGCAAGCGGATCATGGACATCGAAGTCCTGCGCGCTTTCGCGGTACTCGGCGTGCTGTTTCATCACCTGCAGGGCAGCCTGTTCACCGACCCGGTGCCGCTGCTTGAAAGGGTTCATGCCTGGGCGCAGCCGTGGTGGGGCGTCGACTTGTTTTTTGCGATCTCCGGGTTTGTCATCGCCCGCAGCCTGATCCCGGCGCTGCGCGGTTGCAGCAATCGCCAGGAATACTGGGAGCAGACGCGCAATTTCTGGCTGCGTCGGGCGTTTCGTCTGTTGCCCTCGGCCTGGCTGTGGCTGGCGTTGATGCTGCTGGCGTGCGTGTTTCTGAATCGATCAGGCGCGTTCGGGACGTGGTCCGCCAACGTCCAGGCCACGTTGGCCGGGGTGCTGCAGTACGCCAACTTCCGCTTTGCCGATGCGTTCTTTCATTACGAATACGGCAGCAGTTTCGTCTACTGGAGCCTGGCGCTGGAGGAGCAGTTCTACCTGTTGTTCCCGCTTGTGATCATGCTGTGCCGCAAGTATCTGGTGTGGGCATTGCTGGCGCTGGTGGCGGTGCAATTGTTCACGGTGCGCACGCCGCTGTTGATGGTGATTCGTACCGATGCGCTGGCGCTGGGTGTGCTGTTGGCCATGTGGAGCGTGCAGCCGGGTTATCGCCGTTGGGAGCCGGTATTCCTGCGGCGGCCATGGGCCGGAGTGTTCGCGCTGATCGGCCTCGGAGCGCTGCTGAGCTTCATGGCCACCGACCGTTTCACCTTCGCCGGTTACCGCATCGGGTCTATCGCCGTGCTCAGCGCCGTGCTGGTGTGGATCGCTTCATACGACCGCAATTACCTGCTGCCGGCCGGTGGCCTGCAACGACTGATGGCATGGATCGGCAGCCGCTCCTACGGCATTTACCTGATCCACATCCCGGCCTATCAACTGGTGCGGGAACTGATTTTCCGTTTGCAGGGTGCCGGCCTGCCGAGCCCGGCCGGGCATCCGATCATGACGCTGCTGATTGCCGGTGGCCTGATCGTGCTGCTCAGCGAACTCAATTACCGCTTGATCGAAATGCCCATGCGCAATCGAGGCGCCACGCTGGTGAAACGCCTCGGCACCTCGCGAACCGTTGTCTCGCCCCCTGGAGCCACCTCATGCTGAGCCTTTTGAAAAAACTCACGGCGGCTCCGGCCCCCGCACACGCTGTCGCACCGGTCGCCGACAAGGTCGACCCTTACATGCTCGGCCTGCACGACGCGATGCTCAGCGGCTGGTTCAACCAGGAAACCGGCGAGCTGTTCAAAGGCTTCCCGGTGACCGCCGACGACACCTTGCTGGACGTTGGCTGCGGCGACGGTGGCAACGTGCATTTCTGCGGCATGCGCGGGGCGAAGATCATCATTGCCGACATCGACGGCGCCAAGGTCGAAGCGACTCGCCAGCGCCTGAGCGATACGCCGGCGCGTGGCGTCGAATGCCATGTGACCGACTGCAATCCGCTGCCGATCGCCGATGGCACCGCCACTCGCGTGGTGTCCACTGAAGTCATCGAACACGTCGACGACCCGGCGCAGTTCCTTGCCGAACTGGTGCGCGTCGGCCAGTCGGGCGCGCTGTATCTGCTGAGCGTGCCGCACCCCAGCTCCGAAGACCTGCAAAAAGACATCGCCGCGCCGGAGTATTTCCAGAAGCCCAACCACATTCGCATCATCAGCGAAGAGCAGTTCAAGGCGATGGTCAGCGAGGCGGGACTCGAGATCATCAGCCATAGCCAGTACGGCTTTTACTGGTCGATGTGGATGATGCTGTTCTGGGAAGCGAAGGTCGAATTCAGCAACCCGGATCATCCGCTGCTCAACCATTGGGCCGAGACCTGGCAAGCGGTGCTCGACTCGCCGCGCGGCGCGCAGATCAAGCAGGCGCTGGATGCGGTGGTGGCGAAAAGTCAGGTCATCATTGCCCGCAAGCCCTGAACGCTTTTGTGTAACCTTGCAGCCTGATGTCTCAGGGATCTGCAAGGTATGCGCTTTATCATCGGGTGGTCCGCCCTGGTGGCTGTGTTGTTGCTGTGTGCTTGTGAGCGACAGGACGCAGTGCCACTCGATCAGCAACTTTACGTCTGGCAACGGCAATGGACGCCGGCCCATGAGCTTGCCCTGAATAACAGTCGCAACGACTTTTCGACGTTGCGGGTCTTGGCGTTGCAGGCGTTCCCGAATGCCGGATGGAGCCGGGCACGCGTCGATTCTGCGTTGCTGAGACGCGATGCCCGGCCGTTGATCGCGGTGATTCGCCTCGACGGCCAGCTCAAGGCGCTCGATTCGCAAGCGGTCACGGCGCAGATCCTCCAAGTGCTTGCTGACTGGCAAGGTCAGGGGCTCACGCTGGCCGGCATCGAGATCGACCATGACGCCGGCAATGCCCGCCTGCCTGCTTACATCGGATTCCTTGCTCACTTGCGTACGGCATTGCCGGCCAATCTGCCCCTGAGCATCACTGCGTTACCTGCCTGGCTCGACAGTCCGCAATTGCCGGCGTTGCTGGCGACCGTCGACAGCAGTGTGTTGCAGGTGCATGCCGTCAGCGATCCGCGTCGCGGTCTGTTCGACTCCGAACAGGCGCAGCGCTGGGCCAAGGCCTGGGGGCGAGTGACCGACAAACCGTTTTATCTGGCGCTGCCGGCCTATGGTGTAGCGCTGTTGCCGGATGTCGATGGCGCTCCGGTGGTGGAAAGCGAAGTACCGCTCGAGCGCGGTGGTCAGCGGCGCGAATTGCTCGCCGATCCGCAACAACTGGGCCGACTCGCCAATGAATTGCGCGAGGATCGCCCGGCGCATCTGGCCGGCCTGATCTGGTTTCGTCTGCCGTTGGCCAACGACCGCAGAGCCTGGAGCCTGAGCACGCTGCGCGCGGTCGCCCGAGGCGATGCGTTGAGCAGCCAGCTCGGCGTGGTGTTTACCGAACAGAATGGCCTGCAAGACATTGCCCTGCGTAACGTCGGTAACCTCGACAGCGCCTGGCCCGCCCGCATCACCATCCAGGCCCGGGGCTGCGAAGGCGCTGACGCGCTCGCCGGTTATTCGTTGCAACAAGACCCGGATCTGCTTACCTTCACCCGCCTGCGCGACGGCCGATTGCCGGCGGGAGGGCAGCGCGCGATCGGTTGGGCACGCTGCGCAAATATTGATCAAGGAGGTTCGCATGTTGACCCGTAACTGGCCCCGCCATCTGCTGTGCCTGAGCCTCAGCCTGCCGCTGGGCTCGGCGCTGGCCTGTGGCCCGGACTTCCCGATGCGTCTGCTCGACGATCGCGGGCAATCGCGGAGCTGCCGGAGGGCAACTTCAGGTTCGAGATCAGTCGCCTCGGCAAAACCATCGCCGGGCTGAAGAACGTCACCGCCGCCACCCACAATCCGGATGACATCTACGCCGAGGCGCCAGAACCCGCCGAGGTGCGCGACAAGGCCGAGCAGATCGGCCTGACGCCTGAACAGCAAGCGCTGGTCAAACAGCTGCGCAGCCTGACCGACGCGCGTCAGGTCGACGCGCAGGGTGCGAGCCTGCCGGCGGAACTGCGTCTGTATGTGGCGGGCGCGGTGGCGTTCGGCGCCGGTGACCATCAACTGGCGGTCGAGTATTTCCGTCAGTTGCTGGCGCTGCCGGCCGATCAGCGTGGGTTGCGCAGCACCTGGGCTGCCTATTCTCTGGGCCGGGCGTACTTTGCCATGAGCAGCGAAGCGGGCGATGCGCTTGAAGCCTGGGAAAACGCTATCGACGCGTTCCGCCAGACGCGGCAACTGAGCATCGACGGCTTCAGCGATCCGCTGGAACTGGGCGTGGCCAGCCTTGGCGAAGAGGCGCGGGCGTTGCGCATGGCGGGTGACTGGAACAACGCCATCAAGCTGTATGCCGCGCAAAACCTGCACGGCTCGAACGTCGGTTACACCTCGCTGAAGCAGTTGATGAACGAACTGGCCGAGGAGCCCGAAGATCGGCTGGCGAAATTGCTGCGCCGCGAAGCGGTGCAGCAACTGGTGACCGCCTCGCTGATCAGCCGCATTGGCTGGTCGTTCGGCGATGAACCGCCGAACGAGAAGAAACTGGTCAAAGCGCTGCAAGCGAGTACCCGAGGCAGCCTCGACAACGCTGATCGCCTGGCGGCGATGAATTATCAGCAAGGCGATTACGCCAGCGCCAAGGCGTTCCTCGAACACGCGGGCGACAGCGGTCTGGCGTGGTGGCTGCGGGCAAAACTGGCGGTGCGCGATGGCGATCGGAACGCAGCGGCTGCGGCCTACGCGAAGGCTGCGCAAGCGTTCCCGCAGGACGAATCCTGGGGCGAGCGGCGTACGGCCGACTGGAATCTCGAAACCGTGCAGCCGAAATGCCGGGTCGAGGGCGAGCGCGCGATCCTTGCGCTGCAACGTGGCGAGTACCTGCAGGCCTTCGACCAGTTGTATCGCAGCCAGCACCTTTACTGGTTCGACGCTGCGACCGTGGCCGAGCGAGTGCTGACGGTCGAGGAGCTGAAAAACTATGTCGATACCAACGTGCCGGCACCGCCCGCGCTGAGCCAGCAGGATCGCGACAATTACGTGCCGCTGCCGGTGGCCGCCAGCCTGCGCAATCTGCTGGGGCGGCGCTTGTTGCGTGAGGGGCACTACGCAGAAGCGGTCGGTTATTTCGACAATGCCGATCTGCAGAACAAGGCCCGGCTCTATGGCGAGCAACGCCTGAAGGCCGACTCAGCGTGGTGGCCGACCCAACGTGCCAGCGCACTGTTCAATGCTGCGTGGACAGCCCGTGAGTGGGGCATGGACATCCTGGGCTACGAAATGGCCCCGGATTACGCGACCTTCGGCGGCAACTACAGCCTGGAAAACACCGAGCTGAAAGTCGGGCCGCTGGTCAGCGAGGCCGAAGTGCGACGTCAGAAGGCCAGTGAAGCGCAACCGGATGAGCGTTATCACTATCGTTTTGTCGCCACGGCGCTGGCCAGTCGTGCGGCAGATAATCTGCCGCACACCAGCCAGGCGTTCGCCGCTGTGTTGTGCTCGGCGGCGGGCTGGAACAGCAGCCTGGAAGAGCAGAGCGCGTTGTACAAACGTTATGTCGATGAAGGGCCGTACGTGCCGTGGGCCGTGGATTTCGGCCATCAATGCCCTTATCCGGATTTTGAAAACGCTGACAAGCGCTACGTCACTCAGGTGACCGATTCGGTGCGTTCGACACTGCGGCCGTACAAGTGGCCGGTGCAGATCGGAGCGATCGTGGCCTTCACTGCTGTGGCGTTGCTGCTGATCACCCGCCGCCAGCGTAAGGCCCGCAAAGCCTAAGCCTGCTGGACGAACGTCAGGCGCACGGCGAAGCCGATCAACAGGCTGCCGAACAGCCACTGCTGCACCCGCTGGGCCGTCGGGCTGTGTTTCAGCCAGCGGCCCAGCGCGGCGCCGGTCAGGGCGTAGGCGCTGTCGAACAGCAGACCTGTGCCCACCAGCATCGCACCGAGCACGGCGAACTGGGTCAGCACCGCTGCGCCATTTGCCACGATGAACTGCGGCAGCAGCACCGAGCAGAACAGTAACGCTTTCGGGTTGAGCAGGTTGGTCAGCAGGCCGCGGCGGATGGCTGCATACCACTGCGCATGACTGTCCGTCACGGTGCCGGCGTCCAGATCCGGCAACAGCGTGGTGCGCAGGCATTGAATGCCGATCCACAGCAAATACGCCGCCCCGGCGATCCGCACAGCATCGAAGGTCCACGGCGCCGCCTTGAACAGCGCCGCCAGCCCCAGCGCCGCGAGCGCTACATGACAGCCTCGGGCGATGGCCAGACCCACCGCCGTGGCCAGCGCTGCGCCGCGTCCCTGACGGGCACCGGTCTGCAACAGCAGGATCATGTCCGGGCCGGGCAACAGAAAGACCACTGCCAGCGCCAGGAAAAACAGCCAGAGACTTGCCATATCGCACCCCTTTCGTTGTCGATTCGGTAGCCTCAGTCTAGGGCCGAAGGGCAGGGCAGGTGGTTGCGTAGTCAGCTTCTAAAGGCCTCTGGATTGGCATAATCTGCGCTCTTTCACCGCGAAAACCATCAGGATCTGCCAACCATGAAACTGGATGCCTTCGACCGCAAGATTCTTGCCGCACTGCAACGGGACGGACGCCTGAGCAACGTACAACTGGCCGACGAAATCGGCCTGTCGGCATCGCCGTGCCTGCGCCGGGTGCGGATGCTCGAAGAGGCCGGGGTGATTCGCGGATATCAGGCCAATCTGGACCGTGATGAAGTGGGGTTGGGGCTGACGGTGTTTGTCGGGGTCAAGGTCGAGCGCCACAACGACGAACAGGCCGAGGCATTCCACCGGGCGGTGACCG
Source organism: Pseudomonas sp. NFIX49 (assembly GCF_900115915.1). Lineage (NCBI taxonomy): Bacteria > Pseudomonadati > Pseudomonadota > Gammaproteobacteria > Pseudomonadales > Pseudomonadaceae > Pseudomonas > Pseudomonas sp. NFIX49. The sequence continues at coordinate 412,251 of NZ_FOYE01000005.1, read as the reverse complement.
CATTGCCGGAGGTGATTTCAGCGTTTCTGGTGTCCGGGGAATCGGACTTTCTGCTGCAAGTGGTGGTGCCGGATCTGCGCGCCTACGACCGCTTTCTCACCGGTTGCCTGTTGAAGCTGCCGGGGGTGAGCGATATCCGCAGCAATTTTGCGATCCACACGGTGAAAACGCCCGGCGCATTGCCGCTGGGGCATCTGCCGTCCTGATACTTCCCGCATTGCGCGGGAAGTATTCGCACAGTGCTTACATCTGCGTCGCCATCCCTTCGACATTCATTGCCGCCTGACGCAACGCTTCGGAGCGGGTTGGATGCGGGTGACAGGTCAGCGCGATGTCTTCGGCCGAGGCGCTGAATTCCATGGCCACGCAGAACTCGCCGATCATTTCGCTGACGCTCGGGCCGACCAGGTGTACGCCGAGGACTTCGTCGGTGCGCTCATCAGCGATGACTTTGGCAAAGCCTTCGGTCTCGTGATTGATCTTCGCCCGGCTGTTGGCGGTGAACGGGAATTTGCCGACCTTGTACGCCCGGCCTTCAGCCTTCAGCTGCTCCTCGGTCTTGCCGACGCTGGCCAGCTCCGGGCGGGTGTAGATCACGTTGGGAATCAGCTCGTAATTGACCTCGCCGGCCTTGCCGACGATCTGCTCGATGCAGGCCATGGCTTCGTCTTCGGCCTTGTGCGCGAGCATCGGCCCGGACGTCACGTCACCGATCACCCACACGCCAGGCGCTTCCGTGCGATGCTGTTTGTTGGCGAGCATGCCGCGTTTGTCGGTGCTCAGGCCGACGTTTTCCAGGCCCAGGCCCTGGATGTACGGACGACGACCGATGGCCACCAGCACATAATCGGCCTCGAGGATTTCCGCGCTGCCGCCAGCGGCAGGCTCGACGCTGAGTTGTACGCCAGTGGCCGAGGAGGTGGCGCTGGTCACTTTGGAGCTCAGCTTGAAGCTGATGCCTTGTTTACTCAGTGAGCGTTGCAGAGTCTTGCCGGCTTCGCCGTCGACACCGGGGCAGATGCGGTCGAGGTATTCCACCACGGTTACCTGCGCACCGAGCCGGCGCCAGACCGAACCGAGTTCGAGGCCGATCACGCCTGCGCCGATCACCACCAGATGTTTGGGCACTTCGCTCAAGGACAGCGCGCCGGTGGAGTCGAGGATGCGCTTGTTGTCGATCTCCACGCCGGGCAGGGGAGTGGGCTCGGAGCCGGTGGCGATGACGATGTCCTTGGCAGTCAGCTCGATCCGGCTACCCTGATCGCCGGTCACGCTGACTTTTCCGGGGCCGTCGATGTGGCCCCAGCCTTTGATCCAGTCGACCTTGTTCTTGCGGAACAGGAATTCGATGCCTTTGGTCAGGCCGCTCACGCTTTCGTCTTTCTGCTTCATCATTTGCGCAAGGTTGAGCGTGGGTTTGACCTCGATGCCGAGGTTGGCGAACTCCGCTCCCAGCGCCGCTTCGTACAGCTCTGACGCATGCAAAAGCGCCTTGGACGGCATGCAGCCGACGTTCAGGCAGGTGCCTCCCAGCGTGGCGCGGCCCTCGACGCATGCGGCCTTGAGGCCCAGCTGGCCGGCGCGGATCGCTGCGTTATAACCGCCGGGGCCACCGCCCAGAATCACCACGTCATAGTTGCTCATGCTTTTACTCCTGGCTGAAGGATGCGGATCGGTAAAAGTAGTTGGTGCTTAAAATTACGAACGTAATATGTGCGTTTCCAGACATTTCGGTCAAGGCTTCAGGCAAGCGACAGGTTGCCCATCTTTGAATGATGCAAATGAGTACAAATATTTCACGACTTTCGTTATATCGTAACGATATGTGCAGTGAGCCAAAGAGTTTGGGGGGATATGCAAGTCGATCTGGATGAAGGCACGCCGGTGACCGGGTTGCCGCGCTTTCAGCAAGCGGCAACGCAGGGCCGGCGTTTGCGTCGCCTGGCGATCGGTCTGGGCGCGCTGGCCGGGGCAGGGTGGGTGCTGGCATTTTTTGTCGGGCTGTTTGCGCCGCAATCGCTGTGGCCCGCGTTGCTGGTCAATCAGAGCGCGGCGTTGCTGGTGCTGGTGGCCGGTCTGCAATCGGCGTGGTGGGTGACGCAATGGCGGGCGCGGGTGATCAATCCCGTGGTGCCGGTGACGGTTGCTGAAGAACCTGCGCCGGATGGCTGGTACGAGCGGCTGCTGGATCGCATGAGCCAGCGCAGTCTGCAGCTGCTCGGACAGATCGGCGCGGCCACGGTGTGGCTCGGCGGTTGGTCGTTGCTGGTGCTGCTGAGCCTCGAGCAGACGTGGAATCTGACGCTGCCGGCGGCGGGTGTGGGGTTGTCCGCCACGGTCGGCGCGGCTATCGCGTTGCTCTTGGCGTTCGGTCTGCTGGTGCTGGAGCGGCAACTGGCGCAGGAAAACCCGGCGCAATGGCCCGAGGCCGGAGCGCTGGCGCAACTAACGCGAGTTGCAATCATCAGTCTGGTGCTGGGCGCGTTGTGCCTGTTGTTCGCCAGTGACAGTGCGATCTGGCCGGTGCGTCTGGCAGTGTTGATCGGCATTCTGCCGGGGCTGGTTGCCCTGGAATTGCTGCTGCGTGCACTGCTGTCGTTGTTCAGCCCGCGCCGCGAACAACTCGAACCGGTGCTGCTGGCCCGTAGTTTCGTCGCCGATCTGCTGCGCTGGCCGCCACAACCGTTGCTTGCGTTGCAGCATGAGTTGCATAACCGCTTCGGCATCGATCTGCGTCAGATCTGGGCCTTCAGTTACATGCGCCGCGCGTTCTTGCCGGTGTTGGTACTGGTAGCAACGGTGGGCTGGTTGCTCACCGGCCTTCACGAAATTCCGATGCAAAGCCGTGGCATTTACGAGCGTTTCGGTAAACCGGTGCAGGTGTTCGGGCCGGGGCTGCATGCGGGTTTGCCCTGGCCGTTGGGGCGTGTGCTGAATGTCGAGAACGGCGTGGTCCATGAATTGGCGACCAGCGTCGGCGAGAACCCGGCACCCGTGCAGTTGGACCCGGCAGAAGGTCCGGCGCCACTGACAGCCAACCGTTTGTGGGACGCCAGTCACGTCAATGACAAGTCCCAGGTTATCGCCAGCAGCCGGGGCGATCAGCAGAGCTTTCAAATCGTCAACATGGACGTGCGCTTCGTCTATCGCATCGGCCTGAGCGATCAAGCCGCACTGGCCGCCACCTACAACAGCGCCGATGTGCCGACGCTGATCCGCAGCACCGCCAGCCGGATTCTGGTGCATGACTTTGCCTCGCGCACACTCGATGGTTTGCTTGGCGAGGACAGGACCGGACTCGCCGAAGAAATCGGCCGCGCCGTGCAAAGCGATCTGCAGAAACTCGACAGCGGCGTGGAAATTCTCGCCACAGTGGTCGAAGCGATACACCCGCCGGCCGGTGCGGCCAATGCCTATCACAGCGTGCAAGCGGCGCAGATCGGCGCTCAGGCGTTGATCTCTCGCGAGCGCGGCGCCGCTGCCGAAGCGAGTAACCAGGCGCAGTTGCAGGCCAGCCTCGCTCGGGATCAGGCCAGTGCCAACGCCCATGAAATCAATGCCACCGCCCGGGCGGCGGATCTGAAGTTCAGCGCCGAACAAAAGGCCTACGCCAGCGCCGGCCAGGCCTTCGTGCTGGAGCAATACTTCAGCCAACTCAGCCAGGGTTTGAGCAAAGCCAAACTGTTGGTACTCGACCATCGCCTGGGCGGCAGCAGTAACGCACCGACCATCGACCTGCGTACGTTCACGCTGCCGGCAGATCCGGCGCGCACCACCGCTCAGCCAGGAGCCACCCATTGAGCCAGTCGCACACTCACGATCACCATGACCACAGCGGCCACGATCATGCTCATGGCGGCGGTCATCACCATCACGGGCATCATCACCATCACCACGGTGCGCCGGAAGAGGCAGGGCCTTTTCCGTGGAAACGTATGGGCTGGGCAGCGTTGCTGGTGGCGTTCGCCATCGCGGCGGCGAGCCTGGTGCAAGTGCGCTCCGGTGAAGCCACGGTCATCACCCGTTTCGGCAATCCGTCCCGCGTGTTGCTGGAGCCGGGTCTGAGCTGGCGCTGGCCGGCACCGTTCGAAGCGGCGATTCCGGTGGATCTGCGTTTGCGCACAACCTCCAGCGGCTTGCAGGACGTCGGCACCCGCGACGGTTTGCGCATCATCGTTCAGGCGTACGTGGCCTGGCAGGTGCAGGGCGATCCCGACAACGTGCAACGCTTCATGCGCGCCGTGCAGAACCAGCCGGACGAAGCGGCGCGGCAGATTCGCACGTTTGTCGGCTCGGCACTGGAAACCACGGCCAGCAGTTTTGATCTGGCCAATCTGGTCAATACCGATGCCAGCCAGGTTCGCATCGCCGATTTTGAAGCGCAGTTGCGCCAGCAAATCGATCAGCAACTGCTCGCCACTTACGGCGTGCGGGTGGTGCAGGTGGGCATCGAACGGCTGACATTGCCATCGGTGACCCTCACTGCAACGGTTGACCGGATGCGCGCCGAGCGCGAAACCATCGCCACCGAGCGCACGGCCATCGGCAAGCGAGAGGCAGCGCAAATCCGCTCCGCCGCCGAACGCGATGCGCGCATCGTGCAAGCCGATGCCACGGTGAAAGCTGCCGATATCGAAGCCCAATCGCGGGTGGAAGCGGCGCAGATTTACGGACGTGCTTACGCCGGTTCGCCGCAGCTGTACAACTTGCTGCGCTCGCTGGATACCCTCGGCACCATCGTTTCGCCGGACACCAAACTGATCCTGCGCACCGACGCCGCGCCGTTCCGGGTGTTGGTCGACGGTCCGCCCAATCTCGACAGCAAGAGCGGATCGCAGCCATGAATGAAGTTCCACGTGGAACACATTCGCTGAACAGTCCGTGGATTCAAGCGGGACGTCTGGCGTTTTTCGCTCTGTATGCGGTGACAGTGCTCGCGGCATTGGCCTGGGCGTTTTCCAATGTCCGGCAGATTGACCCGCAAAACCGCGCGGTGGTTTTGCATTTCGGAGCGCTGGATCGCATTCAGAATGCCGGGTTGTTGTTGGCGTGGCCGCAGCCGTTCGAACAGGTGGTTTTGTTGCCGGCGGCGGATCGGGTGATCGAGCGCAGAGTGGAAAACTTGCTGCGCAGCGATCAGGCCCTGCAGGCGGATCGCGTGGCAACCTTCGCCACGCCGCTGAGTGATGCGCTCGCCGGTTCCGGTTATCTGCTCACCGGTGACGCCGGTGTTGTGCAGCTGGATGTGCGGGTGTTCTACAAGGTCACCGATCCTTATGACTTTGTGCTGCAAGGCGAGCACGTGCTGCCGGCGCTGGATCGAGTGGTGACCCGCAGCGCAGTGGCGCTGACGGCCGCGCGGGACCTGGACACGATTCTGGTCGCACGACCAGAGCTGATCGGCGCTGACAATCAGGCCGGCGAACGTCGCGAACGACTGCGCGGTGATCTGGTGCAAGGCATCAACCGCCGCCTCGCCGAGTTGAAGGCGAGCGGTCAGGGCATCGGCATCGAAGTGGCACGGGTCGATGTGCAATCGAGTCTGCCGGAGCCGGCGGTGAGTGCGTTCAACGCCGTCCTCACCGCCAGCCAGCAAGCCGACAAAGCGGTCGCCAATGCCCGCACCGAGGCCGAGAAACTTACCCAGTCCGCCAACGAACAGGCTGACCGCACGCTGCAAGTCGCCCACGCCCAGGCCGGTGAGCGCCTGGCCAGAGCTTCCGCCGACACGGCGACGGTATTGAGCCTGGCCAAGGCGCAACAGCAGGGCACTGACCCGCAAATGCTGTTGCGTCTGTACCGCGAGCGGATGCCGAAGATTCTCGGTCAGGCCGGTTCGGTCACCACGGTCGATCCAAAAGACGATTCACGCCTGATCATTCAGGGAGCCAGCAAATGACTGCCACCACCACCGCACCGAGCTTGTTGTCCTCGGCCGAACAACGCCGCGCCGCGCGCCAGTTGACCTTGGCAATGCTCGCCCTCGGCTTGCTTGGTCTGGGGTTGATCTGGCGCTGGTTGATGCCGGAACAGACGGGCGTCAGTCAGTTGCTGCTCGGATTTGCTTCTTTGTTAGTCGCGGTGCCGGTAATGCGTTCGGCGTGGTTCAGCCTGCGTTATCCGAGCCTGCACGGCATCACCGACCAGTTGATCGCCCTGGCGATGATCGGGGCCTGGGCCACGGGCGATCTGCTCACGGCGGCGCTGTTGCCGATCATCATGATCTTCGGCCACGTGCTGGAAGAACGCAGTGTGATCGGTTCCGAGGAAGCGATTCATGCCCTCGGCCAATTGACCCGCAGCCACGCGCGCAAGGTGCAGGCGGACGGCTCGATCATCGAAGTCGACAACGGCACGCTCAAGGCCGGCGACAAAGTCGAAGTGCGCGCCGGGGATCGAGTGCCGGCGGACGGTCGGGTTTTATCCGGCCAGGCCAGCCTCGATACGGCGTCGATCACCGGTGAGTCGGTGCCGGTCGAGGCGGGCGTCGGCATGGCGGTATTCGGCGGTGCGATCAACCTCGACGGGCTGCTGCGAATCGAAGTGACTCGCACCGGGGATGAATCCACCCTCGGCAAGGTCATCGCGCTGATGCAGAACGCCGAACGCTCCAAGCCACCGATCACCCGGTTGCTCGAACGTTATGCCGGCAGCTACATGGTGCTGGTGTTGCTGCTCGCGGCGGTGACCTGGTTTATCACCAACGATGCGCAGGCGATGCTCGCGGTGCTGGTGGCAGCATGCCCATGCGCGCTGGTGTTGTCGGCACCTGCCACGGCGATTGCCGGGGTGGCGGTGGCGGCGCGGCACGGGATTCTGATTCGCAGTTCGGCATTCCTTGAGGAGCTGGCCGATCTCACTTCGCTGGTCGTCGACAAGACCGGCACCCTGACGTACGGCACGCTGCGCTTGCAATCGATCAACAGCCTGCGAGCAGATCACGGGTCGGTGATGGCGCTGGCTGCAAGCCTGGGTGCGGCTAGCAGCCATCCGGTCAGCCGCGCGCTGGCCGGACTGGTCAGCGCAGAAGAGGCGCTGGTGCTGACCGATATTCATGAGCGGCAGGGGCTGGGCGTAGTGGCCAAAACCGCGCAAGGCGACGCCGCACTCGGGCGTCCGGAGCTGTTTGCGCAGTTGGGCATCCCGACCACCGCCATCCCCGAACACGATGGCCCGATTGCCGGGCTGGCACTGAACGGCGAATTCCTTGCCTGGCTGTTGCTGGCCGACACCGTCAAACCGGAAGCGCGATTTGCGTTGAGCGAACTGCGTGATCTCGGGTTGGGGCGGCAACTGCTGTTGACCGGTGACCGTCAGAGCGTCGCGCAAACCCTCGCCAGGGATGTCGGCCTGCACGAAGTCGAAGCCCAGGCGTTGCCCGAAGACAAGCTCAATCGAGTGCTCAAGGAAATCGACAACGGCTTCCGGCCGATGGTGGTCGGCGACGGGATCAACGATTCGTTGGCGCTCAAGGCGGGTGTTGTGGGTGTGGCGATGGGCGCGGGCGGCGCGGATATTGCGCTGGCATCCGCCGATATCGTACTGATCGGCAGCGACCTGCGGCGGCTCGGCACCTGTGTGCGCCTGAGCCGCCAGTGCCGACGGACCTTGCAGGTGAACGTGATCATCGGTCTGGGCTGGACGCTGGCCATCGTGGTGTTCGCGGCCTTCGGCTGGCTCGGTGCGGCGGGGGCGATGATCGCCGCGTTGCTGCACAATCTGAGTACGCTGTTGGTGCTGGGCAATGCCGGACGCTTGCTGCGTTTTCAGGAACCACTGCTGAAGCTCAAAGCGTCGGACTGATCAATTTTCGAACTGTGCGCCGGTCTCGCAGTCATTTGAGAAGGCGCACTGAACCAGGGATGACAGCGCGATGACAGCCTCTGAGGCTGATAGTCGGCGACTATCAAATCGATAGCCTGCTAATTTTCAAGGATGGTCTACCCTCAGATCAGACGTCTGAAACCAGGGGGATATTCCATGCTCGCGCAACTTCCACCGGCCTTACAGAATCTGCAGCTTCCGCTACGCCTGCGACTCTGGGACGGCCATGAATTCAATCTGGGCCCGACGCCCAGTGTCACCATCGTGGTCAAGGACCCGTTGATGGTGTCCCAGTTGACCCATCCAAGTCTCGACGCGCTGGGGGCGGCGTTCGTCGAGGGCAAACTCGAACTGGAAGGCTCGATCAGCGAGGTCATCCGGGTGTGCGATGAGTTGAGCACGGCGCTGCTCGACGAGGACGAAGACAGTCAGCCGGTGCGCACCGTGCATGACAAGGAAACCGACGCCAAAGCCATCTCCTATCACTACGACCTGTCCAACGCGTTCTACCAGCTGTGGCTGGACAGCGACATGGCGTATTCCTGCGCGTATTTCGAAACCGGCAGCGAATCCCTGGAGCAAGCCCAGCAAGCCAAGTTCCGGCACCTGTGCCGCAAGCTGCGCCTGCAGCCCGGCGACTATCTGCTGGACGTGGGTTGTGGCTGGGGCGGACTGGCGCGGTATGCCGCCCGTGAGTTCGGCGCCAAGGTCTTCGGTATCACCCTGAGCAAAGAGCAACTGGCCCTGGCCCGCGAGCGAGTGAAAGCCGAAGGTCTGGAAGACCAGATCGAACTGCAACTGCTTGACTACCGCGATCTGCCCCAGGACGGGCGTTTCGACAAAGTGGTCAGCGTCGGCATGTTCGAGCACGTCGGCCACGCCAACCTCGCCGAATACTGCAAAACCCTGTTCGGCGCGGTGAAAGAGGGCGGTCTGGTGATGAACCACGGCATCACCGCCAAGCACACCGATGGCCGCCCTGTGGGGCGCGGCGCCGGGGATTTCATCGAGAAATATGTGTTCCCCAACGGCGAGCTGCCGCACCTGGCGATGATCTCGGCCGAGATCAGCGAAGCGGGTCTGGAGATCGTCGACGTCGAGAGTCTGCGCCTGCACTACGCGCGCACCCTGGACCACTGGAGCGAACGGCTGGAGGACAACCTCGAAGCCGCTGCGAAACTGGTGCCGGACCAGGCGCTGCGTATCTGGCGTCTGTACCTGGCGGGCTGCGCTTATGCGTTCGCTCGCGGCTGGATCAACCTGCACCAGATCCTCGCCGTGAAGGCCCATGCCGATGGCAGCCATGAACTGCCGTGGACGAGGGACGACATCTACCACCCTTGAACCTAGAGGATCGGTGAAATCAGCCGGGCGATCCGCATACCGACCTGTTGCAGGCGATGGATCTCCCGGCTTTCTTCTTTGGCGACTTCGTAGGCCTGGGCGAAATCATCGTTGAGCATCTGTTCCACGCTGGCGGCAAATTCGCTGTCGACGGTCAGCAGCATTACCTCGAAATTCAGCCGGAACGAGCGGTTGTCCAGGTTGGCACTGCCGATGGCGCTGATTTCGCTGTCGATCAACACCACTTTCTGATGCAGGAAACCCGGTTCGTAGCGGAATACCCGCACGCCGGCGCGTACCGCTTCGAACGCATACAGGCTGGAGGCGGCGTAGACGATGCGATGGTCGGGGCGCGAAGGCAGCAACAGGCGCACGTCGACCCCGCGCAATACGGCGAGGCGCAATGCTGCGAATACGGCTTCGTCGGGAATGAAGTAGGGGCTGGTGATCCACACGCGCTCGGTGGCGGCGTGGATGGCCTCAACGAAGAACAGCGAGCAGGTTTCGTAAGCATCCGCCGGGCCACTGGCGAGCAATTGGCAAAGCACGCCGTCCTCCGGGTACGCGTCCGGCAGGATCAGCGGCGGCAATGACCGCGCGGCCCAGAACCAGTCTTCGGCAAACGACTCCTGCATGCACGCCACCACTGGGCCGCGCACCTGGACGTGAGTGTCGCGCCACGGCGCCAGCGGTGGTTTTTCACCCATGTACTCGTCGCCGACGTTGTGGCCGCCGACAAACCCGATCAGCCCGTCGACCACCACGATCTTGCGGTGGTTGCGAAAATTCACCTGGAAACGATTGAGCCAGCCGCTGCGGGTGGCAAACGCCTTGACCTCGACGCCTCCGTCGCGCAGCGCCTGCACGTAGCTGTGGGGCAGGGCGTGGCTGCCGATACGGTCGTAGAGCAAATGGATCACCACGCCTTCGGCGGCTTTCTTCAGCAGCAGGTCACGCAGGCGCTGACCGAGACGATCGTCGTGAATGATGAAAAACTGGATCAGCACCGCTTCCCGCGCCTGGTCGATTGCGTGGAAAATCGCCTCGAAGGTCGCCGCGCCATTGATCAGCAATCGCACTTCATTGTTGGCCAGGCACGGCATGCGCCCCAGCTTCGGCATCGCCCGCAACGAATCGTAAGCATTCGAGGCGCGGGCGGTCAGGGCCTCTTCCACCCACGGCCGCCAGTTGAGCTCGGAAATCGCCAGGCGCATTTGTTCGTTGGCCTGACGGCGGGCCTTGATGTAGCCATCGAAGGTGCTGCGGCCGAACACCAGATAAGGAATAAGGGTGAGGTAGGGAATGAAGATCAGCGACAGCGCCCAGGCGATCGAGCCTTGGGCGGTGCGTACGGTCAATACGGCATGGATCGCGGCGATCGAGCCGAGGGTGTGTATCAGGGCGATCAGGTAACCGAAAATGTGCGGTCCGAAATAATCCATGGGGCAACCTTGCTCCTGAAGATTCAATGCTTAACAGACCATGTTCCATGGCGATTGTCGCTATTTGTTTTCACGCCGTCAGCGCCCGCCATGAACCGAAACAGGCGGCCGGCGTCTAACGGCCACTACTGATCAGGAGTTTTTCAATGAACGTTCGTCTGCTGGGTTTGGCGCTGGGCCTGGGTTTGGCCTTGCCGGTGGTTGCTCAGGCGCAAATGCTGCAGCCGGGGTTGTGGGAAATGACGTCGAGCAATGTGAAGGTCGATGATCAGGTGATGGATGTGCAATCGATCCTCGGCCAGATTCAGGGCCAGATCACCCCGCAGCAGCGGGCGGAACTGGAGAAGCAGGGGATCAATATCGGTGGCAAGGGTATCCGCGCCTGCCTGACGCCGCAGCAGGTGGCGACCAACGATATTCCGCTGGCGGACCCGCAGTCGGGCTGCAAACAGCAGATCACCGAGCGTGTCGGCAACCAGTGGAAATTCCGCTTCAGTTGCCCGAAAGCCCAAGGCACCGGCGTCGCGACGTTCCTCAGTGACCGCGAGTTCACCACCGTCGCCAATGGCACTTTCAATGCGATCGGGATCAACCAGAAGGGCAGTCTGGAAACCCGGGCAGTCTGGCTGGGTCAGGATTGCGGCACGGTCAAACCGAGAGCGTAACGTCATTATCGAAACCGCCTCCACATCGAGTGGAGGCGGTTTTTTTTCAGCGCATGAAACGCAGCGGCAATCCTTGGCAGTTGTCGTGGATCCGATGGTCATGCCACGCGATCTGCCCCGACACCATCGTCGTGCTGACCCGATGCCGAAAGCTGCGCTGAGCGAACGGCGTCCAGCCACATTGCGACAGAACCGGTTGGCGGGACACCGCGACACCCCCAGGCTCCGGTTGAACCAACACCAGATCCGCCCAATATCCTTCACGTAAATAACCGCGATCCGGAATGGCAAACAGATCGGCCACCCGGTGGCTGGTCTTCGCCACCAGCGTGGTGATCGGCAATACGCCATCCGCCACCAGTTCCAGAAGCGCCGGCAGCGCGTGTTGCACCAGTGGCAGTCCAGACGGCGCCTGTTCATACGCTTGCTGCTTTTCCGCCCAGGTGTGCGGTGCGTGATCGCTGCCGATCACGTCCAGTCGATTGCTCAGCAGTGCCTGACGCAAGGCATCACGATCGGCTTGGGACTTGATCGCTGGATTGCATTTGATCAGGTTGCCAAGCTTCGGATAGTCACGGTCATCGAACAGCAAGTGATGCAGGCAGACTTCGGCGGTGACGCGTTTTTGCGGCAGCGGTTTGTCTTCGAACAACGCCAGCTCGCGGGCCGTTGTCAGGTGCAGGACGTGCAGGCGAGTGCCATGACGTTTGGCCAGATCCACCGCCAGAGACGATGAACGAAAGCAGCTGTCGGCATTGCGGATCTGCGCGTGGGCATCGGGCGGCAGTTGGTTGCCGAAGCGTTCGCGCAGGTTCGCGGCATTCGCATCGATGCTCGGCGTGTGTTCACAGTGGGCCAGCAGAATCGTCGGCACTTTGGCGAACAGACGCTCGAGGGTGTTGGGGTCGTCCACCAGCATGTTGCCGGTGGACGCGCCCATGAACACTTTGACCCCGGCCACTTCGCTCGGGTTGAGTGCTGCGACCGTGTCCAGATTGTCGTGACTGACGCCGAAGTGAAAACCGTAGTTGGCCACCGAGTTGATTGCCGCCCGGCGCTTTTTGTCGGCCAGCGCGTCAAGGGTAAGGGTGGCAGGGTTGGTGTTCGGCATGTCCATGAAACTGGTGATGCCGCCGGCCACGGCTGCACGGGACTCGGTGTGGATGCTGCCCTTGGCCGGCGCACCCGGCTCACGGAAATGCACTTGGTCATCAATCATTCCCGGCAGCAGCCATTGACCGTCGGCGTCGATTTCACGGGTCGCGTTTTCCCCTTCGATGCTGCCGGCGATCTTGACGATGCGCCCGTGGCTGACCAACAGATCGGCGTCGAACTCACGCCCCTCGTTCACCAGCCGCGCATTGCGAATCAACACACTGCTCATGATTCAGAACTCGTTCTGCAAGGCTTTGTAGCCGCGCACCAGGTCGACGTTGGTGCGCGCCACATCTTCGGAAAACTCCGAAGCGCTCACGCTCACCGGCGGGAATTGCGAGAGGTCGGTGCCCGGGCCGATGCGCGTGGTGGAGGGCACGTAGAACGCGTCCGGCAGATCCCGACCGTCGACCACCGAGTTGTGCCGCACCACACAGCCGTTGCCCACGACGCAATTAAACAGCACGCTGTTGAAACCGATGAACACCCGGTCGCCGACCGTGCACGGGCCATGCACGATCGAGCGGTGGGCGATGGAGCTGAATTCGCCGATAGTCACCGCCGCGCCGGATTTGGAGTGGATCACCACGCCGTCCTGGATGTTCGAATTGGCGCCGATGGTGATCGGCTCCATGTCGCCCGTGGCGTCCACTTCATCGGCGCGGATCACCGCGTACGGGCCGACGAATACGTTTTCACCGATGACGACTTTGCCGCAGATGATCGCGGTTTTATCGACGTAGGCAGACTCGGCAATCTGCGGCAAATCACCGGAAGGATTTTTACGGATCATGGTTGGCTCAGGGCTTGGTAAAGAGTGTTGAGGTTGTATTCGAACAGCCCTGTGAAGGTGCTGGCCGGACCGCTGGCGGCGAGGGCGTCGGAGTACAGCGTGCCGCCGATGTGTGCGCCGCTTTCGTCGGCGATCTGTTTGAGCAGGCGCGCGTCCTTGATGTTTTCCATGAACACCGCTTTAACCTTGGCCTGACGAATCTGGGTGATCAGCGCGGCGACTTCGGCAGCGGAAGGTTCGCGTTCGGTGGACAGACCTTGTGGCGCCATGAAGTCTATGCCGTACGCCTGACCGAGATAACCGAAGGCGTCGTGGCTGGTGACGATCTTGCGGTTGCCCGGCGGCAAGGAACCGAGCTTGGCTTTCGCCTGGGCGAGGAGGGCGTAGATCTGTTTCAGGTAGACCTGGCTGTTGCGCTCGTAGTCGGCTTTGTTTGCCGGGTCAGCAGCGATCAGCGCCTTGGTGATGTTGGCGACGTACAGCTCGGCGTTCGCCAGGTTGTGCCAGGCGTGAGGGTCGGGAACGGTTTCGCCGTCCTCATCCAGCGAGCGCGGAATTACGCCGCGACTGGCGCTGATCACCGGGGCTCTGGTGTCGGTGCTGGCGACCAGCCGATCCAGCCACGGCTCGAAACCCAGACCGTTCTTGACGATCAGTTTCGCCTTGAGCAGGGCTTTGGCGTCGTCCGGAGTGGGTTCGTAAGTGTGGGCATCGGCGTCAGGGCCGACCATGTTGGTGATCTGGATATGCTCGCCGCCGACCTGATGCACCATGTCGGCAAGGATGCTGAAACTGGTGACCACCGGCAGTTTTTCCGCCGCCGATAACGACATCGACAGCATCAGGCTGAACAGCACGAGTAGAGCGCGCATCGGGAAACACCTCATTGGGATGTGAGCAAAGGCGGGCGGCGCAACAGACCGTGCACCGGTCCGAACACCACGGACAACAGGTAACCGCCGCCGGCGACCAACACGATGGCCGGTCCGCTGGGCAGCGAGTAGTAGAACGACAGCAACAGGCCGAGCCATACCGATGCGCAACCGATGAGCGCGGCGATGGCAATCAGGATCGGCAGGCGCCGGCTCCAGAAGCGTGATGCGGCGGCGGGCAGCATCATCAGGCCGACCACCATCAAGGCGCCGATGGCCTGGAAGCCAATCACCAGATTGAGCACCACCAGCGTCAGGAACACGCCATGGGCCACGGGGCCGAGTCGGCTGACCGTGCGCAGGAAAAACGGATCGAGGGTGTCGAGCAGCAAGGGTTTGTAGATCAGCGCCATGGCCATCAGGCTGAGTGCCGACACCCACAGCATGCCGTTGAGGGTCGGCCCATCGACCGCCAAAGCGGAGCCGAACAGCAGGTGCAGCAAATCGAGTCGCTTGCCGGCGATGCCGAGAATCAGCACGCCGCTGGCTAACGAGATGGGATAGATCGCGGCGAGGCTGGCGTCTTCGCGCAGGCCGGTGCGCCGGGTGATCCACGCGGCGAGTCCGGCCATGCTCAGGCCGGCACCGAGTCCGCCGAGGGTCAAGGCCGGCAGACTCAACCCGGCGAACCAGAACCCCAGCGCGGCGCCGGGGAGGATGCCGTGGGCGACGGCGTCGCCAATCAGGCTCATCCGGCGCAGGATCAAAAACACGCCCAATGGCGCGGTGCTGCACGCCAGGACCAGACCGCCGAGGAGGGCCCGGCGCATAAAGACGAACTCGTGGAACGGTTGCCATAAATGGCTCAGCGTGAGCATCAGGCCACCTGCGTGTGAGGTGTTTGCTGAATGAGGTCGGTGCTGCTGCCGAATGCGCAGCCGCTCTGTTTGATCAGCAAGGTCTGTGGAATGTGTTGGCGCACGGCGGCAAGGTCATGGCAAACCACCACCAGGGTTCGTCCTTGTTCGTGCCAGGCATGCAGGTGTTGCCACAACAGTTTCTGCCCCAGCTCGTCGAGCGCGGCATGGGGTTCGTCGAGCAGCAGCAACGGAGTGTCGGCCAGACTCAATCGGGCGAGCAGGGCGCGTTGCAGTTCTCCGCCGGAGAGGGCCATCAGGGGACGATGTTCCAGTCCGCTCAGATGCCAGTCTTCCAGTGCGGATTCGAGACGCTGGGCTCTGAGATGCGACGACAGTCGGCGTCCCCAGAAACCGGCTGCCACCAACTCTTGAAGACTGATCGGGAACTGTCGATCCAGATGCTGTTGCTGAGGCAGGAAGGACAAACCGCTTTGGCGTGGAACACCTAGTTCGACTTTGCCAGCCAGCGGTCGCTGTAATCCGGCGATGACTTTGAGCAGGCTGCTTTTGCCACTGCCGTTGACGCCGATGATTGCCGTCAGGCTGCCGCTTTCCAACCTCAGGTTGAGCGGTGCGGTAAGCGGTTGGCCGGGGGCTCCCCAGCTCATGTTCTGGCAACGAATCATGGCTGCTCCCGGCGCCAGTGACTCTCGGCGACGGCGTCGTGAGCATGAAGGCTTTCGGCGTGGATGACCCGTACGTGGAATTCGCTGACACCGGGTGAGCGACGCAGTGCCAGGTTCAGGCGTCGGGCAGCGTCTTCGCAGAACATCAGGTTCTGGCCATTGGCGAGGGCGAAGGCTTGTTCGTCGGCGCGCTTTACGGCGGTTTGTACGGCGGTGCCGAGGGCTGCTTCGGCGTCATTGATGATGGACGTCAGGGGTAGTTCGTCGACGAATTCGTCCAGGTGCAAATGCAACTGGGCGGTACTGCGTTGGCTGTGAGGTGTGGCCACGATGCCTTGGGTCGAGCCCAGCCACGCCAACACGTCGGCGTGCTGCAGTGGCTTGTTGGCAAAGTCTTCGATGAATTGTTGCTGGATCAGTTGCCTCGCCAATGCTGCAGAACACGGGCAAGTCGACGAGTAAGCCACCTCCATTTTCAGTTCCACGTGGAACATTTTGCTTTTCAGGTGGGCTGAAACAGTGACGGGGTAGGTTTTCCATCCTGCCAAAGGACTGACCAATGCCGACCTTCTCAGCAATAAATCTGTGTGGATATTGAGATAGGCGGCTTCGGAAAGATCTTCGTGGCTGTCGAGAAAACGCTGCAGAACTTTTCGCAAAAGGGCGGGAGAAAGGTTCTCCTGCTCCAGCGCTTCCAGCCCCAGATAGAGCCGCGACATGTGAATGCCGCGTGCGTCTCCATCATCAAGACTGACGCCTGCATCCGCTTTTGCAGCCAAGCGTTGGCCTTCGATAAACACAGGTAATGCAATACCGCACATTCCCACCCATTCGAGTGGCAGGGCCTGGCGGGCGGCTTGAGCCGCGACATCCGGCAAAGTCAGCGCGTTCATGAGCAGTTCCATCATGGTGATTGAATTTAATGTTACATTATAACAATTCAAACCACGATGCCTTTTTCATGAACAGGCTTTCATATGCACAGACGCCACTTGCTCAACCTGATGCTGGCCAGCGCGGCCTTTGTTTTGCCTTTTTCGGTGTCCGCCACGCAGATACGCAATGCGCGGCTTTGGCGTTCGGATGACAAGCTTCGGCTGGTGTTCGATCTGAGTGGTCCTGTGAGCTACAAGACCTTCACCTTGAGTGCGCCGGATCGGTTGATCATCGATTTGAGCGGCGCCAGCCTGAGTGGGGATTTCAGCCAGTTGGCGTTATCCGGCACCCCTATTCATTCGATCCGCTCCGGCCATTTTGGCCAAGGGAACACCCGGATCGTGCTGGATTTAAGCAGTCCGGTTCAGCTCAATTCATTTTTGTTGGCGCCTCAAGATGGGCAAGGACATCGCCTGGTTTTGGACTTGATGAGCGCATCATCGGGGCCGCCTCCAAGCGTTCCACGTGAAACACCCCAGGAAAAATCCCACCCCAAGCGCGACATCATGGTGGTGGTCGACCCTGGTCATGGCGGAAAAGATCCGGGTGCAATCGGCGCCAAAGGCGAGCGGGAAAAGGATGTGGTTTTGTCTATTGCACAACTACTCGCACGTCGGCTTAAACGAGAGAAAGGATTTGATGTGAAGCTGGTTCGTAACGACGATTTCTTCGTCCCGTTGCGCAAGCGTGTGGAGATTGCGCGTCAGCACAAGGCCGATATGTTCATCTCGGTGCACGCCGATGCTGCACCGCGTCTGACGGCTTCCGGGGCGTCGGTGTACTGCTTGTCCGAAGGTGGCGCTACGTCCGCCACCGCGCGGTTCATGGCGCAGCGTGAGAACGGTGTGGATCTGCTCGGTGCAACCAGCCTGCTCAATCTCAAAGACAAGGACCCGATGCTCGCCGGCGTGATCCTCGACATGTCGATGAACGCAACCATCTCCGCCAGCTTGCAACTCGGAAACACAGTGCTGGGCAGTCTGGCTGGCATCACTACGCTGCACCAAAAGCGCGTGGAACAGGCTGGATTTGCCGTTCTGAAATCGCCGGATGTGCCGTCAATTCTGGTGGAAACCGGGTTCATTTCTAACGCGCGGGACAGTCAGCGTCTGGTGACCGCGCGTCACCAGCAGGCCGTAGCAGACGGTTTGTTTGAGGGCTTGCAGCGCTATTTCCAGAAGAATCCACCTGTCGACAGCTACATGGCCTGGCAGCAAGAGCAGAAAGGATCGCGGGTTTAACAGCCGGTGATCCGGCTGCAGGTGAACTTTGCGCTGCTGCCGCCTGAGCTGGAAAACCGATTGATCGTCGTCCAGCCCACGCGTCGGTTGTAGCCAACCCAGGCTTCCCCATCGGAAGCGATGCCGGTGAAGAACGTCAGTTGCCCGTAGCGGCTGTTGGTTTGTGCCCAATAGCGGTTTCCCGCTTTTTCAAATCCACGCAGGTACATCGTGCTGCCGACGGTGTTGACGCTGTAGGCGTTGCCGTTGGCATCGATGCACGCCAAAAGGTTCGCGCTGCGCGTGCAATTGGCGAGCCCCGGCACTTGTGCTTCGGCATTCAGCGTCAGCAATGCCAGCCAGATAAACGAGTATTTCAACGCGGTTTTCATGATGTGACTCGGCGATGAATTGATTGCAGCTTCCGGCCCTTTGTCACTTTGGGCAAGAAGAGAGTGGATTGATTTTGTTGTTATACTATAACATTAATCGGACAAGGCTTTCCGTGGCTTCCATTTCAAGCGTCTGCTTCCCTGGTGATCTCATCGAAGCTCAAGAACGCTCGCCCCGAGAGCCTACAGCGCTGTTTAGCGATCGTCTGATGAGGTTTATCCAATGTCTTCCCGACTTCCCGTGACCGTTTTGTCCGGCTTTCTCGGCGCCGGAAAAAGTACACTTTTGAATTACGTACTACGTAACAGAGACGATCTGCGTGTGGCCGTTATCGTCAACGATATGAGCGAGATCAACATCGATGGCAGCGAAGTCCAGCGTGATGTCAGCCTGAATCGTGCCGAAGAGAAGCTTGTGGAAATGAGCAACGGCTGTATCTGCTGTACGTTACGCGAAGACCTGCTTGAAGAGGTCAGCCAGTTGGCTCGTGATGGCCGCTTCGATTACCTGCTGATCGAATCCACGGGAATCTCCGAGCCATTGCCAGTGGCCGAGACGTTCACCTTCCGAGATGAGCAGGGCCAAAGCCTCGCCGACATCGCTCGCCTCGACACCATGGTCACTGTAGTCGACGGTATGAATTTCCTGCCGGACTACCAGGCCGCGGAAAATCTCGCCTCTCGTGGGGAATTTCTTGGTGAAGAAGATGAACGTTCGATCACCGATCTGCTGATCGAGCAGATCGAATTCGCCGACGTCCTGTTGATCAGCAAGATCGACCTGATCAGCAGCCGCGAGCGGGAAGAGTTGATAGCCATTCTCAGACGCCTCAACGCTCAGGCCGAGATCATTCCGATGGTCATGGGTGAGGTACCGCTGGAGAAAATTCTCAATACCGGTCGTTTCGACTTCGAAAAGGCCGCCCAGGCCCCGGGCTGGTTGCAGGAATTGCGTGGCGAACATGTGCCGGAAACCGAGGAGTACGGCATCGCATCCACGGCCTATCGGGCGCGCCGGCCCTTTCATCCGCAGCGTTTCTTCGACTTCATCGATCGTCCTTGGGTAAACGGCAAACTGCTGCGCTCCAAAGGCTTCTTCTGGCTGGCCAGCAAACCCACCGACGCCGGTAGCTGGTCTCAGGCAGGTGGCCTGATGCGCCACGGTTTCGCCGGGCGCTGGTGGCGCTTCGTGCCTAAAGAACAGTGGCCGCAGGATCAGGAAAGTACCGCCGCGATTATGGAAAACTGGATCGCCAGCGTAGGCGATTGTCGCCAGGAGCTGGTGTTTATCGGGCAGAACATCGATTTCGCACAGCTGTCGTCGGAACTCGATGATTGCCTGCTGACCGATGCCGAGATGGCGCTCGGTACTCAAGGCTGGCTACAGCTACGTGATCCTTTTGGCTCCTGGCACGACGAGGTCGCCTGATGCTCGCCCTGAAACCGCTGCCAGGCAGCACGCGTCACCAGTCTTTCGGCCAGACCCCTCAGGCGCTGGCGAACATACTCGACAATGAAATCAACCTCGCGGTCTGGCAACGACAGCTTCCGCTGCACATTGCCGAATTTGCGGACTTATTGTTGTCTCTGAACGAACCTTACGCCGAGGCGCTGTGCCTGGAATTGCCGGACGAAGACGCAGAACCGGATCTCACGGGACTGGCCAGCGGCTTTCGCGATCTGGAAGGCTACGAAGGGTTTGTCGCCGACTTGAAATGGCTGGTCAGCGCCTTCGCCTGCCTGCTGGGCGCGCGGCGAATCGGCTTGCGCCTGCGGGTGCTGGACAAGGCGATGTGTCCGCGTTTCCACGTCGATCATGTGCCGGTGCGGTTGATCACCACGTACGCCGGTGTCGGCAGTGAATGGCTAAGGGAAGGGCAGATGGACCGTCGGCAACTGGGACAACCGCAAGCCGAGCCCCAGGATATGTCACGGATTCAGCAATTGAATCGCGGCGAAGTGGCATTGCTCAAGGGCGAAAAATGGCACGGCAACGAAGGTTTCGGCCTGATTCATCGCTCGCCGCAACCGGCGCCAGGTGAGCGGCGGCTGATGCTGACCCTCGACTGGCTCGGATAGCGCCTCAGGGCTTGAGCCATTTCCCCTGGCTCTGAGCCTCGCAATAGGGCTGCAAATACGCCGTATCGGTGGCCACGCCGTAATAGTGGATATCCTGGCGATAAGGCATATTGGCGACTTGCGCGTTGCTGCACACGCCGAACGCGCCGGCGGGGCACTGGTCGACGTATTGAACCTCGACTTTCTGCCCGGCCAGGGTCGGCTGGCAGAAGCCGTCGCTGAACAGTTTTTCCGGGATGTTGCGGTTCTGCTGGCAGACCTTCACGTCGAGCCGCTCCGCCTGGCTGTGCACCACGCAGGCCTGTGCCAATACCTCGGCCGACACCAGCGTCAGCAGCAACGACCATCCCATCCACCGCATCTTCGACCTCCAGAAAGCCTTGATCATGTTGCAGAACATTCCCACCCACGTCATCGCCGGCCCCTTGGGCGCGGGCAAGACCAGCCTGATCCGCCAGCTCATGGCCCAGCGACCGGCGGGTGAGCGCTGGGCGGTGCTGATCAACGAGTTCGGCCAGATCGGGCTCGACGCGGCGCTGTTGACCCGCGACGCCGATGGTATCGCACTGGGCGAAGTGGCCGGGGGCTGTTTGTGTTGCGTGAACGGTGCGCCTTTCCAGATTGGTCTGGGGCGTTTATTGCGCAAGGCGCGGCCGGATCGCTTGTTCATCGAGCCATCCGGGCTCGGACATCCGGCACAGTTGCTGAAGCAGCTGAACGAGGCGCCGTGGCAAGGCGTACTCGCCATACAACCTTGCGTGCTGGTGCTGGACGCCCAGGCCCTTGCCGCGGGCAAACCGCTGCCGGACGCGCAGCAGGAAACCTTGTCCAGTGCAGGCCTGCTGCTGTTGAACAAGGCGGAAAACCTCGACGAGCCCACGCGTGAGCGAATCACCCGACAGTTGCCGTCTGTCAGACTGATCTGGACGCAACAGGCGATGTTGTCGCTCAGCGAGCTGCCGGGGCTGGCCGTACAGGCGCAGGCAGGTGTTGATAAGTTGGTCGTGCCTCAGGGGCTGGCACAAATTCCGGCCATCTGGAGCGATCCGGCGTTGCCGATCTGCCTGAGTCAGGCGCAGGAGGGTGGCTGGAGCATCGGTTGGCGCTGGCATCCGAGCCAGGTGTTCGATGTGTCGGGAATAACCCAATGGCTGAAAAGCCTGAACTGGCGCCGGGCCAAACTGGTGATTCACAGCCCGGTCGGCTGGCAGTCAGCCAATGCGCTGGATAATGCCGAGCTCAGCTGGCTGCCCAGTGAATGGCGCAAGGATTCCCGGATCGAGCTGATTTTCGACGAGCCGCAAGCGGTCGGTGAATTACAGGCCGGGCTAGCCCGTTGTCGGCTTCAGGCGAGCTGATTCAAGGCTTCCACTTGGTGTGTTCCTGACGCCACTGGCTCAGCTCAATCACTTCACCACGCGGTTTTGTCACCTCCACCACCGGCGGTGTGTCATCAAATGGCGCCGGGTAGGGCGCCAGTTCGATCTGCGCGCTGTGCGCACCGAACTGGGTGATCGTGCCGTTATGTCGGGTTTCGCCGGTCACGGTAAATTCGAAATTGTAGACCCGGGCCAGACGTCGCCGACCGCTGGCGTCCTTGATCAGGCCGATCTTCTTCAGCGCCACGTTACCGTCGAGCAACTCGACGCCGACATTCACGCAATGCTGTTTGACCCGCTCCAGCGCCCGCTCGCGCAAGCCGTGGTTGTGCCAGAGCCACGCACCGGCGGCAGCGAAAAGCATCAGCACGAAAATGTTTTCCAGGGTGAGCATCAACACGAAACTCCAAATGATGGCGTCAGCTTAACTGCGTCGCCGGTCTGTCGTACAGGCTGCGTTTCGTCGCATACTGCGCGGCTTGAATTTCAATCGTTTTACGGAAAAACCCGAATGAAACGTACGCCTCATCTGCTCGCCATCCAGTCCCATGTGGTGTTCGGCCACGCCGGCAACAGCGCTGCGGTTTTTCCGATGCAGCGGGTCGGGGTGAATGTCTGGCCGCTCAATACGGTGCAGTTCTCCAACCACACCCAGTACGGCCAGTGGGCCGGTGAAGTGCTGGCACCGCACCGGATCCCCGAGCTGGTCGAGGGCATCGCCGCGATCGGTGAGCTGGGCAATTGTGATGCGGTGCTGTCAGGTTATCTCGGCAGTGCGGCGCAGGGGCGGGCGATTCTCAGTGGCATCGAGCGGATCAAGGCGGCCAACCCGAAAGCCCTTTATCTGTGCGACCCGGTGATGGGGCATCCGGAAAAGGGCTGCAGCGTTCCTGCTGAAGTCAGTGACTTCCTGCTGGAGGAGGCCGCTGCCGTTGCGGATTTCATGTGCCCGAACCAGTTGGAGCTGGACAGCTTCTCCGGGCGCAAGCCGCAGTCGCTGTTCGATTGTCTGGCGATGGCGCGTGCGCTTCTGGCGCGTGGACCGAAAGCGGTGCTGGTCAAGCATCTGGATTATCCGGGCAAACCGGCGGATGGCTTTGAAATGTTGCTGGTGACGGCCGAGGGCAGCTGGCATTTGCGGCGTCCGCTGCTGGCGTTTCCGCGTCAGCCGGTGGGGGTGGGCGATCTGACGTCCGGTCTGTTCCTGGCGCGTGTGCTGCTCGGTGACAGCCTGGTGGCGGCGTTTGAATTCACCGCAGCAGCGGTACATGAAGTGCTGCTGGAAACCCAGGCCTGCGCCAGTTACGAGCTGCAACTTGTGCGAGCGCAGGACCGGATTGCGCATCCGCGGGTGAAATTCGAGGCTACGCCGATCAGCCTGTAAGACCGAGTTGCCCCCGTTCGCGAGCAAGCCCGCTCCCACAGGAGGAACGCATTCCAAATGTGGGAACGGGCTTGCTCGCGAAAGCTATCTACGGAGCGCCGTAGATCGAAGGGCTGATCAGGCGTCGCCCTTGATTTCCTGATAGCGCTTTTCCAGCTCCTGACGGATCTGCCGGCGTTGTTGCGCCTGCATGTAGCGGCGTTTGTCTTCGCTGTTCTGCGGTTGCAGCGGCGGTACGGCGGCGGGTTTGCGCTGATCGTCAACCGCGACCATGGTGAAGAAGCAGCTGTTGGTGTGGCGCACCGAGCGCTCGCGGATGTTCTCGGTCACCACTTTGATACCGACTTCCATCGAGGTGTTGCCGGTGTAGTTCACCGACGCCAGGAAGGTCACCAGTTCGCCGACGTGGATCGGCTCGCGGAAAATCACCTGATCCACCGACAGGGTCACCACGTAGCGGCCGGCATAACGGCTGGCGCAGGCGTAGGCCACTTCGTCGAGGTATTTGAGCAGGGTGCCGCCGTGGACATTGCCAGAGAAGTTGGCCATGTCGGGGGTCATCAGTACCGTCATCGACAGCTGGGCGTTTCCGGGTTCCATAACGTTCTCACGGGTCAAGGCAGGGTTGCTGGAAGAAACACCTCTGCGGGTGCCTGGTCGCTTTTCAAAAGCACCGATATCGGGACGCCAGGCAGCTGGTCGCCGTCACGCCCGAAGCGATCTGTTTCCATATATTGCACCGCCTTTCAGCCGGAAGTCGCGGTGTTACCCTGCAAAAGCGCCTCCCCAAGGGCGATTCCTACACCCAAAGCGGATTTTTACTCAGCTCGCCCAGACATTTCCCATGCCTGCGTGAGCCTCGTCATTCAAGGAGCCCACACCATGCATGCCATCAGCTTTATTCAGGATCTGGCGGTGATCATGCTGGTCGCAGGTGTGGTGACCGTGCTGTTCCACCGCTTCAAGCAGCCGGTAGTGCTCGGCTACATCGTCGCCGGTTTCATCATCGGCCCGCACACGCCGCCGTTTGGCCTGATCCACGACGAAGAAACCATCAAGACACTCGCCGAGCTGGGGGTGATTTTCCTGATGTTCTGCCTGGGTCTGGAGTTCAGCCTGCGCAAGCTGTTCAAGGTTGGCGCCACGGCCTTCATCGCAGCGTTTCTTGAAATTGTCCTGATGATCTGGATCGGCTACGAAATCGGCCGCTGGTTCGACTGGAACACCATGGATTCGCTGTTCCTCGGTGCGATCCTGGCGATTTCCTCGACCACCATCATCGTCAAGGCGCTCAACGACCTGAAGATGAAAAACGAGCGCTTTGCGCAGCTGATCTTCGGCGTGCTGATCGTCGAGGACATTCTCGGCATCGGTATCATCGCCTTGCTGTCGAGCATCGCCGTCAGCGGCACGGTGAGTTCCGGCGAAGTGTTTTCCACGGTCGGCAAGCTCTCGCTTTTCATGATTGTCGCCCTGGTGGTCGGCATTCTGCTGGTGCCGCGTCTGCTGGCTTACGTCGCCAAGTTCGAAAGCAACGAGATGCTGCTGATCACGGTGCTGGGCCTGTGTTTCGGTTTCTGCCTGTTGGTGGTCAAGCTTGAGTACAGCATGGTGCTGGGGGCGTTCCTGATCGGCGCGATCATGGCCGAGTCGCGGCAGCTGCTGAAAATCGAGCGCCTGATCGAGCCGGTTCGCGACCTGTTCAGCGCGATCTTCTTCGTCGCCATCGGCCTGATGCTCGACCCGATGATCCTTCTGCAATACGCGTGGCCGATCGCGGTAATCACTGTTGCCGTGGTGCTGGGCAAGATGCTGTCCTGCGGCCTCGGTGCGTTTATCGCCGGCAATGACGGACGCACCTCACTGCGGGTCGGGATGGGGCTTTCGCAGATTGGCGAATTCTCCTTCATCATCGCGGCGCTGGGGATGACCCTGCAGGTCACCAGCAACTTCCTGTATCCGGTGGCCGTGGCGGTTTCGGTGATTACCACGTTGCTGACGCCGTACCTGATCCGGGCTGCCGATCCGCTGTCGATCAAGCTGTCTGCCGCCATGCCGCAGCGAGTCGGTCGAGTGTTCGGGATGTACGGCGAGTGGCTGCGCAGCATTCAGCCGCAGGGTGAGGGCGCGATGCTGGCCTCGATGATCCGGCGGATTCTGCTGCAGGTCGGGGTCAATCTGGCGCTGGTGATCGCGATCTTCTTTGCCGGCGCTTTCTTTGCCGGGCGCCTCTCGATCTGGATGCAGGACTGGATCAGCGATCCGAGCTGGCAGAAGGCGTTGATCTGGGGTGGGGCGTTGCTGGTGTCGCTGCCGTTCCTGATCGCGGCCTATCGCAAGCTCAAGTCGCTGTCGATGCTACTGGCGGAGATGGGTGTGAAGCCGGAAATGGCCGGGCGTCACACGCAGCGAGTGCGCCGGGTGATAGCCGAAGTGATCCCGATCATCTCGCTGCTGGTGATTTTCCTGCTGCTGGCAGCCTTGTCGGCCAGTATCTTGCCGACCAACAAGTTGCTGGTGCTGATCGCCGTGGTCGCAGCCGCCGTGGCGGCGCTGCTCTGGCGCTGGTTCATCCGGGTGCACACGCGGATGCAGGTGGCCCTGCTGGAAACCCTCGACAACCACAAGGAGCCGTCGGGGCACTGACCACCCATGGGATGGGGCGTTTCAGCTTTCCAGCCAGACGTCCCGCGCCCAGTGCCAGACCGATTCCCAGGACTCTTCGGTGATCAGTTCTTCCTCACCCGACCACAGCACCACGGTGCCGTCTTCTTCGACGCAGTAGTAGTCGTCACCATCCTGGCAGATCGGGATCAGGTCGCGCGGCACGCCGGCATCCCAGGCGTTGGCGGCGACGTCCGGCAGGTAGGTGTGGGATTGCGGGTCGGTGACGGTCACCGGCTCCAGGCTGCCGTAAACCACGTCACTGACGGTCAGCAGAAACTCTTTGAAGACGAACGGGATGTTGATGAAGAGTTCTTCTTCGATTTCCACCAACTGGTCTTCGTCAGGCAATTCCAAAGGAACCGGTACGGGTTCGTTGGCTTCGCGCAGTTGTTCGATGATTTCTTCCACGTCCGGGATCCTCTTGCTTGAATGGCGCGGTTTATATGGGGCGGTTTATACAGTAGCTCGCTATAGATGCAACCGCGAAATAGAAAACCCCGGCCGAGGCCGGGGTTTTCATTACTGCGCGTAAAACGTCGGAGGTGATCAGCCGTTCTGGCGGATACCGGCGACCAGCCAAGGCTGGTTGTCGCCCTGTGGACGCTCCATGTTCCAGCTTTCGCTGAACACTTCGCCCTGCTGGTCGAAACGCGAAGTCTTCGACACGCCGTTGAAGGTCAGGGTAGCGATGGTCTTGTCCGCACGGTCATCCACGCCATCCAGTTGTACCTGGAGGTTGTCGATGAAGGTGGACTGGAAGGCATCGCCCAGTTCCGCGCGCTCGCGCTTGAGGAACTCGAACATTTGCGGGGTCACGAACTCGGCGATCTTGTCCATTTCGTTGGCGTCCCAGTGCTGCTGCAGCGCCTGGAAGTGGCTGCGGGCAGCTTCAAGGAAGCGCTGTTCGTTGAACCAGGCCGGAGCGTTGATCACCGGACGGGCGGCAGCAGGCGCGGCCGAACCACCGAAGATCGAACCCATGGCTGCTGGTTTCTGTTCGAACACTTCACGCTGCATCGGCGCGCCGGCCGGAGCGAACTGCTCCTGCTGCTTGCGACGACGGGCGGCGATGAAGCGGAAGATCACGAACGCGATCACGGCCATGATCAGGATGTCGAAGAACTGCATGCCTTCGAAGCCGCCGCCCATGAACATGGAAGCGAGCAGGCCACCGGCCGCGATGCCGGCCAGAGGGCCGAGCCATTTCGAAGCACCGCCGGCCTTGGCCGCAGCGCCCGCGGCACCGGCAGCACCAGCGGTCGCCGCAGCGCCGCCCATGCCTGGGGAAGAAGGAGCCATCTGGCTGGTCTGGTGCGTCGGCGCAGCGCCGGCGCTTTTGCCACCACCAAAGCGCTTGGCGTTGGCGTCGAGGCTCATCGTCAGGCCGATGCACAACGCCATGGCGATGCTAAGAAAACGTTTCATAAAGGGAATTCCCGTTTGTGGAGACACGCGCGCCATGTTGCACAGCTGAAGTGTTACTGGCTAGCGAGAGAGTGTTTCGGGCTTTTGCCTGACAGGTTACGTTCAGCTCGGTCGGGGCAATAAGGCTATGTACTTTTGTCTGTAGGAAAAGGAGATAGGTTCAGCAGGAAATAGATCAGCGCCGCAAGGCCAGCATCACCACACCAGCGGTGATCAGGCCAATGCCGCCCCACTGGCGCAGGTCGAGTTTCTCACCCAGCAGGATCACACCGAGCACCGCCACGAAGACCACGCTGAGTTTGTCCACCGGGGCAACCAGAGATGCCGGTCCGACTTTCAACGCCCGGAAGTAGCACAACCATGAAGCGCCGGTACCCAGGCCCGACAACAGCAGGAACAGGTAGCTCTTGGCGGAGATCGATCCCAAGGACTGATATTGGCCCGTGGCGTACAAAATCAAGGCCAGACTGACCAATACGACGATTGTGCGCAGCAGGGTGGCAAAGTCGGAGTTGACGTTTTCGATGCCGATCTTGGCGAAGATGGCCGTCAGCGCGGCGAAAGTGGCCGAGAGCAGGGCCCAGAATGTCCAGGAGGAAAAGAAGCCCGAGCCCATGGATGTTGCCTCCAGTGTTCGTGTCCGATCGTTCCCACGCTCTGCGTGGTAACGCCGCCATGGACGCTCCGCGTCCACAGTGACGCAGAGCGTCACGTGATGCATTCCCACGCAGAGCGTGGGAACGATGAGCAACGACGGGCTGCCCTTAAATGGCTTCCAGCTTCGCGTACCCGAGCATCAGCCACTTGCTGCCTTCGGCGAAGTTCACCTGCACCCGGGCCTGGGCGCCGGCGCCTTCGAAGTTGAGGATCACGCCGTCGCCGAAGATCGAGTGACGGACAGCCTGGCCAAGGCTCAGGCCGGTTTCCGGAATCTCGCTGCCGCTGAACAGGTTGCTGCCGCCCATCGACTGGTTGCCGCCGAACGGTCGGCTGACGCTGTTTGACAGGCGTACTTCCTGAATCAGGCCTTTCGGTACTTCCCGTACGAAACGCGACACCTTGTTGTAGGTTTCGCTGCCGTACAGGCGTCGGGTTTCAGCATAGGTCATCACCAGATTCTGCATCGCCCGGGTAATGCCGACATAGGCCAGACGCCGTTCTTCCTCAAGGCGTCCAGGCTCTTCCAGGCTCATTTTGTGCGGGAACAGGCCTTCTTCCATGCCCACCAGGAACACGTAAGGGAATTCCAGGCCCTTGGCGCTGTGCAGGGTCATCAACTGAATGCTGTCTTCGTGCTCGTCGGCCTGGGTGTCGCCGGCCTCCAGCGAAGCGTGACCGAGGAATGCCGCCAGCGGCGTCAGTTCTTCGTCTTCTTCGGTGTTCTCGAAGTTGCGCGCGGCGCTGACCAGTTCCTCAAGGTTTTCCACCCGGGCCTGGCCTTTCTCGCCTTTTTCCGCTTCGTGATAGGCGATCAGTCCGGATTGCTCGATGACGGTTTGAGTCATCAGGTGCAACGGCATCTCGGCGCACTTGGCGGCAAGGTTTTCGATCAGCTCGATAAACGCGCCCAGCGCACCGGCGGCACGACCGGTCAGGCCCTTGTTGGCCACCAGCTGGCGCATGGCTTCCCACATCGACACATCGCTGTGACGGGCATGGTCGCGAATCGCTTCGACGGTTTTCTCGCCGATGCCACGCGCCGGGACGTTGATCACCCGTTCCAGCGCCGCATCGTTGCCGCGACCTTCCAGCAAACGCAGGTAGGCCATGGCGTTCTTGATTTCCGCCCGCTCGAAGAAGCGCTGGCCGCCATAGATGCGGTACGGAATGCGTTCACGCAGCAAGGCCTCTTCCAGAACGCGCGATTGGGCGTTGGAGCGGTAAAGAATCGCGATATCGCTGCGAGCCAGGCCGGTTTTCAGCGCGCTTTCGATGGTTTCGACAACGTAGCGCGCTTCATCGTGTTCGTTGAAGGCGGCATAGAGGTTGATCGCCTCTCCGTCACCGCCATCGGTCCACAGCTCTTTGCCGAGACGCCCGGTGTTGTTGGCGATCAGGGCGTTGGCGGCTTTCAGGATGCCGGCCGTGGAGCGGTAGTTCTGCTCCAGACGGATGGTCACCGAATCCGGGAAGTCGGAAGAGTACTGGTGGATGTTCTCGATTTTCGCGCCGCGCCAGCCGTAGATCGACTGATCGTCGTCGCCGACCACCATCAGGCTGTCGCCGCCCTTGCCCAGCAGACGCAACCAGGCGTACTGCACGGCGTTGGTGTCCTGGAATTCGTCCACCAGAATGTGTCGGAAACGCTTCTGGTAGTGCGCCAGCAGGCCCGGGTGGTCGCGCCACAGGTCGAGGGCGCGCAGCAGCAGTTCTGAGAAATCGATGACGCCGGCCCGCTGGCATGCCGCCTCGTAGGCTTCGTAAATGCCGCGCATGGTGGCCAGGAACAGATCGCCGCTGGCTTGAATGTGTTGCGGACGCAGACCTTCGTCTTTCTGCCCGTTGATGAACCACTGGGCCTGACGGGCCGGCCAGCGTTGCTCGTCCAGCCCCAGCTCGCGGATCACCCGCTTGACCAGGCGTTGCTGGTCGTCGCTATCGAGAATCTGGAAAGTCTGGCTCAGCCCGGCTTCCTGCCAGTGCGCCCTTAGCAGGCGGTGCGCCAGGCCGTGGAAGGTGCCGACCCACATGCCGGCCGGGTTGATGCCCAGCAATTGCTCGATGCGGTGACGCATCTCGGCAGCGGCCTTGTTGGTGAAGGTCACCGACAGAATCGAGTGGGGCGAGGCGTTCTCGACCTGGATCAACCAGGCGATACGGTGCACCAGCACTCGGGTTTTGCCGGAGCCGGCACCGGCCAGGACCAATTGACGACCAACGGGAGCCGCTACGGCCTGGCGTTGGGCATCGTTGAGGGAGTTCAGCAGAAGGGAGAGATCATCGCGCATCGGGGCATTCTAGGGTGCGCCGCAGGCCCGGGCAAACCGAGCTTTGCATTAGCCGATGAAAGTGCTGCCGATGACGACCGGTCGGTCACCGGCTACAGGCGTTGGCCCGCCTGAGCTCAGGGCTTTGGTGGGGGCTGGGCGGGGGAAAAGTTTCGGTGAAATTATGATCTGGGGCAGTTTGGCAAGTGGTTCGGCTTGTGTATGCTCCGTCCACGTTTCCGGGCGCATGCTCACACTTATAAGAACAAGAACGTTGCCTATGACCCTCAGCTTCGACCTGTCGGGCCCCTCCGTGGAGCCTCGGGTGATCCGCAAGCTTTACGCCACCCAGATGGCGGTCGAGCGCACGCGCCTTCTTTATCAGGGTTCGCTGTTGCCCACCCTGTTCATGTTGATCAACGGTCTGGTCTGCGCCGCTCTGCTCTGGAGCCCGCAGCGTTACTTCGTGGTCAGCGTCTGGCTGGTGTGGCTGTTGTCGCTGGTGGCGTTGCGGGTGATTCAGGTCGCCGCGTTCGACTCGGCGATTCCCGATCGCCAGGCCCAGCCGATCTGGGGGCGCATGTTCCTGCTCGGCTCGACCATGACCGGCCTGACCCTGGCCGGCGCCGGCATCGCCCTGGTCCCGGCCGACAACTTCATGCAGCAGGCCTGGGTGTTCGGCCTGATCGGCGCCGCCACCCTGTCGGCCAGCGTGGCCTACGCCGTGAGCATTCCGGCGTTTCTTTCCTTTACCTTGCCGTGCCTGCTGCCGGCCATCGGCTACCTGTTCTGGGGTGGCGACGAGCTGGCGCGCGGCTGGGGCTGGCTCGGGCTGATCCTGCTCGGCTCCCTGAGCGTGGTGGCGTGGCAGGTCAATCGGCTGATCGATCGCGGTTTGCTGCGGCGCTTCCAGAACCAGCACCTGATCGAGCACCTGCAACAAACGCAAACCCGCAGCGAACAGCTCAATCAGGAGCTGGCGAAGGAAATCGAGCAGCGGCGGTGCGCCGAGGGCAAGCTGCGCGAGGCGCAGGTCGAGTTGGAGGATCGGGTCGCCCAGCGCAGCCGAGAGCTGGATGTCGCCAACCAGGCGCTGAGCAAAAGCGAGGCGCGCCTGGCCCTGGCGTTGAAGGCCAGTGAGCTGGGGCTGTGGGACTGGAACCTGCAGACCGACGAGGTTCACCACACACAGATTCAGGAACTGTTCGGCCTTGACCCGCAATACGTCACCGGGCTGCTCAGGCATCTGCGGCCAAGGCTGCACCCGGATGATGTGCCGCCGCTCAAACGCGCGCTGACCGAGCACTTGAAGGGGCGCACCGAGGATTATCAGATCGAATACCGCGTACGCCACGGCGACGGCCACTGGGTCTGGATCGAAGACCGTGGACGGGCGGTGGAGCGCGACGAGAGCGGGCGCGTCATCCGGATGGTTGGCACCCGCCGTGACATCAGCGTCAGCAAAAGTCTGGAAGCCCAACAGCAATTGGCGGCGACGGTGTTCGAGGCCGCCAGCGAAGGCATCGTGATCCTCGACCCGAATTATTCGCTGATCGCCATCAACCAGGCCTTCAGCCGGGTCACCGGGTATGACATCGACGACATGCTCGGACGCAACGTTGTCGAACTGCCGTGCAGTCGCGACGCACGCCGCCATTACGTCGCCATCCGCCACGCGCTGGAGCAGCACGGCAGCTGGCAGGGCGAACTGGTGGAAACCCGCAAGAACGGCGAGCTGTATCCGCAATGGCTGCAACTGAATGCCGTGCGCGACAGTCGGGGAAATGTGAGCCATATCGTCGGCTTCTTCGCCGATCTGTCGGCGCGCCGTGAATCCGAAGAGCGCATGCGCTACCTGACCCATTACGACGAGCTCACCGGTCTGGCCAATCGCTCGCTGTTCCGCGAACGCCTGCACGAAGCCCATCAGCGCGTGCGGCAGGGCGGGCGCCGGAGTCTGGCGCTGCTGCACATCAATCTGGATCGCTTCAAGCTGCTCAACGACAGCCTTGGCCACGAGATTGCCGACCAGTTGCTGCAAAAGATGTCCCGGCGTCTGGTCAATGCTCTGCCGGAGGCCGACACCATTGCCCGGCTGTCCGGCGACGAGTTCGCGGTGCTGTTCGACGCCTACGGCAACCTGTCGAGCCTGGCGCGGGTCGCCACGCGACTGTCGAGCAAGCTGCGCCTGCCGTTGACCGTGGAAGGGCACGAATTGGTAGTAAGTGCTTCGATGGGCATCAGCATGCTGCCCGATAACGCCCGGGAGATTTCCGCACTGGTCAGTCAGTCGAACATGGCCATGCAACATGCCAAGCACCTGGGCGGCAACAACTTCCAGTTCTACACCGACATTCTGCAGGCCAGCACGCTGGAGCGCCTGCAACTGGAAAACCAGCTGCGCAAAGCCATCGAGGAAAAGCAGCTCAAGGTCTTCTATCAACCGAAGCTGTGTCTGGGGACCGGCCGTCTCAACGCGGCGGAAGCGCTGGTGCGCTGGGATCATCCGACCATGGGGCGGGTGCCGCCGGGGGACTTCATCGGTCTGGCCGAAGAGACGGGGCTGATCGGGCCGATCGGCGAGTTCGTCCTGCGTCAGGCCTGCTGGCAGGCGTGCGAATGGCAGCGTCAGGGGCTGGCGCCGATCCGGGTTTCGGTGAACCTGTCGGTTCATCAACTGCGCCAGGGCAAACTGGTCAGTCTGGTGCGCCAAGTGCTGGAGGAAACCGGCCTGGCGCCGCATTACCTCGAACTGGAACTGACCGAAAGCCAGCTGCTCGACAGCGTCGAACACATCATCGCCACGTTCCAGCAGTTGCGGGATCTGGGGGTGAAACTGGCCATCGACGATTTTGGCACCGGCTATTCATCGCTGAGCTATCTGAAGCGGATTCCGGTGGATTACGTGAAGATCGATCAGGCCTTTATTCGCGGGTTGGGCGAGGGCAGCGAAGACGCGGCGATCACCCGGGCGATCATTGCGATGGCTCATGGGCTGTCACTGAAAGTGGTCGCCGAAGGTGTCGAGCGATCCGAGCAACTGGCGTTTCTGAAAGCTGAAGGTTGCGATGAGGTGCAGGGCTATCTGATCAGTCGTCCGGTGGAGGCGGTCGGCCTTGCTGCGTTGCTGCGCGAACAGGAAAAACCGCTGTAAAGGGCTACATGCAACGCATGTCGCCTGATCCGGGGGGATCCGGTTACGCATTGAGCAGGCAAAAAGCCAATTCATGTAGTATAACTACAAGCTTGCTACATCCCTGGCATCTGGCCAAAGCACATCTTTCCATAACAAGAGTCCAGCCCCTTGAATCTGCTGCAACACATCGCCCAGTCACGTCACCTGTTACGCAAGTCGGAGCTCAAGGTCGCCGACCACGTGCTGCTTGACCCTGCGGCAGTGATGCACAGTTCCATGGCCGACCTGGCTCACAGCGTCGGCATCAGCGAGCCGACCATCGTGCGCTTCTGCCGGGCCATCGGTTGTTCCGGTTTCCAGGATCTGAAACTCAAGCTCGCGCAAAGCCTCGCGGCCGGCGCCAGCTTCGGTCAGTTCGCGATCCATGAAGACGATTCCGTCGCCGACTACAGCCTGAAAATCTTCGACACCACGTTGCATACGCTGATGGAGGTTCGCGAGAAGCTCGATCCTCTTGAGCTGCAGCGGGCGGTGACGTTGATGTCCCAGGCCCAGCGCGTCGAATTCTATGGTTTTGGTGCGTCGGGCGCGGTGGCGGCGGATGCGCAGCACAAGTTCTTCCGTCTGCTGCTGACGGCGGCGGCGTATTCCGACCCGCACATGCAGGCGATGTCGGCGGTGACGCTGAAGCCCACCGACGTAGCGATCTGCATTTCCCAGTCCGGCCGTTCCAAAGACCTGCTGATCACCGCCAACCTCGTTCGCGAGAGCGGTGCGTCGCTGATCACATTGTGCCCGAGCCAGACACCGCTGGCCGAGCTGTCGACTGTCAACCTGGCGATCGACGTGCACGAAGACACTGAAATCTACACCCCGCTGACTTCGCGTATCGCTCACCTGGTGGTGATCGACGTGCTGGCGATGGGCGTGGCCATGGCGCGCGGGCCGAGCCTGGTCAACCACCTCAAGAGCGTCAAGCGCAGCCTGCGCAGCTTGCGGCTGTCGCCAAAATCGGTGAAAGCGCTGGATGACTGATAGTGATGGGGTGAAGGCAATCTTCATCTGTCTGTAACCCCGTCGAAGCCAAACCGTCATCCCTTGCGCCTATCGTGAAACTCCCGTAATCGCCTTGGGAGACTCGAAATGGCTCAGCCTTACGAAGAACGCAACAGCGCCGCGAAAACCCGTCGTCAGCAGGAAGACCAGCGCCGCATGGAGTTTCGCCGCGCCATCGAAGATCGCTTCGAACTTCGCCAGCTTCAGGCCGAAATCGGCGATTTTCCCGAGGACATCAATCACTGGCAGGCAGCGCCGGCAGCTTCCCGTCGAAGCGCTCAACCAGTGCGCTGATCTGCACCCTTTCGCTGCGGATAAACGCCAGGAAGGCGTGCGCCACCGGTGACAGCCGTTTGGCTTTGGCTTGCACCAGGCACCAGCTGCGAAACAGCGGCAACTCTTCGACCGGCAGCTCGACCAGGCCGCCGGTCGCCAGCTCCAGGTTCAGGGCGTGGCGCGTCAACAGCGCCAGGCCCAGACCCGCCACCACGCATTCACGCTGGGCTTCGGCCGACGCCACTTCCTGGGTCTGGGTGAAGTGCACGCGCTTCTCCTTGAAATACTCCTCGCAGGCCAGCCGCGTACCCGAACCGGGTTCGCGGATCAGCAAGGTGTAAGGCTCCAGATCCTGCAAGCGCAGCGGGCCCATGTGCGCCAGCGGATGATCCGGCCGCGCCACGGCGACGATCGGGTTGTTGAGGAACGGCAGGAACTCCAGACCCATGTCCTGCGGGACCATCGACATGATCACCAGATCGTCGCGGTTATCGGAGAGCCGGCGGATTACCTGGCCGCGGTTGACCACCGTCAGCTGCAGGTTCACTTCCGGATGCTGGCGCTTGAACGCCGCGAACAGGTGCGGCACGAAGTATTTGGCGCTGGATTCCACCGCTAGCTTTAACTGGCCCTGCAGCGAGCCCTGCATGTCCGACAGCTGCATGTCGAGGTTTTCCAGTCGGCCAAAGATGTCCCGGCTGGCGCGCTGAAGTGCTTCGGCCGCTTCGGTCATGTAGAGTTTTTTGCCGACGTAATCGAATAATGGCTGCCCGATCAGTTCTTCGAGCTGACGAATCTGTAGGCTGACGGCCGGTTGTGTGAGCGACATTTCCTCGGCCGCTCGGCTGTAGGAACGTAAATCACACACTTCGTTGAAGATCTGCAATTGACGCAATGTCATACGCATCAAGGACTTACGCATTTTCTAACGACTCTGGCCATTGGCTGATGCGATGACTATAAGTCTTTACTTATGCCTGACCCAATTTTTATTCATTTTTGTTAATCCCTTGTCAGCGCTAGTGTGGAGCCGAGACCAGATTGAAACATTTGGTCACGTGCCGACCTGGGTCTAGCAGGTCGTGGTGCCACCGGCTCAAGGGAACCTCCAAGTGATAACAAAGATCCTGATCGCCAACCGTGGTGAGATTGCCGTACGAATCGTGCGTGCCTGCGCCGAGATGGGCATCCGCTCGGTCGCGATCTATTCCGACGCCGACCGGCATGCCTTGCATGTGAAGCGTGCGGACGAGGCCCACAGCATTGGTGCCGAGCCGCTGGCCGGTTACCTGAACCCGCGCAAGCTGGTGAACCTGGCCGTGGAAACCGGCTGCGATGCGCTGCACCCCGGCTACGGTTTCCTTTCGGAAAACGCCGAGCTGGCAGACATCTGCGCCGAACGCGGGATCAAATTCATCGGCCCGTCGGCGGAAGTCATCCGCCGCATGGGCGACAAGACCGAAGCGCGCCGTAGCATGATCAAGGCCGGTGTGCCGGTCACGCCGGGCACCGAAGGCAACGTCTCCGGCATCGAGGAAGCATTGAGCGAGGGCGACCGCATCGGTTACCCGGTGATGCTCAAGGCCACTTCCGGTGGTGGCGGTCGCGGTATCCGTCGCTGCAACAGCCGCGAAGAACTCGAACAGAATTTCCCTCGGGTCATTTCCGAAGCCACCAAGGCTTTCGGTTCGGCGGAAGTGTTCCTGGAAAAATGCATCGTCAATCCGAAACACATCGAAGCGCAGATCCTCGGCGACAGTTTCGGCAACGTCGTTCATCTGTTCGAACGTGACTGCTCGATCCAGCGTCGCAACCAGAAGCTGATCGAAATCGCCCCGAGCCCGCAACTGACCCCGGAACAACGCGCCTACATCGGCGACCTGTCGGTGCGTGCAGCCAAGGCCGTGGGTTACGAGAACGCCGGCACCGTGGAGTTCCTGCTCGCCGAGGGCGAGGTGTACTTCATGGAGATGAACACCCGGGTGCAGGTGGAGCACACCATCACCGAAGAAATCACCGGGATCGACATCGTCCGCGAACAGATCCGCATCGCCTCCGGCCTGCCGCTGTCGGTGAAGCAGGAAGATATCCAGCATCGCGGTTTTGCCCTGCAATTCCGGATCAACGCGGAAGACCCGAAGAACAACTTCCTGCCGAGCTTCGGCAAGATCACGCGCTACTACGCCCCCGGCGGCCCTGGCGTGCGCACCGACACGGCGATCTACACCGGCTACACCATCCCGCCGTTCTACGACTCGATGTGCCTGAAACTGGTGGTCTGGGCGCTGACCTGGGAAGAGGCTATGGACCGTGGTCTGCGCGCCCTCGACGACATGCGTCTGCAAGGCGTGAAGACCACCGCCGCGTACTACCAGGAAATCCTGCGCAACCCGGAATTCCGTAGCGGCCAGTTCAATACCAGCTTCGTTGAAAGCCACCCTGAACTGACCAACTACTCGATCAAGCGCAAACCCGAAGAGCTGGCCCTGGCCATCGCCGCCGCCATCGCCGCCCACGCAGGCCTGTGAGGAATACAAGAATGAGCAAGAAGATCTTCGTTACTGACACCATCCTGCGCGACGCCCACCAATCGCTGCTCGCCACCCGTATGCGCACCGAAGACATGCTGCCGATCTGCGACAAGCTCGACAAAGTCGGCTACTGGTCGCTGGAGTGCTGGGGCGGCGCGACGTTCGACGCCTGCGTGCGTTTCCTGAAAGAAGACCCGTGGGAGCGTCTGCGCCAACTGCGCGCCGCGCTGCCCAACACCCGTCTGCAAATGCTCCTGCGCGGGCAGAACCTGCTGGGCTACCGCCACTACAGCGATGACGTGGTCAAAGCGTTCGTCGCCAAGGCCGCGGTCAACGGCATCGACGTGTTCCGCATCTTCGACGCAATGAACGACGTGCGTAACCTGCGCGTGGCCATTGAAGCGGTGAAAGCTGCCGGCAAACATGCCCAGGGCACTATCGCCTACACCACCAGCCCGGTGCACACCATCGATGCGTTCGTTGCCCAGGCCAAGCAAATGGAAGCCATGGGTTGCGACTCGGTGGCGATCAAGGACATGGCCGGTCTGCTGACTCCGTACGCGACCGGTGAACTGGTACGTGCACTGAAAGCCGAACAGTCGCTGCCGGTGTTCATCCACTCCCACGATACCGCTGGCCTGGCAGCGATGTGCCAGCTCAAGGCCATTGAAAACGGTGCCGACCACATCGACACCGCGATCTCCAGCTTTGCTTCGGGCACCAGCCACCCTGGCACCGAATCGATGGTTGCTGCGCTCAAGGGCACCGAGTTCGATACCGGTCTGAACCTGGAGCTGCTGCAAGAGATCGGTCTGTACTTCTACGCCGTGCGCAAGAAGTACCACCAGTTCGAAAGCGAATTCACCGCCGTCGATACCCGTGTTCAAGTCAACCAGGTGCCGGGCGGGATGATTTCCAACCTGGCCAACCAGCTGAAAGAGCAGGGGGCTCTGAACCGCATGGGCGAAGTGCTGGCGGAGATTCCGCGCGTGCGTGAAGACCTCGGCTTCCCGCCGCTGGTGACCCCGACTTCGCAGATCGTCGGCACCCAGGCGTTCTTCAACGTGCTGGCCGGCGAGCGCTACAAGACCATCACCAACGAGGTGAAGCTCTATCTGCAAGGCGGTTACGGCAAAGCGCCTGGCACCGTGAACGAGAAGCTGCGTCGTCAGGCCATCGGCAGCGAAGAGGTGATCGACGTACGCCCGGCCGACCTCCTCAAGCCGGAAATGGCCAAGCTGCGTGCCGATATCGGCGCACTGGCCAAGTCCGAAGAAGACGTGCTGACGTTCGCCATGTTCCCGGACATCGGCCGCAAGTTCCTCGAAGAGCGTGCCGCCGGCACCCTTACCCCGGAAGTGCTGCTGCCGATCCCGGAAGCGGGCAAGGTGGCTTCGGCCGGCGGCGAAGGCGTACCGACCGAGTTCGTCATTGACGTTCACGGCGAAACCTACCGCGTGGACATCACCGGTGTCGGCGTCAAGGCTGAAGGCAAGCGTCACTTCTACCTGTCCATCGACGGCATGCCGGAAGAAGTGGTGTTCGAACCACTCAACGAATTCGTCGGCGGCGGCAGCAGCAAGCGCAAGCAGGCTTCGGCACCGGGTCACGTCAGCACCACCATGCCGGGCAACATCGTCGATGTGCTGGTCAAGGAAGGCGACACCGTCAAGGCGGGCCAGGCCGTGCTGATCACTGAGGCGATGAAGATGGAGACCGAAGTCCAGGCTGCGATTGCCGGCAAGGTCACCGCCATTCACGTTGCCAAGGGCGACCGGGTGAACCCGGGCGAAATCCTGATCGAGATCGAAGGCTGAGATAACAGCCTCGATACAACGCTTTAAACCTCGGGGGGGCATGTGCTCCCCTTTTTTTGCTTTCGAAGTGCTGCCGCAACCTGCGGCAGCAGCCAGTCCGGACTCAGAACGCCATTCGCCACTGGCCCGATACACCATGGTTTCGGCTGTCGGTACCGATCTCACCCGACAAGCCAACACCGAGTGTGTGATTGGCCGAGACGGTCAGATCAAGCCCGGTGTCCAGCGTCAGGCTGTTGCGGTCCAGCTCTGCGCCATAAACGGTGTAGTCACGGCCGCCGGTGACCAGACGTTGCCGGGTGCTAGTGTCGGTCTCGCCGTAAACATGTTTCCATCCCGCGCTGAGTCGTGGCGTGAGGCGCATGCCGTTATCCAGCGTGCTGACTTTCGCCATGCGCAGGCCGACGGTGGTGTTGAAGTTGCCCTGGGATTGATCACCCACCCGGAGCGCCGCCGCCCCGCCTTTCTCGGTGTAGCCGTCGCGATGGTAGCGTTGATAACCGAGGCCGGCAAACGGCTCGATGCTGACGTTGGCCCGACCCAGGTTGTATCCCGACTCGATGAACGCTTGCTGGGTGCTGGCCTGGTAGTTGCCCTTGAGCCGGTCGTGGAAGCGACCGAACGCAACTTCACGGCGCGTGCTGCCTTCATGGCGGCTCCAGGTTGCACCGAACCGGAGTGACAACGGGCCAGTTTGGCGCAAGGCGTAGGCGCCGAGGTGCCAACTGTCGAGGTTGCCGTCCAGTTCCTTGCTGTCCATGCGCGTGTCGGAGGTGCCGCCCATCAAACCCAGGCGCCATTCTTCGTCGAGGCGCCAGTCCGCACCGAGCAGCAGCCCTTTGGTGGAATGCTGCATGGGCTCTACATCGCGATCCAGTTTCCCGCTATGGCCGAGGGCCTGCAGCCAGACCCGGCCGCTCTCGGCGTTTCCGGCCGCGTGGCGCGGTGCGTTTGGCTGGTTGTCATGCAGGTTATCGAGTTGGTGCATGGCCGACAGCAGGCTGGCGCTGACCGGTGTGACGCTGCTCAAGGTGGCCTTGGCGAGGTTGGCGTTGCTGCCGCCGGCCAGTTGATCGAGGGCAAGGGCGGCCGTGGTTTCGTCGGCAGCGAGCAGGGCTTCGATGGCTGCGTTCCCCGGAGGTAGAGGGGAATCCGTTGACGGCGGCTGGTCTACCACTTCGGTTTGTTGAGCTGCGGACGTTTCGGCCAGAACCGATTCCGGTAAGGGCGCTGGTTTTTCCAGGCTTTCTTTGAGTGCGCTGCCGCTTTGCGTCGTGGCGACTTTCTCGGAGGGAATGTCATCGGGTGCAGGAAGGGGTGCCGCTGGAATCTCAGTGCTGACCGGAAATGTTTCTGGCGTCGGAGCGATACTTTCTGCAAGCAGTGGCTCTGGAGCGAGACTGGGCGGAGCAGGTTTTTCTTTCTTCTTGCGCGCAGGCTTGGGTTTCACTTCGTCCACGACGGGCGCGTCGGGCTCCGACTGCTCTGCCATAGAAAACTCCACGCAACCGACTACCAGCGCGACCGCCAGGACAAGATGTTGGAGCTTGTATTTGCATTGGATGGGCATTCCGTTCGCCTCAGGTGAAATGAGGCCAAACTGTAAAAGTCGATGCCGGTGCGCCGATGCCGGGCAATTCCGAACCGTGTGCAGGCGATGACGTCTGCTTTTGTAGCCCGAGCGCTGGCAGGTAATGAACCCGCCATGATTACCCGATCGACCAGACGCCTTTACCTACAGCTCCCGCTGAAATCCGGATTGGCGAAATCTCAAAAACTCATCTGCCACTGCCCGATCAACCCGTGATTACGGCTGTTGCTGCCAATCTCGCCGCTGTATCCCAGCCCCAGCGTATGCCGCGCGGAAATGCCCAGATCCAGCCCTGCTTCCAGCACCAGACTGTCACGATCCAGTGAACTGCCATCGACGTTGAACGCCGTGCCACCCACGACGAAGGCCTGACGGGTCGAGCTGCTGACATCGCCATAGGTGTGCTTCCAGCCGGCGGCCATGCGCGGGGTGAGGCTCATGCCATTGTCCAGCGAGCTGAGGTGCGCCAGGCGTACACCGAAGGTGCTGCTGAAGTTGTCCTGGGTCTGGCTGTCGACCTGCAAGGCCGCCGCGCCACCCTTTTCCTGATAGCGCTCGCGGTGATAGCGCTGGTAGCCGAGGCTGGCGAACGGTTCGGCGCTCAGTCGGCCGCTGCCCATGGCATAGCCGAGTTCGGCGAAGGCTTGTTGGCTGTCGGCGTCGTAATCACCTTTGGGGCGATCGCTGAAACCATTGAACGCGATGGTGCGTTTGCTTTCGCCCTGATGGCCGCTGTAAGCCGCGCCGAGGCGCAGGGCCAGCGGGCCGTTTTGATGCAGCGCATAAACACCGGCGTGCCAGCTCTCGACATTGCCGTCGACACCGGTGGCGTCCAGGTCGGTCTTCGAATAGCCGCCGAGCACGCCCAGACGCCATTGTGGATTGAGTGCCCAGTCGGCACCGAGCACGCTGCCCTTGGTGCGCTGTTCCAGACCGCTGCTGCCGTGTTCGCCATCCAGCTTGCCGTAGCCGCCGATGGCCTGCAGCCAGAGCCGGCCCCGAGCGTTCGGGTCATTAAGGTTTCGCGCTTCTGACGGAACGCCGTTAGCCGCGAGGATCGGCGTATCACGCTGATCAAGACCGACCATCATGCCGGGACTGCCACCCATTTGCTGCATGGCCGAGAGCATGCTGCTGCCGACCTGGCTGCTGGCGCCGAGAGTGGCGCTGGTGAGGTTGGCGTTGCTGGCGCCGGCCAGTTGCTCGATGGCCGCGCCGGCGCTGGATTGCGTGGTGTTGAGCAGGGCGTTGTACAGCGCATTGTTCTTGCCGATCGAGGCCAGGCTGTTGGCGGCATTGCTGCCGTTGCCGGTGGCGGCGAATTCATTGAACGCCACGTCATTGCGGGTGTAAGTCAGGTCGACCTGCGTTGGCGTGTAAGCGAGGGTCGGTGTGAGGAACGCGTAGTCGCTGGTGACCGCGCCGAACGTGCCGTTGACCCGCGCTGCCTGCAGCACCGTGTAATGGCTCTGCCACGGATAAGTGCCGCTGCCGGGATTGACCGCCAGCGTTGCGCCGTTGAGGTTGGCCGTGCCGCCAACCTGGACCGGCGCGCTGCTGCCATCGGCGTTGACGCCGTAGGCGAGGGTGGATGCGCTGCCCATGTTCAAGTCGTGCACGATGGTCGCGGTGCCGAGGCGGGTGTCGGTGCGCAACGTGCCATTCACGTTGAGGTTGCCCACCGAACCACCACCCGCATACACACCACCGGCGTCCACGGTCAGGTTGCCGGCGATACCGCCCTGGTTGATCAGCGTGGCGCCGTTGCGCACGGCACCGCCGTCGCTGAAGTCGCCGCTGCCGGTGAGCGTCCAGGCGCCTTGCTTGACTTCCAGCCATTCAAAGTTGCGGCTGGCACCGAAGCTGCCGCCGGCTGCGTCATCCATCACTACGCGGTCGTAACCGCTGCCGCCATCGACCACGCCGACAAAGCGGCTGCCGCTGCGCAGGGTCAGGCTGTCATTGCCACCACCCAGGTCCAGCGCCAGGCCGTTGCTGCCGCTGATCGTGCCGCCGTTGATCACGCTGTCGGCGAACTCTCCGACGAATTTCACGCCGAAGCCGTCGAGGCCCTGGATAGTGCCGTAGTTCTCCAGCGTGGTGGCCGCCAGCCCCGAACCGCCGCTGCCGTCATCCACCAGAATCGCGCTGTTGGCGCCGCTGATCAGTGCATCCTTGGCGTTGAGAATGTAACCGCCGCCCAGGGCGATGCCTTCACTGCCATTGGCGAAACCACCCTTGTCCACACCGCCGGCACCGACGCCCTGAATGGTGCCGTAGTTTTCGATGTGAGCGATGTTGTCGATGTCCACGCCGTCGCCGTCACCATTGGGTTGCAGCCCGGAATACGCGCCAGTGATGGTGCCGTGGTTGATCACCGTGCCGTCGCCATCGGAACCGAAACCGGAGCCGTTGCGCCCGGTGATCTGCCCGTAGTTGACCAGCGTCGCTCCCAGGTCGGTGGTGATGCCATGGCGGCCACCGGAGATCACGCCGTAATTGGTCACGCTGACGCCGGTCGCGGTGTCGATATCGATGCCGTCGAACTTCTGGTC
The DNA here is from genome assembly GCF_900115915.1 of Pseudomonas sp. NFIX49. NCBI lineage: Bacteria > Pseudomonadati > Pseudomonadota > Gammaproteobacteria > Pseudomonadales > Pseudomonadaceae > Pseudomonas > Pseudomonas sp. NFIX49. Next base: position 369,239 of record NZ_FOYE01000005.1, on the reverse strand, counting down.
GGCGTTGTGCGAGTCACCGGTGGAGATCTCGCCGTAGTTGCTGATGGTCGCATTGGCGCCGGTTTTCATGCCGTCGCTGGCGTCGCCACGAATCAGCCCGCCCGCGCGGTTGATGATCGTGGTTTTTACCCCGTCGCTGCGCAGCGCGTCCAGATCCAGGCCTTGGCCGGTGGTCGAGCGAATGGTGCCGCTGTTGTCGATCAACAGGCTGCCGCTGACAAAGTTGCTGTCGATGCGAATCGAGTCGTTGGAACCGAGAATCTGCCCGCCGCTGCGGTTGTAGATCGCGTAGTTGCGCGCCTGGGTCAGGTCGCCGCTGCTGTCGATGGCCCGTCCGCCGGTAGAAATGATCTTGCCTGCGTTATCGATGATCACACCGACGCCGCTGGTGCCGTCCTTGAGGCTCACAGCCTTGCCGCTGTTGGTGATGCTGCCCGGCGCCGAAATCGTCAGTGTGTCTTTACCGCCCAATGTTTGCGACGCGGTGGTGGCGGTGTCGATCTGCACGGTCTTGCCGTGGGCGGCGCTGGTGGCGATCAGCAGGGCAATGGCAAACGACAGTCGCTGGGGCGGGAAGGGCATGGGCAGAACGTCCTTTTTGTTATAAGCGGGGCGTCCTGTATAGCGGAGGGTTTTTACAGAATGATGTCCGTGGCGAACTCAGCGGCATCCGCATTATTTTGCGTTTATTTCGAGGTTTTATTTCTTAATCTGCACTTTATTGCAGATTAATGAATCTCTCTATCTTCTTAAATGCACTATATTGCACTTGTAGTTCACCAAACGACCGCATTAATGCATTTAATTGCAGATGAGAGCCGCATGCACAACCTGACATTGCAGATATTCGACGCCGGCAAATGGCATGACGCGATGGTGTTGAGTTTCGACTCGCCCGAAAAAGGCTTCGAAAGCCGCTGCAGTTTTGGCTACGAGTCGGCGTATCTGGTCGAAAACATTGAGGCTATCGGCTCGCCTTTTTCCAAGGCCGTGAGTGCGCTGTTGCCCCTTGATTGGGAAGGCCGGCGATCCATCACCCCTGCATTCGTGCATGACATCGCGCCGGCAGGCGCCGCTAAAAGGTTTCTTCTCGCACGTCTTGGGCAGGAGAAACCTGCAGGCATCAGTGCCGATCTTTACCTGCTCGGTCGCTGCACTCCGGCTCCGATCGGCAACATGCGGATAAAAGAGTCGGCCGAGGCTGTCGACGAGCGCAAGCCCATCGGGTTTCAGCGTCAGGAGGTCGTCAGCCGTGACCACCGCTTCCTTGAATATGCCTATGAAATGGGAGCTGCGATTGGTGGGGCGACTGGGGCCGGAGGTGAGGCTCCCAAGATTCTCCTGGCCGAGGATCATGCCGGTCTTTTGTACCCCGATGCCGTGCTGGATGATGAAAACGTCCATCAGCACTGGTTTGTGAAGTTCGCCCGGAATAAGGGAAGTCAAACCGATCAAGACATCCTGCGCAGCGAATTCCACTACTACCAGGCGCTTCAGGCACTGGGCATCGAAACCGTCGCGGCAGAAGGTCTGGCGTTAGAGGAAGCGAACAAACCCAGCTTGTGGATGCAGCGTTTTGATCGCCAGGTGACGAGCCGTGGGGTAGAGCGTTTTGCCGTGGAGTCGATTTACTCGTTGGCCGAAGTGACGACGCCGGGAAGCGCGATGAACCATATGGAAGTCATTCGCATGCTCGCCGAGCTCTGGCGCAATGCGGGGCAAGCGGATCAGATTCCGGCACTGGTGGCGGACTATTTACGTCGGGACCTGATCAACAAGATTCTTGGCAACTCGGATAACCACGGTCGCAATACCGCAATCATTCGTGACGAGGGCTCGTATCGTCTGGCCCCCATTTATGACCTGGCCCCCATGGTCATGGATGCCGAAGGTGTGACCCGCACGACCAAATGGCCAAAAGAGCTGGAGAGGGCGGGAGATGTCGATTGGCGAGGGGTTTGTCGCGCATTGGCGGATATTTCCGATCCGGATGACCCCTTGGCAGGGTTGTCCGACGCGCCGGAATCTTTCGAGCGCCTGCGTGAAGATGCGCAGTGCCTGGCCGAGTTGCCCGACATTTTGAGCGCCAGCGGTTTGCCTGACCGGACGATGAATCATCCGGGCGTCCACCTGAAAAACCTGGAGCAACGATTGAAAGAGTGGGATCTGAAATGAGCATGACCGTCGTCGAGCGAACCGTGCTCATCGAAAGCATTCAAGAAGCGCTGGCTGAAGGAACCGTAGAAATCGGTGAAGCCGTTCGCCGTTTACGCGTGGAGGTGACCGGGCTGCATCAGACCCAGTTCGCAAAGATGTGCAAGATTTCGGTACGCACGCTGGTGCACATCGAACACGGCGAGGGTAATCAGACACTGAAATCCCTGAATGCCGTGTTCCGCCCGTTCGGGCTGAAAATGGGCGTGGTACGGGTTCGGCGAAACAACAGCTGAACCCGCAACCCGCTTAGTGTCGAGCAAGTTTCAAGCGCGGCACTCAACCAACCCTCTCACCTGCCCATCCGCCGTCTGATTCTCATCGCTCAACCAGCGTTCGAACCCCGCCGCAATCGCCGGCCATTCCGAGTCCAGAATCGAGTACCACGCGGTGTCGCGGTTCTGGCCCTTGACCACCATGTGCTGGCGAAACACGCCTTCGAAGCTGAAGCCCAGGCGCTCGGCCGCATATTTGGAGCGGGCGTTGCCGTTGTTGCATTTCCATTCGAGGCGGCGGTAGCCGAGGGCGAAGGATTCTTTGGCCAGCAGGTAGACCGCCTCGGTGCTTTTCGGCGAGCGCTGCATCGGGGCGCCGAAGGTGACGTGGCCGATTTCGATGCGGCCCTGGGCCGGGACGATCGACATCAGGCTGAGGATGCCTTGCACCTGGCCGCTGGCGCGGTCGATGACGCTGAAGAAATACGGGTCGCTGTGGGCGGCGTGGTTGTTCAGCCAGTCATTGAAGGCGCTGCGTTCCGGGAACGGGCCGTAGGGCAAGTAATCCCAGAGTTTCGGGTCGGCGCCGGGGCCTTGCAGGGCGTTGAACAGGTCGTCGCCGTGGCGCGCCGGGTCGAGCTTTTCGAGGCGGATGAAGCGGCCTTCGATCAGGGTGGTGGAGGGCGGCGGCACATCTTTCCAGTCGGCGAGGGAAGTCGTCATGCATGTGGCTCCTTAAATGGCTTTGCGAAACTGGATGAAACCCGGGCGCTCGGCGATGCGCTCGTAGAGCTGGATCGCCGTGGCGTTGGTTTCGTGGGTCAGCCAGTGCACCTTGCAGCAACCATCGGCCTTGGCCGTGGCGTAGACATGTTCGATCAGCAGGCGACCGACGCCGGTGCCACGGGTTTGCGGCTCCACCAGCAGGTCTTGCAGGTAGCAGGAGTTTTCGATGCTCCAGTTCGAACGATGGTAGATGAAATGCACCATGCCCACCGCTTTGCCGTCGGCCCAGGCGAGGGCGGCGTGGGTCGGTTCGTTCGGGTCGAGAAAGCGCTGCCAGGTGCTTTGGCTGACGGCGTCCGGCAATTCCGTGTTGTAGAAGCGCAGGTAGGCCTGCCACAGCGGCAGCCAGGCGGCGTGATCGGCGGCGCTGACTGAACGGATGTCGATCTGACTCATGCTGATTTCCTTAACGCATCAAGTGAGCGAGGGTTTGATCGTTGATGTCGGAGCTGGCAGACAGGCCTTCGCGCACGCCGGCGATGTCTTCGGCGCTGCGGTTCTGGCTGAGCTTGCGCTTGCCTTCGAGGCGGTCGATCGGAATGGCGAACCCGACGATGGCCTTGAGCATGCCGTCGATGTAATCGGCCGGGGCATCGTCAACCGACCAGGGCTGGGCGCGGCCGGCCTCATGGCGATTGGTGAGGGTGCTGACGATGTCCAGCAGGCGACCACCGTCGCTGAAGGTTTCGGCGTGACCGTAGGCGTGCACGGCGACGTAGTTCCAGGTCGGCACGACTTTGCCGTGCTCGGCCTTGCTCGGGTAAAAGCCCGGGCTGACGTAGGCATCGGCACCGGGGAAAATCAGCAGGGCCTCGGCGCCGTCGCGCAGGTCTTTCCACTGCGGATTGGCCTTGGCCAGATGCCCGTACAGCGTGCCGTTCGGACCTTGTTCGCGATGCAGCAACACCGGCACATGACTGGCCTGCAAGCCTTGTTCGCCGTGGGTCACCAGAATGGCGAGGCGGGTGGCGAGGATCAGTTCGTGCAGTTGGGACAAGTCGTCGATGGCAAAGGCGCGGGGTGTGTACATGGAGAAAATTTCCTTGGCGAATGCCTGCATCGTAGGCAGGCTATTGGTCTGTTGTAAGAGCCATTGATGACCAATTTCATAGGTCCATTGTCATGCCCGATTCGACCACGCTGTCGCTGCCGTTCAACCCTGCCGGTATCGAACTCGACCGCCGCAAAGGCTTGAGCCGCCAGCTCTACCAGGCCTTGCGCCTGCGGGTACTCGACGGGCGCCTGGCCAGCGGCACGCGGTTGCCGGCGAGCCGCGATCTGGCGGCAGCGTTGGGGATTTCCCGCAACAGCGTGGTACGTGCCTACGATCAGCTGTATGCCGAAGGTTTCATCGAAGGCCGGGTCGGGGACGGCACTTATGTGGCGCAGTTGCCGCAATCGCTGGCGCCCGCGAAAAAACTATCCACAAAAGTATCCACAGGGTTTTCAACAAGCTTACCCACAGTCTTATCCACAATTTCGGCCAATTCCACTGGGAATTTATCCAGCAAAGTTATCCACAGCGGTGCATTGCAGCGGCTTGAGCAGAATCATTTACCGACGCCACCAAGCGGTCCGCCGCGAGCATTTCGGGTCGGTGTTCCGGCCTTCGATCTGTTCCCGTTCGACGTCTGGGCCAAGCTGAACGCGGCGTTCTGGCGCAAACCCGATTTGCAGCAACTGTGTTACGGCGATCCGGCAGGCGATGCGCGCCTGCGCGGTCTGATTGCCGCTTATTTGCGCAGTTCGCGCGGCATGCAGTGCTCGGCTGAGCAAATTGTGATCACCAGTGGCGCGCAACAGGGAATCAGCCTTTGTGCACAGTTGCTGGTGGAGCCGGGCGCCGGGGTCGGTATCGAGAATCCCGGCTACCGCGCAGCCGGTCATGCCTTTGCGCTGGCCGGTGGTCGATTGCAAGGTATTGCCGTGGACGAAGAGGGTATCGACTGCGCGGCACTGGCGGCCGCCGAAGATTGCCGAGTGGCTTATGTCACGCCGTCTCATCAGTACCCGACGGGGGTGGTGATGAGTCTGGCGCGACGCCTGGAACTGCTGGCCTGGGCCGAGCGCACCGGCGGCTGGATCGTCGAGGACGACTACGACGGCGAGTATCGCTACACCGGCGCGCCCTTGGCCCCGCTGGCTGCGCTCGACCGCCAGGGTCGCGTGTTGTACGTCGGCACTTTCGGCAAAGTTGCGTTCCCGGCGCTGCGCCTGGGGTATCTGGTGTTGCCGCCGGGACTGGTGGAAGCCTTTGCGCAGCGGCGGGCGGTGGATGTCCGGCATTCCGAAGTGAGCACTCAAGCGGTGATGGCCGAGTTCATGGCAGCCGGGCATTTCCAGCGGCACATCCGACGGATGCGCCGGGCAGCGCTGAGCCGGCGCAACACTTTGATCAACGGTTGGCCGCTAGGCCTGGCGGGTGTCGGCGAACTGCCGGCGGTGTCGGCCGGACTGCATCTCACCGTGGCGGTCGACAGCGTGGCCCGCGAACAACAACTGATCGAACAGGCCGCCAGCGTGGAGGTGGAGATCCATGGCCTGAGCAAATACTGGCTGCCGGATTCGACGACGCCGCTCGATCAGCGTGCCGGCCTGGTGCTGGGTTTTGCGGCGGTGCCGGAGCCGGCGATCGAGTCGGCTCTGGTCCGTTTGCATGAAGTGTGGCGCCGTTATTCGTCTTTCGGTTGAGGCTCCGGCTCCGGCTCCGGCTGTGGTTTGAGGAACAGATCGCGTACCTGCGGATCGACAATACGCCGTAGTGCATTATCGACGGCATCGAAGGTGCTCAGTGTCTGACGGGATTTTTCATCGAGCGTCTGCAGATAGGCATCGGCCGGTTTCAGATGGGCGATGGTGTACTGCTCATCGGCATCCTTGAGCTGGTCGTAGTGGAAATGCGCCACCCACAACGGCTTGTCCGCCCGGGACTTGTCGAGAATTCGATACTCCTGGAAGTAGTCTCCGCGATGGCGGGTGCGAATACGACCGCGTGGATCCTTGCTGACCTTGAGCTGCCCATGGTCGTGCAGCCAAAGGAAGTAGGCTTCCCGAGGTTTGCGTTGTTTAAGCATGGCCGCATAGGCCGCAATACCTTCAGCGTGGGTGCGGGTGGCAGCTTCGCGCAGATCGCCGCTCAACGAAGTGACGGGCCACGGATCCTTTTTCGCGTTTTTTCTGCGGATGATCGCTTCGTCGACATCGCTGGCCGCTTTTTTGAGGCGTTCGACCTGCTGCTCGAACATGTCGCGGATGTCTGCGGGAATACGCCCTGGCCGCCTGGCGTCCTCGCGGGTCTTGCGGTTGAAACGGTCGATGTCTGCTGCAAGCTGCATGGCTGATGAAATAAGGTCTTCGTCATCGGCAGGCGCTTTCGGTTCGGGCCGTTGGGTGGAAAATTTGACGAATGCGGTCTCGCTGTCGGCGTCGCCTTCCGGGGCGGTCGAAGCCTGTTCGTCCACCTCAGGGCGTGGACGACTCTTGGTGATTTTCACTTTGGACTGCGATGTGGACGGCTGCGGCCGGGACTTGACGGGCGTCGGTCGCTCTTGCGGTTCGGGCAACTCCGTGGTCAGGCGCTCGCGGGCGACCGCACGGAATTCGCCGATCAGTTCGCGGATCCTGTCGAGCCTTGCCTGGACGAACTGACCGGGGTGCTCGGCGGGCAGCTGTTCGACGCGTTCTCCGAGACTGGCGAACAGGTCGTTCCATCGCGACAAACGTTCGATACGTGCCGGCTGCCCATCCGCCGCCACCTCTGTTTTGCTCAGCAGGCTCAACTCATGAGCAGCGTCGGCAGCGGTGGCCGTAATGATCCCGATCGCGACGCGGGCTTCATTCATGGCGGCCCCCGGTTGCTCCACGACACAGCGTTCGTAGGACATGCCGATTTCATTGGCTTTCAGGTCCAGCGGGGTGAAGTCCGGCAGTAGAAGCTCCAGCTTCTCTGCCACCTTCCGGGCCTTGCTCGAATGGCCGCTCAAGACTTGCAGTGAGTGATCCAGCGTCTCCAGGTTGACAATCATTTGATCGCTCAACGCGGTGGCGACGGTGGCGATCTCGATCTGTTGCTTGCGCGGTAGCGGTGTCCGGTGGTTCACACTGTCGACGAATATCTGTGTGGTTTTGGCGTAGATCCGCATCTTCACCCGCAGCCAGGAGCCAAAGCAGCGATGCTGACCCAGGGTCAGCGTCATCAGTTTGGCCTGATGCAGTGAACCGCCGCCTCCTGACTGGCGCCAGAGTTCGAGTTGGGCCAGGGCCTGGGTGTAGTCGTTGCCCAGTTTCGTGGCCCTGTCCAGATAAGTGGAAGCGGCGCGTTCAAATCCGGCCTCGCTGGTATCTTTTGGAAGGGATACCAGCGCTTGCAGAAGTCGTGTTTTTTCCTGGGTTTCACGCGCTTCGAATTGCTCCAGCTTGGTCCAGGCGGCGTCCATCGTCTGCTTTTTGGAGCGACGGAAGGCCTCGATCCGGCTTTTCGGCATGCCCCCGCGCAAGCGCAACTTCGGATCCCAGTGCCATTGTCCGGTTGTCTCGTCATATTTCACGGCCATGCCGATATGCAGCGGATCGACCGGATCGACAAGGTGCACCGGCTCGTCTTTTTCGGCGCTGACCTGGAACCAGCGCGTGCCGACCTGGACGCAGGTCTTGCCCTTCAGGGTGTACAGATGAGTGTGCGGCGAGGGTTGTTTGCCGATCAAGTCAGGTTTGGGGATCTGGAACCGGTCGAGCATCTTGATGAAGCGTGTGCTGTTGTCCGGTCGCAGCAGTGCCCCCTGTTCGATTTGAGTGAGATGTGCGGCAGGCACTTCTCCGATAAGGGGTGTTGGATCGAGTGTGACGGATGGCGTGGCCTCTTCCGGGGCGGGTTCTGTTTTCTGCGCAGGCAATCGGACGGCTTCGTCCTGCTGTTTCAGGCGCGGCAGCCACGAATGATTGCGTCGCGCCACGACGTGCTGGGTCAGGATGATGCCGAGCGTCAGCAGCACATCGCCGGTGGATTTCCAGGCCACCACGGTGTCGTCACGTTCATGGGCATCGATCGCCTGCTGGATCTGCGTGATGGTCTGCCAGACCCAGACGGCGGTGCCCGCCGCGCCGCTCATGAAGTTTGCGGCGACATTGAAGGCTGCCCAGCCACTGTCCGTCAGAAGCGCCCAGCGGCGCTCGCTGTTGGACTGTGACTGGCGGTTCGCAAGTTCAACCAGCGCCTGACTGTTCGCCGCGTACAGCGACGCGAGAATGTCCCCGTGGAGTGGTGCGTTCTCCAGTTCGATCGGACCGGTCAGGTCGAGGTGCATGAAGGGTTCGGTGCCCAGTTGGGTGATGATCCATGGCGAGGGCAGACCGACCGGGAAGGCGTACTGCGAGTACTCGAAGCTCCGCGCCGCGTTGTCCAGCCAGGCCAGTACCGAGCTGCGCAATTCGCCATCCTGATAAAGCGCATACATAAGGTTCTGCAAAGACGCGAACTGCATCAATGGCGTGTCCAGCAGCGGACGGTATAGCAGGCAAGGTCCCTGGGTGTGTACGCGCGGGCAAATGATGAACATGTTGGTGACTACGTCCGAACGCCGGCTCAAACGGCGGCGAGGGACAAACGCCAGAGGACGGATGGTGACCGGATGTTCGGGTGTCGGCAGTTTGCGGGTGATGGCATCCATCAATTGGCAGACATACGCATAACCGTGTTCATCGACGCCGCCCTGCTGCTTGAGTTTGCACTCCAGCGCCAGCAGCGGCAGAAGCGTCGGCAATTGGCGCAGGTAGCGGGTCTTTTGCGCAGCCGAACGGATCGGGTCATCAATCAACGCGCGTTTGATCACTTGCGGGTAGTGACCGCCGATGTCGACCTTTTGCGCGATGCCGCTCAGAAAATCCACAGTCAGCCAGGCAGGCACGGCCCGGCCATTGTCGAAGGCGATTGTGGCTTGATAGGGCGGAGCGTTTTGCAGGGCGAATTCGCCCAGGGTTTCGTGAGTCCGGTCAAACGGGTTGGGCAGCGTGAAGCCGCCGGTTTCGAAGCTGTGGGTGACGATGATGCGCAAGTGTTCAAAAGGCAGGTCGGCAGCTCCGGTGGCGCTTTTGTCGGCGATGATCGCTTCGCGCATCCGGCGTTCGGCATAGGGTTCGATCAGCGGGATGTCGTCTTCCTTGAACACGCCATTCTCGGATTCGTTGCGCAAGGTTCCGAGCTCGGCAATGTAGCGACTGTAGTCTTGCAGATCATCAGCAGAGCCGGCTTGCAACCAGTCGGGAATGACCTCTTCCAGTTTGTCGAGACGGGCTCGCTCGAGCGAACTGAAACGTGCACGGCTTTGTCGCGCGGAACCGGCGCGGGCACTGATCGACGGGCTGGCGGGATCCAGCGCCTCGATGGCTTCGAGCTGATTGCTGATCAGCGCTTGTGCCACGGCATCGAAAATATTCCCTTCAGGCTCGATCAGGCGCCATTTCAGTGAGCGACCGGCCAGCTCCGGGGCGATCCGCTGCGGGAGCGTTTCACCCAGCTCGGTCAGTGAATCGAATGACTCATAGCCATCGGCAACGGTGTACATCAAGACGCGTTGCCGCTGTTTGACGGTCGCGGTCAGCACCAGCGCGCCGGCGATGATCAGGTGTGTGCTGTCGTCGCCTTCGACCAGGTCGATATCCATCAGGCAGGCCTTGAGCCCGACGTAATCGCTGTTCACGCCCGATCGTCCGGCCCGGTCCGGGTGCTGCGCGACAAATCGTGCCAGTGCGCAATCGTCGGCGCCCCAGCCGCTGGCCGTCTGCACATTCGCAGCCGAACACAAAAGATCGGACAGCTCTTGCCAGCGTGGCCGGCTGCCGGGCGATTCGTTCCAGTAATCAAGCTGGCGCTGCTGGTATTCGAGGAACAGAAACGGGGCGTGATCGTTCATCAGCGAAGTGATGTCGTCCATGCTCACCGGCAGGAGAATCGGCGGGACGGCTTCGGGTGATCGGGTCAGGAAGTGCTCCCCGTCAAGATAATCAGCCTTGGTCTTGTGCAGGCAGTGCTGGATAAAGGCGTGAGTCAGGGACTCGTAGGCGAAGGCTCTGGAGGGGCTCTGCAAGGGATCGGATTCGCGCAGGGGCGTCGCAAGCAGGGTTCGATCCGGATCGATGTGTTGCTCGGGATGGTTTTTGCTCAGCGCTTCGCGCAATAACGCCGAGGCGACCTGATGCAGCGAGTAACCCTGGCCGATCAGTTCAGCCAGCAGGCTCTGTTTCAACAGGGGGGGGGAAACACTGGGTACAACGATGGCGGGAGATTCTGTCATGGTCATGTCCATGGGAAAAATCCGGACACTAGAACCTCGGTCGCGATGCAGTGGGGTACATAAATCTTGCAGGCAAAAAAAGACCCGCGAAGGCGGGTCTTGTCGGGTCATTGCGCTTCAAGTACCGGACTTGATCCTGGTCCATGCGCGGGTGCGAGCCCGTTCCGCATCGCGGGGCAACGGTTGCAGGGTGTAGAGCGTGTTCATCGCCGCATCGGTCGGGTACAGATTCGGATTGTTGCGAATTGCCGGATCGACCTGCGCGGTAGCGTCCTTGTTCGGGTTCGGATAGCCGACAAAATCGCTGACCGGCGCAATCACCTGCGGTTGCAGCAGGTAGTTGATGAAGGTGTAGGCGTCCTGGGGATTCTTCGCGCCTTTCGGGATCGCGAGCATGTCGAACCAGATCGGCGCCCCTTCCTTCGGCAGGCGCATGTCGACCACCACGCCGTTCTTCGCTTCCCTGGCGCGGTTGGCGGCTTGCGAGAAGCTGCCTGAATAACCGACCGCGACGCAGATGTCACCGTTGGCGATATCGGCCATGTACTTGGACGAATGGAAGTAGGTCACATATGGACGGATCTTCATCAGCAGCGCTTCAGCCTTGGCGTAGTCCGCCGGGTTCTTGCTGTTGGGATCCAGGCCAAGGTGTTGCAGGGCCAGCGGCAGGATCTCCGACGGCGAATCGAGCAGGGCCACGCCGCACTGCTTGAGCTTGCTGATGTTCTCTTCCTTGAAAATCAGGTCCCAGCTGTCCACCGGCGCGTTGTCGCCCAGCGCCGCCTTGACCTTGGCCGGGTTGAAGCCGATCAGGATGGTGCCGTACATGTACGGCACGGCGAACTGGTTGCCCGGATCGTTGGCCTCGATCAGCTTCATCAGTTTCGGGTCGAGGTGGTTCCAGTTCGGCAACTGGCTGCGATCCAGCGGTTGGAACACCCCGGCCTCGATTTGCTTGGCGAGGAACACGTTGGACGGGACCACCACGTCATAGCCGGAGTTGCCGGTCAGCAGCTTGGCCTCCAGCGCTTCGTTGGTGTCGAAGATGTCGTAGACCAGTCTGGTCTGGCTGTTCTGCGCCTTGAAATCTTCCAGTGCCTTGGGGGTGATGTAGTCGAACCAGTTGTAGACGCGCAGGGTGCGTTCATCCGCGTGTGCGGCGCCGCTCAGCAGCGCCGCGCACAACGCTGGCGCGATGAGGTGCTTGATTCTGCTCATTGTTCGAAACCTTCGAGCACGTTCACCGCGTTGATGCCGATTTCTTCCACCGCGTAGCCACCTTCCATGACGAACAGGGTCGGTTTGCCGAGGGCCGCGATGCGCTTGCCCATCGCCAGGTAATCCGGGCTGTCGAGTTTGAACTGGGAGATCGGGTCGTCCTTGAAGGTGTCGACGCCCAGCGACACGACGATGATATCCGCGCCGTAGTTGTCGATCTCCTGGCAGGCTTGATCCAGCGCCGCACTCCAGACATCCCAGCCGGAACCGGCCGGCAGCGGATAGTTGAAGTTGAAGCCTTCACCGGCGCCTTCGCCGCGTTCATCCTCGTAGCCGAGGAAGAACGGGAATTCCGCTTCCGGGTGGCCGTGGATCGAGGTGAACAGCACGTCGCTGCGCTCGTAGAAAATTGACTGGGTGCCGTTGCCGTGGTGGTAGTCGACGTCGAGGATCGCGACCTTCTTGTGGCCCTGATCGAGGAATGCCTGCGCGGCGATGGCGGCGTTGTTGAGGTAGCAATAACCGCCCATCAAGTCGCCGGCAGCGTGGTGTCCCGGTGGACGGCACAGGGCGAAGGCACCCCGGGCGCCACGCTGGATTTCCGCTTGTGCGGTCAGCGCCACCTGCGCCGCGCTGTACGCCGCTTGCCAGGTGCCGGCGGTGATCGGCGCGCCGCCGTCGAAGCTGTAATAACCGAGCTGGCCGTGCAGGCTGGTCGGCTTGACCTGACGCAAGGTGCGCGCCGGCCAGGTGTAGGGCAGCAAGTCGCCGTCGGTGTTGAATTCGGTCCAGCGCGCCCAGGCACCTTTGAAGAAGTCGAGGTAGTCGCGGCTGTGGATGCGCTCGATCGGCCCGAGGCCGAAATCCTTCGGCGCCTCGACCGGGCCGAGGTTTTGGTTTTTCACCCGCTGCAGCACGTGGTCGGCGCGCGACGGCATCTCGAAGCAAGGCTTGAGTTGCCCGTCGATCAATTCGCAACGGCCATGGTGCAGGTGGTGATCGTCAGAGTAGATCGTCAGCATTTGTTGTTCTCCGCAGGGGCTGATTCGGTTGGCTCCAGTGTTGCGGCGTGGAGCGAATCGGAGAACGGCCAGAGAGGCCAAAAGGGGATCGATGTGGCCAAAAATACTGACCTGATATCGCCCCTCGACGGTTTAACCGTGTGGTCGGAACTGACTCGGCGCCACGCCGCTCCAGCGCACGAAGGCATGGCGGAAGCTCGCGGTCTCGCTGAAGCCCAGGGTTTCGGCGATGCGGTAGATCGGCAACTGATCCTCGCAAAGCATCTGCTTGGCCCGCTCGAAACGCAGTTCGTCGAGCAGCTCCTGGTAGCTGCAACCCATGTCCTTCAGATGCCGGCGCAAGGTACGCGGCGAGCAGTTCATCTGCTGCGCCAAACCTTCCAGCCCCGGTGCGGCGTTGAGCTGAGCGCTGAGCAACTGGCGGATTCGCCCCAGCCACGCCTGACGGCCGGTGAACTCGGTGTTCTGCTTGCGGCAGCGTTCGGCCATGGCCTGGTGGGTGATGATGTCAGCCAGCGGCAGCGGCTGATCGAGCCAGCGCCGGTCGAAGGCGAAGGCATTGTCCTTGGCGCCAAAGTGCAGCGGCGCCTTGAAGAGTTCGGCGTAGCTGTCGCGGTAATCCGGCGCGGTGTGTTCAAAGCGGGTGGCCAGCAATGGCAGCGGATGGCCGAGCAGGTCGTCGCAGATGACTTTCAGCGACACCAGACAGAATTCGGCATTGAACACCGCCATCGCCGGGCTTTCGCGGTAATCGGCAGCGACGAACCAGACGCGCTCGCCGTCGTCCTCCAGGCTCAGTTCGAAAAGTGTTCCCAGCAGCGCCGGATACCGGATCGCCAGGCGCAAAGCGTCACCGAAGGTGGCACAGGTCAGCAGCGCGTAACCGAGGATGCCGTAGCAGGAAACGTGCATGCGCCGGCCCAGTTCCAGACCGATGTCATGCTTGAGCGCGACTGCATTGGCGCAGACCTGCATCTCCTGGTTGGTGGTGATGCGAGTGTCGGCCCGGCTCAGATCCGCCGCGCTGATGCCGCTGCCGGCCAGCAGCGCTTCGCTGGACAGGCCCTGATCCCTGAAGGTGTTGAGCACCAGGGAGACAGCGTTGAGGGTGGTGAGGTGGGAGTGGAGCATGGGGCAATCCGGGCTGAAAAGAACTGTATTAGTGCAAGTTGCGTGCCGGGCAATTTGGGTTTGGCGAGAGCGCCGGATGATAGTTGGTTTAAGTTTTTTACGTGGAGTTTTAATATTTCGTAAATGTTCACAGCGGAAATATTCTGAGTTGTTGGATTAAAAATATAAAGTCAGAGCTGGGGGCTTCAATTTACATGCTTGATTGTGAGCTAACCACTGTCAGAAATTACAGGTCGGATCTATAAATACGACCGCTTGTCGGTTAATTTAAATTCTCGAATTCTATTTGACATGAATTTTTTTGACTTCTATTGTGAAAGTTGTCGCCCCGCCCGAAGTCAGCAGTTGGAATGCGACCATTTTTGATTCGCTGGAAAGCAAAGGAGATTGAAATGAGCAAGAAAGCAGACTTTGACGACATCATTGCCGATAAATTTAAAGGTTTGAAAATGGGTCCGGCCGAGGGGAGTATGAAGGTAAGGATTAATGGTCTGGAAAAAGTATTTAGTACGACTAAGGGTTCCAACCATGAGAGCAGCATGTTTATCATTTACAAGTATGAAGACATAAAGATCAATATTTTCTGCATTAAGGAATATGGTGTAGAAATACCCTTTGATATCTGGAGTGACACCGTTCTGCAATTTGTAACGCCTGAAGGTATTCAGTATCCAAGTGAAGGCGGTGTGACCCTATATGAGGGTACAGAACCTAATTCATATCATGGGGTTTTTCATGCGAAAATTGCGGAGGGATCGACAAGCCTGGATGAAGGGGTTTTTGATGTAGTATTCCCTCAATGAGTAGTATGGAAAGGTGGGTACTTTTGGAGTGTGATCAGAAGGGTAACTCCAAACTCACGCTAGGAGGATTTGCATTTACGTAAGATTGATTGTTTTAAAACCTTCCTGCAGAAGTTCTGCAGGAAGGTCAATTGATGTTAAAAAATTGTATTTACAGCCCTGATCAGATGAGTTCGCCGCACAGATCGAGTTCGACCAGTCGCCGCACTTCAGCTGTCTCAAGACTCGCACCAAGCAATCCGTTCAACTTGCCGAACGCTGCCTCGCGAGTCATCCCGCCACCAGACAACACGCCAACACCACGCAAGCGGCTGCCCGCTTCGTAGACATCCAGCTCCACGCCGCCTTCATGGCACTGCGTGACCGCAACCACGACCACGCCGTTGTCCCGCGCCCGGCCGAGGCTGGCGAGGAATTGCGGGTTATCGCTCGGCCCGGTGCCGCTGCCGTAGCATTCCAGCACCAGACCCTGAATGCCGTTGTCGAGCAGGCCGTCGATGATCTCGGCGCCAATGCCTGGGAACAGCGGCAACACCGCAACCTTGGGCAGTTGCTTCGGTTGGTTGTAGTTCAGCGCGGCCGGCAAGGAAGTGGCTTTCACGCCGCCGCCCTGACGCTCCAGGCGTTTGAACGGATGACGGCCGAAGCTGCGCACTTTCGCGCAGCGGGTCGGGGCCAGCAGTTCGCCGTGGAAATACAGATGCACGCCCGGCGCCAGGCCGTGGCCGAGGGCGACCAGTGCGCCGCTGAGGTTTTCCCAGGCGTCGCTGTCGGTGACGCCGGCCGGCAGCATCGAACCGGTGAAGCACACGCGGGCATGCAGGCCGAGCAATTGGAAGCTCATGGCGGCGGCGCTGTAGGCCAGGGTGTCGGTGCCGTGCAGGATCAGTACGCTGTCGCAGCCTTGCACATCGACGGCGTCGACCACCGCTTCTCGCAGTTGCTGCCAGTAGGCCGGGGTCATGTTGGCGCTGTCGATCAGCGGCGACATCTCGCGAAAGCGCCACTGCGGCACCACCAGCTCAGGCTGGCTGTGCAGGTAATCGCGCATCCGCGCTTCGAAACCGGACGCTGGGGCCAGGCCATTGGCGCTGGCCTGCATGCCGATGGTGCCACCGGTGTACAGCACCATGACGTGCTGGGCGGCAGGGTAGGTCGAGGAATTCATGGGGAGTTCTCCTGAACGAGGACAGCATGCGGTCGAGCATGACGCCGACCGCTGCTTGTGTCACGCCGGGCGCAAGAACTGCGCCCGGTTTTTACCCGATCAGCGTTGCGCTGCGGGGATGCCTTGCGGCTGAGCGTTGGCCTGGGTGTCGGCCGACGGGTTGGCGGGCCAGGCCTTCAGGTCCAGATCCAGGTCGCTGAACTTGCTGGAGTCGAACACCGGCTGGTCGACGCCTGCGCTGCGCTGCGCATCGTAGTCGCGCATCACGCGCATGCCGACCTTGAACAGCAGGGCCAGGGCCATCAGGTTGACGAAGGCCAGGCAGGTCATGGTGATGTCGGCGAAGGCGAACACGGTCGACAGGTCCTGCATCGAGCCCCAGACCACCAGCGCCAGCACCAGGCCGCGGAACGTCATCAGTGCAGCGCGGTTGCGGGTGAGGAACTGCAGGCTGTTTTCGCCCAGGTAGTAGTTGTAGAGGATGCAAGTGAAGACGAACAGCGACAGTGCGACGCTGACGAACATGCGGCCCCAGTCACCGACCACGGCGGCCAGCGAGTTCTGGGTCAGGACGATGCCGTCACCTTCGAAGCCCGGGGTGTAGAAGCCCGACAGCAGGATCAGCAGCGCGGTGCAGGTGCAGATCACGAAGGTGTCGAGGAACACGCTGAACGCCTGAACCACGCCCTGAGCACCCGGGTGCTTCACGGCGGCCACGGCGGCGACGTTCGGCGCACTGCCCAGGCCCGCTTCGTTGGCGAACACGCCACGCTTCACGCCCATCACGATCGCGCTGCCGAGCAGGCCGCCGAAAGCCGGGTCGAGACCGAAGGCGCTTTTGAAGATGGTCACCAGCATGGCTGGCACGTGTTCGATCTGGGTGCCGATCACGTACAGGGTCACGCCGATGTAGGCCAGGGTCTTGATCGGCACCAGCAGGTCGGACACCGAAGCGATGCGCTTGATGCCACCGATGAAGGTAATGGCCAGCAGCACCGCCAGGACGATGCCGGTGTGTTGCGGGTCGAAGGCAAAAGCGTTCTGCAGCGAGTGGGTCACGGTGTAGGACTGCAGGCCGATGAAGGCGAAGCCGTAAGTGACCAGCAGCAGGATCGAGAACACCACCGCCATGCCTTTGAGCTTCAGGCCGTGCTGGATGTAGTAAGCCGGGCCGCCACGGTACAAACCGTCGCCATCGGCGCGCTTGTAGACCTGGGCCAGCGTACATTCGAAGAAGCTGCTGGACATGCCGACCAGTGCGGTCACCCACATCCAGAACACCGCACCCGGACCACCCAGGGTTACGGCGATGCCGACACCGGCGATGTTGCCTGCACCGACGCGGCCGGCGAGGCTGAGCATCAGGGCCTGAAACGAGCTGAGTTGCCCGGCGCTGCCCTTGAGGCTGTCGCGGAACACCGCGAACATGTGGAAGAAGTGGCGCAATTGAACGAAACGCGAGCGAATCGTGAAGTAGCTACCGAGCCCGACAATGAGCACGATCAGTACTTTCCCTGAGAGGAAGTCGTTGATGACTTCGAGCATGGATTTTTCCTCGCTGTTTATTGTTTAAGCAAATGCTGGATGGTCAGAAACATCGCGTTACACCGGTGTGCGCGCGGCACAACGGGCGAGGCGAGGGTTCGTCCCGGATCCATATCGCGGGTTTGTTATTAGTTCGGGTTTCGCATGGGTTATGGCCTCGTTACCGACGACCGCTCACGCGAAGAGGGGCGGCACTATACCGATCAGTGCGGCGCCCGTCTGCACGGTTGTGGTGCAAGCGACGAAACGAAGCTTTGAAACACCCGACGTTACCGGCGTCGGGCTTGTCTGGGAGCCGGTTTGCAGCCAGCTTCCATACATACGGTTCTCAGGTTCAAACAGTTAAAAAAAAGGGCTCGGGGAATCATCCCCAAGCCCTCAAAAGGTGAGAGGTGTCTAGTCCCTCGACCTGGTGAGCGGTGCTACAAGTCACGCGTCGGCTCAGGCTTTGAGCGGAACCAGACGCGGAGCAATCATGTTTTCCGGGCGCAGGATGTCGGCGAGCATGGCTTCGTCGAGCAGACCTTCTTCGCGCACCAGTTCCAGCACGCCGCGGCCGCTTTCAAGGGCGATACGGGCGATGCGGGTGGCGTTTTTGTAGCCGATGTACGGGTTCAGTGCGGTGACCAGACCGATCGAGTGTTCGACCAGTTCGCGGCAGCGCGCTTCGTTGGCGGTGATGCCGACGATGCAGTGCTCGCGCAGCATGTCCATGGCGCGTTGCAGCAGGCGGATCGAGTCGAGGATCTTGAAGGCGATCAGTGGCTCCATCACGTTCAGTTGCAGCTGGCCGCCTTCGGCTGCCATGGTCAGCGCCAGATCGTTACCGATGACCTGGAATGCCACCTGGTTCACGGCTTCCGGGATCACCGGGTTGACCTTGCCTGGCATGATCGAGCTGCCTGGCTGACGCGCCGGCAGGTTGATTTCGTTGATGCCGGTGCGCGGGCCGCTGGACAGCAGGCGCAGGTCGTTGCAGATCTTCGACAGCTTGACCGCGGTGCGCTTGAGCATGCCGGAGAACAGCACAAAGGCGCCCATGTCGGAGGTGGCTTCGATCAGGTCGGCGGCTGGAACCAGCGGTTGACCGCTGATCAGCGCCAGACGCTGTACGGCCAGGGCCTGGTAGCGCGGGTCGGCGTTGATGCCGGTGCCGATCGCGGTGCCGCCCAGGTTCACTTCGGTCAGCAGCTCCGGGGCCAGCGTCTTCAGACGGGCCAGGTCTTCGCCCATGGTGGTGGCGAAAGCACGGAATTCCTGACCCAGGGTCATCGGCACGGCGTCTTGCAGCTGGGTACGACCCATCTTCAGGACGTGGTTGAATTCTTCACCCTTGGCCGCAAACGCCTGAATCAGGCTGTCGAGGCTGGCCAGCAGTGCGTCGTGACCCAGCAGCAGACCCAGGCGGATCGCGGTCGGGTAGGCGTCGTTGGTCGACTGCGCCATGTTCACGTCGTCGTTCGGGTGCAGGTACTGGTATTCGCCTTTCTGGTGACCCATCGCTTCAAGAGCAATGTTGGCGATCACTTCGTTGGCGTTCATGTTGGTGGAGGTACCGGCGCCACCTTGAATCATGTCGACCACGAACTCTTCGTGGAAATCGCCGCGGATCAGACGGGCACAGGCTTCGCTGATGGCAGCGTGCTTGGCTTCGCTCAGGTGACCCAGCTCGCGGTTGGCGTCAGCAGCGGCCTGTTTGACCATTGCCAGACCGACAACCAGCTTCGGGTAGTGCGAAATCGGAACGCCCGAGAGACGGAAGTTGTTCACCGCTCGCAGGGTCTGGATGCCGTAATACGCTTGAGCAGGGACTTCGAGGGTGCCAAGCAGGTCGTTTTCTGTGCGGAATGATGCAGCGGAGGACATGATAGAAATCATCTCGATAGGGACCCGGTCTGTGCCGGAACGCTGCGAATGCTAGGCTTGTGGGAATTTTTGGGCCAATGCTGTTAAACACTGCCCTATGCACATTCGGCATAATGCCCGTGTGACGCCGCGTGCGCGGCAGACGTGTGACCTGTTTTGGTGCGTGTCCGGGAGGACGTGATGAATCTGGAAAGCAAATGGCTCGAGGACTTCAGTGCTCTGGCCGCCACCCGCAGCTTCTCGCAGGCGGCCGAACGGCGCTTCGTGACCCAGCCGGCCTTCAGCCGGCGGATCCGCAGCCTGGAAGCGGCGCTCGGGCTGACGCTGGTCAACCGCTCGCGCACGCCGATCGAGCTGACGGCGGCGGGGCAATTGTTCCTGGTAACCGCGCGCACCGTGGTCGAACAGCTCGGTGAAGTGCTGCGCCACCTTCATCACTTGGAAGGCGGGCAGGGCGAAGTGATCCAGGTCGCAGCGGCGCACTCGCTGGCACTCGGTTTCTTCCCGCGCTGGATTGCGCAACTGCGCAATGAAGGCCTGAACATCGCCACCCGGCTGGTCGCGACCAACGTCGGCGACGCGGTGCACGCGCTGCGTGAAGGTGGCTGCGATCTGATGCTGGCGTTCTACGACCCGGACGCGGCGATGCAGATGGACCCGGAAATCTTCCCGTCGCTGCACCTGGGCCAGACCGAGATGCTGCCGGTGTGTGCGGCGGATGCCAATGGCAAACCGCTGTTCGATCTGGAAGGCGAGGGCAGTGTGCCGTTGCTGGCGTACAGCGCCGGGGCGTTTCTCGGGCGCTCGGTGAATGGCTTGCTGCGCCAGCGTCAGCTGCGCTTCACCACGATTTATGAAACCGCCATGGCCGACAGCCTGAAAAGCATGGCGCTGGAAGGCCTTGGTATCGCCTGGGTTCCGCAACTGAGCGTGCGGGCCGAACTGGCCCGGGGCGAACTGGTGGTCTGCGGCGGTGCGCAATGGCATGTGCCGCTGGAGATTCGCCTGTACCGCTGCGCGCTGGTGCGCAAGGCCAATGTGCGGTTGTTGTGGCGCAAGCTGGAAGGCGGGGCGGCGCAAGTCCGGCCGGTGCGTGAAACATGTCCCGGTCACTGACCTTCGAGTCAATAAAACCGGGCTTTTGCGGCAGATGACAGATGGTCGCAACGGGGGCTGTTTATTGCTTTCTTTGCGGTATACTGCGCGGCCTTCGGCCGGTTCGTCCGGCCATTTTTCCTACAACAAGCCACGCATCCTGCGTGGCTTGTTGTTTTTGACGCGCCTGCGGGCGCCCAGAGAGAAGAGGCGCGACGATGAGTGCACTGGTTGGCGTGATCATGGGCTCCAAGTCCGATTGGTCCACCCTTAGCCACACCGCCGATATGCTGGAAAAGCTCGGCATCCCGTACGAGGTCAAGGTGGTTTCCGCCCACCGCACCCCGGATCTGCTGTTCCAGTACGCCGAAGAGGCTGAAGGCCGAGGAATCGAGGTGATTATCGCCGGTGCCGGTGGCGCAGCCCACCTGCCAGGCATGTGTGCGGCCAAGACCCACCTGCCGGTGCTGGGCGTGCCGGTGCAGTCGGCGATGCTTTCGGGCGTCGACTCGCTGCTGTCGATCGTGCAGATGCCGGCCGGTATTCCGGTCGCCACCCTGGCCATCGGCAAGGCCGGTGCGATCAACGCAGCCCTGTTGTCGGCGAGCATCCTGGGCGCCAAGCATCCACAATTCCACGCGGTACTGAAAACCTTCCGTGCCGAGCAGACAGACAGCGTCCTGGACAATCCAGACCCACGTATTGCCTGAGGTTGTTGAGATGAAGATCGGTGTAATCGGTGGCGGCCAGTTGGGTCGCATGTTGGCCCTGGCGGGTACTCCGCTGGGCATGAACTTCGCTTTCCTCGACCCTGCGCCGGACGCTTGCGCCGCTGCGCTGGGCGAACACCTGCGGGCCGATTACGGCGATCAGGATCACCTGCGTCAACTGGCCGATGAAGTCGATCTGGTGACCTTCGAGTTCGAAAGCGTCCCGGCGGAAACCGTAGCTTTCCTTTCGCAATTCGTGCCGGTCTACCCGAGCGCTGAAGCCCTGCGCATCGCCCGCGACCGCTGGTTCGAAAAGAGCATGTTCAAGGACCTGGGGATTCCGACCCCGGCGTTCGCCGACATCCAGTCGCAAGCCGACCTGGACGCCGCCGTTGCGTCGATCGGCCTGCCGGCCGTGTTGAAAACCCGCACCCTGGGTTACGACGGCAAGGGCCAGAAAGTCCTGCGCAAGCCGGAAGACGTGGTCGGTACGTTCGCCGAACTGGGCAGCGTGCCTTGCCTGCTGGAAGGCTTCGTGCCATTCACCGGTGAAGTGTCGCTGATCGCCGTGCGCGCCCGCGATGGCGAGACGAAATTCTATCCACTGGTGCACAACACCCACGACAGCGGCATTCTCAAGCTGTCGGTCGCCAGCTCCGATCACCCGCTGCAGGCCCTGGCCGAAGACTATTCCAGCCGCGTACTCAAGCAGCTGGATTATGTCGGTGTGATGGCGTTCGAGTTCTTTGAAGTCGACGGTGGCCTCAAGGCCAACGAAATCGCCCCGCGCGTGCACAACTCCGGGCACTGGACCACCGAAGGCGCCGAGTGCAGCCAGTTCGAAAACCACCTGCGGGCCGTTGCCGGTCTGCCGCTGGGCTCGACCGCCAAGGTCGGCGAGAGCGCGATGCTCAACTTCATCGGTGTGGTGCCACCGGTCGAGAAGGTCATCGCCATCGACGATTGCCACCTGCATCACTACGGCAAGGCCTTCAAGGCCGGGCGCAAGGTCGGTCACGCCAACCTGCGCTGCAAGGACAAGGCGACCCTCGAGCAGCAGATCCTCAAGGTCGAAGCGCTGATCGCCGAGTAACGACAGTTTCATCCGGCAACGGCGGAACCATTGCGGGGCCGCCGTTCTCTGATGGCAGGATGCGAAAGTCTGGCTAGGCTTCATCGCATATCTACCATTCAGAGGAAATGCCATGGGAATTATCGGAACCATCTTTATCGGCCTCATCGTCGGCCTGCTGGCGCGGTTCCTGAAACCGGGCGATGACAGCATGGGCTGGATCATGACCATCCTGCTCGGTATCGGCGGTTCGCTGGCAGCCACCTACGGCGGCCAGGCCCTGGGCATCTATCAGGCCGGTCAGGGCGCAGGTTTCATCGGTGCGCTGGTTGGCGCCATCGTATTGCTGGTGATCTACGGCCTGATCAAAAAGAACTGATTCAAAGCGACAAAGTCCTCTCCGCCAATCCGGCGGGGAGGGCTAAAATGCTCGGCGATTCAGCGTCCCCTCCCTTTTCGAGCATCCTTTACCGAGCACCTTCATGCGCCGTCTTCTGTTGACTCTCCTTTTGCTGGGCAGCGGTATGGCCCACGCCGGCGAACTGCCGGAAACCGACTGGCTGGAACTGATGCCCAAGTCGGACCAGAAAGCCCTCGAGGCCATGCCTGAAATCGACCACAACTCCCCGGAAGCCACCGGCACCTTCACCCAGAAAGGCGGGATGAAGCAGGCCAAAGGTTTGCCGGCGGTGATGTATTCGACCAAGACCGTGGCGTCGATGAATGACAAACACATCCGCATCGGCGGTTATCCGGTGCCGCTGGAATCCGACGCCAAGGGTCGCAGCACGCTGTTCTTCCTGGTGCCGTACCCGGGCGCGTGCATCCATGTTCCGCCACCGCCACCGAATCAACTGGTGCTGGTGCGCTATCCGAAGGGTTTGAAGCTGGACGATATCTACACGCCGTTATGGGTGACCGGCACGCTGAAGATCGAAAAGGTCAGCAATGACCTGGCCGATGCGGCGTATGCGCTGGAAGCGGACAAGGTGCGGGTGGTGCAGGAATCGGATCTGTAATTCAGACCCGCAAAAAAAACGCAGCCTCAGGGCTGCGATTTTTGTTTTCAGAGTGGCTCGCTGCCAATACTGACACCCATTGTGTGACCGGCATCCGGCGCCAGAGTCATCACATCACTCATCACGTTCGCCGTCTCGATGCACAGCATGCGCTGCCAGCCGTCGTTATCCATGTCGCTGAGCGCGGCGGCGCGGTCTATCCACGGGTTCCAGATCACCGCCGTGCGTGAACCGGTAGCGGTCAGCACGATGCGCCGTTCCCAGGCCGGGTCGACGATGCTCAGTTGCGACGGAGCGTCGAGATAGATGCGGTCGATTTCCCCGGCAAAACGCAGGTCGCCTTGCTGGGTGTGAGTCTTCCAGTCGTCCAGGGTCTCGATGTAATCCAGGCCATCCACGCCTTCGACGCGCACGTTGCGCACATCGCTGACCGCGAAATAGCTGTGCAGCGCCTGGCTGATGCTGACGGTGTCGGCGCCACGGTTGTGGCTGGTCAGGCTGATGTGCAACTGATCGTCGAGGCGCAGGGTCAGGGTCAGGTCGACCTGATGCGACCAGCCCGGAAAACCGCCTTCGGGGTAGGGCAGGGTGAACTCCACCTTCAGGCTTTCACCTTCGGTTTCGATGCCGCCTAGTTCCCAATCCATCGCCCGGACAAACCCGTGGGCGGCGGCCGGTTCCTCGCTGACGCGCATCGCCTGCACGCTCTGCGGGTTGCGTTCGAACTTGCCGAACCACGGCCAGCACACCGGCACACCGGCGCGGATGCTCTGGCCGGTCTTGAACACGGCCTTGTCGTTCAGCCAGATGATCGGCGGCTGGCCGTCCACCTGATAACTGAGGATGTGCGCGCCTTGCTGGGCCACCAGCACTTCGGCCTGACCGTGGCGGATGCGCCAGCAGTTCAGTTCATCCAGTTTCACGGCTTCAACGTTGGGCGTGTTCATGGGACAACTCTCGATCAGCAACTTGGACGACTATCGACCGTGAAACGGTCGCGAGGTTTAACGTGCGCGTGGCGGAACCGAGCGGGTGCGACCGCTGCCATCGATGGCAACGAACACGAACACCGCTTCGGTCACTTTACGCCACTCGCTGGACAGCGGGTCGTCGCTCCACACCTCGACCATCATCTGGATCGAGCTGCGGCCGATTTCCAGGGTCTGGGTATAAAAGGACAATTGCGCGCCGACAGCCACCGGCACCAGAAACGCCATGCGGTCGATGGCGACGGTCGCGACACGGCCACCGGCAACACGGCTGGCCATGGCCGTGCCGGCCAGGTCCATCTGTGCGACCAGCCAACCGCCGAAAATATCGCCGAAGCCGTTGGTTTCGCGGGGAAGTGCGGTGATTTGCAGGGCCAGGTCGCCTTGCGGGATCGGATCTTCTTGTTCGAGCTCTATCATGCCGGGGGTGCCTCTGACCCGTGACTCTTCGTTGGTGCTGCTGGTGGTAGCCGTCTTCGGGAAAAACGATTCAGCACCGAACATACTACGTTCGTCACGTTTTCCATCAGGCGCCTAAGGAGAAACTCTGCGAAACCGGCTAATCCCGAGCAAAGGCCGGGCCAACGACGTTTTCGCACAGCAACCCCCTACAAACCGGAGCAAGGTTGCGAGTATATCGGTCGGTAGACTCCGCGACGACCGTCCGGTTCTGATTTCGACCGGCAAATACGCACCTCTATGTGCTTTTTCGAACAATTTGCTATGGTGCCGAACCTGCCCGAGCCACAGCCAGCGTTGTTGTGGCGGCAGATCCGACTATAAGAGAAGACCTTGCCATGACCACAGCGCCCTCGAGCCTCGCGCAGCCCGACCAACCCGCACGACCGTTGACCCGCAATGACTACAAGACTCTGTCGCTATCGGCCCTGGGGGGCGCGCTGGAGTTTTACGATTTCATCATCTTCGTGTTCTTCGCCACCGTGGTCGGCAAATTGTTCTTCCCGGCCGACATGCCCGAGTGGCTGCGCCTGATGCAGACCTTCGGCATCTTCGCCGCCGGCTACCTCGCGCGGCCGCTGGGCGGGATCGTCATGGCGCACTTCGGCGACCTGCTGGGGCGCAAGAAGATGTTCACCCTGAGCATTTTCATGATGGCGGTGCCGACCCTGATCATGGGCCTGTTGCCGACCTACGCGCAGATCGGCCTGTGGGCGCCGATCCTGCTGCTGTTGATGCGCGTGATTCAGGGCGCGGCGATTGGCGGTGAGGTGCCGGGGGCGTGGGTCTTCGTTTCCGAACACGTACCCGGCAAGCACATCGGCTACGCCTGCGGCACCCTGACCAGCGGCCTGACGGCAGGCATCCTGCTGGGATCGCTGGTCGCCACCGCGATCAACAGCCTCTATACGCCAACGGAAGTTTCGGATTACGCCTGGCGGATCCCGTTCCTGCTGGGTGGCGTGTTCGGCCTGTTCTCGGTTTACCTGCGCCGCTGGCTGCACGAAACCCCGGTGTTCGCCGAACTGCAACAGCGCAAGGCGCTGGCCGAAGAAGTGCCGCTGCGCGCCGTGCTGCGTGACCATCGCGGGGCGATCGCAGTGTCGATGCTGCTGACCTGGCTGCTGTCCGCCGGTATCGTCGTGGTGATCCTGATGACCCCGACCGTGCTGCAAACGGTCTATCACTTCTCGCCGACCACCGCGCTGCAATCCAATAGCCTCGCGATCGTATTCCTGAGCTTCGGCTGCATCATTTCCGGCGCGCTGGCGGATCGTTTTGGTGCCGGTCGCGTGTTTGTGTTCGGCTGCGCGGCTCTGCTTGCCAGCTCCTGGACGTTCTATCACAGCCTCGCCGATCACCCGAACTGGCTGTTCCCGCTGTACGCGTTGACCGGTTTCCTGGTCGGCACCATTGGCGCGGTGCCTTATGTGATGGTGAAGGCTTTCCCGCCGGTGGTGCGCTTCAGCGGTCTGTCCTTCTCTTATAACGTCGCTTACGCGATCTTCGGCGGCCTGACCCCGATGGTCGTCAGCCTGCTGCTGAAAGAAAGCGCGATGGGGCCGGCCTACTATGTGGCGGTGCTGTGCGGGATGGGGATCCTGGTCGGCGCGTGGTTGTGGAAGAAGGGACGCTGATTTAGTTCCAGAACTCAGGGCTTTCGCCAGCGCGAAAGCCTTGTTTCACACTCGCCAATCGGCAGGCGAGCACCGTGTTCGAGCATGTGAGCCAAAGCATTTGCAGCTTCTGTTTCGTCGATGACTTGGTGCTCTACCATTAAATCGAGCAGCCATAGCGCGCCGTGTACCTGTAACCCATCTCTTTGGGCCTGACGGCGCAACCTGCCATCTCCGGTGAGTAAAGGACGGCCCGTTTCCTGCGCAAGCAAGTAGCAGGAGACGTCGGCTAAAGAGCTGTTGTTGTGCTCGATCCTCAGCCCCGACAATCTTATTACACCTGCCTCATCGAACGATTCGACAATCAACCCTCGGTCGAGCAGCTCGTCGTGTGAAAAGTCGTCGAGTTCGTACATTACGAAGTCAGTGCAACACAGCGTAAACGGCAAGCTGAACATCTGCTCCAGCAATCCGGCATTTCTGAAGTCGATCCAGATATTTGTATCACTGATATAGATCAGACTCATGCACTCTCCAGTGAGCCCAAGAAATTGGGGTCAAGTGCGCTCACTGGTTTGCGCAGGAGTTCAGCAGCCCGCGACTTGGTGATCAATCCTTCTGCCAATCCCCAGAACACCAGGGAATCAAAGCGCTGGGGCGGTTTGCACGGCATAGGTTCGGGCTCTGCTTTGCGCCAGCCGTTGGCACTGAATTGAATAGTGAGGGATTTGTAGCCACTTTCGCTAAGTAGCTTCAGATCCTTCAGTCGTCTCAACGCAGCGTGCATCGATATTCCGTATTGGCGTTTGGCGATCAGTAGCTCTCGTGGATGGACTCTGGACCGGGGATGGCTGCCGAAATCGCCGGTTACGCTTTTGGCGGGATAGAGAAATGCGCCGGCAAAGCGGTGACAACAGTTTTCTTTGTCTCTCTCCGGCATGTCTCCAGGCAACGCCATAACCCAATGGCCGAGCTCATGAGCAGCCGTAAATCTGATTCGCTCACCTGGACGGTCAGCATTCAAAGCAATTAGTACATGTTCGCCGTCACCGGTAGCAGCACAAGCGCCATCGAAATCATCTGGGCCGTTCAGCATTGCAACCTTGATGCTGTGCTCTTCCAGTTGCTCAGTCAGATTGGCGATGGGATCGCTACCGATTCCCCAAAACTGGCGAAGCTTCTCGGCTGCCAGCTCAGCCTCCTCAAGGGTTGAAACAGGGAGCATCTGTGCGGGGGTAGCAGGGGTCTGGATATCTGCAGGATCGAAACATTGCTCAAGTGAAATGTAGCGCTCGAGATGTTCCCGAATTTTTTCTTCAACTTGAGCTTGGCGATACTTGGGCATTCTGGCCAGCTTTCGAAACTCAAGAGGTGCCAGAGGAATAACCTCCGCGCGGAAAAAATATTCGGGGCTGACCTGAAGTGCCTTGGCCAGTTGCAGCAGGCGAGAAGAGTTTGGAGTGCTCAACCCTTTCTCATATTTGCTTAACGCTTGTTTGGTGATGTCGCCAAGCTGGGCCGCCAGACCCTCTAGGGTGAGGCCTCGTTGCAGGCGGGCGCGGCGAATTCGGTCGTTTATCATGAGTTCCTCTCGTGGTTGACAAGGCTATCTTTTGGATTCGATTTGTCAACCTGCTGCGGAATTCATTTTTTGCGACACCTCGGATGCTGGCCTTTCATCCAATTGTCATATTTCAGCCATAGAGTGTTCACACGGCCTGCTGATACTTGGCCCCGACTTAACACACCCTATCTGCTAGGAGTAAGGCATGAAACTGAAGCGTTTGATGGCGGCAATGACTTTTGTCGCTGCTGGCGTTGCGACTGCCAACGCGGTTGCCGCTGTTGACCCTGCGATCCCGAGCTACACCAAGACCACTGGTGTGTCGGGCAACCTGTCCAGCGTCGGCTCCGATACCCTGGCCAACCTCATGACCCTCTGGGCTGAGAACTACAAAAAAGAATACCCGAACGTAAACATCCAGATTCAGGCCGCTGGCTCCGCCACCGCACCACCTGCGCTGACTGAAGGCACCTCCAACCTGGGCCCGATGAGCCGCAAGATGAAGGACACCGAACTGGCGGCCTTCGAACAGAAATACGGCTACAAGCCAACCGCTATCCCGGTTGCCGTGGACGCCCTGGCTGTCTTCGTACACAAGGACAACCCGATCCAGCACCTGACCATGGAACAGGTTGACGCAATCTTCTCGTCCACCCGTCTGTGCGGCGCCAAAGCCGACGTGAAAACCTGGGGCGACCTGGGCGTGACCGGCGACCTGGCGAACAAGCCGGTTCAGCTGTTTGGCCGTAACTCGGTATCCGGCACCTACGGCTACTTCAAGGAAGAAGCCCTGTGCAAAGGCGACTACAAGCCTAACGTCAACGAACAACCAGGCTCGGCTTCGGTCGTGCAGTCGATCAGCTCCTCGCTGAACGGCATCGGTTACTCGGGCATCGGCTACAAGACCGCCAGCGTGAAAACCGTGGCCCTGGCCAAGAAAGGCAGCTCGGACTTCATCGAAGACACCGAAGAAAACGCCCTGAACGGCAAGTACCCGCTGTCGCGTTTCCTGTACGTATACGTCAACAAGGCCCCGAACAAGCCTCTGGCCCCGCTGGAAGCCGAGTTCGTGAAACTGATTCTGTCGAAACAGGGTCAGGAAGTGGTCGTGAAAGACGGTTACATCCCACTGCCGGCCAAGGTTGCTGCGAAAGCACTGGCTGACCTGGGTCTGCAGGAAGGCGGCGCTGAAGTCGCAAAAAAGTAACAAACTGAGTCAGGGGTGAACCCCGCCTGACTCACGTGTGGGGCCCGGCCCGCAAGCGGCCTGGCCCCCACACTCCCCGAATTCTTCTATCCACTGCCAGTGCCCTGCTGGCGGCGGATTTGGTGCGTCACTGCATTGTCATCTTTCTGTCATACAGGATCGCTAGGGTGTGCGCATGAATGATCTGGCCAATTCCAAAATGACTACGAACCCTCCCAAGCGCATTGACTTCAATACGCCTGAGTTGCAACGCAAGCGCCGCATTCGCGCGCTCAAGGATCGCTTCACTCGCTGGTACGTCCTCGTCGGCGGTCTGGCGGTACTGGCAGCCATCACCCTGATCTTCTTCTTCCTCGCCTACGTCGTCGCGCCGCTGTTCAAGGGTGCCGACCTGACCGCGAAAGATGCACTCACCCCGGCCTGGATGCAGGACGCCGGCAAGCCACTGATGATTTCGCTCGAAGAGCAGAATCAGGTGGCCATGCGCGTTTCCGACAAGGGCCAGGCGCTGTTCTTCGACATCGACAGTGGCGCTGAACTGAAGCGCGTCGATCTGCCCTTGCCGGCAGGCGCCAGTGTGACCTCCATCGGCGAAGACCAGCCGGGCCATCCGCTGGTGGCCGTGGGACTGTCCAACGGTCAGGCGCTGGTGTTCCGTCACACTTATAAAGTCAGCTACCCGGATGGCAAGAAAACCATCACTCCGGCCATCGAGTATCCGTACGGCGAGACACCGATCGCGCTCAACGAAAGCGGCGGGGCGCTGGAGCACGTCAGCCTCAACGCCACCGACTCGACCCTGATGCTGGTTGGCTCCACCGGTTCGCAACTCAACGTGTTGTCGCTGACCAGCGAAGAAAACATGATGACCGGCGAAGTCACCAACGAGCAGAAGCGTATCGATCTGCCGCAGATGACCGAGCCGGTGAAAAACATCTTCGTCGACCCGCGCCAGCAGTGGCTGTACGTGGTAAACGGGCGTGCCCAGGCCGACGTGTTCAGCCTGCGCGACAAGAGCCTCAACGGTCGCTACAAGCTGCTGGAAAACGCTGACGCTGAAGTCACTGCGACTACGCAACTGGTCGGTGGTATCTCGCTGATCGTCGGTGACTCCAAAGGTGGCCTGGCCCAGTGGTTCATGGCCCGCGACACCGATGGCGAACTGCGCCTGAAGCAGATCCGCACCTTCCAGATGGGCACCACGCCGATCGTTGAAATTTCCGCCGAAGAACGTCGCAAGGGCTTCCTGGCCCTGGATGCCAGCGGCAAGCTCGGCGTGTTCCACAGTACCGCGCACCGCACCTTGCTGGTCGATCAAGTCGTCGAAGGCCAGGGCCTGTTCGGCCTGTCGCCGCGCGCCAACCGCGTGATTGTCGAAGCCGGCGGCAAGCTGCAACCGCTGCTGCTCGACAACCCGCACCCGGAAGTCTCGTGGAGCGCACTGTGGAGCAAGGTCTGGTACGAGAACTACGACGAGCCTAAATACGTCTGGCAATCGACCGCCGCCAACACCGATTTCGAACCGAAACTGAGCCTGTCGCCACTGACCTTCGGCACCCTGAAAGCCGCGTTCTACGCGATGCTGCTGGCTGCTCCGCTGGCCGTCGCCGCGGCGATCTACACCGCGTACTTCATGGCCCCGGGCATGCGCCGCAAGGTCAAACCGGTGATCGAGCTGATGGAAGCGATGCCGACGGTGATCCTCGGCTTCTTCGCCGGTCTGTTCCTCGCGCCTTATGTAGAAGGGCATCTGCCGGGCATCTTCAGCCTGCTGATGCTGCTGCCGATCGGCATTCTGATCGCCGGTTTCACCTTCAGCCGCCTGCCTGAATCGATCCGCCTGAAAGTCCCGGACGGCTGGGAAAGTGCACTGCTGATTCCGGTGATCCTGTTCGTGGGCTGGCTGTCGTTGTACATGAGCCCGTTCATGGAGAACTGGTTCTTCGGCGGTGACATGCGCATGTGGATCTCTCACGACCTGGGCATCACCTACGACCAGCGCAACGCTCTGGTGGTCGGTCTGGCCATGGGTTTTGCGGTGATCCCGAACATCTACTCGATCGCCGAAGACGCCGTGTTCAGCGTGCCGCGCGGCCTGACCCTGGGCTCGCTGGCCCTCGGTGCCACGCCATGGCAGACCATGACTCGCGTGGTGATCCTGACCGCCAGCCCGGGCATCTTCTCGGCGCTGATGATCGGCATGGGCCGTGCGGTCGGCGAAACCATGATCGTGCTGATGGCCACCGGCAACACCCCGGTCATGGAAATGAACCTGTTCGAAGGCCTGCGCACCCTGGCCGCCAACGTCGCGGTGGAAATGCCGGAGTCGGAAGTCGGCGGCAGCCACTACCGCGTGCTGTTCCTCTCGGCGCTGGTGCTGCTGTTGTTCACCTTCGTCATGAACACCCTCGCGGAACTGATTCGTCAGCGTCTGCGCAAGAAATACTCGTCGCTTTAAGCAAAGGTAGAAGTCTGTGAAACAGAACTCCCTGAAAGGATGGTTCAAGAGCGGCGCCCCCGGCGTCTGGATCAGCGGCGGCGCGGTGTCCATCGCGGTCATCATGACCATTGGCCTGCTGGCGGTGATCGCCGTGCGCGGTCTGGGTCACTTCTGGCCGGCGGATTTGATCCACGCCAGCTATGACGTACCGGGCCAGGGCCAGCATCTGGTCGTGGGCGAAGTGGTGCAGAAAGAAGAAGTGCCGCGCGCCCGTCTGAAGAGCGCCGGCCTGCCGGTGCCGGACGAAGGTCCGGAATTCATGACCCGCGAGCTGATCAAGGTCGGCAATCGTGACCTGAACGGCAACGACTTCACCTGGATCGTCGGCGAGTGGCTGACCAACCAGACCACGCCGGTGGAACTGATGGCGCTGGAGCGTCGTGAGTGGGGCAACTTCTACGGCTACCTGGTCAACGTCAAACAGGACGGCAAGGTGATCGCCGAAGGCGAAGCCGCCTGGCCTGAGCTGCAAGCGCGGATCAACCGTGTGAACGGCCTCGCCTCGCAGCTCAAGTCGCTGGAAAAAACCGACATCGGCGCGATCAACGCCGGCCTCGAGCGCATCCGTCTGCACGGTCGCAAGCTGGAGCTGGAAGGCAAGCTCGACGCCACCGCGCAAGCGGACATGGAATCCGAGCGCGCCGAGCTGAACGCCCGCTATCAGGACATCGAAGCCCGTCTGGCCGACCTGCACGCCCAGTTCAACCGTGACGCTTTGACCGCTCGTGATGCGAACGGCAAGGAAATCGAAATCGGCCTGGGTAAAGTGGTTCACGCCTACCAGCCGAACGCGATGGGGACGTTCACCAAGATCGGTTTCTACTTCAGCAAGGTCTGGGAATTCCTGTCCGACGACCCGCGTGAAGCGAACACCGAAGGCGGGATTTTCCCGGCGATCTTCGGCACCGTGATGATGACCCTGATCATGGCGATGATCGTGACCCCGTTCGGCGTGTTGGCGGCGGTGTACCTGCGTGAATACGCCAAGCAGAACACCCTGACCCGGGTGATCCGGATCGCGGTGAACAACCTGGCGGGTGTTCCGGCGATTGTTTACGGCGTGTTCGGTCTGGGCTTCTTCGTCTACGTGCTCGGTGGCTCGCTCGACCGTCTGTTCTTCCCGGAAGCGCTGCCGGCACCGACCTTCGGTACGCCGGGTCTGCTCTGGGCTTCGTTGACCCTGGCGCTGCTGGCGGTGCCGGTGGTGATCGTGGCCACCGAAGAAGGTCTGGCGCGTATCCCGCGCACCGTGCGTGAGGGCTCGCTGGCCCTCGGTGCGACCAAGGCTGAAACCCTGTGGAAGATCGTTCTGCCGATGGCCAGTCCGGCCATGATGACCGGCATGATCCTCGCCGTGGCTCGCGCCGCCGGTGAAGTGGCGCCGCTGATGCTGGTGGGTGTGGTGAAACTGGCGCCGTCGCTGCCGGTGGACGGCAACTACCCGTACCTGCACCTGGATCAGAAGATCATGCACCTGGGCTTCCACATCTACGACGTCGGCTTCCAGAGCCCGAACGTCGAGGCCGCGCGGCCGCTGGTGTACGCCACGGCGCTGTTGCTGGTGCTGGTGATCGCCACCCTGAACCTGTCGGCGGTGTACATCCGTAACCACCTGCGCGAGAAGTACAAAGCTCTAGACAGCTAAAGCCATTAGCCACAAGCGGCAAGCTACAAGCCGCTTTTGCTCAAACTTGCAGCTTGCAGCTAGAAGCTTGCAGCTACGAACGGAGTGAGACCCATGCAGCACGAAACACATACCCACGGCATCAACATGTCTGCCCTGGGCCGCGACAAGCAGAGCCTGAACCTCGAGCAGGAAACCGTGGCCATCGAAGTACCGGGCCTGAGCCTGTACTACGGCGAGAAACAGGCGCTGTTCGACGTCAGCATGAACATCCCGAAACAGCGCGTGACCGCCTTCATCGGCCCGTCCGGCTGCGGCAAGTCCACGCTGCTGCGTACCTTCAACCGCATGAACGACCTGGTGGACGGCTGCCGTGTCGAAGGCGCGATCAACCTGTACGGCAACAATATCTACCGCAAGGGCGAAGACGTGGCCGAGCTGCGTCGCCGGGTCGGCATGGTGTTCCAGAAGCCTAACCCGTTCCCCAAGACCATCTACGAAAACGTGGTCTACGGCCTGCGCATCCAGGGCATCAACAAGAAGCGCATCCTCGACGAAGCCGTCGAGTGGGCACTGAAAGGTGCGGCCCTGTGGGACGAAGTGAAAGACCGTCTGCATGACTCGGCCCTCGGCCTGTCCGGTGGTCAGCAGCAGCGTCTGGTGATCGCCCGCACCATCGCCGTGGAACCGGAAGTGCTGCTGCTCGACGAACCGTGCTCGGCACTTGACCCGATCTCGACCCTGAAAGTCGAAGAGCTGATCTACGAGCTCAAATCCAAGTTCACCATCGTCATCGTTACCCACAACATGCAACAGGCGGCGCGGGTGTCCGACTACACGGCGTTCATGTACATGGGCAAACTGGTGGAATTCGGCGACACCGATACCCTGTTCACCAATCCGGCCAAGAAGCAGACCGAAGACTACATCACAGGGCGATACGGCTAGCCGTACAGCTGCAAGCGGCAAGCTTCAAGCGGCAAGTTAGAAGCGATGCGGCAGGGAACACCACATAACAGCTTGCAGCTCGTAGCTTGCAGCTCTTGGTTAAACGCTTTTTCGGAGCGAACGCATGATTTCCAAAGAAGGCCTCACTCATCACATTTCCGCGCAGTTCAACGCCGAACTGGAAGAAGTGCGCAGCCACCTGCTGGCCATGGGCGGGCTGGTCGAGAAGCAGGTCAACGACGCGGTCACCGCGCTGATCGAGGCCGACTCGGGCCTGGCCCAGCAAGTGCGCGAGATCGACGACCAGATCAACCAGATGGAACGCAACATCGACGAAGAATGCCTGCGCATTCTGGCCCGTCGTCAGCCGGCGGCCTCCGACCTGCGTCTGATCATCAGCATCTCCAAGTCGGTGATCGACCTGGAGCGTATCGGCGACGAAGCGACCAAGATCGCCCGCCGTGCGATCCAGTTGTGCGAAGAAGGCGAAGCGCCGCGCGGTTACGTCGAGGTTCGCCACATCGGCGACCAGGTGCGCAACATGGTCCGCGATGCGCTGGACGCCTTTGCACGCTTCGACGCCGACCTGGCGTTGTCGGTGGCGCAGTACGACAAGATCATCGACCGCGAATACAAGACCGCCCTGCGCGAGCTGGCGACCTACATGATGGAAGACCCACGCTCTATCTCGCGGGTCTTGAGCATTATCTGGGTGCTGCGTTCGCTGGAGCGGATCGGCGACCACGCGCGCAACATCTCGGAGCTTGTGATTTATCTGGTGCGCGGCACCGATGTGCGGCACATGGGCCTCAAGCGCATGAAGGAAGAAGTTGAAGGGACAAGTGGCGAAACCGCTAATGTTCCGGGCGATGCTGACGATAAGTAAGATTGCCTGAGAAAAGCGCCCGGCCCTTTGGCCGGGCGTTTTTGTTTCTGCTTCTCATAGGCAGAACCGAAATAAAAAGCAGCACCCGCGAACGAAAAGTCCCGGCGTGACTGAAGAGTTTTGGCAATGTGCCATCAGCCAGCGTTATGCTTGCCGGGATTTTAATAGGGGTGTTGGATGAGCAAGATCAGTGTGTTGGTCGTGGACGATGCATCGTTCATTCGTGACCTGGTGAAAAAGTGCCTGCGTAATTACTTCCCGGGGATCCGCACCGAGGACGCCATCAATGGCAAGAAGGCTCAGGCCATGCTGGCCAAGGAAGCCTTCGACCTGGTGCTGTGCGACTGGGAAATGCCGGAAATGTCCGGTCTCGAACTGCTGACCTGGTGCCGTGAGCAGGACAACCTCAAGACCATGCCATTCATCATGGTCACCAGCCGGGGCGACAAGGAAAACGTCGTGCAGGCGATCCAGGCCGGCGTTACCGGTTACGTCAGCAAGCCGTTCACCAACGAGCAACTGCTGACCAAGGTCAAGCAGGCCCTGAACAAGGTCGGCAAACTCGACACCCTGATGAACAGCGCCCCGACCAAGATGAACTCGGCGTTCGGCAACGACTCCCTGAGCGCGTTGACCGGTGGCAAGGCTGCCGTGGTTGGTTCTCCACCGACGGCTGCGGCAGTGAATCCGTTTGCCAAGCCTGCCGCTGCGGCCCCGGCACCTGCCGCCGCGCCACAGCGTGGCCTGCTCAACAGCCCGCCTGTGAAAGCCCCGGCAGCCTCCAGCGCTCCGGCCGGCGGTCGCGGTCAGGGTCAACTGCGCCTGCCAAGCGGCACCCAGCAATGCGTGATCAAGGCCCTGAGCATCAAGGAAGCGCTGCTGGTGGTGAAACGCACCGACACCCTGCCGCAGATCCTCGACAGCGCCGTGCTCGATCTGGAGCAGGGCGACAACGCCGAAATCGCCCGTCTCAACGGCTACCTGCACGCCGTCGTTGCCCACGAACCGAAACCCGACAGCGACTGGCTGCAACTGACCTTCCGCTTCGTCGACCAGGACGCGCAGAAGCTCGACTACATCTCCCGCCTGATCGCCCGCGGCACGGCGCAGAAGCACTTCGTTCCGGGCGCGTAAGCGTCGTTTTACGCTGATCGTTCCCACGCTCCGCGTGGGAATGCCTCAAGGGACGCTCTGCGTCCCCACGCAGAGCGTGGGGACGATCATCTCCTGCACCTGCCATTTTGAAACATCTGTCGACTAGCCTGGTCTGCTTCAGCTGCTAGGCTCATTCCCAGGCCTTACTCGACAGAACTTTTGCCCATGCCCCTGCGCCTGCTGTTTTTCTGTGGTCTGTTCATGGCCTCCACCTCGACGGTGGCCATGACGATCTACAAATCCACCGATGC
This sequence comes from Pseudomonas sp. NFIX49, assembly GCF_900115915.1. Lineage (NCBI taxonomy): Bacteria > Pseudomonadati > Pseudomonadota > Gammaproteobacteria > Pseudomonadales > Pseudomonadaceae > Pseudomonas > Pseudomonas sp. NFIX49. Next base: position 332,887 of record NZ_FOYE01000005.1, on the reverse strand, counting down.
CAACGGAGTGGTTTCGTACAGCGACCGTCCGAGCAAAGGCTCCCAGGTGTTCGTGTTTCAGGACCGGATGGTCGAGCGCCTGGAGCGCCAGGTCTATCTCGACATCAAGAAGCAGAAGGGCGCGGACGTGGTGTTCGTGCGCAACGACCTGTATGCGCCGGTCGAGGTTGCCCTGGCGTTTACCGGGATGAGCAACGTGCGCGGCGCACCGGCGCAAACGATTCGCCGGGTGCTGCCGGCGCGCAGCAATACGCGGCTGGCGTTGCTGACGCCGGTATCCGGTGGCAAACCGCTGGTGTACACGCCGATGTTCCAGTATTCCCTCGGCGATCCGGCTGGCGCGGCTCAGGGCTATCGTTATCCGTTTCCATGGCGTGGCGGGCCGTTTCGCCTGAGTCAGGGCGCCAATGGTGATTACAGCCACTTCGGGCCGAAGAACAAATACGCGATGGACATTGCCATGCCGGTCGGCACGCCGATCATCGCGGCGCGCGCCGGGGTGGTGGTGAAGACCGAGAATTCCCAGAACGGACGCGGCACGGATCCGTCCGGCAACTTCGTGCGGATCCTGCACGACGACGGCACGATGGGCGTGTACCTGCATCTCAAACAAGGGTCGGTGAGTGTGCGCGAGGGGCAGCGAGTGGCGGTGGGCAGTCCGCTGGCGCTGTCCGGCAACACCGGCAACAGCAGCGGCCCGCACCTGCACTTCGTGGTGCAGCGCAATACCGGGATGGGGCTGGTGTCGATTCCGTATCAGTTCAACCGGCCGCTGGGGGCGTTGCCCAACTTTGCGCTGGGCAAGCAGTAAACCCCGTCAGTCGAGCATCAGCACCTTGGCCAGAATGATCTTCGGACCTTTCATCTTTTTGATGATGATCCGCAGGCCTTCGACTTCCAGCACTTCTTCCTCTTCCGGCACCCGTTTCAGGGTTTCGTAGATCAGCCCGGCGAGGGTTTCGGCTTCGATGTGATCCAGGTCGATCCCCAGCAGGCGCTCGACCTTGAACAGCGGCGTATCGCCCCGCACCAGCAACTTGCCCGGCTGGTAGGCGAGGATGCCGCGCTCGGCCTTGCGGTGTTCGTCCTGGATGTCGCCGACCAGAACTTCCAGCACGTCTTCCATGGTCAGGTAGCCGATGATGTTGCCGTCGGCTTCTTCAACCACAGCGAAGTGCGAGCCGCCCTTGCGGAACTGTTCCAGCAGCTGCGACAGCGGCATGTGCCGCGACACGCGTTCCAGCGGGCGGGTCAGTTCGGCGAGGTTGAACGACTCGGGAATGTGATCCAGCGCCGCCAGCTCCAGCAGCAGATCCTTGATGTGCAGCAGGCCGACGAACTCCTTGCGCTCGCTGTCGTACACCGGATAACGGCTGAACTTGTGGCGACGGAACATCGCCAGGATTTCTTTCAGCGGGGCGTTGAATTCGAGGGTAATCAGGTCTTCCCGGGAGTTGGCCCAGTCGACCACTTCCAGTTCGCCCATTTCCACCGCCGAGGCCAGCACGCGCATGCCCTGGTCGCTCGGGTCCTGACCACGGCTGGAGTGCAGGATCAGTTTCAGTTCTTCACGGCTGTAATGGTGCTCGTGATGCGGGCCGGGTTCACCTTGTCCTGCAATGCGCAGGATGGTGTTGGCGCTGGCGTTGAGCAGGTAGATCGCCGGGTACATGGCCCAGTAGAACAGGTACAGCGGCACCGCCGTCCACAGCGACAGCAGCTCGGGTTTGCGGATCGCCCAGGATTTGGGTGCGAGCTCGCCGACCACGATGTGCAGGTACGAAATGATGAAGAACGCGGTGAAGAACGAGATGCCTTTGACGACTTCCGCCGACTGCACGCCGACCGCGCTCAGCAGCGGTTCGAGAATGTGCGCGAACGCCGGCTCGCCGACCCAGCCCAGGCCGAGGGAGGCGAGGGTGATACCGAGCTGGCACGCCGAGAGGTAAGCATCGAGCTGACTGTGCACCGTGCGCAGGATGTGCCCGCGCCAGCCGTGCTGTTCAGCGATGGCTTCGACCCGGGTCGAGCGCAGTTTGACCATGGCGAATTCCGCCGCAACGAAGAAGCCGTTGAGCAGAACCAGGATCAGAGCGAAAAGAATCATGCCGAAATCGGCGAATATTGTTGCGAGGGACAAGCCAGGGGAAGGGTCCATGATGGAGTTTTGCGGGTTCCGTGTGATTCGAAAGAAAGAAAAATCCGCACCTGAAAGGCAGGCGCAAGTCAGCCAATGTAGCGGCTGACCTGGCGATTGCCTAGTCCGGCATTACTCAGTGGCGCTGATGACCCGTGCCTGAGCGACCTGCGCCGGGGCGAAATGGCAGGTGAAGGTGCTGCCATGACCGGGCACGCTGCTGATCTCCATCCGTGCGCGATGGCGCAGCAGCACGTGTTTGACGATGGCCAGGCCCAGGCCGGTGCCGCCGGTGTTGGAGTTGCGGCTGGAGTCGACGCGGTAGAAGCGTTCGGTCAGGCGCGGCAGGTGTTTGCTGTCGATGCCGATCCCGGAATCCTGCACGCTGAGGTGTGCGCCTTGATCGTCGCCCCACCAGCGAATGCTGATATTGCCTTCGGCCGGGGTGTATTTGACCGCGTTGAACACCAGGTTGGAAAACGCACTGCGCAGTTCCGCCTCGCTGCCCTTGAGCAGAATGCTGGTGTCGGCTTCCAGGGTGATTTTCTGATTCTTCGATCCTGACAGCTGCTGCGCGTCGCTCTTGATCGACTGCAACAGGGTGTCGATGTGCACCGGCTGGTTGTCCGACGGGTAGTCGGTGGCTTCCAGCTTGGCCAGCAGCAGCAGGTCGTTGAGCAGGGTCTGCATGCGTCCGCCCTGTTGCTGCATCTGCTGCAGGGCACGGCTCCAGCGCGGGTTCACTTCCTCGACGTTGTCGAGCAGGGTTTCCAGGTAGCCGCAGATCACCGTCAGTGGGGTGCGCAGCTCATGGGAGACGTTGGCGATGAAGTCCTTGCGCATCTGTTCCAACTGATGGATGCGCGTGACGTCGCGGACCAGCATCAGGTGCTCGTTGTTGCCGTACCGCGTGAGGTACAGCTGGATGCGTACGCGATCGTTGGTCGGCGAAGGGATTTCCAGCGGCTCGGCGTAGCTTTCCTGCTCGAAGTATTCCTTGAAACGCGGATGGCGGACCAGGTTGGTTACCGGTTGGCCGCTGTCCTGCGGGGTCTTGAGGCCGAGCAGGGTTTCGGCGGCGCGGTTCCACCACTCCAGGTTGCCGTCGCTGTCGAGCATGATCACCGCGTCTTTCAGCGCGGCGGTGGACTCCTGAACGCGGTCGATCACCGCTTGCAGGCGTCCGCGTACCCGTTGGTCGCGGCGTTGCAGGTGGTAGATGCTGTCGAACACCTCGCCCCACAGGCCGTAGCCGTCGGGCGGTGCTTCATCGGGTTGGTGCAGGCGCAGCCATTCGTGCAGGCGCAGCAGTTGCTTGAGCGTCCAGGCCAGATAAAGGCCCAAGCCCGCCGCCAGGCTCCAGCCGTAGTAGCCGGTGATCAGGCCGATCACCAGGCAGCCGGTGACCAGCAACAGCATGTGGCGAATCAGGGTGCCATGCCAGTTTTGGTTCACGGAACGTCCTTAAACGCAGCGTCGAGTGTCGAGCTGCAAGCTTCAAGCTAAAGCGGATCGGCTTTTACTTGCCGCTTGTAGCTAGAAGCTTGCAGCTGCCTATTTATGCTTTGGTGGAGAACCGGTAGCCGGTGCCGCGCACGGTTTGTACCAGATTTTCGTAGGCGTCGCCGAGAGCCTTGCGCAGGCGCCGGATGTGCACGTCGACGGTGCGCTCTTCAACATAGACGTTGCCGCCCCAGACCTGGTCCAGCAACTGGCCACGGGTGTAGGCGCGTTCCTGGTGGGTCATGAAGAATTGCAGCAGGCGGTATTCGGTCGGGCCCATCTCGGCCGGACGGCCATCGATGGTCACGCGGTGGCTGATCGGGTCGAGCAGCAGGCCGCCGACTTCGATCGGCGCTTCGCCATCGGTCGGGCCGGCGCGACGCAGCACGGCCTTGAGGCGTGCCACCAGTTCGCGGGGGGAAAACGGTTTGGTGATGTAGTCGTCGGCGCCGACTTCCAGGCCCTGGATCTTGTTGTCCTCTTCGCCCTTGGCAGTGAGCATGATGATCGGGATGTCCCCGGTCAGCTCGTCACGCTTGAGGCGGCGGGCCAGCTCGATGCCGGAAGTGCCGGGCAGCATCCAGTCGAGCAGGATCAGGTCCGGTTTGCGGTCGACGATGATGGCGTGGGCCTGCTGCGAGTTCTCTGCCTCGAGGCAGTCATAGCCGGCCATTTCCAACGCAACGGCGATCATTTCGCGAATGGGCGCTTCGTCGTCGACGATCAGAATGCTCCTGCCAACCATGCCTTAATCCTCTTGTCATTTAACTGTCTTGCGCCGCATTAGATAACGGAATTATTGCAGTCGTGTGACAGTATTTTAGTCCGGCGGCGATTGTGCGAATCCTGAACTAAGCTCTAAGTCCGAATCCTGACAACCACAAGAGAAGGTTTCCATGACTCAAATGACTGCTTCCTTTAAGGCTTTGCTGATGGCTGCTGCCCTGACTCTGCCCGGACTGGCGATGGCGGCCGAGCCGGCCATGATGAAAGACGGAATGATGGTCGACCACAAGGGCATGACGCTTTACACGTTCGACAAGGACAGTGGCGGCAAGTCGATGTGCAACGACGATTGCGCCAAGAACTGGCCGCCGTTGATGGCGCCGGCGGATGCCAAGGCTGAAGGTAAATGGACAGTCATCAAACGCGATGACGGCATGATGCAGTACGCCTACGACGGCAAGCCGCTGTACACCTTCGTGAAGGACGAGAAGCCCGGAGAAATGAAGGGCGATGGCATGAAGGACGTGTGGCACGTGGTTCACGAGCACAAGTAATTCATTGGCAGTGAATCAGGATCGCGGCCCGCAGGCATTGCCTCGGGCCGCGATTTCTTGAGATCAGCGCAACGCGTAATCCAGCACGATCCCTACGAAAATCGCCAAACCGGCCCAATGGTTGTGCAGGAACGCCTTGAAGCAACGCATCCGGTCCCGGTCCCGGGTGTACCAGAATTCCCAGGCGTAGCACCCGGCGGCTACCAGCAGGCCGAGGTGGAACCAGATTCCCAGCTCGAATTTCGACCCCGCCAGCACCAGACAGCCCAGCGACAGCGCCTGCAAGGTCAGGATGATCACCCGGTCTGCATCGCCGAACAGGATCGCCGTGGATTTCACGCCGATCTTCAGGTCATCGTCGCGGTCGGTCATTGCGTAATAAGTGTCGTAGCCCACCGTCCACAGCAGATTGGCGATCCACAGCAGCCAGGCGGTTGCCGGCAGCTCACCGGTTTCGGCGGTGAACGCCATCGGCATGCCCCAGGAGAACGCCGCGCCCAGCACCACTTGCGGGTAATAGGTGTAACGCTTCATGAACGGGTAGGTGAACGCCAGCGCCAGACCGCCCAGCGACAGCCAGATGGTCGCGGCGTTGGTGCACAGCACCAGCAGGAAACTCACGCCCATCAGCAGCGCGAAGAACACCAGTGCCTCTTTCGAGCTGATCCTGCCGGCAGCGATAGGTCGCTGCGCAGTGCGTTTGACGTGGCCGTCGACCTTGCGGTCGGCCCAGTCGTTGATCACGCAGCCGCCGGCACGGGTCAGCACCACGCCGAGGACGAAAATCACGATATTGGCCAGCGACGGCGAGCCTTTGCCGGCAATCCACAGCGCCCAGAGCGTCGGCCACAGCAGCAGGTAAATGCCGATCGGCTTGTCCATCCGGGTCAGCTGGATGAAGTCCCAGGCACGCGGGTTCAAGCGATTCAGGGATTTGAGCAGACTTTGGTACATCAGCAGTTCTCCGGACGGGCGCGGACGGCATCCCACAGCGTAGGCAGGAAAATCTCCGCCACCAGTACGCTTAATGCATCACGGTCGAAACGCGAACGCCGTCCCCACAGGCCGGCAGCCCGGGAGCCTTCCGGCAACCAGTGTTCCGGGTAATGGCAGACTTCGATGGCGCGGCGCTGGAAGGCGTGATCGCAAAACAGCAGTTCGCCCAGCGAGCGGCTGCCCAGTTCATCCATGTGCAAGCCGTCGCCCTGCAAGGCACTGCGCGACGCCACGCTGCGGGCGAACACCCAGGCCTGGCCATGCCCGCGCAGATACACCTCGCGCACCCAGCCCTCGCTGCCTTCGGCCAGGTCCAGCGCGGCGCATTCGTCGTCTCGCAGGGTCTGCCAGCCTTCGAACAGCGGCGTCACGCTGAAGCCGTCATCGGACAGGCGCGTCAGCCGGCGGGTCAGGGAGCCTTCGTCGAACAGCCAGTCGCGCGTGGATGTGTCGGGGAGGGGTGTCAGTTCGCTTTGCGGGCGCCACAGCGGAGCGTTTGTGTGTTGCACAATGAGTCATTATTGGCAGCAAATGAGGCGGCGAGCTTACCATGGCGAGCCGCGAGTTTGATTGATCCGGGTCGCCGCTGCGCCGAACAGGCTTGCATCTGCCCGGCACGATCAGTACAAAACGCCCTGAGCCGGACGGCAGCGCTGCACCATCGACCGTCCGCGCCGGTTAAAGCCTGAACCCTGAGGAAGTACCTGAATGAAAAAGTGGCAATGTGTGGTCTGCGGCCTGATTTACAACGAAGCCGACGGCTGGCCGGATGACGGCATTGCGCCGGGCACCCTGTGGCAGGACGTGCCGGAAGACTGGCTGTGCCCGGACTGCGGCGTCGGCAAGATGGACTTCGAAATGATCGAAATCAACTGAGAAAACACTGAGGAGTAGGGCATGAGCGCACCTGTCGTAATCGTTGGCACCGGGCTTGCGGGTTACAACCTGGCTCGCGAGTTTCGCAAATTCGATGGCGAAACCCCGTTGCTGCTGATTACCGCCGATGACGGTCGCTCCTACTCCAAGCCGATGCTGTCCACCGGCTTCGGCAAGAACAAGGACGCCGACGGCTTGAGCATGGCCGAGCCGGGCGCGATGGCCGAGCAGTTGAAGGCCGAGATCCGCACCCATACCCGCATCAGCGGCATAGATCCGGGCCACAAGCGGCTGTGGATCGGCGAGGAAGCAGTGAGCTATCGCGACCTGATCCTCGCCTGGGGCGCGGAAACCGTACGTGTGCCGATCGAAGGCGACGGCGGGGATCTGGTGTTCCCGATCAACGATCTCGAAGACTACGCGCGCTTTCGCGCCGCAGCCGCTGGCAAGCGCCGAGTGTTGCTGCTCGGCGCCGGACTGATCGGCTGCGAGTTCGCCAATGACCTGATTCTGGGTGGCTACGAGGTGCAACTGGTTGCACCGTGCGAGCAGGTGATGCCGACCCTGCTGCATCCCGCTGCGGCGGCTGCGGTGCAGGCCGGGTTGGAAAGCCTCGGTGCGCGTTTCCATCTCGGCCCGGTGCTGACCCGTCTGCAAAAAGTCGCGGATGGGCTGGAAGCACACCTGTCCGACGGCCAGGTCATCCCTTGCGATGTGGTGGTCTCGGCCATCGGCCTGCGCCCGCGGATCGATCTGGCCGCAGCAGCCGGCATCCAGACCAATCGCGGCATGGTGGTCGACCGTCATCTGCAAACCTCTCACGCCAACATTTACGCCCTGGGCGACTGCGCCGAGGTCAACGGGCTGAATCTTCTGTACGTCATGCCCCTCATGAGTTGTGCGCGAGCGCTGGCACAGACCCTGGCCGGCAACCCGACCGTGGTGAACTACGGACCGATGCCGATCACCGTGAAAACCCCGGTCTGCCCGCTGGTGGTTTCCCCGCCGCCACGGGGCCGCGAAGGCGTCTGGACGGTCGAAGGGCAGGGCGCCGACATCAAGGTGCTGTGCCACGACGCAGACGGGCAATTGCTCGGTTACGCCCTGACCGGCGCGGCGGTGATGGAAAAACTCGCACTGAACAAACAGCTTCCGGCCTTGCTGGCGTAAATACCGGTCGTTCTGTCGGAATCACCCCGCTTTTGCCCCCACAAACGTCGCGGGGAGACTGGCGCCGCCTTTAACCGCGTGCCATCCTCACTCCCGTCTGCCGCAGAGTAGAGCCTGCGGCGCCTTGGGCGCTGTTCCAACGAGAACAGCACGGACATAACAACAAAAAACCGTCAAAGGGGCTTCACTAATGCGTAAACCAGAACTCGCCGCTGCAATCGCTGAAAAAGCGGATCTGACCAAAGAGCAGGCCAACCGCGTTCTCAACGCCGTTCTCGAAGAAATCACCGGCGCCCTGCACCGCAAGGACAGCGTCACGCTGGTGGGCTTCGGCACCTTCCTGCAACGCCACCGCGGTGCCCGCACCGGCAAAAACCCGCAGACCGGTGAGCCGGTGAAGATCAAGGCCAGCAACACCGTTGCGTTCAAGCCAGGCAAATCGTTGAAAGACAGCGTCAATCCATAATGGCGGTAAACGCCCGGTCAGCCGGGCGCGCTGCATGAAAAATGGGCATACCGATTGCGGTCGGATGCCCATTTTTTGTGCTCGATGATTGGGGCCGGATCAGGCCGAGAAGAAGTACCGGGTCAGGTGAAAGAAGATCGGCGCGGCGAAACAGATCGAGTCCATGCGGTCGAGCATCCCGCCGTGGCCCTTGATCATCGTGCCCCAGTCCTTGGCGCTCAGGCTGCGTTTGATCGCCGACATGACCAGGCCGCCGAGGAAGCCCATCACCACGATGACCAGCGACATCAGCAGCGACTGCCAGAAGCTGAACGGCGTCATCCAGAACATGCAACCACCGATCAGCGTGGCGGACAGCCCACCGCCGACCAGCCCTTCCACGGTTTTTGACGGGCTCACCAGCGGCGCAACTTTGCGTTTGCCGAACAGCTTGCCGAACACGTACTGCAGCACATCGCTCATCTGCACCACGAATACCAGGTAGAACAGCAGCAGGGCGTTCTGACCCTGGAAACCCTGCAGGTCCAGCAACAGCAGCGCCGGCGCATGGCTGATGCAGTAGATGCAGATCATCACGCCCCACTGAATCTTCGCCGTGCGCTCCAGAAAGCCCTCGGTGTCCTGGCTCAACACGGCAATCGCCGGCAGCAGCAGGAATGCATACACCGGCACCAGCAGGGTGAACATCGAATACCAATGGGTGCCGATCAGCAGGTATTGCAGCGGGATCAGGATGAAAAACGCCGAAAACAGCGCGTTATGGTCACCGCGTGCGGTCGGCGTGAGTGTTATGAACTCGCGCAGCGCAAACAGCGAAATGAAGCCGAACAGCACCACCGTCGCATTGGGGCCGAGCAGCCAGGACACAAAGAAAATAATGACCATCCCCCACCAGGCATTCACGCGCTGGTTGAGGTTTTCGATGGTCGCGATGGAGCTTTCGCTTTTCGCCCGCCGTGCCAGTACGCCGCCAATCAGCGAAGCCACCGCCAGCAACCCGGCGATTGCCGCGAAGAACCACAGGAACTTGGTTTCCAGACTCATTTCGACAACCTCACGATGGCGTCACGCGCCCGTTCCAGAAACGCCTGTTTCTCCTCACCGGCAATCCTCTGCAGCGGGTCGCCGATGCGGATCGTGCAGATGATCGGCAGCGGCACGTGTTTGCCTTTTGGCATCGAGCGATGCAGGTTTTCCAGGTAGATCGGCACCAGATCGACGTCCGGAAAGGTTTCGGCAAGGCGGAAGATCCCGGACTTGAATTCCCCCGGCAGCGCCTGGGTGGAGCGGGTACCTTCGGGGAAAATGATGATCGAGTGGCCGGCCCGCACTACATCGAAAATCGGCTCCAGCACATTGGTGCCCGGTGCCGGATTACGCTCGATCAGCACCGCGTTCAGGCCTTTCTGCGAGATGTACGATAGAAAGTGGTTCTTGCCCCAGTAGTCGGCGGCGGCCACCGGTTTCACGTTCAACCGGGCTTCCGGCGGCAGTGCGGCGATGATCGCCAGGGTGTCCATGTGGCTGGTGTGGTTGGCGTAGTAGATGCGCTGGCGCGTGAGGTCCGGCGGGCTTTCCCAGCGGGCGGTCACGCCGATCAAGAAGCGCAGCACCGAAATCAGCGCATTACTGATCCACATGGGCCTTCCCCTTCAGTTGTCTGGCGATGGCCAGGGTGCGCGTCACGCAGGTCGCGACGGAGCCAAGGGCGATGATCACCAGCGCGATCAGCAAAGCGTAGTGGGTCGCGTAGTAAATGGTTTCGAACACGTTCAACAGCAACGCCACGGTCATCACCGCCATCCGGTGCTGCTTGGCCATCGGTCCCATGAAGCTCTGGGTGAGCCCTAGAGCGCCGCCGAACACACGGACATACGCTGTCAGCGCAGCGGCCAATGCTGCGAACCAGCCAAGATCGGACTGGCCGATGGCAAAACCCAAGCCGACGATCAGCAGACTGTCGGCTACTCGATCCGGAAACTCGTTGTACAGGCTGCCAACGGCCGACTGCTTGCCGCCTTCGATCGCCACCATCCCGTCGAACAGATTGCACAGCAGCCGCAGTTGAATGCCGACGATACACAGGATCGAACCGGCCACGCCGTTATCGATGTACAGCGTCACCGCGCCGAACAGCGCGAAGAGCATGCTGATGACGGAGATCTGGTTGGGGGAGATGTCCCGCTTGACCAGTTCATCCGTGAAGCGTTTCGCCCAGCCCGCGGAGCGGGTCTTGATGGGCCGTCTGTTTTCATCCATTTGCCAATGTCCGTATCAGTGGTAAGCCGTCAATTGATGACTGAGGCTGGCAATATAAAGGCACGTGCGCAGCATGAAATATATTGATGTAAGAACAGTCCGCGACATTTGTCAGAACAATCCACATCGAAAGTGTGTGCTTAAGCAGGGCGAAGGCTTGATGGATTGACGGCGCCTTGCGGGAAGTCCTGCAATTGTGCGGCTAAAGAAGTCTTGTGAAGTATGCAAAGTGTGCGATGACATCAAATTGATGGCACTTTTATTGATACCAGTTGTCCTCCTCGATTTGTTTAAAGATGCCTATCTGTTTTCGGAAGATTCCTACTTTATTTTCTTTCCAGTGTTGTCATGCTTTCGTCCGTATTTTGGAACGTGCGTTCAAGGAGGTGTCGGCGGGTTTCAGGCAGCCGCTCTGGGACGCAGGTTACGCCGGGGTTTGAAAGGCACGGTTGATATAAGCCGATATCAGGGAAACCCCTGAGACATATAGGGCGATCTCCTACAGCGCCCAATGAACAGTTCGTCTTGTTGTTTAATCAGATGCTTGCTAGTGGCCATCATAGTGATTACGATGCGCGCACTTGAAAGAGCAAACACTCAATTGGATGAGTCTTCCGACTGCTCTTCGATACTGTCCCGCGCCGCTGCAACTCCAATAGGCGCACGACCGTAATCCTGATAAAGGCCATGGATGTCCTACTCAAGCAAACTTTCCGCCCATTACCTCGAACTCGCTAAAGTCTCTGTTTCCAAAGAGAATTTTGCGGGCGAAGACGTTCGTTTCTCGAGCGAATTCGAGGCCCTGGAAAGCGAGCTGGCCAAAGCCTCGTCGATGCACGAAAGCGGGCAGATCGACTGGCTGAAAATTCGCGAAAACAGCGAAAACCTCCTGCGTACCCAATCCAAGGATTTGCGTGTCGGCGCCTGGCTGACCTGGTCGCTGTACCAGCGTGAATCCTTCCCCGGCCTGCTGGCCGGCCTCGGTTTTCTGCACCACTTGTCGGAAAACCACTGGGCCGAGATTCACCCGCTCAAACCCCGCACCCGGGCCGCCGCCATCGGCTGGCTGGTGCCGCGTCTTGAGCAGGTGATCACCGAAAATATCGCGATCAAGGAACAGCTGCCGATGTTCCGGCAGTTGTCCGAGCATCTGTCCGGTCTCGACGCCGCCTGCACCGAGCATCTGGGCGATGATGCGCCGCTGCTGCTGCCGCTCTCCCGCCGCCTGAAAACCATGATCCAGCGCGCCGCCGACAACCAGCCGGCACCCGGTGTGGTGGGCGCGGCGGTGGCGCAGGTCAAGCAGGCCGCCAGCCAGTTGCTGGCACCCGGCGCGCCGATCGACAACGAGAAAGAAGCCCACAAGGCCCTGCGCGCCCAGCAGGAAAGCGCCCGCCCGCTGTGCGCCTGGTGGCTCAAGCAGAAAGCCACCGACCTGCGCGCCCTGCGCCTCAACCGCACCTTGCTGTGGATGACGATCGACGCGGTGCCCGAGCGCAACGCCGAGCAGATCACCGTGCTGCGCGGGTTGCCGGTGGACAAGCTCAAGCAGTATCAGGACCGTTTCGATCAGGGCAAATACGCCGACCTGCTGGTGGAACTGGAGGCGAGCCTGGCGAAGGCGCCGTTCTGGTTCGATGGCCAGAGGATGGTCTGGGAATGTCTCCAGAACCTCAACGCCGAGCTGGCCATGCGCGAAGTGGAAATCCACTTCGCGCTTTTGATTCAACGCCTGCCCGGCATCATCGAGCTGCGTTTCCATGACGGCGCGCCGTTCGCCGATCCGTCCACCCGGGCGTGGATCGCCGGCAACGTCATGCCGCACCTGCAAAGCGCCAGTGCGCCGCGCAAGGTCGAGACCGAGAATGCTGAAACCCAGCCGGCCTGGGAAAAGGCCCTCGAAGAAGTCCAGCCGATCCTGCGCAAGGAGGGCCTCAAACCCGCGGTGCAGATCCTCAAACAGGGGCTGCAATCGGCGCACGGCGGCCGCGAACGCTTCTTCTGGCAGTTCGCCCTCGCGCGGCTGTGTTTCCTGGCCAAGAAATACGAACTGGCCAAGAACCAGCTCGAAACCCTCGATCAGACATTACAGGACTCAGGCCTGCACGCCTGGGAGCCCGATCTTGCATTGGAAGTGCTGCACCTGCTGCACAGTTGCTGCGAGTTGTTACCGCAGAACCATGCCGTACGTGAACGCAAGGAAGAGATTTATCGCAGGCTGTGCCACCTCGACCTCGAAGTGGTACTCGAATAGGCCCCAGGGCCACAACCGCAAGGAGAAAAGCCATGGCCAAAGAAGGCTCGGTAGCCCCCAAGGAACGCATCAACGTCACCTTCAAACCCGCCACCGGCGGTGCTCAGGAAGAGATTGAACTGCCGCTGAAGCTGCTGGCAATCGGTGACTACACCCACCGCAAGGACGATCGCAAGATCGAGGATCGCAAGCCGATCAGCATCGACAAGATGACCTTCGACGAAGTGCTGGCCAAGCAAGAGCTGGGTCTGACGCTGAGCGTGCCGAACCGTCTGCAGGAAGATGGCGAGGCCGACGAGCTGGCTGTGCAACTGCGCGTCAACTCCATGAAGGACTTCAACCCGGCCAGCCTGGTCGAGCAAGTGCCTGAGCTGAAAAAACTGATGGAACTGCGCGACGCGCTGGTGGCCCTCAAAGGCCCGCTGGGTAACGCACCTGCGTTCCGTAAAGCCATCGAAGGCGTGCTCGCCGACGATGAATCCCGCGGTCGCGTACTCGGTGAGCTGGGCCTGAACGCCGCAGCTCCGGACGCTTGAGACTCCAGCAGCCAAGGAAGCCAACACAATGAGCACTAGCGCAGCACAACAGAACGCCGCGGAAAACGGCGAATACAGCATCCTCGACAGCATCATCGCCGAAACCCGCCTGACGCCGGACGACGAAGCCTACGACATCGCCAAACGCGGTGTGTCGGCGTTCATCGAAGAGCTGCTCAAGCCGCAGAACAACGGTGAGCCGGTCAAGAAAGCCATGGTTGACCGCATGATCGCCGAGATCGATGCCAAGCTCAGCCGTCAGATGGACGAAATCCTGCACCACCCGGACTTCCAGGCCCTGGAATCGTCGTGGCGTGGTCTGCAACTGCTGGTCGACCGCACCAACTTCCGCGAAAACATCAAGATCGAAATCCTCAACGTCTCCAAAGAAGACCTGCTGGACGATTTCGAAGACTCGCCGGAAGTCATGCAGTCGGGCCTGTACAAGCACATCTACACCGCTGAATACGGCCAGTTCGGTGGTCAGCCGGTTGGCGCGATCATTGCCAACTACTACATGTCCCCAAGCTCGCCGGACGTGAAGCTGATGCAGTACGTGTCCAGCGTAGCCTGCATGTCCCACGCGCCGTTCATCGCTGCCGCCGGCCCGAAATTCTTCGGCCTGGAAAGCTTCACCGGCCTGCCGGACCTGAAGGATCTGAAAGATCACTTCGAAGGCCCGCAATTCGCCAAATGGCAGAGCTTCCGTACTTCGGAAGACTCCCGCTACGTTGGCCTGACCGTACCGCGTTTCCTGCTGCGTAACCCGTACGACCCGGAAGAAAACCCGGTCAAATCGTTCGTGTACAAGGAAAACGTTGCCAACAGCCACGAGCACTACCTGTGGGGCAACACCGCTTACGCGTTCGGCACCAAGCTGACCGACAGCTTCGCCAAGTTCCGCTGGTGCCCGAACATCATCGGCCCACAGAGCGGCGGCGCGGTTGAAGACCTGCCTCTGCACCACTTCGAAAGCATGGGCGAAATCGAAACCAAGATTCCTACCGAGGTTCTGGTTTCCGACCGTCGTGAATACGAACTGGCCGAGGAAGGCTTCATCTCCCTGACCATGCGTAAAGGCTCCGACAACGCGGCGTTCTTCTCCGCAAGCTCGGTGCAGAAGCCGAAGTTCTTCGGCATCAGCGCAGAAGGCAAGGCTGCAGAGCTGAACTACAAGCTCGGCACCCAACTGCCGTACATGATGATCGTCAACCGCCTGGCTCACTACCTCAAAGTGCTGCAGCGCGAGCAACTCGGTTCGTGGAAAGAACGTACCGACCTCGAGCTGGAACTGAACAAGTGGATCCGCCAGTACGTGGCCGACCAGGAAAACCCGAGCGCCGAAGTGCGTGGCCGTCGTCCGCTGCGCGCTGCGCAAGTGATCGTCAGCGACGTTGAAGGCGAGCCGGGCTGGTACCGCGTCAGCCTGAACGTGCGTCCGCACTTCAAGTACATGGGTGCCGATTTCACCCTGTCGCTGGTTGGCAAGCTGGACAAAGAGTAAGAGCGACTCATGGACGGATACGGCAGCCTTTTCGAACGCCTCAACGGCGACGCGGAACTACGCAAGGGCAGGAGCCTCGAGGCTTCGGCCATGGCGTCGGTGGCTGCCCATCTGGCCAAAATGCTCAGCACCCGGGCCGGCAGCGTGCAAACGCTGTCCGACTACGGGTTGCCCGATCTCAATGACATGCGCCTGAGCCTGCACGACTCCCTGAGTCAGGCCCGCCTGGCCATCGAAAGCTTCATCGAAGCCTACGAGCCGCGCCTGAGCAACGTGCGTGTCATTTCCCTGCCGCGTGACCACGATCAGCTCCGCCTGGCCTTCAGCATCGAAGGCCTGCTGGAAGTCGAGGGTTTCAAGCGTCAGGTCAGTTTCTCCGCGCGCCTGGATGGCAGCGGTCAAGTGAAGGTCAACTAAGGAGAACCCCGATGTCTGGCAAACCTGCAGCACGCGTATCCGACCCCACCGCTTGCCCGCTCCCCGGCCACGGCACCAACCCGATTGCCGCCGGTTCCGGCGACGTGTTCTTCGACGGCCTCCCGGCCGCCCGCGAAGGCGATGCCTCCGCGTGTGGTGGTGCGATGGTCGGCGGTTTGGCCACGACGGTGAAAATCAATGGCAAGTCTGCTGTCACTGTGGATTCCGTGGGCTCTCACGGTAACAAAGTCACTGCCGGTTCCGGGACGGTGATTATCGGCAATTCACATTCGCCGGCGCCGTTTGTGCCGCCGTTGCCGGTTGAACTCAAATGGCCATTTAACGAGCACTTCGTGATCAATTGCGAAGAGACAGGCAAGCCGCTAGCTGGGGTGGAATACACACTTAAAACAGCTTCGGGGAAAATCATAAACGGTGTGACAGGTGCCGACGGGAAAACTCAAAAAGTGTTTTCCACTACTGCAGAAGCGGTTGAGCTGATCATAGAGCCACAGAGTAGGGTTGTTCTCGCTTAGTTGTTGAACTTTAAAACTGGCGAAATTTGCGTGAAGTGATATCAGAGGGATGTGAAGATGGCTGCAACGACAGTAGCAACGACAATGACTCCGGCGAGTAACAAGTCCGGCCAGACTGCTACTGCACGTCAGTTCAAGATTACTGATATTCCGAACACGATGAGAAAAATCAACTGGCCTGTTGCAGCGGATCTGATGGCCCATTGGTTCAATGGCAAACCGTGGCCAAACGAAAGTGGTGGGATGGATGATGCTGTTAAAAGGCATGAAGCTTTTGCACCGGCAGAGTACATCGAAGAGTCCATAGTAAAAATGAGTTGGGTCCTTGGGTTTGAGCGTGCAAATACCGCATTCAAACAACTCAAGGCAAATTGGAATAGTCCCCTTGGGACCGATCTGATAAAGCAGAGATTGCGCAAGGCTTTTTCCAATAGTGCTCCTGGTTGTTATCCACTGGCTTTCAATGGAGTGGCCAGTGCTGCTGAAAAATTTGGTTACTCCAATAATAAAGTTGTCGAGTTCGAGCAGACCGGTGCTGATGACGTAAACGAGCTTCGAGCAGCACTCGCTAACTTTAATTTGCGTGTCATCGCCGAAGGCTCAGTGGTCGTTACAGGCAAGAGCATTGTTTTTACTCCATCAAAAATTGGTTTTTATATTGAAGATGCATACGACTTTAATGATGGAATTGCTCTTTTTAGTCAGGTTCTAGGCTACTGGAACTTTGATAAATTGATTACTGATCCCGCCGTCGGTTTTAAAACAAACGCAAAGCTGGCCGCCGAAATGAATTCTGTGGTGGCCGAGTCAACGTACAAGCAGGTAACGGGGCAGCAATCCCCTCAGCAAAAAGAAGAAGCCATACGTCGTTATAGAGAACTGGAAGGCAAACATTACATGCTTGTTCAAAATAGCGATTTTCGTGATTATCGGGATAAAAATAAAAAAGGCGGAGACTTTCGCGTTTATTCGGACATCTTGTACGAAACTGTATCAGTCGCGCCTATTGAGGTCCTTTTCAAATGAATTCATGGCGTAAGACTTTTATAAGCTTTGTAGCGCTTTTTGCTAGTTTGGTAATTGCTGTTGCTTTCATTGTAAATGGTGTTTTGAGTCGTGCGTCTGATGTCTCTAAAAAAAGTCCGTCCGGACAGTACCTTATAGAGTCTGTTCCTGCGAGTTCAATTTTAACTCCGAGAGATTCAGTTTATTTGCGTTTCACAGACTTAAATGACCCTGGTCGTGTTTATCGTACTCCTCTGTTTTCAGATGTTTCGTTGGATATGAGTGCGGATGAGGATGAAGAAACGGTGGGCGTTATCTTCATTGCGCTCAGCAAGAAAAGTAAGCAGTTCACGCTGGCATTGTCCAATCCACGAAAGCACTGGATGGATTTCTTTATTAGCAATACCCCTTACAAGGTTTTGGAAAATTGAAGGTCGCAATTCATGGTGCAGGTACTTGGTACGGGAATGTGAAGCCGGCATGAACATCTACGCCCGCGTTGCCATGAACCTGGCTTTCCATGCCGCTGGATGTGTTGCGTACGTTTTCCTGAACGACGCAGTGGTCGTTGCCTACAAAGCATTCAACGGCGGCTTCACCACCCGTGGCGTAGGCATCGGCATCGCACATTACATGTTCATTTATATTTTTTTCGCGGTGAACGCACTGGTTGCTGTGTTCCCGAACCTATGGGCAAAACTCGGCCTGCTCGCGCTGATGGTCTCTTGGATTCTATTCATGATGGTGCCCGACAACCCGTTGCGGGCGCTGTTCTACACCGTGGCTCAGGGCGGGGTGACGTTGCTGGCGATTCTGGCCACGCAGGTCATTGAGCTGCGCCTGGAAAAGCGCGCGTTGATGCGGCAGGCATTGCCTGCGATTGCTTCGCAGGTCGTGGTTTCGAAGATGAGGGCCTGCCCGTGATCGGTGTATCGAACGAGATGCCCATCCTCAGCCGCGCGCAGCTGAGTTTTTTCATGGGTGCCTTGTGGACGCCATTCTTGGCCATGCTGGCATTTTCATCCTATGGCCTGTGGATTGGCGATTATTCGACATTCGATTCGTCCGAGACCCACTGGGTGTATCTGTTGTGGTTCGGCATGCCCGGACTGTTGTTGTTTGCGCTGTGGGTATCGCGGGCCGCGAAGAGCCGCAATGAGCAGCAGGCGCTGCGGATGATCTGGTTGGCGCCGTTGAAGTTCATCCCTTTCTACGCGGTGCCATGGATGCTTTATGGCTTGTGCAGCCTGGTCGTCGGGCCGTTCGACAATGCTTTCATGGCCTACGGATGGATCCTGCTCGTGCCGTACCTCCTGATCGGCGGTTACGTGTGTGCCGGTGTGACAGTCGCGCTCTACAGGATATTTTTTTGATGAGTTCCACTACCAGGCAGGTAACCCGTGTCCTTTAACCACTACTACCAAAGCGAACTCACCGCACTGCGCCAACTGGGCCGCCGTTTCGCCGAGCGTAGTCCGGCGTTGGCGCCGTTCCTGGGGCAGGCCGGGCGGGATCCGGATGTGGAGCGGTTGCTGGAAGGCTTTGCGTTTCTGACCGGGCGGCTGCGCCAGAAACTCGATGACGAGTTGCCGGAGCTCAGCCACTCCCTGATGCAATTGCTGTGGCCGAACTACATGCGTCCGCTGCCGGCGTTCAGCATTCTGCAGTTCGATCCGCTCAAGCGTTCCGGGCCGGCGCTGAAGGTCGAGCGTGACACGCCGATCGAGAGCGTGCCGATCGAAGACGTGCGCTGCCGCTTCCGCACCTGCTACCCGACCGAAGTCATGGCCCTGGATCTGGCCGCGCTGAACTACTCGGTGAAGGGCGACGGTTCGTTGCTCAGCCTGCGCCTGGAGATGAGTGCCGACGGCCACCTCGGCGAGCTGGAGCTGAGCAAACTGCGCCTGCACTTTGCCGGCGAGCGCTACATCAGCCAGATGCTCTACCTGAGCCTGCTGCGCAACCTCGAAGGCATCGAACTGATCCCGCTCGACGGCGCCGGCAAGCCGATCGATGGCGTGAGCGGCAAGCCGATGGCGTTCAAGATTCCGGGCGACCGGGTCAAACCGGTGGGCTTTGCCGAAGAAGAAGCGTTAATCCCGTATCCGCTGAACACCTTCCGCGGCTATCGCTATCTGCAGGAATACTTCGCCTTCCAGGACAAGTTCCTGTTCGTTGATGTCCACGGTCTGGACATTCTCAAGGCGCTGCCGGAAGACACGCTCAAGCAGATGCGTGGCCTGGAATTGCGCTTCGACATCCGCAAGAGCGGCATCATGCGCATGCGTCCGACCTTGGATAACGTGAAGCTGTTCTGCACGCCGATCGTCAACCTGTTCAAGCACGACGCACTGCCGATCCGCCTCGACGGCAAACAGGACGAATACCTGCTGCTGCCGGCCGAATACGATCTGGAAAACTGCGGCGTGTTCTCGGTGGAAACCGTGACCGGCTGGAAACCCGGCGGCCTCGGTTATCAGGAGTACGTGCCGTTCGAATCCTTCGAGCACGACCCAAGTTTCGACGTGCCCAACAGCCGTCCGCATTACAGCATCCGCCAGCGCTCGTCGCTGCTGCACGACGGCCTCGACACCTACCTGAGCTTCGGCATCCGCCACACCGAAGCCCATGAAACCCTGTCGATCGAGCTGGTCTGCACCAATCAGAACCTGCCGCGCAAACTCAAGCTCGGGCAGATCTGCATGGCCTGCGAAGAGACCCCGGAGTTCCTCAGTTTCCGCAACATCACCCCGGCCACTTCCAGTTTCGCGCCGCCGCTGAACCGTGACTTCCTGTGGAAGCTGATCAGCAACATGTCGCTTAACTATCTGTCGCTGGCCGACGTCAATGCACTGAAGGTGATTCTCGAAACCTACGACCTGCCGCGCTACTACGACCAGCACGCGGAGAAGGTCAGCAAACGCCTGCTCGGCGGCCTCAAGCACATCAAGCATCACCACGTGGATCGCTTGCACCGTGGTTTGCCGGTACGCGGTCTGCGCACCGAACTGACCATCGACCCGGAAGGGTATATCGGTGAGGGCGATCTGTTCGTCTTCGCCTCGGTTCTCAACGAGTTTTTCGCGCTTTACGCCAGTCTCAATTCATTCCATGAGCTGCGGGTAAAAAGCACACAGGGAGAGGTGTACCAATGGACACCACGTATGGGCCTGCAGCCCCTGCTTTAAGCGGGCTGACGAAGGTAATACGCGAGTACTCGCTGTTTCAGGCCGTGCTGCTGGTGATCGACCGGCTGCGCGATGCGCACCCGTACCTGAGCGAAGACGACCTGTACGACCAGCTGGAATTCCAGGCCAATCCGAGCCTCGGATTTCCGCGCAGCGACGTCGATCGCGTGGAGTTTTTCGAAGAGCACGGGCAGATGCGCGCGCGCCTTCGGTTCAACCTGATCGGTCTGGTCGGTTCCGGTTCGCCGCTGCCGGCGTTCTACGGCGAGCAAGCCCTGGGCGACAGCGAAGACGGCAATCCGACGCGCAACTTCCTCGACCTGTTCCACCATCGCCTGCAACGGCTGATGCTGCCGATCTGGCGCAAGTACCGCTATCGCGCGAGCTTCCAGAGCGGCGCGGTCGATCCGTTCTCGTCACAGCTGTTCGCCCTGATCGGCCTCGGCGGCGACGAGATCCGCAAGGCCAAGGAGCTGAACTGGAAACGCCTGCTGCCGTACCTCGGCCTGCTCAGTTTGCGGGCGCACTCGGCGGCGCTGATCGAAGCGGTGCTGCGTTATTACTTCAAGCACGAAGACCTGGTCATCGAGCAGTGCATCGAGCGCCGCGTGGAAATCCTCGAAGAACAGCGCAACCGCCTCGGCTTCGCCAACAGCGTGCTGGGTGAAGACCTGGTGCTGGGCGAACGCGTGCGCGATCGCAGCGGCAAATTCCGCATTCACATCACCGAACTCGACTGGGAACGCTTCCACGAATTCCTGCCCATCGGTTTCGGTTACCAGCCGCTCTGCGCGCTGGTGCGGTTCACCCTGCGTGACCCGCTCGATTACGACATTCGCCTGGTGCTGCGCCCGGAAGAAATCCGCGAACTGCGCATTGGCGAGAAGAACGACTGTCGCCTGGGGTGGACCAGTTGGCTGGGCTGCGAAAAAGCAGACGGCGTGGTGACCCTGGGCAGCAAAATTCATTAAGGACGTGAGCCATGATCAACGTAGACCTGCAACAACTCATCCAGGCGCTGGACGCCGAAACCCGTCGCGATCTGGAGCGTTCGGCCGAGCGCTGCGTGGCCCGTGGCGGCAGCAAGATTCTGGTCGAAGACTTGCTGCTCGGCCTGCTGGAGCGCCCGAACGGTCTGCTCTCCCGTGCGCTGCAGGATGCCGACGTTGATGCCGGCGAACTGAGCGCCGCGCTGCAATCGCGGGTCGAGCACAGCGCTTCGCGCAACCCGGTGTTCGCTCCGGAACTAGTGCAGTGGCTGCAGGACGCGCTGCTGGTGGCCAACCTTGAACTGGGCCAGACCTCGGTCGAAGACGCGGCGCTGATCCTCGCGCTGCTGCGCAACCCGATGCGTTACGCCGGCAGCCGCTACCAGCCGTTGCTCGCCAAACTGAACATCGATCGCCTGAAGGAATTTGCCCTGTCGCAACAACCTCAGGCAGCGGCCAACGGCAAACCGGCCGCCCAGGGCGAATCGCTGCTCGAGCGCTTCACCCACAACCTGACCCAACAGGCCCGCGACGGCAAACTCGACCCGGTGCTGTGCCGCGATGGCGCGATCCGCCAGATGGTCGACATCCTCGCCCGTCGCCGCAAGAACAACCCGATCGTGGTCGGTGAAGCCGGTGTCGGTAAAACCGCCATCGTCGAAGGCCTGGCCTCGCGCATCGCTGCCGGTGAAGTGCCGCAAGTGCTCAAAGGTGTCGAGCTGCTGTCGCTGGACATGGGCCTGTTGCAGGCCGGCGCCAGCGTCAAAGGTGAGTTCGAGCGTCGTCTGAAAGGCGTGATCGACGAGGTCAAAGCCTCGCCGAAGCCGATCATCCTGTTCATCGACGAAGCCCACACCCTGATCGGCGCGGGCGGCAATGCCGGCGGTTCCGACGCGGCCAACCTGCTGAAGCCGGCGCTGGCCCGTGGCGAGCTGCGCACCATCGCCGCGACCACCTGGGCCGAGTACAAGAAATACTTCGAGAAAGACCCGGCGCTGGCCCGTCGCTTCCAACCGGTTCAACTGCACGAACCGACCGTGAGCGAAGCGGTGACCATCCTGCGTGGCCTGGCTCAGGTCTACGAAAAGAGCCACGGCATTTACCTGCGCGATGACGCGGTGGTTTCGGCAGCGGAACTATCCGCCCGTTATCTGGCCGGTCGGCAACTGCCGGACAAGGCTGTCGATGTGCTCGACACCGCGTGCGCCCGTGTTCGCATCAGCCTCGCTGCGGCTCCGGAAAGCCTGGAACGCCTGCGTGGTGAGCTGGCTGAAGGTGGCCGTCAGCGTCAGGCCCTGCGCCGCGATGCCGAAGCCGGTCTGCTGATCGACCACGAAGCGCTGGAGGCACTGGAAGCGCGTCTGGACGAAGCCGAAGCGGAAAGGGTCGCACTGGAAACCCAGTGGACCGAGCAGAAACAACTGGCCGAGCGCCTGCTGGAACTGCGTCAGCAACTGGCCAAGGCCCGTGAAGCCGCTGCGGTCGAGCCGGTGGTCACCGTTGAGGAAGACGCCGAAGGCACCGTGATCGAAACCCACGCCGCCGACATCGACGAAGCCCTCAGCGTCGAGGCGCTGGAAGCGCAACTCAACGAAACTCATAGCGCCCTGACCGCCGCTCAGGTCAAGGAGCGTCTGGTCAGCTTCGAAGTCTGCCCGCGTCTGGTGGCCGAAGTGATCAGCGCCTGGACCGGCGTGCCACTGGCGCAACTGGCCCGAGAGCACAACGCCAAGGTCGCCAGCTTCGCCACCGACCTGCGCACTCGCATCCGTGGTCAGGAACAAGCCGTGCACGCACTGGATCGCTCGATGCGCGCCACCGCTGCCGGCCTGAACAAGCCTGACGCACCGGTCGGCGTGTTCCTGCTGGTCGGCCCGAGCGGCGTCGGCAAGACCGAAACCGCACTGGCACTCGCCGACCTGCTGTACGGCGGCGACCGCTTTATCACCACCATCAACATGTCCGAGTTCCAGGAGAAGCACACCGTTTCCCGCCTGATCGGTGCACCGCCAGGCTACGTCGGTTACGGCGAGGGCGGCATGCTCACCGAAGCCGTACGCCAGAAGCCGTACTCGGTGGTGCTGCTCGATGAAGTCGAGAAGGCTGACCCGGACGTGCTCAACCTGTTCTACCAAATCTTCGACAAAGGCGTGGCCAACGACGGCGAAGGGCGCGAGATCGACTTCCGCAATACGTTGATCCTGATGACCTCGAACCTGGGCAGCGACAAGATCAGCGACCTCTGCGAAGACGGTGCGCGCCCGACCGCCGAAGTGCTGGAAGAAACCATTCGCCCGGTGCTCAGCAAACACTTCAAACCGGCGCTGCTGGCGCGGATGAAAGTGGTGCCGTACTACCCGGTCGGCGGCCCGGTGCTGCGCGAACTGATCGAGATCAAGCTCGGTCGTCTGGGCGAGCGCCTGAACCGTCGCCAGCTGGACTTCACCTGGTGCCAGAACCTCGTCGATCACTTGTCCGAGCGCTGCACCCAAAGCGAAAGCGGTGCACGCCTGATCGACCATTTGCTCGACCAGCACGTGCTGCCGCTGGTGGCCGACCGCTTGCTCGACGCCATGGCCACCGGTGAAAGCCTCAAGCGTGTGCATGCGACGCTCGACGGTGAAGCCAGCGTGACCTGCGAGTTCGCCTGAGGTGAGTGTGATGTTCACTCAAGTGCCGCAGCCACTGCTCTATGCCGAAGCCTTGCTGGCGCAGTTCGCCAGCCTGTCGCGGGCGGCGGACGGTGCTGCGCTGCTGGGTGACTTCGTGCGCGGTCTGGCCGGGCTGAGCGGTTGCGAACTGACGCAGCTGTACTTGCTGGACGCTACGCACACGTCGCTGGGGATGAATGCCGAATGCCTCGACGGCGTGCTGCAACCGCGCAGCGCGGCGAGTCTGCCGGCGGACTACAACGGCGAGCAACTGTTGCAATTCGCCCTGTGCCAGAACCGCGTGGTGTGCTTCGACGACCTGGGCGGCAGCCTGCACGAAACCAGTTTTCTGCCGGCGTCGTCCACGCCGTGGCAGTCGCTGTTGTGCGTGCCGCTGGTCAATCAGCA
Organism: Pseudomonas sp. NFIX49; assembly: GCF_900115915.1. NCBI lineage: Bacteria > Pseudomonadati > Pseudomonadota > Gammaproteobacteria > Pseudomonadales > Pseudomonadaceae > Pseudomonas > Pseudomonas sp. NFIX49. The sequence goes on along the minus strand of NZ_FOYE01000005.1, from coordinate 308,712 downwards.
GAAGGCCGTCGAAGGCCTGTTGCTGTGCGCCAGCCGTCGCCACATCAACCTGCAAGGGTTTGCCGATTCTCTCGGCCAGCTCGGCTCTTTCGTGCTTGGTCAGTTGCACTTGCTGCAACGCCTGCGCCAGCCAGTGGATGCGGCGGCGCCGGTCGTGCGCAGCCTGCCGAGTGCCAGCGGCTACGGCCTGATCGGCAAGAGCGCGGCAATGCGTCAGACCTACTCGCTGATCAGCAAAGTCCTGCACAGCCCGTACACCGTGCTGTTGCGTGGCGAGACCGGCACCGGCAAGGAAGTGGTGGCGCGGGCGATCCACGATTGCGGCCCGCGCCGGTCCCAGGCGTTCATCGTGCAGAACTGCGCGGCGTTCCCGGAAAACCTGCTGGAAAGCGAGCTGTTCGGCTATCGCAAAGGCGCGTTCACCGGGGCCGATCGAGACCGCGCCGGGCTGTTCGACGCGGCCAACGGCGGCACCCTGTTGCTCGACGAAATCGGTGACATGCCGCTGTCGCTGCAAGCCAAGTTGCTGCGCGTGTTGCAGGAAGGCGAGATCCGTCCGCTGGGTTCCAACGACACCCACAAGATCGACGTGCGCATCATCGCTGCAACGCACCGCGATCTGTCGGTGCTGGTCAGCGAAGGCAAATTCCGCGAGGACCTGTACTACCGCCTAGCGCAATTCCCGATCGAATTGCCGGCCCTGCGTCAGCGCGAAGGCGACATCCTCGACCTGGCCAAGCACTTTGCCGATAAGGCCTGCACTTTCCTGCAACGTGATCCGGTGCGCTGGTCGGACGCGGCGCTTGAACACCTGTCCGGTTACACCTTCCCCGGCAACGTGCGTGAACTCAAAGGCCTGGTCGAGCGGGCGGTGCTGTTGTGCGAGGGCGGCGAGTTGCTGGCCGAACATTTCTCGCTGCGTCTGGAATCGGCGTCGGTGCCGGAAGACCACTGCGGCCTCAATCTGCGCGAACGACTGGAAGCGGTCGAACGCAATCTGCTGCTCGATTGCCTGCGCAAGAACGACGGCAACCAGACGCTCGCCGCCCGCGAACTGGGCCTGCCGCGCCGCACGCTGCTGTACCGGCTCGGCCGCTTGAACATCAATCTGGGTGATTTCGATGGGTAGGCGAAAGTCCGTCGGATTCACCTCGAACACCTATGTCAGCGCCGCCCGCAAGGGTCGGCGCTTTGTGCTTTGTCTACACCTGGAGACCCTCTGATGTCTGTTCGTCACTGGCACGCTGTCCTGCTGACCCTCGTCGTTCTATGCGGCCTCGGCGGTTGCAGCGGCAATTACAAATTCAACGATAACGATTACCGCCCGTTGGGTGATCCGCAGGCGGTCAATCGCGGCAAGTGACCGCAAGGAGCATCAAACATGGAATTGGTTTTCGAAATGCTGAACACCAAGCAGTTCGTGCCCACCGAGCTGTGCCAGCGGACCTTCAAACAGGCCGGTGGCGTGATCGGGCGGGGCGAGGACTGCGACTGGATCATCCCTGACCGCAAGCGGCACTTGTCCAACCACCACGCGATCGTCAGCTATCGCGAGGGTTCGTTCTTCCTGACCGACACCAGCAGCAACGGTGTGCAGGACGGCGACAGCGGCGCACGCCTGCACAAGGGCGAACCGGTGCGCATCGAGCACGGCAGCACCTACGTGCTGGGCGACTTCGAGATTCGTGCGCGCCTGGTGCGCGACCCGGCGACCTTCGACGGTGAAGTCGGCCTGCCACGTGCCGCCGGCAGCATCATCCCGGACGACGCGTTCCTCGACCTCGACCCGCTTAAGTCGCTGGAGCAGCAAGAGCGCGTGTACTCGGAATTCGAGGAAATGCTCGCACCGGTGACCGACCCTGAAGACTCCCGTCAGCGCGCCGACTACGCGCGCATCGACATGGAAAGCCTGATGGTGCCGGAGCTGATCGTCGAGCCCACGCCTGAGCCTGCGCCGGCGCCGAAAGCGGTCGAGCGTCAGAGCGAAACCTTCTGGGATAAATTCGGCGCGGCCCTTGGCGTGAACGTGAAGAACCTCAGCCACGACGAGCGTGAAGCGCTTGCGCTGAACGCTGCACGTCTGCTGCGCCAGAGCATCGGCGGTCTGCAACAGAGCCTGCGCACCCGTTCGGAGCTGAAAAACGAACTGCGTCTGGCCCAGACCACCGTACAAGGCACCAACAAGAATCCGCTGAAATTCGCCGTCGATCCGAGCGAGGCGCTGGACATCCTGTTGCAACCGCACAAGCCGGGCCATTTGCCGGCCGAGCAGGCGATCTCCCGGGCGTTCCGCGATTTGCAGGCGCATCAGGTGGCGCTGCTGACCGCCAGCCGCGCGGCGGTGCGCGGCACTCTGGAGCACTTCTCGCCGGAGCAGTTGACCCTGCGTTTCGAGCGCGACAACAAGCCGTTGCTCGCCACCGCCGGCGGGCGCTGGAGAGCGTTCAACCGTTACCACCATGCGCTGCGTCAGGACGACGACTGGAGCGAGCGCTTGCTGGCCCGCGACTTCGCCCAGGCCTACGAAGAACAGATCCGCCTGATCTCCACCCTCCACACCGACCACCAAGGATGATGCGCATGTCTCGCCGCTCGACCGCTTTTTTCAAGACGCTGACCGCGCTCACCCTGTTGGTGCTGCTCGCCGGTTGTTCGTCGCTGTCGCCGTATTCGAAAGTGACCAAGATCAACCTGAAGCTGACCGGCAGCGATCAGCTGAACCCGGACCTCAACGGTCGTCCGTCGCCGATCGTGGTGCGCCTGTTCGAACTCAAGCACCCGGTGACCTTCGAGAACGCCGATTTCTTCAGCCTCTACGAGCGCGCCAAGGAATCCCTCAACCCGGATCTGGTGGCCAGCGAAGAACTCGAACTGCGCCCGGGTGAAACCGTGGAACTGAAACTCAGCGTGGAGGAGGGCAGCCGCTTCATCGGCATCCTCGCCGCGTACCGCGACCTGCCGGAAACCAAATGGCGCCACACGTTCCCGATCACGCCGCTGGAAGTCACCGAAGCCGATCTGACCCTGGATCAGGCCGGTATCCGCAAGACCAACGAAGTGCTCGCCAAGGCGGATGACTGATCATGAATACCCATAAAGTCATCTGGCAGGAAGGCATGCTGCTGCGTCCGCAGCACTTCCAGCACAACGACCGCTACTACGATCACCAGATGAAGACCCGCACCCGGTTGCTGGGCGGCTACACCTGGGGTTTCCTGAACCTTGAGATCGACTTGCAGTTCCTCAACATGGGCAAACTGGTAATCAGTGAAGCCTCGGGAATTCTGCCGGACGGCAGCCTGTTCGAACTCGGCGGCAACACCGAACCGCTGGCGCTGGACGTGCCGCCGAACACCGGCAACACGCCGATCTACCTGGCGCTGCCACTGGTCACCGGTAACCACATCGAGGCCCGTCGCCCGGAGCAGTCCGACGTGCTGGCGCGTTACACCGCATATGACGCCGAAGTGGCCGACTCCAACGCCGGTGATGATTCCGCCAGCCAGGTCAGTTGCGGTCGCCCGGACTTCAAGCTGTTGCTCGGCGAGCAGCAGAGCGACCAGGCCTACGTGAAGCTGAAAATCTGCGACGTGCTCGACACCACACCGGACGGCGTGATCAGCCTCGACCCGGATTTCGTGCCGACCTACATTCAGGCGCACGCCTCCAGCTACCTGCTGTCGTGCCTGAAAGAAGTGATCAGCATGCTCGGTCACCGGGGCGACACCATTGCCGAGCGCATTCGCTCGAACGGCAAGGTCGGCGGCGCGGAGATCGGCGACTTCATGATGCTGCAACTGATCAACCGCACCGAACTGTTGCTGCGCCACTACCTGGGTCTGGAGCAGGTTCACCCGGAAGAGTTGTACCGCACGCTGCTGACCATGCTCGGCGATCTGGCGACCTTCTCCAGCGACAGCAAACGCCCGCGTCTGGACAGCCGCTACTCCCACGCTGACCAGGGTGCGAGTTTCCGCAAACTGATGGAGTCGATCCGTCAGGTGTTGTCGATGGTGCTGGAACAGCACGCCATCGAACTGATCCTGCAAGCGCGTCAGTACGGGATCATCGTGTCGCCGCTGCACGACCACAAACTGCTGGGCTCGGCGTCGTTCGTGCTGGCAGCCAGTGCCAACTGTGATTCCGAAGAACTGCGCAACCGCTTGCCTGCGCACCTCAAGGTCGGCCCGGTGGAGCGCATCCGCCAACTGGTCAACCTGCACCTGCCGGGGATCAAGGTCAAACCGTTGCCGGTGGCCCCGCGGCAGATCGCGTTCCACTCCAACAAAACCTATTTCATCCTCGAACTCAGTTCCGAAGACCTGGCACAACTCGAGCGCTCCGGCGGCTTCGCGTTCCATGTGTCCGGAGAATTCGCCGAGCTTGAACTGAAATTCTGGGCCATCAGGAACTGACCGACATGATCAAGGACATGGAACACAACCAGGACGACAAAACCGTCCTGCTCGACCGTCAGGGCCATGGCCCGGCGGCGAGTCCGCTGACCGACTTCGCCGCGCCACCGCGCTTCGAGCAACTGGAAGAACGGATGATCTACGCCGCGCGCCTGCGCCCGGCGGAAGCCTTCAACATCAGCCTCAATTCGCTGGTGGCGGCCTCGTCCGAACTGTTGTCGGAAGTGGTGCGCCTCAAGCACAGCGAAACCCGCGAAGACCTCTACGCGCTCAACGAGCGCCTGACCGCCGGGCTCAAGCTGTTTGAAGTACGCGCCCTGCACAACGGCGCCGAAAGCAGCCAGGTGATGGCCGCTCGTTACGTGCTCTGCACCGTGGTCGACGAAGCCGTCGTGACCACGCCGTGGGGCAACGAAAGCGAGTGGTCGCAGATGAGCCTGCTCAGCAGCTTCCACAACGAAACCTTCGGTGGCGAGAAGTTCTTCCAGCTGCTCGATCGGCTGTCGAAAAACCCGGTCAAGCACCTGCCGATGCTGGAGCTGATGTACCTGTGCCTGTCCCTCGGTTTCGAAGGCAAGTACCGCGTACAGGCGCGCGGCATGCTGGAACTCGAAGGCATCCGCGACGCCCTGTACCGGCAGATCCGTCAGTTGCGTGGCGACGTGCCGCGCGAATTGTCGCCGCAGTGGGAAGGCCTCAACGATCAGCGCCGCAATCTGGTGCGCATCGTGCCGGCGTGGATGGTGGTGCTGTTCACCTTCGTCTGTCTGGTGATGATGTATTCGGGCTTCGCCTGGGTCTTGGGCGAGCAGCGCGACACCGTTCTGCAACCATATCAGCCGCTTGATCCGGCCGCGGCGCAGCCGCAGTCGCAGCCGTAAACAGGGACGTGTGATGAAAAAGTTTTTCAAGAAAGTCGGCGCCTTCCTGCGCCAGACCTGGGTCTGGACCTTGCTGCTGGTGCTGTTCGTGGCGCTGCTGGTGTGGTTCGTCGGTCCGTTGTTGGCAGTGGATGACTACAAGTTCTGGGAAAGCGCGACGTCGCGTCTGCTGACCATCAGCGTGCTGTTCCTGATCTGGGGCCTGACCATGGTCTTCGTCAGCTGGCGCGCCGGTATCCGCAAGAAAGCCGTCGAAGAAACCGAAGACGGCCAGGACCGTATCCGCCGCGAAGAGTTGATCGACGAAGAGCAGAAAGAGTTGAAGGAGCGTTTCAAGGACGCCCTGAAAACCCTCAAGACTTCGAGCCTGTACCGCGGCCGCAGCGAGCGCTGGCGCAATGACTTGCCGTGGTACTTGCTGATCGGCCCGCAGGCCAGCGGCAAGACCAGCCTGCTGGACTTCTCCGGGCTGGAATTCCCGATCAACAAGATCGACCGCAAGCTGACCCGTGATACCCACGGCACCCGTCATTGCGACTGGTACTTCGCCGATCACGGTGTACTGATCGACACCGCCGGCCGCTACCTGACCCAGCCGGATGCGGAAGTCGACGGCAGCGCCTGGACCACCTTGCTGGAACTGCTGCGCAAGCGTCGTCGCGGTCGTCCGCTGAACGGCGTGCTGGTGACCATTCCGGTGGAAACCCTGACCGGTGGCAGCGAACAGGACATCGAAACCCTGGCCCGCCAGGTGCGTGCGCGTCTGCAAGACGTCTATCAGAAGCTGCACGTCGATGTGCCGGTGTATCTGGTGCTGAGCAAGGCCGACAAGCTGCTGGGCTTCGACGAGTTCTTCGATCAACTGACCCGCGAAGAAAGCGATCAGGTGCTGGGTACCAGTTTCCGCAAGGATCAGGTCGGCACCGACGTGACGGTACTGCGCAACGAGTTCGAAGAGCTGCTGCGTCGCCTCAACAGCCAGGTGATCATGCGCATGCACTCCGAGCGCGACACCCAGCGCCGTGGCCGCATCCTCGACTTCCCGCACCAGATGGGCCAGATCGGCGAGCGTCTGTGCCTGCTCGTCGATATGGCGTTCACCGGCAACCGCTACCAGCGTGCGACGCAACTGCGTGGTTTCTACCTGACCAGCGCACCGCACCTGACTCAGGAAATGGATTCGACCACCGCCGGCATCGGCGCGAGTCTGGGCATGAGCGCCGGCGTGCTGCCGACATTGCGCAGCGGTCGTTCGCGTTTCATCCATCACTTGCTCAGCCGGGTGATTTTCCCCGAGGCCGATCTGGCCGGTCTGGACAAGCGCGAGCGCAGCCGCATCCACTGGGGCCAGCGTGCGTTGTACGTCGGCGCACTGGGTGCGCTGGTCCTGTTCGGCATGCTCTGGGCCGGTGGTTTCTCGGCCAACTACGAACGTCTGGAAAACCTGCGCAATCTGGCGCAGAACTGGACGCAGCAACGCACGGCACTGTCGCCGCGCGATGACGCCATGGGCGCACTGAAAACCCTCGACACCAGCTACGCTGCCACCCAGGTGTTCCCGAAAAAAGGCGACGCTGCCTACCACGAACGGATGGGTCTGTATCAGGGCCAGGACGTCAATCCGGTGGTCAAGGAGGCTTACGAGCGCGAGCTTGAAAAGCAACTGCTGCCACGCGTCGCGACGATGCTTGAAGGCCAGATCCGCGCCAACATGAAGGACCGCGAAAAGCTGATCAACAGCCTGCGCGCGTACCTGATGCTGAACATGAAGGATCGTCGCGACGCGGCATGGCTCAAGGACTGGATCGCGGCGGACTGGTCGCAGCGTTACACCGGCAACACCGCAGTGCAGAACGGTCTGAACACGCACCTCGAGCGTCTGTTGCAGCAGCCGTTTATCTATCCGCTCAACGAGCAACTGGTGGCCCAGGCGCGTCAGATCCTGCGCAGCGAGTCGCTGGCGACCGTGGTTTACCGCATGCTCCGCGAGCAGGCGCGCAACCTGCCGGATTACCGTTTCAGCCAGCACCTCGGGCCGCAGGGCTCGCTGTTCATCGGCACTGAATACGTGATTCCGGGCTTCTACACCCAGACCGGCTATCAGCAGTATTTCTCGGTCCAAGGCGCGTCGCTGGTGACCGACATCCTGCGTGACAACTGGGTGCTGGGCGAAGGCGCCGGCATCAGCGACATGGACTTGCGTCGCCTGATGGTCGAGCTGGAGCAACTGTACTTCCGTGACTACGCCAACTACTGGAGCGAAGCCGTTGGCCAGGTGGCGCTGCCGCCGATCAGCGATGCCGGTGAAGGCGCCGAGCAACTGGCGGGCCTGACCTCGGCCAACTCGCCGGTGCTGGCGCTGCTGACTGAAGTGCGCGAGAACACTCGTTTCCCGGCCGCTGCCGATCCGGTGGACGAGGCGGGTGACGCGGCTGATGCGCTGGCCGGACAGAAAGGCAAACTGGGCAAGGTGGGCAAACTCGCCGCGGCGGCAGCGGACAAGGCCTCGGCCCTGAACGTGGCGAAGAACCTGCCGGACACCGCCAAGAAGTCCCTGCAACGTCGCTTCGAGCCGCTGCACAAATTGCTCGACGACAACAATGGCCCGGCCGCTGACCTGACCCCGGCCTTCACCGCGCTCAACGACCTGCAACTGCAGCTGGCGGGCCTCGCCCGTTCCAGCACGCCGGAGCAGGCCGCGTTCGAGCTGGCCAAGACCCGCATGAGCGGCCAGCGTGATGCGCTGACCAACCTGCGCAATGCGTCCGGTCGTCTGCCGCGTCCGCTGAGCGTGTGGTTCAACGTGCTGGCCGAAGACTCGTGGCGCCTGGTGCTCAACGATGCCTACCAGTACCTGAACGGCCGTTATCAGAACGAGCTGTACAGCGTGTATGGCAAGACCATCAACAAGCGTTACCCGTTCAGTGCCTCGAGCACCAGCGATGTGGCGATCAGCGATTTCCGCGAGTTCTTCCGCGCTCAAGGCACCATCGACCGCTTCTTCGACAGCTACATGCGTCCGTTCGTCAGCGGTGATCCGGGCAACTACCGGATGCGCAGCGTCGACGGCCGCAGCCTGCCGGTGTCGAAGGTCTTCCTCGATCAGATGGCGGCGGCCCTGAACATTCGCCAGAGCTTCTTCTCGATCAACCCGGCCGAGCCGACCGTGCAGTTCAAGCTGGAGCCGTACACCCTCGATCCGGCGGTCAGCCGTTCCGAGTTCAAGTTCGGCGACAAGACCATGGAGTACCGCCACGGTCCGATCCTGCCCATGAGCTTCAAGTGGCCGACCGATGCTGAAGACGGTCGCACCAGCCTGGTCATGGACAAGATGGCCGGGCGCCCGATCGGCATCGAGAAGAACTCCGGCCCGTGGTCGCTGTTCCGTCTGTTCGACCTGATGCAGACCGAGTACCTGACCGGTCGCGACGTGCTGGTGCTCAAAGCCGACGTGGGTGGCCTGCGCGCCAACTACCTGCTGACCAGCCAGCGCACGCCGAACCCGTTCGACATGGGCGTGCTGCGCACCTTCCGTATGCCGGTGCAGCTCTGATGCTGGTGGCCAGTCCCTGGCGCAGCGCGGCGCGAACCGACCCGGGCAAGGTGCGGTCGCGCAACGAAGATGCCTTCCTCGACACCCCGCAGCATGGGCTGTGGGTGGTCGCGGACGGCATGGGCGGTCATCAGGGTGGCGACATCGCCAGCCAGTTGATCGTCGCCAGCCTGGCTGAACTGCCGCAGCACGAAGACTTCGACGAACGCCTCAAAGCCATCCGCCAGTGCCTGCACTGGCTGAACCGGCGCCTGGGGCAGGAGTTGACCGTCACCGCCGGGCGTCACGACAGCATCATGGGCAGCACCGTCGTGGCGCTGCTGGTGGAAGGCAATCGCGCGGCCTGCATCTGGGCCGGCGACAGTCGTTGTTATATGTGGCGCGGGCAGCGGTTGTATCAGCTGTCGAAGGACCATTCGCTGCAACAGCAACTGATCGACGAGCAGCAGATGAGTGTCGAACAGGCAGCGGCGCACCCGGCGGCTCAGGCCTTGACCCGGGCGGTCGGCGCGGCGGAACAGTTGACCCTGGATGTGCTGGAACTCGAGGTCTATCCCGGTGATGTGTTCCTGCTGTGCAGCGATGGTTTGTATCAAGGCCTGAGCAGCGATGCCCTCGGCAACGCCCTCAGCCTGGCGGCGCCACATGTGGCGCTGGAACGTCTGTTCGACGGTGCCCTGCGGGGCGCCGCCCGGGACAACCTGACGGCCGTGGTGATTCGCCAATGACTGAAATCGAATCCTCAGTCGATGACTTGCTGATGAGCGAAGAGCAGGCCAACAACCTGACCTATTTCGCTTTTGCAAAGCAGCACAACGCCGAACCCGCGCTGGCGCCAACCAAGGCCAGCGTCGGCGCACTGCCGGATGTTCTGGCAGGCCGCTACCACCTCGAGCGTCTGCTCGGGGCCGGTGGCATGGGTGCGGTTTACCGGGCCCGGGATCTCCTGCACGAGCAGTTCGGCGATCCCGATCCTTACATTGCGCTGAAAATCCTCAGCGAAGAATTTGCCGAGTCGCCGGATGCCAGTGCCTTGCTCTACAGCGAGTTCGCCCTGACCCGACGCCTGCGCCACGACAACGTGCTGCGACCGCACACGTTCGAAGTGGACACCGATTGCCAGCGGGCCTTCATCACCATGGAACTCATGCGTGGCCTGACCCTGGACAAACTGCTCTGCGAGCGGCCGCTGGGCCTGCCGTGGAAAGAACTGCGCGACATCGCGCTGCCGCTGCTCGACGCGCTGGCCTACGCCCACCGTCGCGGCGTGCTGCACGGTGACATGAAACCGAGCAACGTCATGCTCAGCGAAGACGGCGTGCGCCTCTTTGACTTCGGTCTCGGGCAGGCCGAGGAGGGCATCCTGCCCGGCCTGCCGCACCTGAGCCGCGAGCGCTTCAACGCCTGGACCCCGGGCTACGCCGCCCCCGAACTGCTTGAGGGTCAACCGCTGTCGGCCAGCGCGGACGTGTACGGCGTGGCCTGCGTGATCTATGAACTGGCGGGCGGCAAACACCCGTTCCGCCGCTTGCCCTCGACCCAGGCCCGTGACGAACACCTGGATCGCGAACTGCAAGCCCCGGCAAATCTGCCGACACACTGCTGGCCCGCGCTGCGCACCGCGCTGGCCTTTGACGCGGCGGAGCGCAACATTTCTGCCGAACAATTGCGTGACGCCTTGGGCGCCACTTCGTCCTGGCTGCAGCGTTTGCGGCTGAGGGCGTAACGGATGACATTCGAACAGGGAGCACTTTATGTTCAACCCAGCTAACGAAACGCACTTCAGCCTGACCGTTGAAGATTACGTAGGCGACCTGCAAGTCCTGTCGTTCACCGGCACCGAAGGCATCAGCCAGCCGTTTCGTTTCGACATCGAACTGGTCAGCGAAAACCCGGATCTGGACCTGGAAAAACTCCTGCACAAACAGGCCTTCCTCGCCCTCGATCCGCAGGGCTCCGGCATCCACGGCCAGATCTACCGCGTGGCCCAGGGCGATGCCGGCAAGCGCCTGACCCGCTACAAGGTTTCGCTGGTGCCGCAGCTGCAATACCTGCATCACCGCACCAACCAGCGCATCTACCAGCAGATGTCGGCGCCGAAAATCATCGCGCTGATCCTCGACGAGCACGGCATCAAGGGCAACGCCTACAGCTTCCAGCTCAGCCAGCCGTGCCCGGATCGCGACTACTGCGTGCAGTACGACGAAACCGATCTGCACTTCGTCCAGCGCCTGTGCGAAGAAGAAGGCATTCACTACCACTTCCAGCACAGCAAGAAAGGCCACCTGCTGGTGTTCGGCGATGACCAGACCGTGTTCCCGAATCTCGGCCAGCCCACCGCGTATGTACAGGGCAGCGGCATGGTCGCCGAAGAACCGGTGATCAAAGGCTTCAAGCTGCGTCTGGAAACCCGCACCAGCCGCACCACCCGCCGCGACTACGATTTCGAGAAACCGCGCCTGCAAATGGAAGCCGCGTACAAACCGGACGGCGAGAGCACTGAACCGGATCTCGAAGACTACGACTACCCCGGCCGCTTCATCGACCGCGCCCGCGGCAAGTTCCTCAGCCAGCGCGCTCTCGAACGCCACCGTGCCGACTACCGCCAGGCCGAAGGTCGCGGCGACCAGACCAGACTCGTCAGCGGCCACTTCATGGAAATGTCCGACCACCCGCGCAGCGAGTGGAACGACCTGTGGCTGCTCACCGAAATCTTCCACGAAGGCAAACAGCCGCAAGTCCTCGAAGAATCGGTGACCAGCGACACCACCGACAACAAGGACGACTTCCACCAGGGCTACCGCAACCGCTTCCTCGCCACCCCGTGGGACGTGTTCTACCGTCCAGCGCTGGAGCACCCGAAACCGCGCGTGCTCGGCAGCCAGACCGCCATGGTCACCGGCCCCAAAGGCGAAGAAATTCACTGCGACCAATACGGCCGCATCAAGGTGCAATTCCACTGGGACCGCGAAGGCCTGGCCGACGACAAAACCAGCTGCTGGCTGCGCGTCTCCAGCTCCTGGGCCGGCGACCGCTATGGCGCCATCTCCATCCCGCGCATCGGCATGGAAGTCCTCGTCACCTTCCTCGAAGGCGACCCCGACCAACCCCTGGTGACCGGCTGCCTGTACCACAAGGAAAACCCGGTGCCCTACGCCCTGCCGGCGAACAAAACCCGCAGCGTCTTCAAAACCCTCAGCTCCCCGGGTGGCGGTGGCTACAACGAACTGCGCATCGAAGACAAAAAAGGCGCCGAACAAATCTTCATCCACGCCCAGCGGGACTGGGATGAAAACGTCGAACACGACCAGAAAATCCGTGTCGGGAATGAACGTCACGACACCGTAGTGAAGAACACCTACACCGAGCTCAAGGCTGAAGAACACCGCACCACGATTTCCGATCGCAAGATCGAAGCGCGGATGGACGACCACCTGACTATTGGCGAGAGCCAGCATGTGAAGCTCGGGACGGCGCAACTGACCAGTGTCGGGAAAGAGATTCACATCAAGGCGGGGGACAAGATTGTCATTGAGGCTGGGACTGAGCTGACGATTCTCGGCGGTGGCAGTTTCATCAAGCTCGATGGCGGTGGTGTGACGGTGGTTGGGCCGGTGGTGAAGATTAATGCCGGGGGCTCGCCGGGAGCGGGCACTGGCATCGGGATCAAACCGCCGGTGCTGCCGGGGGCGGCGGATAAGGATAAGGCGGGGAGTTTAATGGATCAGGCGTTGGGGAATGCGCCGCCTGAGAAGGTTAAGCCGAAGGCTTTTTTTGTGTTTTCTGAGTGATCGACATGAATGGTTTTTTGAAGAAGAGGAATGGCTTCGCCGTAGCGGCTTTCACCGCCTCGCTGCTGAGCCTGTTCCATGGCAGCGTTTATGCGGATGAGTGTCCGTCTGAGGACTTTTCCCAATTCCTGCCGGCGTTCTCTGCGAATGCTGAAACTCAGCAGCGGTTGACTGCGATGACGGTGAAGTCGCTGGTTTTGAAACCTACTGGGGAGAATGGAAATTTTGAGCCGCAAACGAAGGGAGTCAATAGCTCGACATTGGCCTTTCCACTGATGGCACCCATAGCCACAGGCAAGGCAGAAGGAGTCGAAGTCGAAGCGGTTGATGACAGTCATTTCAACGTTGTTGATAAGCGTGCAGGTAACAGCAACATCAAGATCTTTAACTTTTCTCGCCAGGCGTGTTGGGTTCTGGAGGGCGTTGAGGATTGGTCGATTAGCGAGAAAGACCTTGTTATATCGGGTTCTCCGACCATGAGTACGGCAGAGAGCATCTGCTATCAACGCGCGCGGAATTTCGAGGGTCTAGGTGGACTGGAAAAGTATTATCTGACAGGAGAGTTTTTCGAGGCAGCGTTGGAAAACTATGTTTGCGCCGCTGCTTCGGGGGATCCTCAGGCGAGTTTGGATGCTGCGAGTTTGAGTCTCTCTGGCATGGCACCGCAGTTGGAAACAGGCAAGGTTGAGTCGCTTTTCAAAGCTGCGGCAACAACCCTCGCGGATGGCGCCGCTTCTCTATCGACATTTTATTGTTACGGAAACAACCCATCTGCAGAAGGTGCGTGCCAACACCCCGATGAGGCCGAAAAAGAACTTATTCGCTCTGCCTCAATGGGATCGAGGGATGCAATGAACTATTTAGGTTACTCCTTCGAAACGGGAGGGCTAGTAACTCGAGATTTATCAAGAGCATTAGCGTGCTATCGCTTGGCAGCGGATAAAGGTAATGAAACTGCCCTGAAAAATTTTAATCGATTGAAAGCGCAATCAGCTGAAGCCAGCAGCTATTGCTACTAATTTGCAGGAAGCAGAAATGACTGAACCACTTGATTTAAAAAGTAACTACACCGGTGGCGACTACGTTTACAAAATGGGCGGTGATGGTTTTCAAACGAACGCCGCTGGTAAGAAAAAAATTGACTGCTCTCATATGGTAAATCTGCTGCTGACAGGCGCTGGATATAATATTCCATATGAAGACACCCGTAACATGGATACCTCCAGTTACTACACAACGATTGAGCCACAGAACGTAAAGCGAGGTGATATCGCCTTATGGATCAATGCCACTCCTAACAAACCAGGTGATCCGATTTTTCATACAGGGATAATCGAGGACTACAACCCCGCTACAGAAGTTGGGCACATATTCGGTGCTCAAAATAGTACAGGGCCAGCGATAACAATATTTGGCCCCAAACCACCCAGCCACTATTGGCCGAAAGCTACAAAATTCTTAAGAGCAAAGGAAAGTTTTCGAACAGGTACAAACCCTGCACCTGCACCTGCTCCATCTACAACAGTGCCGCTAATAAACTTTCAATATCCATTTCGAAAAGCAGACGGTAAACAGTTTTCTGATGTAGAAGAAATATACAAGTTGCTCGAGAATGAAACATCCGGGCATTATTTGTTGGGAAGTAACAAGTTCTGGCATGGTGGGATTCACATCAGCAATGCCAGCGCGCCTCAATGTATTTTGAACGAACCGATTCGCTGTATGGCTGATGGTGAAGTCGTGGCCTATCGCCTTAACGAGGACTATCAAAAATCGACATTCGGCACAGGAGAAACGGCTAAAAAACTGGATTATTCCAGCTCCTTCTGTCTCGTGCGACATGAGTACAAATCTGCGCCAAATCCTGAAGATGGACCAAGCAAAGGAAAGCAAAACGAACTGGTTTTCTATAGCTTATATATGCATCTTTTGCCTTATAAGCACTATCCTCTAGCGGACAATGAAAAGCCAAATCCGATAGTGACGATGACTGTAAATGATTTTAAGGCGTATGATGACTTTCCCGATACGAATAATTTTCCATCTCCAGGAAAGTTAGCGAAGCACACAAAACTTGAGATTTTGGAAAAACGCTCAGTTGAAAATATTACCTACGCTAAGGGGAAAATACTCTCGGGTAGTGTAAAGCATGGATCAACAAAAGTTCGCGAAGCAGGGCAAGAGGTATGGTTTGCGTACTTAAAAAATAATGAACCATATCAAAACTCTAGTCACAATGCTATTTGGGTAGCAGATGTTCTACCCGAGCGCGCCAAACCGAAATATTGGCAAGGCAAGGTAAAAGCTAAAACCACTCAGCGTTTAGCTATGTTCGATGCGCCGACGAACCCTGCGAACGGGCAACCTGCAGGTGCACGCATTGAAAGCAATCGAGAAATCACAGTAGGCAGTATCATTGAGTTCGATAGCAAAGATGTAGTGAATTTGGTGGTCGGTAATAAACTAAGGCGTATGGCGCCCTGCACCCCAGTGGATGCCAGTATTTGGAATGATAATGGGGCTGTACCAAGTAGTTTTTGGGCGATTATCGAAAGCGAGAAGGATAGTCAGTACACGCAATGGGAGTCGCTCACTCCTACAGATTTTGAAGTTGTCACGACTAGCATCGGAATCAAGGCCGGTGATCCAATTGGTTATTTAGGTAAAGCTGAAAATTTAGTAAATGAAAGCGGTCTTACTGATAGTAAATTTCAAGTTCATATTGAGATATTTACAGCTCAGGCTGAAGTGAAAGACTTTCTAGATAATGTCGCTGCATTAAAAGTCGGACGTCAGTATTTACATTTGCCGAAGGGTGAGCGGCTTAAGAAAAAATCTCCAGCTACTGGAACGAGTGATCCTTTAAAAGAAGAACACGCAATTGATCTAGGCAAGGTGCCGGTTATAAAGGAAGGCAATGAGGATTGGTATGAGATTTCCGTGATTGATGAAGACCAACCGATTTCTGGGTTGGTGAAAAAATCTGACGCGAAATTTATCACTCCACACGATTGGACTAAAATGGGGTTTCAGCTGGTTGAGGAGAACAATTCCGCAGCTGACGGCTTTCTCGATCCCGATGATATGCCTGATTTTTTTAAAGATCTTTTGAAAAAAATAGACAAAAATCATGATGGAGAGATAGAGTCATCTGAACTTGCTGATGCATTGAAAAGTACGGAGACGCGGCAGCATTGGACAAAGTTAGTAGCACACCATCCTACGGAGTGGAAGGATGATACAAAATCAGAAAAATGGAAGAGATTGGATACTCTTTTAGAAGATTCTGAAAAGTTACTGAAGCATGAAAAGGAAAGAATAGATTCATTCATCTTCTGGGATAAATTGACTGATAAAACCCCAGCGGGTACGGGATTGATTTACCATTTTCACCCTATAGGCTTCGTTTCAAATTTTCTCGCGATGGAGGATGATAATGATCTGAAGTGGCTAAAGGTTGAGAAGGGACAGCTGACTTTTGATGTGGAAGGTAATGATATAGAGGATTCGTCGAATTCTTTGCATATGTATTTCAGTCGTAAAGCGCATTGGCCTGGCGGAGCATCCGGTATTACGATCGGGAGAGGATATGATCTTGGTCAAAAATCAGATCCAATGGGTGATCTAACTGCGGTAGGTATTACGGAACCATTGTTGAGTTGGTTAGTTGGAGCAAAAGGTCTAAGTGGTACTGCTGCACGGGATTATCTTAATAGCGCGAGTCCTGAAATTCGGAAAACATTCATTACGCGCAAACAGCAATATAAGTTGTTTGTTTCTGTCTATGAAATTATGAAGAATAGAGTCATAACGATTTCTGAGCAATCTTTCAACGTCGGTCATTATGGTGCGCTTAACTGGGATTCTGTTGATACAAAGATCCAAGATATGATTGTGGACTTGATTTATCGTGGCGATTATAAGCCTTCATCAAGGGAAATTGTTCAGCGACCGTTTGTTGAAAATAATAAAGCTGAGTTGAAGGCTGTCATGTCCCTTGAAGGCAATTGGCCTGGTGTTCCTGCTGCCAGATTTTCTGCACGAAAAAACTATCTCTGAGGTTGAAAATGAAAAATATTGCGCTATTGATTGGCTTAGCCTTCTCAAGCTGTGCATTGGCTACAGAGGAGAAAAAGGTAGCCACGGACGTATATAAAGCAGATACGGCCATGGTCGCTGGCAAGTTGGTTCGCTATTATCAGACTTTTGCTAGCCCCTGCGTTATGGTTCAGATTTTGAAACCGGGTGGAGGGGGGGAGGCCAGTAATTCAAGAAAATTCTGCAATATCTCAGGAAAAAATTTTAGTGATGACTTTTCTGAAGTTGTTTTGGAACGTGGGGAATTTTCGAAGGAAGATCTTTCGCTCACCATGAAGCTTATGCCTCTGACTGAAGGTGCAGATGTTATTGAAGTGTGCAGTTTTAAGGTTGAAGGTGAAGTGCTTGGCGAGCCGGAATGTAATATTAAATAGTAGATAACTAAAGGAGGCGAATTTATATGTTGTATTAATGGGCAGATTTTTTTTTGACCGGGTGGTCTTGGACTTTGCTTGGGAAAAAATAGATCTGTCCCGATCGTTCTTTTTGCAGGCAACGCACGAGAGCCGGTCGTCGATATATACAAAGCCGATGTCGCTCAAGTTTCCGGAAAGCTGGTCCGTTATTACCAAACGTTCGATAGCCCCCGCGTCAATATTCAGATTCTCAAGCCTGGGGGACAGGGGATTGCGAGCGACTCGATGGAGTTCTGCGACATTGAAGGGAAGAACTTTAACAACGGCTTCACCGATGTCTCATTGGATAGGGCCACGTTTTCCGACACCGAATTGCAGTTGACCTTCAAGCTGATGTCGTTGGTTGGAGTGAATGAAACCACCGAATTATGCAAATTCCGCGTTGATGGTGAACATCTCGCTGAACCTGAATGTACGGCGCAGTAAGGGTCGTGCATGTACATCGCTCAGCCACGCCATCGGAGAGTCAAAGTGAAAGTCGTTCCCCTGTTGTTCCTGGCGTTGACGTGGGCGTTGTCCGCAAGCGCAGCTCCAACCGGTGTCAGTACAAGCCATACAATGCCCACCGCTATGGTCGCTGCACTCACGAAGGAAAACCAAATGCCTGCCGAGAGTTTTCGCGCCATTGCAGATGGCGTGGTGAGCTGGAGCGGGGGAACGATGGCTGCCGTGGTGATTGAGGATCCGAATGGCATTTGCGCGATTTACAAGTATCAAGACGGCCGGTTGGATCTGCCTTTTGACGGCGTGCCCTGTAAGTTTCTGGGGCCACCCATGCTGATGTCGGATAGAAAAATTGCTTTGCCCGATGTCGTGTTCGCCGTCGAGTTGTTCGTCCCCAACCGGGGTGGGATGACCAAGCACAAGGTCGCGTTTTATTACGATGCCGAGAAGAACACTTATTGCGAGAGTCAGTCGCTTGCGAGTTGGTATCTGTCGGGAAATCGGGCGCTAGCTCCTGATCTTCAGGATGGGCAGTGTGTAGCGGGATCGGAATAGACCCGGCCCCAAAAAACGTAAAGCGTTGCTCAGCACCTATTGGGAAATGAACATACCCAAGCAATGCGTCACCCGGTTCGCCAAACGCAAAGCCTGAATGACTCAAGGAAGAACACAGTGAAACGTTTTGTTTTTACCCTGCTGGCCGTGCTGCTGCCTGTTTCAGCAGTGTACGCGCAGGATGACTGCAGTCATGTCACCTCAAGCCTAGAGATGGTGCCCTGCTCGGAGGCGGCGAAGAAGGCTGCCGATACGCAGTTGAACCTCAGCTACAAGCAATTGATGGCGCGGCTTGAGTCTGATTATCGGGCAGATCCGGCATTGGGCGCGGAGTACGCGGCGAAGGTCAAAGAGTCGCAACGTGCGTGGTTGAAGTTGCGCGATGCGAATTGTCCGTTGGAGGCATTCGAGATCGAGACGGGGATGCCGGCGCATGTGTTCGCGGTCAACTCGTGCATCACAAGAATGAGTCGCGAGCGCTCGGCGTACCTGGACAAGATCGTCCCTGTTCTTGCATCCGACAAGAGCACTTCGACAGCGCCGGCCAACGGCGCTTGTCCTTCGGAGGAATTCCCTGCTTTCCTGACAGCGTTTTCCGCCAGCAGTGAATCACAGCGTCGTCTCACTGCGATGACGGTCAAGTTGCTTTTGTTGAAGCCGGTTGCAGGCAAGGACCGTAGTACCTTTGAGCCTTCGACCTCGGGCGTCAGCGGAGCTTCCTTCACCTATCCGCTGATGGCCGCCATCACACCCGGCAAGACACCTGGAGTCGAGATTGAAGAGGTCGATGAGAGTCACGTCGATGTGGTCGATAAACGGGCGGGCAACAGCAATGTAAAAATCTTCAATTTCTCTCGTCAGGCGTGCTGGGTGCTTGAAGGCGTTGAAGACTGGTCGATCAGCGAGAAGGATCTTGTCGCAACACGTAACCCTGCAATGAGCCGTGCCGAGAACTTCTGTGATCAACGTGCCGAGGCTTTGGGAGGGCTGGGTTCGCTCGAGCAATACCGTCTGACTGCGGAATTGTTAGAAGCGTCCCTGGAAAATTATGTCTGTGCGGCTGAGTCGGGTGATCCAGAGGCGAGCCTGTCAGCGGCGAGCTTGAGTCTTTCGCAGATGGCGTCTCAGTTGGAAACCAGCAAGGTTGAAGCGTTGTTCAAAGCGGCTTCGAAAATACCGAGTGGTGCGTTGGGCTACGCCACGTTTCTTTGTTCAGGAAACTCCACCGACTATAACGGTCCTTGCCTTCATCCCAAGCAGGCAGAAGAGCAGGTCATTCGGGCGATTACCATGGGCTCAAAGGAAGCGATGTTTTATCTGGCATCTACCCTTGAGGGGGGCGAGTTGGGAACGAAAGATATGTCCCGGGCGTTAGCCTGTTATCAAATGGCGGCTGACAAAGGTTATCGGTCGGGCGTCGACAGTGTGGCGCGATTGAAGTCGCAAGTTCCAGAGCCGATCAAGGCGAGCCATTGCATTTGAAACTCGGAGCGCGGATGTGTCGCGATTCTTTGCCGTTAAATTCCAAGTGAGTGGAACTGTGCCTGACTTGTCGATACCGGGTTTCGTGAGGCCTCGATTTCTGCGGGTATTGCTGATCAGCGTTGCTGCGTTCGCGCAGGCCAGTCATGCCACCGCAAGTGTTGTCTCGGTGGGCAATGCGTCGGGTCAGTCGCAGATCGCGCAAGGCCCAGCCGAAGCTGCGGTCGACATGACACCTTGCCGGTTCTCAATGACGCTCTCGAAAGATCAATGGTTGCAGTTCAATACGCCTGATCTGGTATTCATTGCGGCCAAACAACTGCCTGAAACCACTAACGCCCCGCGTTTATCGCAGGCTCAGACCTCGACTGGTTATGAGTGGAATTTCGAAAAGCCCGCAAAGCTGAGCCAGCCCTGGTTCGGTGTCATGTGTGAAAGTGCCAACAACCTTTCCGCGCTCACCACTCAGAAGCCGCCGCTTGATGACGCGATTGAGTTGCAACTAGTGCGAGAAAGTAACGACCTTAAATGCCCGGCGACCCTGACCGATCATGGTTGGGAGCCGACGTTGTTGGCCGGTGATCCGCAATCCTTCACTTTCGAATCCCTGCAGAGCGCAAGTTCATCAGGATTCGTCATTGGTTACCACGGCAAGAATCCACGTCAGTTCAGCCGTATCACCTTCTGCTTGATGCATAACGAACAGGTGCTGATCGGTTCGGCGGAATCGGGTTCATCAACCTCATTGGCGATCAGCGCCGAAGGCTTTGAACAAATCAAAACAGCGGTGCGCAGCATGGCTTTTGAGTAAGCCTGCGAAGACCGAACGGAGTTACAGCGTGAAAGGATGTTCAATTCTACTCGGTGGCCTTCTGGCCATTGCCGCGTCCGTGGCTTTCGCACCACACGCGCTTGCGGCACCCCAAGTCCTCAAGGAAATCCCGGCAAGCCTGTTGGGGGATGGATCACGGCAAAACGTGTTCGTTCTGGCGGGAGACGCGGACGAGGCATCAAACCGGTTGTTGATCGCGCCGGTGCAAGCGCGCAATGAGGACATATTGCTCGATACATCCAAGGCTTTGCCGCTGACGAAGAGTCAGTACTCGTCTGATCTTCTGGATAGTTTTAGCGTTCGGGTTTTCAACGGTCGGCCTGGAGCCATGACGGTTGTGGATCCACAAGAGGAAGAGGTTCTGGTCAAACAGCGGTTCATTGAGGCGGGGGACTACATTGCGCTGGTGACCAACGAAGAAGACAACGCTGTTTATAACTTCAATCTTTTGTTCACCTTCAATAACGGCTCAAAGCAGTTTGAGCTGAAGAAAGTGCTGCAAGTGGTCAATAACCACTACTGCGATCGCTCGCTTGTGAGCGTAGCGGAGCTGCCGATTGAGACGCTTGGCCCAACCACTCTGGCTTCATTCAACGGCCTTGAAGCGCTTGAAAAGTTGCGGGCTGCAAACGTTGGCAGCCCTCAGGGCGGTTATAAAAAACTGATGACAGTCGGTTCGGCTGACCTGCTGGATAAAGCGCTGGCGGCCTATCGAAAGGGCGACAGCAGCTCGTTCAAGGAAGTGATGAGTAATATGTTGATGGGAAATGACTCGCATGGCGAGTGCTCTCCGGAAAGTTATATCGTCGGAAAATACTACTTCTCGCAGAACCCTGGTTGGTCCAACGACGTCGGTTTTCTGCTGGGCGAGGCGGGTCACTACACGGAGTCTATCCAGTTACTGAATGCAGTGATTGCCCACACCCCGGAACGGACGGTGGCTTACCTGAATCTCGCAGATAGCTATTGGGCCATGAACGATAAAGAGCGGGCGGTGCCGGCGTACAAGCAATATGCATCGCGTATGTCGGAAGCAGGAAAGGCTTCGAAGATTCCCGCTCGGGTTGCTGAGCGCAGTGCCGGAGTATCCGGATCATGATCAAACTCAAGGCGTTCTTTGGGCTGATCGCAGGTGTTTCTTTGACTGCTTTGCTGGTTCCTGCGCATGCCCAAGAAACCTGCGATCCCGACAGCTTTTCCAATCCCGATTTGATCATTTGCGGTCAGCAGACTTTCGAGAAAGTCGACGCAGTGTTGAATGAGCAATACAAGAAAGCGCTGGTCAGTTTGGCGCCCGCCGACAAGAAGCAACTGACTGACGTGCAAAAGAAGTGGGTGCGCTTCAAAGAGGCGTATTGCGAGAATATCTATCAGTCGGCCTTGCCCGGTGCAGAGGCGCCCATTGAAAAGCTTGGGTGCCTGGTGCAAACAACCAATGCCCGGTTGGGGGAATTGGTTGCTCTGCAGACTGGGTTACCCTTGGACGGTTTTTATAAAGCTGCATCGGCCATGGCGGGGCAGGATCGAGAGAAAGGTCTGGCGGCTTCGATGGAGCGATTGGGGGGTGACAACTTTGACGAACCGTTATGGAGGCAATACGTCGATTGGCACTGCGAAATGAGTGAGCGTGTGTTCCGGGAGGACATCGCTAACTGCGCAGTGCGAATGCGTTTTCAATTACCTCTTAATCGTTGAAGGAATGAACGGTTTGAAAACTGCCTCAATGTTCTTTGTTGCGTTGCTGTTTCTTTCTCCGCTTGCCGCCCATAGCGAAGTCTCAACGCGGATTTCTTGCTTTCGCTCACTTGATGGAAAAAACATCAATTTCGAATTCAGAACCTATTTCGACACTGTCACTAAATGGGGCGGCGCAGGTGTCAGGTATAGCAAGTCGAAGAAAGCTATCCCCCTTGTCTATCGGAACACCGAGGACGAGGTCATGACTGAGGAAGGCCCTCATCAGTTCACGACGACGTGGGTAGAAGTTTCTGACGGTGTGGTGACTGGAGAATATGAGATGGCAACTCAGGGTGCGAGGGTGAATTCGATGCATTACAGGAATTACAAATCGGGTAAGCAGTACTCGTTCGATCAGGACATCACCATGGAGGCGACACCTGAGACCGGTTGCCGATGGTAAGAACGAATAGTTTCGAAAGGGGACTCAACGTCCCCTTTTTTCCGCCCGCGATTCAGCTACGGCTTGGCCTGATACTCCCGAAACTCAATGTGATCAAGCGTGCCTTCGACCATCAACCGTACGCCGTCCGCCATTCTGCTCAGGCCCAGTGCCATTGAGCGGCGGGGGCCGTCGAGGTCGTCGGCCAGGTTGGCGGCGAAGGCGCTGATGGACAGGAGGTCTTCGGAGGCGTTGGCCATGAGCGCTTCGGCGTCGGCGTTGGGGCAGAGGGCGAACAGGCCACCCAGGCGTTTTGGGCGTGGGGCGGTGGGTTTGAAATGGTGGTCGAGGGCGCGTTCGGCGGCTTCGTGGAGTTTCTTTGAATCGGGGGATTCGTAGGGGGAGGTTTCTGGTGTTTCTGGTGGATTGGGTGTTGGTTTGATCATGGATGTCATCCCTGGAGTTAAGACGCTGACACCGTTTCGCTTTGCACTTCGAAATAGGTGGCAGCTGTGCGTTGGTGTGCAAGACCGGTCCAGGTGCCCGGCAGACCCAAAGGTCTCCGACGCACAGCCGCCATAACGATCCGCGAGCATAGGAAAAGGCTCGGCGAAATGCCATTGCGATTGTGCACCTGAACCGGACTTGCACGTCCGAGTCACCGATTTTGCGGTGACACATAGAGGCTATCGACGATGGTCCAGCCTGCCTAGTTCACGGACAGCACCGCAGTTTGAAGGAGATTTCCCAAGGATTTGCGGGGTCGAGGAACAAGAAACCATTGCTATCGGCAGCTCCTACAGGAATGTGTTTCTTCAGGTGTAGGACGGGGGATGGTGTGACGCGGAGCGTCACGGGATGCATTCCCACGCGGAGCGTGGGAACGATCAGGTTCGGGGGTTGGGATTCGTGACTTGGTAGTCATCTGGCAGGAAAATCGCTACATCGTCTTCTATCAATCCAGGATAGTGGCGAATCCGTCCGAATCCCTTACACTCCCCCGGCCGTTCATTTTCCTTTTGAGGCTGTGCGCATGAAATTTCGTTTTCTTCTGTGGATGCTGGGTCTGTTGATGGGTAAGGCCAGTCGGACAAATCCTGCATTCCAGCAGCAGTTGGGTGACAAGGATCTGGTGTTTCAGCTACAGACTCTGGACGGGAAAGTGGCGCGGCATTTCGTGGTGAAGGACCAGCGCATTACCAGCAAGTCCGGGGTGGTGGCGGAGCCGGCGTTTGCGATTGCGTTCAAGGACGCGGCGTTCGGGTTTGCCACGATGCAGGCGAAGAACAAGCAACTGGCGTTCATGCAGGGGATTCAGGACAAGTCGATTCAGCTCAAGGGCAACCCGGCGCTGGTCATGTGGTTTCAGGGGTTGATGAAGTATTTGAAGCCTAGGAAGGCCAAGCCGAAGTCATAGGGCTTTCAGGTAGCTTGCCGGGACAGTTCAGCGTTTTCAGCTGTCCGGTTCAGGGGGCTCGGCGTCCAGTGGCTGGCCCCGGTACGTCTTGTAGATCTGCTGGACTTTCGGGTTGTCCAGCTTCTCGTAAGCGATGTCTTCCTTGTCCAGGCCATCCAGGCCTCTGATGCCACTGATGGTCTCTGGCCATTCGTCACGACTGGATATATCGACTACGAACGGGTTGAGGTAGTTATCGAGATGCCTTTCGCGAGGTTCTCGGATCTCGTCGCTGAGTGCCCGCAAGTAGTCGTCTTTGTTTGTTCTTGACCAGTCGATGGCGAACCCGGCTCGATAACAGAGTTCCATGAAGACCAATAGAATCGCGCGTCCATTGCCGTCCAGGAAGGGGTGTGCGAAAGCCAGTTGGCCCATCACTCCACCGGGATGGTCTCTGAAGCGTTTTTTGTCTGATGCGAGCTTGAGCGCATAGTCGACAGACATTTTGATGGAGTCCGGGCGCTCGAAGACGGTGCTGCGAGGGTCGTCGAGAGAGCCCTTGAAGACTGCCAGGTGAGGGACAAGCTCGTTCCGGTCTTTTCCTGCCCAGTGATAGAAGCCGGAGAACAGGATTTCGTGAACCTTGAGTACAGTCTGGTAATCGATTGGCTTTTTCTTGGCCAGATAGGCAAGCGCCTCTTCGATACTCAATTCGAACGAAAGATGCTCTGACTCTTTTACTTCAACGGGATCTTTCAGTTGCAGCGAGTTTTGAAGATATCCAGCCTTGTCGAAGTCGCCGAATGGATCAAAAGTCATGCGCTACGTTTCTGTGCACGCCTTTCCTGAAGATAGCGCCCTTGGAGCGCCAGGATTTCAGATTTGCTCAGAACGCCTTTTCTCTTGAGATTGACGAGCAGCTGTTCGATGCCATCCAGCTCGACGACATCGCCAGACAAGCGGGTAATACCCACGGCCATACGACTCATGCCGTCACGACTGGCTGTAACCTTGTTGTCTTTGGCAAGCTTGCGCACTTCGCTTGCAACGCTGACAGCATCTGTTTGGGTCATCGGAAATTCCTCTGAATGCCGTCAAATCATAGCAGGGCGCTTGTTTGCTGTCGTTGCTGGCAAAGTGGCCGAAATCTGTGGAGCCAGGGCCCAATCTGCAATCAAAACAGGCCCTGGTTGACGTTCCGAAGAATGCTTTAAGCCTGGCTGAACTGCGAAGCCAGTTCACGCAGCAGCACTTCCGCCTCAAGCACTTTGCTGACAACGTCATTGGCCTTGTCGCGGCTCAGGCCAACACGTTCCAGCAGCGCATCCGGAATGTCTTCATCCGGGCCGGAGCCGATCCCGCGACTGCGCAACAGGCGCACGGCCAGGCAGACGAGGTTCGGGTATTCGGCGTAGGCGCCGTCGTAGTTCGGGTCGTGCTGGAAGCGCAGGGCGGTGGCCAGTTCGTCCGGCATGTCCCAGTAGCGCATCAGCCAGGAGCCGATCTGTTCGCGGCTGATGCCCAGCAGGTGTTGCTCGACATAGCTGTGGCACAGGTGCGGGTTGACCTCCAGGTGGCGGCAGATCAGCGAGAAGTGCGGCGGGAACACGTGGGCCAGCAGCAGGTAGCCGAAGTTGTGCAGCAGGCCGGCGAGGTAGGTCAGGCCGGATTCCGGGCGCTGGGCACGCGGCATGGCGCGGGTCAGGCCTTCGATGACGGCGGCGGTGTAGATCGATTGCTGCCAGTACGGCGTGGTGTGCTGCGGGTGGTCTTTCGGCAGGCTCAGGGTCTTGCCGAGGGCCAGGCCCAGCGCCAGGTTGATCACCAGATCGAAGCCCAGCACGCGGACGATCGCGTCTTCCACCGAACGGATCTTGCCCGGCGAGGCGTAGTACGGCGACGCCGCCCAGCTCACCACTTGCGCGGCCAGTGCCGGGTCGGTTTCGACCACGCCGGTGATGTCGTCGATGGTGGCGTTCGGGTCGACGCGCAGCTTGATGATTTTTTGTGCGGTTTCCGCCAGCGGCGGAATTTCGATGGTCGCTTCCAGACGCTGCTGGATGCGTCGCGCGGTGAACGCCTGCACGGCCTGGGTGATTTCCTCGCGGTCATCGTCCGGGCGGTCGAGGTTCGGGCGGATGCTGCTCAGGGCTTCGCCGAAGTTGGCGGCGCTGGCCTTGGTCAGCATGGTCTTGAAGTCTTCGCTGGCGATTTCCAGCAGCAGGCCCGGCTCACCGGAGTTGATCAGCAACTTCGGCTCGCGCAGCAGGCCTTCTTCGTAGAGGCACGGCGAGCTGGTCAGCGCCGGCAGGCCCGGCAGCAGGCTCAGGCTGTGTTTGCCGAGCATCTTTTCCAGGCGCTCGGTGGACACGGCGGTCAGGCGACGGCCCGTCAGCTCGGCGAGGCGGTTGAGATCCAGCAACTGGCTCTGTGGAAACAGCACCATCAGCGCACCGACCGCGTCGTCCAGCAACACGGCCTGCACTTTGCGCGAGGCATTGAGGCCGTGGTGGTCGAGCACTTCTTCGTAGGCGACGCCCAGCTTGTTGAGCAGCAGCCGAATAACAGACGGAGCGTGCGGGGATTCGGGGGCGAGAGCAGCTTCGGTCATGGTCTGTATCCGTTTTTGAAACAATTGCAGGAGTATAACCAGCTTGGTTGGAACGAGCTGTCAGAAACTGCGACGGTGCTCACACTTGGCCGTATTGCTGCCCGTGTCGCAGCCAGCGGTCGAGCAACGGGCTGACGTGGGTGGGCCAGCGTTCTAGCAAAGCCTGGGCGGCATCGCGCACGGCGGGCAGCAGATCGGCGTCGCGCATCAGGTCGGCGACCTTGAATTGCAGCAGGCCGGTCTGGCGGGTGCCGAGCATTTCGCCGGGGCCGCGCAGTTCGAGGTCTTTTTCGGCGATGACGAAACCGTCGTTGGTCTCGCGCATGATGCCCAGGCGCTGGCGGCCGATCTGCGACAGCGGCGGATGGTAGAGCAGCACGCAATGGCTGACCGCGCTGCCCCGGCCGACCCGACCGCGTAGCTGGTGCAGTTGCGCAAGGCCCAGGCGCTCGGGGTTTTCGATGATCATCAGGCTGGCGTTGGGCACGTCGACACCGACTTCGATCACGGTGGTGGCGACCAGCAGTTGCAGGTTGCCGGCCTTGAATTCGGCCATGACGGCGGCTTTCTCGGCGGGTTTCATGCGGCCGTGGATCAGCCCGACCTTTAGCTCGCCGAGGGCGGCGGTCAGGTCTTCGAAAGTGGTTTCGGCTGCCTGGCAGGTCAGCTCTTCGGATTCTTCGATCAGCGTGCACACCCAATAGGCCTGACGGCCCTCGGCGCAGGCGCTGCGCACCCGTTCGATGACTTCGACGCGGCGGGTGTCGGTGACCAGCACGGTGTTGACCGGGGTTCGGCCGGGCGGCAGTTCGTCGAGGATCGAGGTGTCGAGGTCGGCGTAGGCGCTCATCGCCAGTGTTCGCGGAATCGGCGTGGCGGTCATGATCAGTTGATGCGGGCACATGCGCCCGCCGACACCTTTCTGCCGCAACGCCAGACGCTGCTGCACGCCGAAGCGGTGCTGTTCGTCGATGATCACCAGCGCGAGGTTCTTGAACTGCACTTCGTCCTGGAACAGCGCGTGAGTGCCGACCACCATCGGCGTGCCGCTGGCGATCTGTTCCAGCGCGGCGACGCGGTTCTTGCCCTTGAGCTTGCCGGCCAGCCACGCCACGTCGATGCCCAGCGGTTCGAGCCAGCGCTTGAAGGTGATGAAGTGCTGCTCGGCGAGGATCTCGGTCGGCGCCATCAGCGCGACCTGATAGCCCGCCTCCAGCGCTTGCAGCGCGGCGAGGGCGGCGACCACGGTTTTGCCCGCACCGACGTCGCCCTGAATCAATCGCAGCATCGGTTCGTGCTGGCTGAGGTCGTAGGCGATTTCATTGCCGACCCGCTGTTGCGCGCCGGTCGGGTTGAAGCCGAGGTTGGCCAGGTATTTCGCCGGCAGCTTGGTGGCTTTCGGCATCGCCGGCGCGCGCAGGGAGCGCATGCTTTCGCGCAGGCGCTGCTGCGATAGTTGGTGGGTCAGCAGTTCTTCGAAAGCCAGGCGATGCTGGGCCCAGTGATGGCCGAGGGCGAGTTCGTCGACGTCGGCATCGGCGGGCGGGTTGTGCAGGTAGCGGATCGCGTCGGCCAGCGGCGCCAGTTGATAGTCGCGGGCCAGTTCGGTCGGCAGCCAGTCGGGCAGGGTGGATGGCTTGAGCAGGGTCAGGGTCTGCATGCACAACTGGCGCAGACGCGCCTGTGTCAGGCCTTCGGTCAGCGGGTAGACCGGGGTCAGGGTTTCATCCACCGGTGGCGGTTCGTCGCCGTTGATGGCGCGGTATTCCGGGTGGTAGATCTCCAGCCCCGAGGCGCCGGGCCGGGCTTCACCGTAGCAGCGAATCCGCGTGCCGCGCTTGAGGCCTTCTTTCTGCGCGTTGCTGAAGTGGTAGAAGCGCAGGCTCAGTCCGCCGGTGCCGTCCTGCAAACGCACGACGAGGCTGCGACGCCGGCCCATGACCACGTCGGCGCCGCTGACGGTGCCTTCGACCACGGCGTCCTGTCCCGGCCGCAACGCGCCGATCGGCACCACGCGGGTGCGATCCTGATAACGCAGCGGCAGGTGGAACAGCACGTCCTGGAGGTTTTCCAGACCGACCTTGGCCAGTTTCTCGGCCATGGCTTCACCGACACCCTTGAGTGCGGTGACCGAGACCTGCGACAGCTCAGTCATGACGCTGGCTTAACCGGCCGTAACCGGTGCGGCTGGTTTGGCGACCGAGCACAGACGAATGGAGTCGGCGAGGATCTCGATGGCTTTCGGCCGTGGGAAGCTCGCACGCCAGGCGATGGCCACGGTGCGGAACGGCACCGGTGCCGACAGCGGGCGCACTTCGATCACGCCGGGGGCGTAGTGGTGGCTGTCCACCGCTGACAGCGGCAGGATCGAGATGCCCAGACCGGACGCGACCATGTGGCGAATGGTTTCCAGTGAGCTGGATTCGACCGTGGTGTGCTTGGCGCCGTCGTTGCCCTTGGTCAGGGTCGGGCAGGCTTCCAGCACTTGATCGCGGAAGCAGTGGCCTTCGCCGAGCAGCAGCAGGCTCTTGTCGTTGAGCAGCGCGGCGTCGATGGATTCTTTCTGGGTCCACGGGTGCTGGGCCGGCATCAGGACGTAGAACGGCTCGTCGTAGAGTTGCAGGGTCAGCACGTCGGCTTCGTTGAACGGCAGGGCGATGATGATCGCGTCCAGCTCGCCGTTGCGCAGTTTGTCGCGCAGCACGTGGGTGAAGTTTTCTTCGATGTACAACGGCATCTGCGGGGCGACCCGGTGCAGTTGCGGAATCAGGTGCGGGAACAGGTACGGGCCGACGGTGTAGATCGCGCCGACTTTCAGCGGGGCGGTCAGCTGGTTCTTGCCGGCCTGGGCCAGTTCGCGGATGCCCTGGGCCTGCTCCAGCACTTTCTGCGCCTGGGCGACGATGCCTTCACCGACCGGGGTCAGGCGCACGGCGCTTTTGCTGCGCTCGAAAATCAGCACACCGAGTTCGTCTTCAAGCTTTTTCACGCCCACCGACAGGGTCGGCTGGCTGACGTGGCAACGCTCGGCCGCGTGGCCGAAATGCTGCTCTTGGGCGAGGGTAACGATGTAGCGTAATTCTGTGAGAGTCATAGCAAGCGTCCATGAAGATGCGGGCCAAGCATACCGGCTGCAATCGATAGACGCACGTTATCAGACTGAGTGATGAATGCGACACCGGGCAATGCCGGTTTGCCGTGGATGGATAAGCGAAAGGCACCTTTCGGTGCCTTTTGGGCTGGATCAGGCCGGGCTTCGCGAGTGCGAATCAGCGGCGGCGCTCCAGCGAGTACACAAACGGCGCAACGATTTCGATCGCGCCATTGGTCAGCATGTCCGCCGGTGGCTTGGGCAGCGGCTGGGCGCGGCGGATCATTTCCAGGGTGGCCCGGTCCAGATCGGCGTTGCCGGAGCGGCTCACCAGTTCGAACGACAGCACGTTGCCTTCGCCATCAACCACGAAACGCAACCGGTTCAAGCCTTCCTTGCCCCGTGCCTGAGCGCTGGCCGGGTACTTCTTGTACTTGGCCAGATGCGCGAGCAGGGTGCCTTGCCAGCTGGCCTTGGCGGCCAATTGTGCAGGCGACGGGCCCGGTGCAGGCTGGGCGGATTTCTCCGTCGGGGCCTGAGTCGGCTGGGTATCGGCCGGCTTCTCTTCGGACGGTTTCTCCTTCGGCGGATCGGGCAGTTTCTTCTCGATCGGCTTCGGCGGTTTGGGTTTCGGCTTGGGCTTGGGGTTGGGCACCGCGATCTCGGCTTTCGGCGCTTCGGCCAGTTTCGGGATCGGCAGTTCCTCAACCGGAGCCGGTGGCTGCGGTGGCGTGACGACTTTCGGCGGTGCGGGCGGTGGCGGGGCCGGAACCGGTGCCAGCTCGACCATCATTGCCTGCGGCGGCAATTCGATGGGCGGGCGGACGTTCCAGTTCAGCGCCAGCGCGATGGCCAGCGCGTGAACACCCAGCACCACGGCCAGGCTACCGCTGTAACGCGTCAGCTTATGGCGCGTGGTGATCATTTCTTGACTGCGCTCTCGAGTCCGACCAGACCGACCTTCAGGTAACCGGCGGCGCGCAGGTTATCCATCACGCTCATCAGGTCGCCGTAATCCACGCCTTTATCGGCCTGGAAGAAGATCGTCGTGTCTTTCTTGCCTTGGGTCTTGGCGTCGAGGACTGCGCCGAGGGTTTCGGCTTTCACTTCGTCATCGCCAATGAACAGGCGCTGGTCAGCCTTCACGCTGAGGAACACCGGTTTCTCAGGCCGCGGCGCCGGTTTGGCGGTCGAGGCAGGCAGGTCAACCTTGATGTCCACGGTGGCCAGCGGCGCGGCCACCATGAAGATGATCAACAGCACCAGCATCACGTCGATGAACGGCGTGACGTTGATTTCGTGGTTCTCGGCCAGATCGTCGTCTGCGCCTTCTTTCAAATGCAGGCCCATGGCCGATTACCCCACTTTCACCATGTGCGGTTGCGAGCTGTTGCGCTCAGGCTGGTGGTCGAGGTCGCGGCTGACCAGCAGCAGCACCTGAGCTGATGCATCGGACACCTGAGCCTTGTAACCGGCGATGGAGCGGGCAAAGACGTTGTAGATGACCACGGCAGGAATCGCGGCTACCAGACCCAGTGCGGTAGCCAGCAGCGCTTCAGCGATACCCGGTGCTACGACGGCAAGGTTGGTGGTCTGGGTTTTGGCGATGCCGATGAAGCTGTTCATGATGCCCCACACGGTACCGAACAGACCGACGAACGGTGCGGTGGAACCGATGGTGGCGAGGACGCCGGTGCCGCTGCTCATGTTGCGGCCACAGGCGGCAACCAGACGCTCGAGGCGGAAGCTGACGCGTTCCTTGATGCCTTCTTTCTCGCGGGCGTTGGTCGACAGGCGCATTTCTTCCAGTGCGTCGTGTACCAGCAGGTTGGCGAGGGTGCCTTCCTTCGCGGCGGTGGCGCTGGCCTCTTTGAGCGTGGCGGCTTTTTTCAGGGCGGCAATCTCGCCGCGCAGACGACGCTTGGCGCCCATCAGCTCGAAGCCCTTGGCGATCCAGATGGTCCAGGTGATGATCGAGGCGATGGCCAGACCGATCATCACGGCTTTAACGATCACGTCGGCGTTCTGGTACATGCCCCATGGCGACAGGTCGTGGGCCATGCCCAGGGTGTTGTCGGCTTCGAGGACTTCCGGCGCGTCGGCGGCGCTGGCGGCGCTGGCGTCTACGGCCTGCACCGGGTCGGTCGCGGCAGGTGCGGCGGCCGGAGCGCTCTGCTCGGTGGCGGCTGGCGCGGCCGGGGTTTGTGCGTCAGCGAAGGCGGCGGCTGGCGCCAGCATCAGGCTGAGCAGCAGGGCAGCCACGGCGCTCCAGGCGCGAGGTCGGTTGGTTGGCGAAGCGGAGTTTTGAATGCGTGTCATGCTGGCCGGACCTGAGATAGAAAAACGGTAATGCTCTTCCAGGCCTCGTGAGGCCGAGAACAAAAGTGGCGTGCATTATTGCAAGTAATTCTTGTTAACAGAAGTAATAGAGTTGCTTTTTTTCCTTCATTGCTAGCCGCTCGTCCTTTGCCGAGGCTAGTCTGTCGCTTTCCGATGGGAGATTTTTGATGTCCGCGCCTTCTGTTTTGATCGCCGGTTGTGGTGATGTCGGCAGTCGTCTGGCCACGCAATTGCTGGCTGCCGGCTTCCAGGTCTACGGCCTGCGCCGTGATATTTCACGTTTGCCGGACGGCGTTATCGGTGTCGCCGGTGACTTGTTCAATGAAGATTGCCCCGAGACCTGGCCGGTGGGCGCTATCGATTACCTGGTGTATAGCGCGGCGGCCACCGATCACGATGAGGTCGGTTATCGCGCGGCTTATGTGCAGGGTTTGCAGCATGTGCTGGGTTGGCTGAACGATTACGGTCAGGAGCCGGAGCGGCTGCTGTTCGTTTCCAGCAGCAGTGTTTATGGCCAGCAAAACGGCGAATGGGTTGATGAAAAATCCGAAACCGTCGCTGCGGGTTATTCCGGTCGGGTGATGCTGGAGGCCGAGCAGGTTGCGCTCAACAGCGGCATTCCTGCGAGCATCGTGCGCCTGACGGGTATTTATGGCCCTGGTCGTGAATGGCTGCTGACCCAGGTGCGTCGGGGTTATCGCGTGGCGGTCGATCCGCCGCTGTATGGCAATCGCATCCATGCCGATGACGCGGCGGGGTTGATGGCGTTTCTGCTGGAAGCGGCTCGCAGAGGCGGGGCGCTGGATGACATCTATATCGGCGTGGACGATGCGCCGGCGCCGCTGGCCGAGGTGGTAGCGTGGCTGCGTGAGTATCTGGGTGTCACCGAGTGGTCGGAAGACGAGAGCGTGCGTCGCACCGGCAGCAAGCGTTGCAGCAATGCCCGGGCGAAGGCGCTGGGATGGGTGCCGAAGTATCCGAGTTATCGCGAGGGGTATGCGGCGATTCTTGAGGGGCGCTGCTGATCTTCGGTCGTAAAAAAGGCGGAAGCAAATGCTTGCTCCCGCCTTTTTTGTCTCAAGCGCCGATCACTGCTTCTCGAGCAACCACTTGCGTTCACCCGGGGTGAACTGCGGTTGTTCGTCCGCCAGTGCCGTGTTCACGGCCTGCAGGATTTCCAGCTCTTTGCCCTTGCGAACAAAGATCCAGTTGTTGCCCTGGCCGTTCTGCTGCAACCACATGCTGTCGTTGCCGCTGCTCATCGATGCGCAATCGCCTGCGAGGCACAGCGCATAGCGGTCGGCACCCGGCAGGCCGGAGACTTGACCGTCCGCCTGGAACTGCACGGTGGCGCCTTCGCCCTGGCCGCTGGTGATCGTCCAGTTGCCGCCCAGATAAGCGGAATACAGCGCGCGTTCGAAGCTGGCGCCGATCGGTGCGCCGTCCGGCACCGGGATCTGTGCGCGGTCGAAGACTTGTTCCGGTTCATTTTCGTTGGCAGCTTGTTGCAGTTGGCCGCCGTCGCGTTTCAGCTCGCTGGCGGAGCTGCCATAGAAGTCGACTTTCCAGGCGCCGGACTGTTCGCCGAGCAAGCGACCTTCGACGTTTTCGAAACCGTTGGTGTAGCGGGCCTGACCGGCCTTGGTGTTGACGTCCCACTCCAGGTTCGGGCCGTAAGCCTGAAGCGCTTCGCGCAGGGGGCCGCCCTTGGCAGCGGCATCGATGGCGACCTGATTTATCCAGGTGCCGCTGATGTCACGGTCGGCAGGGTTGCTGGCGCAACCGCCGAGGAAAATGGCGAGCAGCGAGAGAGCAAGCGCTTTGCGCATGGTGGAATCCTTTCAAAACCTTTTCTTTACCGCAGAGCAGTCGGCGCGGCGTCTGAAGCCGCGCCGTGCGCATTACTCGATGACCAGAATGGCATCCATTTCAACCTGCGAACCCTTTGGCAGGGCTGCCACGCCGATGGCGGCACGCGCCGGGTACGGCTGGTCGAAGTACTTGCCCATGATCTCGTTGACCTTGGCGAAGTGGCTCAGGTCGGTGAGGAAGATGTTCAGCTTGACGATGTCCTTGAACGAACCGCCGGCGGCTTCGGCCACGGCTTTCAGGTTCTCGAACACCTGGACGGTCTGGGCTTCGAAGCCTTCGACCAGTTCCATGGTTTTTGGATCGAGGGGAATCTGACCCGACATGTAAACGGTGTTGCCAGCCTTGATCGCCTGGGAGTAAGTGCCGATGGCGGCCGGGGCCTTGTCGCTGGTGATAACAGTCTTGGTCATGTATGACTCCTTGTAATGATTGAGTTATGCACGCATGCGGGTGATGCGGATCACCCCGGTCAGGGCGCGCAGTTTCTTGATCACGCGGGCCAGGTGCACACGGTCGTGGACGCTGACCACCAACTGGACAACGCTGATGCGACCATCGCGTTCGTCCATGCTGATCTTCTCGATATTGCCGTCGGCTGCGTTGACGCTGCTGGCCAGCAGGGCGATCAGGCCGCGCTGGTGCTCCAGCTCGACGCGCAGTTCGACGTTGAATTCGCCGGTGACATCCTTGGCCCACGAGAGCTGGATGCATTTTTCCGGGTTGTGACGGATTTCGCTGATGTTGCGGCAGTTGTCCAGGTGCACGACCATGCCCTTGCCCGCCGACAGGTGACCGACAATCGGGTCGCCCGGGATCGGCGTACAGCATTTGGCATAGCTGAGAACCAGGCCTTCGGTGCCGCGAATCGCCAGCGGACCTTCCGGGCTTGGCAGTTGTTCGCCTTCGCCGAGCAGGCGGCGCGCCACGACGTAGGCCATGCGGTTGCCGAGGCCGATGTCTTCCAGCAAGTCTTCGATCAGTTCGAGGCGGTACTCGGTGAGCATCGCCTTCACACGCTCGGCCGGAATCTGTTCCAGCGCGCTGTCGAAGCCGTTGAGCACCTTGTTCAGCAGGCGTTCGCCGAGGCTGATGGATTCGGACCGGCGTTGCAGTTTCAGCGCGTGGCGGATATGGGTTCGCGCCTTGCCGGTGACCACGAAGTTGAGCCACGCCGGGTTCGGCCGTGCGCCGGGAGCGCTGACGATCTCGACCGTGGAGCCGCTTTGCAGCGGTTCGGACAGCGGCGCGAGACGACGGTTGATCCGGCAGGCGATGCAGCTGTTGCCGACGTCGGTGTGCACCGCGTAGGCGAAGTCCACAGCCGTGGAGCCTTTGGGCAGCTCCATGATCCGGCCTTTGGGCGTGAACACGTAGACCTCGTCCGGGAACAGGTCGATCTTCACACTCTCGATGAATTCCAGCGAGTTGCCGGCGCGTTGCTGCATTTCCAGCACGCCCTTGACCCACTGACGGGCGCGGGCGTGGGTGCCTTTCGGCTGCTCGTCACCGCTGGATTTGTACAGCCAATGGGCGGCGATGCCGTTGTTGGCCATCTCTTCCATTTCACGGGTGCGGATCTGGATTTCGATCGGGACGCCATGCATGCCGAACAGCGTAGTGTGCAGCGACTGATAGCCGTTGGCCTTGGGGATCGCGATGTAATCCTTGAAGCGCCCCGGCAACGGTTTGTACAAATTATGTACAGCACCCAGCACGCGGTAGCAGGTATCGACCTTGTCGACGATGATCCGGAACGCATAGACGTCCATGATCTCGTTGAAGGCCCGACGCTTGCCGCGCATTTTCTTGTAGATGCCGTAAAGGTGTTTCTGGCGACCGCTGACTTCACCCTGGATGCCGTCGATGGCGAGGCAGTGGCCGAGGGATTCTTCGATCTTGTTGACGATTTCCTTGCGGTTGCCCCGGGCGCGTTTGACGGCCTGGTAGATCCGCGCGGAACGCATCGGGTGCATCGCCTTGAAGCCGAGGTCTTCGAATTCGATGCGGATCGCGTGCATGCCCAATCGGTTGGCGATGGGTGCGTAGATCTCGAGGGTTTCCTTGGCGATACGCCGGCGTTTTTCGCCGGACAGCACTTCCAGCGTGCGCATGTTGT
Source organism: Pseudomonas sp. NFIX49 (assembly GCF_900115915.1). Lineage (NCBI taxonomy): Bacteria > Pseudomonadati > Pseudomonadota > Gammaproteobacteria > Pseudomonadales > Pseudomonadaceae > Pseudomonas > Pseudomonas sp. NFIX49. Next base: position 272,700 of record NZ_FOYE01000005.1, on the reverse strand, counting down.
GCAGGCGGTCGGCGAGCTTGACCAGGATCACGCGAATATCGCGTGCCATGGCCATGGCCATTTTCTGGAAGTTTTCCGCCTGGGCTTCGGCCTTGGTCTCGAAGTTCATCTGGGTCAGTTTGCTGACCCCGTCGACCAGTTCGGCCACGGTTTCACCGAACTGCGCTTGCAGCGCTTCCTTGGCGATACCGGTGTCTTCGATCACGTCATGCAGCATCGCAGCCATCAGGCTCTGATGGTCCATGTGCATGTCGGCAAGAATATTTGCCACGGCAAGAGGATGCGTGACGTACGCCTCGCCGCTACGGCGGCGTTGGCCGTCGTGGGCTTGTTCGGCGTAGAAATACGCTCGGCGGACCAGGTTGACCTGGTCGTTGCCGAGGTAGGTCGATAAGCGATCGGCGAGGGCGTCTATGCTCGGCATGATGTCTCCTGCCGTAGGCTGTGATCCCGCGCCGTGCTACGTCGACCAGGCATAGGCTTAGACGGCCTCGTTGGACTCGTCCTCGAACGCAGCGAAGACAGGGTCTTCGTGGACGATTTCCTGCTCGGCGATGAACTCGTAGCTCATCAGGCCTTCAGCGATTTCACGCAGCGCAACTACGGTCGGTTTGTCGTTTTCCCACTGAACCAGGGGCTCTTTGCCGCCGGTGGCCAGTTGACGGGCACGCTTGGTAGAGAGCATGACCAGCTCAAAGCGGTTTTCCACGTGTTCTAGGCAGTCTTCAACGGTTACGCGGGCCATGGTATTCCTCGGAGCGAATGCAATATGCGCGCTGCCCGGTTGGGCGAGCGGACTCAACAGTTTAAAAAATCACCAGCGATTAGGGAAGCGCTGATTTTTTGACCAGACTCTTCAACGCGCTGCAAGTGCCAATGTAAAGCCCTTGCAGCGGTTTTGGGAAGTGCTGTTTCAGCCCAGCAATTCAGCCAGCAATTTGCCGAAACGCACTTGCTGGCGTTTCTGTTGCAACTGATTGGCGCGGAAAATCGCCTTCAGATCGTCCAGCGCATGGGCGAAATCGTCATTGATGATCAGGTAGTCGTACTCGACGTAATGGCTCATCTCGCTGACCGCTTCACGCATCCGGCCGTCGATGATCTCGTCGCTGTCCTGGCCACGGTTGGTCAGGCGCTGGTGCAGGGCCTGCAGCGATGGCGGCAGAATGAAGATCGAACGGGCCTGCGGCATCAGCTTGCGCACTTGCTCGGCGCCTTGCCAGTCGATTTCCAGAATCAGGTCGTGGCCTTCGTCCAGGGTCTGCTGCAGGCGGCTTTGCGAGGTGCCGTAGAAGTTGCCGAAAACTTCGGCGCGTTCCAGGAAGTCGCCGTGCTCACCCATCTTCACGAACTCTTCGCGGGTCACGAAGTGATAGTTCACGCCATCCACTTCGCCCGGGCGCATGGCGCGGGTGGTGTGGGAAATCGAAACGCGGATTTCCGGGTTGGCGTCGGTCAGGGCCTTGACCAGACTGCTCTTGCCCGCGCCCGAAGGGGCGGAAATGATGTACAGGGTGCCGGTGCTGTGGGTCATGTCGGGGGTAGCCTTACTCAATATTCTGCACTTGTTCGCGCATCTGCTCGATCAACACCTTGAGGTTGACCGCCGCCTGGGTGCTGCGCGGGTCGAAGGCCTTGGAGCCCAGTGTGTTGGCTTCGCGGTTGAGCTCCTGCATCAGGAAGTCCAGGCGCCGGCCGGCGGCACCGCCGGACTTGAGCACCCGGCGAACTTCGATGATGTGGGTGCTCAGGCGATCCAGTTCTTCGGCCACGTCGCTCTTTTGCGCGAGCATGACCATTTCCTGTTCCAGACGCTGCGGATCCATCTCGGCCTTCATGTCGGCGAAACGGTCGAGGACTTTCTGGCGCTGGGTGGCGAGCATCTGCGGAACCAGTTCGCGCAGGGTCACTACATCTTCTTCGATGGAGGTCAGGCGATCGTTGATCAGGCGTGCCAGCTCCGCGCCTTCGCGCTCGCGGCCGGCCTTGAGGTCTTTCAGGCCCTGATTGAACAGGGCCAGCGCCTCGGCGTTCAGCGCCTGCGGATCGGAGGCGTCGGCCACCAGTACGCCCGGCCAGGCCAACACTTCCAGCGGGTTCAGCGCCGCCGGGTTCTTGATCAGGTCAGCAACGGTTTCGGCAGCGGCGACCAGTTGCGCGGCGCGCTCGCGATCCACCTGCAGCGGCTTGCCGGTGCTTTCCTCGGTGAAACGCAGGGTGCATTCCAGTTTGCCGCGCGACAGGCCCTGGCGCAGGGCTTCGCGGACAGCGCCTTCGAGGTCGCGAAACGACTCCGGCAGGCGCAAGTGGGGTTCCAGGTAACGGCTGTTGACCGAGCGCAGTTCCCAGCTCAGGGTGCCCTGGACGCCGGCTTTTTCGACGCGGGCGAAGGCGGTCATGCTGTGCACCATGGGGTGACCTCGCGATACAGATCGGCGCGAATTGAAGCTCCGCAGCTCGATATCAATGAATTTAAGCCGACTGGCAGCAAAGGCGCAGGATTGTAGCGCAGTGCGGCAGATGCGCCCAAACACACGGTGTGACAAAGGGCTGCAGGCCGTCGGCAATGCGCGTTTCAGGGCCTTCGGTCGTCGGCCGGATTTTTTAACGAGTGCCCAGGCGCGGTGCGCGGCTCTATAATGCTCCGCAGTTTTCCGTCCCCAGTACAGGTATCTCCTATGAAACGTCCTAGTGGTCGCGCTGCCGATCAGCTCCGCTCGATCCGCATTACCCGCAACTACACCAAACACGCCGAGGGATCGGTACTGGTCGAATTCGGTGATACCAAAGTCATCTGCACCGTCAGCGTAGAAAACGGCGTGCCGCGTTTTCTCAAAGGCCAGGGCCAGGGTTGGCTGACCGCCGAATACGGCATGCTGCCGCGCGCCACCGGCGAGCGTAACCAGCGTGAAGCGAGCCGTGGCAAGCAGGGCGGTCGTACCCTGGAAATCCAGCGCCTGATCGGCCGTTCCCTGCGCGCCGCGCTGGACATGTCCAAGCTGGGCGACGTCACCCTGTACGTCGATTGCGACGTAATCCAGGCTGACGGCGGCACCCGTACCGCGTCGATCACCGGCGCCATGGTTGCGCTGGTCGATGCACTGAAAGTGATCAAGAAGCGTGGCGGCCTGAAAGGCGGCGACCCGCTCAAGCAAATGATCGGCGCCGTTTCCGTGGGCATGTACCAGGGCGAGCCGGTGCTGGATCTGGACTATCTTGAAGATTCCGCTGCCGAGACCGACCTCAACGTGGTGATGACCAGCACTGGTGGCTTCATCGAAGTGCAGGGCACCGCCGAAGGCGCGCCGTTCCAGCCTGAAGAGCTGAACGCGATGCTGGAGCTGGCCAAGAAAGGCATGAACGAGATCTTCGAACTGCAAAAGGCTGCACTGGCCGACTGAGCAGGTTCGTAACCCGCAAGGAGGACACGATGAGTGATGAGCAAGAGTTGCTGCCCAAGCCGAGCCAGGAGGTTCGCCAATGGGCCATGTTTTGTCACTTGTCCGCCTTGCTGGGGATCTGGATTCCGTTCGGCACGCTGATCGGGCCGCTGGTCCTGTGGCAGATGAAGCGCGAGACCGATCCGTTCATCGACGCCCAGGGCAAGGAAGCGTTGAATTTCCAGATCACCGTGGCGATTGCTTCGATGGTCTGCTTCGTTCTGATGCTGTTGCTTATCGGGTTCGTGCTGTTTGGCCTGCTGGCCATTGCGGCGCTGGTGCTGACGATTATCGGCGGAGTGAAAGCCAACGAAGGCTTCCCTTATCGTTATCCGTTCACCTGGCGGTTGATCAAATAACGAACGATCGCCCACAAAAAAACCGACGGTGAAGTCGGTTTTTTTGTGTCTGCGAAAGGCCGCTTAGATGGTCAGCGTCCAGTCGTAGTCGACGATCAGCGGCGCGTGCTGCGAGAACCGAGGCTGACGCGGCAGGCGTGCGCTGCGCACGAAGCGTCGCAGGCCCGGGGTCAGGATCTGGTAGTCGAAGCGCCAGCCCAGATTCAGCATCTCGGCCTGTTCGTTGTCCGGCCACCAGCTGTACTGGTCACCTTCGCGGCTGACTTCGCGCAGGGCATCTACGTAGCCCATGTTGCCGACAATCTCGTCCATCCAGGCGCGTTCCGGCGCCAGGAAGCCCGGTGATTGCTGGCTGTCGCGCCAGTTCTTGATGTCGAGCTTCTGCTGCGCGACGTACAGCGAGCCACAATAAATGTACTCGCGACGTTTGCGCCGCTGTTTGTCCAGGTACTTGCCGAAGTCGTCCATGAGCTTGAACTTCTGGTTCAAGTCCTCATCGCCGTTCATCCCCGAAGGAAGCAGCAAGGTGGCAATACTGACTTTGTCGAAATCTGCTTGCAGGTAGCGCCCGTAGCGGTCGGCCGTCTCGAATCCGAGACCGCTGATGACAGCCTTCGGTTGCAACCGCGAATACAAAGCCACGCCGCCTTGGGCAGGGACTTCAGCATCGCAGGCATAAAGGAAGTAGCCATCCAGTTGGAAGGCTGGGTCGTCCAGTTCAAAGGCGGAGGCACGGGTGTCCTGCAGGCAGATGACGTCGGCATTCTGTGCCTGCAGCCAACTGAGCAAACCGCGCTCGACTGCAGCCTGAATACCATTGACGTTCACACTGATGATCCGCATAAATGGCCCCAAAAATCGCGTGCGTGTATGATACACGGCGTCAAGCTAATTAGCTAAATCCGTGGTATTTGGGGTTTTTTTCATGCAAGCGTATCAGCGCGATTTCATTCGTTTTGCCATCGATCGCGGCGTTTTGCGCTTCGGTGAGTTCACCCTGAAGTCCGGGCGCACCAGTCCTTACTTCTTCAATGCCGGCCTGTTCAACTCGGGTTCCGCGCTCGCGCAGCTGGGACGTTTCTACGCCGCAGCCATCGCCGAGAGCGGCATTCCGTTCGACGTGCTGTTCGGCCCGGCCTACAAAGGCATCCCGCTGGCGGCAACTACTGCTGTGGCGCTGGCCGAGCACCACAACCGTGACCTGCCTTGGTGCTTCAACCGCAAGGAAGCCAAGGCCCACGGCGAAGGCGGCAGCCTGGTCGGCGCGCCGTTGACCGGCGACGTGCTGATCATCGACGACGTGATCACCGCCGGCACCGCGATCCGTGAAGTGATGCAGATCATCGCTTCCCAGGACGGCGCCAAGGCTGCCGGCGTGCTGATCGCCCTGAACCGTCAGGAGCGCGGCAACGGTGAGCTGTCGGCCATTCAGGAAGTCGAACGTGATTTCGGCATTCCGGTCATCAGCATCGTGTCGCTGAACCAAGTGCTGGAATTCCTGGCAGACGACCCGCAGCTCAAGCAGCACCTGCCGGCCGTTGAAGCCTATCGCGCCCAGTTCGGCGTCTGATCGCAGCTTCAGGCAAAATAAAGACCCCGCTCAGCCAGGCTGAGCGGGGTCTTTTTATTTGCGCGAGCGCTTATGGACGCTTGCGATTGCTGATCAGCGTACCCACACCGGTATCGGTGAAGATTTCCAGCAGGATCGCATTCGGAACGCGGCCGTCGATAATCAGCGAGCTGCCCACGCCGCCCTGAACCGCTTCCAGTGCACAGCGAATCTTCGGCAGCATGCCGCCGTAGATGGTGCCGTCGGCGATCAGGTCGTCGACCTGCTGGGTGCTCAGGCCGGTCAGTACGGTGCCCGACTTGTCCATCAGGCCGGCGATGTTGGTCAGCAGCATCAGCTTCTCGGCTTTCAGCGCTTCGGCAACCTTGCCAGCCACCAAGTCCGCGTTGATGTTGTACGACTCGCCGTTTTCACCCACACCGATCGGCGCGATCACCGGGATGAAGTTGCCTTTGACCAGCAGGTTCAGCAGTTCGGTGTTGATCCCGACCACTTCGCCCACATGGCCGATGTCGATGATTTCCGGTTGGGTCATCTCCGGGGTCTGGCGGGTGACGGTGAGCTTCTTCGCACGAATCAGCCCGGCGTCTTTACCGGTCAGGCCGATGGCGCTGCCGCCGTGACGGTTGATCAGGTTGACGATGCTTTTGTTGACCTGACCCCCGAGGACCATTTCCACCACATCCATGGTCGCGGCGTCGGTAACGCGCATGCCGTCGACGAAGTGGCTTTCGATCGACAGACGCTTGAGCAGATCACCGATCTGCGGGCCACCGCCGTGCACGACCACCGGGTTGATGCCCACGGCCTTCATCAGCACGATGTCGCGGGCGAAGCCGGTTTTCAGCTCCTCGCTTTCCATCGCGTTGCCGCCGTATTTGATCACCAGGGTCTTGCCGACGTATCGGCGGATGTAAGGCAGCGCTTCGGACAGGACCTTGGCAGTGTTGGCGGCGGCATCGCGTTCGAGGGTCATTCAGGGCTCCGGGTGAATCAGCAATCAGAACGGTAGTTGGAGATCAGGTGCAACGCGTTTCAGTTGGGCATGGAACACAGCCTTGATGCGCTGCAGTTCCGCCTCGTCATCGGCCTCGAAGCGCAGCACCAGCACCGGTGTGGTGTTGGACGCGCGCACCAGGCCCCAGCCTTTGGCGTAGTCGACCCGCACGCCGTCAATGGTGGTCAGGTCGGCGCCTGGGCCCCACTGGGCATCGTGCAGTGCATCAATGATGCTGAATTTGCTCTCTTCGGTCACATGGATATTGATTTCCGGCGTGGAAATATCGTTCGGGAAGGTCGCGAACAGCTCCTCGGCCGAAGATTTTTCCTTGCTGAGGATTTCCAGCAGCCGTGCGGCGCTGTAAATGCCGTCGTCGAAACCGAACCAGCGTTCCTTGAAGAAAATGTGCCCGCTCATCTCGCCGGCCAACAGTGCGCCGGACTGTTTCATTTTCTTTTTGATCAACGAGTGACCGGTCTTCCACATTAGCGGCCGACCGCCATATTCCTTGATCAGCGGGATCAGGCGACGGGTGCATTTGACGTCGAAGATGATTTCCGCGTCCGGGTTGCGCGCCACCACGTCACGGGCGAACAGCATCAGCAGGCGATCCGGGAACACGATGGTGCCGGTGTTGGTCACCACGCCGACGCGATCGCCGTCGCCGTCGAAGGCCAGGCCGATGTCGGCGTTGGTTTCCTTGACCTTGGCGATCAGGTCGACGAGGTTCTCAGGCTTGCCCGGGTCCGGGTGATGGTTCGGGAAGTTGCCGTCGACTTCGCAGAACAGCGGGATGACTTCGCAGTTCAGCGCTTCGATCAGTTGCGGGGCGATCACGCCGGCTGCGCCGTTGCCGCAGTCGACCACGACTTTCAGGCGGCGGGCCAGTTTGATGTCCTGGACGATTTCGGTGGTGTAGCGGTCGAGAATCTCGACCTGGGTCACGCTGCCCGTGCCGCTGCTCAGGTTGCCGGTCTTGATGCGCTCATGCAGGACCTGGATCTGTTCGTTGGCGAGGGTGTCGCCGGCGATCACGATCTTGAAGCCGTTGTAGTTCGACGGGTTGTGGCTGCCGGTGAGCATCACGCCGGATTTGCCGGCCAGCACGTTGGCGGCGTAGTACAGCGCAGGCGTCGGCACCAGGCCGACGTCGCTGACATGGCAGCCGCTTTCGGCGATGCCGCGGATCAGTTCGGCAACCAGTTCCGGGCCGGACAGACGGCCGTCACGACCGACGGACACGTTCGGTTCGCCCTGGGCCAGGCTTTGGGAGCCAATGGCGCGACCGATCCAGTAGGCGGTTTCGCCATTGAGGAATTCCGGCACGGTGCCGCGAATGTCATAGGCGCGGAAGATGCTGTCGGGAAGCTTCGGGGCGACTTGGGCGGGGGTGCTCATCTGCAAAAATGCTCCATCTCGAAAGTGGCTGGACACACCGACGACTATTCGACGGCAAGCTCAAACTGAAGGGTATGACGGCGGTTTTCACAGAGAGTTCGTGGTGTGAAAGGGCCATGACGCCACGTACGGCGTGGCTTTGACCTGTCAATGCCTTGATTTTCAGCGGTAAAGCTTTCAGATGAATCTGCCTATTTTTATGGCGAAGGAGCAGGCTCCCTCGCCATAAAACCAATCACTTGGTGCCGGAATGGCCGAAACCGCCAGCGCCGCGTTCGGTTTCGACGAACTCTTCAACCATTTCGAAGTGCGCCTGAACCACCGGCACCAGCACCAGCTGCGCCAGGCGCTCCCCAACCGGCATGGTGAATTCGGTCTGGCCACGGTTCCAGCAGGACACCATCAGCGGGCCCTGGTAGTCGGAGTCGATCAGGCCGACCAGATTGCCCAGCACGATGCCGTGCTTATGGCCCATGCCCGAGCGCGGCAGGATCAGCGCGGCGAGGTTCGGATCGCCGATGTAGACCGACAGACCGGTGGGGATCAGCACCGTTTCACCCGGCTTGATCACGATGTCCTCTTGCAGCATGGCGCGCAGGTCGAGGCCGGCGGAGCCCGGTGTGGCGTATTGCGGCAGCGGGAATTCGGTACCGATGCGTGGGTCGAGGATCTTGGCTTGCAAAGCGTGCATGTAAATTAAACCTGGTTCAGACGTTCGGCGATAAAAGTGACCAGTTGGCGAGCGATCTTGCTCTTGCTGGTCTGGGCGAAAAGCGTGGCGTGCAGCGCACGGTCGATGACGCTGCAGGCGTTTTCTTCGCTGTTGAAACCGATGCTCGGGTTGGCGACGTCGTTGGCGACGATCAGATCGAGATTCTTGTCCTTCAGCTTGCGCGCAGCGTAGTCGAGCAGGTGTTCGGTCTCGGCGGCGAAGCCGACACTGAACGGACGGTCGGGACGGGTCGCGATGGTGGCCAGGATGTCCGGGTTGCGCACCATTTGCAGGACGAAGCCGTCGCCGCTCGTAGGGTCTTTCTTCAATTTTTGCGGGGCGACGACTTCCGGACGGTAGTCCGCAACCGCCGCCGAGGCGATAAAGATGTCGCAAGGGATCGCGGCTTCACACGCGGCGAGCATGTCGCGGGCGCTGACCACGTCGATCCGGGTGACGCGATCCGGCGTCGGCAAATGCACCGGGCCGCTGATCAGGGTCACGCGGGCGCCGGCTTCCACCGCCGCTTCGGCCAGGGCGAAGCCCATTTTTCCGGAGCTGTGGTTGGTGATGTAGCGCACCGGGTCGATGTTTTCCTGGGTTGGGCCGGCGGTGATGACCACGTGCTTGCCGGTCAGCGCCTGACGCTGGAAGCAATCCGCCGCGAGTTGAGCCAGATCGGTGGCTTCCATCATGCGGCCCATGCCGACGTCGCCGCAGGCCTGGCTGCCGGAGGCCGGGCCGAAGGTCTTCAGGCCACGGCTTTCAAGGAGTTGCAGGTTGGCCTGGGTCGCCGGGTCGCGCCACATGGCCTGGTTCATGGCCGGGGCGACGGCCACGATGGCGTCGGTGGCCAGCACCAGGGTGGTCAGCAAATCGTTGGCAATGCCTTGGGCCAGACGGGCCAGCAAGTCGGCGGTGGCCGGGGCGATCAGCACCAGATCGGCCCATTTGGCCAGTTCGATGTGGCCCATCGCCGCTTCGGCGGCCGGGTCGAGCAAGTCCAGGTGAACCGGGTGGCCGGACAACGCCTGCATGGTCAGCGGGGTGATGAATTCGCTGCCGCCACGGGTCATGACCACGCGCACTTCGGCGCCCTGATCGATCAGGCGGCGCACAAGGTCGGCGCTCTTGTAGGCAGCAATGCCGCCGCCGACGCCCAGAACGATGCGTTTCCGATACAGCCGCTGCATAGGTCTGCCTTTCATTTCGTTGGTGACATACGTGGCGAACCCCCTCCCCAGGGTGAATTCGCCCGCAAAAAAGATGGGCTACGATATCACAGCGACCGCTACGGAACAGCGGCGCCCACAGACAAGGAAGGTGTATGAGTATTCGCGATTGGCCGGCGGCGGAAAGGCCGCGGGAGAAGCTGTTGGAGCAGGGCTCGGGAAGTCTTTCCGATGCCGAGTTGCTGGCGATTTTTCTGCGCACCGGGGTATCCGGCAAAAGTGCGGTGGATCTGGCGCGACACTTGTTGAATCAGTTCGGCAGCCTGCGAGCGTTACTGGAGGCTGATCTCGGGGCGTTCAGCGAGCAATTGGGACTGGGACCGGCGAAATTTGCTCAATTGCAGGCCGTGTTGGAGATGGGGCGGCGACACTTGGCCGAGCGCATGCGCCAGAAAACGGCGTTGGAAAACCCGCAGGTCGTGCGTGATTACCTCAAGGCCATGCTGCGCCACGAGCCGCACGAGGTGTTCGGTTGCCTGTTTCTGGATTCCAAACATCAGGTGCTGACCTTCGAGACGCTGTTTCGCGGCTCCATCGACAACACGGCCGTGCACCCCCGGGAAGTCGTGAAGCGTTCGCTGGCCAACAACGCGGCGGCGGTGATCCTGTGCCACAACCATCCGTCGGGGAACAGCGATCCGAGTCAGGCTGATCGATTATTGACCAAGCGTTTGCAGAAGGCTTTGGAGCTGATCGACGTGCGGGTGCTGGATCACTTCATCGTTGGCGATGGCGAGCCGTTGTCGATGGCTGAGTGCGGCTGGATGTAGCTCCGAAGGGAGAATGCAAAACCCTGTGGGAGCTGGCTTGCAAGCGATGACGGCGGCACATTCAGCACAATGTTGTCTGTCAGTCCGCTATCGCTGGCAAGCCAGCTCCCACAGGTTTTGTGTTGTGGCGGATTACTTCAGGGTGACCTTGGAGTAATCCTGCCGCCCAAACGGGCTCACCGAGTAACCCTGCACGTCCTTACGCGTCAGCGCATATGCCGTCGGATGAGCCAGCGGCAGCCACAGCGCCTGCTGCTGGATCTGCGCCTGCGCCTGCTCATACAGCTTGGTGCGTACGCCTTGTTCGCTGGTGGTCTTGCCGGCGCTGATCAGCTTGTCCAGGTCGGCATTGCAGTAGCGGGCGAAGTTGGTGCCGGATTTGACCGCCGCGCAGGAAAACTGCGGCGTGAGGAAGTTGTCCGGGTCACCGTTGTCACCGGCCCAGCCCATGAACAGCAAGTCATGTTCGCCAGCCTTGGCGCGACGGATCAGTTCGCCCCATTCGATCACGCGGATTTCCGCTTGAATGCCGATTTCTGCCAGATCCGATTGCAGGAGCTGCGCGCCGAGGCTCGGGTTCGGGTTGAGCAGGCTGCCGGACGGGCGCGTCCAGATGGTGGTCTGGAAACCGTCCTTCAATCCGGCCTTGGCCAGCAGGGCCTTGGCCTTGTTCACGTCGTGGGCGTAACCCGGCAGGTTCTTCGCGTAGCTCCAGGTGTTCGGCGGGTACGGGCCGTTGGCGGCTTCGGCGGTGTCCTCGAACACGGCTTTCAGGTAGTTGGCCTTGTCGAAGGCGAGGTTGATCGCCTGACGCACTTCCGCTTTGTCCAAGGGCGGATGCTGGCTGTTGATGCCTACGAAAGCAGTCATGAACGCGTCAGTCTTTTCGACTTTCAGCGTCGGCTCTTGCTTGGCAGCCTGTACGTCCAGTGGTTTTGGCGACAGGGCAATCTGGCACTCGTTGCGCCGCAGCTTTTGCAGCCGCACGTTGGCGTCCGGGGTGATGGCGAAGATCAGTGGGTCCACCGCAGGTTTGCCGCGGAAGTAATCCGGGTTGGCCTTGTAGCGGATCGAGGCGTCTTTCTGGAACCGGGTGAAGACGAACGGCCCGGTGCCGACCGGCTGGCTGTTGAGCTTGTCGGTGGCGCCGGCCTTCAACAGCTTGTCGGCGTATTCAGCAGAATAAATCGAGGCGAAGCCCATGCTCAGGGTCGCGAGGAACGTCGAGTCCGGATGATCGAGAGTGAAGCGCACGGTCAGCGGATCCAGTGCGTCGATCTTCTTGATCAGGCTCGGCAACTGCATCGACTGGGCGTGTGGGAAGCCGCTCTGGGCGACTTTGTGCCACGGGTTGGCCGGGTCGAGCATGCGGTCGAAACTGAATTTGACGTCTTCGGCAGTCAGCTCGCGGGTCGGCTTGAAGTAGTCGGTGGTGTGGAACTTCACCTGCGGGTGCAGCTTGAAGACGTAGGTCAGGCCGTCGGTGCTGACTTCCCAGCTGGCGGCCAGGCTCGGGACCACCTTGCCGCTGGCGGTGTCGAAGTCCACCAGGCGATTCATCAGCACGTCGGCCGATGCGTTGGTGGTGGTCAGCGAGTTGTACTGCACCACGTCGAAGCCCTCGGGGCTGGCCTCGGTGCAGACGCTCAGGGCGGCGGCCTGGGCCAGTGGACTCAGTAACAGCGGGGCGAAGAGCAGGGGGAGGGCAGCGAGGCGCATGGTCGGCTTCCTTTACAGATCGAAGGCCCATCTGCAAGTGCAGTCTGGAAAAGGCCTACCCTAGTGGTCGCGATTGCAAATGACTATCCCCTTTTTGCATTTTCGGAGCTGCGCGGCTGAGGATTTGTCGGAACAGACGGTAGGAAAAGTCTCGATTGCGGGCATGGCCGATTTTCTTCGACGAATGGTAAAAATTGCCGGCAGCCTTTGCCCAAGGCGCTTGCGGCCGGGAAAAGCGGCTTTTTAGCCATTCTTTGCGCACGGAAAGTTGTTGCTCCGTGGTCTTTCTGGTATAAAGCAGCGCTCTTTTCTAGGGGCCCGGTTCCTTCGCTTGTAGGTGTAGCCGGTAAGACCTCTAAAGAATCGCGGCGCCTGGCGCCACAATGACTAGAGATTAAGCGGCCAACCCATGCCGGGTTGGGCATGTGGTTTTAGAGGGCTGAGGCATGTCTAGAGTATGTCAAGTTACCGGTAAGGGTCCGGTGACTGGGAACAACATTTCCCACGCAAACAACAAAACCCGTCGTCGTTTCCTGCCGAACCTGCAGCATCACCGCTTCTGGGTTGAAGAAGAGAAACGTTTCGTGCGTCTGCGCGTATCTGCCAAAGGCATGCGTATCATCGACAAGCGTGGCATCACTGTCGTGCTGGCCGAACTCCGCAAAGCTGGCAAGATCTAAGGGAGCTAATCATGCGTGAATTGATTCGTTTGATTTCGAGCGCCGGTACTGGTCACTTCTACACTACCGACAAGAACAAGCGCACTACTCCGGACAAAATCGAGATCAAGAAATATGATCCGGTTGTTCGCAAGCACGTGATCTACAAGGAAGGCAAAATCAAGTAATTGATTTTTCCCGACTTACGAAAAAGGCCCGTATCTCACGATACGGGCCTTTTTTGTGCCTTCGAATATAGATTTGCCAGCCGTTTAGCCAAAGCTGAATGATTCGATATTGCCTGCCTTATTGACCCTGATGACTATACGCTCAGGATTCAACTCGCGACTCATCAGATCCCTGGGGCCAATCACTTGCATGCGGCCGGTCAACTCGGTGATGTAACGTTTGACGCTCACTACATAGCGGCTGCCTGCCAAATGTCGAATTTGTTGCAGGACCTGTTCATTGGTCATGTTCTTTAATCCTTTTGATTGAATGTCGAGTCCGTCCGGGCCATTCAGTACTCCGTCTGGGCAGGTGCCCGGTGCGGTATATATTTATGTGCAACAAGGCCCCCACATTGCTGTGCAGGCCTTGTTGCAGGGGGGGCTTCAACCTCTGATCATCATTTGAAGATTTCAAACCACACGATCTTGTCGTCACGAGTGACGATTTGCACGAGCTGATACTTCTTCATGGCATTGTCTACTAACCTTTGCTTTTCGACACGAAAGCCGGTCAGCTCGGCGATGTAGACTTCTACCGACTCCACGTACGGCGTGCCGATCAAGTGGTGAATTTTGTTGAAGATTTCAATGTGGATCACGCTGCATCTCCTTATGCATGATTGAGACGTCCTTATGGACGACCCGATTTTCAATCCCTCAACGCCTGGTCATGCACTACTTAGTTATTTTTTTGCTTCGAAGATCACATAGACCTTGCGACAAGCCTCCAGCACTTCCCAGGTGCCACGGAAACCGGCCGGAATCACGAAGCGGTCGCCGACACGCAGAGTCTTGGCGTTCCCATCGTTGTCACGCAATACCGAAACGCCCTGCAGGATTTCGCAGTATTCGTGCTCGGTGTAATTCACCGTCCACTGCCCGACCGCACCTTCCCACACGCCGACACCCATTTGCCCGCAAGGGCTGTCGTACTGATTGAACACCGCCTGCTCGGGATCGCCCTTGAGCACTTTGGCCGGGGCCGGGCGATAGCGTTCGGCTTCGGTTGTGGTCAGGCTGATGTCGACGACGTTCTGGATGTTCATTGTTGTTTTCTCCCGTGATGACGGCGCGGTGGCTTGAAAGGGCCAAAGTCTATGTTGATTAAATTGAACGCCGCAAGGCGCTATAACCGCCTTATGTCAAATATATTGAAACAACCCCGGCCGCTGGTTTAGGGTGGCGGATGCCTTGGGCCGAAAAGCAGGCTGGCCGGGCAGTATCCCCGAGAACGACCGCGACGATCGCGGCGCTCGTATTGAACAAGAGGAGGACACTCGAATGACCACCCTGACTCGTGCCGACTGGGAACAACGCGCCCGCGACCTGAAGATCGAAGGCCGCGCCTTCCTCAATGGCGAGTACACCGATGCCGTCTCCGGCGAGACCTTCGAGTGCATCAGCCCGGTCGATGGCCGTCTGCTGGGCAAGATTGCCAGCTGTGATGCCGAAGACGCCCACCGCGCCGTGGAAAACGCCCGCGCCACGTTCAACTCCGGCGTCTGGTCGCGCCTGGCGCCGACCAAACGCAAAGCCACCATGATCCGTTTCGCCGGCCTGCTCAAACAGCACGCCGAAGAACTGGCCCTGCTCGAAACCCTCGACATGGGCAAACCGATCAGCGATTCGCTGTACATCGACGTGCCGGGTGCCGCGCAAGCGCTGAGCTGGAGCGGTGAAGCGATCGACAAGATCTACGACGAAGTTGCCGCCACCCCGCACGATCAACTGGGTCTGGTAACCCGTGAGCCGGTTGGCGTGGTCGGGGCCATCGTGCCGTGGAACTTCCCGCTGATGATGGCCTGCTGGAAACTCGGGCCGGCGTTGTCGACCGGTAACTCAGTGATCCTCAAACCGTCGGAAAAATCCCCGCTGACCGCCATCCGCATCGCCGAACTGGCAGTCGAGGCCGGCATTCCGAAGGGCGTGCTGAACGTGCTGCCGGGTTACGGTCACACCGTCGGCAAGGCGCTCGCGCTGCATAACGACGTCGATACCCTGGTGTTCACCGGCTCCACCAAGATCGCCAAGCAGCTGATGATCTACTCCGGCGAATCGAACATGAAGCGCGTCTGGCTGGAAGCCGGCGGCAAGAGCCCGAACATCGTGTTTGCCGATGCGCCGGATCTGCAAGCCGCTGCCGAATCCGCCGCCAGCGCCATCGCCTTCAACCAGGGCGAAGTCTGCACCGCCGGTTCCCGTCTGCTGGTCGAGCGTTCGATCAAGGACAAATTCCTGCCGATGGTGATCGAGGCGCTGAAAACCTGGAAACCGGGTAATCCGCTGGATCCGGCCACCAACGTTGGTGCGCTGGTCGACACCCAGCAGATGAATACCGTGCTGTCCTACATCGAGTCGGGCCACACCGACGGCGCCAAACTGGTGGCCGGCGGCAAGCGCATTCTTCAGGAAACCGGTGGTACTTATGTCGAGCCGACGATTTTCGACGGCGTGAGCAACGCGATGAAGATTGCCCAGGAAGAGATCTTCGGCCCGGTGCTGTCGGTTATCGCCTTCGATACCGCCGAGGAAGCGATCAGCATCGCCAACGACACGCCTTACGGCCTGGCGGCGGCAGTCTGGACTCAGGACATTTCCAAGGCGCACCTGACCGCCAAGGCACTGCGGGCCGGCAGCGTGTGGGTCAATCAGTACGATGGCGGCGACATGACCGCACCGTTTGGCGGCTTCAAGCAGTCGGGCAACGGCCGCGACAAGTCGCTGCACGCGTTCGACAAATACACCGAGCTGAAGGCGACCTGGATCAAGCTGTAAATCGTTGACGGGAGCCTGAGTGAATCAGGCTCCCGAATCGAACGGAGATCCCTGTGGGAGCGAGCCTGCTCGCGATAGCGGTGTGACAGTCGACATCAATGTTGAATGTGACACCGCTATCGCGAGCAGGCTCGCTCCCACATTGGTTTTGTGTGAATAAAAATTATCCACAGGAGCGTGGACCATGCGTTGGGCGACGTATTTCGCCGTATTGGCGTCTGTCTTGAGTGTTGGCCTGGCCCTCGGTGTCAGCATGCCGCTGGTGTCGTTGCGCCTGGAGGGCTGGGGTTACGGCTCGTTCGCCATTGGCGTGATGGCGGCGATGCCGGCCATTGGCGTGTTGCTGGGGGCGAAGGTTTCCAGTCATCTGGCCGCGCGCTTCGGCACGGCTAACCTGATGCGCCTGTGCCTGTGGGCCGGGGCGCTGTCCATCGGCCTGCTGGCGCTGCTGCCGAGTTACCCGATCTGGCTGGTGTTGCGGCTGATGATCGGCGTGGCTCTGACCATCGTCTTCATCCTTGGCGAGAGCTGGATCAATCAGCTGGTGGTCGAGCAGTGGCGTGGACGACTGGTGGCGCTGTACGGCAGTAGTTACGCGTTGAGCCAACTGTCCGGTCCATTGCTGTTGGGCGCGCTGGGCACTGATCACGATTATGGTTTCTGGGTCGGTGTTGGCCTGTTGATCGTATCGCCATTTCTGCTGCTGGGCCGCAGCGGTGCGCCGAGCAGTGAAGCCAGCAGCGTGACCTTCGGCGATCTGTGGGGCTTCGCTCGCGAACTGCCGGCCATCGCCTGGGCGGTGTCTTTGTTCGCCGCATTCGAAGCGATGATCCTGACGCTGTTGCCGGTGTATTGCCTGCAACAGGGCTTCACCGCTGAAATCGCGCTGGCGATGGTCAGCACCGTGGTGGTGGGCGATGCGCTGTTGCAATTGCCGATCGGCGCATTGGCCGACTACCTGTCGCGACGGACCCTGTTCACCGCCTGCGCCGTGGTGCTGATGCTGTCGAGCCTGGCGATCCCGATGCTGCTCGACACCCTGCTGATCTGGCCGCTGTGGGTGCTGTTCGGCGCCAGTGCCGGTGGTCTGTTCACGCTTTCGCTGATTCTGATCGGCGAGCGTTACCGCGACGATGCGCTGGTGCGCGCCAATGCGCATGTCGCGCAGCTGTGGGGTGTCGGTTGTCTGATCGGGCCGTTGATGGCGGGCGCGGGCAGCCAGTGGATCAGTGGACATGCGTTGCCGTGGCTGATGGCGGCCGGCGCGTTCGGGCTGGTGATTCTGCTGTCGCGGCAAGGGGCGTTCGGCAAGGTGCCGGAGCCCGCTTGATGAGGCGGCTGGAGCGGGTTGCTACAGCATCCGCTCCAGTCCCACGGTGGTGCTGAACCACGCATTGAAGCGCCGCCACCAGTTGCCGGGCTCCTTGGTCAGCGTGTGCATCTGGCCATTGTCCTCGGTGACCCACACCACTTTTCCGTCCTGCAGTTTCGCTTCGTAGCTGAGCGCCGGCGCCATGCCCTGCAAGGCCAGTTCGCGCACGTGCGCCGCCAGTTCGGGGCTGTCTACCAGCACCCCGACTTCGGTGTTCCATAGCACCGAGCGCGGGTCGAAATTGAACGAGCCGATGAACGATTTTTTGCCGTCGAAGATCATCGCCTTGCTGTGCAGGCTCGAATCCGAGCCGCGATAGGACTTGCTGTAAAACAGGTGCGGGCCGCTGCCGTCGTTATCCCCAGGCTGGCGCCGCAGCTCAAACAGCTTCACGCCATGTTCCAGCAACGCCTTGCGATACGGCGCATAACCGCCGTGCACCGCCGGCACATCGGTGGCTTCCAGCGAGTTGGTCAGCAGGCTTACCGACACGCCCGCATCGGCGCGGCCGGTCAGGTAGACCAGCCCCGGTTGTCCCGGCACGAAATAGGCAGAAATCATCACCAGTTCTTTGCTGACACCGGTGAGCTCCGGCGCCAGTTGTGTGGTCAGCAGCAGCTGCGAATCGGGCTCGCCCTTGGCCAGCACCTTGCTCGGCGCATCCCACAACGCCTGATTCCAGGCCCAGATCAGCTCCCGGCGCCAGACGTCCATGCGCGGAGCGGTGCGGTAAGTCATCAACTGCTGATACAGCGCGTGATTCTGTTTGCGGGTCTCTTCCAGGGATTCTTCCAGGCGCGTGCGGGTGTTCTGCAGGTCTTTGGCCGTGGGTTTGCTGGAGAGGAATTCGTCGATCGGCTTGCTCAGGGCACTGTTCCAGTACTGGTCGAAACTGTGCCCGAGCTGTTCGGCGACCGGCCCGACACTGAGCATGTCGATGTCGGTGAAGTTCAGGTTGGGCTCGGCATCGAAGTATTCATCGCCCAGATTGCGCCCGCCGACGATGGCCACACTGTTGTCCGCCAGCCACAACTTGTTGTGCATGCGCCGATGTTGCAGCGACAGGTTGAACAGCCGCCCGGCCGCACGGGTCACGCCGGTGCTGCGCCCCAGGTGCAGCGGATTGAACAGACGGATCTGGATCTGTGGATGCGCCGCCAGTGTGGCGATGATGAGGTCGAGACCGTCGCTGGTGGTGTCGTCCAGCAGGATCCGCACCCGCACGCCACGGTCGGCAGCCTTCAACAATTCTTCCACCAGCATTCGGGTGCTGATGCCGTCATGGACGATGTAGTACTGCAAGTCGAGAC
Source organism: Pseudomonas sp. NFIX49 (assembly GCF_900115915.1). NCBI lineage: Bacteria > Pseudomonadati > Pseudomonadota > Gammaproteobacteria > Pseudomonadales > Pseudomonadaceae > Pseudomonas > Pseudomonas sp. NFIX49. Next base: position 254,154 of record NZ_FOYE01000005.1, on the reverse strand, counting down.
TGCTTTGGGCGTTGCGGATCAGCTCGGCGCGGGCGGTAAAGGCTTCGGTACTGTTGGACAGCAGGCGAAAGCCGGACTGGCCCTTGTAGGGCGCCGCCTGGGCCTGGATCGAACGGCCGAATGCCGATCCGTTGGCTGGCAGGGTCTGGCTGGGTTCTCGTGGAACATCCAGTGAGGCGCACCCGGCGAGCAGCAGGACGAACATCAGTGCAAATGGCAGGGAATGTCTTGAGCTCAAGTCGGATCGTTCCGGGTGTGGGCGAGGTCAGGAGTATGGCACGGCGTACGCAGCGTGTTATCCGTTCGACGGTCAGTCAATCCGAGCCCTGGACCAGAGCGGCTTGTAGCTTATGACTGTCGGGCAAGCGAGAGTTCTTAAACGAATTGACGATTTTTCCGGCTCACATCAGCTACGCCTTGCAGCGATTTTTCCAGTGCTAATCGCGCCGTCGCCTTACATCACTGCCGGGAAACAATTGGAATAATGACAACGCTGATTTTGAGGCAGGAAGTTTCCTGTTTTACAGCAGAAGAAGCGCAGCTGGCTGTCATCTTTCGATTCTTATGGAGTGAGAATTTTCATGCGCAAGACCTTTCGTGCAATTGCTGTCGCAAGCGCCCTGTCACCGGCCTGGGTCATGGCCGACAGCGCGGATCTGACGATCACGGGCACCATTGTTCCGACCTCCTGTACACCGGCCTTCGCCGGCGGCAATACCGTTGATCTGGGAGACATTTCCGCCGGTTCGCTGAACCGGGATCGCCAGACCGAACTGCAGAACCGCAACATCACGCTGAGCGTCAGTTGCTCCGCAGCCGCCCCCATGGCGATCAAAGTGCATGACAATCAGTCTCATACGCAGCGGCCCGGGATTGTCATCGATGGCTACGACTGGGCCATGTACATTTACGGAATCGGTGAAGTGGCCGGGGCGAAGATCGGTGGCTACGGCCTGCGGTTCGGCACACCCACCGTCGACGGTCAGCCGTCGATGGTCATGTACAAGCAGGGCGACATGGCCAACTGGGACTCTCCCGAAACGGCAACGCTGGTCGGGAAAAACGCCGAAGGCGGCAACCTTCGGTACTCGTGGGGTGCTTCGCTGGCGGCAGGTCCGACGCCGGGCATTGTCCACACGTTCCCCATGACCCTGGTTCCCGTCATCGGCCCGTCGTCGAGCCTGCCGATCACCTCCGAGTTCGCACTCAACGGGTCGGCTACGTTCGAGTTGCTTTACCTCTGAGGGAATGCGGGTGGTTGTGCCGGGTTTGAGGCGCAACAGGGTTTTGCAGTGACTGCCGACAGGCTCGGCCTTTGTGTGGCCTGTCATTTCCTATCAACCTGATCGGCTGGCTCGTGGCCTGGCGGTGCTGCCGGCTGCGCGCTTGTCTGTGGACAACGACATGAACGGCTTCATGCGCAGCGCCATCATGAGTGTGCTGTTGGTGGTTTTATCGGAGCCCGGCCAGCTCCGGGCGGCGGGGATGGTTCCCGAAACGCCGGTATTGGTGCTCGACGAAGGACTGGGCGAGGCGGGGATCAATGTGTTCAACAGCGAGCCCCATCCGGCGCTGTTGCACACCTCTGTCGAGGACGTGCCGCAAGACACCGAACCCTTGCTTCTTCTGACGCCGCCGGTCGCCCGGGTCGAGCCCGGGGCCACACAGCGCGTGCGATTCATTTTGCGCAGCGCCGCACCGCTGAAGACCGAGCGTCTCAAGCGGGTGGTGTTCGAAGGCATCGCGCCGCAGGATGCGACGGGCAAGGCGCAGGTCAACCTGAGCGTGCGCCAGAACATCCCGGCGATCCTGCGTCCGGCGAAATTGCCGATCGACCGTGAGCCCTGGAAGCATTTGGTCTGGCTACGACAAGGCTCCGAGATAAAGGTCCGCAATCCCAGTCCGTATGTGGTGCGGCTGGGTCATTCGGTGATGTTGTTGCCTGGTGGCAAAGAGATGGATCTGGGGCGTACCTATGTGTTGCCTGGCGAGCAGCTGACCCTGAGCGGGACGGCTGAATCGAGCCGTTCACAGCTCCAGGTGCGACTGTTTCCAGTCACTACGTACGGTTTCGCCATTGCGCATTTCGACGCTCCGTTGGTGACGGATTGATGCAGCGATATTGTCTGGCCGGCGCGGCGCTGATGATCATTCTGAGTGCCGCTCCGATCGCCAGAAGCACCGAGCGTGTGTCCGTGCAGTTCAATCAGGATGTCCTGAAATCCCGCGGGCTGGACCCGCGTCTGGCCGAGTACTTCAGCCAGGCGCCGCGCTTTCGCGAGGGCGAGCAGGCGGTAGCCCTGTCGGTCAACGGCGTTCCCAAGGGGCGGTTGCAGGTCGTATTCGATGCCGAAGGCGAGTTGTGTTTCACGCCGTCACTGCTGGAAAGGGGCGGCATCAGAGCCACCACTCGAATCGAGTCGGCGGGTGGACCGGGATGTGTGCCGTTCGGTCAGTACGTTCCTGACGCGGTAGTGCAAACCGATCCCTCGCAGGGGCATGTCGCACTGCTGGTGCCCACCGATGCGCTGATGCCAGATCGCCCGGTTCGCCGCAGTTTCCTCAACGGGGGCGCGGCAGGCCTGTTCAACTACGACGCCTTGCTGCTTGGCAGTCGGTTCGCCGGCCAGTCCTCGCAGTTCCGCAATCTGAATACCGAGCTTGGGCTGAATGCTGCGGATTGGTCGTTTCGCAGTCGTCAGGTGTACAGCGATTTCGCCGGTCAGGATCGCCTCGAGCACCTGTATGCCTATGCCTCGCACACCTCGGAGCGCTATCGGGTCAACCTGCAATTGGGTCAGTTGAACATGGCTTCCCCGTTGTTTTCCGGCGAGGCCTTCAACGGCTTTCAGGTGCAGCCGGAACTGGCCCTGATGGCGCTGGACGATGACAGCTCCGGTGCGCGGGTAGAAGGGATTGCCTATTCCGCCGCCCGAATCGAAGTTACGCAGAACGGTGCGCTGATCTACACCACGGTGGTGCCCGGCGGCCCGTTCACCCTGGTCGGTTTGCCGTTGCTCAGTCAGAGCGTGGATCTGGAAGTGACGGTGCATGAAGAGGACGGGCAGCAGCGGCGCTTCATTGTGCCGGCGACGCAGTTGCGAGGCGCAATGACGGGGCGGGCGGCCGGTTATGGGCTGGCGGTCGGCCAAGTGCGACGCTATGCCGATGATGATCGTGATGCGCCGTCCTTCGCGGCTGCCAGCAAGGACTGGCGGCTGGGCCAGCGTGGGCAGGTCACGGCCGGTGCCATGCTCGGTACAGGTTATGAGTCGGTGGGCTGGGCGATGCAGGGCAGCGTCGGCAATCGACTGGTACTGGGGGGCCGGCAGTTGGTTTCCCGGGCGCAGGATCAGGCTGCATCCGGCACTCAGTTGCAATGGACGGCCAGCGGTCCTCTGAGTGAAAGGCTGTCGGCGAGTGTTGCGCTGACCCGGCAGACTCAGGGGTTTCGCACACTCTCGGATACCACCTGGGACTCGCACAATGATCAGCCGTTTCAGCGGATGCGCAATCAACTGACGGCGAATCTCAGCACCAGCAGCCCGCTGTTCGGTGGTTTTTCCGCCAGCTATTCGCGGTTCTCCCTGTTTGACGGGACGGCCACTTCAAGAGTCGCCCTGGCCTGGTCGCAGAGCATTCGGCGAGCCAGTGTGACATTGACGGTTGAGCGCGATGTCGCGGGGGATTCGAACGATGCTCGCGGTACGGCAGCCTATCTGAGTGTCAGTCTGCCGTTAGGTGTCCGGCAGACGTTGCGCAGCTATGTGCGCAACGACGACGCGGGCGGCACTCGCAGCGGCCTGCGATTCAATGAACAACTGAGCGACACCCTGGCTTACAGCATCGGCGCCGAGCGACCGGATGAAGGTGGCGCCGGATTCAACGGGCGGGTCAATCTGTTGCCCCGCTACAGTCAGATGGACATGGGCTATTCGCGCAGCGGAGCCGGTAACCAGAACTATGACATCGGTCTGCGCGGCGGTGCGTTACTGCATGGTGAAGGCGTGACCCTGTCGCCTTATCCGCTGCGCGAAACCTTCGCCTTGCTCAAGGCCGGCGACAGTGCGGGAGTCAAGCTCAACACCCCGCGCGGCCCGGTCTGGACCGATTATGCCGGGCACGCCGTGGCGGCGAGTCTGCCGGCGTACAGCAAGGGACGGGTCGAACTCGACACGGCCAGCCTGGGGCGCAATGTCGATGTGCACAACGCTTACCAGGAAGTCGAAGCCGGGCGTGGTGCGGTAGCGCACCTTGCATTCGAGATGGTCACTGCGCGGCGCCTGCTGTTACAGGCGCGCACCGCCGACAACGTGCTTCTGAGCAAGGGTGGAGCGGTTTTCGACGCGCAGGGACAGTACATCACTAACGTGCTGGAAGCCGGCACGATCTTTTTGCCCGATGTCCTGCCCGACACGATTTTGCATGTGGTGCTGCCCGATGGCAGTCGCTGCCGGTTGATCTACAGCATCGACGAACAACCCGACACGCAGTCGCTGTACGAAACGGCACAAGCCACCTGCCAAGCGGTTTAAGGAGTCAGTCACCATGCAGCATTTGAAAACCGGCATGATCGGTCTGGCATTGCTCAGTACCGCATTTATTGCCGATCAGGCACAGGCGCAGTCGGACTGTGCAGTCAGGCTGGGGCAGCCTTCCGTCGATTTTGGAGCGATGACGCGCGGTCAGTTGCTGCAACAGCCCATAGAGAATGACCAGTTGAGTTTCGGGCGCCGCCGGGTGCAGATCACCGTTCAGTGTGAGCGGACAGGACCGTTGCGACTCGACCTGGTCGCGCCAGCAGCGGACGCCGTCGACTATCGTTTTAGCGCCGGGGTGTTGAGGGTTCAAGTGGTGGCTGTCCGGGTGGATGGCAAGGCTGTGCAGTGGCTTGGTTTTGAACCGGGTGCGGCATCCGGTGCGGCTGTCTGGCCCGCCGGGCAAAGCCTGATTCCCGCGCGGGCGGGCGTTGCACTGGAAGGTCAGCGCATGGACGTCGAAGTGGAACTTGAAGGACGGGTAGGGTCAGCGCAGACCCGGGTTGCCGATCTGACCCGGTTCGGGATCGATCTGCGCTTTCAGGCGTACTGAATCTCGGACCCCGGAGACAGGGCGGTTCAAAGCATCCGACCACGGCAGCGTAGGATCCCGCCACCAAGCTCAAATTACCTATTAAACCAGTCGTGATTTCGCTGTTTAAGCGCTCCCGTTTCCTACAGATTTATCTCTCATAAGCCGCAATCATCAGCCCGCTTACTTACATACCAGGTTTGTAGGGAGTGGACAGTCATTTAATGGAAGATTACGGCTTATGAAAAAGACATCCCGTCTTGCGGTACTGGCTGCAGCGTTGCTGCCAGCATGGGCAATGGCAGAAAGCGTTGACCTGAATGTCATCGGTACCATTATTCCGACCTCCTGCATTCCGGCCTTTGCCGGTGGCGGCACGGTGGATCTGCGCAAGATTTCGGCGGCGACGTTGAATCCGACCACCCAGACCCTGTTGGCCGGTCGCGATGTGTCCCTGCACATCAATTGCGATGCACCGGCCCCCGTGGAAGTGTCGGTGCGTGACAACCGGGCCGGCACCAAGTTGCCCGGCATCAGTGATGGTGCCGGTCAGAGTGATCCGGCACTGTTTTTCGGGCTGGGCGAAATCAACGGTACGCCTATTGGTGGTTTCGCCTTGCGCCATGGCATTCCGGAGACCGACGGCAATGCCCAGACGCTGCTGACCCGAACACTGGCGGCCCCGGCATGGCGTGTGCCGACCAGCACACTGGTCAGCAATGCGCCGCAACTGTACTCGTGGGGCGACAATGCCGCGGCCGGTCCGGTTGCGGCTCGTCATCACGGTTTCCCGATGCACCTGCTGCCGATCATCGGCCCAAGCAACGCCCTGCCGATTGCCAACGAAATCCCGCTGGACGGCTCCGTGACGTTCGACATGTTCTACCTCTGATGACAGCGTCCCGGTGTCTCTCAGGCACCGGGACCGGCTGGCACACGCGAGCGCGGTCCGGCATTTGCCGGGCCGCATCCAGCATTCCACGGATTATCCCGATGCTCATTTCTTTCAAGTCTGCTCTCAAGACTGCAGCGCTGTGCCTGTTCGCATGGCTTTCAGTGCCGCTGGCCCACGCCGCCGGAATGGTTCCGCAGACGCCGGTGCTGTTGGTGGAGGAAGGTATGGGTGAAGCGGTAATGAATGTGCGCAATACCGATACGCGCCCCGCATTGCTGCACACCACCGTCGAGAATATCGAGGACAGCGACGATGTACTGCTGGTCTTTACCCCGCCCATCGCTCGTGTCGAACCGGACGGCATTCAGCAAGTGCGATTCATTCTGCAAAGTCAGCAACCGTTGAAGACTGAACGCCTGAAGCGGTTGATCTTCGAGGGGATCCAGCCGGCCAGTGACGCCGCCGGAGCGCGGGTCACTCTCGGTGTCCGTCAGAACCTGCCGGTGATTCTGCGCCCTGCCGGATTGCCGGTGGAGCGCGAGCCCTGGAAACGGCTGACCTGGTCAATAGATGCCGCTGGTGTGCAGGTCGTCAATCCGAGCCCCTATGTGGTTCGGCTGGCGAAAACCATTGTTCCTCTGCCGGGCACCCGCTCGGTTAACCTGCCGAAGACCTACATCTTGCCCGGCGAGCGACTGCACGTTGATTTCCCCTTGCACGCCTCGGCTCAGACGATGGCAGTGAGGATTTTTCCGGCCACCACCTACGGCTTTGCGGTCGACCATTACGACTCGCCGGTTACTCGCTGATGAAGGTCTGCGTTCGTTGGGGCGTGTTGCTGCTGGCGGTCAACGGCACGGTGCTGGCGGCCGAGTCACTGGAGTTCGACGCTCAAGTGTTGAGGGATCGCGGCATCGACCCTGCGCTGGCGGCGTACTTTCGGGAGGCGCCGCGCTTCGCCCAAGGCGAGCATGCCGTGGCGCTCGAGGTCAACGGACAGGCCAGAGGCCGTGTGCGGGTGTCGTTCAACGAGCGCGGAGAATTGTGCCTGCAACCCCAATGGCTGAACGCTGCCGGAGTACACCCGCCACCCTCGATGACCAAGTTGCGACCGCAGCAGTGCACGACGTTGGTGGAGGGATTTCCCGAAGCGGTCGCGCATCTGGATCCGGGACGCGAACGGATTGATCTGCTGGTACCGACCGACCGTCTGATGCTGCCGGAACGTACGCCCAACAACTTCGCTCATGGCGGAATGGCCGGCGTTTTCAACTACGACGCGTTGATGTTCGGCAGTCAGCATGAAGGCCAACACGACAGGTTTCAAAGCCTGGGCTCAGAGGTCGGCGTGAACGCCGGGGATTGGGTATTGCGCAGTCGGCAGTCTTACACGTCGACCTCCGGCAACTCGCGGTTCGAGCACCTGTATGCCTACGGTGCGCGAACCCTGGAAGACGCCGAAGTCAGCCTGCAGGTCGGGCAATTGAATCTCGCGTCGACCTTGTTTGCCGGTGAACCATTCAACGGTGTGCAGATCCTGCCGGAAGCGGCATTCACCCAGTTGCGAACGGCGCAGGACGGCGCGCGGGGGCAGGTGGAAGGTGTCGCGTATTCGCCGGCCCGCATCGAAGTCCGGCAGAACGGCGTGATGATCTACACCACCATGGTGCCGAGTGGACCGTTCACGCTGCGAGCGCTGCCGCTGCTGAGCAATCAGATTGATCTGGACGTGACTGTGCACGAGCAGGATGGGCAGGCGCGGCGCTTGCGGGTGCCGGCGGCCAGTCTCCACGAAGCACAATGGGCCGGGCCGAGCGGGTTCAACTTCGCGCTGGGCACGGTGCGACGGCTGGGCTCGGACGACCGACAGACGCCTTCTTTCACGGCGTTCAGCAAGGATTGGGATTGGGGGCAGGCCACCCGTCTCACCGCCGGTGTGCTCGCGGCAACCGACTACCTGTCGACAGGCTGGGGCCTGCAACGACAATGGGCCGGCGGCTACGCACTGGGCGTGAAGCAGGTGCTGTCCGATGACCGCTCCAGTGGCGCGGGAGGCAGCCAGACGCAGCTGACGCTTAGTGCGCCGCTGTCCGAGCACCTGTCGACGAGTCTGGTTGCGGTGCGCCAGAGTCGGAATTTTCGCACGCTGTCAGACACCGGCTGGAATCAGGCGCTTCACCGGGCAGAGTCTCCCGGTCGCGATCACCTGGTGTTTTCTGTCACCGGTTCGGTGGATCAATGGGGTGCATTCGGGGCGACCTGGTCGCGATATTCGACCCAGGGTGAACCGTCGCAGTCGCGTCTTGGCCTGTCCTGGTCGCGTACATTGCCTGAGCGCATCAGCCTTTCGTTGAACCTGGAGCGTGCTATCGGCGATACGGCGCCCGATCGCCTGGGCAATTCCGCTTACCTGACACTGGGAATGGCGCTGGGTGGCCAGCGAAGACTGCGCGGCTATTTGCGCCGTGATGATCGATCCGGCCTGCGTCGGGGCGTGGCCGTCAGCGATGTGCTGGGGGAAAACCTGGCCTACAGCGCCAACGCTGAATACCGCGATGAAGCGGCAGCGAGCTATGGTGTGCGCTTCAATGCCCTGCCGCGCTACACCAGCCTGGACGTTGGTGTCGGCCAGCGATCCGGCGCGACCGATTACGACGTGGGGCTGCGCGGTGGTGTGGTGCTGCATCGCGAGGGCGTAACCTTGTCGCCTTATCCCCTGCGCGACACTTTCGGCGTACTCAAGGCCGGTGATCGATCGGGCGTGAAACTGAACACGCCTCAAGGGCCGGTCTGGACCGATGGCTCGGGCCACGCAGTCGCGGCGAGCCTGCCGGCCTGGTCGACGGCACGGTTGGAAGTCGACCCGCTCAGCCTGTCGCGCAACGTTGAAGTGCTCGACGGGGTGAAGGAAGTGCAGCCCGCCCGTGGTTCGGTGCAGCATCTGGACTTTTCCCTCGTCACTGTCCGGCGATTGTTGCTGAATGCGATGACCGTCGACCGGCAATGGCTGACCAAGGGGTTGAGTGTTCACGATGAGCAGGGCCGCTACCTGACAACGGTCCAGGATGCCGGAACGATTTTTCTGCCCGACGCAAAAGCGGGTCAGCGCCTGCATGTGCAGCTCCCTGACAACACGCGGTGCGTGTTGCGTTTCCCGCTTCCCGAATCCCCTGAAGACAGCGCGCTCATCGAGCGGGTCGATGCCACCTGCGCGCCGGCCGAGCTGTCCTGAACGAGTGCATCTGATGAAATTTCTGCCGGTTTGGATCGTGTTGCCGTGTCTGGTATTTCAACAGGCGTTCAGCGCCGAGACGTGTCAGTCGAGTCTGTCGCCCGCGAGCGTGAACCTGGGTAGCGCAACGCGCGCCGACCTGCTGCAACGCACGGCGCTTGATGGCCGGGGCCCGGGCTTTGGTCTGCGCAGCGTGCACTTGCGGGTGCACTGTCCCGACGTGCGCTTGATGCGCTGGGCATTTGTCGCGCCCCCCGCCGATCCGCAACGTTTCCGTTGGGCGGCGGGCACGTTGCAACTGCGTATCGTGGCTGCTCGTGTCGACGGTGCGGCGGTGCACTGGCGCCTGGACAGCGGCCAACCGGTCGAAGGTGATTTCCTGCGACCGGGCATCCACGTTGTTCCATGGCGGGCGGACGCCGGTATCCAGGGCAGTCTGCTGGAAGTGGAGCTGGAGCTGGATGCGCGGGTCGATGACGCCTCAAGCCGCCCCGTCGATCCGGTGCGGTTTGAAGGTCAGGGCGCCTTTATGGTGGATTAATCGGCCTCGGCCAACAGCTTGATCGCCGCCGCGCCAACCTTGCGCACCGCTTCTTCGATCAGTGCTGTGGGTTTGGCCGCGTAGTTCATGCGCAGGCAATTGCGGTACTTGCCCGAGGCGGAAAAGATGCTGCCGACAGCAATCTGTACGCCCTGATCGTGCAGCGCACGATTCAGTTTCAGCGTATCGAAACCTTCCGGCAGTTCGACCCAGAGCATGAAGCTGCCCTGCGGGCGGCTGGCGCGGGTGCCGGCCGGGAAGTAGCGCGTCACCCAATCGATCATCACGTCGCGATTGCGCTGGTATTGCGTGCGCATCCGCCGCAAATGCGGTTCGAAGTGCCCGGCCTTGAGAAATTCGGCGATGGCGATCTGCGGTTGCGGTGCCGTGGAGCCAGTGCTGATGTATTTCATGTGCAGCACCCGCTCGAGATAGCGGCCGGGCGCGACCCAGCCAATGCGCAGCCCCGGCGCCAGGGTCTTGGAGAACGAACTGCACAGCAGCACGCGGCCGTCTTCGTCGAAGGATTTGATCGTGCGCGGACGCGGGTAGGTGTAGGCCAGTTCGCCATACACGTCGTCCTCGATGATCGCCACGTCGAAGCGCTGGGCCAGGTTGAGCAGGGCGCGTTTACGCGACTCCGGCATGATGTAGCCAAGCGGGTTGTTGCAGTTGGGCGTGAGCTGGATGACCTTGATCGGCCATTGTTCCAGCGCCAGTTCCAGCGCTTCGAGGCTGATGCCGGTGAGCGGATCGGTGGGGATTTCCAGGGCTTTCATGCCCAGCCCCTTGAGGGTCTGCATCGCGCCGTGAAAGCTTGGCGAGTCCACCGCAACGATGTCGCCGGGTTCGCAGATTGCGTGAATGCTGGTGGACAGCGCTTCGTGGCAACCGGTGGTGACCACCAGATCGCTGGCGCTCAACTGGCAGCCGGAATCGAGCATCAGCCGGGCAATCTGTTCACGCAATTCGAGAGTGCCGTGGATGTTGTCGTAATACAGACCGGGCATGTCCTGACGGCGGCTGATACGGGCCAGTCCGCGCAGCAGCGGTTTCATGGTCGGTGACGAGATGTCCGGCATGCCGCGACCGAGCTGCACAACGTCCTTGCGCGGTACCGCGCGAATCAGTTCCAGCACCTGATCCCACTGGGAAATTTCCACCGGTCGTTGCGCCGGGCGCCCGACCGCCGGCAGTTCCGGCAACTCGCGACCGACCGGCACGAAGTACCCGGACTTGGGTTTCGGCGTGGCCAGGCCGCTGTCTTCCAGCATCCGATAGGCCTGCTGCACCGTGCTCAGGCTGACCCCGTGTTCGACGCTCAAGGCGCGCACCGACGGCAGGCGATCACCAGGACGGTAGAAGCCTTGTTCGATGCGGGTGCCGAGCAGTTCGGCGAGATTCACATAGAGCGTCATGGCACTGCCTCGATGCAGATGATTCGTTAAACCAGTACAGATGCGGCGTAAATCGACAATTCAGTCGCAGAGACAGCAAATCTGTATGGAAATAATACAGATGTGTTGAATCTGTAATGATTTTGCTCGCCCGCGCATCATGGAATCTCTGGCTACCCAAGTAAACAGGAGCAACGAAAATGAACGGCTTGAGCGATGTGCGGCTGACGTTACACAGTCAGGAACTGGAGGCAGGGCAACAGGACAATGCGCGCAACGAGAGCATGTGCAACGCGCCGTCGGGCCTGAGTCGCTGGGACCTGTTCTGGCATCGTCTGCACACGCGCAAGGCGTTGTTGCGCTTGACACCGGAACAGCTCAAGGACATCGGGCTGACCCGCGAGCAGGCGCTGGAGGAAGGGTTGAAGCCGTTCTGGCGGATCTGAGATCTGTATCAGGATCGTTCCCACGCTCTGCGTGGGAACGCCGCCCCGGACGCTCCGCGTCCGCTGTGACGCAGAGCGTCACTGGATGCATTCCCACGCAGAGCGTGGGAACGATCTCAGACCAACTCTTTGAGCCGATGCCACAACATCCCCAACGCCAACAGCGGCGAACGCAGATGCTTGCCGCCGGGGAATGTGATGTGTGGCACTTTGGCGAACAGGTCGAAGCCACCGCTGTGCTGGCCGCTGATAGCCTCGGCCAGCAGCTTGCCCGCCAGGTGCGTGGCATTCACGCCGTGGCCGGAATAGGCCTGGGCGTAATACACGTTCGGCTGCTCCGCGAGCCGGCCAATCTGCGGCAGACGGTTGGCGCCGATACCGATCATCCCGCCCCACTGATAATCGATCTTCGCTGAGGCGAGCTGCGGAAACACTTCGAGCATCTTCGGCCGCATGTACGCGCCGATGTCCTTTGGATCACGCCCCGAATAATGGCAGGCGCCGCCGAACAGCAGACGACGATCTGCCGAGAGCCGGTAGTAATCCAGCGCCACCCGCTGGTCGCAGACCGCCATGTTCTGTGGCAGCAGGGCGTGGGCCTGTTCTTCGCTCAGCGGTTCGGTGGCGATGATGTAGCTGCCGGCCGGCAGTACCTTGCCGCTGAGTTGCGGATTCAGCCCATTGAGATAGGCGTTGCAGCCGAGCACCAGGGTTTTCGCCCGCACCGAACCTTGCGCTGTATGCACCCGGACTTCCGGGCCGTAGTCGATGCGAGTGACCGCCGATTGCTCGAACAGCTTCACCCCCAGTTGCTGCGCTGCTGCGGCTTCGCCGAGTGCCAGGTTCAGTGGGTGCAGATGCCCGGAACCCATGTCGATCAGGCCGCCGACGTAGCGTTTGGAGCCGACCACGGTGTGCATCTCGTTCGCTTGCAGCAGACGGGTTTCGTAGCGGTAACCGAGGCCGCGCAGTTCTTCGGCGTCTTCGGCAAAACCTTCAAGGTCGGAAGGTTTGTTGGCGAGGTCGCAGTAACCCCAGGTCAGGTCGCAGGGGATCTGAAATTTTTCGACGCGCTGGCGGACGATTTCCACCGCTTCCAGGCCCATGAGTTTCATCTGACGTACGCCGTCGGCGCCGATCACGTTGGCGAACTGATCGAGGCCGTGACCGACCCCGCGAATCAGTTGCCCACCGTTGCGACCGCTGGCGCCCCAACCGATCCGGTGCGCTTCCAGCAACACCACGCTCAAGCCCCGTTCAGCCAGTTCCAGCGCGGTGTTCAGCCCGGAAAAACCGCCGCCGACCACGCACACGTCCGCGATCAGTTCACCTTGCAGCACCGGATGATCGGGCTGCGGCAGGCTGCTGGCGGCGTAATAAGAGGCAACGTGGGGTTGGCTCGCGGTGGCGTGGGCGCGGGCATTCATGGGCGTCATCCTGAGCGGGTGTCGAGAAAATTTGACGGAGCATAAGCCGCAGGCCCGAGGCCGGGCAACATTGGTCGGCCCGTGGTGTCTGGATCACGGCTTTTGCGGCACAATTGCCGCCTATTTCGCTCCGGTTACCGCTGCAATGAGCTGCAACAGTCAGAAAATCCGCACCCTGCGTCAGCAGATTCCCACGTTCGAATGCGTGCCGGGCTGTCATGACTGTTGCGGGCCGGTGACCACCTCGCCCGAGGAAATGTCCCGCCTGCCGCGCAAGACCCGCGCCGAGCAGGACGCAGCGATGGAAGAGCTCAACTGTGTGCATTTGGGGCCGAATGGCTGCACGGTGTATGACGAGCGGCCGCTGATCTGCCGGTTGTTCGGCACCACCCAGACCTTGCCGTGCCCCAACGGCCGGCGACCGGTGGAACTGATTCACCCACGGGTCGAGAAGCAGGTGTTCGAGTACATGGCTGAAAACCGGCAAGTGCTGGTCTGACTCTGATCGTTCCCACGCTCTGCGTGGGAATGCAGCCCGGGACGCTCCGCGTCCCTTCCAAAGCCGAACGCGGAGCGTGGGAACGATCCAGTGGGCAGGTACTGGTCTGAGCGATCAGTCCGGAATCGGCAGGCTCAGGCTCTCTTTCACTTCTTCCATCACGATGTAGCTCTTGGATTCGCGCACATGCGGCAGCTTGAGCAGGATGTCGCCCAGCAGCTTGCGGTACGAGGCCATCTCGGAAATCCGCGCCTTCACCAGATAGTCGAAATCCCCTGATACCAGGTGGCACTCCAGCACGTGGGGCAATTTCAGCACCGCACGTCGGAACTCTTCGAAAGTATCGCCGGATTTGTAGTCGAGACTGATCTCGACGAAAACCAGCAGACTACCCTTCAAGTGCTGCGGATTCAGGCGGGCGTTGTAGCCCATGATGATCCCCTCGCGCTCCAGGCGACGCACCCGCTCGGTGCACGGCGTGGTGGAGAGCCCGACCTTCTCGCCTAGTTCGGTGAATGAAATCCGCCCGTCCGCCTGCAGGATCCGCAAGATGTTGCGGTCGATCTTGTCCAGCTCACGTTTGGTCTGAGTGTTGGTACGCATAGGGGATGCGCCTCCGTGAAAAGGGTTTTTGCCGAGAATTGTCGCCAAATATAGGCGCTTATACAGTGAAAAGCACTGGCAAATCTTTTTTACACTGCGCGCATCATTGCTCTAACAACAGACGTACGCGGCACGCCGCGATGAGGGATACAAAATGCGCGTTATGGTCTTGGGTAGCGGCGTCATCGGTACCGCCAGTGCTTACTATCTGGCCCGTGCCGGGTTTGAAGTGGTGGTGGTCGACCGGCAGCCCGCCGCGGCCATGGAGACCAGTTTCGCCAACGCCGGCCAGGTTTCGCCGGGCTACGCCTCGCCGTGGGCTGCGCCGGGCGTGCCGCTCAAGGCCATCAAATGGCTGCTGCAACGCCACGCGCCGCTGGCGATCAAGGCCACCGCCGACATCGACCAGTACCTGTGGATGGCGCAGATGCTGCGCAACTGCACCGCCAATCGTTACGCGGTGAACAAGGAGCGCATGGTGCGTCTGTCCGAGTACAGCCGCGACTGCCTCGACGAACTGCGCGCCGAAACCGGCATCGCCTATGAAGGCCGCAGCCTCGGTACGACCCAGTTGTTCCGCACCCAGGCACAACTGGATAACGCCGCCAAGGACATCGCCGTATTGAAAGAATCCGGCGTGCCGTTCGAAGTCCTCGACCGCGCCGGCATTGCCCGCGTCGAACCGGCGCTGGCGGGTGTCACCGACATCCTCGCCGGTGCCCTGCGCCTGCCGAACGACCAGACTGGCGACTGCCAGATCTTCACCACCCGCCTCGCCGAAATGGCCACCCAACTGGGTGTGGAATTCCGTTTCGGCCAGGATATCCAGCGCCTCGACTTCGCCGGTGACCGCATCAACGGCGTGTGGATCGACGGCAAGCTGGAAACCGCTGACCGCTACGTACTCGCCCTCGGCAGCTACTCGCCGCAACTGCTCAAGCCGCTGGGCATCAAGGCACCGGTTTATCCGTTGAAGGGCTACTCGCTGACTGTGCCGATCACCAACCCGGCGATGGCTCCGACTTCGACCATTCTCGACGAGACTTACAAGGTCGCGATCACCCGTTTCGACAACCGCATCCGCGTCGGCGGCATGGCGGAGATCGCCGGTTTTGACCTGTCGCTGAACCCGCGTCGGCGCGAGACCCTGGAGATGATCGTCAACGACCTTTATCCTCAGGGCGGCAATCTGGCCGAAGCGAGTTTCTGGACCGGCCTGCGCCCAACCACCCCGGATGGCACGCCGATCGTCGGCGCCACCCCGTTCAAGAACCTGTTCCTGAACACCGGTCACGGCACCCTCGGCTGGACCATGGCGTGCGGCTCCGGTCGCTTGCTGGCTGACCTGATGGCGAAGAAAAAGCCACAGATCAGCGCCGAAGGCCTCGATATTTCCCGTTATGGCAACACCACCCAGGAGTCCGCAAAGCATGGCAATCCAGCGCCAGCTCACCAATGAGCGCATGAGTCAGATCGTCAGCCACAACGGTACGGTGTATCTGTCCGGGCAGGTCGGCGATGACTTCAACGCCGGTGTCGAACAGCAGACCCGCGACGTCCTCGCCAACATCGAGCGCCTGCTCGATCTGGCCGGCACCGACAAACAGCATTTGCTGTCGGCGACGATCTACCTGAACGACATCGAGGCGCACTTTGCCGGCATGAATTCGGTGTGGGATCAGTGGCTGCCCAAGGGCGCCGCCCCGGCCCGTGCCACCGTTGAAGCGAAGATGGCCAAGCCGAGCATCCTGGTCGAGATCTCCATCGTCGCCGCGTTGCCGTAACCCGTTGTAAAGATCCCTCTCCCGGTGCTGTTGGCGGTTCACGCCGTCAGCCAGCGCCGGTTTTTATTCCCATGACCGCCAAGAAGTCTGCTGCCATGCGTCCTGCCCGTGCCCTGATCGACCTTCAAGCCCTGCGTCACAACTACCGTATCGCCCGTGAAGTCACCGGTGCCAAGGCACTGGCGGTGATCAAGGCCGATGCCTACGGCCATGGCGCGGTACGTTGCGCCCAGGCGCTGGAGGTTGAAGCGGACGGCTTCGCGGTGGCATGCATCGAAGAAGCCCTGGAACTGCGTGCCGCCGGGATTCGCGCGCCAGTGCTGCTGCTTGAAGGTTTTTTCGAGGCCGATGAGCTGGCGCTGATCGTCGAGCACGATTTCTGGTGCGTGGTGCATTCGCTGTGGCAGCTCGAAGCGATCGAGCAGGCGGCGTTGAGCAAGCCGATCACCGTGTGGCTGAAGCTCGATTCGGGCATGCATCGCGTGGGCCTGCATCCCAAGGATTACCCGGCGGCTTACCAGCGTCTGCTGGCCAGCGGCAAAGTAGCGAAAGTCGTGCTGATGAGCCATTTCGCCCGGGCCGATGAACTGCACGAGCAGAGCAGCGCCGATCAGGTCGCGGTGTTCGAAGCCGCGCGTCAGGGCCTGGCGGCCGAAGTCAGCCTGCGCAACTCGCCGGCGGTGCTGGGCTGGCCGCAGATTCACAGCGACTGGGTGCGCCCGGGCATCATGCTCTACGGCGCCACCCCGTTCGAAGAAGCCAACGCCGTGGCCGAGCGCCTGCAACCGGTGATGACGCTGGAGTCGAAAGTCATCAGCGTGCGTGAACTGCCGGCCGGCGAACCGGTGGGCTACGGTGCGAAATTCATCACCGACAAGCCGATGCGCATCGGCGTGGTCGCTATGGGTTATGCCGATGGTTATCCGCGTCAGGCGCCGACCGGCACCCCGGTGCTGGTGGCCGGCCAGCGCAGCCGCATTCTTGGGCGGGTGTCGATGGACATGCTGTGCATCGACCTGACTGACGTACCGCAGGCCGGCCTCGGTTCGACCGTCGAGCTGTGGGGCAAGAACATCCTCGCCAGCGATGTGGCGAAGTGGGCGGACACCATTCCGTACCAGATCTTCTGCAACCTGCGCCGGGTGCCAAGGCTCTATTCCGAGGGTTGAAGCGCTAGCGGGGCCCAAGTGTTGTAAATACTGAACGCTGTCGCCATGATAACGCTCAATATTTCTACAACATCAGGAGGCTCCAGCCTTGGACGTCGGTGAACGACTGCAATCGATCCGCAAGCTCAAAGGGCTTTCCCAGCGTGAACTCGCCAAGCGCGCGGGCGTCACCAACAGCACCATTTCGATGATCGAAAAGAACAGCGTCAGTCCTTCGATCAGTTCGCTGAGGAAGGTTCTGGGCGGGATTCCCATGTCCATGGTCGAGTTCTTTTCCGAAGAGATCCTGCAGGAAAAACCGACCCAGATCGTCTACAAGGCCAACGAGCTGATCGACATTTCCGACGGCGCCGTGACCATGAAGCTGGTCGGCCGCGCGCACCCTAGTCGGGCCATCGCGTTCCTCAATGAAATCTACCCGCCGGGCGCCGACACCGGCGAAGAAATGCTCACCCACGAAGGCGAGGAAACCGGGATTCTGGTGGAAGGGCGCCTGGAGCTGGTGGTAGGCCTTGAAACTTTTATCCTCGAAGCCGGCGACAGCTACTACTTTGAAAGTACCAAGCCGCATCGTTTCCGTAATCCGTTCGATGCACCGGCGCGACTAATCAGCGCAGCCACGCCGGCGAATTTTTAAACAAAGAGGCGCCAGGCCATACGGCGAAGGCACCCGAAACGTTTTTCCACAGCGCGATATAACCCCTTCGAATTTGGGGTTGTTTCAGTGAAGCGGGGTAACCGCTATACTTGCGCCCGCCTGCGAACCGTGGCCGCAGGCGTGAATAGCCACCATTGAGGGTGAACGCGTGAACCTAATTATGAAAATGCTGGCTGCACCAGCAACCGTATTGGCCCTCTGGGCTGTCAGCGCTCAAGCTGCGACGAATGACGACATTGCCAAACGCCTCGAGCCTGTCGGCCAGGTGTGTGTTCAGGGGCAAGAGTGCAAGGGGATGGAAGTCGCTGCTTCGGCAGGCGGCGGTGGCGGCGCCAAGACGCCGGACGAAGTGATTGCCAAACATTGCAACGCTTGCCACGGCTCCGGCCTGTTGGGCGCACCGAAAATCGGTGACACCGCGGCCTGGAAAGAGCGCGCCGACCACCAGGGCGGCCTCGACGGCATCCTGGCCAAGGCCATCACCGGCATCAACTCGATGCCGCCAAAAGGCACCTGCGCCGACTGCTCCGATGAAGAGCTCAAGGGCGCGATCCAGAAGATGTCCGGCCTGAAATAAGCCGCGCTTCTGACGAAAAAAACCGTCTTCGGACGGTTTTTTTGTCTGCAATATCACTGTGTGCTTTTCGCGATAAAGGCACCGGAAGAATTCAGCACGGCTTTGTACACCGCGTAAGCATCAGTATCTGCTGGGGCTATTGCTTCGGAGCGCCCTTCCGAAATCTGTCTCAGATCACATCCCGGGATCGACATAATGAGCGGTGAGTGAGTGGCAATGATGAACTGTGCACCCTTGCGCGATAGCTCCATTACTCGGTTGATGAACACCAATTGCCTCAATGGGGATAACGACGCTTCCGGTTCATCTAGAACGTACAGTCCCTGGGCTTTGAATCGGTTTCGAAACAGCGCCTCCATTGCTTCACCGTGCGACATGCAATGCATATCCTCGCCGCCGTAGTAGGCCTTTATTTCGGGATCAAAGCTCGCCTCTGCGTCAAGCTTGCGGATCGCAGTGTTCAAGTTATAGAAGGTTTCTGCTCTGTAGAAAAAAACGTCCTTCTCCTTTCGGTAGCCTTTTGAAAGCGTCAGGGCTTCGTGCATATTCGAGTGAGTGTTCTCGGTCGAGAAATTAAAGTTCTTCCCACCGCCTTCTGGATTGCATCCCAAACTGATGGCAAGTGCTTCAAGCAGGGTGGACTTTCCAGAACCATTTTCTCCGATAAATACGGTAATTCTGTTACTGAATGGAAGCGGAAAAAGGTCGCGTAAAAAATGAGCCGCCACTCTGTCTGGCTTTAGTCGTATCTGCTGGATGAATAAATCATTCATATTGGTGCTCCCCGAATATTCTACTGACGGATACCCTTACTCCAATCATCGTTATGCCAAGTCTTATTGAGCTCGTGCTAGCCATGGTAAAAATTCCGACGTAACCAAGGCAGGCAATAAGACGCTCGCCGAATAATTCAGGCGTAGCAGTGGCGCTGAAAATAACGACCGATACTGTCCCGGCCGAGATCGCCATTTCCGGCCAGAAGCATTGAATGGCGTTGGCTTTTTGATATTTGTAGCGTGCTCGTATTGTATTCTTCAGACGTTCATTACAGCTGGTGATAAGTGCTTGAGAATTTTGGTCATCAATTGTGGGGGAGCTGAAAGTGCTGATGAGTGATTCCTTATACAGGTCTTCATTGACCATTTCGGCTTTATACAGACTCTGGATTTTGGGTTTGGCATATATCAACTGCACGCAAGTCAACGCAGTGATGAGTATCAGAGGGATGAAAAAATAAGCGTTTTCACGAAGTAAGATATAGGCTGTGGCAAAAGTCAAAATACAAGATCCTGCCAGATGAGTTGAGTCATGAAGGACTGAAGCAATTTTCTCGGCATCTTCTTTGATCATCGTCACGCGAAAGCTTAACGGATAAGGCCTTTTATCATGCACAACGAAATTAATGAGTAAAAAGCGAGATTTTGCTTCCATAAGCGCTGCCATTGAGTTACCCAGAGTTTGCATTGCGAGCTTCGCTAAAAAAATAGTGGTGAGAACTAGGTACAGATTAGTGCTGAAAGCACCACTACTGAGAGCTGTAAGTCCCTTGGCAACGATCGATGGTATTAGCAATTGGCATACAGCTGCTAAAGTCAGGCACATTGTTGAAAATAAAAATAATATTAAATTTTTTTGCAAGCACATAAACATAATTTAATGCCCCTCATACTGCAATTTGTAGCTTAGAATCCGGTGGCGGCGATAAGCGGCCTCTCTGCTTGAATAGTATATGGATAGAAGCGAAGTTGTCGGGCTGAGCACACGTTCGAGGTAGATGGCTGAGGCAAAGATAGCGCCTGTTGTCAAAGTGCTTTCGCTTAATAAGTGAGCAGATATCAAGAATAAAAAAACTATCGCTACCAAATAGCATGTTCCTGAAATGGATTCGAAGGATGATGCTTTTAGGCTTGAACGAAAAGCGAGGCGTTCAATGTGTTTGATGCTCAGCTTGACTCTGTCGTTGTATGGTTCGGCATTGTATAAATGCGCACAGATTGCCCCTATTGTAACGGTGTTTTCTTTTACATATTCTTCAAAAAGGGTGGCGCTGTTTCTCCGGGTTATAAAATATGCAGATGAGGCATATATCAGGCCGCTAAGGGGGGCGAGCGCCAAAAGTGGATGATAGTGAGTCGTTATAATCAATGCGAAGATTATGATGCTGAAGTTGAGTGAGGTGTCAAAGAAAACCGAATGGTATAGATACAAAGAGCCGTCAACATCTCCGTCGATGAGTTCGATCTGCTCACCTGGGTTTCTTGTATGTATGGATGCTTTGCTTCCCAGGCGAGTTAAAATTGTTTTTTTCAGAATGTACCTTGTCTTGGCAGAAGTCTTTTGTAGATATATGTTGGCTGCTAGTTTCAAGGGTGGCGTCGCGATGATGAAAAGCGAAGCACCAGCGAGCACATATAAATATAAGCGATCGTGGGATAGATATAAATTAATTGAATTTCCGATTAAGTAAGGCGATGCGCTTGTTAGAGCTGAGACGCCCAGGCCGAAGCAGCAAAGTATTAGATTGCTTTTCATGGTTTGATAAATTCCATTTGGTGCGGACGAAATGGAAGCTCGTAGTTATGGTCAATCAAACCAATGGAACCGAGTAGTGAACCTGGCTGAGTTTCCAGGGCGCTTCCGGATGCTTTTGGAAGTTTATTTTCGATATGGTAAATATAGTAAGGCAGGTATGGCCATGCCGGGCAGTCTGTGGTCAGGCTTCGGTGGCGGTTCAAGGGCTCAGTTAAAAATTCAATCGGCGTTTTCAATATAAAAATCCTGAAGCAAGTGAAAGGGCGGCACGTATTGACCGCCCTTGGCTCATGACTACATGTAAGTCGGGTAGCAGCATCCTTGCCAACATTGTGAGCAGCAACTAGCGCATGGGCGCGAACCGCTGCTGGCTGCACTCAAGTTGCTGAATGCTTGAATTGCCAACGTTGATATAGGTTCGCTTGAATTTAGAATGCGTGTCCACGCACTACGGATTGCTAAAAAATCGATCTCCATAAATTGTTCGGATAAATTTATGTTGGTCTAAAGGCATTGATTGCTAACGAAGTGTTACGTTTTTAATGCTAGCTGGAACTCAGATAACTTCAATTCAGAAGTGTCCTGAAGTTCTGCGCGATTAAATTGGAATCAATGTGGGAAAGAGGCTGCAGGCTTGTGTGATGATTCTCTCGGTATCGTTAATGCATTGTTATTGTTGGATGTTTTTTGGATGTGCTTGCACCAACATCGCACTCTCCTATTTTTTTCGCACTAATTGCCTTCCCTCTGAAGTAAATCCCCGGCAAGCTCGGTCTACCCCTATTCACGGAACGGGCAGGAGGCTTCAGATGGTGCAGTTGTGTTCGATCGAACAGGCAGTGGACGACGTGCTGGCGCGGTTGCCGGCGCATATCCACATGGGCCTGCCGCTGGGGCTGGGCAAACCCAATCCTTTCGTCAACGCGCTGTACCGGCGGGTGGCCGGGTTGCCCGAACGGCAGCTGACGATCTACACCGCCTTGTGCCTCGGCCGTCCGGCCCTGGGCGACGGTTTGCAGAAGCGCTTCATCGAACCCTTCGTCGAGCGGGTGTTCGGCGATTATCCGGAACTGGAATTCCTCGCCGACCTGCACCGCGACAGCCTGCCGTCCAACATCCGCATCGAACAATTCTTCATGCAGCCCGGCAGCCTGCTCAACAGCGCGCCGGCCCAGCAGGATTACGTCAGCAGCAACTACAGTCACGCCGCCCGCGACATCAACGCCGCCGGGCTGAACCTGGTGGCGCAGTTGCTCGCCAGCAGTAGCGAACATCCCGATCGCCTGAGCCTGAGCTGCAACCCGGACATCACCCTCGACCTGTTCCCGATGATCGCCAAACGCCGGGCGGCGGGGGAGACCATTCTGCTGGTCGGCCAGGTGCACACCGAGCTGCCGTACATGCCGGGCGACGCCGAAGTCGACATCGATACCTTCGACCTGCTGATCGACGAGAAGGACAGCAGCACGCTGTTTTCCACACCGAACATGCCTGTCGGCTTTCAGGATCATTTCATCGGTTTGCACGCCAGTACCCTGGTACGCGATGGCGGCACCTTGCAGGTCGGTATCGGCTCGATGGGCGATGCGCTGACCGCCGCGTTGCTGGCGCGTCAGGCCGACAACGCCGGATACCAGGACTTGCTGGCCGATGTGAACCTCAGCCAATGGGCGCAGTTGATCGAACGCGAGGGCGGCATCGAACCCTTCGCCAAAGGCCTGTACGGTTGCAGCGAAATGTTCGTCAACGGCCTGCTGGTGCTGGCCGAAGCCGGGATCATCCGGCGCAAGGTCTACCCGGATGTGCAGACCCAGCAGCAGGCCAACGCCGGGACCCTCGACGAGGCGGCGCAAACCGATGGCATCTCGATCCACGGCGGTTTCTTCCTCGGGCCGCGCAGTTTCTATGAGCGCTTGCGTGAGTTACCGCTGAGCAAACGCCTTGAATTCAACATGACTCGCATCAGCTACATCAACGAACTGTACGGTCAGGAAGAACTCAAGCGTCTGCAACGCCTGGATGCGCGGTTCATCAACACTGTGTTCACCATGACCCTGTTGGGTGCCGGGGTGGCGGATCAACTGGAAGACGGGCGGGTGCTCAGCGGCGTCGGCGGCCAGTACAACTTCGTTGCCCAGGGCCATGCGCTGCACGATGCGCGTTCGATTCTGCTGCTGCGCAGTTGGCGCGAATCCGGCGGCGATGTCAGTTCGAACATTGTCTGGGAGTACGGCCACTGCACGATTCCGCGGCACCTGCGCGACATCGTGGTCACCGAGTACGGTATCGCCGATTTGCGCGGCAAGTCGGATGCGGTGGTGATCGAAGCGCTGTTGAACATCAGCGACTCGCGCTTCCAGCAGGGCCTGATCGAGCAGGCGCAGAAGGTCGGCAAGCTGCCGAAGGATTTCCGTCTCGATCCGCGCTTTACCGACAACACCCCGCAACGCTTGCAGGCGATTGCCGCACGGCATCCGAACCTGTTTCCGGAGTATCCGCTGGGCTGCGATTTCACGGAGGTCGAAAAGGATCTGTTGCGGGCGCTGAACTGGCTCAAGAGCAAATTCAAGCTGACGGAGATTCTGGAACTGGGCAAGGCCGCGCTGGATGCGCCAGAGGCTTCACTGTATCCGGAGCATCTGGCGCGCATGCAGCTCACTGATCCGGAAGGTCTGAAGGAAGACCTGTTTCAGCGGTTGCTCCTCACTGGCCTCAAAGCTACCGCGCAATAACTCCAACACCCGAAGCAACTGTGGGAGCCAGCCTGCTGGCGATTGCTATCCGCCAGTCCTGAAGATGTTGACTGACACGACGCCATCGCCAGCAGGCTGGCTCCCACAGAGGTAATGCAGTGTTGCTTACTCGATGAAGGTAACCACGCCATCCTTCAGCGATTTCACGCGAGCCAGCGACTCGACGCGATAACCCTGCGAATCCAGCTCCGCACGGCCACCCTGGAACGACTTCTCGATCACGATGCCCAGGCCCGCGACGGTGGCGCCGGCCTGTTTGATGATCGAGATCAGCGCCTGGGACGCCTTACCGTTGGCCAGGAAGTCGTCGATGATCAGCACACGGTCGCTGCTGGTCAGGTGACGCGGGGAGATGGCCACGGTGCTTTCGGTTTTCTTGGTGAACGAGTAAACGGTCGCCGACAGCAGGTTTTCAGTCAGGGTCAGGGACTGTTGCTTGCGGGCGAAGATCACCGGCACGCCGAGGTTCAGACCGGTCATGATCGCCGGGGCGATGCCCGAGGCTTCGATGGTGACGATCTTGGTGATGCCGGAATCCTTGAACAGCGAGGCGAATTCGTCGCCGATCAGCTTCATCAGGGCCGGGTCGATCTGGTGGTTCAGGAAGGCGTCGACCTTCAGGACCTGGTCGGAAAGCACAATGCCTTGTTCGCGGATTTTCTGGTGCAATGCTTCCATGAAGCTGTCCTCATTTGGCGCTTTGTGCGCCGAAGGTCTAGTAAAAAGTGGTCAATTCTAGCGCTTTAACATCGCGCGTATATCAGCCAGTGCGCTGTTGCCCCGCACGGCTTTGACTTCGGTCGGTGTGTCGTCGTTGCCTTCCCAGGCCAGGTCGTCCGGCGGCAGCTCATCAAGGAAGCGGCTTGGCGCGCAGTCGATGATCTCGCCGTACTGTTTGCGCTTGGCGGCGAAGGTAAACGCGAGGGTCTGGCGCGCGCGGGTAATGCCCACGTAGGCCAGGCGGCGTTCTTCTTCGATGGTGTCGGCTTCGATGCTGGAGCGGTGCGGGAGGATTTCCTCTTCCATGCCCATGATGAACACGTAGGGGAATTCCAGGCCCTTGGACGCATGCAGGGTCATCATCTGCACGCCTTCGGCGCCGTCTTCCTCTTCCTGCTGACGTTCCAGCATGTCACGCAGGACGAGTTTGCCGATGGCGTCCTCGACGGTCATTTCGCCGTCTTCGTCTTTTTCCAGGGTGTTCTTCAAGGCTTCGATCAGGAACCAGACGTTGCTCATCCGGTAGTCCGCAGCCTTGTCGCTGGAGCTGTTGGTGCGCAGCCAGTTCTCGTAGTCGATGTCCATGACCATGCTGCGCAGGGCGGAGATCGGGTCTTCGCCGGCGCACTGCTCGCGCACCTTGTCCATGAAACGCTTGAAGCGCGACAGACGGTCGGTGAAGCGGCTGTCCAGATGTTCGCCCAGACCGAGTTCGTCGGTGGCGGCGTACATCGAGATCTTGCGTTCGGTGGCGTAGTTGCCGAGCTTTTCCAAAGTCGTCGAGCCGATTTCCCGGCGCGGCACGTTGATCACCCGCAGGAAGGCGTTGTCGTCGTCCGGGTTCACGATCAGGCGGAAGTAGGCCATCAGGTCTTTCACTTCCTGACGACCGAAGAAACTGTTGCCGCCGCTCAGACGGTACGGCACCTGATGGTGCTGCAGTTTCAACTCGATCAGCTTGGCCTGGTAGTTGCCGCGATAGAGGATCGCGAAGTCGCTGTACGGGCGGTCGGTGCGCAAGTGCAGGCTGAGGATTTCCATGGCCACGCGCTCGGCTTCGGCGTCCTCGTTGCGGCAGCGGATCACGCGGATCTCGTCGCCGTGGCCCATCTCACTCCACAGCTGCTTTTCGAATTCGTGCGGGTTGTTCGAGATCAGCACGTTGGCGCAGCGCAGGATGCGGCTGGTGGAGCGGTAGTTCTGCTCCAGCATCACCACTTTCAGGGACGGATAGTCGTCCTTGAGCAGCATAAGGTTTTCCGGTCGCGCGCCGCGCCAGGCGTAGATCGACTGGTCGTCGTCGCCCACCACGGTGAACTGGTTGCGTTTGCCGATGAGCATTTTCACCAGCAGGTACTGGCTGGCGTTGGTGTCCTGGTATTCGTCGACCAGCAGGTAACGCACCTTGTTCTGCCATTTTTCGAGGATGTCGGCGTGCTCTTCGAAGAGTTTCACCGGCAGCAGGATCAGGTCGTCGAAGTCCACCGCGTTGAACGCCTTGAGCGTGCGCTGATAGTGGGTGTAGACGATGGCGGCGGTCTGTTCCTTGGGGTTGCGGGCGTTTTCCAGGGCCTGGGCCGGCAGGATCAGGTCGTTTTTCCAGGCGCCGATCATGTTCTTGATCTCGTCGACGCCGTCGTCGCCTGCATATTCCTTCTGCATGATGTCGGTCATCAGCGACTTGACGTCGGTTTCATCGAAGATCGAGAAACCGGGTTTGTAGCCCAGCCGTTCATGTTCCTTGCGGATGATGTTCAGGCCCAGGTTGTGGAAGGTGCAGACCGTCAGCCCGCGTCCTTCACCTGGACGCAGCAGGGTGCCGACACGTTCTTTCATCTCGCGCGCGGCCTTGTTGGTGAAGGTCATGGCGACGATGTACTGGGCGCGGATGCCGCAGTTCTGGATCAGGTGCGCAATCTTGCGCGTGATCACGCTGGTCTTGCCGGAGCCAGCACCGGCGAGCACCAATAGAGGGCCGCCGACGTAGTTCACGGCTTCTTGCTGCCGGGGATTGAGTCGGGACATACGAAAATTCGGGAGTCGTTGACGAAATGGGCCGGCATTTTAACAGGCTCAGCGATTTGTGCTGCTCTCTCCGACTTGTGACGCAGCACGCGATTCAAATTTGCCGGTTTTGTTACTTTCACGCAGGATGCGCGGTGATTTTGCGGCTAATGTTCTCATTCGTGACACAAAATAACGTTTTGATAACCGTTGTCGTTTGGTCATTGGTTGCCGCAACGGCATAATGCCCGCCGCCCACATCATTGCAGAGTCTAGGGAGTCAGCTTGACTACGCCTGTCGAACCCTTGCGTTTGCTGCTACTGGCCGAAGAGCCAGCGTGGACAGCGTTATTGCGCGAGTGTCTGGCGCCGTTGGGAAGTACGGCGGTGCTGATCAGCGCGCCGAGCTGGGAGTCGGTCAGCAGCCTGTTCGAAGACAACCGCCACGCGGTGTTGTTGACCGTTCCCGCGTTGCAGCCGGCGCCCGGCCGTTGCAGCCTGCCGACGGTGTTGCTGTTGGAACACGAGCCGGCGACCGCGCCCGACGGCGTCAGCGACTGGCTGGTGTTCGATGCCCTCGATCCCGGCATGCTCCGGCGTTGCCTGCGGCATGTGCGCGAACGCGGCGTGCTGGAAAACACCCTGCAACGCCTGGCCGAACAGGATCCGCTGACCGGCATCGCCAACCGCCAGGGCTTCCAGACCCTGCTGACGGCGCGCCTCGCCGAAAACGACGGTCGCGGCCTGGCCCTCGGGCACCTTGATCTCGACAACTTCCGTCACGCCAACGACGCCCTTGGCCACCAGGCCGGCGACCGCCTGATCCTGCAAGTCGTCGCACGGCTGAAAAGTCAGCTGGAAGTCGGCGATCAACTGGCGCGCCTCGGCAGCGATGAATTCGCCCTGCTGATCGACACCCGCCGCGCCCCGCAACGGGCGGAATGGATGGCCGAACGCATCACCGAAGCCCTGGCCGAACCTTACTGGGTCGACGGCGAAAGCCTGCTGATTGGCTCCAGCCTGGGCATCGCCCATGCCCGCGCCCAGGGTGGCGCCGATCCGCTGATGTGGCACGCGCATATCGCCATGCAGCAGGCCAAGAGCACTCAGGGCTGCACCTTTCACATCTTCAACGAGCGGATCAACCGCAACGCGCGGAGCATGGCCGACCTCGAAAGCGAACTGCGCCGGGCCTTGCGTCGTGACGAGCTGGAGCTGCATTACCAGCCGCGCCTGAACCTGCAGGACGGCCAGATCGTCGGCCTCGAAGCGCTGGTGCGCTGGCGCCACAGCGAACGCGGCCTGCTACCACCGAGCGAATTCGTGCCGCTGGCCGAGCAGAGCGGTCTGATCGTGCCGCTGGGTTACTGGGTGATTTCCCGGGCCCTGCGCGACATGCAGGCGTTGCGCGAGCGCGGACTGCCGGCGCTGCACATGGCGATCAACCTGTCGTTCCGCCAGTTTCAGGACAGCCAGTTGCTGCCGACGCTCAGCCGTCTGATCGCCGAGCGCGGCGTCGAGGCGCAGTGGCTGGAATTCGAACTCACCGAAACCGCCGTGATGCGCCGCAGCGATCTGGTCAAGCAGACCATGGACGCCCTCGGTCGCCTCGGCGTGCGATTTTCGCTGGATGATTTCGGCACCGGGTTCTCATCGTTCGTGCACCTCAACAGCCTGCCGATCACCTTGCTGAAGATCGACAAGAGCTTTGTCGGCGGCATGGAGCAGCGTGAAGAGAACCGCAAACTGGTGCACGCGATGATCAATCTCGCGCACAACCTGCACCTGGAAGTGGTGGCCGAAGGGGTGGAAACCCGGGAGCAACTGGATCTGTTGCGCGGGTTTGGCTGTGATCAGGTGCAGGGTTACCTGATCAGCAAGCCGTTACCGTTGGCGGAACTGGTTGAATATCTGGTGGTTGACGCCAGCCAGCCGCCGCTGGGTATCGTGGTTTAGCCTCAAATCCCTGTGGGAGCGAGCTTGCTTCCACAGGGAAACTCATTCCGGCTGAGCGATCTTGAAGCCTTGAGATTGCGGCTCGAGCCGAATCATCCGCTTCATCTTCCATTCGAACGCCAGCGTCAGGCTCACCGCCGCGCAGGCCAGCCCCAGCGCCAGACCCCACCAGACGCCGGTCGGCCCCCAGTGCAGATGGAACGCCATCAGCCACGCCGCCGGCGCACCGATCAGCCAGTAGCAAACGAGCCCGACCAGGAATGTGGTCTTGGCATCCTTGAGCCCGCGGATGCAGCCCATGGCAATCGTCTGCGTGCCGTCGAACAGCTCGAACCACGCCGCCACGGCCAGCAGGCTGACGGCCAGACGAATCACCTCGGCAAACGCCGGGTCGTTATGGTCGAGGAACAAACCGACCAACTGATTCGGCAGCAACCAGAACACCATCGCAAACCCCAGCATTACCACCGCACCAAAGACGATGCCGACCCGTCCCGACATCCGCGCATCGTTCAATTGCCCGGCGCCGTAATGCTGGCCGACGCGCATGGTGATCGCATACGACATCCCCGCCGGAACCATGAATGCCACCGAGACAATTTGCAGGGCGATCTGATGCGCCGCCAGTTGCGTGCTGCCCATGGTGCCCATGCACAGCGCCGCGAAGGCGAACAGCCCGACTTCCACCGCGTAGGTGCCGCCGATAGGCAGGCCCAGGCGCCAGAGTTCTTTCAAATACTGCCGATTTGGCCGCGACAGACCTTCGCGAAGCGGGTAGGCGTCATAGGCCGGATGCCGGCGAATGTGCCAGGCCAGCGCCAGTGCCATGCAGTTGGCAACGATCGCCGTGACCAGACCGATACCGGTCAGCCCGAGTTTCGGCAGGCCGAACAGGCCGGTGATCAGCGCGTAGTTGAGCAGGAAGTTGGCCACCGTACCGGCGAGGCTGATGACCATCACCGGCGTTGCCCGGCCGATGGCGCTGGTGAAGCCGCGCAAGGCCATGAAGCTCAGGTAGCCGGGCAGGGCGAACGGCAGGGCGATCAGAAATTGCCCGGCGGCGTTGACGTTGGTCTCGGTCTGGCCGAATAGCAAGAGCACCGGTTTCAGATTCCACAACAGCAGCCCGGCACCGAGCGCCATCAGCCACGCCAGCCACAATCCGGCCTGGGTCAGGCGGGCGGCGCCGATGATGTCGCCGGCGCCCTGACGAATCGCCACCAGAGTGCCGACCGCCGCGATCACGCCGATGCAGAAGATCGACACGAACGAATAGCTCGCCGCGCCCAGACCGCCACCGGCCAGCGCTTCGGGACTGAGGCGCGCCATCATCAGGGTGTCGGTCAGCACCATCAGCATGTGCGCCAACTGCGAGGCGATCAACGGCCCCGCCAGCCGCAGGATGGCCCAGAGTTCGGTACGCACAGGACGCTGCATGGCGTTCACATCCTTATAAAAGAGGGAGCAAGAGACTGTCGATTCTCAGGGTTTGGCGCAGGTTGCACAAAGGGATAAAAAGGATGGATGGCATGATTAAAACTCATCCTGCCGTGATTCTGCTAAGTTGGCGCAATCCCGCCATAGGAGCGCTGTGCATGTCCCGTCGTCTTCCACCCTTGTATGCCCTGCGCGCATTCGAAGCGGCGGCCCGCCACAGTTCGTTCACCCGGGCAGCCGAAGAGTTGTCGATCACTCAAAGTGCGGTGAGCCGGCACATCCGCACGCTCGAAGAGCATTTCGCCTGCCGCTTGTTTCACCGCAGCGGGCGCAACCTGCAACTGACCGAGTCTGCGCGCCTGCTGCTGCCGGGCATCCGTGATGGCTTTGCCGCGTTGGAGCGGGCCTGCAATACCTTGCGCGCCGAAGATGACATCCTGCGCATGAAAGCCCCGTCGACCCTGACCATGCGCTGGTTGCTGGCGCGGCTCAGTCGCTTCCGCCATTTGCAGCCGGGCAACGAGGTGCAACTGACCAGCGCGTGGATGGACGTAGACTCCGTGGACTTCAACAACGAGCCATTCGATTGCGCGGTGTTGCTCAGTGACGGGCATTTCCCGCCGGACTGGGAAGCCAGCCTGCTGTTTCCGGAGGAGCTGATTCCGGTTGGCGCGCCAAATCTGCTCAACGATCAGCCGTGGGACGTGGCGCGGCTGGCCAGCGCCGAGCTGCTGCACCCGACGCCGGATCGCCGGGACTGGCGCAGTTGGCTGGAACACATGGGACTGTCGGAACAGGTGTCGCTCAAGGGCGGGCAGGTGTTCGACACCCTGGAGCTGGGCATGATCGCGGCAGCCCGTGGCTATGGGGTGTCCATGGGCGATCTGCTGATGGTGGCCGAAGACGTTGCGCAAGGACGCTTGAGTCTGCCCTGGCCGACGGCGGTCGCCAGCGGACTGAATTATTACCTGGTGTGGCCAAAGACCCGTCCGGGAGGTGAACGTTTGCGCCGCCTCAGCGACTTCCTGCAAGGCGAAGTCCGCGCCATGACGCTGCCGGCGGTCACGCGCTTGAGCTGAATCGTTCGAGCCTGCACAATGCCGGCCTTTCGCCATAACCCTGCTGTTCGCTCAAGTATTCGGTTTTACCGCCGAATACGTGCATGTGGAACCGTCGTGCCGGTTACCACGATTCACCCCCATTAGAAAATTATCCGAGCTGCGATCAAGGAGGATCGGAAGTTCGGCCAGGAGCTGTCCATGTCTCAACCTCGCGCTCGGATCGCCTCGCAGCTGGGCCTCGCGCTCGCCGTGATACTGGCGATTGTCATCAGCGGCAGTACAGTCTTTGCTTTGCGTTCGCTGGATACCGCCAACCTCGCCACTCGTGAGGAGCACCTCGCCAGTGAAGCGCGTCTGCTCGCCGACCAATTGAGCACCTTCCACGGCACGCTGCGCGAAAGCACCCAGCGCCTGAGCGGGCTGTTCGAGAAGCGCTTCAGCGCCGGCCTGAGCATTCATCCGAGCGAACCGGTGACCGTGGCCGGCACCCAGACGCCGGGCCTGCACCTGGGCAGCGAAGTGTTGAACAACAACTTCAAGGAAGTCGACGAGTTCAAGCAGATGACGGCGGGCGTTGCCACGCTGTTCGTGCGCAGCGGCGAAGACTTCATTCGCGTCAGCACCTCCCTGAGCAAACAGGACGGCACCCGCGCCATCGGCACCGTGCTCGACCACGCGCACCCGGCCTATGCGAAGTTGATGGCAGGGCAGGGGTACGTTGGCCGCGCCTTGCTGTTCGATCGTTCCTACATGACTCAGTACACCCCGGTGCGTGACAGCAGCGGCAAGGTGATTGCCGTGTTGTTTGTCGGCTTCGATTACACCGACGCGCAGAACGCCCAGTTCGCCAATCTCAAGCGCTTCCGCATCGGCCAGACCGGTTCGCTGGCATTGCTGGACGAGAAAAACCAATGGCTGGTGGCCCCGGCGGGCGTGCAGGCGCTGGATCAAGCGATTCCGGTAATCAACGATCTGGCGAAAGCGCCGGGTAAAGGCCGGTTCTGGAGCGACAAGTCCGAAGACTTTTACAGCATCGCCGTGCCGTTCGAGGGTGGGCCGTGGTCGGTAGTGGCGAGCATGCCGAAGGCGGAGATTCGCGCGGTGACCTGGAGCGTCGGCACTCAGCTGGCCATCGGCAGTCTGCTGGCGATGCTGCTGGCGGTGGGCTCGGTGGTCTGGTTGCTGCGCAGCAAGCTGGCGCCTTTGGGGGATCTGGTGCGTCAGGCTGAAGCCCTGGGTGCCGGTGATCTGAGCGTGCGCCTGAGCGTGTCGAGCAACGACGAGATCGGTCAGCTGGCTCGCGCGTTCAACCAGATGAGTCAGGCACTGTCGACCATGGTCGAGCACATCCGCCGCGCTTCGGAAGAGGTCAACCGCCGGGCTCAAGCGCTGTCCGGTCTGTCTGGCGGCGCCTATGAAGGCATGGAGCAACAATCCGGCGAAATCACCAGCATGGCCGGCGCCGTTGAAGAGTTCTCCGCCACTTCGCTGAACATTGCCGACAACATGGGCAACACCCAGCGTCTTGCCCAGGAAAACGCCCAGCAGACCCAGATCGGTCGCACGTCGATGGAGGAAGCGTCTTCCTCGCTGGAGCAGATTGCCGGCGCACTGAACACCACCGCGACCGTGATCAACACGCTCGGTCAGCGTTCCCAGGAAATCGGCGGCATCGTCAGCGTGATCACCTCGATTGCCGAACAGACCAACCTGCTGGCACTCAACGCCGCCATCGAAGCGGCCCGTGCCGGCGAGCAGGGTCGCGGCTTTGCCGTGGTGGCCGACGAGGTGCGCAGTCTGGCTTCGCGTACCCGTCAGGCGACGGATGAAATTTCCAGCATGATTCACAGCATTCAGCAGGAAACCGGCAACGCCATCAGCAACATGGAGCAGGGCAATCTGCTGATGCAGGAAGGGCTGTCGCGCAACGCCAACGTCGCTTCGGCGCTGGCGCGCATTGACGAGCAAAGTCGCTCGGCGGGTGAGCAGTTTGCCGCGATCACCACCGCGACTCAGGAGCAGAGCAGCACCGCGACTTTGCTCAGCAGCAACTTGCAGAGCATCGCGATGGCCAACAGCGAGCAGCGCGAAGTGGTATCGAACCTGGCCATCACCGCCAAGGAACTGGAAGGCCTCGCAGCCGACCTGCGCCAGGAAGTCGACCGCTTCCGGTGAGGCGTCTCTGAAATAGCTATCGCGAGCAGGCTCGCTCCCACAGGTTTTTTGTTGGACCTGTGAGAGCGAGCCTGCTTGCGTTTGGGCCCGCCACGACCTCGACACTTACTGAGTCGCCGGCCGATACTGCAACGCTTCGGCCAGATGCTCGCGACTGATATCTGCGCACTTTTCGAGATCCGCCAGCGTCCGCGCGACCTTGAGCAGCCGGTGCGCCGAGCGCAGCGACAAGGTCAATCTTTCGCACGCGTTCTCCAGCCAGGTTTCATCGGCTGTGGATAACTTGCAGTGCTTCTTCAGCCCCGGCAAATCGAGAAACGCATTGGCGCAACCCTGGCGTTTTTGCTGACGCTCGCGGGCCTCAGCGACCCGCGTGGCCGCGCTGGCGCTGTCCTCTCCCGGTTTTACCGCAGGGTTCAG
Source organism: Pseudomonas sp. NFIX49 (assembly GCF_900115915.1). Lineage (NCBI taxonomy): Bacteria > Pseudomonadati > Pseudomonadota > Gammaproteobacteria > Pseudomonadales > Pseudomonadaceae > Pseudomonas > Pseudomonas sp. NFIX49. The sequence goes on along the minus strand of NZ_FOYE01000005.1, from coordinate 220,798 downwards.
CGCTGTCGCCTCCCGCGCTACTGTCAGGTGCAAATCGATCCGGTCCAGCAACGGCCCCGACAGTTTGTTGCGATAGCGCTGCACCATGTCCGGCGTGCACGAGCATTTGCCGCTCGGTTCGCCGAGATATCCACAGGGGCAGGGATTCATCGCCGCCACCAATTGGAATCTCGCGGGAAACCGCACCCGTTCCTTGGCCCTTGCGATCACGATGCAGCCGGATTCCAGCGGTTCGCGCAGCACCTCCAGCACCTTGCGATCAAACTCGGGCAGCTCATCGAGAAACAGCACGCCGTGATGGGCGAGGGTGATTTCGCCGGGCTGAGGTTTTGAACTGCCACCGACCAATGCCGGCCCGGAAGCCGAGTGATGCGGTTGGCGGAACGGGCGTTGCGGCCAGTGAGTCAGCGGCGCGCCGCTGGCGACGGATTGAATCGCCGCCACTTCCAGCGCTTCACTCTCGGTCAGCGGTGGCAGCAGCCCTGGCAAACGACTGGCCAGCAATGTCTTGCCCGTCCCCGGTGGCCCGCTGAGCAGCAGGTTGTGGGCACCGGCGGCGGCAATCAGCAGCGCCCGTTTGGCCGCCAGTTGGCCCTGTACTTCATTCAGGTCGGGATAGGGTTTCGCTGCGTGGATCAGCCCATCCGAGACATAAGGCTCGACCGGTGTATGCCCGTTGAAATGCGCCACAGCCTCCAGCAGATGATCCACCGCAATCACCCTCAGCCCCGACGCCAGACACGCCTCTTCGGCATTCGCCCGCGGCACCACCAGCGTCCGCCCGGCCTTGCGCGCTGCCAGTGCCGCCGGCAACACCCCGCGCACCGCCCGCACGGCGCCGGACAACGCCAGTTCGCCAAGGCACTCCACATCATCCAGCGTCAACGTCGGCACCTGCACACTCGCCGACAGAATCCCCAGCGCAATCGCCAGATCGAACCGCCCGCCATCCTTGGGCAGATCCGCCGGTGCCAGATTCAGAGTGATCCGCCGCGCCGGAAACTGCAGCCCGGAATTGATGATCGCACTGCGCACCCGATCCTTGCTCTCTTTCACCGCCGCTTCGGGCAGGCCGACCATGGTCAGCGAGGGCAAACCGTTGGCCAGGTGAACTTCGACGGTGACGGCGGGAGCATCCACGCCTATCTGGGCGCGGCTGTGGACGATGGCGAGGGACATGGTCGTTCCTTGAGTTGAATCGGGGGGCCGCTTCCTGCGGGTTTTTGAAGGGTAGTTGAGCGGGGTTCTAGCGTTTGAGTAGAGGTTTACAAGACGTATCAGAAAGCGGTTGTGCGGGCCTATGCACTCACGCTGAAGCGTTGACTCTCGAGAAGTATTAAAGGATTCTCGCGCTCGAGGACTGCAATTGCGCATCTGTCGGGACTGGGCACCAGCAAGGCTCCCCCGCATTTTTGGCAGTAGAGAAGCTGGTTTCTCTGAAGTAGTGACGACGGGCCAGTCCGTTGGATTCTGAACCCAAGGCCATAAAGCCAGGAGCTAAGGAATCGCTGCGACTACTCCTCCAAATACAAAAAAGGCGTCCTGTCGGACGCCTTTTTCTTTTTCTGATTCAGTATCTTCTGCCTGCCAATAGACCACTTGGCTCAAGCTCAGGTCCGCACGTAACGGCGACTTCAATATACCTCCGTTGATTGGCTGACATATTTCCAGCCAGTCGGAGTGCTTCGAGGTGTAGTTCCACAACCTGAAGTAGCTTTGCCTTTCGCTTTTTTGGGCTCATACGCACCTCGTGCGATTGGATTTCTGATTTGGATGTTATTGACCGTCCAGAGAAATGACAACAGAAGATAGCCACCAGAGAGCGTGCAGCGAAATCAGACGCGGGGGACGTGTTTTGTAGGACGCTACTTCTGTGAGTGGAGGATTTTGGAGTAGCGGGTTGAAGATTTTTGAAACGAAAAGGTCACCTCAGTGACACACCTGAAATGACCATAAGTCGCGCTGCTGAATGGGTGATAAGGCATTCAGATCAACTGCCTGGCCTTTCTCCACCAAGAACTTATCAGTGAGTGTTTTAACTGTTCCCGTTCTACCACCATCAACGGCACATCCTGCAACCGAATCCACGGCTGGTTATTCCAGTGCAGCAAACTCAACGACATCTCGGGCCAATTCAGCAGGCTTAGCTGTGGGCGTTCGCTTGTTGTGGGGTGCTGGGCGTCGCGCAGGGTGGGGATGACCTGATGGGTGAGCCATTCGCGTAGCGCTCGGTATTCGGGGCAGTAGTGATAGACGAGGAGGGCGTAGATGCCGGATTCGCTAATCAGGAGGGTGTTTTCGATCTGGTTGTGGATCAGGGTTTTGCGGGTTTGGTATTGGTCGGGGTCGAGTTTTCGCAGCATGCGTTCGTTAAGGTAAATGTGCAGCAGGCGGCCCAGGTCGCGGGCAGAGAACCAGGGTTGGTTCTGGATGAGGAGGGCGTGAAGGTGGAGTTTGTGGCGGGTGAAAACCTGAGGAGTGAGATACGTATCTTCGTTATTCATTGAACAGCTCCTTTTGCTTTAGGGCTGCCCTCAATTGTCGCCAAACAATTGGGTGGCAGTCGTACGCGGGTTGGCGAACCGGAGCAAAAGGGACCCGGCAGACCCGAAGGTCTCCCACGCACAACCGCCATGACTCGATGTGGCGGTAAACATAACCGCCATCATGGTTGTCGTGCGCCTTAAGCTTTCCGGGTCGCCAAACCCAGTGCTGAACATTCAGCATTGGGTGAGCATAGGAATCAGGGCTTCACGACGCAATCGGACGGCGGGGTTGCAAGCTGTAGGATTCTGCCGAGATTCGGCAGCGAATCCTGAATGGCGGGAAGGTCGTTCCGACCTTCATTCGCGGGCAAGCCCGCTCCCACAAGGGGCCGCATTCACAAAGACACGAGGTGTTACTCAGCCGGCGGCGTCAGCTTCGCTTCCAGCTCAGCCACCTTCGCCTCAAGGCTCTCGAGCCGGGCGCGAGTACGCGCCAGCACCACCATCTGACTGTCAAACTCTTCGCGGCTCACCAGGTCCAGTTTGCTGAAGGCACTTTGCAGCAGCATCTTGAACTGGCTTTCGATTTCGGCTTTTGGCAACGGCGTGTCGCCGCTGAGCAGGCGGGAGGCGGTGCCGCTCAGGGCGTCGAGGAAGTCTTTGGGCGCGAGCATGGGATATGTCCTGGAAACAATGGCCGGCAGTGTATCACGCAGTGTCTATAGTCATTGGCGCAGGCACGGATGCACGCTTTTCGCGCAACGGGATGCACGGCCACGCACCGTTGTTGTGCGTATCCGGAGTGCCATTTGGGTGATGGCATCTGTGGCAGCGGCCAAGGGATTGAAATCAGTGGTTTTTGGCGAGATGGCAAGCTTTCTGCTTAGTCACCCTCGACCCATGCACTGATGCAGTCGCTGTGACGAATGCAGTGCGGCAGACGGAGCGGGGAGTTTCGTCTGGAGCGGTTAGCTGGCGTCGACAACGAAGCGTTACAAAGCCAGGCACTGCGCTTAGACTTGAGTCGGGTTTGTTTTCCTGGGGCAAGTCCACCAATTCGGGAGAGAGTTTCATGAAGCTAGTCACTGCCATCATCAAGCCGTTCAAGTTGGACGACGTGCGCGAGTCGCTGTCCGAAATCGGCGTGCAGGGCATTACCGTTACTGAAGTCAAAGGCTTCGGTCGGCAGAAGGGTCACACCGAGCTGTATCGCGGCGCGGAGTATGTGGTCGATTTTCTGCCCAAGGTGAAAATCGACGTTGCCATCGACGACAAGGATCTGGATCGGGTTATCGAGGCGATAACCAAGGCTGCCAACACCGGCAAGATCGGTGACGGCAAGATCTTCGTGGTCAATCTGGAACAGGCGATCCGCATCCGTACCGGCGAAACCGATACCGACGCGATCTAAACGCCGCCACAAACCCAACGCCCCAGGAGAAAACAATATGACTCTGCGTAAATTCGCAGGGCTAGGAGCCCTGTTGTCTATCGTAATGCCCGGCCTGGCCATGGCGGCAGACGAAGTGGCAGCCCCAGTCCTGAACTCCGGCGACACCGCCTGGATGCTGACCTCCACAGCCCTCGTGCTGTTCATGACCATTCCCGGCCTCGCGCTGTTCTACGGCGGCATGGTGCGGTCGAAAAACATTCTTTCCGTGATGATGCAGTGCTTCGCCATTACCGGTCTGATCAGCGTCCTGTGGGTCATTTATGGCTACAGCATCGCGTTCGACACCACCGGCATGGAGCAGGGCGTCGTCAACTTCAATTCGTTCGTGGGCGGTTTCGGCAAGGCGTTCCTGGCCGGCGTCACCCCAGCGAGCCTGACCGGCCCGGCGGCGCTGTTCCCCGAGGCGGTCTTCATCACCTTCCAGATGACCTTCGCGATCATCACTCCGGCGCTGATCGTCGGTGCGTTCGCCGAGCGGATGAAGTTCTCCGCGATGCTGATCTTCATGGGCATCTGGTTCACCCTTGTCTACGCACCGATCGCGCACATGGTCTGGTCCGGCAACGGCGGCCTGATGTGGGACTGGGGCGTGCTCGACTTCGCCGGCGGCACCGTGGTGCACATCAACGCCGGTGTGGCCGGTCTGATTGCCTGCCTGGTACTGGGTAAACGCAAAGGTTTCCCGACCACCCCGATGGCGCCACACAATCTGGGTTACACCCTGATGGGCGCGGCGATGCTGTGGGTCGGCTGGTTCGGCTTCAACGCCGGCTCCGCTGCGGCCGCCAACGGCACTGCCGGCATGGCGATGCTGGTGACCCAGATCGCGACCGCCGCTGCTGCATTGGGCTGGATGTTCGCCGAGTGGATCACTCACGGCAAACCAAGCGCACTGGGTATCGCATCCGGCGTCGTTGCAGGTCTGGTCGCGATCACTCCGGCCGCTGGCACCGTGGGCCCGATGGGCGCACTGGTGATCGGTCTGGCAGCAGGCGTGGTGTGCTTCTTCTGCGCCACCACCCTGAAACGCAAACTCGGTTATGACGACTCCCTGGACGCCTTCGGCGTGCACGGTATTGGCGGTATCCTCGGCGCGATCCTGACCGGTGTGTTCGCTGCACCGTCGCTGGGTGGCTTCGGCACCGTTACCGACATCGCCGCACAAGTCTGGATTCAGTGCAAAGGCGTCGGCTTCACCGTGATCTACACCGCGATCGTCACCTTCATCATCCTCAAGGTGCTGGATGCCGTGATGGGTCTGCGCGTAACCGAGGAAGAAGAATCGGTCGGCCTGGATCTGGCACAACACAACGAGCGCGGCTACAACCTGTAAGCACGCGCCGCAAAAAACTTGCCCGGCTTGCCGGGCATTTTTTTATCTGGAATTTGTCTTCCCTGATACAGCTGAAAGGATTTTTCGTACTGCTTTGGTCGTGTTTACGACGAGTGTTTTTCTGCGGCCAAAGTCTTACATCATTGAAGGAATATTAGGGCCTTTGTTTTTTTCCAGAGCGCGCTAGAATGCGCCCCGAACGTGCGGAGAACTGTATGTGGCAACAGACTCTGATAACCCTGCGGGCACGGCCCCGGGGCTTTCATCTGGTGACGGACGAGTTGCTCGCCGGTCTGCCTGAACTCAAGGCATGCCGGGTCGGTCTGTTGCATTTGTGGCTGCAGCATACCTCGGCGTCGTTGACCATCAACGAGAACGCCGATCCGGCGGTACGTCGCGACTTCGAACGATTTTTCAATCGTCTGATCCCACAAGGAACAGACGGCTATGAGCATAACGACGAAGGCCTGGACGACCTCCCGGCGCACTTCAAGGCCAGCGTGCTGGGCTGTCAGATCAGTTTGCCGGTAACGGCGGGTCGACTGGCACTGGGCACCTGGCAAGGCGTTTACCTGGGCGAGCACCGTGATCATGGCGGTGCCCGTAAAGTCCTCGCCACCTTGCACGGTGAAGGGGCATAAACCGTTGGTCACCAATGGTTACTGATTTTTTTCCGGCGACTTTCGACAGTCGCCAAAGCTGGTCTATAACTAATCTGCTTTTCGCAAGTCATGAGGTAGAACATGAGCGACGATGATCTGGAAAACGACGACCTCGAAGTAGGCGACGAAGACGAGGCCGAAGACGGTCTGGAAGCAGCAGCGGAAGACGCTGCTGAAGACGATGGCGGTGACGATACGCCGGTCCCGGCTGCCAAAGGCAAGGCCAAGGCGGCGGTGTCGGTCGACGAGTTGCCGAGCATCGAAGCCAAGAACAAGGAGCGCGATGCCCTGGCCAAGGCCATGGAAGAGTTCCTTGCGCGCGGCGGCAAGGTGCAGGAAGTGGAGGCCAACGTGGTCGCCGATCCGCCCAAGAAGCCGGACAACAAGTACGGCAGCCGCCCTATCTGAGGCGTGGCGCTTGCTTGCTGAAAAAGCCCGCCGTCGCTGCGGGCTTTTTCATGGGCGAAAGAAAATCAGCCGCGGCTGTTCCAGCGGGCGAGCACCGCGGGCAGATCGTTCAGGCTGCGAATCTCGGCATCCGGCTGGCGCTCCGCTTCCCAGACCTTGCCGGCGGGGTTGAACCAGATCGCTCGCAGACCGGCCTGCTGCGCCCCGGCGATGTCGTCCCCCGGGTGATCGCCGATATGCACGGCGGCTTCGGCGCTCACGCCACCGCGCTGCAACGCTTCATGGAACAGTCGCACATCCGGCTTGGCGATGCCGATGTCTTCGGCGCACAGCGCAAACTTGAAGTAGTCCGCCAGTCCGAGACGACGGACATCGGCGTTGCCATTGGTGACCACCCCGAGGGCGTAGTGTTTGGCGAGAGTTTCCAGAATCGGCTCGACTTCCGGGAACACCTCGATCTGATGCCGCGCATGCAGAAACACTTCAAAACTCTTGTCCGCCAGATCCGACGCTTCGCTGTGGGCGTATCCGGCTTCCTCCAGCGCATGGAACAGCACTCGCCGGCGCAGCGCGCTGATGCGGTGTTTCAGTCCCGGTTCATTGGCCAGTACCCGCTCACGGATCGACCACAGATGCTCCACCGGTACCGCGCCCAGATTCGGCGCATGCTCGCTCAGCCATTCGCGCAAAACCGCTTCGGCGCTGAAGATCACCGGGGCGGTGTCCCACAGGGTGTCGTCGAGGTCGAAGGTGATCAACTGGATGCTCATGAATCGTCGCCTTTCATGCGTTTGGCCCGTGGATGGGCGCTGTCGTAGACCGCCGCCAGGTGCTGGAAGTCCAGGTGGGTATAGATCTGGGTGGTCTTGATGTCCGAGTGGCCGAGCAATTCCTGCACCGCGCGCAGGTCTTGGGAGGACTCGAGCAAATGGCTGGCGAAGGAGTGCCGCAGCATGTGCGGGTGCAGGTTCTGCCCCAGTTCGCGCTCGCCGGCCAGTTTGACCCGCACCTGAATCGCGCGCGGGCCGAGGCGTCGGCCCTGCTGGCTGACGAATACCGCGTCGTCCGCCGGATTGGTCAGCGCCCGCAACGGCAGCCATTGCTCCAGTGCTTCCCGGGCTTTTTTGCCGACCGGCAACAGGCGCGTCTTGCTGCCCTTGCCGAGTACCTGAACCAGGCCGTCGGCCAGATCGAGCTGATCGAGATTGAGCCCGGTCAGCTCCGACAGGCGCAGGCCGGAAGAATAGAACAGCTCCAGAATCGCCTGATCGCGCCGCGCGAGAAAATCGTCCTCGACCGCACCTTCAAGCAGTTGCAGGGCGCGGTCCGTGTCGAGGGTTTTCGGCAGGCGGCGTTCGCCTTTGGGCGGTGCCAGGCCGGTGGCCGGATCGTGGTCGCAGAGGCCTTCGCGATTCAGATAGTGATAGAGCCCGCGCACCGCCGAGAGCAGGCGCGCCAGACTGCGCGAGGACTGGCCCTGGGCATGCAGGCGGGCGATCAGGCTGCGCAGACGCTGAATGTCCAGCGCCTGCCAACTGCCGATGTTCTGTTTGATGCACCAGCCGAGGACTTTGTCGAGGTCGCGGCGGTAGGCCGACAGCGTGTGTGGCGACACCTGCCGCTCACTGCGCAGGTGTTCGCAGTAAGCGTCCAGTTGTCGTTCCATGCTCAGCGTACCGAGCGCAGGGAGCTGTTGACCCGTGGCAGCACGCGACCCATGACTTCGGCGATGTAGCTGAGGAACAGCGTGCCGACCGAGCTCTTGTAGTGCTGCGGATCACGGCTGGCGATGGCCAGGATTCCGTGGATGCCCTGGTGGCTGACGGCGACCACGGCGGTGGAGCCGATCTGCTTGCGCTGTTCTTCGCCGAACAGGAAGTCCAGCTCGTGCTCACGCAGGCTGCCGCTGACGCTCTTGCCTTCGGTGAGCAACCCGCCGATGGCCGTCTGCGCGTCGGCGTGGGTCACCCAGCGGCCGACCGGGGCCGGGTTGTCGCCGAGCAGAATCAGGCTGACAAAGGGCACCTGAAAATCCTGGCGCAGGCTGTCTTCGACGCTGATCACCACATCTTCCAGAGTGGCAGCGTCCATCAGGGCGAGGATCAGGCGACGGGTCTTGTCGAACAGGCGATCGTTGTCCCGAGCGACGTCCATCAAATGCGAGAGGCGATGGCGCATCTCGATGTTGCGGTCGCGCAGGATGGCCATCTGGCGCTCGACCAGCGAAACGGTATCGCCGCGCTGATGGGGGATACGCAGGGACGGCAGCAGTTCTTCATGCTCGACGAAGAAGTCCGGATGAGCCTCCAGGTACGCGGCAACTGCTGCCGCCTCCAGGCTCTCGGACGCTGATTCACCGGACTGTCGGGCGGGTACCTGAGGCTTATCGGTCATGGCTTCTGCTCACTCAAAGACGCACTTGTCCTTCGTATACGCGCACTGCCGGGCCGGTCATCAACACCGGTTGGCCGGGGCCTGCCCACTCAATGGACAGGCGCCCGCCCGGCAGGTCGATCAACAGTGGCGAATCCATCCACCCCTGACTGATCGCCGCTACAGCAGCAGCGCAGGCACCGGTGCCGCAGGCCTGGGTTTCCCCGGCGCCGCGTTCCCAGACGCGCAGTTGTGCGCGATGGCGGTCGATGACCTGGAGAAAACCGACGTTGACCCGCGCCGGGAAGCGCGGGTGATGTTCGATTTTCGGCCCCAGTTCATGCACCGGTGCAGTGTTGATATCGCTGACTCGCAGCACCGCATGGGGGTTGCCCATGGACACCGCTGCCAGATCGACCGGCGTACCGTCGACATCCACCTGATAACTCAGGGCCTGCTCCGGCGCCTGGAACGGAATGTCCGCTGGCACCAGGCGCGGGGCGCCCATGTTCACGCCGATCTGGCCGTCGTTACGCACGTCCAGTTCGATGATGCCGCCCTTGGTCTCGACGCGGATCTGCCGTTTGGCGGTCAGACGCTTGTCGAGCACGAAGCGGGCGAAGCAGCGCGCACCATTACCGCACTGCTCCACTTCGGAACCGTCGGAGTTGAAGATCCGGTAACGGAAGTCCACATCCGGATTGCTCGGCGCTTCGACGATCAGCAACTGGTCGAAACCGATGCCGGTGTGCCGGTCGCCCCACATTTTTGCGTGCTTGGGCTGAATATGCGCGTGCTGGCTGACCAGGTCGAGGACCATGAAGTCGTTGCCCAGGCCGTGCATCTTGGTAAAACGCAGCAGCATGGGGTTACTCCGGCAGCAGGCTTTCGCCGGCAAACAGCTCGGCCACGGTTTCGCGGCGACGCACTTCAAAGGCCTGATCGCCATCCACCAGCACTTCGGCGGCACGGCCGCGGGTGTTGTAGTTGGAGCTCATCACGAAACCGTAGGCACCGGCCGAATGCACGGCCAGCAGATCGCCTTCTTCCAGCGCCAGTTCGCGTTCCTTGGCGAGGAAGTCGCCGGTTTCGCAGATCGGGCCGACCACGTCGTACTTGCGTGCGGCGGTGTCGCGCGGTTTGACCGCGGTCACGTCCATCCAGGCCTGGTACAGCGCCGGGCGGATCAGGTCGTTCATGGCCGCGTCGACGATGGCGAAGTCTTTGTGCTCGGTGTGCTTGAGGTACTCGACCTGAGTCAGCAGCACGCCGGCGTTGGCGACGATGAAGCGGCCCGGTTCGAACACCAGCGCCAGATCACGGCCAACCAGACGCTCGCGCACAGCCTTGATGTAATCGGCAGCCAATGGCGGCTCTTCGTCGCGATAACGCACACCCAGGCCGCCACCGAGATCGATGTGGCGCAGGTGGATGCCGCAATCGCCGAGGCGATCAACCAGATCCAGCAGGCGATCGAGGGCATCGAGGAACGGCGGCAGGGTGGTCAGTTGCGAACCGATGTGGCAGTCGACGCCGACCACTTCCAGGTTCGGCAGGTGCGCGGCACGCACGTACACGTCTTCGGCGTCGGCGATGGCGATGCCGAACTTGTTCTCTTTGAGACCGGTGGAGATGTACGGGTGGGTGCCGGCATCGACGTCCGGGTTCACGCGCAGCGAGATCGGCGCGCGAACGCCCAACTCGGCAGCGACCACTTGCAGGCGCTCGAGCTCGTCGGTGGATTCGACGTTGAAGCAATGCACGCCGACTTCCAGCGCACGGCGCATGTCGTCACGGGTCTTGCCGACGCCGGAGAACACGATCTTGTCCGGGCTGCCGCCGGCGGCCAGCACGCGTTCCAGCTCGCCACGGGAGACGATGTCGAAACCGGCGCCGATACGGGCCAGGACATTCAGGACGCCGAGGTTGGAGTTGGCCTTGACCGCGAAGCATACCAGGTGCGGCATGCCGGCCAGCGCATCGGCGTAGGCCAGGTACTGGGCCTCGATGTGGGCGCGGGAGTAGACGTAGGTCGGTGTGCCGAAGCGATCGGCGATGGCGGACAGCGCCACACCTTCCGCGAACAGCTCCCCGCCACGGTAGTTAAAAGCGTCCATGGCGATCCCTTAGTAAACGTCGTGCTTGTGTGCCTTGGAGACAGGCTGCTTTTGCGAAGACTGGGCTTGCTCGGCCGGGTCCTGATCTTCATCGGGCAGGTACAGCGGGCCTTTCTGACCGCAGGCCGAAACGAGACAGGCAACCGCGACGAGCGCAGCAAGGGAAGAGATCAGGCGCTTCATGGCGAAATCCTTGAAAATGCGTTAATTGCGCCGGAGTATACCGGCCACCCGGCAGCTTGCCTATGCGACGGAACTCCCGTCCGGCGGGGCTCGGGCTGCGGCGCGGAAACTTTTCCCGCGTGGCGGGTGGATATTTCGTCGCCGGGCAGGGCGCTTGGTCGTTATCCTTTGCAATCGGCTGGCAGCGTCCGTATCTTGCGGCGCTTGAGCCTGATCAGACATTTTTTGAGGTTGCCGCAATGAGTTTGTCCGAAGCCCGTTTCCACGATCTGGTCGATGAAACCCAGGAAAAACTGGAAGACATCTTCGACGACAGCGACCTGGACATCGACATGGAGAACTCGGCCGGTGTGCTGACCGTCAAGTTCGAGAACGGCACCCAGCTGATCTTCAGTCGTCAGGAACCGTTGCGGCAGCTGTGGCTGGCCGCGGTGTCCGGCGGTTTCCACTTCGACTACGACGAAGAAAGCGAACGCTGGATGTGCGACAAGAGCGAAGAACAGCTGGGCGAAATGCTCGAGCGCATCGTCAAGCAGCAGGCCGGCACCGAATTCGATTTCGAAGGCCTGTGATTTCGTGACTGACACCGCGCCCGCCCGTCCGCCGAAGCCGCTCTACAGCAACGTCAGCCCGGCCGTGCCTTCGCCGTGCACCGGCGTGTGCCGGCTGGATGAGCAGAAGGTCTGCCTCGGTTGCATGCGCCATGTCGAAGACATCCGCGAGTGGCGTTCGGCCGATGACGAGCGCCGTCGGGTGATTTGTGCGCAGGCCGCTCAGCGCCGGCAGCTCGCCGGCGCGTAGCTTGTATATTTTTTGAGCTGTGATAGTGTCCGGAAACGCCTCAACCCATCGAGGCCTGGTGAAAACCCCGTCTTTTTTGGCGGGGTTTTGCTTTTTTTGTGTGCAGAAGAAAGGAGTCTGCCCGGATCATGACCGCACCTTCCATCACCCTTACCCGTCTGGACGTGCAACGTCTGGAGCGCCTGATCGACAGCCTGGATGACACGCTGCCGGGCGTGATCGCGCTGCAAACCGAACTGGACCGCGCCGATACCCTGGTCGGTCACGATGAAGTGCCTGCCGATGTCGTGACGATGAATTCCCGTGTGCACTGCCGCGAAGAAAGCAGTGGCAAGGACTACCACCTGACCCTGGTCTATCCGAAGCACGCCAACGCCGACGAAGGCAAAGTCTCGATCCTGGCCCCGGTCGGCAGTGCGCTGCTGGGCCTGAAGGTTGGTCAGCACATCGACTGGCCAGCCCCGGGCGGCAAGACCCTGAAACTGACCTTGCTCGAAGTCGAATCGCAGCCGGCCAACGGCGGTGATTTCCCGGAGTAACCCGCCTCAGACCTGCTCGAGCGCCTCGTTCAGAGAGCGTTCCAGGTCGGCCTTGTAACGCAGATACAGATTGCTCGAACTCTGCCCGTCACCGATCACGCCCGACAGGTCCAGGTCGGTGATGTAGCAGCGGTAGCGCTCGGTTTCCCGGCGCTGCCCGACGATCTCCCGGGCGACCACGCTGAACAGCTGGTCGCCATGTTCCAGCTCGCTGAATTCCCGTTGATTGCAATACAGCGTGACCTGCACCTCGCCGGGCGCGGCTTTGCCGACGATCGCCTGCACGTCGTAGAACGGTTTGTTGACCGGCGTCTGCGGCGCCGGGCGCATTTCGACCCGTCGCGCGCGTCCCGGCCCTGATGGCAATAACTGGTAATACAAGATTTCAAGGCTGGCGGCATGGCCCGCATCCATCGGCAGCAGCGCTTCGCGGCGGAACTGGATCGACTGCAGGAACCGCTGCAATGGCACCAACAGGCTTTGCTCGTCGTGAAAGGGCAAGTGCTGTTGCCACAGCGCATTGAATTCGTCGAGTACGTACAGCTCGGCGGTTTGTTCGGTGATCCGGTAGAACACCTGAATGCATTCAGGCTGGCCCATCGGCAGGATCAGCGCCAGGTCGTGGTCTTCCAGCGCCATCGGGTCCAGGTGCAGCGGACTGTAGCGCGGCTGTTCCTCGCCCAGGTAATCGAGCAGCGCCGGCAGGGTGGCGAGGGCGACATGGCTGACCTGGCCCGGCACCAGTTCCAGCACGTGGTAATGCTGCTGCACCTGGATCAGGTAGCGGTGATTCAGGTCGCTGAGCAACAGGGTCTGCGCGGTGTCGACAATTTCTTCCACCCGGCGGGCGATGAATTGCGCGCGGTTATGACAGAAACAGCGCACTCGCAGCGAGGGTTGTTGCGCTCCGCGCGGCAGATTGTTGAGGTAATCGCGCAGGCAGTCCATCAGGGCATGCGGGCCGTCGAAGCGGTTGACCAGCACTTCGTTCCAGCTGTTAAGCGTGACCTGATCCAGGGTCAGCACCAGATTCTCGCGCACACCGGCATAGCTCAGGGAGTCCGTGCGCTCGGTGGTCATCAGGATGTTCAGGTCGCGGTGATGCTTGAGCGGATCGACCCCGACATTCACCAGCATCAACACTTCGGTCGGCACGGCGGCGCGCAGCAGCGGTTCTTCGGCAACGGTCGGCAAGGGCAGGGGGATGCTCTGTTGCAGGCTGCCGAGCAGGTTGAACAGCTCGAACTCGCTCATGTCGCTGGTGCCGGGGTGCAGGGCCAGTCGGGTGCTGCTGTCGATCACGCCGTTGCGGTGGCACCAGGTCAACAATTCCAGCAACTCGCGGCTGCGCTTGATCGGTGCGAAGTGTTCCCACTCCAGCGCTGTCAGGCTGCCGTTGTAAAGGCCCCACTGGGTCTGGCCCGGTTCCTTTTTGTTCGGCGATTGCACCAGGGTCAGGGTGTCTTCGGCCAGGTCCGGGGCGATGCCGGGATTGATGAACTCGACCTTGTCCGCCTTGCGCTCGAACGCCGCATACAGGCGCCGTCCGAGAACGTTGAGGTCGCGCTTGTTGATCAGGCTGACGGTCTGCTCTGCGCGGGCGAACTGGGTCAGGAATCGATAGCTGTAATTGAGTTCGTTGACCAGCGCCCGGCGTTCGGCGCTGACTTGGCGGACTTTCCACTGGCTGCGGCTGTCGAGCAGCGCCAGTTGCCGCTGATCCCAATGCCATTCGCTGGCCAGTCTTTCCAGCAGTGAGCGCTGCCAACTCTGGGTTCGGCTGTTGCCGGTGAGCTTGCGGTTGACCTTGAGGTACAGCGCACGGCGTACCAGCTCAAGCCGCTCCGGTTCGTTGCGCGCTGTGAGGTATTCCTCGATCCGGCGGTAGACCACCATGTACGGATCCAGCTCGTCGAGGTCCAGCCGATTGGCGAACACCGCTTGCTTGAAGCGCAGGCTCAGGCACTGCACATGCGGATGCTCGCTGGCGTAGACCTCGGTCAGCAGCAGCTTGAGCACCGATTTGTAAGGTGACTCGATGCCCTTGAACAGTTGCCACAGCCCGGCGCCGACGAATTCGCCCGGCGGAATGTGCGCCATCGGCCCCAGGTCGAGTGTTTCATCGTTGCGGATGAAACGCTTGGAAATCAGGGTGTGGGTGTACGCGTCGTAGGCTCGTTCTTCGTAGACCGGCACCAGCCACCAGATCGGCGTGCGCCCGGCGAGCCAGATCGCGGTGCGGTAGAACTCGTCCAGCAGCAGATAGTGCTGGGTGGTGCCGCAATCTTCGGAGCTGAGCTGAGTATCGCGTTCGCCTTTGACGAAACGCACCGGGTCGATCAGGAAAAAGTGCGCCTCGGCTCCCTGGCTGGCGGCCCAGGTTTCGAGCAACTGGCATTTCTTGCGCAGTTCGGCCAGCTCACTATCGCTCAGGTCGGGGGCGTGGCAGACCCACACGTCCATGTCGCTCTGGTCTGCCTGGGCCAGCGTGCCGAGGCTGCCCATCAGGAACAGACCGTGAATCGGCCGTGGCGGGTTGCTTCCGTGACGCGGCTTGTAGGAAAACGAGCGGGTCAGGCGCTGGGCTTCGGCGAGCGCCTCGGCGTCAGGCTCGTAATTTGACAGCCCGGTTGGCGTGCTGCCCGAGACATAACCCGGCAGCAGCGGATGATTAACGTGAAAAAACAGCGGCAGCAGCGTCAGCACACTTTGCTGGCGCGTCGACAGGCCTTCCCGCGCCCGGTTCAGGCGGCCTTCATTGAGTTTCAGAAAGCGTGCACGTAGCTGGCTGAGTACCTTGCGGTCGATGCCTTCGTCGAGGTCGGGGCGGATTTCATGGGTGCGGGTCATGTCGGCTCAAACCGGCGCGCAGGGCTCGGAGGCAAGGGGTCTCGGGTGTCCGGGAGTTTAGCGCCTGAGCGGCAGGAGTTTTAAGCTGAATTTGTTTTTTGACGTCAGATTTCTATCGCGCGGTGATGGACGACGTTCATGGCTGGCCCGCGGAAATCCCGTGACAGGGGTTTCCGTGGGCAAAGTCGGAAGGATCAGGCGGTTTGCTGCTCTTTGAGAATCGTCAGTACGGTTTGCACGTTTTGTGCGGCATCGCGACCGAGGCTGGTCAGGTAACCGCCATCAGGCTGGTCTGTCAGTTCTTTTTCGAACAGGCGTTGTGCGGCGGCAATGTGCTTCGGGGCAGCGGTCTGATGAATTTTCAGACCTTCCTGGGAACTGTCCAGGTTGAAGAGTGCAAGGACTTCCAGTTCGGCAACCAACTCAGGGGTAAGCGACATAAGGACTCCAGACTTTCTAGGAATTGGACGACAGCGCCCCTAAGGTGAACCTGCCGGCGCGGCCTGTCCAGTGCGCGTGTCAGGGTTTTTGTCCCGGGGTGGATTCCAGTGTAGTCAGGGGGCGGCAGAAGGCCGCGCAGATGGGTGACAAATTGTGTGGGAGCAGGCGGGCTCCCACAGGGCGGGGCCGTTTACTGCTTTTCCGGTGGCAGTTCCGGCAGTGCGCGCAGCGCGGTTTCGTACCACTCGGTATCGAACGCGCGGTCTTCGTCGAGCATCGCGTCGATTTCACAGGCCAGCACGTGGGCCATCAGATTCAGGATGTCATCACGCTCGTAACCGACCAGCGTCAGCTTGTTGAAGGTTGCCTTGGCCGCTGGCGGGTTGTCGCTTTCGATCTGGTTCTCGATCGCTTCGATCAGCGTCGATTCGGTGAACTCTTCTTCATCATTGTCGATGTCAGTCGGCTCGCTCATGGCAGGCTCCTCAAGGAAAGGCGCCAGTTTACCCGCATTCAGCGGCGTGATGCTGCTGGCGCGAATCCCTGGTGCGATCTATAAACAGGCACTGCCCACCCCGCACGGCCTGGAGGCTATGTGATGTTCAAGCTCTATGGATTCTCCGTCAGCAACTACTACAACATGGTCAAGCTGGCGCTGCTGGAAAAAGACCTGCCGTTCGAAGAGGTCACGTTCTACCCGACGCCAACGCCGGAGTCCCTGGCCATCAGCCCGCGCGGCAAGGTGCCGGTGCTGGGGACCGAAGGTGGCTACATCAATGAAACGATGGTGATGCTCGAATACCTTGAAAGCAGCCAGAAGGGTGTCCCGCTGTTGCCGACCGAGCCGTTTGCCCGCGCTCAGGTGCTGGCGGTGGCCAAGGAAATCGAGCTGTACATCGAGCTGCCGGCCCGTGCCTGCTATGGCGAGGCGTTTTTCGGTACGACGCTGCCGGAAGCGATCAAGGAGAAAACCAAGGCTGAATTGCTGCTGGGCTTTGCGGCGCTGGGCCGTCACGGCAAGTTCGCCCCGTATGTGGCGGGCGACAGCCTGAGCATTGCGGATTTGTACTTTCTCTACAGCGTCCCGCTCGCGGCAGCGGTGGGGCACAAACTGTTCGGTCTGGATTTGCTGGCGCAGATGCCGAAGGCCAAGGCGCTGCTGGAGCGGCTTGAGCAGAATCCGCACGTGCAGAAGATTGCGGCGGATAAAGATGCGGCGATGCCGGCGTTTTTGGCGATGATCGCTGCGAAGAAGTAGCAGTTTTAGCGTTTTTGAAAGAGCAATCGCCAGCAGGCTGGCTCCCACACTGAATTTGTATTCACAGATCCAGAATGTGGGAGCCAGCCTGCTGGCGATGCTTCTGGCTTTTAGCGGCTGGCGATCAGCGCCTGACCGCGAACCACGGCAGCCTTGACCTGCGCCGGCGCAGTGCCGCCGATGTGGTCACGGGCATTTACCGAGCCTTCGAGGGTCAGCACGGCAAACACGTCCTGCTCGATCTGGTCGCTGAACTGGCGCAGTTCTTCCAGGCTCATTTCCGCCAGATCCTTGCCGGTGTCGACGCCATACTTCACGGCGTGGCCGACGATTTCGTGGCAGTCACGGAACGGCAGGCCACGGCGAACCAGGTAGTCGGCCAGATCGGTAGCGGTGGAGAAACCGCGCAGCGCCGCTTCGCGCATGATCGCGTGCTTTGGCTTGATCGCCGGGATCATGTCGGCAAAGGCACGCAGCGAGTCGCGCAGGGTGTCGGCGGCGTCGAACAGCGGTTCCTTGTCTTCCTGGTTGTCCTTGTTGTAGGCCAGCGGCTGGCCTTTCATCAGGGTCAGCAGGCCCATCAGGGCGCCGAACACGCGGCCGGTCTTGCCACGTACCAGCTCCGGAACATCCGGGTTTTTCTTCTGCGGCATGATCGAGCTGCCGGTGCAGAAACGGTCCGGCAGATCGATGAACTGGAACTGCGCGCTGGTCCACAGCACCAGCTCTTCGGAGAAGCGCGACAGGTGCATCATCGCGATGCTCGCGGCCGAGCAGAATTCGATGGCGAAGTCACGGTCGGACACGTTGTCCAGCGAGTTGCCGCCGACGGCGTCGAAGCCCAGCAGTTGCGCGGTGTATTCGCGGTCGATCGGGTAAGTGGTGCCGGCCAGTGCGGCGCTGCCCAGCGGCATGCGGTTGGTGCGCTTGCGGCAGTCGACCAGACGCTCGTAGTCGCGGCTGAGCATTTCGAACCAGGCCAGCATGTGGTGCCCGAAGGTCACCGGCTGAGCGGTCTGCAGGTGGGTGAAGCCCGGCATGATGCTCGCGGCTTCACGCTCGGCCTGCTCCAGCAGGCCTTTTTGCAGGCGGGTGATTTCGCTCAGGATCAGGTCGATCTCGTCACGCAGCCACAGGCGTATGTCGGTGGCGACCTGGTCGTTACGGCTGCGGCCGGTGTGCAGCTTCTTGCCGGTGACGCCGATGCGGTCGGTCAGGCGTGCCTCGATGTTCATGTGCACGTCTTCGAGGTCGACGCGCCAGTCGAACTGGCCGGCCTCGATTTCGCCCTGGATGGTCTTCAGGCCATCGATGATGCTGTCGCGCTCGGCATCCGTCAGCACGCCGACCTTGGCCAGCATGGTGGCGTGGGCGATCGAGCCCATGATGTCGTGGCGATACAGGCGCTGGTCGAAAGTGACGGAGGCGGTGAAGCGGGCGACGAAGGCGTCGACGGGTTCACTGAAGCGGCCGCCCCAGGACTGATTGGTCTTGTCAGTGCTCATGAATTCGCTCGTATCGGCTTGAAGAAAGAAGGCGTGAAACGCTGGCGCGGATAATAACAGGGTTGCCAATCCTGTCGCTGACACTGGTCGATACGTTTTTTTCTCATTCGCTCCGCCATAGTTGTCGGCGTCCCCGGGGGATTTGCGCAAGGATATTTTCCGATTGAGCAATATCGGCCCGACGAGCGTCTACAGTAGGACATAGGGGTCGGGTGACCACGGATCGGGCAAAGATCCGGCCACCGACTATAAGAAGAGAGAGGGGTGGGTGTATTGGCCATTGGCATACCCTGCGTAAAACGCAGTCGGCGACGGGCGTCGGGCGGTACGTTGCGGGTGTCGGCAAATATTGCCGGCCGACGTACGGCACTTTTTGGCGCTCGCGCTAGTCTTAGCGTGGATCGCGGTGACGGACGTCACTCCACTTGTCTACGCTATCCTTGTGCGAGACTCACGCAGGAATCCAGCGCAATATGAATGTCCTGATCGTTGATGACGAACCACTGGCCCGCGAGCGACTCAGCCGAATGGTGAGCGAGCTCGAGGGCTACACAATCCTGGAGCCCAGCGCCACCAATGGCGAAGAGGCGTTGGCACTGATCGACAGCCACAAGCCGGATATCGTACTGCTCGATATCCGCATGCCGGGCCTCGATGGCCTGCAGGTGGCTGCCCGTCTGTGCGAACGCGAAACCTCGCCGGCCGTGGTGTTTTGCGCAGGTCCCGATGAATTTGCCGTGGAGGCCCTGCAGGCCAGCGCCGTGGGCTATGTGGTGAAACCCGTGCGAACCGAACATCTGCATGACGCCCTGAAACGGGCTGAACGTCCCAATCGGGCCCAACTCTCGGCCCTGACCCGTCCTGCCGCCGAAAGCGGTAACGGCCCGCGCAGCCACATCAGCGCCCGGACCCGCAAAGGCATCGAACTGATCCCGCTGGATCAGGTGGTGTACTTCATTGCCGACCACAAATACGTGACCTTGCGCCACGAAGCTGGCGAAGTCCTTCTGGATGAGCCGCTCAAGGCGCTGGAAGACGAATTTGGCGAGCGCTTCGTGCGGATCCACCGCAACGCACTGGTCGCCCGCGACCGTATCGAGCGACTGCAACGCACACCGCTGGGCCACTTCCAGTTGTTCCTCAAGGGCCTCAACGGTGACGCGCTGATTGTCAGCCGTCGACATGTGGCGGGCGTGCGCAAAATGATGCAGGGGCTTTAGTCCGCAGGCTTCGGGCGGTTCTTCGTTCATTTCACCAGGCATTGCAGGCCAGGGAGGCCACGCCGTATCTGATTCAGGTCAAAGTGGATTTGGCTGAGCTGTTATTATCCGCCGTATCTATTCAGTACGGATTGATCCATGTCCTCTCGCGAAATCCGCATCGCCACCCGCAAAAGTGCTCTGGCCCTCTGGCAGGCCGAATACGTCAAAGCCCGTCTTGAAGCATCCCACCCGGGCCTGCTGGTGACGCTGGTGCCCATGGTCAGTCGCGGCGACAAGCTGCTCGATTCGCCCCTGTCGAAAATCGGTGGCAAGGGCCTGTTCGTCAAGGAACTGGAAACCGCGCTGCTGGAAAACGAAGCCGACATCGCCGTGCATTCGATGAAAGACGTGCCGATGGATTTCCCCGAAGGCCTCGGTCTGTTCTGCATCTGCGAGCGCGAAGATCCCCGTGACGCGTTTGTCTCCAACACTTATTCCAGCCTCGATGCATTACCCGCCGGCAGCATCGTCGGCACTTCCAGCCTGCGGCGTCAGGCGCAGTTGCTGACACGCCGTCCGGATCTCGAGATCCGTTTCCTGCGTGGCAACGTCAACACCCGTCTGGCCAAGCTCGACGCCGGCGAGTATGACGCGATCATCCTCGCGGCAGCGGGCCTGATCCGCCTCGGTTTCGAAGATCGCATCACCTCGGCCATCAGCGTCGATGACAGCCTGCCGGCCGGTGGCCAGGGCGCCGTCGGTATCGAATGTCGCAGCGCCGACACCGAAATCCATGCCTTGCTCGCGCCCCTGCATCACGCCGACACCGCCGACCGTGTCACCGCCGAGCGTGCTCTCAACAAACATCTGAATGGCGGCTGCCAGGTGCCGATCGCTTGCTACGCCGTGCTCGAAGGCGATCAGTTGTGGCTGCGCGGTCTGGTGGGCGAACCGAGCGGCGGCAAGCTGCTCAGCGCACAGGCTCGTGCACCGCGTGCCGCAGCCGAGACGCTGGGTGTGCAGGTGGCCGAAGACCTGCTCAGCCAAGGCGCCGACGATATTCTCAAGGCGGTCTACGGCGAGGCAGGTCACGAGTGACCGCCTGGCGCCTGCTGCTGACGCGCCCGGTGGAGGACTGTTCGGCGCTCGCCGCCGTGCTGGCCGAACAAGGGTTTTTCAGCAGCTGTCTGCCGCTTTTGGAAATCGCGCCACTGCCGGTCTCTGACACAATGCGCCGCACGATCACGCAACTGCCGCGTTACAGCGCGGTGATCGTGGTCAGCAAACCGGCGGCGCGGATCGCGGTGGATCTGCTCGACGCTCTGGGTCTGGCGACGCCGACGATGCCGTGGTTCAGCGTAGGCGCGGCGACCGCAGCCATCCTTCGGGATCGGGGGCTGGATGTGAGCTTCCCGGACGCGGGTGACGACAGCGAGGCCTTGCTGCAATTGCCGCGTCTGCTTGAGGCGGTGGCCGTGCCCGGTTCGCAGGTATTGATCCTGCGCGGGGAGGGCGGACGCGAGCTGCTGGCCGAGCGCCTGCGCGCGCTTGGTGCTAGTGTCGAATACTTGGAGTTGTACCGTCGCGACCTGCCGGACTATCCGCCGCAGGAGCTGCCCCGCAGGATTGCAGCGGAACGCCTGAACGGGCTGGTGGTCAGCAGTGGACAGGGTTTCGAACACCTGCGCCAACTGGCGGGCGACAGCTGGCCTGCACTTGCGCGGCTGCCGTTGTTTGTTCCAAGCCCAAGGGTTGCCGAGCAGGCCAGTGCCGCCGGGGCCCGAACAGTTGTGGATTGTCGCGGCGCCAGTGCCGCGGCCTTGCTGACGGCGTTACGGGAGCATCCCGTGCCCGTTCTCTAATGCAAAGGATGGATACGTGAGCGAAACAGCCTTGCCTAAAGATGACGTTCAACCTGTGATCGATGCACCGGTTGATGCACCGCCACCGGCCGCGGAACCGCGCCGAGGCAACGGATTGGCCATTCTCGCGCTGCTGCTCGGCGCTGCCGGTGTTGCGGTGGGTGGCTGGGGTGTCTGGCAGGTGCGACACCTGCAGACCAGCACTCAGAATCAGTTGAGTCAGGTTCAGGCGTTGAACGATCAGGCCCAGACCCTGAAGCTCAACGAGCAACGACTGACCGAACGCCTCGGGCAATTGCCCGGCGCCGATGAACTTGCCGATCGCCAGCGTCTGGTGTCGCAACTTCAGGGCGATCAGCAACGCCTCAACCAGCGTCTGGAAACAGTCCTCGGCGCCAGCCGCAAGGACTGGCGTCTGGCCGAGGCCGAGCACTTGCTGCGTCTGGCCAGCCTGCGTCTTTCCGCCCTCCAGGACATCAGCAGCGCCCAGGCGCTGGTGCAGGGTGCCGACGAAATCCTGCGCGAACAGAATGATCCCGGCTCGTTCGCCGCCCGTGAGCAAGTGGCGAAAACCCTGGTGGCGCTGCGCAGCACCGAGCAGCCGGATCGTACCGGGTTGTTCCTGCGCCTGGGCGCTTTGCGTGATCAGGTCGTCGGCCTCACCGAGCTGGCGCCGGAATACAAGGATCGCGGTGATTCGCTGCTGGGCCTGACCTCCGATGGCGACGGCGCCAGTCGCTGGGCGCAGTGGTGGGATCAGATCTCGCGCTACATCCGCATCGATTTCAACGCTGACAAAAACGTCCGGCCGCTGCTCGCCGGCCAGAGCCTGAGTCAGGTGCGTCTGGCCCTGAGCCTTTCGCTCGAACAGGCGCAATGGGCCGCGCTCAACGGTCAGGCACCGGTGTACACCCAGGCCCTGGCCGAAGCGCGTGACGTGCTCACGGGCAACTTCAACCCGGACAACCCGCAGAGCAAAATCATGCTCGAGCAGGTCGCGGAATTGAGCAAGCAACCGGTTACCGTCAACACGCCGGATCTCGCTGGAACCTTAAGTGCGGTGCAGGCCTATCTGGAGCGCCGCCACGTCAACGCCGAAGACTCGGTGAAACCCTTCGCCAAACCGGCCGCCAGTACTGCGCAGGAGGCGACACCATGAAGCGCCTGTATGTGATCGTGTTTCTTGTGATCGCGGCAACGGCGGCGCTGGGCCTGGCGATTGCCGAGCATTCCGGTTACGTGCTGGTCGCCTACAAAAGCTTTCGTTATGAATCGAGCCTGTGGGCGACCCTGGCGGTGGTGGCGGTGCTGTGGCTGCTGGTCTGGGGCATCAAGGTGCTGGTCGAGCTGGTGCTGACCTCTGGCGGTGTGGTCAATCCATGGTCGCGACGTAACCGCAGCCGCCGCGTGCAGGTAGCAATCGAGCATGGTCAGCTCGACCTGGCCGAAGGCCGCTGGGCCAGCGCCCAGCGTCACCTGTACCGGGCCGCTGAAGCCGAGCGTCAACCGTTGCTGTATTACCTGGGGGCTGCTCGAGCCGCCAACGAACAAGGCAACTACGAGGAAAGCGATCGCCTGCTGGAGCGCGCCCTCGAGCGTCAGCCGCAGGCCGAGCTGGCGATCGCCCTCAGCCATGCGCAGTTGCAGACCGATCGTGGCGATACCGATGGGGCGCTAGTCACCTTGCAGGCGATGCACGAACGCCATCCGCACAATGTCCAGACCTTGCGCCAGTTGCAGCGCCTGCATCAGCAGCGCGGTGACTGGTCGTCCGTGATTCGGCTGTTGCCGGAGCTGCGCAAGGACAAAGTCCTGCCACCGTCCGAACTGACCGAACTCGAACGTCGCGCCTGGGGGGAAAACCTGTCCCTCGCGGCCCAGCGTGAAGAGGACGGCGCAGTCGGTTTACAGTCGCTCAACCGCGCATGGCAGCAACTGACTTCTGCCCAGCGCCAGGAGCCGGCGCTGGTGCTGGCCTACGCCGAGCAGCTGCGTCAGCTGGGCGC
The DNA here is from genome assembly GCF_900115915.1 of Pseudomonas sp. NFIX49. Classification (NCBI taxonomy): domain Bacteria; kingdom Pseudomonadati; phylum Pseudomonadota; class Gammaproteobacteria; order Pseudomonadales; family Pseudomonadaceae; genus Pseudomonas; species Pseudomonas sp. NFIX49. The sequence goes on along the minus strand of NZ_FOYE01000005.1, from coordinate 197,319 downwards.
TCAGGTCGAAGCGGAAGAAGTGTTGCGTACGGCGCTCAAGCGCAAGTACGACAGTCATCTGGCGCGTCTCTACGGTCTGGTGCGCGGTAATGATCCGACACGTCAGTTGCAGACGGCTGAAGGCTGGCTCAAGGATCATCCGGGCGATGCCAGCCTGCTGCTGACGCTGGGACGCCTGTGCCTGCAAGCCAGTCTGTGGGGCAAGGCGCGGGACTACCTGGAAAGCAGTCTGCGAGTGCAGCGCAATCCGGAAGCGTGCGCCGAGTTGGCGCGGCTGCTGGCCCGGCTCGGTGACACCGAGCGCAGCAATCTGCTGTTCCAGGAAGGGCTCGGTATGCTGGATGAACGCCTGCTGGCTGCACCATTGCCGGTAGCCGTTCGAGCATGATCAGAAAGGGGGAGCGTTGCTCCTCCATTTCTTTCCCGGCGACTGAATTGTTACCGGTAAATCCCCTCCCGAGCAAAATCCTACAGTGGGCTACACCGAATCCTTCGGTGCCTGTCGGGATTTCCCTACACTTCTGATGAAGTGTCGCCAGTGACCTGCCTTGAAAGCCCGAGGCGCTTTCCTCTACCGTAACTGCCTGTCTTTATTGTTACGGATAAGCCATGTCGTTGGCCTGCTCACGCTCCCTGTTTTTTATGGCTTTCACTGCGGGGATTCTGGCCCTGGGAGCTTCTTATTACCTCGAATACGCGGTCGGTCTGGTGCCCTGCAGCCTATGTCTGGTCCAGCGTCTGTTCATGTGTGTGCTCACCATGTTTTGTGGTGTGGCGGCGGTCCATGGGCCGCAGCGTGTCGGTCTGTCGCTGTACTGGATGATGGCGTTGCTGACCAGTCTTGGCGGGATGACGGCGGCCTGGCGACAAGTGCTGTTGCAAAGTGATTCCCTGCAAAGGCTGGCGCATTGCGGGCCAGGGCCGGAGGAAATGTTCAGCAGCCTGCCGTGGTTATGCGCACTGATGCGTATGTTCAACGACACTGCCGATTGCACGGAGTTGTCCTGGACACTATTCGATTTGAGCATTCCGGAGTGGAGCCTGCTGTTCTTCGTGGGGATGTCGATCCTTGCCGCTTACCAGTTGCTGCGACAGGTCTGGATGGCTTTACAGCGACCACTTAGCGGCCAACCGTCGCACCCGGCGCTGGTCAGGGATTAAACACTTGTATGAACTTTCTCTCCTGCGTACCTTGAAGCCATAGGCGTGCGGGCATAATCTGGCCCGCACGTGTCATTGGAATTGTGTTGCTCGATGACGCTCTGCCTGGCCGCCTCTCAAAGCAATATTCACAAGAAGAGGCGCGGGTGTAGGGCAGCATGACCCACAAGGGAAGAGAGATCACCATGCTCGAAAGTTGTCAGAATGCTCAGGAACGTTGGGGTGGAGTTCATCTGCTGATCGACCGCTGGCTGCAGGAGCGTGAGGAATTGATCGCTGCCTATGACAAGCTGGGCGCCAAACCTCAGGCGCTGTCCGAGGATCGAAAGCCTTTGCAGGAATTCTGCGGTGTGCTGGTCGATTACGTCTCGGCCGGGCACTTCGAGATCTACGAACAGCTGACGGGCGAGGCCAAGGCCTTCAACGACAAACGCGGCCTGGAACTGGCCGAGACGATCTATCCGCGGATCGATGTCATCACCGAAAAACTGCTCGCGTTCAACGACCTTTGCGATGAAGGCAAATGCGTTGCGGAGAAATTCAAGGAGCTGGGCGGCCTGCTTCACGAGCGCTTCGAACTGGAAGACTGCCTGATCGAAGTGCTGCATACCGCACACAAGGAAGAGGATTCGGTTCAGGCCTGAACCGAACCTCGCAAGACACAGAAACGGTGCGCCCCAAACGCACCGTTTTTTATTGGGCGATCAACTGGTCGCGCCGCGCAATTCCACTTCGAACACCAGCGGTGTGAACGGCGCGATCAAGTCGCCTGCACCGTCGGCGCCATAAGCCTGATCCGATGGGATCACCAAACGCCACTTCGCGCCGACCGGCATGTTCTGCAGCGCGGTGCGCCAGCCGGCGATCACGCTGTCGAGATTGAACCACTGCGGCTGGCTGTTCTGATCGAACACGGTGCCGTCCGGCAGTCGGCCGATGTACAGCACCTGCACTTTTCCATCCGGGCCGGCCTTCGTGCCATTCCCCGGCGCAAGCTCGGTCAGCAGGATGCCGTCGGCCAGCTCCTTCACACCCGGTTTGGCTTTTTCGGCGGTGAGAAAACGTCGCTCGTTTTCCATCGCGGCTTCAGTCGAAGGCATCGCCGCCTGCTCGGCTGTCTGCGATTCGTGATCGGCGAGGATCTGCTCGATGCGTGCCTCGCTCAGTGCCAACGGCTTGCCTTGATAGGCCTGCTGCAGACCTTCGATCAACGCCTGGATCTGCAGCTGCGGCACTTCCTGACGCAGTCGTTCGCCGAGGCTGGCGCCGAGGCTGTAAGCCAGATCATGAGCATCATTCGCGGTGGTTTTTTCGTCGGCCTGAGCCACGGAAAAAATCATGCAGAGGGATAAAAAAAAGTAGCGCGACATGGGCACTCTCCATCCTGAATTGCGGTGGATTATGCCAGCGCGAACGTCTGCAACGGTGAACTGCTTTTGCCAATGCGCAGAAGTTTTTTGCAAGCCTGCAACCGAGTGCTTTCGATACTGTCAACATGCCCTAGCGGCGGTAGCAGCAGAGGTCTAGTATGAGCCGCACTCACGTCAGCCAGGAGGTAAACCATGTCGGCCACCAAGAAGCCTGTAAACACTCCGTTGCATTTACTCCAACAACTCTCGGGCAGCTTGCTCGAGCATCTGGAAAACGCTTGCTCCCAAGCCTTGGCTGATGCTGAAAAACTGCTCGCCAAACTGGAAAAGCAACGCGGCAAGGCGCAAGAAAAACTGCACAAGTCCCGCACCAAACTGCAGGACGCAGCAGCGGCCGGTAAAGCCAAGGCGCAGACCAAGGCCAAGGCTGCCGTGAAGGAGCTCGAAGACCTGCTCGATGCGCTGAAGGAACGTCAGTCCGACACCCGCAGCTACATTCTGCAACTCAAGCGCGATGCCCAGGAAAGCCTGAAACTGGCCCAGGGTGTCGGTCGTGTTCAAGAAGCCGTAGGCAAGGCGCTGTCCCTGCGTTCGGCCAAACCTGCAGCGGTACCTGCGAAAAAAGCAGCCGCCAAGCCTGCTGCAAAAGCACCGGCCAAAGCGCCTGCGAAAGCCCCTGCAAAAGCGCCAGTGAAAGCCGCTGCAAAACCAGCGGCGAAGAAACCCGCAGCCGCCAGCGCTGCCAAACCTGCGGCCAAAACCACAGCGGCCAAACCGGCTGCCGCCAAGTCAGCTGCTGCAAAACCAGCCGCCAAACCTGCGGCGAAAACCGCTGCTGCGAAAGCGGCTCCAGCGAGAACTGCCGCTGCGAAACCTGCTGCCAAAGCAGCCGCCAAGCCGGCAGCAAAACCAGCCGTTAAAGCCGCCGCTAAACCAGCTGCCAAAACAGCTGCTGCCAAGCCTGCGGCGAAAACCGCTGCCAAACCGGTTGCTGCCAAACCTGCTGCCAAAGCGGCGGCAAAACCAGCGGCCAAGCCTGCGGTAAAGGCTGCGGCCAAACCCGCTGCAAAACCAGCGGCCAAACCGGCTGCTGCAGCGAAGCCTGCAACGACCGCCGCCAAGCCAGCGACCGCTGCTAAACCGGCCGCCAAGCCAGCCGCGAAACCCGCTGCAAAACCAGCAGTGAAAAAACCTGCCGCTGCCAAGCCGGCTGCCGCGAAACCCGCTGCAGCAAAACCGACCGCTGCTCCTGCTGCCAAACCTGCCGCACCGGCAACTCCGGCTGCGACCGCTGCACCTGCCCCCGCCGCCACTACCTCGACCACCGCAACCACGCCATCGTCGGCGCCGGTGTCGAGCGTCGCCAGCAACCCGTCCAGCGCTTCCTAAGCGCCGGTCGCCGCGACGCGCAGCACTTGCAGCGCGTCGCGGTTCAGGTTGGCCGCAGGGCCGGCCAGCACTTCCAGCCAGTCACTCGATTCCTTTGAATGACGCTTCCAGCCTTGCGCGGCGCCTTCCAGTCGTGACAGCAGCGCACGCTCCGCCTCCAGCTCCAATCCCTTGATCTGCTCACGCATCCCCTTGAGCACCGGATCGGTGTCGGCCAGGGTTTTCCACTGTATGCGCAATGCGCGTAACGGCTGGACCACTTCCCGATCCCAGGGCTCTGTCATTTCCAGAAGCTGCCGGGCGCGTGCCTCGTCACAGGTCGCATCGCGTTGTTCCAGCCATAAACCGCACAGCATCAGGCACACGTTGGCCCCCGCCGATTGCAGGCGCAGGCAGGCATCCTCCACGCCGGGACGGGCGTAGACGGCAAGGGCAAAGCTCCACAGGTCAGAGGACATCGTGCTACTCGCGCCAGTTGCGGGGGAAGCTGGTAGACTCCGCCGCCATTATGATCCGACTTCAGAACCTGACTTTACAGCGTGGCCCGCAACGTCTGCTAGAAGACGCCGAGCTGACCCTGCACGCCGGCCACAAAGCCGGCCTCATCGGTGCCAACGGCGCCGGCAAATCCAGTCTGTTCGCCTTGCTCCGCGGTGAGTTGCACCCGGACTCGGGCGACTGCCTGCTGCCGGCCGACTGGCGTATCGCCCACATGCGCCAGGAGGTCGACACGCTCGAGCGTCTGGCGGTCGACTATGTACTCGACGGTGACCTGCGCCTGCGCGAAGTGCAGCGTGAGCTCGCAGCGGCCGAAGAGGCCCACGACGGCACTGCGCTGGCCCGCCTACATGCCGAGCTCGACAGCGCCGACGGCTACACCGCCGATGCGCGGGCGCGCAAGTTGCTCGCCGGTCTTGGTTTCACCAACGAGCAGATGGATCGTCAGGTAGGAGATTTCTCCGGTGGCTGGCGGATGCGTCTGAACCTTGCGCAGGCTTTGATGTGCCCATCGGACCTGTTGCTGCTCGACGAGCCGACCAACCACTTGGACCTCGACGCCATCATCTGGCTCGAAGAGTGGCTGAAAAGTTACCCCGGCACCTTGCTGCTGATTTCCCACGACCGGGATTTCCTCGATGAAGTGGTCGATCACGTGGCCCACGTCGATCAGCGCAAGCTGACGCTCTACCGTGGCGGCTACACCGCGTTCGAACGCGCCCGTGCCGAGCGTCTGGCCCAGCAGCAACAGGCCTACGAGAAGCAGCAGGCGCAGCGTGCGCACATGGAAAGCTACATCGCCCGGTTCAAGGCCCAGGCCACCAAGGCCCGTCAGGCCCAGAGCCGGATAAAGGCGCTGGAGCGCATGGAAGAGTTGTCGGCGGCCCACGTCGATTCGCCGTTCGATTTCGTTTTCCGCGAGTCGACCAAGATCTCCAGCCCGCTGATCGACCTGTCCGATGCGCGCCTGGGTTACGGCGAGAAAACCGTGCTGGAGAAGGTCAAGCTGCAACTGACCCCCGGCGCGCGGATCGGCTTGCTCGGCCCCAACGGCGCGGGCAAGTCGACCCTGATCAAGAACCTTGCCGGCGAACTCGAACCACTGGCCGGGCGCCTGACTCGCGGTGAGAACACTGTGGTTGGTTACTTCGCCCAGCATCAGCTCGACTCGCTGGATTCCAAGGCCAGCCCGTTGCTGCACTTGCAGCGTCTGGCGCCAACCGAACGCGAGCAGACCCTGCGCGATTTCCTTGGTGGTTTCGACTTCCGTGGCGCACGCATCGATGAGCCGGTGCTGAATTTCTCCGGTGGCGAAAAGGCCCGTCTGGCCCTGGCGTTGATCGCCTGGGAACGGCCGAACCTGTTGCTGCTCGACGAACCGACCAACCACCTCGATCTGGAAATGCGCCTGGCGCTGACCATGGCGTTGCAGGAATTCAGCGGCGCGGTGCTGGTGGTTTCCCACGATCGGCATTTGCTCAAGAGCACCACCGACAACTTCTTCCTGGTCGCGGACGGCAAGGTCGAGGAGTTCGATGGCGACCTCGAGGACTACGCCCGTTGGCTGGTGGAATACCGTCAGCGCAACGCCCCGGTCAGCAACACACCGGTCAACCCGGACAAGACCGACAAGAAGGCCCAGCGTCAGGCCGCCGCTGCGTTGCGTCAGCAACTGGCGCCGCACAAGCGCGAAGCCGACAAGCTCGAAGCCGAGCTCGGCAAGCTGCACGAGAAACTGGCGAAGGTCGATGCCAGCCTCGGCGACAGCGACCTCTACGAGCCGGCGCGCAAGAACGAACTGCGTGACCTGCTGGCCGAACAGGCCAAGCTGAAAGTCCGCGAAGGCGAGCTTGAAGAAGCGTGGATGGAAGCTCTGGAGACGCTGGAAAGCATGCAGGCGGAGCTGGAGGCGTTGTCTTGATGGAAGCTTTCAAACTTCCATTGCCGGCAATGTGGGTCGAGCCGATCTGGCTCGGCGTGCAGATTCTGCTGATCCTGCTGGCCGGCTACTTCGCCCAGCGCGTCGTCGCCCGATTCCTGACTCGCCTGGGCGAGAAGTATCCGTTCCCGCCGCAGTTGCTGATGCCGCTGCGCGGCGGTCTGCGCTGGCTGATCATGGGCAGTGCGCTGATCTTTGTGCTGGAGCGTCTCGGGGTGTCGGCCACGGTGCTCTGGACCGCGTTGTCGGGCTTCGTCGCGGTGGCGGCGGTGGCGTTCTTTGCCATGTGGAGCGTGCTGTCGAACCTGCTCTGCGCGATTCTGATCTTCACCGTCGGCCCGTTCCGTCTCGGCGACGTGGTCGAACTGGTGGACACCACCGACAAGCCCGGCGTCAAAGGCCGGGTGGTGGCGATCAATCTGCTCTACACCACGCTGATCGAAGCCGAAGAACTCGGCACCGGCAGCGCCATGGTGCAGGTGCCCAACAGCCTGTTCTTCCAGCGTTCGGTGCGCCGCTGGCGGGGCACTGATGTGTTCCCTTCCAGCGGTTTCGAAAAGTGATCGGACGCCGGCCACATTGGTCGGCGGTCGCAACATCCTGCAAAAAATCGGTAGTCATCCAGCCAAATCCGCATTAGCTTTGAGGATTGTCACGAGTCCGAAGTCGAGGTGTGCGATGGAGCTTCAAACATGGCTGGCGTTTTTTGCCGCCTGCTGGGTGATCAGTCTTTCTCCGGGTGCCGGCGCCATTGCGTCGATGTCCAGCGGTCTGCAATACGGTTTCTGGCGCGGTTACTGGAATGCCCTGGGCCTGCAGATCGGCCTGGCTGTGCAGATTGCCATCGTCGGCGCCGGTGTCGGCGCGATCCTCACCGCTTCCGCCACTGCGTTCCACGCGATCAAATGGTTCGGTGTCGCGTATCTGGTTTATCTCGCGATCAAGCAGTGGCGCGCACTGCCGATGGACATGAGTGACGACGCGGCGGTCCGGCCGATCGGCAAGCCGCTGGCGCTGGTGTTCCGTGGTTTTCTGGTGAACATCAGCAACCCCAAGGCCCTGGTGTTCATGCTCGCGGTGCTGCCGCAGTTCATCAATCCGCATGCGCCGCTGCTGATCCAGTACGTGGTGATCGGCGTGACCATGATCGCGGTCGACCTGATCGTCATGGCCGGCTACACCGGTCTGGCGTCGAAGGTGTTGCGCCTGTTGCGTACACCGACCCAGCAGCGACGCATGAACCGCACGTTTGCCGGGCTGTTCATTGGCGCTGCGGCGTTCATGGCGACGTTGCGCAAAGCGGCCGCATAAAGCGTGCAGCCACAAAAAAGGCGACCTGAGAAGGTCGCCTTTTTCGTTTCCGGCAGTCGGTCAGTGAAGAATCACTGGCGCCGTATCGCGCGGCAGATTGTTACGCGGCTGCGGTTCGCGCGGCTGCTCGTAACCGCCACCGCCGAGCTGCATGCTCAGTTGTCCGGCCACGTCTTCGCCCAGTGCCTTCGAGACGTCACGCACCACCCGTGGGCGGTTGAGCGAGATCTTGATGTCGCGGTGATTCACCAGTTTGGTGTCCTGTGCCTCACCCATCGCCGTGAAGGCTGAGGTGATTTCGTAGGTCTTGGTGTTGATCAGGCTGAAATCGGCCACCAGCGTCAGACCTAGCACGGCGGAATAGCTGTCGGTGTTCGCCAGCTCGTTTACGTCCTGAGTGAAGTCGATGTCCGACACGGTGCCGAACAGCACGTAGTCGGCACCCTTGAAGTTGCCGGCCTTGATCCGCTTGATCACGTCGTAGACGTCACCCTTGGACGACGCCGTGTACGGCGTGCCCTGCACCAGCTGGAACATGCCGGTACGCAGGATTTCACCCTTGATGTCGCCGGTGAACTTGCGCAGCTCGGTCTGTTCGATGTAGCTGGTGGTGGCTTCGAGTTCGTTGTAGCTCGAAGAACCGCTGGAACTGTAGTAGCCCTCGCGGTAATTGTTCTGGGCCGAAACGATGTGGATGTATTGCTCCACACGCTCCTGATACGCCAGATCCGTCACCGCGACTTTCGGGGCCGCCTGCACGTTGAACGCGCAAGCCAGGGCCATCATGCCAATCCATGTGCGCATCGATTAACGCTCCGTGGTTTTGCGGATCTCTTTTTCGTCCATCCACTCGGCCAGACCGCTTTCAACGTCGATCAGTTGCAGGCTGAATTTGTAGAAGACGTCCTTGTAGTCGCTGCTGCGCTTGACGATCGAGCTGATCGAACCTTCAAGACGGTATTTGGCGGCGATCATGTTGCCGGTCTTGGCCACGGTGCTTTTCTTGTACAGGCCGCTCTGGTTTTGCAGCTTGAGCTGGTCGACCTGGCTCTGCATCGCGGTGTTGTCGCTGGCGAAACGGGCGGTGCCGGACTTCATCAGCTGGGTCTTGATGCTGGTGGTGATTTCGCGGGTGTCGATGTATTCGCTGGTCTTGTTCTTCACGTCGTAGACCTGCACCACAGGGCGACCCTGCAGAATGCCGGACTGGGCCAGGGAACGGGTCATCGACTCGGCGATCATCTGCAGGTCGGTCGAACCGAACTCGTTGGTCACGGTTTCAACGGCCTTGGTGTCGCCGTAGCTGATGTTCTTGCTGCCCAGGGTCGGCGAAGTGTTGGCGCAACCGCTGGCCAGCAGGGCGAGGACGGCGATGAAGGAAAAGCGTGCAAACATGGGAGTGCTCTCTGAATCGGGAATAGGGTGTCGGGCTTAAGGCGTCTTGAGTTCCAGACGGAAGTCCACGGCTTTTGGCGTCGGGGCGATGCCCTGGATGAAGCTGGTCTGGGCGCCGTACATCATCTGGCTCTTCCAGACTTCTTCTTCGGCGATCGGGAAACCTTCCGGCCCGAGCCAGGCGAAGCGGTAGTAGAACGTCTTGTTGCTGTTGAGGGTGTTGCTCAACTGCACGTTGACGGTCATGAAGCCGTTTTCGCGGGCCACGCGCATCGCGCCGACCACGATGTGTTTCTGCGGGCCCATGGCCACGACCTTGCTCGCGGCACTGCCCGGCTCCGGTGGTGGCGGGGTGGCGCAGCCGCTCGCCAAAAGGGCGAGGGCGGCGACGGCGATGAGTTTGAAGCGCATGCAAAGACTCCGTTCTTAAGGTTGTTTGAGGCTGGCCACGGCGGTGGCGCCAGCGCTCGGGGTGACGTGGGCGGCGAGGCCGGCAGCGAACACCTGATTGCCGACGGCGCGCAGGGTGATCACCTGATAACGCTGATCGACGGTGACCTTGACCTGAGAGCCACCGACGGCGCTCGGCAGAGTGACCAGGTGCTCACCTTTCTTCAAGCGCAGACGTACAACCTGAGTCATGTCCGGCAGGGTACGCCACGTACGGGTATCGGCACCTTCGAGCACAGCTGAAGAAATACCTACGGCCAGACCCGCCAGCGGGTTGGTTTCGTTGATTTTCTTCTGCGCCACACCTTTGGTGATCGCGCGCACGGTGGTGCGCAGGATGATCCCCGGCATGTCATCGCGCAGGGCGCGGCGGGACATGGCGGTGGTACTGTTCAGCGCGGTCAGGTCGACCTGTTGGCCATCGACACCGATCTGCGCGAACGTCGCGGTGGAGGTGTCGGGCTTGATGATCGGGAACGACAGCGGAGTAATCACTACGTTGTTGTAGATTGGCAGCGGCAACGGCACGCGGATCGAATCGCGGGCCGGCGCCAGACCGCTTTGCACCACGATCAGGATGTCGCTGTCATCGCTTTTGACCGGTTTGTCGAGGTTGACCAACGCCTGCTCCAGCAGTGGCGTGTTCGGGCGCAGTTCGGCAGCCTTGCGATAGCCCGGCGCAGCGAGGTCTTTTTCGCCCAGAGCTTCATAGACGAAACCGGCCAGGTAATGGCTGAACGCACTCTGGTAGCTGTTTTTCAGGCCGACCACTTCCGGCGCGTCAAGGCTGGCGACCGGGTAACCCTGCAAGTCCTTGTACTCGGTCTTGATGCCTTCTTTCTCGGCTTCCTCTTCGCTCTTGAGGTATTCCTTGTCGCGCAGGTCGGCGATCACCGCTTCACGCTCGTGCGTCTTCTTGATCGCGGTGCGGGCGCCGTCGAAATCGTTGACCGCCAGCAGGTTCAGGGCCATCTGCGTAGTCAGCATGACTTTTTCGTAGTCGTAGCCTTCGTAGCGGCGCACCTTGTCGTTGACCAGGAAACTGCCGAACTGGGCCAGGTACTTGTCGGTGTCGAGCTTGACCGAATCTTCCCACTTGCCCACCACCTGGTCGGCGCTGGTCCAGGCATTCTGGCTGCCGGAAAGATCGCCCTTGGCACGCAGCAATTCACCCTTCTCGAAGTAATAGAGCAGGTCCTTGTCCGGGCCGGTGTTGTTTTTTTCCAGCAGGGTCAGGGCGGCCTCGACGTTGCCGGTGGCCAGTTGCTGGTTGGTCTGGGCCAGTTCGGAATCGTAGTTGCGAAACGCCGAACAGCCGGACAGCAGGGTGACAGCGCTGAGCGCGATCAGAGTGGGAGCGCGGAATGCCATGGGGTTACTTCTTCCATGAGTAGCGACAGCCTCGGGTGCGGGTCGGGCTGCTGGGACCGATCGACAGTGGCACTGGCCTCCTGCCAATTCCTCATAAAAAGAGGAGCTTTAATGCCTCAACGCGATAGCGCGGGCGCGGCATTATAAGCGGGCGATGCTGGCTATGTAATAGCTTTTTAATTGCACTGGTTAGCTGGGTGCCATTACTTATCCGGCAGTCTGGCATTGCCGATTACGTTGGCGATATCTCTCAAAACTCGCAGGTTGACCAACTGGTGATCGCGGTCGATGCGCAGGGTGACCGATGACGCTCCGGGTGCATTGGGCGCATTGAATTGATGATCGCCTTTCTTCAGCCGGATGCGTGCCACCAATGTCTTGTCGGGGAGCGTGCGCCAGGTTCGGGTATCGGCCTCCTCAAAGGGGTCGTGCTCGGTGACGACCAGCGAGGCCTTGGCCGGATTGCGTTCGTTTTCCTGGGCCTGGGAAATGGCGGCCATATTGGCGCGGAACATTGCCCGGGAAATGATCGCCGGCATGTCATCGCGCAGCGTACGAAACGCCATGTCGGTGACGCTGTTGATCACGGTCAGCGGGCGTTTGCGGCCATCCACCAGGATGTGGTCGAACGCTGGTGTGACGGTGTCCGGCACCAGGATGGGAAACGAGATCGGTGCGGTAATGACCAGACTTTCATTGAGCCGCACCGGGATCGGCACCGTTACCGAGCTGCGGGCCGGCGCCAGACCGCTCTGGACGACGATCAGAACATCGCTTTCATCATCCTTGGCCGGCGGCTGGTCGAGATTGCGCAACGCCTGTTCGAGGAAGGGGATATTCGGGCGCAACTCGATTGCCTGGCGATAACCCGGTGCGGCCAGATCCCGTTCACCCAGCGCTTCATAGGTGAACCCGGCCAGGTAATGGCTGAAAGCACTCTGGTAGCCGTTCTTCAGTTCGATAACCGCTGGCGCGTCCAGGGTGGTGACGGGATAGCCCTGCAGATCCTTGTATTGCACGACGATGCCCTGAGCTTTGGCCTGTTCCTCGAGTTCTTCATACTGGCGCTCCCGCCGGCGGGCGATCAGTGCTTCACGTTCGTGGGTCTTCTTGATGTCTGCCCGGGCGCCGTCGAAATCGCTTTCGCCCAATTGGTTGAGGGCCATCTGTGTGGTCAGCATGACTTTTTCGTAGTCATAGCCTTCGTAGCGGCTGAGCTTGTCGTTGACCAGCAGGGTGCCCATTTCATAGGCAAACCGGTTGAGCAGCTTCATGGGCGCGGAAGGTACGGCCTCTTCGCGTTGAAACACCATCCGGTCGGCGCTGCGCCAGGCTTTCTGGCTCTGGGGGCGTGCGTTGGCGAAGCTGAGGATCGAGCCCTTTTCGAAGTAATACAGCAGATCCTTTTCTTCCCAGGGGTTGTTCCATTCCAGCAGGTCCAGGGCACCCTGATAGTCGCCGAGCATCAGCCGGTCGTTGGTTTGCTGCATTTCCAGGTCGTAATTGCGGTAAGCCGCGCAGCCGCTCAGTTGCAGGATCGTGCTGATTAATACCGGGAGTAGCAGGCATTGGCGCATGGAGTGCAGCTCTTCCTGGAGCAGAGAGGCGAAAGGTGAAGGATTATAGGGGTGGGCAGTGGCCATGTGCCGGGTATTGGAGAGAAAGCTTGAGGGAATCGCGCTCGAAGTGAACAATATGTAACTTCGCATTTCCATTTGAGACTCATTCATGACTGCCGCGTCCCGATTTCTGGCCTGGCTGGTGTTCCCGCTGTGCGCCCTGAGCAGCTTCAATCTGCTGGCCGACACCGTGGAAGGCGCGCCGCAAGCGTTGCACCTGCTTGATTACATCAGCGCCGATTACCCGCCGACGGTAGCGGCAGGCAAGGTCATCGACGATGGCGAATACCGCGAGCAACTGGAATTCACCCAGGTGCTGCAAGGGCTGATCGCCGACCTGCCGGCCAAACCGGAGAAAGCGGCGCTGGAACAGGGCGTCAGCGCCTTGCACGCCGCGATCACGGCGAAACAGGACGGTGCGGACGTCGCCCGTCAGGCTCGGCAACTGGGGGCGAAACTGGCGGTGGCTTATGAAGTCAGCCAGGCCCCGATCATCACCCCCGACCCGACCCGCGGTGCGCCGCTCTACGCGCAGAACTGCTCGGTGTGCCATGGCGACACCGGTGCCGGCGACGGCCCGGCGGGTCTCGGCATGACGCCGGCGCCGGCCAATCTGCGCGACGCCGCGCGGATGGATCGCCTGAGCCTGTACGCGATCTACAGCACTCTCGGCCAGGGCGTCGAAGGCACTGACATGCCAGCCTTTGCCGATCAACTGGACGACCGTCAGCGCTGGGATCTGGCGACCTATATCGCGCAGTTCAGCGCCGATCCGGCCACGGCCAAATCCGACAAGACCTACAACATTGCTGATCTGGCCCGCCAGACCCCGGCCGAGGTGCAGGCTGCCGAGGGCGCTGAAGCCGCCGCGATCTTCCGTGCGCAACGGGCGCAGCCGCCGCAGGTCAAGCGCGGCCCGGCGCAGTTGCTCGACTACACCGCCGCGACCCTGGACAAGAGCCTGGCGGCGTACCGTGCCGGTGAACACGATCAGGCTTACGACCTGTCGGTGGCGGCGTATCTGGAAGGCTTCGAACTGGTCGAAAGCTCGCTGGACAACGTCGACGCCAACGTGCGCAAGGACACCGAAAAGTCCCTGATGGCCTATCGGCAATCGCTGCAGGACGGCTTGCCGGTGGAGCAGGCCGAACAGCGTCTCGATGCGGCCAAGGCCAAACTCAAGGAGTCTGCCGGCCTGTTGGGCAGCGATGGATTGAGCTGGTCGCTGAGCTACATCTCCGGTCTGCTGATTCTGCTGCGCGAAGGTCTGGAAGCGATTCTGGTGCTGGCGGCGATCCTCGCGTTCTTGCGCAACACCGGCCAGCAATCGGCGGTGCGCAGCGTCAACGTCGGCTGGGGTCTGGCATTGCTGGCCGGTCTCGGGACCTGGGCGCTGGCGGCGTACGTGATCGATGTCAGCGGCTCCCAGCGTGAACTGCTGGAAGGCGCCACGGCGCTGTTTGCCAGCGTCATGGTGTTGTGGCTCGGGGTGTGGATGCACGACCGTCGGCACGCGGCAGCCTGGCAGGACTACATCAAGCAGAGTCTGGTTGGCGGAGGCGGGCGTTTCGGTTTCGCGATCCTGGCGTTCTTCTCGGTATACCGCGAACTGTTCGAAGTGATCCTGTTCTACGAAACCCTGTGGCTGCAGGCCGGTCCCGCCGGGCATAACGCGGTACTTGCTGGTGGTGCGACGGCGCTGGTGCTGCTGTTCGGTCTGGCGTGGGTGATCCTGCGCGGTTCGGCGAAACTGCCGCTGGCGCTGTTCTTCAGCATCAACGCAGCGCTGCTCTGCGCGTTGTCGGTGGTGTTCGCCGGCCACGGCGTGAAGGCGTTGCAGGAAGCCGGGATCTTTGGCACCCGGCCGGTGGCGTTCTTCGATTTCGACTGGCTGGGCATTCATGCCGATGCCTATTCGCTGACGGCGCAGGCCGTGGCGATTGCGGCGATCATCGTGCTGTATGGCCGCAGTTGGTTGGCTGAAAAGCGCCGAGTGGCGGCTTGAGATGATGCGCGTATGGATCGATGCCGACGCCTGCCCGAAGATGGCCAAGGAGCTGGTGGTGAAGTTCGCCCTCAAGCGTCGCTTCGAAGTGGTGCTGGTGGCGGGGCAGCCGCAGAGCAAACCGGCGCTGGCGATCGTCAAGCTGATCGTGGTGCCGAGCGGCCCGGATGCGGCGGATGATTATCTGGTGGAGCATGCGGTGCCGGGTGAACTGGTGATCTGCAGCGACATTCCACTGGCCGACCGGCTGGTGAAGAAGGGCGTTGCAGCGCTGGACCCGCGCGGCAAGGAGTTCGACGCGCAGAACATGGGTGAGCGGCTGGCGACACGCAACCTGTTCACCGACCTGCGTGAGCAAGGCCAGGTCACTGGCGGCCCGGCGCCGTTCGGTGACCGCGAGAAGCAGGCGTTCGCCAATGCGCTGGACCGGATCCTCACCAGGCTCGCCCGCAAAACCTGAACATTGATCGTTCCCACGTCGAGGCGTCGAACCGTCTGCGTGGGAATGCCTCTCGGGACGCTCCGCGTCCCAGCCTCACCACCGATGCAAAGCAGACGCGGAGCGTCCAAGGCTGCATTCCCACGCGGAGCGTGGGAACGATCACGGTCTCCGGTCAGGCGTCGTTTTCGTGAGTCAGCTCTAGCACCCGATCCACCAGTTTGTTGATCCCTGAAGCCGCCTCGCTGATCGTCTGCGCCAGCATGTACGCCGGAGTGGTCACCAGTTTGCGCGCCTTGTCTTCAATGATGTCGGTCACCGCGCAGTCTTCGTGGTTGGCGCCCATCTTGTTCATGGCGGCGGCGGTGTTGGCGTCGTTGCCGATGGTGCAGGTCACGCCGGGGCCGTAGATTTTCGCGGCCAGCGCCGGCGAAATGCAGATCAGGCCCACCGGTTTGCCCGCTTCGGCAAAGGCTTCGGCCAGCGCCAGCACTTGCGGCTGCACGGTGCAGCCGGCGCCTTCGATGGCGAAGTTCGACAGGTTCTTCGCCGCACCGAAACCGCCTGGCACGATCAGCGCATCGAAGTCCTCGACATCGGCCTCACGCAGATCCTTGACGTTGCCCCGGGCGATGCGAGCCGATTCCACCAGTACGTTGCGCGACTCGGGCATTTCTTCACCGGTCAGGTGATTGATCACATGCAATTGCGCGATGTTCGGGGCGAAGCACTGCACCTGGGCGCCGCGCTGGTCGAGGCGCAACAGGGTAATGACGCTTTCGTAGATCTCGGCGCCGTCGTAAACGCCGCAACCGGACAGGATCACTGCAACTTTTTTGCTCATGGGTTTCTCTCCAGATTCATGGCGCTAAATGTCCTCTAATTTGTCGTTCGTTGCCATAGGATCAAGCCGCGGCTACACCTAGGATCTGAGCTACAGATTCCGACCAGGGCGCGTCATGAACTTCATCCTGTATGCGGTACCGTTTTTCTTCGTGTTGATTGCGGCGGAGCTCATCGCCGACCGCTGGCGCGGGGTGAGCAACTATCGCCTGGCCGATGCGGTGAACAGCATCAGCACCGGGGTGTTGTCGACCACCACCGGCCTGTTGACCAAGGGCGTGGGCCTGGTGACCTATGCGTTTGCCCTGGAGCATCTGGCGCTGGTCAGGTTGCCTGCGGACAGCGTCTGGGTCTGGGTGTTTGCCTTTGTCTTCTATGACTTCTGCTATTACTGGCTGCATCGCATGGGCCATGAACGGAACATTCTCTGGGCGGCGCATTCGGTGCATCACCAGAGCGAGGACTACAACCTTTCCACGGCCTTGCGCCAGACCAGCACCGGGTTCCTGCTGAGCTGGATCTTCTACCTGCCGATGGCCGTGCTCGGGGTGCCGCTGCTGGTGTTCGTCAGCGTTGCGGCGCTGAATCTGCTGTATCAGTTCTGGGTCCATACCCGGCACATTCCCAAGCTCGGCTGGTTCGAGTGGTGCTTCGTCACGCCGTCCAATCATCGGGCCCACCATGCACAGAACGCTCTCTACATGGATCGCAACTACGGCGGGGTGTTCATTATTTGGGACCGACTGTTCGGCTCGTTCCAGGAGGAGGACGACAACGAGCCGGTGATTTTCGGCGTGACCACACCGCTGGGGAGCTGGAATCCGTTGTGGGCCAACCTGCAGTTCTACGCCCAACTGTGGGACGACGCGCGCCGGGCCGAGCGTACGTGGGACAAGATCCGGATCTGGTTCATGCGCACCGGCTGGCGTCCGGCGGACGTTGCGGCGAAGTACCCGATGAACAAGCCGGACCTGAGTCAGTTCCGCAAATTCGAAGTGCCGCTGGACAGCCGTCAGCAGTGGTACGTGGGGTTGCAGTTCGGCGTGTATGTGGCGCTGGGCAGTTATCTGATGAATCTGGAACACAGTCTGCCCACCGGAGCATTGCTGCTCGGCTGGGGCGCGGTGGCGTTCGGTTTGTTCGTGTTGGGCGCGGCCCTGGAGAATCGCCCGTGGGCGGCGAAGCTTGAAGTGTTGCGGCTGGCATTGAACCTGCCGCTGGTGTGGCTGGCGCCGCTGGTCGGACTCTGGCCGGCCAGCCCGGGGATATGGGTCGGCCTACTCAGTTACAGCCTGCTCAGCGGCATCGGGCTGTATGGCTGTCGCCAGCGACTTACTCGGCTGGCGTCTTAGGATCGGCGGTGTTGGTCATTTCGGCTTTGTGCCGTTCGGCCTTGGCCAGCAGCTCGGCCTGTTCTTCCTCGTAAACCTTTTTCGCCAGCCGGGCATTCTTGAACCGGCGGCGCAGCCATAGGCCCAGGCCGAGCACCAGCAGCGCGCCCAGCACCCACAACTCATACTTCTTGATGCTGCCGAGCATGCCTTCGAGCACGGCGCCGAAATGGTAAGCAGCGGCGGCCAGGGCGGTGGCCCAGATCGCGGCGCCGATACCGTTGAGTAGCAGATAACGTCCCGGCGGATAGCCCGAGAGGCCGATTGCCACCGGCATCACCGTGCGCAGGCCGTACACGAAGCGAAAGCTCAAGACCCAGATGTCCGGGTGCTTGCGGATGTGTTCCAGCGCGCGGTCGCCCATCATCTGCCAGCGCGGCTTGCGCGCCAGCAGCTTGCGCCCGTGCTTGCGGCCCAGGAAGTACCACAGCTGATCGCCGGCATAGCTGCCGAAGAACGCCACGACCACCACCAGTTTGATGTCCATGTATTCACGGAACGCGAGGAAGCCCGCGAGCACCAGGATGGTTTCGCCTTCGAAAAACGTCCCGAGAAACAGGGCAAAGTAGCCGAAGTCATGCAGAAATTGTTGGAGCATTGTCTGGGTGCTGGCGAAATGAACGCGCAGCCTAACCCTTCGGACACATTCAGGAAAGTGTCGAAATGTGTCTCGACGTGAACATTTCCTACACGGACAATGGAAAGCGACTACCTGTCGCAGGGGTGCACATAACTGTCATACGACCGTCATAATGGCCATCTATAACTGTCACGCTCGCCCGTTTGCGCGGGCTCAGGAGTCTGCCGTGAGCTTTACCCCAGCCAACCGTCTGTTCCCTGCCACCCGCCTGCGTCGCAATCGCCGTGATGATTTTTCCCGGCGGCTGGTACGTGAGAATGTGCTGACGGTCGATGACCTGATCCTGCCGGTGTTCGTCCTCGACGGTGAAAACCGCCGCGAAGCCGTGGCCTCGATGCCGGGTGTCGAGCGCCTGACCATCGACCTGCTGCTTGAAGAAGCCGCCAAATGGGTCGAGCTGGGGATTCCGGCGCTGGCACTGTTTCCGGTTACCCCGCCCGAACTCAAATCCCTCGATGCCGCCGAAGCGTGGAATCCCGAAGGTATCGCCCAGCGCGCCACTCGCGCCCTGCGTGACCGATTCCCCGAGCTGGGCGTGATCACCGACGTCGCCCTCGACCCGTTCACCACTCACGGTCAGGACGGCATTCTCGATGAAGAAGGCTATGTGCAGAACGACATCACCGTCGATGCACTGGTCAAGCAAGCCTTGTCCCATGCTGCTGCGGGCGCCCAGGTGGTTGCCCCGTCGGACATGATGGACGGCCGCATCCAGGCCATCCGCGAAGCGCTGGAGCTGGCCGGTCACGTCAACGTGCGGATCATGGCCTACTCGGCCAAGTACGCCAGTGCCTATTACGGCCCGTTCCGCGATGCGGTGGGTTCGGCCGCGAACCTGGGCAAGGCGAACAAGGCCTCCTATCAGATGGACCCGGCCAACAGCGATGAAGCCCTGCACGAAGTGGGCGCGGACTTGTCTGAAGGCGCGGACATGGTCATGGTCAAACCCGGCATGCCGTACCTGGACATTTTGTTCCGGGTAAAAGATGCCTTCAAAGTGCCGACCTTCGTCTATCAGGTCAGCGGCGAATACGCCATGCACATGGCGGCGATCCAGAATGGCTGGTTGAGCGAAGGCGTGATCCTCGAATCCCTGACCGCCTTTAAACGTGCCGGCGCTGATGGCATCCTGACTTACTTTGCTGTCCGTGCCGCTCAATTGTTACGAGAGCAGAAATAGCCCTCCCAGGAACATTCGATGAATACCGAAGGACTCACTGAAGTTGCCGTAAAAGAAGCTCAACCCGTGGTCGAGCAGATTACCGAAACCCCGCCGGAACTGGAGCCTGCGCCACCCGCGCCGGCAACCGAGCCTGCCGCGGCGGTTCCGGCGATCGCGATTCCCGGCCTGGATGACAGCAGCCTGTACATCCACCGTGAATTGTCGCAACTGCAGTTCAACATCCGCGTGCTGGAACAGGCGCTGGACGAGTCCTACCCGTTGCTGGAGCGGCTGAAGTTCCTGCTGATCTTCTCCAGCAACCTCGACGAATTCTTCGAAATCCGCGTCGCCGGCCTCAAGAAGCAGATCACCTTCGCCCGTGAACAGGCCGGCGCCGACGGCCTGCAACCGCACCAGGCCCTGGCCCGGATCAGCGAGCTGGTGCACGGTCACGTAGATCGCCAGTACGCGATCCTCAACGACATCCTGCTCCCGGAGCTGGAAAAGCATCAGGTGCGTTTCATCCGTCGTCGCCACTGGACGACCAAGATCAAAACCTGGGTCCGCCGCTATTTCCGCGACGAGATCGCGCCGATCATCACTCCGATCGGCCTCGACCCGACGCACCCGTTCCCGTTGCTGGTGAACAAGAGCCTGAACTTCATCGTCGAGCTCGAAGGTATCGACGCCTTCGGTCGCGACTCCGGTCTGGCGATCATCCCGGCGCCGCGTCTGCTGCCGCGGATCATCAAGGTGCCGGAAGAAGTCGGCGGCCCTGGCGACAACTATGTGTTCCTGTCGTCGATGATCCACGCCCACGCCGATGACCTGTTCCAGGGCATGAAGGTTAAAGGCTGCTACCAGTTCCGTCTGACCCGGAACGCCGACCTTGCGCTCGACTCCGAAGACGTCGAAGACCTGGCCCGCGCTCTGCGTGGCGAGCTGTTCTCCCGTCGTTACGGTGACGCCGTGCGCCTGGAAGTCGCCGACACCTGCCCGAAACACCTGTCGGACTACCTGCTCAAGCAGTTCAACCTGAGCGAGACCGAGCTGTATCAGGTCAACGGCCCGGTGAACCTGACGCGTCTGTTCAGCATCACCGGTCTGGACAGCCATCCTGAGCTGCAATACACGCCGTTCACGCCGCAGATCCCGAAACTGCTGCAAAACAGCGAGAACATTTTCAGCGTGATCAGCAAGCAGGACATCCTGCTGCTGCACCCGTTCGAGTCGTTCACCCCGGTGGTCGACCTGTTGCGCCAGGCCGCCAAGGACCCGCACGTTCTGGCCGTGCGCCAGACCCTGTACCGCTCCGGCGCCAACTCGGAAATCGTCGATGCGCTGGTGGACGCCGCGCGTAACGGCAAGGAAGTGACGGCGGTCATCGAGCTGCGTGCGCGCTTCGACGAAGAATCCAACCTGCAACTGGCCAGCCGCCTGCAAGCGGCGGGCGCGGTGGTGATCTACGGCGTGGTCGGCTTCAAGACCCACGCCAAGATGATGCTGATCCTGCGCCGCGAGCAGGGAGAGATCGTGCGTTACGCGCACCTCGGCACCGGTAACTACCACGCCGGCAACGCCCGCCTGTACACCGACTACAGCCTGCTGACCTCCGACGATGCCTTGTGCGAAGACGTCGGCAAACTGTTCAGCCAGTTGATCGGCATGGGCAAGACGCTGCGCATGAAGAAGCTGCTGCATGCGCCGTTCACCCTGAAGAAGGGCATGCTCGACATGATCACCCGCGAGACGCAATTTGCGCTCGACGGCAAACCGGCGCACATCATCGCCAAGTTCAACTCGCTGACCGATCCGAAGATCATCCGCGCGTTGTACAAGGCCAGCCAGTCCGGCGTGCGCATCGATCTGGTGGTGCGCGGCATGTGCTGCCTGCGTCCGGGCATCGCCGGGGTTTCGCACAACATCCACGTGCGCTCGATCATCGGCCGCTTCCTTGAGCACACCCGGGTGTTCTACTTCCTCAACGGTGGCGAGGAGCAGATGTTCCTCTCCAGCGCCGACTGGATGGAGCGCAACCTCGACAAGCGCGTCGAGACCTGCTTCCCGGTGGAAGGCAAGAAGTTGCTGACCCGGGTCAAGAAAGAGCTGGAGCTGTACCTGACCGACAACACCCACAGCTGGAGCCTGCAATCGGACGGTCGCTACATCCGCAACACGCCGACCGGCAACCAGAACCCGCGCAGTGCGCAGGCGACTTTGCTGGAGCGGTTGGGCAGCCCGATTCTGCCGGTGAGCAGCTGACCGCAGGTTTCATAGCTATAAAAAAGGCGATCCATCCGGATCGCCTTTTTTGTGCCTGCCCGTTACTCAATGAACGGTCAGGACAATCCCGACCCGCGTCAGCCACTCGGCCTCAAGCCCGAAATCCGCCTGGGTCAGCTGGTTTTCATCCAGCCAGTTCTCCGGGAATTCCACGTCGAGGTGGTTGCCATTTGCATGCAGCGTCACTTGCGGCATCGCCTGGGTGCCACGGATGTGGTGGAACAGGATGGCGAAACGCAGCAGCACGCACAGGCGGATCAGCTTGTCGCCGTCGTCGCCGAACTCGGCGAACTTGTCCTTGGGGATGTTGCGGCGGTGGCCACGCACCAGCAGGGCGAGCATTTGCTGGTCTTCGCGGGAGAACCCGGCGAGGTCCGAGTGTTCGATCAGGTAGGCGCCGTGCTTGTGGTAGTGATAGTGCGCGATGTCGAGACCGACTTCGTGCACTTTCGCCGCCCAGCCCAACAGTTCGCGCCAGATGCCGTCGTCCAGCTCCCAATCCACGGCCACTTGATCGAAGGCGTGCAAGGCTTTGCGCTCGACCCGTGCGGCCTGTTCCTGATCGACGTGGTAGCGCTCCATCAGCGAGGTCAGGGTGCGTTCGCGCACGTCTTCGTGGTGATGGCGGCCGAGCAGGTCGTAGAGCACGCCTTCACGCAGCGCGCCTTCGCAGTGGTCCATGCGTTGCAGTTCGAGGGCGTCGAAGATCGCTTCGAGAATCGCCAGACCGGCCGGGAAGATCGCCCGACGATCCGGCTTGATGCCTTCGAAATCGATCTTGTCGACATCGCCGAGCTTGAACAGGCGGCGCTTGAGCCACGCCAGACCTTCGGCATTCACTTCGCCGGTGCCATGACCGCCGGCCTTCAGCGCCAGACCGATGGCGCGGATGGTGCCCGAGGAGCCAATGGCTTCATCCCAGGTCAGGCGATGCAGGGCGTGTTCGATGCTCATGATTTCCAGGCGCGCCGCCGTGTACGCCTGGGCGTAGCGGGCCGGGGTGATCTTGCCGTCCTTGAAGTAGCGTTGGGTGAAGCTCACGCAGCCCATTTGCAGGCTTTCGCGCAGCAGCGGTTCGAAACGCTGGCCGATGATGAATTCGGTACTGCCGCCGCCGATGTCGGCGACCAGACGTTTGCCCGGAGTGTCGGCGAGGGTGTGGGACACGCCGAGGTAGATCAGGCGGGCCTCTTCACGGCCGGAGATGACTTCCACCGGATGGCCGAGGATTTCTTCGGCGCGACGGATGAATTCGCCACGGTTGCGCGCCTCGCGCAGGGCGTTGGTGCCGACGATCCGCACGGCGCCCAGCGGCATGCCGTTGATCAGTTGGGCAAAGCGCTTGAGGCAGTCGAGCCCGCGCTGCATGGATTCTTCGTTGAGCTGACGCTCATCGTCGATGCCGGCGGCCAGCTGAACTTTTTCTCCGAGCCGTTCGAGAATACGGATTTCGCCGTTCTGGGCCTTGGCCACGACCATATGGAAGCTGTTGGAGCCCAGGTCGATCGCGGCGATCAGGGACAGATTCTTGGCTTGGGATTGCGGCATGGTCTGGGGGTCTCGGTCGATAACCCCGACATCGTGCCACGATCAAACGCTGCCGCCAACGCGCATGGTTCAAACCCTTGATCCTGCGCATAAAAGCCAGGGACCGTTGCGCACTCAACGATGCTGATCGTTCCCACGCTCTGCGTGGGAATGCCTCAACGGACGCTCTGCGTCCGCTTTTGGGACGCGGAGCGTCCCGGGCTGCATTCCCACGCGGACGGTTCGACGCCTCGACGTGGGAACGATCGGGTAGCAGGCTGTTTCAGGCAGTCGCTTCCACGGTGCCAATAAAGTTCGCCAGCTCCGGCGTCTGCGGATCGGCAAACAGCACTTTCGGATCCCCCATCTCGTGCACCTTGCCCTGATGCATGAACACCAGTTTGTCCCCGACCTCCCGGGCGAAGCGCATTTCGTGGGTGACCATGATCAGCGTCATGCCTTCCTTCGCGAGCTGGCGGACCACGCTGAGCACTTCGTTGACCAGCTCGGGGTCCAGCGCCGAGGTGATCTCGTCGCACAGCAGCACCTTCGGCGACATCGCCAGCGCCCGGGCAATCGCCACGCGTTGTTGCTGGCCGCCCGAGAGGCGTTCCGGGAACGCGTCGAACTTCTCGCCCAGGCCGACGCGCTCCAGCATCTGCCGCGCCAGTTCTTGTGCCTTGGCCTTGGGCACTTTCTGCACCACCTGCGGCGCGAGCATCACGTTCTCGCCGACGGTCAGGTGCGGAAACAGATTGAACTGCTGGAACACCATCCCGACTTTCTGCCGCAGGCTGCGCAGGTCGGCGCGGGCGGCGTCGAGGTATTCGCCGTCGACTTCGATCACGCCGTCGTTGATCGATTCCAGACCGTTGAGGGTGCGCAGCAGGGTGGACTTGCCCGAGCCGCTGCGGCCGATGATTGCCACCACCTGGCCTTCCTCGACGCTCAGGTCGATGCCTTTGAGCACGTGGTGATCGCCGTAATATTTATGCAGGGCAGAAATTCTAAGCAGAGGCATGCAGTCTCCTTTCCAGGTAGCGCGCACTGAGGGACAGGGGGTAGCAGAGCAGGAAGTAGCCCAGGGCGACGAGGCCGTAGACCATGAACGGTTCGAAGGTGGCGTTGGCGAGCATGCCGCCGGTCTTGGTCAGCTCGGTGAAGCCGATGATCGAGGTCACGGCGGTGCCCTTGACCACTTGCACCGAGAAACCCACGGTCGGCGCCACGGCAATTCGCAGCGCCTGCGGCAGGATCACGTAGCGCAATTGCTCCAGCGGATTCAGCGCCAGGCTCGACGAAGCTTCCCACTGACCGTGGGGAATCGCCTCGACGCAGCCGCGCCAGATCTCCGCCAGATAAGCACTGGTGAACAGCGTCAGGGCAATCGCCGCCGCCATCCACGGCGAAATTTCCACCCCGGCCAGGGCCACGCCGAAGAACACCAGAAACAGCTGCATCAACAGCGGTGTGCCTTGGAACAGTTCGATCCAGGTGCGGGCGATGCTGCTGGGCAGCGGGTTTTTCGAGATGCGCATGATCAGGATCAGCAACCCGACGATCCCGCCGCCGATGAATGCCACCAGCGACAGCGCCAGTGTCCACTGCAGGCCGGTCAGCAGATTGCGCAGGATGTCCCAGAACGTGAAGTCGCTCATTGGCTGCTCCTTGCGCTGCTTTTAGACAGATAACGCCGACCGAGCCAGTTCAACAGCTGACGGATCAGCAGCGCCATGCACAGATAGATGAGGGTGGTCAGGGCGTAGGTTTCAAAGGCGCGGAAGTTGCGCGACTGAATGAAGTTGGCGGCGAAGCTCAATTCTTCGGTGGCAATCTGCGAACACACCGCCGAACCGAGCATGACGATGATGATCTGGCTGCTCAGCGCCGGCCAGACCTTGCCCAGCGCCGGCAACAGCACCACGTGGCGGAACGCTTCGAAACGGCTCATCGCCAATGCCGCTGCGGCTTCCAGCTGCCCGCGCGGAATCGCCTGGATACCGGCGCGGATGATTTCGGTCGAGTACGCACCGAGGTTGATCACCATCGCCAGCACCGCCGCCTGCCACTCGGAAATCTGCACGCCGAGGGACGGCAGGCCGAAGAAGATGAAGAACAGCTGCACCAGAAACGGCGTGTTGCGGATCAACTCCACATATACGCCGAAGATCGCCGAGAACGGGCGGATGTTCCACGCCCGCACCAGCGCCCCGACGATGCCCACGCCAACCCCGAAGAGTGCGCCGATGGCCGTCAGCTCAAGGGTGAACAGCGCCCCGCGCAAGAGCAGGTCGGTGTTTTCCACCACCGGCAAAAAATCGAACTGATAGGCCATGAAAGTCTCCCGCGTCGCCGGTCAGAGGTCGGCCGGCAGCGGCTCTTTGAGCCAGGTCTGCGCGTTCTTTTCCAGCGCGCCGTCAGCCTTGGCGGTGGTCAGGATCTCGTTGACCTTGCCCAGCAGCGCCGGCTCGTTCTTGTTCACGCCGACGTAGACCGGCGAATCCTTGAGCTTCACTTTCAGCGCGGGGACGCGTTTGGGGTTCTTTTCACTGATCGCGACCATTACCACGTTGCCGCTGGCGATCAGGTCGACCTGACCTGCGAGGTAGGCGGCGATGGTCGAGTTGTTGTCTTCGAAGCGTTTGATGGTCACGCCTTCCGGGGCGACCTTGGTCAGCTCGATGTCTTCGATGGCACCACGGGTGACGCTGATGGTTTTGCCCTTGAGATCGTCGAGGGTGCTGACCGCTGCGTCCGGCGGGCCGAACACGGCGAGGTAGAACGGCGCATAGGCGCGGGAGAAATCGATGACCTTCTCGCGCTCGGGGTTCTTGCCGAGGCTGGAAATCACCAGGTCGACCTTGCCGGTGGTCAGGAACGGGATGCGGTTGGTGCTGTTGACCGGGGTCAGTTCGAGTTTGACCTTGAGCTGCTCGGCCAGCAGTTTCGCGGTGTCGATATCGAGGCCGCGCGGCTTCATGTCCGGGCCGACCGAACCGAACGGCGGGAAGTCCTGGGGCACGGCAACTTTCAAGGTGCCGCGTTTGACCACGTCATCCAGACCGTCGGCATGGGCGGGGGTCTGGCTCAGCATCAGACCGGCAAACAGGGCGGCGAGGAGGGCGCTGTAACGCTTCGTCATGGACAATCTCCGGATCGGCGGGAAGTGAATTCTGCGTTCGGACAGAGCACGGGCCGTGCCAAGACAGGGGTTCGGCGTCGCGAAGCCACGGGTTTGGCGGGTTTGTTCGGTCTTACTGGTCTGAACAGTCAGGTCGGATTTCGCACTGCGATAGCGCATCGACGCGCACCGTCGAACCCCGCTGGGGCACGACTTGCCTGATGCCTCGAATAGCTTTACAACTGGCCGCACCTTGGCTTGGTCCGTCTGGAAAACCATGAACTCGATCTCCCGCGCCGTACCCGAAGTGGCGCTGCAAGCGATCCGCAAACTGATTACCGAGCAGGGCTTCGGCCCCGGCGATGCGCTGCCCTCGCAACGGGATCTGGCGGTTCAGCTGGGCGTCAGCCGCGCCTCGTTGCGTGAGGCGTTGTCGTCCTTGAGTGCGCTGGGTGTGGTCAGCATTCAGCCGGGCAAAGGCGTGTTCGTGCAGGCGCCGGTCGAGTTGCCTCGTGGCGAGGGCGCACCGGCCTGGCCGTTCGCCGCCCAGGCTTCGCCGCTGGAAATCTTTCAGTTGCGCTATGCGCTGGAAGGGTTTGCGGCCGGTCTGGCGGCGGTGACGTTGAGCACGTTTGATCTGGACGAATTGGAAGACAACGTCGCCGCCATGCGCGAGCAACTGCGCGCCGGCGACTTCGAGGCCGCGGCGAAACTGGATTTCGAATTCCACCGGCGAATCCTGCTGGCCAGCGGCAATCAGGCGATGCTGAGCATCCTCACCGCCAGCGCCGACATCTTTCTGGAGAGCCAGAAACTACCGTTCATCCGCGCCGAACGGGCCATGGAAACCTGGCAGGAACACCGCAAGATCCTCCGCGCCCTGGCCCGCCGGGCCTCCGCTGCCGCGCAGAAGGCCATGCAGGAGCACGTGCGCAATGCGGCGCTGCGTACCGGAATCGCCTTCATCGCCCCCGCCGGCGCGTGACTTGAGCTATACCCAAACTCATCGAGTGCCATAGCAAGACTCAATCATCTGCGGCTTCCTGAACAAGGGAAGGGCGGCTATGATGGGCCACGTTTTTTTGCTTACAACCTGGAGAATTCCATGAGCAGCGATCTGATCAAACACGTTAGCGACGCTAGCTTCGAAGCCGACGTACTCAAGGCCGAAGGCGCTGTCCTGGTCGACTACTGGGCTGAATGGTGCGGCCCTTGCAAAATGATCGCTCCGGTTCTGGACGAGATTGCAGAGACTTACAAAGGCAAGCTGACCGTTGCCAAACTGAACATCGACGAAAACCAGGAAACCCCTGCCAAGCACGGCGTACGTGGTATTCCGACCCTGATGCTGTTCAAGAACGGCAACGTGGAAGCGACCAAGGTCGGCGCTCTGTCGAAGTCGCAACTGGCTGCTTTCCTCGACGCCAACATCTAAGCGTCGCGGTAAAGTTGTCCTCAAAAAGCCCCGCAAATTGCGGGGCTTTTTGCGTATTCAGGGCTAGACGCTCCGAAACTCAGGTGGTACATTCGGCCCCGCACTGGTTTCTCCACTGCCCCCTGCTAGCCGTCGCCGACGCACTTCCTTTCGAATAAGTACGCGATCCTGTCGCCTTCTCCGCGGCGCGGCCTCATTAAGCCAAAAGCTTAATTTCCCCCCTCCATAAATGATTACGTCATTCCTATATGAATCTGACTGAACTCAAGCAAAAGCCGATTACCGAACTGCTCGAATTGGCCGAACAGATGGGCATAGAAAATATGGCCCGTTCGCGCAAGCAGGACGTGATTTTCTCCCTGCTGAAAAAGCACGCTAAAAGCGGTGAGGAAATCTCCGGTGATGGCGTGCTGGAGATTCTCCAGGACGGCTTCGGCTTCCTGCGCTCCGCTGACGCTTCCTACCTCGCCGGCCCTGACGACATCTACGTCTCGCCGAGCCAGATCCGCCGTTTCAACTTGCGCACCGGTGACACCATCGTTGGCAAGATCCGCCCTCCGAAGGAAGGCGAGCGTTATTTCGCCCTGCTCAAGGTCGACACGATCAACTTCGATCGTCCTGAGAACGCGAAAAACAAGATTCTCTTCGAGAACCTGACCCCGCTGTTCCCGACCGTGCGCATGAAGATGGAAGCCGGCAACGGTTCCACCGAAGACCTGACCGGTCGTGTGATCGACCTGTGCGCCCCGATCGGCAAAGGCCAGCGTGGTCTGATCGTTGCACCGCCGAAAGCCGGTAAAACGATCATGCTGCAGAACATCGCAGCGAACATCGCCCGTAACAACCCTGAAGTTCACCTGATCGTGCTGTTGATCGACGAGCGTCCGGAAGAAGTGACCGAAATGCAGCGCACCGTGCGCGGCGAAGTGGTTGCCTCGACCTTCGACGAGCCGCCGACCCGTCACGTGCAAGTGGCTGAAATGGTGATCGAGAAGGCCAAGCGCCTGGTCGAACACAAGAAGGACGTGGTGATCCTGCTCGACTCCATCACCCGTCTGGCCCGTGCCTACAACACCGTGATCCCGAGCTCCGGCAAGGTGCTGACCGGTGGTGTCGATGCCCACGCCCTGGAGAAACCGAAGCGTTTCTTCGGCGCCGCGCGAAACATCGAAGAAGGCGGCTCGCTGACCATCATCGCCACCGCGCTGGTTGAAACCGGCTCGAAGATGGATGAAGTGATCTACGAAGAGTTCAAGGGCACCGGCAACATGGAACTGCCACTGGACCGTCGTATCGCCGAGAAGCGTGTGTTCCCGGCCATCAACATCAACAAGTCCGGTACCCGTCGTGAAGAGCTGCTGACTGCCGACGACGAACTGCAGCGTATGTGGATCCTGCGCAAACTGCTGCACCCGATGGACGAAGTCGCGGCCATCGAGTTCCTGGTCGACAAGCTGAAAACGACCAAGACCAACGACGAATTCTTCCTGTCGATGAAGCGCAAGTAACATCGTCGGTTGATTCAGAAAATGGCGTCCTTTCGAGGGCGCCATTTTTTTGCCTGTTTTTTGTCCGGCCGATAGGAGGTTTGCGATCTGGTAAGGTCAGTGACTGGGCAAAACAAGAAGCAGCGTTCGATGCTGTACAAAAAATAACCATCTGATTGGCATTAAAGATTTATGAGCACACTCGCTTATCGAAGGGATATCGACGGCTTGCGGGCAGTCGCGGTGATAGCCGTGGTGCTGTTCCATTTTGGAGTCCCTGGGTTTACCGGCGGTTTTGTCGGTGTGGACGTGTTTTTCGTGATCTCCGGTTACCTCATCACCTCGATCATCTGGAACCAGCGCCAGGCCGGCCGGTTCAGTTTCGTCGAGTTCTGGTCGCGGCGTGCGCGGCGGATCCTGCCGGCGCTGTTTGCGATGATCATCGCGGTGCTGGCGGTGGGCTGGTTCCTGATGGCGCCCAAGGACTACGAAGAACTCGGGCGCTCGGTGCGCTATCAGGTGCTGTTCGTCTCGAACATCCTGTTCATGCGCCAGGACGGCTACTTCGATGTCGCCTCGGATCTCAAACCGCTGCTGCACACTTGGTCACTGGCGGTAGAGGAGCAGTTCTACATTGTCTTTCCGCTATTGCTGACCCTGATGTCGAGCCGCTTGAAGCACTGGCGGCTGGCGCTGTTCGGCGTGCTGCTTGTTTCATTCGGGTTGAGCGTCTGGGCGGTCCACCACCATCCGGAAAAAGCCTTCTTCCTGCTGCCGATGCGCGCATGGGAGCTGCTGGCGGGGGCGATGCTGGCGATCGCACCGAAGCATGCCTGGCGCCTCAAGCCGATGGCCGCGCAACTGTTGAGCCTGCTCGGCATGGGCCTGATTCTGTTGGCGGTGTTCGGTTTCGACAAACGTACGCCGTTCCCCGGTGCGGCCGCATTGCTGCCGGTGCTTGGCGTGGTGCTGTTGATCCTGGCCAACGGTCATCGCCAGACCTGGGTAGGTCAATTCTTGAGCAGTCGGGTCATGGTAGGTCTGGGTCTGATTTCCTATTCCTGGTACTTGTGGCACTGGCCGGTGTTCGTGTTTTCCAGCTACGCCAGCGTCGACGAGCCGAGCGCCTTCGACAGCGCCGGGTTTATTCTGCTGACCCTGGTGCTGGGTTATCTGTCGTGGAAATTCGTCGAGACGCCGTTCCGCGAGCGGCGCTTGCTGGCCGGACGTCGGCAGATTCTGATCGCCGGTGCGTTCGGCGTGCTGATAATCGGACTGGCCGGGCAAACCCTGCGCTGGACCGACGGCCTGCCGTGGCGCCTGTCCGATCAGGCATTGCAATACGCCAAGGGGCGCGAGTGGCGGCCGGAGTTGATGGCATGTCTGGCGGACGACAAGACCCCGGATGACAAGTTGTTCTGTCATTACGGTCTGCAGAACCAGGCTTCGCGAGCGCTGGTCTGGGGCGACAGTCATGCCACGGCGTTGATTCCGGTCTTCGATGATGGTGCGCAAGCCCATGGCGTCAGTGTGATCCTCGCCAGTTCGCCGGGGTGCATACCGGTGGAAGGTCTGGAGCATGACGCCCGCTGCGCACGGTTCAACCAACGTGTGGTGCAGGCAATCAAACCGCAAACCGTCAGTGATGTGGTGCTGGTTGCGCGCTGGAGTCTGTATCTCTATGGCGATGCCAGAGGTGATCTGGGCCATGTCTTGAGAACGCCTGACGGGCACTACGACCGTGCCGTCGCCGAGCAGCGTCTGGCTGACGGTCTGCGCGCGCGAGTGGCGCAATTGCGTGCGGGCGGGCATCGGGTCTGGCTGGTGAAAGAGGCGCCGTTGCAGGCTTTCAGTCCGCCGTACCGTCTGACGCGACTGGCGATGCTGGATCGTCCGGTGGATGACGTCGGGCTGAATGTCGCCGAACACCAAAAGCGCCAGGCCTTCATCAGTCAGCTGTTCGCCGAGCTGGCGAAAGACCCGGCGGTACGCGTGGTCGATCCGGCGCCGAAGCTGTGCGATGAAAGCGGTCTGTGCCGTGCCGAGCTCGGTGGGTACTCACTGTACACCGATGACAATCACCTGTCGGAGGTCGGCGCGCGTTTCGTTGCGCCGATCCTTGAACCGCTGTTTGTCGACCTGCAGGCCAGGGCAAATCTGGGAAAAGGTCAGGCGAATGCAGCCAAGTAAGCAGTGACGGGCTGCCAGCGACCGGCATAGCAGGTAGGATGTACGCCTATTTTGAGGGTGCCATCGTCAATGAAATTCAAGGATCTTCGGGATTTCGTGCAGCAGCTTGAGCAGCGCGGAGAGTTGAAACGCATCCAGATTCCCGTTTCGCCGGTGCTGGAAATGACCGAGGTGTGCGACCGCACGCTGCGGGCCAAGGGCCCGGCGCTGCTGTTCGAGAACCCGACCGGCTACGACATCCCGGTGCTCGGCAACCTGTTCGGCACGCCCGAGCGGGTGGCAATGGGCATGGGCGCCGAGTCGGTCAGCGAGCTGCGCGAAATCGGCAAGCTGCTGGCGTTCCTCAAGGAACCGGAGCCGCCGAAGGGCTTGAAGGACGCGTGGTCGAAGCTGCCGATCTTCCGCAAGATCATCGCGATGGCACCGAAAGTCGTCAAAGACGCGCCGTGCCAGGAAGTGGTCATCGAAGGCGATGACGTCGATCTGGCGATGCTGCCGGTACAGACCTGCTGGCCGGGCGACGTGGCGCCGCTGATCACTTGGGGCCTGACGGTCACCAAAGGTCCGAACAAGGATCGCCAGAACCTTGGCATCTACCGTCAGCAAGTGATCGGCCGCAACAAGGTCATCATGCGCTGGCTCAGCCACCGTGGCGGTGCGCTGGATTTCCGTGAGTGGTGCGAGAAACATCCAGGCCAGCCGTTCCCGGTGTCCGTGGCCCTTGGCGCGGATCCTGCGACCATCCTTGGCGCGGTGACGCCGGTGCCGGACAGCCTCTCCGAATACGCCTTCGCCGGTCTGCTGCGCGACAGTCGCACGGAGCTGGTGAAGTGCCGTGGCAACGACCTGCAAGTGCCGGCCACTGCCGAAATCATCCTTGAAGGCGTGATCCATCCGGGCGAGATGGCCGACGAAGGCCCGTACGGCGACCACACCGGTTACTACAACGAAGTCGACAGCTTCCCGGTGTTCACCGTCGAGCGCATCACTCACCGTATCAAGCCGATTTACCACAGCACCTATACCGGCCGTCCGCCGGATGAGCCGGCGATTCTCGGCGTGGCGCTGAACGAAGTGTTCGTGCCGATCCTGCAGAAGCAGTTTCCGGAGATCACCGACTTCTACCTGCCGCCGGAAGGCTGCTCGTACCGCATGGCCGTGGTGACGATGAAGAAGTCGTATCCGGGCCACGCCAAGCGCGTGATGCTGGGTGTCTGGTCGTTTTTGCGACAGTTCATGTACACCAAGTTCGTTATCGTCACCGACGACGACATCAACGCGCGGGACTGGAACGACGTGATCTGGGCCATCACCACGCGCATGGACCCCAAGCGCGACACGGTGATGATCGACAACACGCCGATCGACTACCTCGACTTTGCCTCGCCGGTGTCGGGACTCGGCTCGAAGATGGGCCTGGACGCCACCCACAAGTGGCCGGGCGAAACCACTCGCGAGTGGGGCCGCGTCATCGTCAAGGATGATGCCGTCACTCAACGGATCGATGCCATCTGGAATCAGTTAGGAATAGATTGATGCGTGTAACCCTGCAGCCCTCCGGAGCGGTGCTCGAGATACAGCCCGGAGAGCGGATTCTCGATGGTGCGCGGCGCCTGGGCTACGACTGCCCGCAAAGCTGTCGCAACGGCAATTGTCACGTGTGCGCGGCGCTGCTGGTGGAAGGCCGGGTCGAACAGGCCGGCAAGGTGCACGACCACGGCGAGTTCTACACTTGCATAGCGGAGCCGCTGGAAGACTGCATCGTGCTGTGGGATGGCGTGCTCGCGCTGGGAGAACTGCCGGTGCGCAGCGTGTCGTGTCAGGTCATCGAATGCCGGGACGTCGGTGGCGATACCTTTCGTGTGCGTCTGCGGGCGCCGGCCGGCAAACCGCCGCGCTACCACGCTGGCCAGTATTTGATGATCGAGCGCGAGAACGGCGAGAAGTCGGCGTTCTCCATGGCCTCGGCGCCCCACGGCGGTCGCGATCTGGAAATCCATGTGCTGGCGCGCGAATCCAGTGCGCTGAGCCTGATCGATCAGCTCAGGCGCAACCCGATGGTGCGGGTCGAACTGCCGTTCGGCGACACCCATCTGGCGGAACTGCCGGACGGGCCGCTGGTGCTGATCGCCGCCGGCACCGGCATGGGTCAGATCCACAGCCTGATCGAACATTGCCGGGCTTCGGGCTTCAAACATCCGGTGCACTTGTATTGGGGCGTGCGTCGTCCGGAAGATTTCTACGAAATCGAACATTGGGACGAATGGCTGAAATTGCCCAATCTGTTCCTGCACAAAGTCGTCAGTGACCAGTGCGGCTGGGAGGGGCGCTGCGGGATGTTGCACGAAGCGGTGTCAGAGGATTTCCCTGATCTGAAACCGTTGCACGTCTATGCCAGCGGTTCGCCGGCCATGGTCTACGGCACGCTGGATGCGCTGGTGGAAGCGGGGATGGATGCCCATCAGATGCGTGCGGATGTGTTTGCTTACGCACCCCGCGCCTGAGTCCGTTATAACTCTTCATATAGCCGATCGGTATTTATGTAATTGCATAAATGCCGGTAGGTTATATATCGAACAGGCAATCAATTAAGAACTGTGCCATGGCACTCAAATTGCCTTAAAACATATGTGCCTTATTGTTACAGCGGTGCGTTCTATTAAGTAATTCTTCACCCGCGGGGAGCTGAACGCTATTCGCCATGAGCGCCATTGAAAACGCTTTTCTGAACCTGGCTTACCCTCCGCGGCTCGATCTTGGGCCGCAGCTGACGCACGAACAACTTCTCGCATCCATGCAATCGACCATGGCACGCCACAAGGGCGGGCCGGTTTGGCTGTTCGCCTACGGTTCGCTGATCTGGCGGCCGGAATGCACAGCCGTGGAGCGGGTGCGTGGGCGCGTGCATGGCTATCACCGTGGCTTGTACTTGTGGTCCCACGAGCATCGCGGCACGCCGGAAATGCCGGGTCTGGTCTTTGGTCTGGATCGTGGCGGCCCGTGCAGCGGCTTCGCCTACCGGTTGCCGGAAGACAATCTGGACAGCGCGCTGTATGCGTTGTGGAAACGCGAAATGCCGTTCCCGTCCTATCGGCCACACTGGCTCAACTGCCGACTCGAAGATGGCAGCCAGGTTCAGGCGTTGGGATTCGTATTGGAGCGACACCTGCCCAGCTATGCCGGCAACTTGCCGGATCATGTGCTGAGCCAGGTGTTCGAAAGCGCTTGCGGGCGGTACGGCACGACTCGCGATTATGTCGAGCAGACCGCTCACGCCCTGCGCAGCCACGCCATGCCAGACCGGAATCTGGAGGCGCGGCTCAAGCGCTGTAAGTCAAAGGCCGATCAGGCGACTGCTTCGCGGCTCTGACTGGCGACTTGCTTGTGCCACAGGGTCGGGGCCAGGAAGGCCATCGACAGCAGGCAAGCGCCCACCAGCAGCACGAAACCGCCATCCCAGCCGAAGTGGTCCACGGTGTAGCCCATCGCTGCACTGGCCGCGACCGAACCACCCAGATACCCGAACAGACCGGTGAAGCCCGCAGCGGTGCCGGCGGCTTTCTTCGGCGCCAGTTCCAGCGCCTGCAGACCGATCAGCATCACCGGGCCATAGATCAGGAAGCCGATGGAGAACAGCGCGATCATGTCGACGGTCGGGTTACCGGCCGGGTTCAGCCAGTACACCAGGGTCGCGACGGTCACCAATGCCATGAACACCATACCGGTCAGGCCACGGTTGCCACGGAAGATCTTGTCCGACATCCAGCCGCACAGCAGCGTGCCCGGAATCCCCGCCCACTCGTAGAAGAAATAGGCCCACGAGGTTTTATCCACGGTGAAACCCTTGGCTTCTTTCAGGTAGGTCGGCGCCCAGTCCAGCACGCCGTAGCGCAGCAGGTAGACGAAGACGTTGGCCATGGCGATGTACCAGAGCATTTTGTTGCGCAGCACGTATTTGACGAAGATTTCCTTGGCGCTGAATTCGTCTTCGTGGCTGGCGTCGTAGCCTTCCGGGTAGTCGTTCTTGTACTTCTCGATCGGCGGCAGGCCGACCGATTGCGGGGTGTCACGCATGGTCACGAAAGCGAACACCGCTACTGCCAGCGCCACGGCGGCCGGGACGTAGAACGCTGCGTGCCAGTCGTTGAACAGGCCCATGCCGATCAGGAACAGCGGGCCGATCAGACCGCCACCGACGTTATGCGCCACGTTCCACACCGACACCACGCCGCCACGTTCCTTCTGCGACCACCAGTGCACCATCGTGCGTCCGCTCGGCGGCCAGCCCATGCCCTGGGCCCAACCGTTGATGAACAGCAGGATGAACATCATGGTCACGCTGGAGGTTGCCCAAGGCGCGAAACCGAAAATGAACATGACCCCGGCCGATACCAGCAGGCCGAACGGCAGGAAGTAACGCGGGTTGGAGCGGTCGGACACCAGGCCCATGAGGAACTTGGACAGACCGTACGCGATGGCGATTGCCGACATCGCCAGACCCAGATCGCCACGGCTGTAGCCTTCGTCGATCAGGTACGGCATGGCCAGCGAGAAGTTCTTGCGCAGCAGGTAGTAACCCGCATAGCCAAAGAAGATGCCGGCGAAGATCTGCCAACGCAGGCGTCGGTAGGTGCTGTCGATTTTTTCTTCAGGCAATGGAGCCTGATGTGCGGCAGGACGAAAGAAAGCAAACATTCAAGAGCTCCAGATTTCTTGTTTTGACTGCGGATGCGAATGTTACAGTTTCGTTACCGAAAATAGCACCGCTTCCCATCGGCAAAACAGTGGAAATGTTGGATGTCGCACGTTCCTTTATGAACATGTCGCTCAGATATAAGTGCAGGGCGTTGTGGGAATGGTTACCTCCGCAGCTTCCTGCCGGGTTTCAGGATTTTGCAGGACGCAGGTTTGAGAAATGTCCTGCGAGCAATGCAGAAGGTGCTTTCTGTTTGAGGCTGCCGGCACATTTGCAGCCTGGAATGTTCTGAGGGGCGATCCGGAAGTGGGCATCAATTCCGGGTCGCCCGAGCAGGTCAGCGCACTTGCACCACAACCTTGCCTACAGCCTTGCGCTGCCCGAGATCATTGATCGCCTGCGCGGCATTGCACAGCGGATAGACCTGCGACACCAGCGGCTTCAGCTTGCCCTCGGCAAACCAGCCGAACAATTGCTGGAAATTCGCCGCGTTGTCCTGCGGCTGGCGCTGGGCGAAGGAGCCCCAGAACACGCCGAGTACCGCAGCGCCTTTGAGCAGGGCGAGGTTGACCGGCAGTTCGGGAATGCGGCCGCTGGCGAAACCGACCACCAGCAGGCGGCCGTTCCAGGCGATGGCGCGGACAGCCTGATCGAAAAGGTCGCCGCCGACCGGGTCGTAGATCACGTCGGCGCCCTGGCCGTCGGTCAGGCGCTTGATCTCGTCCTTGAGGCTGGTTTCGCTGTAGTTGATCAGTTCGTCTGCCCCGGCAGCCTTGGCCACCGCGAGTTTTTCCGCGCTGCTGGCGGCGGCGATCACCCGCGCGCCCATGGCTTTGCCGATTTCCACGGCGGCCAGGCCAACGCCGCCGGAGGCGCCGAGTACCAGCAGGGTTTCGCCTGGTTGCAGATTGCCGCGCTGCTTGAGGGCGTGCATCGACGTGCCGTAGGTCATGCTGAAGGCGGCGGCGGTGTTGAAATCCATCGATGGCGGGATCGGCAGCACGTTGTAGCCCGGCACTGCGACCTGCTCGGCGAAGCTGCCCCAGCCGGTCAGTGCCATGACCCGGTCACCGACTTTCAGGTGACTGACCTTTTCCCCCACCGCGCTGACCACGCCGGAGGCTTCGCCACCCGGCGAGAACGGGAAGGGCGGCTTGAACTGGTACTTGCCCTCGATGATCAGCGTGTCCGGGAAGTTGACCCCGGCGGCGTGCACGTCCAGCAGGATTTCGTTCTTCTTGGCGACAGGACTGGCGACGTCTTCCAGCACCAGCGATTCGGCAGGGCCGAAGGCTTTGCACAGCACGGCTTTCATCAGGGCTATTCCTTTGGGAGTGATGGCCGATAAGTGTAGGTGTGGCAGTCAACGGGTCAACGAGCATGCCCGGCCCTGATAGTCCGCCATAAGCTTGTGCTTGCGCGGCGGGTCGTTATGCTAGGCCGCAAACCGGATAAGGAGCGAATTGTGAAAGCGTGGATCATGTTGTTGCTGGCCCTGTCTCTGCCTGTGGCAGCGCTGGCCGAAGAAGCCAAAGAGGGCGAGGCGCCGAAGGTCAACTACATCACCCTGAGCCCGCCGTTCGTGGGCAACTACGGGCTGGATGGCACCCCGAAACTCAAGGTCTACAAGGCCGACGTGGCACTGCGGGTGACCGGCGAAGAGGCGACCAAACTGGTCAAGGCCAATGAACCGCTGATCCGCAATCAGCTGGTGGCGCTGTTCACTCAGCAGACCACCGATGCGATGGGCAGCATCGAGGGCAAGGAAAAACTGCGTCAGGAAGCCTTGAAACAGACCCAGCAAGTGATGAACGACGAGACCGGCAAGCCGGTGGTTGAAGACCTGTTGTTCAACAACCTGATCATTCAGTAACAACTTTGCTGTCCGGCCCGGCCCCTTCGCGAGCAAGTCGAATCGTCGCACCGCAGCTCCCATAGGTATTTCTGGTGGTCACAAATTATGTGTTCACTAAAAATCCCTGTGGGAGCTGGCTTGCCAGCGAAGGCATCTTGTCAGGCGAAGGATGATTCAGGGTTTGAGCGCCATCACCGCCGCCCACTGCTCGGCAGTCACCGGCATCACCGACAGCCGCGAACCCTTTTGCACCAGCGGCATCTCGGCCAGCGCGGTCTGCTGCTTCAGATAATCCAGCTTCAAGACCCGGTTGAATGTCTCTACGTGGGCGACATCGATCGCGCTCCAGGCGTTTTTCTCCGGCGTGGCTTTCGGATCGAAGTAATGGCTTTCCGGTTCCAGTGCGGTGGGATCCGGGTACGCGGCTTCGATTATTTTGCCGATTCCGGCAATCCCCGGCTCCGGGCAGCTGGAATGGTAGAAAAAGAATTCATCCCCGACCGCCATGGCCCGCAGGAAATTGCGCGCTTGATAGTTGCGAACCCCGTCCCAGCGCGCTTTGCCGAGCTTTTCCAGGCCCTTGATCGAGAGCTCGTCGGGCTCGGATTTCATCAGCCAGTAGGCCATGGTGTGTGCTCCTCAAGCGGTCATTGGGCAGGTTGTCCGGCAATTTTATGACAAACCGACGGTCGGTTGACGTCAGCATTTGCGCGACGGTTCACGTTGTCGCAAAATGCCGGCCTTTAAAGCTTGACGCTGCTGCACGGCCTACGAATGGAAACCGCTGCTGTCATCGTGATGATGTGCCTTGAGGGGGGCAATCGATGAAACGCAAACCGGATTTGCTGTGGACTTTGGTAATTTTGTTCGGTCTGGGCGTCGTGACCACCGGTTATGCGCAAAGTCTGTGGGCCAACAAGGCCGATGCACCGATTGAAGTGGCGCAACAAGTACAACAGTCGACAGCCTTCAAGCGCTGAAACTGCCTTTTCGACGCCGTTGATCCGCGCGGCGTCTATCCTGCGAAATACCACGCCTTGTCCGTCACCGTTCCCTGCAACGGTACATCCCAGCTCGCCTGCGCCAGCCGTTCGACTTTCTGACATTCATGGGCCAGTCCCAATAGCGTCGGCTTGCGCCAGTTCTGGCGTCGGGCCAGATAGGCCAGGCTGCGATCGTAGAATCCGCCGCCCATGCCCAGGCGCCCGCCGACATCGTCGAATCCCACCAGTGGCAACAACACCAGGTCCAGTGCCCAGACCTTGCGCTGACGGGCCAGATTGGCGCGCGGCTCAAGAATGCGGAAACGGTTGGGTTTGAGCTTTTCGCCGGGGCGGAT
Organism: Pseudomonas sp. NFIX49; assembly: GCF_900115915.1. Lineage (NCBI taxonomy): Bacteria > Pseudomonadati > Pseudomonadota > Gammaproteobacteria > Pseudomonadales > Pseudomonadaceae > Pseudomonas > Pseudomonas sp. NFIX49. The sequence goes on along the minus strand of NZ_FOYE01000005.1, from coordinate 158,403 downwards.
CTGCTGAAAGACCATTTTGGTCCGTGGCCAGGCACTGAGCACCGGCAGGTAGGTTTTCTTGCCGCGACGCTGGGCAGCGCTGAGCACCAGGCGCGGGTCGATTTCACCGTCGGTGGGCAGGTACAGGGAAATGTGTTTCGCCCGGCGAAAGTGCGGGTTTTGTGCCAGTTGTTTATACAGGCCTTCGGCGGCCTGGCGTTGTTCGCTTCGCGTCAGCGAGCGGCGGGCCTTGCGCAACAGGCGGCGCAGTTGGGGGCGGGGCAGCAACGCGGGTTCGGTCATGGTTCGGCTTCGGCAGGGTGGGACGAAAACGTACGCATAAAAAATCCGATGCCGGCATGCACCGGCATCGGATTCGAATCAGGCTCCCCGGATGAGCCGCTGTCGACTTAGCCCTTGAACCCGAGAGTTCAAGGTGGAGGATGCAGTAGGCTTTAAGGCTTTCCGTCTGGCGGACATGCACACCAGCCCAACGTGCAACCCCCAGGGTAGTGCAAATCGGCTCAGGGACATCGTCAACTGGCAAGCACCCCAGGGAGTGCGGCGAGTATAACTCAAGCGGCCTGGCGAATCAGCCCTTGGTGACGTCCGGATCGGTCGCCAGCACCAGATCGACACGATCGAGCAAGTCACGCACCTGTTCACGGGTCGAACCGCTGGCCTGGATGTCCGGACGCTCTTCTTTGTGCAAGAGGTCGTGGGTGATGTTCAGCGCGGCCATCACGGCGATGCGGTCGGCGCCGATGACTTTGCCGCTGCTGCGGATCTCGCGCATCTTGCCGTCCAGGTAGCGGGCGGCGCTGATCAGATTGCTGCGCTCTTCCTGGGGGCAGATGATCGAATACTCTTTGTCGAGGATCTGCACGGTAACGCTATTGCTTGAACTCATGAGTCTTGCTCCAGGGCCTTGAGGCGCGAAATCATCGATTCGACCTTACGCCGGGCGATTTCGTTTTTTTCAATGAGGTGCGCGCGTTCCTCGCGCCAGGTCTTTTCCTGAGCAAGTAAGAGTGCATTTTGACTCTTTAGTTGCTCGACTCGGGTAATCAGCAGTTCGAGTCTGGCCATCAGCGCTTGCAGGTCGGTGTCTTCCATTGTGTCCACTGATTCGGTCTGATGGGTTTGGCTGGCGGACAGCCTTTAATGGTCTTGGCGAGTCTGTCGATGTAGGATACAAGGCCTTCATTCTAGACATAGCGCCGTCTGGCGCCTAGCTGCCCATGCCCATTCAGAATTCCCCGTACCAAGGCTTTGCCACCCTGCTGAACTCCAGCGGTCACTCCGTTTCGCCTGCCGAACTGCACGGCCTGTTGCTGGGCCGCAGTTGCGCTGGCGCCGGCTTCAATGCCGAAGAGTGGCTGATCGATGCCGCCGAACTGCTCGAAAGCGAGCCGCAGGACAACGTCCGCAACGCGCTGATCGGTCTGCAGGAAATGGTCAAGAGCGAACTCACCGGCGATGACGTCACCGTGGTTCTGCTGTTGCCGAACGATGACACGCCTCTGGCCGAGCGTGCCGCCGCGCTGGGCGAATGGTGCCAGGGCTTCCTCACCGGGTTCGGCCTGAACTGCCGCGACAGCAGCATGCTGAGCACCGAGGCCACGGAAGTGTTGCAGGATCTTGCAGCGATCTCCCAGGTGCAAGACGCACTGGAAGAATCCGAAGACGGCGAAAGCGACTATATGGAAGTCATGGAGTACCTGCGTGTCGCTCCGCTGCTGCTGTTCTCCGAAACCAAAAAGGCCGACGTGCCGCCAGCGGCCAAGCCGTCGCTGCACTGATCGCGTGCCAGGGAAAGCCATCTGCCCATGATCCATATCCCGAAAGCGGAATACGCCCGGCGCCGCAAGGCGCTGATGGCGCAGATGGAACCCAACAGCATCGCGATCCTGCCTGCCGCCGCGGTCGCCATTCGCAACCGCGACGTCGAGCACGTCTATCGTCAGGACAGCGACTTCCAGTACCTCAGCGGTTTCCCCGAGCCACAGGCGGTCATCGTCCTGATGCCCGGTCGCGAACACGGCGAGTACGTGCTGTTCTGCCGTGAACGCAACGCCGAACGCGAACTCTGGGACGGCCTGCGCGCCGGCCAGGAAGGCGCGATCCGCGATTTCGGCGCCGATGACGCTTTCCCCATCACCGACATCGACGACATCCTGCCGGGCCTGATCGAAGGCCGCGACCGGGTGTATTCGGCCATGGGCAGCAACCCGGAATTCGACCGCCACCTGATGGACTGGATCAACGTGATCCGCTCCAAGGCGCACCTCGGCGCCCAGCCGCCGAACGAATTCGTTGCCCTGGATCACCTGCTGCACGACATGCGCCTGTATAAATCGGCGGCAGAAGTGAAGGTGATGCGCGAGGCCGCGCGGATTTCCGCCCAGGCTCACATCCGGGCGATGCAGGCCAGCCGGGCCGGGCTGTACGAGTACAGCCTCGAAGCCGAACTGGATTACGAGTTCCGCAAGGGCGGGGCGAAGATGCCGGCCTACGGTTCGATCGTCGCTGCCGGGCGCAACAGCTGCATCCTGCATTACCAGCAGAATGACGCGCTGCTCAAGGACGGCGATCTGGTGCTGATCGACGCCGGTTGCGAGATCGACTGCTACGCCAGCGACATCACCCGCACCTGGCCGGTCAACGGTAAGTTTTCCGCCGAGCAGAAAGCGATCTACGAACTGGTGCTGGCTTCGCAGGAAGCGGCATTCGCCGAAATCGCTCCGAACAAACACTGGAACCAGGCGCACGAAGCCACGGTTCGGGTCATCACCACCGGGCTGGTGAAGCTGGGGCTGTTGCAGGGCGAAGTCGACGAGTTGATCGCCTCCGAGGCCTACAAGGCGTTTTACATGCACCGCGCCGGTCACTGGCTCGGGATGGATGTGCATGACGTTGGCGAATACAAGGTCGGCGGCGAATGGCGGGTGCTGGAAGTCGGCATGGCGCTGACGGTGGAGCCGGGCATCTACATCGCCCCGGACAATCAGAACGTAGCGAAGAAATGGCGCGGCATTGGCGTGCGCATCGAGGATGACGTGGTAGTGACCAAGAGCGGTTGTGAAATCCTGACCGGCGGCGTGCCGAAAACCGTCGCCGAGATCGAAGCCCTGATGGCGCAAGCACGGACCTGCGCGGCATGAGTCGGGTCAATCTGGCAATCATCGGTGGCGGTCTGGTCGGCGCCAGTCTGGCGTTGGCCTTGCAGGCCGGGGCCAAGGCCCGTGGCTGGAAGATCGTGCTGATCGAACCGTTCGCCCCCGGTGACACCTGGCAGCCAAGCTACGACGCGCGCTCCTCGGCGCTGTCTTTCGGTTCGCGGCAGATTTATCAGCGGCTGGGCGTGTGGCAGGAAATCTCCCGCCGCGCCGAGCCGATCAAACAGATTCACGTGTCCGACCGTGGTCGGTTCTCCACTGCTCGCCTGTCGGCGATGGAAGAGGGCGTTCCGGCGCTCGGCTATGTCGTTGAAAACGCCTGGCTCGGCCAGTGCCTGTGGCAGCACCTCGACAAAGACGTGATCAGTTGGCGCTGCCCGGCGGAAGTTTCCCGCATGGAGCCGCTGCCCGACGGCTATCGGCTGACCCTCAACGATGAAACCACGGTCGAATGCGATCTGGCGGTGCTCGCCGATGGCGGCCGTTCCGGTCTGCGCGAGCAACTGGGCATCAACGTGCGCAAGCGCCCGTACAACCAGAGCGCGCTGATCGCCAACATCACCCCGAGCGAAGCGCACAACGGCATGGCGTTCGAGCGCTTCACCGACGAAGGCCCGATGGCGCTGCTGCCGCTGCCGGAAAACCGCTGCGCGCTGGTCTGGACCCGTCTGGGCATGGACGCGCAACGTCTGGCCGACCTGAGCGAGCGTGATTTCCTCAGCGAGCTGCAAGGTGTGTTCGGCTACCGTCTCGGCACTCTGAAACAGGTTGGCGCGCGGCATCTGTATCCGCTGTCGCTGGTGGAGGCGGAAGAGCAGGTGCGTTCGCATCTGGCCGTTCTCGGCAACGCCGCCCACAGCCTGCACCCAATTGCCGGGCAGGGTTTCAACCTGTCCCTGCGCGATGCCGATGCGTTGGCCGCCGCGCTGCTGGCCAGCGACAAACCGCTGGGGGATTTCGCCACGTTGCAGGCCTATCGCGAGCGTCAGCGCCTCGATCAGGACCTCACCGTCGGTTTCTCCGATCAGGTCACGCGCCTGTTCGGCAGTACCCAGCCGCTGGTATCGCTGGGGCGCAACATCGGTCTGCTCGGCCTTGATCTGCTGCCGCCGGCCAAACGCTGGTTCGCCCGTCAGGCCATGGGACTGGGGACGCGGCCGGATGCGTGAGTGGCTGATCAAACAGTTTGGCAAGGCGCGGCTGATGCGCTGGATCATGACGTTTTACCCGCCGTACTTCGGCGCCGGTGTCCGGGTGCAGCACATCAGCGATGACTTTCGTGACATCCGGGTCTCGATGGGCCTGGGCTGGTACAACCGCAATTACGTTGGCACCCAGTTCGGCGGCAGTCTGTATTCGATGGTCGACCCGTTCTTCATGTTGATGCTCATGGAGAATCTCGGCTCGAAGTACATTGTCTGGGACAAGGCTGCCGACATTGATTTCATATCGCCGGGCAAAGGCCCGGTGTTCGCCCGGTTCAACATCGACGACACCCTGCTCGACGAGATCCGTCGGCAGACCGCCAGTGGCGAGAAATACCTGCCGCAGTTGCAGGTCGACATTCATGACGGCGCCGGCAACCTGGTGGCGCGGGTCGGTAAAACCCTTTACGTGCGGCTCAAGCCGCCAGCGAGACAGGCTTAAAGCATGGAAATGCGCGCGGATGTGCTGATTGTCGGAGCCGGAATGGTCGGCAGTGCCCTGGCGCTGGCGTTGCAGGGCAGCGGGCTGGAAGTCCTGTTGCTCGACGGCAGCCCGCTGAGCGTCAAACCCTTCGACGGCGATGCGCCGTTCGAGCCGCGGGTGAGCGCGCTGTCGGCGGCCAGCCAGCGGATCCTCGATCGCCTCGGCGTGTGGGACGGCATCGTCAACCGACGCAGCAGCCCTTACACCGACATGCACGTCTGGGACGGCAGCGGCACCGGCCAGATTCACTTCTCGGCCAGCAGCGTGCACGCCGATGTGCTCGGCCACATTGTCGAAAACCGCGTGGTCCAGGATGCCTTGCTCGACCGTCTGCACGATTGCGACCTGGGTCTGCTGGCCAACGCGCGGCTGGAGCAGATGCGCCGTTCCGGTGACGACTGGCTGCTGACCCTGGCCGACGGCCGCACTTTGCGCGCGCCGCTGGTGATCGCGGCGGACGGCGCCAATTCTGCCGTGCGCCGTCTGACCGGTGTCGCCACCCGCGAATGGGACTACTTGCACCACGCCATCGTCACCAGCGTGCGCAGCAGCAAGCCGCACCGTATGACCGCGTGGCAGCGTTTCACCGATCACGGGCCGCTGGCGTTTCTGCCGCTGGAGCGTGACGGTCAGCAGGACTGGTGCTCGATCGTCTGGTCGACCACGCCGAGCGAAGCCGAACGGCTGATGGCGCTGGATGAGGCGGATTTCTGCCGCGAGCTGGAGCGCGCGTTCGAAGGTTGCCTCGGCGAGGTCATCAGCGCCGACCCGCGCCTGTGTGTGCCGTTACGTCAACGCCACGCCAAACGCTACGTGGCCGAAGGCCTGGCGCTGATCGGCGATGCCGCGCACACCATTCACCCGTTGGCGGGGCAGGGCGTGAATCTCGGCTTCCTTGACGCCGCGGTGCTGGCTGAAGTGCTGCTGCAAGCGCACGAACGCGGCGAACGCCTGGCGGACGTGAAAGTCCTGAGCCGCTACGAACGCCGGCGCATGCCGCACAATCTGGCGCTGATGGCGGCGATGGAAGGCTTCGAGCGGTTGTTCCAGGCCGATCCGCTGCCTCTGCGCTGGTTGCGCAACACCGGACTGAAAATCGTTGAGCAGATGCCTGAGGCCAAGGCGTTGTTCGTGCGTGAAGCATTGGGTCTGACCGGCGACTTGCCGGCCTTGGCCAAGGCCTGACAAATGTTGTGCAACATCTGGTAACTCCTTGGGAAAGTGTTCGATTGAGCTGGTAAATGTGAGTCCTTATCATTTGGGCCACTTTTCCCGACCGAGAGACCGCTCCCATGTTGGCATCCAAGCGTGTTCTGACCGCACTGGCCCTGACCCTGATCGGCAGCACCGCCGCCCAGGCCGCCGACGAGGTGGTGGTCTACTCCTCGCGTATCGATGAGCTGATCAAGCCGGTGTTCGATGCCTACACCGCCAAGACCGGGGTGAAGATCAAGTTCATCACCGACAAGGAAGCGCCGCTGATGCAGCGGATCAAGGCCGAAGGCGAGAACGCCACCGCCGACCTGCTGCTGACCGTCGATGCCGGCAACCTCTGGCAGGCCGAGCAGATGGGCATTCTCCAGCCGTTCACCTCGAAAACCATCGACACCAACATTCCCCTGCAATTTCGCTCGTCCAGCCACGCCTGGACCGGCCTGAGCCTGCGCGCACGGACCATCGCCTACTCCACCGAACGGGTGAAACCGGGCGAACTGACCACCTACGAAGCACTGGCCGACAAGAACTGGGAAGGTCGCCTGTGCCTGCGCACGGCGAAGAAGGTCTACAACCAGTCGCTGACCGCCACCATGATCGAAGTCCACGGTGCCGAAAAGACCGAGAAGATCCTCAAGGGCTGGGTCAACAACCTGTCCACCGACGTGTTCTCCGACGACGTCGCGGTGCTGGAAGCGATCAACGCCGGCCAGTGCGACGTCGGCATCGTCAACACCTACTACTACGGTCGCCTGCACAAGCAGAAGCCGGAACTGCCGGTGAAACTGTTCTGGCCGAATCAGGCGGATCGTGGCGTGCACGTCAACCTGTCGGGCATCGGCCTGACCAAACATGCGCCGCACCCGGAAGCGGCCAAGGCTTTGGTCGAGTGGATGACCACGCCTGAGGCGCAGAAGATCTTTGCCGACGTGAACCAGGAGTTCCCGGCGAATCCGGCGGTGAAGCCTTCGGAAGAGGTCGCGGCATGGGGGGAGTTCGTGGCAGATACGCTGCCGGTTGAAGTGGCGGGCAAGCGTCAGGCTGAAGCGATCCGGATGATGGATCGGGCGGGTTGGAACTGAGTCATTCCTGACAGCACTGTTTGATCGTTCCCACGTCGAACCGTCTGCGTGGGAATGCAGCCCTCGGCGCTCTGCGTCGCATCATCGACAGCGTGACGCGGAGCGTCACAGAATGTGTGCCCACGCAGAGCGTGGGCACAATCATTTGAACGAGACTGTTTCCTTGGCCCACCCCGCCCAACGCCGCTGGTACCCCATCGTCTTCGCCATCGCCGCGTTGGTGCTGCTCCCCCTCAGCGTGCTCCTGCTCTCATGGCAAACCATCGATCACCAGATCTGGTCGCACCTCTGGGAAACCCAGATGCCACGCCTGCTGGGCAACACCCTGACACTGGTCTTCGGCGTAGGCATCGGCGTAACCCTGCTGGGCGTAAGCCTCGCCTGGCTCACCAGCCTTTGCGAATTCCCCGGCCGCCGCTGGCTCGACTGGGCGCTGATGCTGCCGTTCGCCATCCCGGCCTACGTGCTGGCATTCGTCTTCGTCGGACTGCTGGACTTCGCAGGCCCCGTGCAAACCCTGCTGCGCGAATGGTTCGGCAGCGGCCTGCGCCTGCCGCGAGTGCGCTCCACCGGTGGCGTGATTCTGGTGCTGGTGCTGGTGTTTTATCCCTACGTTTATCTATTGGCGCGCACCGCGTTCCTGGCGCAGGGCAAGGGCCTGATGGAAGCGGCGCGAGTGCTCGGTCAGTCACCGTGGCAAGCGTTCTGGCGCGTGGCATTGCCGATGGCGCGGCCGGCCATCGGTGCTGGTGTGGCGCTGGCGCTGATGGAAACGCTGGCGGATTTCGGCGCGGTGTCGGTGTTCAACTTCGACACCTTCACCACCGCGATCTACAAGACCTGGTACGGCTTTTTCAGTCTGCCCAGCGCTGCGCAACTGGCCAGCCTGTTGCTGCTGGTGGTGATGTTGGTGCTGTACGGTGAACGTCGCGCGCGCGGCGCCAATCGGGCGAGTAACGAGCGGCCACGGGTCAAGGCGCTGTATCACCTGCGCGGGCCCAAGGCCTGGGCGGCGACCGGCTGGTGCGGTCTGGTGTTCGCCTGTGCATTTGTCATTCCGGTGCTGCAACTGGTGGTGTGGTTCTGGCAGCGCGGGCGATTCGATCTGGATGAGCGCTACGCGGGGTTGATTCTCCACACGTTATATCTGGGCGGCATGGCGGCGCTGATCACGGTCAGCGTGGCGATGTTGCTGGCATTTGCCCGGCGTCTGGCGCCGACCCGGACGATCAATTCGGCGGTCGGTCTGGCCAATCTCGGTTATGCCTTGCCAGGCTCGGTGCTGGCGGTGTCGATCATGCTCGCGTTCAGTTATCTGGACCGGGAGCTGGTGATTCCGCTGTCCGGCTGGCTTGGCGGGGCGGGCAAACCGTTGCTGCTGGGCAGTCTGGCGGCGCTGCTGCTGGCGTATCTGGTGCGTTTCGTGGCGGTGGCCTATGGGCCGCTGGAAAGCAGTCTGGCGCGTATACGGCCCTCTTTGCCTGAAGCGGCACGTAGCCTGGGTGTCAGTGGGCCGCGACTGTTTTTCAAAGTGTATCTGCCGTTGCTGCTGCCCGGCACGCTCAGCGCCGCGCTGCTGGTGTTCGTCGACGTGCTCAAGGAAATGCCCGCCACCCTGCTGATGCGCCCGTTTGGCTGGGACACACTGGCGGTGCGGATCTTCGAAATGACCAGCGAAGGCGAATGGGCAAGGGCGTCGTTGCCGGCGCTGACCCTGGTATTGGTCGGTCTGTTGCCGGTCATCGGTTTGATCCGACGCTCGGCGCACAGAAACACTTAGTCGTCAGTCCTGAATCATGCGGCTACAATGCGCGGCATTCGGTGCGGTCCGTCTGACAGACCCTGTCGCTGAAATCGGCTGAAGGCCCTTTTTTACAGGGTTTTCCGAACCGTGCAGCAGCGCTCCGCACCTTCGCCACGCCCGGAAGGAGAAACCCATGGGACAGCGTACGCCTCTGTATGACCTGCATCTCGCCCTCGGCGCGAAGATGGTCGATTTTGGCGGTTGGGACATGCCCCTGCATTACGGCTCGCAGGTCGAGGAGCACCACGAGGTGCGTCGCGATTGCGGGGTGTTCGATGTTTCCCACATGACCGTGATCGATGTCACCGGCCCCCAGGCCAAGGCCTGGCTTCAGCATTTGCTGGCCAATGACGTCGAACGCCTGCACAGCCCCGGCCGTGCGTTGTACAGCACCATGCTCAACGAGCGCGGCGGCATCGTCGACGACATGATCGTTTACCGCCTCGAAGACGGTTATCGTCTGGTGGTCAACGCCTCCACTCGCGATCAGGATCTGGCCTGGATGCAGGCACAGTTGGGCAGCTTCGATGTGCAAATGCACGAACGCTACGAGCTGGCGATGCTTGCCATTCAAGGCCCCCATGCCCGGCACAAGATTGCCGAACTGGTGACCCAGTCCCGCGCCAACCTGATCCAGATGCTCAAGCCTTTCGAGGGCCACGTCGACGGCGACTGGTTCATTGCGCGCACCGGCTACACCGGTGAGGACGGTTTGGAAATTGCCCTGCCGGCCGATCAGGCCCCCGGATTTTTTAACGATCTGGTGGGCGCCGGTATTTCCCCCATTGGCCTCGGCGCTCGCGACACGCTGCGGGTCGAAGCCGGCATGAACCTTTACGGTCAGGACATCCACCAGGACGTTTCGCCACTGGCCTCGAACATGGCCTGGAGCATCGCCTGGGAGCCGGCCACGCGTCGGTTCATCGGTCGCGATGCGCTGGAAGCGGAAAAAACCGCCGGCGTGGAGCACAAACTGGTCGGTCTGGTGCTTGAGGAACGCGGGGTTTTGCGGGCTCATCAGGTGGTTCGTATCGCTGATGTTGGCGAAGGGGAGATCACCAGTGGTAGTTTCTCTCCTACGCTTAGCAAGTCGATTGCCCTGGCGCGTGTACCGATGGCGACTGCCGACCGCGCCGAAGTGGAAATCCGTGGCAAGTGGTATCCGGTACGCGTGGTCAAACCGACCTTCGTACGCCATGGCAAAACCTTGATCTAACCTTTTCCGGCGGGCACGACCGCTGACAATTTCTTGAGGACACCGAGCATGAGCAACATCCCAGCTGAACTGCGTTTTGCCGAAAGTCATGAATGGGCGCGCCTTGAAGCCGACGGCACTGTCACTGTGGGCATCAGCGATCACGCCCAGGAAGCGTTGGGTGATGTGGTGTTCGTTGAACTGACCGAAGTGGGTAAGGTTTTCGCCGCCGAAGACCAGGCCGGTGTCGTTGAGTCGGTGAAAGCCGCTTCCGATATCTACGCTCCGATCAGCGGTGAAGTGATTGCCGTCAACGAAGAGCTGAGCGGCTCGCCGGAGCTGTTGAACTCTGATCCTTACGGTGCCTGGATCTTCAAGCTCAAGCCAAGCGACAAGGCCGAGCTGGACAAGCTGCTCGACGCTGCCGCCTACAAGGCTGCCATCGGCGAATAAGCTGCAGGCGAGACTCCAAAGCCCCGACCCGTCGGGGCTTTTTTCTGCCCGGGACTTTTGCCGTCGGGGTGGCTGCTATGCTGGTTTGACCGTGTTGCATTGACGCCGAGCCGCCAGCCAAGAGAGAGCCCGTCATGTCCCAGTTGCCATCCCTGAGCCAGTTACGCGATCCCCATGCCTTTCTGCGCCGCCACCTCGGCCCCGATGCCGCCGAGCAACAGGCGATGCTCGACAGCCTCGGCCTCGGCAGCCGGGTCGAACTGATCGAACAGACCGTGCCGCCGGGCATTCGCCTCAACCGCGAGCTGGACCTGCCGCCGGCGCTGGACGAGCAGGCAGCGCTGGCCAAACTGCGTGGTTATGCCGAACAGAACCAGGTCTGGACCAGCCTGATCGGCATGGGCTACCACGGCACCCTGACGCCGACCGTCATCCTGCGCAACGTGCTGGAAAATCCCGGTTGGTACACGGCTTACACGCCTTACCAACCGGAAATCGCTCAGGGCCGGCTCGAAGCGTTGCTCAACTTTCAGCAACTGACCATTGACCTCACCGGCCTTGAACTGGCCAACGCTTCGCTGCTCGATGAAGCCACCGCCGCCGCGGAAGCCATGGCCCTGGCCAAGCGCGTGGCGAAGTCGAAGAGCAATCTGTTCTTCGTCGACGAAAACTGTCATCCACAAACCATTTCCGTGGTGCAGACCCGCGCCGAAGGCTTCGGCTTCGAGCTGATCGTCGACGCTGTGGATAACTTGAAGCAGCACCAGGTATTCGGCGCACTGCTGCAGTATCCCGACACCCACGGCGAGATCCGTGACCTGCGACCCTTGATCGATCACCTGCACGCGCAGCAGGCGCTGGCCTGCGTGGCGGCCGATCTGCTCAGTCTGTTGCTGCTGACCCCGCCGGGCGAACTGGGTGCCGACGTGGTGTTCGGCTCATCCCAGCGCTTCGGCGTGCCGATGGGTTACGGCGGCCCGCACGCGGCGTTTTTCGCCAGCCGCGAGGAATACAAACGGGCGATTCCCGGGCGGATCATCGGCGTGTCGAAAGATGCTCGCGGCAACGTCGCGCTGCGCATGGCCCTGCAAACCCGCGAGCAGCATATTCGTCGGGAGAAGGCCAATTCGAACATCTGCACTGCCCAGGTCCTGTTGGCCAACATCGCCAGTTTCTATGCGGTCTATCACGGCCCGGAAGGACTGAAACGAATCGCCCAGCGCGTGCACCGGCTGACCTGCATTCTCGCCGCCGGGCTCGAACGCCATGGCATCCAGCGCCTCAACCAACACTTCTTCGACACGCTGACGCTGGACGTGGGCGGGGCGCAAACCGCGATCATCGAAAGCGCTCGGGCCGCGCAGATCAACCTGCGCATCCTCGGTCGTGGTCGACTGGGTCTGAGCCTTGACGAGACCTGTGATGAAAGCACCGTGGCCAGACTGTTCGATGTGCTGCTGGGCGCCGATCACGGGTTGAACGTCGCTGATCTCGACGCTGAAACGCTGACCTCCGGCATTCCCGACGCGCTGCAACGCAGCACGCCGTACCTGCGTCATCCGGTGTTCAACGCCCACCACAGCGAAACCGAGATGCTGCGCTACCTCAAGCAACTGGAGAACAAGGATCTGGCGCTTAACCAGTCGATGATTCCGCTGGGCTCCTGCACCATGAAACTCAACGCCACCAGCGAAATGATCCCGATCACCTGGCCGCAATTCGCCAACCTGCACCCGTTCGTGCCCCGGGAGCAGGCAGTCGGGTACACGCTGATGATCGAGGAACTGGAGCGCTGGCTGTGTGCGATCACCGGGTTCGATGCAATCTGCATGCAGCCCAACTCCGGCGCTCAGGGCGAGTACGCCGGGTTGCTGGCGATCCGCAAATACCACGAGAGCCGCCAGCAGGGCGGGCGCGACATCTGCCTGATTCCTTCTTCGGCCCACGGCACCAACCCGGCCTCGGCGCAGATGGCCGGGATGCGCGTGGTGATCGTCGAGTGCGATGAGGCGGGCAACGTCGATCTGGAGGATTTGAAAGCCAAGGCGTCCGAAGCCGGAGCCAAGCTGTCGTGCCTGATGGCGACCTATCCGTCGACCCACGGCGTGTACGAGGAAGGCATCAGCGAAATCTGCGAAGTTATCCACCAGCACGGCGGCCAGGTGTACATGGACGGCGCCAACCTCAATGCCCAGGTCGGGTTGGCGCGGCCGGCGGACATCGGCGCCGACGTGTCACACATGAACCTGCACAAGACCTTCTGCATACCCCACGGCGGAGGCGGGCCGGGCATGGGGCCGATTGGTGTGCGTGCGCATTTGGCGCCGTTCGTTGCCAACCATCCGGTGATCCCGATCGACGGGCCGCAACCGCAGAACGGAGCGGTCAGTGCCGCGCCGTGGGGCAGTGCGAGCATTCTGCCGATCAGCTGGATGTACATCGCGATGATGGGGCCGCAACTGGCGGATGCCAGTGAGGTGGCGATACTCGCGGCGAATTACCTGGCGCAGCATCTGTCCGGTGCTTTCCCCGTTCTGTATACCGGTCGCAACGAGCGAGTCGCCCACGAATGCATTCTGGATCTGCGGCCGCTGAAAGCGCAGACCGGCATCAGCGAAGAAGACGTCGCCAAACGCCTGATGGATTACGGCTTTCATGCACCGACCATGTCGTTCCCGGTGCCGGGCACCTTGATGGTCGAGCCGACCGAAAGCGAGTCCAAGGCCGAACTGGATCGCTTCATCGGTGCGATGCTGAGCATCCGTGCAGAAATCACCGAGGTGCAGAACGGCAACTGGCCGGCCGAGGACAACCCGCTCAAACGGGCGCCGCATACCCTGGCCGATATCACCGGCGTGTGGGAGCGGCCGTACAGCATCGAGCAGGGCATCACGCCGGATGCACACACCAAGGCGCACAAATATTGGCCGGCGGTGAACCGGATGGATAACGTCTACGGCGACCGCAACCTGTTCTGCGCTTGCGTGCCGGTGGACGATTACCGCTGATCAGCGGGCAAAAAAATGCCGCTCATGTCGAGCGGCATTTTTTTTGAGCCTCTTATTCCGACGCCACGGCATTCTTTGCCAGGATCGCGTTCGCCAGTTCCATATCGGTGGCCTGCAGGCCCGGGTTGTCGGCGCGGACTTTCTGCATCGCCGCTTCCAGGTACGGGCCACGGATACCGCCGTCGCTGGCGACGAAGCTGCCCGCGTCGTCCTGGGCGGCAACGATCAGTTTGTGATCCTTGAAGGTCAGGTAGGTCGAGCCGGTGGTGGCACCGGACGAAATGACGTTACGCCAAAAGCTGTCGGCCATCGCTGAACCAACAGGGAGGGACAGCAAGGCGAGGGTGGCGACAGCAAGTTTGAAACGCATGTTGGGTGACTCCACTGGTGTTGAATAACGGGTTGGATCGCGACTTCCACGATCCGGTTCCGTGAGAGGCTATTTCTGCTCGCTCTGTGGTGTCACCCGCAATACTTCTTCAAGAGTTGTCAGCCCCGCCGCGACTTTCTGCGCGCCGGACAATCGCAGGCTGCGCATGCCTTCCTTGAACGCCTGCCGACGGATCGCGGTGAGATCGGTGTCGGGGCTGATCAAGGCCTTGAGGCTGTCGCTCAGTTGCATGATTTCGTAGACCCCGGCGCGCCCGTGATAACCGGTGTCGCGACACTCCAGGCAACCGATGGCCCGTTGCGCATTGCCCGGCAGCGGCGCCTGCCACGGCCGGGTCAGGGTTTGCCAGTCTTCTTCATCAAGAGTCAGCGGCGCCTTGCAGTGCGGGCACAGGGTTCGCACCAGTCGTTGCGCCATCACACCGAGCACGGTGGCCTTGATCAGGTAATGCGGCACGCCGAGTTCCAGCAGACGGCTGATGGCGCTCGGCGCGTCGTTGGTGTGCAGGGTCGAGAGCACCAGGTGCCCGGTCAGCGCCGCCTGGATCGCCATTTCAGCGGTTTCCAGGTCGCGGATCTCGCCGATCATGATGATGTCCGGGTCTTGTCGCATCAGCGCGCGCACACCGGCGGCGAAGGTCAGGTCGATGTTGTGCTGGACCTGCATCTGGTTGAAGGCCGGCTCGACCATCTCGATCGGGTCTTCGATGGTGCAGAGGTTGACCTCCGGGGTCGCCAGTTTTTTCAGCGTGGTGTACAGCGTGGTGGTCTTTCCGGAACCGGTCGGGCCGGTGACCAGGATGATGCCGTTGGGCTGGCGGGTCATGTCCTGCCAGCGCCGCAGGTCGTCGGCGGAAAAGCCAAGTTGATCGAAATCCTTGAGCAGCACCTCCGGGTCGAAGATTCGCATGACCATTTTTTCGCCGAACGCGGTGGGCAGGGTCGACAGCCGCAACTCGACTTCACCGCCGTCCGGAGTCTTGGTCTTGACCCGGCCGTCCTGGGGTTTGCGTTTCTCGGCGACGTTCATCCGGCCAAGGCTTTTCAGGCGGCTGACGATGGCCATCGTCACCTGCGGCGGGAATTGATAGACGTTGTGCAGCACGCCGTCGATGCGAAAACGCACCGTGCCTTGTTCGCGCCGGGGTTCGATGTGGATATCGCTGGCCCGTTGCTGGAAGGCGTACTGGAACAGCCAGTCGACGATGTTGACGATGTGCGCGTCGTTGGCGTCCGGCTCCTGATCGCTGGCGCCGAGGTTGAGCAGTTGCTCGAAGTTGCCGAGGTTGCCGCTCTGCGCATCGGCATTGCTGGCGCCGCTGACCGATTTGGCGAGGCGGAAGAACTCGACGCTGAAACGCTGGATGTCCGCCGGGTTGGCCACCACCCGTTTGATCGGCAGTTTCAGGACGTGAGTCAGATCCGCCTCCCAGCCGCTGACATAGGGCTGGGCGCTGGCCACAGTGACCGCATCGCGGTCGACCGACACCGCGAGGATCTTGTGGCGCTGCGCAAAAGCATAGGACATCAGCGGCGTGATGGCGGCGACGTTGATCTTCAGCGGATCGATTCGCAGGTACGGCTGGCCGGCCTGCTGCGCCAGCCACAGGGTCAGGCTTTCCAGGTCGAGGTGTTTGCCCGGACGGCTGAGATCGTCCAGTTGCTGGCTGGCGATGAATTCCAGCGGGTGCTTCTGGCCGTGGGCGGCATGCCGGCGCCGGGCATTCAGCGCCTGCTCGGCCGAGTCCTGGCTGATGAAACCCTGGGCGACCAGTTCACGCAGTACCTCATTGAGATCCAGCCAGCGGTCCTGAGTGGCGAGTTGAACGGACATGCGGGCTCCTTTTGAACGACAGTGCGCAAAGGATAGTCGTGGCCCCGCCGACCGTTGGGCCACTACCCGACGAAGACGTTTCGGTTCTTGTCAGCCGGCCGCCTGCGCCGGTGCATCCCACGCCGCGTCGGGATTTTGCAGGTTCACCGAGCAGACGCTGATCAGGTTACGAAGTTTTTCCGCGATCACCTGGGCGCGGTGCCAGCTCAGGCCACCCATGACGATGTCGATCGACAGCAAGTCGTCCAGCCGCTGGACATTGAGCTGTTCCGGGGTGAGGCACTGCAAGGCGAACAGGTTCAGCACCCGCACCAGCAAATCCGGCTCGGCCTCGGCCAGGATCTGGTACTGCGCAAGGCAATGGGCGTTGCTGGCGTTCCACACATCGGCACGGGGCGCAGGGGTGTTGACGGCTTCGAGGTGTGGCATGACAGGTCTCCGGAATCAGTGGAGGAATTTTTACATTCGATGCCGGGCATTTCTTATCTAAGATGAGCCGATTACGTTATTGATCGGGTAGATCAATTCGGGTTTGGCTGAATTTGAGGATTATTTATGCACAGCGAGCTGGACAGCTACGACCGGCGCATTCTCGCCCTGCTGCAAGAGGACGCTTCCTTGTCCAGCGCACAGATCGCCGAACAGGTGGGCCTGTCGCAATCGCCGTGCTGGCGGCGGATTCAGCGGATGAAGGAGGAGGGGATCATTCGCGGCCAGGTGACCTTGCTCGATCGCAAGAAAATCGGCCTGAACACGCAGATTTTCGCCGAGATCAAACTCAACGCCCACGGCCGTTCGAACTTCACTGAGTTCACCGAGGCGATTCGCGGCTTTCCCGAAGTGCTGGAGTGTTACGTGCTGATGGGGGCGGTGGATTTTCTGTTGCGGATTGTCGCGGCGGACATCGAGGCGTATGAGCGGTTCTTTTTCGAGAAGCTGTCACTGGTGCCGGGGATTCAGGAAGTGAACTCGATCGTGGCGTTGTCGGAGATCAAGTCGACGACGAGTTTGCCGGTACTGCGTTGATTGCGCGGTGATGATCGTTCCCACGCTCCCGCGTGGGAATGCCTCAATGGACGCTCTGCGTCCGCTTTGGGACGCGGAGCGTCCCGAGCTGCATTCCCACGCAGACGGTTCGACGCCTCGACGTGGGAACGATCTTTCGCCGGAATTACATGCGCAGCAGCATTTTCCAGGCACGGTTCTGGTAAACCGCAATCGCCTGATGCTTGCGTGCATCGAGCAGTTCGTCGGTGATGGTCGGTTCGTTGGCCAGTTGCGCCAGTTTGTTCAGCTCGCCGTACAGACGATCCATTTCCGGGATTTCCAGCACGTTGCGCGCGTGGTGCAGCCAGACCTGGATGCGTTCGATGCGCGGCAATTGCTCGGCCAGATCTTCCGGCTGTTGCTGGTAACGCTGCAATTGCAGCGAAGTGGCTTCTTCGCCCAGCAGGCGCGGCAGCCAGCTTTGCAACTGCGCGGCACCCTGACGATTGCCACGGGTGTTGCGGTCAGCAGTCCAGGTACGGGCCAGCAACCAGCGCGAAGCGTTCAGCGAGAACAGGCCCCAGCGCGGGTCTTCCAGTTCTTCGAGGAACTGCTCCGGCGCGGCCTTGCGCACGTCTTCGTCTTCGATGCCGACCTGCACCAGCGGACGCCAGTCTTCCAGCAGGGCATCGAGGGCAACGCGCAAGTCGTGGGTCGACGGACGCGGTGCGGCCTGGCCGAGGCTGCTGAGCAGGGCGCGCATTTCCGCGAGGTTCTCGACCCAGTCCTGCAGCAGGCGCCAGTGGCCGTTGAAGCGATACTGTTCGGCCAGACGCTGGCTGCTGCCGAGCAAGTGCCAGGCCAGGGCGGCGAAGGCGTCGTCCAGCGGGGTTTCAGCGGTAATGGCCGGCGCCGGCAGGCTCAGCGAATAGCTGTTGGCGTCGTACAGGCGATAGCCGCGCTCGGCCTTGCTGATGTCGCACGGCATCAGGGCCAGGGTTTCGGCCAGTTCGGCGGCCAGTTCCAGCAGCGCGGCAGGCTCGCCTTCGCGCAGCTCCAGTTCCAGCTCGCAGATTTCTTCTTTCTGTTTGCCGACTACCACGTGGCCCAGGTCCAGCGCGGCTTCGATGACCACTTTGGTCTTGCCACGGCCCCAGGCGATTTCGGCACGCTCGCGGACGAAATCGGTGGTGAAGATCGGCTTCAGGGTTTTCTTGTCCAGCTCGGCGAGGGACTCGGGCCAGCATTCACCGTCGAGTTTTTTCACGTCGAGCTTGGCTTTGGGCAGGTTCCAGTCGTACTCGTTACGCTCGGACAGGCCGGCGACGCTCTGGCCACGGGTCTTGAGGGTCTGAATCACCTCTTCACCGTCCTTGCGCAGGCGCAGGGCAACCTTGGCCCGGGCCAGGTCACGCTCAGGCGTGTCGAAGTACTGATTCATCAACTCACGGCGTTCCCAGCCACTTTTGTTGCGTTTTTTCAGGAGAGGGTGCTCGCGCAGGGCGGCGAGGGTTTCGCGGCTGACGCGGAGTTTGATTTCGGTTTCTTTCTGCATGGCCGGAAAATCCAGGATCGGGAGCGCAGCCGGGGGAATGTGTGGCTGCCAAGGCCGTGCAGTGTACAGGACTGAACCTTCCTACGCTTTGCGGCGGTTTATTCTCGGCGCCGGATGGTTCTATGATGAACCTCAATTCGGGAGTTGGAGTCAGCGATGCTTTTGCCGTCCATGCAAGACCAGTTCGCTGCACTGATCGCCGCGCCGTCGGTCAGTTGCACCCAGCCGGGCCTCGACCAGTCCAACCGGGCGGTGATCGATCTGCTCGCGGGCTGGCTCGGCGACCTGGGTTTCAGCTGCGACATCCAGCAGGTCAACCCCGGCAAATTCAATCTGCTCGCCAGTTTCGGCAGCGGCCCCGGCGGGCTGGTGCTGGCCGGACACAGCGACACGGTGCCGTACGACGATGCGCTGTGGAAAACCGACCCGCTGAAACTCACCGAAGTCGACGGCCGCTGGGTCGGCCTCGGCAGTTGCGACATGAAGGGCTTCTTCGCCCTGATCATCGAAGCCGTGCAACCGCTGCTCGATCAATCGTTCAAGCAGCCGCTGCTGATCCTCGCCACCTGCGATGAAGAAAGTTCGATGTCCGGTGCCCGGGCGCTGGCCGAAGCGGGGCGACCGCTGGGCCGGGCGGCAGTGATCGGCGAGCCGACCGGGCTCAAGCCGATCCGCATGCACAAGGGCATCATGATGGAGCGCATCGATATCCTCGGGCAGAGCGGCCATTCGTCGGATCCGCGCCTGGGGCACAGTGCACTCGAAGCGATGCACGATGCCATCGGCGAACTGCGCGGCCTGCGCCTGTTGTGGCAGCGCGAATTCAACAACCCGCAGTTCAGTGTGCCGCAGCCGACCATGAATTTCGGCTGCATACACGGCGGCGACAACCCGAACCGCATCTGCGGCCAGTGTTCGCTGGAATTCGATCTGCGGCCGTTGCCGGGGATGGACCCGAACGTCTTGCGCAGCGAGATCCTGCGCAAACTCAACCCGGTCGCCGAGCGGCATAAAGTGAAGATCGATTACGCGCCGCTGTTTCCCGAAGTGCCGCCGTTCGAGCAGGCCGAAGACGCGGAACTGGTGCGAATTGCCGAAAAACTCACCGGCCACAAGGCCGAAGCGGTAGCGTTCGGCACCGAAGCGCCTTATCTTCAGCGCCTTGGCTGCGAAACCATCGTGCTCGGCCCCGGCGACATCGGCTGTGCGCACCAACCGGGCGAGTACCTCGAAATGTCA
This sequence comes from Pseudomonas sp. NFIX49, assembly GCF_900115915.1. Taxonomy (NCBI): domain Bacteria; kingdom Pseudomonadati; phylum Pseudomonadota; class Gammaproteobacteria; order Pseudomonadales; family Pseudomonadaceae; genus Pseudomonas; species Pseudomonas sp. NFIX49. Next base: position 138,794 of record NZ_FOYE01000005.1, on the reverse strand, counting down.
CGTTTGCAGCCTACCGTGCATCTATTGCGGCAGTTGATCGAACATTACTGTCTCAAAGCTGTATAAATTGCCCAAACACCCACCCGTATTCATGAGGAGAGCGCGCGTGTCGCCAAGCCTGTTCCGACGATAACCATCAGCCCGCTGTGCGTTTTCCGTTCTGCCCTTTTTCCGGCTGCTATTTATTACAGGCCCAGGTTCATGCCCGAATACGTCAATTGGCTTCGCCACGCGTCTCCTTATATCAATGCTCACCGCGATTGCACCTTCGTTGTCATGCTTCCGGGCGACGGCGTGGAGCATCCGAATTTCGGCAACATCGTCCATGACATCGTATTGCTGCACAGCCTCGGCGTGCGGCTGGTGCTGGTTCACGGTTCCCGCCCGCAGATCGAAACCCGCCTTGCCGCACGCGGCCTGACCCCGCATTACCACCACGGCATGCGCATCACCGATGCCGCGACGCTGGAGTGCGTGATCGACGCGGTCGGCCAGTTGCGTATCGCCATCGAAGCGCGGCTGTCGATGGACATGGCCTCATCGCCGATGCAGGGCTCGCGCCTGCGGGTGGCCAGCGGCAACCTCGTGACGGCGCGGCCGATCGGCGTGCTGGAAGGTGTCGACTATCACCACACCGGCGAAGTGCGTCGGGTCGACCGCAAAGGCATCAACCGTCTGCTCGACGAGCGCTCCATCGTGTTGCTGTCGCCGCTGGGTTATTCGCCGACCGGTGAAATCTTCAACCTGGCCTGCGAAGACGTGGCGACCCGCGCTGCCATCGATCTGGGCGCAGACAAGCTGCTGCTGTTCGGTGCCGACCTCGGTCTGATCGACGAAAACGGCAAACTGGTGCGCGAGCTACGTCCGCAGCAAGTGCCGGCGCATTTGCAGCGTCTGGGCAGCAACTATCAGGCGGAACTGCTGGATGCCGCCGCCGAAGCCTGTCGTGGCGGCGTGGCGCGCAGCCATATCGTCAGTTATGCCGAGGACGGCGCGCTGCTGACCGAACTGTTCACCCGTGACGGTGGCGGTACGCTGGTGGCCCAGGAGCAATTCGAACTGGTACGCGAGGCGGCGATTGAAGACGTCGGCGGCTTGCTCGATCTGATCAGCCCGCTGGAAGAGCAGGGGATTCTGGTGCGTCGCTCGCGCGAAGTGCTGGAGCGCGAGATCGAGCAGTTCAGCGTGGTCGAGCGTGAAGGGATGATCATCGCCTGTGCGGCGCTGTATCAGATTGCCGATTCGGATGCCGGCGAGCTGGCGTGCCTGGCGGTGAATCCTGAGTATCGCCATGGCGGTCGCGGCGACGAACTGCTCGAGCGCATCGAGACCCGTGCCCGGGCGCAAGGCCTGAAAACCCTGTTCGTTCTCACCACCCGCACCGCCCACTGGTTCCGCGAGCGTGGCTTCGAACCAAGCAGCGTCGAACGTCTGCCGGCGGCTCGGGCTTCTCTTTATAACTATCAGCGCAATTCGAAGATCTTCGAGAAGTCTCTGTGATGTGACGCCCTCATCGCGAGCAGGCTCGCTCCCACAAAGGTTCACCGAGCCTGTGGGGGAGCGAGCCTGCTCGCGATAGCGTTTATTCGGCTACAAACTTCGCACTGACATACGGCGAGTAGTCAGGCAAAACGCTTTCGACCTTGCCCTGTTCCTTCAAAAACTTCGCCGTCTCAGCAATCGCTTTCGCCGTACCGCCGTCCAGCAGCGCCGTGGTCTGTTGCGCCTTGGCGTCCGGGAACGCCGAGCCCGCGAGCAATTCCGGAACGTCGGCAGGATTGGCACCGGTCAGTTTGGCGATTTTCTGTACAGGCACCGAGTCGGCCGTCCAGCTGTCTTTATGGGCCGCGTAATCAGCGAACGAGTCCAGGGTCACCTTGGCGAACCTGGCCACGACTTCAGGATGCTTCTCGGCAAAGTCCTTGCGCGCTACCCAGACTTCGAAGGTCGGCGCGCCCCATTGGCCGACCTGCGCGGCATCGGTCAGGGTCTTGCCGGTTTTGCGGATTTCACCCAGCGCCGGCGACCAGACAAAGGCGCCGTCGATGTCGCCACGTTTCCAGGCGGCCGCGATTTCTGCGGGTTGCAGGTTCACCACTTTGACTTTCGAAGTGTCCAGGCCCCAGTGCTTGAGCGCGCCGAGCAGGCTGTAGTGGGAGGTGGAAACGAACGGGGTGGCGATGGTCTTGCCGATCAGGTCTTCGGGCTTGTTGATACCGCTGCCGTTGCGCACCACCAGCGCTTCGGCGGCATTGATCTGCGCCGAGACGATAAAGGCCACGATCGGCAGATTGCGCGAAGCGGCGGCCGCCAGCGGGCTCGAGCCGAGGTTGCCGATCTGCACATCGCCGGAGGCGATTGCTGTCACAACTTCCGGGCCGCTGTTGAACCGGCGCCAGTCGATTTTCTCGCCGATGGCCTTCTCGTACACGCCGTCGGCCTGGGGGACTTTGCTTGGGTCGATACCGGTCTGGTAGCCCACGGTGAGGTTGGCGGCCTGGGCTGAAAAAGAAATCAGCGCCGACACACAAACTGTAACAAATTGACTAGATAGTGCGCGTTTGGCCATCATGGCGTCGCCTTTTTGATAGGGATTGACGAATCGGGGTTGCGTCAAAGCTAATCGATCTAAAAAAAGGCTAACAAATACCATTTAGTAATGAGTTTAGTCGCCGATACGCTGTATCCCGGTGCAGATGGCAATTGGCTGGCCATATAGCCGAATGGTATGAAAAAGAATGAATAAATTCTTTTTGGGTTTATCAGGAAGTCTTTACCCTGCAGGGACCAAATCACTGCGATTAGACCTTGGTCGTAGACATACAAGGTTACGATTGACTTGTCAGTCACGGTCTGGCGCTAATCGCGCATCTTAGGATCCAGGGGCATCAGACCCCGGACCAGGAACACAAGAATTAGAAACGAGAGGAGCGAAACATGAACAAGTCCACCTTGGCCCTGGCCGTGGCCGTAGGGGTTTTGGCGCAGCAGGCAGGCGCCGCCGGTTTCATCGAAGACAGCAAGGCCACTCTGGGTCTGCGTAACTTCTACATCAACACTGACAACCGCGATGGCGCTGGTGCCAACAAGAACGAAGAGTGGGGCCAAGGCTTCGATCTGCGTTTCATCTCCGGCTACACCCAAGGCACCGTAGGCTTCGGTATTGATGCCATCGGCCTGCTGGGCGTGCGTCTGGATTCGGGCGGCGGCACCAACGGCAACAGCGGCACCGCTTACGGCGGCACTGTGTTCCCGAGCGAGTCCAACGGCAAAGCAGTGGACAACTTCTCCAGCCTGGGTCTGACTGCCAAAGCCAAGATCTCCCAGACCGAACTGAAGCTGGGCACCCTGCAGCCGAAAAACCCGGTGATCGTGACCAACGACGGTCGTCTGCTGCCACAAACCTGGCAGGGCGGTCAGATCACTTCCGGCGAAATCAAGGACCTGACCCTTGTCGGTGGTCAGATCGAAGCCGTGAAAGGCCGTAACTCCAGCAACAACGAAAACTTGTCCATCGGCGGTGCAAACACCCGTGGCACTGGCTTCCGTGACAGCAACAAATTCATCTATGCCGGTGGCGACTACAAGATCACCAAAGACCTGACTGCCCAGTACTACTACGGCAACCTGGAAGACTTCTATAAGCAGCACTTCCTGGGTCTGGTACACAACTGGGCCATCGGCCCGGGTGTCTTGAAGTCTGACTTCCGTTACTTCAACAGCTCCGACGACGGCAAGAACGGCACTGATCCGGCCTACTACAGCAGCGGCAACTACACCGGTTTCCGTTCCGGTCGTGGCGAAGTCGACAACAACCTGTACAGCGGCCTGTTCCTGTACACCGTTGAAGGTCACACCTTCGGTGGCGGTTACCAGGTTTCCAACGGCAGCTCCGACTTCCCTTGGCTGAACCAGGGCGACGGTTCGTCGAACTACACCATCACCGACATGCAGATCCAGAAGTTCGGTCGTGCCGGCGAGAAAACCTGGCAGGCTCGCTACTCGTATGACTTCGCTAAAGTCGGCGTACCTGGCCTGACCGCTGGTGTGGTTTACCTGAAAGGCGATTCGATCGACACCGTTGGCACCAACGGCCGCGAAAACGCTTCGAACCGTTCCGAGTGGGAACGCGACTTCACCATCGGTTACGTCGTACCGGAAGGTCCGTTCAAGAACGTCGGCCTGATGTGGAAAAACGCTGTATGGCGCACCGACCTGCCGAACACCCGTTCGCAGGACGAAAACCGCCTGATCGTCAGCTACTCGATCCCGCTGCTGTAATAGCGCGGTCCTGCACTGATGTAAAAAAGCCCCGTCCGGCATCGCGCCGGACGGGGCTTTTGCGTTTTCGGGTCCGGCTCACCCCCGTAAGCCTTTCCCGATGTTCCCCTCTTTACAGCAACTCAAGGCCTTCTCGAACCTTGAGCGCGATGTTCGTCGCGATGCTGCGGGGCGTCCAGTGAACAGATGTTTAATATTCAATAAAGATATAGATATCTAGTTATTTATTCTTTTTCAGAAGAACGAATCACGAGCTACAGTTGAGGTCTCCAACCACTCATCAGGAGCCGCACCATGAGCCTCAGACTTGGCGATATCGCCCCCGATTTCGAACAGGATTCCAGCGCCGGCAAGATTCGTTTCCACGAATGGCTGGGCGATAGCTGGGGCGTGCTGTTTTCCCACCCGGCAGACTTCACCCCGGTGTGCACCACCGAGCTGGGCTTCACCGCCAAACTCAAGGACGAGTTCACCAAACGCGGCGTGAAGGCCATTGCACTGTCGGTCGACCCGGTGGATTCGCACCACAAGTGGATCGAGGACATCAACGAAACCCAGAATACCATCGTCAACTTCCCGATCCTGGCCGATGCCGATCGCAAGGTGTCCGATCTGTACGATCTGATCCACCCGAACGCCAACGACACCCTGACCGTGCGTTCGCTGTTCGTGATCGATCCGAACAAGAAGATCCGCCTGACCATCACTTATCCGGCCAGCACCGGGCGCAACTTCCACGAGATCCTGCGGGTGATCGACTCGCTGCAGCTCACCGACAACTACAAGGTGGCCACCCCGGCCAACTGGCAGGACGGTGAAGAAGTGGTGATCGTGCCGTCGCTCAAGGACGAAGACGAAATCAAGCAACGCTTTCCGAAAGGCTACCGCGCGGTGAAACCGTACCTGCGCCTCACCCCACAGCCGAACAAATAACCTACCTCGGATCGTTCCCACGCTCTGCGTGGGAATGAATATATGGACGCTCCGCGTCCACTGTGACGCAGAGCGTCACGGGCGGCATTCCCACGCGGACGGTTCGACGCCTCGACGTGGGAACGATCATCATCAGTGCCGGAGAACGATCAATACGAACCACGATGCAGGGTTTCAGGCCGCTTTGACGGCCTGTTTTTTTTGCCGCAAGAAAGGGAAATGTATATCTCCATAAAGAATAACCAAATGAATAAATATGATTTATGGATATATGAATCAGCTGGTAAGGTCACTCACATCGAAGCGAGATCGCAACCCGCGAATCGCCTGTAACGCGCAAGGAATTTTCTGAATGCTGGTCGTCTCACTCGGTGGCAGTCCCAGTCAACGTTCCCGCTCCGGGGTGTTGCTGGAACGCTCGCAACGCTGGTTGCAGCAGCAAGGGGTGGAAGTGGTGAGTTATCAGGTGCGGGACTTCCCGGCCGAAGATCTGCTCCACGCCCGCTTCGACAGCCCGAAGGTGCTCGACTTGCTGCAACAGATTGAAAACGCCGATGGCCTGCTGATCGCTACGCCGGTGTATAAGGCGTCGTTTTCCGGTGCCCTGAAGACCGTGCTGGATCTGCTGCCCGAGCGTGCGCTGAACCACAAGATTGTTCTGCCGATGGCTACCGGCGGCAGCATCGCTCACATGCTGGTGGTCGATTACGCCCTCAAGCCTGTGCTGTCGGCCTTGAAGGCCCAGGAAATGCTGCAAGGGATTTTTGCCGAGGACAGCCAGATCGCTTACGGCGAAGGCAGTGCCCAGGCGCAGTTGGCTCCGGCGCTGGAGCAGCGGTTGCATGAAGCGCTGGACCAGTTTGTCAGCGCCATGGCCCGCCGGCCGAAGCCGCTGGAGCCGGGGCTGCTGAACGAACGTTTGTTGAGTGCTCGCTGGAGCATTTGAGCCACACCGAAACTTGAAGTACTCACCTTACTCAGCCGCCAACGGCCAAGCAGGTGCAGCCACAACCCAACAGCAAAAAGGAGAGCGCTATGCGCACTGTATTTTTGCGTCGTGGTCTGGTCGCTCTGTTTGCTGCGGCTGTGTCCTTCGGCGCCATCACTCAAGCTCAAGCCGAGACGCTACGAATCGGTTATCAGAAATACGGCACGCTGGTGCTGCTCAAAGCCAAGGGCACCCTGGAAAAACGTCTCGCCGCCCAAGGCGTCGACGTGCAATGGACTGAATTTCCCGGCGGCCCGCAACTGCTGGAAGGCCTGAACGTCGGCTCGATCGACTTCGGCGTCACCGGCGAAACCCCGCCGGTCTTTGCCCAGGCGGCCGGTGCCGATCTGCTCTACGTCGCCTACGAGCCACCAGCGCCGAACAGCGAAGCGATCCTCGTGCCGAAAGATTCGCCGATCAAATCGGTGGCGGATCTCAAGGGCAAGAAAGTCGCCCTGAACAAAGGCTCCAACGTCCACTACCTGCTGGTGCGTGCGCTGGAAGATGCCGGCCTCAAGTACACCGACATTCAAACCGTATTCCTGCCGCCGGCGGATGCCCGCGCCGCGTTCGAACGTGGCAGCGTCGACGCCTGGGTCATCTGGGACCCGTACCAGGCCGCCGCCGAGAAGCAACTGCAAGCGCACACCCTGCGTGACGGTAAAGGCATCGTCGACAACCACCAGTTCTACCTGGCGACCAAACCCTACGCACAGAAAAATCCCGAGGTGATCAAGACCCTCGTGGAAGAAGTGCGCGCCGTCGGTGAGTGGTCCAAGGCCAACCCGGAAGACGTGACCCAACAGGTGTCGCCGCTGCTCGGCCTGCCGGCAGACATCACCCTGACCTCGGTGAAGCGCCAGGGCTACGGCGCGCTGTTCCTGACCCCGGAAGTGGTCGCCGCGCAACAGAAAATCGCCGACACCTTCTACCAGCTCAAGCTGATTCCCAAGCCGTTGAGCATCAAGGACGTGATCTGGACCCCACCGGCCGCTGTGGCCCAAAGCTCGGTCACCCAAGCCCAGTAAATCGAATCCCCAAGGAGACCACTCCATGAGCCTCAACATCTTCTGGTTCCTGCCAACCCACGGCGACGGCCATTACCTTGGCACCGCCGAAGGCGCCCGCGCCGTCGATCACGGCTATCTGCAACAGGTCGCGCAAGCGGCGGATCGCCTGGGCTTCGGCGGCGTGCTGATTCCCACCGGCCGCTCCTGCGAGGACTCGTGGCTGGTGGCGGCATCGCTGATCCCGGTGACCCAGCGTCTGAAATTCCTTGTCGCCCTGCGCCCCGGGATCATTTCCCCGACGGTGGCGGCGCGTCAGGCGGCAACGCTGGATCGGTTGTCCGGCGGTCGTGCGCTGTTCAACCTGGTGACCGGTGGCGATCCGGAAGAGTTGGCCGGCGACGGTCTGTTCCTCGATCACGAAGCGCGCTATCAGGCCTCGGTGGAATTCACCCGGATCTGGCGTCGGGTGCTGGAAGGCGAAACCGTGGATTACGACGGCGAGCACATCAGCGTGAAGGGCGCCAAATTGCTCTATCCGCCGATCCAGCAACCGCGTCCGCCGCTGTATTTCGGTGGCTCGTCGGAAGCCGCGCAGGATCTGGCCGCCGAACAAGTGGAAATGGTCCTGACCTGGGGCGAGCCGCCCGCAGCCGTGGCCGAGAAGATTGAACAGGTGCGCGCCAAGGCCGCCAAGCTCGGCCGCACCGTGCGCTTCGGCATTCGTCTGCATGTGATCGTGCGGGAAACCAATGCCGAGGCCTGGCAAGCGGCAGATCGCCTGATCTCGCACCTGGACGACGACACCATCAAACGTGCCCAGGCTTCGCTGGCGCGGTTCGATTCGGTCGGCCAGCAACGCATGGCTGCGCTGCACGGTGGCAGTCGCGACAACCTCGAAGTCAGCCCGAACCTGTGGGCCGGCGTCGGTCTGGTGCGCGGCGGTGCCGGGACGGCGTTGGTCGGCGACGGCCCGACCGTGGCGGCGCGCGTTAAGGAATACGCGGATCTGGGCATCGATACTTTCATCTTCTCCGGTTATCCACACCTCGAAGAATCGTATCGGGTGGCCGAACTGCTGTTCCCGCACCTCGACGTCGAGCGCCCGGAATTGCCGAAAAGCGCCGGTTACGTCAGCCCGTTCGGGGAGATGGTGGCCAACGACATTCTTCCCAAAGCCGCGTCCCAGAGCTGAGGCGCCGCCATGAAGAAATTTATCCACAGCCTCGCGCCCTGGGCGTTGCCGGTGTTGTTGCTGGCGGTGTGGCAGTTGTCGGTGTCGGCCGGTTGGCTGTCGACGCGGATTCTGCCGGCGCCGGTGGCGGTGATCGAAGCCGGCGTGAGCCTGGTACGCAGCGGCGAAATCTGGACGCACCTGGCAATCAGCGGCTGGCGCGCCGCGCTGGGCTTCACTATCGGTGGCAGCATCGGCCTGGTGCTGGGGTTCATCACCGGCCTGTCGAAGTGGGGTGAACGCCTGCTCGACAGCTCGGTGCAGATGATCCGCAACGTGCCGCACCTGGCGCTGATTCCGCTGGTGATCCTGTGGTTCGGCATCGACGAGTCGGCGAAGATTTTCCTGGTGGCATTGGGCACCTTGTTCCCGATCTACCTCAACACCTATCACGGCATCCGCAACGTCGATCCGGCGCTGGTGGAAATGGCGCGCAGTTATGGCCTGTCCGGTTTCAGCCTGTTCTGGCAGGTGATTCTGCCGGGCGCGCTGCCTTCGATTCTGGTCGGCGTGCGCTTCGCCCTGGGCTTCATGTGGCTGACGCTGATCGTGGCGGAAACCATCTCCGCGAGCTCCGGCATCGGTTACCTGGCGATGAACGCCCGCGAGTTCCTGCAGACCGACGTGGTGGTGCTGGCGATTCTGCTGTACGCGGTGCTCGGCAAACTGGCCGACCTCGCGGCCCGTGGACTTGAACGTGTGTGGCTGCGCTGGCATCCGGCGTATCAAGTGGCGAAAGGAGGTGCGGCATGACCGCTCAACAACCTCCACGCCTGCTGCGCGGGATTCCGCTGGCGGTGCGCAACCTGCAAAAGACTTTCGGCTCGCGGCAGGTACTGCGTGACATCGATCTGCACATTCCGGCAGGGCAGTTTGTCGCCGTGGTCGGGCGCAGCGGATGCGGCAAGAGCACATTTCTGCGCTTGCTCGCCGGCCTCGATCAACCCACTGGCGGCGATCTGCTCGCCGGTGCCGCACCGCTCAGCGATGCGCGGGATGACACCCGGTTGATGTTCCAGGAAGCGCGGCTGCTGCCGTGGAAAAAGATCATCGACAACGTCGGTCTCGGTCTCAAGGGCGACTGGCGTCCGCAAGCCTTGCAGGCGCTGGATGCAGTAGGCCTCGCCGATCGCGCCAATGAATGGCCGGCGGCATTGTCCGGTGGGCAGAAGCAGCGCGTGGCGCTGGCCCGGGCGCTGATCCATCAACCGCGTCTGTTGCTGCTCGACGAGCCGCTGGGCGCACTGGATGCGCTGACCCGGATCGAGATGCAGCAACTGATCGAGCGTCTCTGGCAACAGCACGGGTTCACCGTGTTGCTGGTGACCCACGACGTCAGCGAAGCGGTGGCGATTGCCGACCGGGTGATTCTGATCGAGGACGGCGAAGTCGGCCTCGACCTGCAAGTGGAGCTGCCGCGTCCTCGGGTGCGTGGCTCCCATCGCCTGGCCGCGCTGGAAACCGAAGTGCTCAACCGAGTGTTGTCCCTGCCCGGCGAGCCGCCGGCGCCGGAACCCGTTTCACCCTTGCCTACGCAACTGCGTTGGGCGCAATGAAGCAGCTGCGAGCAGCAAGCTACAAGCTGCAAGTAGAAGCTCAGTGCTTTTGCTTGCAGCTTGAAGCTCGCAACTTGCGGCTTATTTCGACCTCAGGAGAAATATCATGACTATCAAAGCCATCAACGTACGCAACCAGTTCAAAGGCGCGATCAAGGAGATCGTTCTCGGCGACGTGCTGTCGGAAATCGACGTGCAGACCGCTTCCGGCATCGTCACGTCGGTGATCACCACCCGTTCGGTCAAGGAGCTGGAACTGGAGGTCGGCAGCGAAGTGATCGCCTTCGTGAAATCCACCGAGGTGTCCATCGCCAAGTTGTAAGGGCGTGGGACAAAAACAACCCCGAAGGGTGTGAGCCCTTCGGGGTTTTTTATTGGCTTGAGATTGACCGTGCTGATCGTTCCCATGCTCTGCGTGGGAATGCCTCTGGGGACGCTCCGCGTCCAGTGACGCGGAGCGTCACGGGCTGCATTCCCACGCAGAGCGTGGCAACGATCATCGCTAGAGAATCCGTTTGGGCAGATAGGGCGGAAGATACAGCCCGATGTAGGCATCAAACACCCGCATGCCTTCCTCGGCCATGCGCGGGGTGATCTGCCCGTGCTGCTGCACCGAGCGGGCGTAGACGCGGTCGCCCAGTTCCATGGCCAGTGCGAACACATCGACGTCATCCGGCAGTCGCGGCAGTTCGAAGTGATGATCGAACAGCTTGTGCATCAGGTCGCCGAGTTCGAGGTCGTGCTGGCGGTCGGCCTGGGTGACTTCGGTGAGGCCGTGCTGCGCGAGGATCAGTTGGCGGGCGGCGGCATCCTCGCCATAGATCTCCAGCATCCGCTCTTCGACCAGCCGCGACAGGTCGCGCCAGTCGCGCAGGGCATCGTGATCGATCGGTGCTTGCAGGCAGGCACGGAAGGCCGCGTGCACATCCGCCGTCAGCGCTTCGAGCAGCGCCGGAACACTGGCGAAGAAGTGGTAGACCGAGGAGGGCGGAATCTGCGCGCGCTCGGCCACGCTGTAGATCGACAGGCTCGCCACGCCCTCGGCGGCCAGCAGCGTGCGCGCGGCGTCGAGTATCGAATCGATCCGCGCCTGACTGCGGGCACGAGGTTTGCGAACGGGGGCGGGACGCGTCATGAAAGTCTCCTGCGGGGCAGCGGGCATTGTACGAGCCGGCTCTTGCGTTGTCTTGTCGGCCGCCATCGCTGGCAAGCCAGCTCCCACAGGTATCTGTGTCGAACACAAGATTTGAGTACACAACAGAACCCTGTGGGAGCTGGCTTGCCAGCGATCCGCCGCAGGCGGCCATAAAAAAACGCTGCGGGCTGATGAAGCCGGCAGCGCTTTTTATTCCTGCAATCCGCTTAAACGGTATGCAGGTACCAGTTGTACTCGAGGTCGGAGATGGAGTGTTCGAACTCCTCCAGCTCGCTCTCTTTACAGGCGACGAAGATATCGATGTATTTCGGATCGATGTACTTGGCCATCACCTCGCTGTCGTCCAGCTCGCGCAGGGCATCGCGCAAGTTGTTCGGCAGGCTCTGCTCGTTCTGCTCGTAGCTGTTGCCTTCGGTGGGAGGCGGCGGCTCGATCTTGTTGGTCAGGCCGTGATGCACGCCCGCCAGCACCGAAGCCATCAGCAGGTACGGGTTGGCGTCGGCGCCGGCCACGCGGTGTTCCAGACGGACCGCATCGGCGGAGCCGGTCGGTACGCGCAGGGCCACGGTGCGGTTGTCCAGGCCCCAGCTCGGCGAGTTCGGCACGTAGAACTGTGCGCCGAAACGACGGTAGGAGTTGACGTTCGGGCAGAGGAAAGCCATCTGCGCGGGCAGGGTCTCGAGCACACCGCCGATCGCGTGACGCAGCGCGGCGTTCTGCTCGGGATCCTCGCTGGCAAAAATGTTTTTGCCTTCTTTGTCGAGAACCGAAATGTGGACGTGCAGACCGTTGCCTGCCTGGCCCGGGTACGGCTTGGCCATGAAAGTGGTGTCCATTTCATGGTCGTAGGCGATGTTCTTGATCAGACGCTTGAGCAGGACCGCGTAGTCGCATGCCTTGATCGGGTCGGCGACGTGGTGCAGGTTCACTTCGAACTGCGCCGGGGCACTTTCCTTGACGATGGCGTCGGCCGGAATGCCTTGCTCTTTGGCGCCTTCCAGAATGTCCTGGAGGCAGTCGACGTATTCGTCGAGGTCGTCGATCAGGTAGACCTGGGTCGAATGCGGGCGTTTGCCTGAGATCGGCGAGCGTGGTGGCTGAGGGCGGCCGTTCACGTTTTCCTGGTCGATCAGGTAGAACTCGAGTTCGAAGGCGGCGCAGATGGTCAGGCCGAGCTCGTCAAACTTTGCAACAACTTGACGGAGCACTTCGCGCGGGTCGGCGAAGAAAGGGTCACCTTCGAGTTCGTGCATGGTCATCAGCAGTTGCGCGGTCGGGCGCTTCTGCCATGGCTCGTTGCACAGGGTATCGGGGATTGGATAGCAGATACGGTCGGCGTCGCCGATGTCCAGGCCCAGGCCGGTGCTTTCCACCGTCGAACCATTGATATCCAGAGCAAATAGAGAGGCCGGCAGGTTGATGCCTTTCTCGTAAACCTTGTGGAGGCTGGTGCGTTCGATGCGCTTGCCGCGCACCACACCATTCATATCCGCAATCAGAAGGTCAACGTACAGAACCTCAGGATGTTCCTTAAGGAACGCGTTCGCTTCGTTAAGCTGAACGGCACGCGGGGGTACCGACATGATGCAACACCTTTGTTGTTAAAAATATCAATCATTGATCTTTTATGGTTTCAGTCAACCCGAACGGCCTGCCGAAGTCAAGCGAGGCCTTTTGTGCCCTGAAAAAGCGCCGCGATGGCGTTTATGGGGCACTTTGGGGCATTTTTTTATCCGTGTAGGACGCGCCACCCGCAGGCTTGAGCAGGCCGTGTTGTATTTTTTACGGGGGTGTTGTGTAAAAAAATGAACAAGGCTAAGCTCCGATCAAACCCATAACAGCAATAATACCGGGGTGCTTCATGTCTCGCCTGCCGTTAATCGGCGTCACCGACTGCTCTTTGCAGTCCGGTCTGCATGCTTATCACATCAGTGGCGACACGTCCGTCCGCAGCGCGGCCAGCAAGGCCTGCAACGTGCCAGCGATCTCCCAGCCCGTGGCAGATCGAGCGGCAGCGTCCGATATTCTGGACGTGTGCGAAGGCATCCTCTTTAGCGGTTCTCCTTTCAATATAGATCTCTTTCCCTCTCCCGGCCCGCACCGCGCCCGTCGTCGTGCCCGTGATTCTGCACGCCCGGGATGTGCACAGGAAATGCAACGCCAGCGTAAAGGGCAGGTAAGCTCCTCCTTCATTGTCTATGCGCGGTGCCGGGCGTAAGCCGGCACTGCGCGCAAGCAAGGCCCTTTAACGCGACGCCTGGTGCGTCAAACATTGCCTGACATCTGTCAGGAGACTCAGCCCAGAGGCATTTATGAGTAACAACCTCGACCAGCTCACCGATTGGTTGAAAGACCACAAGATCACAGAAGTCGAATGCATGATCGGCGACTTGACCGGTATCACCCGGGGCAAGATCTCGCCGACCAACAAGTTCATCGCCGAAAAAGGCATGCGCCTGCCAGAGAGCGTTCTGTTGCAGACCGTGACCGGCGACTACGTCGAAGACGACATCTATTACGAACTGCTCGACCCGGCCGACATCGACATGATCTGCCGTCCCGACCAGAACGCCGTGTACCTGGTGCCATGGGCCATCGAGCCGACCGCCCAGGTGATCCACGACACCTACGACAAGCAAGGCAACCCGATCGAGCTGTCGCCGCGCAACGTCCTCAAGAAAGTCCTGAAACTCTATGCCGACAAGGGCTGGCAGCCGATCGTGGCGCCGGAAATGGAGTTCTACCTGACCAAGCGCAGCGACGACCCCGACTATCCGTTGCAGCCGCCGGTCGGCCGCTCCGGGCGCCCGGAGATCGGGCGTCAGTCGTTCTCCATCGAAGCGGCGAACGAATTCGATCCGCTGTTCGAAGACGTCTACGACTGGTGCGAATTGCAGGAGCTGGACCTCGACACGCTGATCCACGAGGACGGCACGGCGCAGATGGAAATCAACTTCCGTCACGGCGATGCCCTGTCGCTGGCCGACCAGATCCTGGTGTTCAAACGCACCATGCGTGAGGCCGCGCTCAAGCACAACGTGGCCGCGACCTTCATGGCCAAGCCGATGACCGGTGAGCCGGGCAGTGCGATGCACCTGCACCAGAGCATCATCGACATCGAGACCGGCAAGAACGTGTTCTCGAATGAAGACGGGACCATGAGCCAGCTGTTCCTGCACCACATCGGTGGCCTGCAGAAACTGATCCCGGAATTGCTGCCGCTGTTCGCCCCGAACGTCAACTCGTTCCGCCGCTTCCTGCCGGACACCTCGGCGCCGGTGAACGTGGAGTGGGGCGAAGAAAACCGCACCGTGGGCCTGCGCGTCCCGGATGCCGGCCCGCAGAACCGCCGGGTGGAAAACCGCCTGCCGGGCGCCGACGCCAACCCGTACCTGGCGATTGCCGCGAGCCTGCTCTGCGGCTACATCGGCATGGTCGAAGGCATCAACCCGAGCGCGCCGGTCGTGGGCCGTGGTTACGAGCGCCGCAACCTGCGCCTGCCGCTGACCATCGAAGACGCCCTGGAACGCATGGAAAACAGCGCGACCATCGAGAAGTACCTGGGCAAGACCTTTATCACCGGCTACGTCGCGGTCAAGCGGGCCGAGCATGAAAACTTCAAGCGCGTGATCAGTTCCTGGGAGCGTGAGTACCTGCTCTTCGCCGTCTGATACGCCGGGCGCGGTGGCCAGCCGCCGCGCCTTCACCGATAACAAGGAGAATTGGCATGACCAGCAACAACCCGCAAACCCGTGAGTGGCAAACCCTCAGCAGCGATCACCACCTGGCCCCGTTCAGCGACTTCAAGCAGCTGAAAGAAAAGGGTCCACGGATCATCACCAACGCCAAGGGCGTGTACCTGTGGGACAGCGAGGGCAACAAGATCCTCGATGGCATGGCGGGTCTGTGGTGTGTGGCGATCGGTTATGGACGCGATGAGCTGGCCGATGCGGCCGCCAAGCAAATGCGCGAGCTGCCTTATTACAACCTGTTCTTCCAGACCGCCCACCCGCCGGCGCTGGAACTGGCCAAGGCCATCGCCGACGTGGCGCCGGAAGGCATGAATCACGTGTTCTTCACCGGCTCCGGCTCCGAAGGCAACGACACCATGCTGCGCATGGTTCGCCACTACTGGGCGATCAAGGGCCAGCCGAACAAGAAAGTCATCATCAGCCGCAAGAACGGCTACCACGGTTCCACCGTGGCCGGCGCAAGCCTGGGCGGCATGACTTACATGCACGAACAGGGCGACCTGCCGATTCCGGGCATCGTCCACATCGCCCAGCCGTACTGGTTCGCCGAAGGCGGCGACATGACCCCGGAAGAGTTCGGGATCTGGGCGGCCAATCAGTTGGAAGAAAAGATTCTGGAAGTCGGCGTGGACAACGTCGGTGCCTTTATTGCCGAGCCGATCCAGGGCGCCGGCGGTGTGATCATTCCGCCAGACACCTACTGGCCGCGCATCAAGGAAATCCTCGCCAAGTACGACATCCTGTTCGTGGCCGATGAAGTGATCTGCGGTTTCGGCCGTACCGGCCAATGGTTCGGCAGCGATTTCTACGACCTCAAGCCACACATGATGACCATCGCCAAAGGCCTGACGTCCGGCTACATCCCGATGGGTGGCCTGATCGTGCGTGACGAAGTGGTGGCGGTGCTCAACGAGGGTGGCGATTTCAACCACGGCTTCACCTACTCCGGGCACCCGGTGGCGGCGGCGGTGGGTCTGGAAAACATCCGGATTCTGCGCGAAGAGAAAATCATCGAACGCGCCCATGAAGAAACGGCACCGTATTTGCAGAAACGTCTGCGCGAACTGAACGATCACCCGTTGGTGGGTGAAGTGCGCGGAGTCGGTCTGCTGGGGGCCATCGAGCTGGTGCAGGACAAGGCCACTCGCAAGCGTTACGAAGGCAAGGGTGTGGGCATGATCTGCCGCCAGTTCTGCTTCGACAACGGGCTGATCATGCGTGCCGTGGGCGACACCATGATCATCGCGCCGCCGCTGGTGATCAGCAAGGCGGAGATCGACGAGCTGGTGACAAAGGCACGCAAGTGCCTGGACCTGACCCTGAGTGCGTTGCAGGGCTAAGTGCTAGGCTCTGAGCGATGGAGCTGTTGCGCTGTCGCTCGGAGCTGTCAGAAGGGCTGGTCTTTTCTTGAAAGACTGCCTCGGATCTTGCCAGACTAGCCGCGGTTCCAGTTGTCCGGGTTCGGCCGCTGAACAAAGTGGTTCAAAAAAGAAAAATTTGGAGCATTAACGCATGAAGGCATTAGGCAAAAAGCTCGCTGGCAAGACTCTGCTCGCCATGTCCCTGATGGGCGTGATGGCGGGTGCGGTCCAGGCGGACGACAAGGTGTTGCACGTTTACAACTGGTCCGACTACATCGCGCCGGACACGGTTGCCAATTTCGAAAAAGAGACGGGCATCAAGGTCGTCTATGACGTTTTCGACAGCAACGAAACCCTGGAAGCCAAGCTGCTGGCCGGCAAGTCCGGTTACGACATCGTGGTGCCTTCCAACAACTTCCTGGCCAAGCAGATCAAGGCCGGCGTTTATCAGGAACTGGACAAGTCCAAGCTGACGAACTGGAAGAACCTCGACGAAGACTTGCTCAAGGCCGTTGGCGACGCCAGCGACCCGGGCAACAAGCATGCGTTCCCGTACATGTGGGGTTCGATCGGCATCGGCTACAACCCGGCCAAGGTCAAGGCCGCGCTGGGCATCGACAAGATCGATTCCTGGGACGTGGTGTTCAAGCCTGAAAACATCGAGAAGCTGAAAAGCTGCGGCGTGAGCTTCCTCGACGCGCCGACCGAAATGATTCCGGCGGCTCTGCACTATCTGGGCAAACCGACCAACAGCAAGGACAAGGCTGACCTGAAAGCCGCCGAAGACCTGTTCCTCAAGATTCGTCCTTCGGTGGCTTACTTCCACTCCTCGAAGTACATCTCGGACCTGGCCAACGGCAACATCTGTGTAGCGGTCGGCTACTCGGGTGACCTGGAGCAATCCAAGACCCGCGCCAAGGAAGCCGGTGACAAGGTCAAACTGGCCTACACCATTCCAAAAGAAGGTGCCGGTACTTTCTACGACATGGTCGCCATTCCAAAGGATGCCGAAAACGTCGAAGCCGCCTACAAGTTCATGAACTACCTGCTCGAGCCGAAAGTGATGGCCGAAATCACCAACGCCGTGCGTTTCCCGAACGGCAACAAGGCGGCCACCGCCCTGGTGGACAAGGAAATCACCAGCGATCCGAGCATCTACCCTTCGGCTGAAGTGAAGAAGCAGCTCTATGCGATCAGCGATCTGGACGCGGCCACCCTGCGCCTGATCACTCGCAGCTGGACCAAGATCAAATCCGGTAAATAAGCCGGTTTGAAGCGGCCACCGTTGGCCGTCGCCTTCAACCGGGCGGTCAGCGGTGCAATTAAATGACGGAAAGTTTTGCTGGAACGGTTTTTCGAAGGTAAGTTGCGCGCCGGTTTTGTTGCCGGGCAACCGTGACTGTCATGCAGCACGGGGCAACTTGGGCCCAACTAAATCAGAGGACCTCCACTTGCCTGTTTTTTCTTCTTTGCGCAATGCCCTGCTGGCCGCTGCCGGCCTGACGTTCGCTGTCGGTGCCCACGCCGCCGGTACTGTGCATATTTATAACTGGTCGGATTACATCGGCGAGACCACCCTGGCCGATTTCCAGAAAGAAACCGGGATCAAACCGGTCTACGACGTGTTCGACTCCAACGAAACCCTGGAAGGCAAACTGCTCGCCGGGCGTACCGGTTACGACGTGGTCGTGCCGTCGAACCACTTCCTCGGCAAGCAGATCAAGGCGGGCGCTTTCCAGAAGCTCGACAAGGCGCAGCTGCCGAACTATTCCAACCTTGATCCGGTGCTGCTCAAGCGTCTGGAGCAGAACGATCCGGGCAACCTGTACGCCGTGCCGTACCTGTGGGGCACCAACGGCATCGGCTACAACGTCGACAAAGTGAAAGCCGTGCTCGGCGTCGACAAGATCGACTCCTGGAGCGTGCTGTTCGAGCCGGAGAACATCAAGAAGCTGCAGAGCTGCGGCGTGGCGTTCCTCGATTCGGCCGATGAAATGATGCCGACCGTGCTCAACTACATGGGCCTGAACGCCAACAGCACCAATCCCAAGGATTACGAGAAGGCCACGGCCAAGTTGCTGGCGGTGCGTCCTTACGTGACCTACTTCCATTCTTCGAAATACATCGGTGATCTGGCCAACGGCGACATCTGCGTGGCCATCGGTTTCTCCGGCGACATCTTCCAGGCCAAGAATCGCGCCGAAGAAGCCAAGAAGGGCGTGAACATCGCCTACTCGATCCCGAAAGAGGGCGGCGCGCTGTGGTTCGACATGCTGGCGATTCCGAAGGATTCGGCCAACGTCAAGGAAGCCCACGCCTTCATCAACTATTTGCTGAAACCTGAGGTGATCGCTCAGGTCAGTGATTACGTCGGTTACGCCAACCCCAACCCGGGTTCGGACAAGCTGATGGAGCAGTCCATCCGCACCGATGAGTCGGTTTATCCACCGCAGGCGGTGCTCGACAAGACCTACGTGTCGATCGAGCTGCCACCGAACATTCAGCGTTTGATGACCCGCAGCTGGACCAAGGTCAAGTCGGGTAAATAGCGTCAACGTACCAACTATCCTGGGTTCGTCTTGCGTGGGCGGACTGCACTCTTTTTTTCTGGGAGTTTCGTAAATGGCAGTTGCCTCCGGCGCCTATAAGAAAGCCCTCGAGGGCGACCAGACACCGAAACAGGTGCTGGTCAAAATCGACCGGGTCACGAAGAAGTTCGACGAGACGGTTGCCGTGGACGATGTGTCCCTGGAAATCAAGAAGGGCGAAATCTTTGCCCTGCTCGGCGGTTCGGGATCGGGCAAATCCACTCTGCTGCGGATGCTGGCAGGGTTCGAACGGCCCACGGAGGGGCGCATTTTCCTCGACGGCGTCGACATCACCGACATGCCGCCGTACGAGCGACCGATCAACATGATGTTCCAGTCCTACGCCCTGTTCCCGCACATGACCGTGGCGCAGAACATCGCCTTCGGCCTGCAACAGGACAAGATTCCCAAGGCCGAGATCGACGCCCGCGTGGCCGAGATGCTCAAGCTGGTGCAGATGAGCCAGTACGCCAAGCGCAAGCCGCACCAGTTGTCCGGCGGCCAGCGTCAGCGTGTGGCACTCGCGCGTTCGCTGGCCAAGCGGCCGAAACTGCTGCTGCTCGACGAGCCGATGGGCGCACTGGACAAAAAATTGCGTTCGCAGATGCAGCTGGAGCTGGTGGAGATCATCGAGCGCGTCGGCGTGACCTGCGTGATGGTGACCCACGACCAGGAAGAGGCCATGACCATGGCCGAGCGTATCGCGATCATGCACCTGGGCTGGATCGCCCAGATCGGCAGCCCGATCGACATCTACGAAACCCCGACCAGCCGTCTGGTCTGCGAATTCATCGGTAACGTGAACATCTTCGAAGGCGAAGTGATCGACGACGCCGAAGGCCACGCGACCATCACCTGCAAGGACCTCGACCGGCAGATCTACGTCGGCCACGGCATCAGCACCTCGGTGCAGGACAAGTCCGTCACCTACGCGATCCGTCCGGAGAAACTGCTGGTCACCGCCGACCAGCCGACCTGCGAATACAACTGGTCGAGCGGCAAGGTGCATGACATCGCCTACCTCGGCGGCCACTCGGTGTTCTACGTCGAATTGCCGAGCGGCAAGCTGGTGCAGTCGTTCGTGGCCAACGCCGAGCGCCGTGGCGCACGTCCGACCTGGGGCGATCAGGTCTACGTGTGGTGGGAAGACGACAGCGGCGTGGTACTTCGCTCATGAACATGCGCAAATTCAAACGCCGGCTCAATCGAATAATTCCCGGTGGCCGCCAACTGGTCATCGGGGTCCCGTTCATCTGGCTGTTCCTGTTCTTCATGCTGCCGTTCTTCATCGTCCTGAAGATCAGCTTCGCCGAAGCGGATGTGGCCATCCCGCCGTACACCGAGATCTACACCTACGCCGAGCAGAAGCTGCAACTGCTGCTGAATCTGGGCAACTACGCGATGCTCGGCGACGACGAGCTGTACATCGCCGCCTACCTCGGCTCGCTGAAGATGGCGTTTTTCAGCACGCTGCTGTGCCTGTTGATCGGTTACCCGATGGCCTACGCCATCGCCAGCGCCCGCAAAGAGCTACAAACGGTGCTGGTGCTGCTGATCATGATGCCGACCTGGACCGCGATCCTGATCCGCGTCTATGCGTGGATGGGCATCCTCAGCAACAACGGCCTGCTCAACGGTTTCCTGATGAGCATGGGCCTGATCGATGAGCCGCTGCAGATCCTCAACACCAACCTCGCGGTGTACATCGGCGTCGTCTACTCGTACCTGCCGTTCATGATCCTGCCGCTGTACGCCAACCTGGTGAAGCACGACACCAGCCTGCTGGAGGCCGCTTCCGACCTCGGTTCGAGCACCTTCAACAGCTTCTGGAAAATCACCGTGCCGCTGTCCAAGAACGGCATCATCGCCGGCTGCATGCTGGTGTTCATCCCGGTGGTGGGCGAGTTCGTGATCCCGGAACTGCTCGGCGGTCCGGAAACCCTGATGATCGGTAAAGTGCTCTGGCAAGAGTTCTTCAACAACCGTGACTGGCCGGTGGCGTCCGCCCTGGCGGTGGTGATGCTGGCGATCCTGATCGTGCCGATCATCCTGTTCAACCGCAGTCAGGCCAAGGAAATGGAGGGTAAAGAATGAAGCGCTTCCGTTTCTCCAGCCTGATGCTGGTGCTCGGCCTGTTGTTCATCTACCTGCCGATGCTGATCCTGGTGATCTACTCGTTCAACGCCTCGAAACTGGTGACGGTGTGGGGCGGCTGGTCGGTGAAGTGGTACGTCGGCCTGCTCGACAACTCGCAGCTGATGGGCTCGGTGGTGCGCTCGCTGGAAATCGCCTGCTACACCGCGATTGCCGCCGTGGCGCTGGGTACGCTGGCAGCCTTCGTGCTGACCCGCATCACCCGCTTCAAGGGCCGCACGCTGTTCGGCGGCCTGGTCACCGCGCCGCTGGTCATGCCTGAGGTGATTACCGGTCTGTCGCTGTTGCTGCTGTTCGTGGCGATGGCGCAGATGATCGGCTGGCCGCAGGAGCGTGGCATCGTCACCATCTGGATCGCCCACACCACGTTCTGTGCGGCGTATGTGGCGGTGGTGGTGTCGGCGCGTCTGCGTGAGCTGGACCTGTCGATCGAAGAAGCGGCGATGGACCTCGGTGCGCGTCCGTGGAAGGTGTTCTTCCTGATCACCATCCCGATGATCGCGCCGTCGCTGGCGGCGGGCGGCATGATGTCGTTCGCCCTGTCGCTGGATGACCTGGTATTGGCGAGCTTCGTCTCCGGCCCGGGTTCAACGACCCTGCCGATGGAAGTGTTCTCGGCGGTGCGTCTGGGCGTGAAGCCTGAGATCAACGCCGTGGCCAGCCTGATTCTGCTGGCGGTGTCGCTGGTGACCTTCCTGGTCTGGTTCTTCAGCCGCCGTGCCGAAGAAGCCCGCAAGAAAGCGATTCAGCAGGCCATCGAAGAGGGCGCTGCGGATTCGTGGAAGCAACCGGACGTGCGCCGGGCGCCGACGCCGGAAGCGGCTTAAGTCTGCGGATACAAAAAACCTCGCGACCGGAAATGGTCGCGAGGTTTTTTTATGCCGGTCAGGAAACCCAGGGCGACTGGCGAATCACCTCGACGAAGTTCATCGGCTTGAACCCCGGCACCTGATCCTTCAGCACATCGGTCTTCACATTGCCGAACGTGGTCTGCGGACGATGACGCAAGCCGTCGGCGAACGCGCAGATGATGCATTCCTTGAAGCCCTCGCCCCGTGGGTGCGCATGCACCACCGCCTCACGCTGCACCGTGGTGAACGCCGCGTAGTCCATGCCCAGCACGTCCATCTCGACGCCTGCGGTCACCAGCGCCACGGTCGGGCGCAGATGCTTCGGCACCCCCGGCGTGGTGTGCAGGGCGATCGACAGCCACACCTGCTCGATGTCGTCGTCGCTCAGCCCATACGGTTTTAGAAACGCTGCGGCTGCGTTGGCACCATCGACCTCGAAGCGCTCGTCGTCGCTGCGGTGGCCTTCGACCAGACCCAGGTCGTGGAACATCGCGCCGACGTACAGCAGCTCCGGATCGTAGGCCAGTTGCTGGCGTTCTCCACTCAAGGCACCGAACAGAAACACCCGGCGCGAGTGGTGGTAAAGCAGGTCGGATTCGATGTCGCGGATGTATTCGGTGGTGGCCCGGGCGAGGGCGCTGTCGGGGATCCGGATACCGGCAATGGTCGTGGTCATGTTGAGCTTCCTCGTCGAAAACGCCGTCACGGCGCTGATGGAGAAAGTCTGTTCCCGGGGGCCAGACCGGACAATCGATCCATGGCTGCGATCCTTGCCATTGCACCTGCAAATCGTGCCAGCTCGCTTCTGCGGCGAGGATTGGCTAGGGTTGGCGCTGATCCGCCATTCCCCGGGAGCTGACATCGTCATGAACAGAACCGTCGCCATCGTGGTATTTCCCGGCGTGCAGGCGCTGGATGTAAGCGGGCCGATGGACGTGTTTGCCGAGGCCAACCGCTTCCTGGCGCCGGAGGATCATTACCGGCTCGACGTGATCGGCGTCGAGCGCGGGCCGATGGCGTGTTCCAACGGGCTGACCCTGAGTGCGCATCGGCATTTCAGCGAAGCGTCGCAGGTCTACGATTTGCTGCTGGTGGCGGGCGGACCGCAGTTGCCGTTTCTGGATTTCGGCGAGGCATTCGATGCCTGGTTGCGTGAGGCCTGTGGTCGGGCGCGGCGTTTTGGCTCGATCTGCAACGGCGCGTTCATGCTCGCCCGTGCCGGGTTGCTGGATGGGCGCACGGTCACCACCCACTGGAACGACGCCGAGGCACTGGCGCAGTTGTGCCCGTCGAGCCGGGTTGAGGCCGATCGGTTGTACGTCGAGGACGGCCAGCTCTACACCTCGGCGGGGGTGACGGCGGGGATCGATCTGTCGCTGTACCTGCTGGCGCGTGATCACGGGGCCGAGGTGGCGCTGAGTGTGGCCAAGCGGCTGGTGGTGTTCACCCAGCGCTCGGGCGGGCAGTCGCAGTTCAGTCCGTTCCTTACGCCCCACGCCGAACCGACGTCGGCGGTGGCGATGGTGCAGCTGTATGTGCTGGCCAATCTCACCGGCGACCTGACCATCGCTGATCTGGCGAATGCCGCGAACATGAGTGCGCGGAATTTCTCTCGGGTGTTTGCCAGGGAGGCGAAAGTCACCCCGGCGGAATTCGTCGAACGGGCGCGGGTGGATGCGGCGCGGGTGATGCTCGAAAGCACCAGGGCGCCGCTGAAGACGGTGGCGTATCAGTGCGGGTTTCGTGATGCGCAACATATGCGCAGCGTGTTCAGCCGGCGGTTGGGGGTGACGGCGCAGCAGTTTCGGCTGAATTTTGCGGCGATGGTTTGAGCCGAGGGCGGCTTTTATGGCTCAGCCCGCTTTGGCAGCAGCTTCAGCGTACTCCGCGTATTCGCCGTCACCTCTTCCTCACTGAAATGCGCCTGCACATACATCCCGTCCACATACGCCTCTGCCTGATCGTCATAGTGACTGTCGAACGGCACGCCGCTCTGGCCCACCGGGTTGATGGTCAGGCTGTGAGCCGGGTCGGCGAAGTCCACCAGCCGGCGGGTCGACGGGCCGTAGGTCACCGGCCACGGTGCCGGACCGATTTTCGCCGAGAGGTTGTTCGGTACTTCATGGGAGCCCGGTGCGGCGAACGGGCCGACGTTGAAAATGCGATCCAGCGGCTTCTGCTGACCCAGCGGATGACCATGGGTCAGCGTATGCGCCTTGCCCCATTGCCAGCCGGAAGCATCGTCGCCGAGGGTCGATTTCAGGTGCGCCATGCTCGCCTGCCACGCGGCGCGTACGGTGTCGACGCGGGTCTCCTTGTTCGGCGTGCTGCGGTTGTCCCACCACGGTGAATCGGCATTCGCCGCGAGCCGGGGCAGGGCTGCATCGATCACTCGGGTCGACAGCAGGGTTTCGAAGAAATCATTGCCCAGCTCATCGCGCATCGCCGCGTCGGCGAGGTCGTAGAGGAACTGGTTGAACACCGTCGCACTGACCGAATCCAGCGGGTAGTCGCCTTGCCATTGGGCCAATTGTTCGATCAGCTTCTGCTCGGCGGGATTGCCCGCCACTTCACGCAGCACCGGCAGCAACGGTGCCAGCAGACGCGGGCCGTAACCGGTGGTGGTGCTCAGTTGCAGCTTCTGGTTGGCCTCGTTGTCCCACTTCACGTTCTTGTCGGCGAGCTGGCGGTTGAGCTGCTGGCCACGGTCGGCGAGATTGTAGTAACCGGGAATCTCCATGCCGGTCGGTGACACCGGCTGGAAGTTGGCCGAGACGATATAGCCCCGCGCCGGGTTCTCTTCCTGCGGGTTGGCGCTGAACGGGAAGTAGCCGTCCTTGTCCGCCTGATTGCCGCTGCCGTCGAGAATGAAGCCAGGCTTCACCCCGGTCGGACGCTTGGGCAGCAGCGCCGAGGCCCACCAGGCGATATCGCCCTTGGCGTTGGCGTAGACGATGTTCAGCCCCGGCGCCTGCACCTTGGTCGCTGCGGCGCGAGCCTTGGCCAGGGTGTCGGCGCGGTTGAGCTGGTAGAAACCTTCAAGGATCGGATTCGGTGTTTCGAGGAACGCCCACCACATCGCAATCGGGGTTTTCCCGGCGGCGCTGCCGAGGGCATCGTTGACGATCGGCCCGTGGGGCGACTGGCGCAGGGTGATGGTCACCGGCGTCTGGCCTTTCACCGCGATCTGCTGCTCGGTCTTGACCATGTCGGTCCATTGGCCGCGATACCAGACCTGATCCGGGTTGTCCGGATTGACCTTCTCGGCGATCAGATCCAGGTCATCGTTCTGGAACATGGTCAGGCTCCAGCCGAAATCCAGGTTGTGGCCGAGAAAGGCAAACGGCACCAGCGCCTGATGATGACCGTAGAGTTCGAAGCCCGGCGCCGACAGCTGCGCCTCGTACCACACCGACGGCACCGAAAAGCGAATGTGCGGATCGCCGGCCAGCAAGGGCTTGGCGCTCTTGCTGCGACTGCCGGCGATCACCCAGGCGTTGCTGCCTTCGAACTGCGGCAGGCCGTTGTCGATCAGTGCCTGTTCGCTGACGCGGGCGAGGGTGTTCAGGTCTTTCCAGTCTTCGGCGGCGAGGGCCGGTGCGGTGCCGGCGTGGCCCTTGGCGAGCACGCCCTTGGGCTGCCAGTCGAGATCGAAGACGTTGAGATAATCGGCGCCCAGTTGATCGCGCACGTAGGTCAGCAGCGGTTCGGTGCGAAACGCGGCGGCAAAGCTGTAGGCCATGTAGCCGGCGACGCTGATGCTGTCTTCGGCGGTGAATGGCCGCTTGGGGATGCCCAGCACGTCGAACTCGATCGGCGCGGCGTGCGAGTCCTGATATTGATTGATGCCGTCCAGATAGGCTTGCAGGGCCTTCCACGCCGGTGACTGCTTGTCGAGGCCGGCCACGTAACTGGCGGCGCGTTCGCGGATGCGCAGGCTGCGGAACAGCTTGTCGGTGTCGAGCAGTTTCGGCCCGAGCACTTCGGCCAGCTCGCCTCGGGCGAGACGGCGCATGGCTTCCATCTGAAACAGGCGATCCTGGGCGTGCACATAACCGAGGGCGCGGTAGAGGTCGGTTTCGTTTTCGGCACGGATGTGCGGCACACCGCGCTCGTCGTAACGCACGGTCACCGAGCCTTGCAGGTTGCGCAGCTCCACCTGGCCCTGACGCGTTGGTTGCTTGCTGTAGACATACCAGCCGCCGGCGGCGAGCAGGACAACGATGAGCAAGGCAAGAACGGTGAAGACGCGTTTCATGGTGACTCCTTGTGCATTCGGGGTTGCCGCCCGTGCGGGCTGCAAACAATTAGCACACGCCTCGTGTGCTGCGCATCGCCGTCCTTGAAATGTCCGGAATGCCTTACTTCGTCTCCGCCGGCCACGGACAGTAGCAACCGACCGCCAACGTATGAGTCGCATTGACCGGGCGATCATCACTCAACGCTTGCAGGATCGGTTCGATAAAACTGTTGCTGGAGTTGCACGTCAGGCCTTCGCTGTACGGGCCGAAGTACGCCAGTCTGCCGCTGCGGTCCCAGATCGCCACGGCCGGGCTCGCGGGAATCTGTTCGGAGCCGGGCAGCACCGCGATGGTTTTGAGATTGCTGAGGGTGGCGGGCAACTGGCCGTGGCTGCCGGCCTTCTGCACTGCGAAGAATTCCACGCCCTTGGGGCTGAACTGTTCGACCATCTCGGTCAGGTGTTGTTGATTGCCGACGTTGCACGGGCAGGCCGGGTCCCAGAAGTGCACCAGACGGATGTTGCCGGGGCCGGCGAGGTCGGCGGGCAGGCGCAGCGGATCGCCGGAAAACACCGCCGTGTGTTCGCTGAAGGCCCGCAGGTAGCGGCCCTGAAACCAGTCGTACGCGGCCCACAGCACGCCGGCACACACGATGGCGAGCAGGCTGGCAAACAGTGCGGTGCGGTAGGGCGAGCGCATGGATTTGAGTCCTCAGAGGCGCGCTAGCTTGCCATGCTTGCCGCGACAGATGAATATCGCAGGCCGATAAAGTCCGTTTACCGTTCTGGAATTGCCCATGTCTGTTGCTTTCGATCCCGATCATCTGCGTGCGAGCCTCAAGCCTCTGGCCGAGTGGCAGCCGTTGTCCGAGGAGGCGAAGGCGTATCAGCGGTTCTACAAGACCGACTTTCCGGAACGTGATGTCTGGCGCGGCATGGGCCGGTTCGACATCGATGGCTATCAACTGGTCAGTCATTGCTGGTGGCCGGCGGAAACGGCCAAGGCCACGCTGTTTCTGGTGCACGGTTTTTATGACCACACCGGCCTGTACCGGCATGTGATCGAGTGGGCGCTGGATCAGGGGTTTGCGGTGATTGCCTGCGATCTGCCGGGGCATGGTCTGTCCAGCGGCGAGCGGGCGAGCATCCGCGACTTCTCCGAGTATCAGGATGCGTTGCAAGGTCTGTTCGCCGAGGCGCATTCGATTGCGCTGCCGCAGCCGTGGCACTTGTGCGGGCAAAGCACCGGAGGGGCGATCATTGTCGATCACGTGCTCAATCATGGTGAAAACAGCCCGGCGCAGGGGCAGTTGATTCTGCTGGCGCCGTTGGTGCGCCCGCGTGCCTGGGGCTGGTCGCAGTTCAGTTATTACCTGCTCAGGCCTTTTGTCAGGGGTATCGCCCGGCGTTTCAGCGAGAACTCCAATGACCCGGATTTCCTGCCGTTTCTGCAGGCCGATCCATTGCAGCCAAAACGCTTGCCGACCGCATGGGTCGGGGCGTTGTCACGCTGGATCAACCGCGTTGAATACGCGAAGAAAAGTCCGCGCCGGCCGCTGATTGTTCAAGGCCAGGCGGACATGACCGTGGACTGGCAGCACAACCTGCAGGTGTTGAAGTGGAAGTTCGACCGGCCACAGATTCTGTTGCTGGCCGAGGCGCGGCATCACCTGGCCAACGAGACGGCAGAAATGCGCGAGGAGTATTTCGAGTTTCTGAGCAAGCGGATCAAGGGCCGCAACCCCTAGATCACTGACTGAGGTTCGAGGTGCTCTGGCCTACGGCCAGCCCGGCGCGGATCGCGGCCAGCGCGGCCTGGTAGTAGGCCTTGCCTTCGGTGGATTCGGCAAAGGTCGCGAACTCTTCCAGTTCTTCATCCGACAGGTCGCGATAGACGTACAGCAGGGTGTTGTTCAGGTCGGCACCGATCTGATCCATCAGGCGCTGGCGTTGACCGTTCAACATGCCCTGGGCCTGACCGCCGCCGAGCAGGCCGGGGATCATCGAACTCAGGCTGTCCGCCGCCACGCCGGCAATCGCCAGGCTGACTTCGGCGCCGGCTTCACGGGCGGGAAGGGCCTGGGCGAGGTGGCCGATGATCAGCAGGCGGCTGTCGCTGGCCGGCATCTTCGGCAGGCCCTTGGCGTTTTTTGCCAGTTGATCGCGGCGGGTCGCCAGCAGTTCGGCGGCGACGATCTTCTTGCCCAACGGAGACTGAAAGAACGACAGGGCCGGTTTCGGATCAGCGAGGTTCTTGCGCAGTTGCGCTTCGGCGCGTTGATCCACGGCCTGGGGGGCGAAGCGCTGGTTGCTGTTGTTCACCAGCGCCTGAAACACCGCCGGCGGCAGGCTGTTCTGGTAACGCTGCTGCGCGGCACTCAGGGCGTCGTTGAAATGCGCGCGTTGTTCTGGCCAGCCGGCGACCTTGTACAACTGGTCGTGGCCGTCCGCCCAGGCGGGCAAAACGCAGAACATCAACAGTGAAAAAAGCAAACGGCGCATAAGGACTCCTGTCGGCAGCCGACTATTCTCCGTGCGGTGCCAGTACTTGTCGAGAATTCGTATCCAGCCGCCGCGTGGCTCTGTCGGATTTCTTGCCGCAGGCATACTATGCGCGCCATGCAAATATCCTCTGATCACCCGCTGCTGTTACGTATCGTCGACGACCTGGCCGAGCACGGCTGGTCGCAGCAGAACATTTTCCTGCCTGCGGATTTGACCCGCGCACTGGCGGCCGAGTGCCGCAAACGTGACGCCGAAGGTGAACTGGCGCCGGCGGGGGTCGGACGTGGCCCGTTTTCGGAGATCCGCGAGGGGATTCGTGGCGACCATATCCAATGGATCGATCCTGGTCAGGCCGAAGCCAGCGACCGTTACCTGAACCTGATGGACAGCTTGCGCGAGGCGCTCAACCGGGGGCTGTTCCTGGGGCTGGAAGACTTCGAGTGCCACTTCGCCCTGTACCCGCCGGGTGCTTTCTATCGCAAGCATGTCGACCGTTTCCGCGACGATGACCGGCGCATGGTCTCGGCGGTGATCTACCTCAATGACGGCTGGTTGCCGGAGGATGGCGGGCAACTGCGCATGTACCTGGAGCATGATCGCGTTCATGACGTGCAGCCTACGGGCGGTTGTCTGGTGGTGTTCCTCTCCGGCGAAGTCCCTCATGAAGTGTTGCCGGCCAATCGCGAGCGGCTGTCGCTGACAGGCTGGTTCCGCCGCCGTGGCAACGAGCCGTTCTGAGATGCACAGGATTCTGGTCAGTCGCTGCCTGCTGGGCCATCGCGTGCGTTACGACGGTGGAGCCAGCGGGCCGTTCGATCTGCTGGAGCAGTGGATCAGCGAAGGCCGGGTAGTGCCGTTGTGTCCGGAAGTCGCCGGTGGTTTGCCGACGCCACGGGCGGCAGCGGAGATTCCGGGCGGGCAGGGCCGCGAAGTGCTGGACGGGCTTGCCTCGGTGATCACCACCGACGGCGAAGACGTCAGTGCGCAGTTTCTCGACGGTGCGCGGCAGGCGCTGGCGCTGGTGCAACAGCACGGGATTCGGGTGGCGGTGCTCAAGGCCAACAGTCCTTCGTGCGGGAATCTGTTGACCTATGACGGCACGTTCAGTGGGGTGAAGGTGAGTGGCGAGGGGGTTACCGCCGCGTTGCTGAAGCGCCATGGGGTGCAGGTCTTCAGCGAACTCGAACTGCCGCAAGCCGCACAGGCCCTCAGCTTGCTCGACTAGTCACGTTCACTTCAGTTTTCCGTAGCCTGCACACTCAACCACTTCTGCCTCAATGCCTCCAACCGCCCATCCGCCCTGATCCGCTGCAAGGCATTCTCCAGACTCGCGTGAAACGCCGGGTTACCCTTCTGAAACGGAATCGCCAGATCTACCGGCGGCCCAACCTTCGGCTTTTCCTCAGTCAACGTCTGCACCAGCACCATCGGCCGAGGTTGCTCGTCCTTTTTCGCCAGCA
Source organism: Pseudomonas sp. NFIX49 (assembly GCF_900115915.1). Lineage (NCBI taxonomy): Bacteria > Pseudomonadati > Pseudomonadota > Gammaproteobacteria > Pseudomonadales > Pseudomonadaceae > Pseudomonas > Pseudomonas sp. NFIX49. Next base: position 108,728 of record NZ_FOYE01000005.1, on the reverse strand, counting down.
ACTGCGCATTGACCTGCGTGTAAGGTTCGCTGACGTCGAAACGATCCTTGAGTTCCGGGGTCAGTGCTATGTGGTTGAGCGCGATGTCGTACTTGCCGCTTTCAACACCCTGGAGCAGGTCGGCCTCGTCGGTGACGATGAAGTCGGCCCGCACATCCAGTTCGTTGGCCAGCAATTGCCCAAGCTCGACCTCGAACCCCGTGAGCGTGTCGCCGTCCTTGAAATTGAAGGGCGGTGTATTAGCCTCAAGGGCTATGCGCAACTCGCCACGGTCGTAGACGTCATCAATCAGTTCGGCGTGAGCCAGAGGGCTCAGAAGGGGAAGCAGGCAGATCAGGCCAGGCAGAAAACGCATGGTCACTCCTTTGAAATCGATATCGGCCTGTTTTCCAGGCTCGCTTTGCTATGGTTGTCGAGTGCCTTCGACAACGAATGGTCATGAAGTTGTCATGACCGTGCGGATTTTACGGAAAAACTGGAGAAGAAAATGAAAAGCTTTATGTCACGTGCAGCGTTGGCCGGTGTGCTGATGGGTGTTTCGGTACTGGCCAGTGCGGCCACACCGGCACCGAAGGGCGCCGAAGTGTTCATCGTTTCTCCCGAGGACGGAGCCACGGTTCCGCAGACCTTCACGGTCAAGTTCGGTGTAAAGGACATCGCGCTGGCACCGGCCGGTGACGTCACCAAGAACACCGGTCATCACCACCTGCTGATCGATGCCAAGGAAATCGTTCCGGCCGGCTCCGTCGTGCCGACCGACGCCAACCACATGCACTTCGGCAAGGCGCAGACCCAGGCCGACATCAAACTCGCGCCGGGCAAGCACACCCTGCAGCTGGAGCTGGGTGACAGCGGCCACATGGCGTTCGATCCGCCGATCGTGTCGAAGAAGATCACCGTCAACGTCGAATAAAAAAGGGAGCCCTTCGGGGCTCCCTTTTTTATCAGTGGCGAGTTGCGAGCTTCAAGCTTCAAGCAAAAGCGCTGTTCACTTGCCGCTTGAAGCTTGCTGCTCGCAGCTGCTCTTAAAACAGCACGCGGCTACGGATGGTGCCGTTGACGTGTTGCAGCTTCTCTTGCGCCAGCTCCGAGTACTCGGCGTCGACGTCGATCACCACGTAGCCGACCTTCTCGTTGGTCTGCAGGAACTGACCGGAGATGTTGATGCCGTTTTCGGCGAAGACCTTGTTGATCTCGCTCATCACACCCGGAATGTTCTCGTGGATGTGCAGCAGGCGGTGCTTGCCAGGGTGAGCCGGCAGGGCCACTTCCGGGAAGTTCACCGACGATACCGAAGTACCGTTGTCGCTGTACTTGACCAGTTTCTCTGCCACTTCCAGACCGATGTTGGCCTGCGCTTCAGCGGTGGAACCGCCGATGTGCGGGGTCAGGATCACGTTGTCCAGGCCACGCAGCGGGCTTTCGAACTCTTCGTCGTTGGAACGCGGCTCGACCGGGAACACGTCGATGGCGGCGCCGATCAGGTGCTTGTCCTTGATCGCGGCGGCCAGGTGATCCAGCTCGACCACGGTGCCGCGTGCAGCGTTGATCAGGATGCCGCCCTTCTTGATGGCGCGGATTTCCTTCTCGCCGATCATCCACTGGGTCGCAGCGGTTTCCGGAACGTGCAGGGTGACGATGTCGGACATGCCCAGCAGCTCGTGCAGGTTGCCGACCTGGGTCGCGTTGCCCAGTGGCAGCTTGGTCACGGTGTCGTAGAAGAACACCTGCATGCCCAGACCTTCAGCCAGGACCGACAGCTGAGTACCGATCGAGCCGTAGCCGACGATGCCCAGTTTCTTGCCACGGATCTCGAAGGAGTTGGCTGCGGACTTGATCCAGCCGCCACGGTGGCAGGACGCGTTTTTCTCAGGGATGCCGCGCAGCAGCAGGATCGCTTCGGCCAGCACCAGCTCGGCCACGGAGCGGGTGTTTGAGTACGGCGCGTTGAACACGGCGATGCCGCGCTCGCGGGCCGCTTCCAGGTCAACCTGGTTGGTGCCGATGCAGAAACAGCCGACCGCGACCAGTTTCTTCGCGTGATCGAAGATCTCTTCGGTCAGCTGGGTGCGCGAACGAATGCCGATGAAGTGAGCGTCAGCGATCTTTTCCTTGAGCTGGGCTTCCGGCAGGGAGCCTGTCAGGTATTCGATGCTGGTGTAGCCCGCCGCCTTGAGGACGTCGACAGCCGATTGGTGGACGCCTTCGAGAAGAAGGAACTTGATCTTGCTCTTATCGAGAGAAGTCTTGCTCATCTGCGTAAACCTGTATCCCGGAGAAAAATGGCAGGAAATGGTCAACAGACATTGACCTGGACGACAAGAAAGCCGTCACCGCAGAACCGGCCTTGGGCACTGGCCTGCGGGGTCGGTATGCTAGCATAGCCACCCCGCTAAACACTCATTCCTGCGACGTGAAGCGTTCTCAGGATGACCATGAATTGTTCGAGAGTTCCGTCGATGACCAATCCTGCCCTGATTGATGAACTGAAGACCCTGGTCGAGCCTGGCAAAGTCCTGACCGATGCCGACTCCTTGAACGCTTACGGCAAGGACTGGACCAAACACTTCGCCCCGGCGCCCAGCGCCATCGTGTTTCCCAAGACCATCGAGCAGGTGCAGGCCGTCGTCCGCTGGGCCAACGAACACAAAGTGGCGCTGGTGCCGTCGGGCGGGCGCACCGGGCTTTCCGCCGCAGCCGTGGCCGCCAATGGCGAAGTGGTCGTGTCGTTCGACTACATGAATCAGATTCTCGACATCAACCTGACCGACCGCACCGCCGTCTGTCAGCCGGGCGTGGTCACCGAGCAATTGCAGAACGCCGCCGAAGAACATGACTTGTACTACCCGGTGGACTTCGCATCGGCAGGTTCCAGCCAGATTGGCGGCAACATCGGCACCAATGCCGGCGGAATCAAGGTCATTCGCTACGGCATGACCCGCAATTGGGTGGCGGGCATGAAGGTCGTGACCGGCAAGGGCGACGTGCTGGAACTGAACAAGGATCTGATCAAGAACGCCACCGGTTATGACCTGCGGCAGCTGTTCATCGGCGCTGAAGGCACTCTGGGTTTTGTGGTCGAGGCCACCATGCGCCTGGATCGCGCGCCGAAAAACCTGACCGCGATGGTCCTCGGCACCGCTGATTTCGATTCGATCATGCCGGTGCTGCACGCCTTCCAGGGCCGGCTCGACCTGACCGCGTTCGAATTCTTCTCTGACAAGGCGCTGGCCAAGGTCATGGGCCGTGGCGATGTCCCGGCGCCATTCGAAACCGACTGCCCGTTCTATGCTTTGCTGGAATTCGAGGCGACCACCGAAGAAGTGGCCAACACCGCCCTGGAAACCTTCGAGCATTGCGTGGAGCAGGGCTGGGTGCTGGACGGCGTGATGAGCCAGAGCGAAACCCAGTTGCAGAACCTGTGGAAGCTGCGCGAGTACATCTCCGAAACCATCTCCCACTGGACTCCGTACAAGAACGACATCTCGGTCACCGTCTCGAAAGTCCCGGCATTCCTGCAGGAAATCGACGCGATCGTCGGTGAACACTATCCGGACTTCGAAATCGTCTGGTTCGGCCACATCGGCGATGGCAACCTGCACCTGAACATCCTCAAGCCGGACAACCTGAGCAAGGACGAGTTTTTCGCCAAGTGCGCCACCGTCAACAAATGGGTGTTCGAAACCGTCGAGAAGTACAACGGTTCGATTTCCGCCGAACACGGGGTGGGCATGACCAAGCGCGACTACTTGACCTACAGCCGCTCACCGGTGGAAATCGAATACATGAAAGCGGTCAAGGCGGTGTTCGACCCGAACGGCATCATGAATCCGGGCAAGATTTTCGCGGTTTGATTGGCAATCCCTGATGAATCAATAAAGGCAGGAGTCGGTAATGAGCTATCAGCACCAGTATGTCGACGGTACGCGGATTCATTTTCCGCTGGGGAAAGTGGTGTGCATCGGCCGTAACTACGCCGAACACGCCAAGGAACTGGACAACCCGGTGCCTACCGAGCCGTTGCTGTTCATCAAACCGGGCAGTTGCGTGGTGCCGCTGGAAGGCGGTTTCAGCATTCCGACCGAGCGTGGCTCGGTGCATTACGAGGCGGAAATCGCCGTGTTGATCGGCAAACCGCTGTCGACCAAACCGAGCCGTGAAGAAGTGCTGGACGCGATCTCCGGTTTCGCCCCGGCGCTGGACCTGACCCTGCGCGACAAGCAGGCCGAGCTCAAATCCAAGGGGCTGCCGTGGGAAATCGCCAAGTCGTTCGACGGCGCGGCGGTGATTGCGCCGTTCGTGGTGGGCAGCACCTTTGCCGACCTGACCGACATCGGCATTCGCCTGACCATCAACGGCGAAGTGCGCCAGGACGGCAACAGCAGCGCGATGCTCAACCCGATCGTGCCGATGATCCAGCACATGGCCGGCTGCTTCTCGCTGCAGGCCGGTGACGTGATCCTGACCGGCACGCCGGTGGGCGTCGGCCCGCTGAATGTCGGTGATGAGATCGTGCTGGAGCTGCCGGGCGCCAGTCGTTTCACCAGCAGCGTTCGCTGACTGCAACTCTGAAATACCTTTGTGGGAGCCAGCCTGCTGGCGATGACGGACTGTCAGTTGATGTTTCATTCGACTGATACACCGCCATCGCCAGCAGGCTGGCTCCCACGTTTGTTTTTGTGTTGTAGCCCGCAAACACATAAGGCATTCCGGCCATTTACCGTTTTTTTCACATTCTGTCCGGATAATTCCGGCCATTCTGGCGTCTGAGCCGGCCTCTTTGTGCTATTACCCGTAGCCTGAATTTTCGGAACGCGTCCTTTGATGTCATCTCAAACTCAGCTCAAACCCGCCCGCCGTTCACGCTTCGCCCTGCGCTGGTATTCCTGGCTGTTGCTGGCAGCCGCCGCTGCGTACGGGCTGGCGTTTGCCATGCATTGGGATGATCGGGGTGTGCTGTGGCTGCTGGAGCGCTTCGAAAGTACGGCCGAGAAGCAGGAAAGCGTCTGGCTCCCGGACTACCGGGTGGTCATCGACGCCAAGCTGTTGCCGGGCATGGAAAAGGACGAAGCTTCGGACCTTTCCTATAACCCGCAGACCAAAACCCTGTTTTCGGTGATGGGCAAGAATCCGTTCCTGGTCGAGCTGACCCTGCAGGGCGACGTGTTGCGCAAGATGCCCCTGGTGGGCTGGAGCAATCCGGAAGGCCTTACGGTGATGGAAAACGGCTTGATGGCGATTGTCGATGAGCGCGAGCACTTGCTCTCCATCGTCAAGGTCGATGCCGAGACTCGTGAACTGAAGCGTGACGATTTCCCTAAATACGACCTCGGCCCGTCAAAGGACCAGAACAAGGCCTTCGAAGCCATCACCTGGGACGCCCGTAACCAGCAACTGCTACTGGGCGAAGAGCGTCCACCCGCGCTGTTCACCTGGAAAAGCGACGGCAGCCAGACGCTCAAGGGCGACAAGCAGAAACTCGACAGCGACGAACTCGATATTCGTAACCTGTCGGCCCTGGCGATCGATCCGCGCACCGGTCACACCCTCGTTCTGTCCGCTGATTCGCACCTGTTGCTGGAGCTGGACGAGAAGGGCGAACAGGTCAGCTTCATGACCCTGCTCGGCGGTTTCAACGGTTTGAAGAAAACCATTCCCCGCGCCGAAGGCGTAACCATGGACGACTCGGGCACGCTGTACATGGTCAGCGAGCCGAACCTGTTCTACCGCTTCGAAAAGCAGAAGTAATCTCTCCTACAGCAATTGCAGATCTGTGCAGTTGTGGCCTGAGGCAAGTGGCCATTAAGCTTCAGTTCAGACAGGCGTGATATTTCATCCGCCTGTTTTGACTCCGAGCCTGCCTGAATGCGTCGACTTGCCCGTCCCAAGCCTCTGTTCATAATCCTGTCGATGATTGCCCTGGTCGCATTGATTGCGATCGGCCAATACATGCGCCTGTTCGAGCGTGCCTGGTTCAACCTGCATACGCTCTGGCAGCCGATGAGCAGCCAGTCCATCGGGCTGGATCAATATCGGGCAGAGATTGAAGCGAAAGTCATTGATGGGCTGAACGACGACGTCTCGGCGCTGACCTACGACCCGGTGCGCAAAAGCCTGTTCACCGTGACCAACAAGAATGCCGAACTGATCGAGCTGTCGCTGGATGGCACGATCCTGCGCCGTGTCGCCTTGATCGGCTTCGGCGATCCGGAGGCGGTGGAGTTCATCAGCGCCGACACCTATGTGATTACCGACGAGCGCCAGCAGCGCCTGATCAAGATCCATCTGGAGCATGACACCACGTTCCTTGATGCGGCGGACGCCGAGCAAATGACCCTCGGTGTGCACATGAGCGGCAACAAGGGCTTTGAAGGCCTGGCGTACGATTCGGTGGGCAAGCGCCTGTTCGTGGCCAAGGAGCGGGACCCGATGCTGATCTATGAAGTGCACGGTTTCCCGCACTTCAATCCGGAAAAATCCTACGCAGTACACGTGATCAACAATCCCAAGCGCGATGCCGGGATGTTCGTGCGCGATCTGTCGAGCCTGCAATACGACGAGCGCAGCGGTCATTTACTGGCGCTGTCCGACGAGTCGCGGCTGATTCTGGAGCTGGATGTGGACGGGCGCCCGTTGAGCACCATGTCGTTGAGCGGTGGCCGGCAGGGTCTGAAGAAAACCGTGCCGCAGGCGGAAGGTATCGCGATGGATGACGATGGGGCGTTGTATCTGGTGAGCGAGCCGAATCTGTTTTATGTCTTCAGGAAGCCTGTGCAGAATTAACCAACACCACAAAACACTGTGGGAGCGAGCTTGCTCGGGATGAGGGAGGGTCAGTCGCCAAACATGTCGACTGACACACCGCTATCGCTAGCAAGCTAGCTCCCACAGGTTTTTCATCTGCCCACAAATATGTGGGCAGCCTGGTTTATTCAGCTTTGAGGGTCTTCACGCCTTCGCTGGTACCCAGCAACAACAGATCCGCCGGACGCGCCGCGAACAGGCCGTTGGTGACCACGCCGACGATCGCATTGATCTGCGCTTCCAGCTCCACCGGATTGGTGATCTGCAGATTGTGCACGTCGAGGATGATGTTGCCGTTGTCGGTCAGCACGCCTTCGCGATAGACCGGGTCGCCGCCCAGTTTCACCAGTTGGCGGGCGACGTGGCTGCGGGCCATCGGGATCACTTCCACCGGCAGCGGGAACGCGCCGAGCACCGGCACCAGTTTGCTGGCGTCGGCGATACAGATGAAGGTCTGGGCCACGGCCGCGACGATCTTCTCGCGGGTCAGGGCTGCGCCGCCGCCCTTGATCAGGTTCAGGTGTTCGTCGCTTTCATCGGCGCCGTCGACGTAGAACTCCAGGTTGCTCACGGTGTTCAGCTCGTACACCGGAATCCCGTGGCCCTTGAGGCGCGCGGCAGTGGCTTCGGAGCTTGCGACCGCGCCATCGAACGCGCCCTTGTGCTGGGCCAGGGCGTCGATGAAGCAGTTGGCGGTGGAGCCGGTGCCGACGCCGACGATGCTCTTGTCGTCGAGTTTCGGAAGGATGAAGTCGACGGCAGCCTGGGCCACGGCCTGTTTGAGTTGATCCTGGGTCATGCGGGCTCCGGAAGCGGGCAAGGTAAGAACGGAAAGGCCGGCATTATAGCCTCAAGCCGGGCTAAAACCTCTGGATTCGTGTGGTCGTGCGCCCAAAAGCCGGGTTAGACTCGCTGGTCCCGCCCAATCGCCAGTGATGCTTTCCGATGCTCGAACAGTACGTCAAAAAGATCCTCACCTCGCGCGTTTATGACGTTGCCGTAGAAACCCCGCTGCAGAACGCCCGCCAGCTCTCCGAGCGGCTGGGCAACGACATCTGGCTCAAGCGTGAAGACTTGCAGCCAGTGTTTTCGTTCAAGATTCGCGGCGCCTACAACAAGCTGACCCAGTTGAGCGACGAAGAGCGCGCTCGCGGCGTGGTCACCGCGTCGGCGGGCAACCATGCACAGGGCCTGGCCCTGGCGGCGAAAGTGTTGGGCGTGAAAGCGACCATCGTGATGCCCAAGACCACCCCGGAGATCAAGGTCGAAGGCGTGCGCTCGCGCGGTGGCAAAGTGGTGCTGCACGGCGATTCCTTTCCGGAAGCGCTGGCTTACTCGCTGAAACTGGTCGATGAAAAAGGCTACGTCTACATCCACCCGTACGATGATCCGCACACCATTGCCGGGCAGGGCACCGTGGCGATGGAGATTCTGCGCCAGCACCCGCAGCCGCTGGATGCGATCTTCGTTCCGGTGGGCGGCGGCGGTCTGATCGCCGGCATCGCGGCCTACGTGAAATACCTGCGCCCGGACATCAAGGTCATCGGCGTCGAGCCCGACGACTCCAACTGTTTGCAAGCGGCGATGGCGGCAGGCGAACGCGTGGTGCTGCCGACCGTAGGCATCTTCGCCGACGGCGTGGCGGTGGCGCAGATCGGCCAGCACACCTTCGACATCTGCAAGGATTACGTCGACGAAGTGATCACCGTCAGCACCGACGAAATCTGCGCGGCGATCAAGGACATCTACGACGACACCCGTTCGATCACCGAACCGGCCGGCGCCCTGGGCGTGGCCGGGATCAAGAAGTATGTCGAGCAGCGCGGCGTCAGCGGCCAGACCTTCGTGGCCATCGACTCCGGGGCCAACGTCAACTTCGACCGCTTGCGCCACGTCGCCGAGCGCGCCGAACTGGGTGAAGGCCGCGAAGCGATTATCGCCGTGACCATCCCGGAGAAGGCCGGCAGCTTCAAGGCGTTCTGCGAGGCCATCGGCAAGCGCCAGATCACCGAATTCAACTACCGCTATAACAATGGCAGCGAAGCGCACATCTTCGTCGGCGTACAGACTCACCCGGACAACGACCCGCGCAGTGCACTGCTGGCGAGCCTGACCGAGCAGGGTTTCCCGGTGCTCGACCTGACCGACAACGAACTGGCCAAACTGCACATCCGTCACATGGTCGGCGGGCGCGCCGCGCACGTGGTCGATGAAGTGGTGCTGCGCTTCGAGTTCCCGGAGCGTCCGGGCGCGCTGTTTAACTTCCTCAACAAGCTCGGCGGTCGCTGGAACATCTCGATGTTCCACTACCGCAACCACGGAGCAGCAGACGGACGAGTAGTGGCGGGCCTGCAAGTGCCCCACGACGAACGTCATCTGGTTCCCGCAGCCCTTGAGGAAATCGGCTACCCGTACTGGGACGAAAGCGACAACCCGGCCTATCAGCTGTTTCTTGGCTGAACGGCTACGCTGATGGGTATGGCCTAAGGAAAGAGAAATACATGGAAACCCTGACCACCCTGAAAGTCCTTCACGTCGCGGCGACCGTGGTAATCCTGGCGAGCGGGCTGGGGCTCGCCGCTGCTTCCTGGCGTAATCGCAGCGAAGGGCCGGCCAGCACGATGCAGCGACCCTGGCTGTTCGTCTGGTGTCTGATGCTGATCGGCGTGCTCAGCATGCCTTTCACCGGCTGGTGGCTGGTGCACCTGGTTGGCTGGCCACTGGGGCAGTTCTGGATTCTGGGGTCCAGCGTGATCTATGCCGTGGCCACCTTTAGTGCGGTCTGGCTGCTTGTTCGGCTTAATCGGCTGTGGACAAGCGGGGTCGGCAACCGGAAATTCAATCTGGCGCTGGCGATTGTCAGCGGCGTCGGATTTCTGGCCATTGCGGCGTTGATGGGGGCCAAGCCGGTTTAAGGCTTGGGACCGTGTCGATCCGTTCGCGAGCAGGCTCGCTCCCACATTGATCTGAGGCGTTCACACATCCCCTGTGGGAGCTGCGGTTGCCTGCGACGCGATATCAGCCGCGCAGGCTGATGACGGGCCAACCGCGCTTCTCGGCTTCGGCCAGCAGGTTCGGGTCAGGGTCGACCGCCACCGGATTCGTCACCTGCTCCAGCAGCGGCAGGTCATTCATCGAGTCGCTGTAGAAGTAGCTGCCTTCCAGCGAATATCCGGTTTCCTCCAGCCAGCGGTTCAGGCGCGTCACCTTGCCTTCGCGGAAGCACGGCACGTCGGTGCTGCGTCCGGTGTAGCGACCGTCCTGCATCTCGCACTCGGTGGCGATCAGGGTTTCGACGCCCAGGCGCACCGCAATCGGCGCGGTGACGAAGCGGTTGGTGGCGGTGATGATCACCAGTTTGTCGCCGGCATCGCGGTGCTTTTTCAGCAGATCGAGCGCCTTGGGCAGGACGATCGGCTCGATGCAGTCGCGCATGTAATCGCTGTGCCACTGCTCAAGCACGGCCATCTCGGTGCGGCCGAGGATTTCCAGGCAGAAGTTCAGGTATGCGGCGTTATCCAGTTTGCCGGCCAGGTAATCCTGATAGAACTCGTCGTTGCGCGCCTTGTAGGCGATCGGGTCGAGGAAGCCGCGTTCGCACAGATAATCGCCCCAAGCGTGATCGCTGTCGCCGCCCAGAAGGGTGTTGTCCAAATCGAATAAAGCCAGGCGCATTGCAGTTACCCGCTGAAAAGTCAGTAAAAAGGCCACAAGAATACGGTCTTTTCACAAGAGTGCACATAAGCTCGGAACCTTCGTTGCCGCCTTCACAACCTTTGTGGAACAATGCGGCGACATGCGTTTGCGAGGTTGTTGCCGTGATCGACCCCGATGGTTTCCGCCCTAATGTCGGGATCATTCTGACGAATGACGCCGGCCAGGTGCTATGGGCTCGCCGTATCAATCAGGATGCCTGGCAGTTTCCGCAAGGGGGAATCAACCCCGAGGAGACGCCCGAAGACGCCTTGTACCGCGAGCTGAACGAAGAAGTTGGCCTGGAACGCGAAGATGTTGAAATACTGGCCTGCACTCGGGGCTGGTTGCGCTATCGTTTGCCGCAACGTCTGGTGCGAACCCACAGCCAACCGCTGTGCATCGGCCAGAAACAGAAATGGTTTCTCCTGCGCCTGATCTCCAACGAGCAGCGGGTGCGGATGGATTTGACCGGTAAACCGGAGTTCGATGGCTGGCGCTGGGTCAGTTATTGGTATCCGTTGGGCCAGGTGGTGACATTCAAGCGCGAAGTGTATCGCCGCGCTCTCAAAGAGCTTGCCCCGCGCCTTTTAGCGCGCGACTGACGACGGAGTTCGACCCCGAGCCATGCTCAATACGCTGCGCAAGATCGTCCAGGAAGTTAACTCCGCCAAGGATCTCAAGGCGGCGTTGGGGATTATTGTGTTGCGCGTCAAAGAGGCCATGGGCAGCCAGGTCTGCTCGGTCTACCTGCTTGATCCAGAGACCAACCGCTTCGTGCTGATGGCCACCGAGGGCTTGAACAAGCGCTCGATCGGCAAGGTCAGCATGGCACCCAACGAAGGTCTGGTCGGCCTGGTCGGCACGCGTGAAGAACCCCTGAACCTCGAAAACGCCGCGGATCACCCGCGCTACCGCTACTTCGCCGAGACCGGCGAGGAGCGCTACGCCTCGTTTCTCGGGGCGCCGATCATTCACCACCGCCGCGTCGTCGGCGTGTTGGTCATCCAGCAGAAAGAACGCCGCCAGTTCGATGAGGGTGAAGAAGCCTTCCTCGTGACCATGAGCGCGCAGCTCGCGGGCGTAATCGCCCACGCCGAGGCCACCGGCTCGATCCGTGGTCTGGGCCGTCAGGGCAAGGGCATCCAGGAAGCCAAGTTCGTCGGCGTCCCGGGTTCGCCGGGCGCAGCGGTCGGTACCGCGGTGGTCATGCTGCCACCGGCGGATCTGGACGTGGTGCCGGACAAGACCATCACCGACATCGACGCGGAACTGGCGCTGTTCAAGACCGCCATCGAAGGCGTGCGCGCCGACATGCGTGCGTTGTCGGCCAAACTGGCGACCCAGCTGCGCCCGGAAGAGCGTGCGCTGTTCGACGTCTACCTGATGATGCTCGACGATGCCTCGCTGGGCAGCGAAATCACCAACGTGATCAAGACCGGCCAGTGGGCCCAGGGCGCGTTGCGTCAGGTCGTGACCGATCACGTCAACCGTTTCGATCTGATGGACGACGAGTACCTGCGTGAGCGGGCATCGGACGTCAAGGACCTCGGCCGCCGGCTGCTCGCCTATTTGCAGGAGGAGCGTCAGCAGAATCTGGTCTACCCGGAAAAAACCATTCTGGTCAGCGAAGAACTGACGCCGGCGATGCTCGGCGAGGTGCCGGAAGGCACGCTGGTCGGTCTGGTGTCGGTACTCGGTTCGGGCAACTCCCACGTCGCGATCCTGGCCCGGGCCATGGGCATCCCGACAGTAATGGGTCTGGTCGATCTGCCGTACGCCAAGGTCGACGGCATCGAAATGATCGTCGACGGCACACGGGGCGAGGTTTACACCAACCCCAGCGAAGTGCTGCGCAAACAGTTCACCGAGGTGGTGGAGGAAGAGAAGCAACTGGCGCTGGGGCTCGATACCCTGCGCGACCTGCCGTGTGTGACCCTGGACGGCCACCGCATGCCACTGTGGGTCAACACCGGCCTGCTGGCGGACGTGGCGCGAGCGCAGAAGCGCGGCGCCGAAGGTGTCGGTCTTTACCGCACCGAAGTGCCGTTCATGATCAACCAGCGCTTCCCGAGCGAGAAGGAACAACTGGCGATTTACCGCGAGCAGCTCGCTGCATTCCACCCGCAACCGGTGACCATGCGCAGCCTGGACATCGGCGGTGACAAGTCGCTGTCGTACTTCCCGATCAAGGAAGACAACCCGTTCCTCGGCTGGCGCGGGATCCGCGTCACCCTCGACCACCCGGAAATCTTCCTGGTGCAGACCCGCGCGATGCTCAAGGCCAGCGAAGGCCTGAACAACCTGCGGATCCTGCTGCCGATGATCTCCGGCATCCACGAGCTCGAAGAGGCACTGCACCTGATCCACCGGGCCTGGGGCGAAGTGCGCGACGAAGGCACCGACGTGCCGATGCCGCCGGTGGGCGTGATGATCGAAATTCCTGCGGCGGTTTACCAGACCAAAGAGCTGGCGCGGATGGTGGACTTCCTGTCGGTCGGCTCCAACGACCTGACCCAGTACCTGCTGGCGGTGGACCGCAACAACCCGCGGGTGGCCGATCTCTACGACTACCTGCACCCGGCGGTGCTGCAAGCCCTGCAAACCGTGGTGCGCGACGCCCATGCCGAAGGCAAGCCGGTGAGCATCTGCGGCGAGATGGCCGGTGACCCGGCGGCCGCGGTGCTGTTGATGGCGATGGGTTTCGACAGCCTGTCGATGAACGCCACCAACCTGCCGAAGGTGAAGTGGATGCTGCGTCAGATCAACCTGAGCAAGGCCAAGGACCTGCTGGCGGAACTGATGACCATCGACAACCCGCAGGTCATCCACAGCTCGCTGCAACTGGCGCTGAAGAATCTTGGGTTGGCGAAGATGGTCAATCCGGCGGCGGTCAAGGTCTGAAGTCAAAAGCCTGAGATCAAAAGCTTACCCTCACCCTAACCCTCTCCCGGAGGGAGAGGGGACTGATTGGGGGTTGCTGCAGAGATCCGTCGACCTGGAGTTGCTGTAGTGAATCCATAATCGACACAGGTTTTTCAGGTCGATGTCTAGCTCAAGACACCTCGGTCGGCCCCCTCTCCCTCCGGGAGAGGGCTGGGTGGGCGGCGTTCCGATGAGGGCTTGCTTTTAAAGGTAAATCTCAACTTCCCCCAAGTGCCCGCCATACGGCCCGAAACTCCGCTCCACCATCCGCCGCGTCCCATCCGCCTGCACAATCAACGCCGTACTCGCCCGAGTCCCGTAACTCTGGCTGGCAATAAACACACTCGACAACAACGACTCGGTCGCCAGGCCCACGCCGGTGTCCGGCAGATCAGCAAACGGCGCCGTTTGCGTATCCCCCAACAACGCCAACAATCGCTCGGGCTGCGGATCATCCAGCACCGCACTCAATGCCGCCTTGGCCTTGAGCAGTTTCGGCCACGGCGTATCCAGCCCGGCGTTGGACAGGCCATAGACGCCGGGCTGCAACATCACCGGTTCCGAAGACCGCGCATTGAAGTGCCACAGCTCGTTGGCATTGCCCAGCAGCAGGTTGAAGCCGGCATAGTCCGGCGAACGGGCGACAACGTCGGACAAATAGTCATCGATCGACAGGTTTCCGGTCAGAAACCCTGCCACCAGCTCGCCCCGAGAGCGTCGGGCCGGCGGCTGATGCGGATCACGAATATTGGTCAGCGCCGCAAAACGACCGTTGGCGCCCAGACCGAGCCAGGTTCCCCCAGCCTCAAGATCGCGACCGGCGTGAACGTGCGGCGACTCGGGCCACTGCGCCAGCGGCAGGCTGGGCCGCGCGTAGAACTCGTCACGGTTGGCCGCGACGATCAGCGGCTGGGCATGCCCCGGCCGCCAGGCGAAAACGATCAGGCACATAAGGTGGTCCTTGTGTGTTTTTGGCCCACTCTACGCAGACATCGTCCGTGCATCCATCGCCAGTGGAGCCGAAGGGTATCCATCCGTTACCATGCCGCTCCGGTTTTGGGGACGCGCCTTGGGAGGCAGTCATGGAATTTCTGCTCTATCTGGCGCTGGGCGCCTGTGCGGGCGTACTGGCCGGGCTGTTCGGGGTGGGCGGCGGGATCATCATCGTCCCGGTGCTGGTGTTCAGTTTCACCTTGCAGGGCTTCGATCCGTCGATCCTGACCCATCTGGCGGTCGGCACGTCCCTGGCGACGATCATCTTCACTTCGGTCAACGCCGTGCGCGAACACCATCGACGCGGCGCCGTGCGCTGGCCGATTTTCCGCTGGATGACCGTGGGCATTCTGCTCGGCGCCGGTTTCGGTGCATTGACCGCCGAAGCGATCTCCGGCCCGAACCTGCAAAAGATCATCGGTGTGTTCGCCCTGGTGATTGCGGCGCAGTTGGCGCTGGACGTCAAACCCAAGGCCAGCCGAACGGTGCCGGGTAAACTCGGTCTGACCGTGGCCGGCAGTGTGATCGGCTGGGCGTCGGCGATTTTCGGGATTGGCGGCGGTTCGCTGACCGTGCCGTTCCTGACATGGCGCAGCGTGCCGATGCAGCAGGCGGTGGCGACCTCGTCGGCCTGTGGCCTGCCGATTGCTGTGGCCAGTGCAATAAGTTTCATGATTCTGGGCTGGCATGATCCGTTGCTGCCGGCCCATAGTCTCGGTTTTGTGTATTTGCCGGCGCTGTTTGGCATTGCCCTGACCAGCATGGTGTTCGCCCGTCTCGGCGCGCGGCTGGCGCACAGGTTGTCGCCGAAGTTGCTGAAACGGCTGTTCGCGGCTTTGCTGTTTTGCGTGGGCCTGAGCTTTCTGTTCTGAGCCGTGTGTTTTGGCAGGTCGCAATCCTGGCTTAATCCTGAGGTGACAGCGTCGCCCGGGAATTTTTGAAGATTTGAACGCTAACGAGGAGTCGCAATGCTGCCTTACCCGCAGATCGATCCGGTGGCTTTGGCCATCGGTCCGCTGAAAATCCACTGGTACGGCCTGATGTACCTGGTCGGCATCGGCGGCGCGTGGCTGCTGGCATCGCGCCGGCTCAACCGTTTCGACCCGACCTGGACCAAGGAAAAGCTGTCCGACCTGGTGTTCTGGCTGTCGATGGGGGTGATTGTCGGCGGGCGTCTTGGTTATGTGCTGTTCTATGACTTGAGCGCTTACCTGGCCAACCCGACACTGATTTTCGAAGTGTGGAAGGGCGGCATGTCGTTCCACGGCGGTTTCATCGGCGTGATGCTGGCCGCGTTGTGGTTCGGCAAGCGTAACGGCAAGTCGTTCTTCCAGCTGATGGACTTCGTCGCGCCGATGGTGCCGATCGGCCTGGGCGCCGGGCGTATCGGCAACTTCATCAACGCCGAGCTGTGGGGCAAGGCCACCGACGTGCCGTGGGCCATGGTGTTCCCGCCGTTCAGCGACCCGGCGCAACTGCCGCGTCACCCGTCGCAGTTGTATCAGTTCGCACTGGAAGGCGTGGCGCTGTTCCTGATCCTCTGGCTGTTCTCGCGCAAGCCACGGCCGACCATGGCGGTCTCGGGCATGTTCGCGCTGTTTTATGGCATCTTCCGTTTCATCGTCGAATTCGTCCGCGTGCCGGACGCGCAACTGGGCTATCTGGCCTGGAACTGGCTGACCATGGGTCAGGTACTCTGCGTACCGATGATCATCGGCGGGCTGTTCCTGATCTGGCTGGCCTACCACCGCGCCCCGGCGGCGCCGGTTGCACCGACAGCTTAAATATTCGAACCCCGGCGATGTCTGCCGGGGCTCAAGGACACAGGTAACTCATGAAGCAATATCTCGATCTGGTGTCGCACGTCATCAACAACGGCACCAAACAGGCCAACCGTACCGGCGTGAACACCATCAGCTTTCCGGGCGCCATGCTGCGCTTCGATCTGCAGGAAGGTTTCCCGGCGATCACCACCCGCAAGATGGCCTTCAAATCGGCCATCGGCGAGATGTGCGGCTTTCTGCGTGGCGTGAACAACGCCGCCGAATTCCGTGCGCTGGGCTGCAAGGTCTGGGATCAGAACGCCAACGAAAACGCTCAGTGGCTGGCCAATCCGTTCCGTCAGGGCGAAGACGACCTCGGCGAAATCTACGGCGTGCAATGGCGCAAATGGCCGGCGTACAAGCAGATCCCGCTGAGCAACACCGCCGCCATCGAACAAACCCTGAGCAACGGCTACAAGCAGATTGCCCAGGGCGAAGAAGACGGCCAGGCCTACGTGGTGCTGTACAAGGCCATCGATCAGGTGCGCCAGTGCGTCGACACGATCATCAAGGATCCGGGCAGCCGGCGCATCCTGTTCCACGGCTGGAACTGCGCCCAGCTCGATGAAATGGCCCTGCCGCCGTGCCATCTGCTGTACCAGTTCCACCCGAATGTCGAGACCAAGGAAATCTCCCTGACCCTCTACATCCGCTCCAACGACCTGGGCCTGGGCACGCCGTTCAACCTCACCGAAGGCGCCGCGCTGCTGAGCCTGATCGGTCGCCTGACCGGCTACACGCCGCGCTGGTTCACCTATTTCATCGGTGACGCCCACGTCTACGAAAACCACCTCGACATGCTCAACGAACAGCTCAAGCGCGAGCCGTTCGCCATGCCGAAACTGAAGATTTCGGACCGCGTGCCGGAGTTTGCCAAGACGGGTTTGTATCAGCCGGAGTGGCTGGAGCTGGTTGAGCCGAGTGATTTTTCGCTGGAAGGCTACGAGCACCATGCGCCGATGACCGCGCCGATGGCGGTCTAGTCGGCAGGATCGTTCCCACGCTCTGCGTGGGAATGAATCCCGTGACGCTCCGCGTCACTTTGGACGCGGAGCGTCCATGGCGGCATTCCCACGCGGAGCATGGGAACGAGCGTCAATCGTTAGTGGCCGTGACTGCGGCCCACATGCGAATGCTCAACCTCCGCCGCCACAACCCCGCCACTCACTTCCAGCCGCTGCAGGATCCCGCACTGATCCGCCTCCGGCCCTTCGCCACAACGCTGGCGCAGGTCGAGCAGTTGCGTCTGCAACGCCAGTAGCCCGTCGATCCGCGCCTTGACGTGCTGGATGTGTTCGTCGATCAGCGCATTCACGCTTTCGCACTGATCCTGCGGGCTGTCGCGCAGGGCGAGCAGGCTGCGGATTTCTTCGAGGGTCATGTCGAGTGTGCGGCAGTTGCGGATGAAGGTCAGGCGCTCGGCATGCGCCTGGGTGTAGACGCGGTAGTTGCCGTCGCTGCGGGCCGGTTCCGGCAGCAGGTTTTCACGCTCGTAGTAGCGGATGGTTTCCACGGCGCAATCGGTCTGTTTCGCCAGTTCTCCGATCTTCATGACGGCAATCTCCAAAAGGGTGCTTGACCCTATAGTGGCTACAGGGTCTTTACTTGGCAACAGGCACCTTCATGGACGCGACCAATGAGCGATTCCCTGCACACCCACAAGCCCGGCGACGGGCACGATCACAGTCACAAACTGCAGCCTGTGCATAAACATGCCCACGGCGGCGATTCCTGCTGTGGGTCGAAAACCGTTACGCCTGCGCCGGTTCATTCGAGTGAAGACTCGTGCTGTTCGTCGAAAGTCGCCGCACCTTCGCTTGTTCAACTGAGCGAGGCAAAAAGCGCCGACGCCCGGCTGAGCAACTTCCGCATCGAGGCGATGGACTGCCCGACGGAGCAGACGCTGATCCAGAACAAGCTTGGCAAACTGGCCGGGATCCAGCAGCTGGAATTCAACCTGATCAACCGCGTGCTCGGCGTGACTCACAATCTGGCGGACACCGCGCCGATCATCGACGCGATCAAATCCCTCGGCATGCAGGCCGAGCCGCTGGAGGCGGGCGTCGAAGCGCCAACGCCGGCGCCGGTGAAAAAACACTGGTGGCCGCTGGCGCTTTCCGGCGTCGGTGCGCTGGCTGCTGAAGTTATCCACTTCACCAGCGCCGCGCCGACCTGGGTGGTGGCGATCATCGCGTTGATCTCGATCCTCAGCGGCGGCCTGACCACCTACAAGAAGGGCTGGATCGCCCTGAAGAACCGCAACCTCAACATCAATGCGCTGATGAGCATCGCCGTGACCGGCGCCGTGTTGATTGGCCAGTGGCCGGAAGCGGCGATGGTGATGTTCCTGTTCACCGTGGCCGAGCTGATCGAAGCGCGCTCGCTGGATCGCGCGCGCAACGCCATCAGCGGCCTGATGCAGATGACTCCGGAGCAGGCGACGGTGTTGCGGGCTGACGGCAACTGGGTCGAACTGGACGTCAAAAGTATCGATCTCGGCGCCCGCGTGCGGGTCAAGCCCGGTGAGCGTATCGCGCTGGACGGTGAAGTCGTCAGCGGCAGTTCGACCATTGATCAGGCGCCGATCACCGGTGAAAGCCTGCCGGTGGAAAAAACCGTTGGCGACAAGGTGTTCGCCGGCACCATCAACCAGGCCGGTTCGCTGGAATATGCGGTGACCGCTGCGGCGAACAATTCCACCCTGGCGCGAATCATCCACGCCGTGGAACAGGCGCAAGGTGCACGGGCGCCGACTCAGCGCTTCGTCGATCAGTTCTCGAAAATCTACACCCCGGTGGTCTTCGTCCTGGCCCTGGCCGTGGCGATCATCCCGCCGCTGTTCATGGGCGCCGCGTGGTTCGACTGGATCTACCGCGCGCTGGTGCTGCTGGTCGTCGCGTGCCCGTGCGCATTGGTGATTTCCACCCCGGTGACCATCGTCAGTGGCCTCGCCGCAGCGGCGCGCAAAGGTATTCTGGTCAAGGGCGGCGTGTACCTGGAGGGCGGTTTCAAGCTCGACTATCTGGCCCTCGACAAGACCGGCACCCTCACCCACGGCAAACCGGTGCAGACCGATTACCTGTCCCTCGACCCGACCGCCGACGCCACGGCCCCGGCGATTGCCGCCGCGCTGGCCGGGCGTTCCGATCATCCGGTGTCGCTGGCCATCGCCAACGCGGCTGTGGATAAAGGTTTCGCGGCTCTGGTTGTGGACAACTTCGAAGCGCTGGCCGGCCGTGGGGTAAAAGGCGAGGTCAACGGTCAGGTCTACCATTTGGGCAACCACCGTCTGGTCGAAGAGCTGGGCCTGTGCTCGCCGCAACTGGAAGAAAAACTGTTCGCGCTGGAGAAACAGGGCAAGTCCGTGGTGCTGCTGCTCGACCGCTCCGGCCCGCTGGCGCTGTTCGCCGTGGCCGATACCGTCAAGGAAACCAGCCGCGAGGCGATCCGCCAATTGCACGAACTGGGCGTGAAAACCCTGATGCTCACCGGCGACAACGTCCACACCGCCCAGGCGATTGCGGCGCAGGTCGGGATCGATCAGGCCAAGGGCGACTTGCTGCCCACCGATAAACTGCAAGCCATCGAAGACCTGTATGCGCAGGGCCGTCGGGTCGGCATGGTCGGCGACGGCATCAACGATGCGCCGGCACTGGCTCGCGCCGAAATCGGTTTTGCGATGGCGGCGGCAGGCACCGACACGGCGATCGAAACCGCCGATGTCGCCCTGATGGACGACGATCTGCGCAAGATACCGGCGTTCATCAGCCTGTCGCGCCATACCGCCGCTATCCTCAAACAGAACATCGCGCTGGCGCTGGTGATCAAGGCGATCTTTCTTGGGGTAACCTTCGCCGGGCTCGCCACCATGTGGATGGCGGTGTTTGCCGACATGGGCGTGAGCCTGCTGGTGGTGTTCAACGGTTTGCGCCTGCTGCGCAAATAGAGGAAGAGGGACGGTTGTGCTGAGTGCCGAGCTGAAGGCTTTTTACATGGTGGCCCGCTTGGGCAGCATCACGCTGGCGGCGAAAAAGCTCGGCCTCAGCCAACCGACCGTGACCACCCAGATCCGCAATCTGGAAAGCCAGTATTCGGTTGAGCTGTTCTACCGTGGCGGCCGGCGTCTGAGCGTCAGCGACGAAGGCGCGCGGCTGTTGCCGATGGTCAAGGCGCTGTTGCAGCAAGAAGCCGATATCGAATTCTTCCTGCGCAACAGCGGCCAGGTCCAGGGCACGCTGCGCATCGCCGCCACCGCGCCGTATTACATCCTCGATCTGGTGAAGACCTTCCGCGAGCGCCTGCCGCAGGTGGAAGTCTCGGTGGAAATCGGCAACTCGCAGCAGGTGCTCGAAGCGCTGGAGGATTACCGGGTGGATGTCGCGGCGTCGTCGCAACTGCTCGACGATGCGCGGCTGATCCGCCGGGTGCTCGGCAGCGATCCGCTGGTGCTGGCGGTGCATCGCAATCATCCGCTGGCGGCGCACGACCATGTGGCGCTGAGCGCGCTGGCCGGGCATACCTTGCTGATGCGTGAATCCGGCTCGACCACTCGGCGGCTCACCGAAGAATTGCTCGCCAGTGCAGGCGTCAGTTTCGGCCCGTTGCTGGAGATCGGCAGCCGCGAGTCGATCCGCGAAGCGGTGCTGCGCAACATCGGCATCAGCATCATCGCCCGCCAGGAAGTGCCGCACGATCCGCAGTTGCGGGTGCTGACCCTCGAAAATGCGCCGCAGATTCCCGAATACCTCTACTGCCTCAAGGAACGCAAGAACGCTCGCTTGCCGGCCGCGTTTCTCGGCCTGGCGCAGGAAATGTCCCCGGCTTGATCGTAATGATCGTTTCCACGCTCTGCGTGGGAATGCCTCATTGGACGCTCTGCGTCCGCTCTTGGGACGCGGAGCGTCCCGGGCTGCATTCCCACGCAGAGCGTGGGAACGATCCGCGATCCGCGGTGAACCAAAATCCCTGAATACCACTATCGGTCGATTTTGCCTTGTTGCCATATGACCGACGCATTACAACTCTAGGATTCGTCTCATCTGCTTGATGAGGCCTGTCCATGAACCCTGCAATCGCAACTGCCCTGACCAACCCCGGCGCACCGATGAAAGTGCGCGGCGTGCAGAAGCGCTTCGGCGCTTTCACGGCGCTGGATAACGTCTCCCTCGATGTCGCGGCCGGTGAGCTGGTGTGCCTGCTCGGCCCGTCGGGCTGTGGCAAAACCACTTTGTTGCGTTGCATCGCCGGTCTGGAGAAACAAGACAGCGGCGAGTTGTACCTCGGCGAGCGCGACGTTTCCCACCTCGCGCCCCAGGCTCGGGATTACGGCATCCTGTTCCAGTCCTACGCGTTGTTCCCCAATCTGACCGTCGAAGCGAACATTGCCTACGGCCTCGCCGGCAGCGGTCGCGATGAAGTGCGCCGTCGCGTCGGTCAGATGCTGGAACTGGTCGGCCTCAGCGGCAGTGAGAAAAAGTACCCGGGCCAGTTGTCCGGTGGCCAGCAGCAACGGGTGGCACTGGCCCGCGCCCTGGCTCCCGCGCCGTCGTTGCTGTTGCTCGACGAACCGATGTCGGCCCTCGACGCCCGGGTCCGCGAGCATCTGTGCACCGAGCTGCGCCAACTGCAACGCAACCTCGGCATCACCACCCTGATGGTCACCCACAATCAGGACGAAGCCATGCTGATGGCCGATCGCATCGCCGTGATGAACAACGGCAAGGTCGAGCAGTACGCCACCCCGCAGGAAATCTACAACCGCCCGGCCACACCGTTCGTGGCCGAGTTCGTCGGCCAGGGCAACTGGCTGCCGTTCCAGCGCAGCAGCGACAGCCACGCCAAGGTCGGCGGGATGAACCTGCGCCTGGCCGACGGCAGCGTCCATAGTCCGTCGGGCCGGTTGTTCTGCCGTCCGGAAGCGATCAACGTCAATCCGTTGGTGCACGAAGAAAACCTGTTCCCGGCCAAGGTTCGCGAGATCACCTTCCTCGGCAACCGCTGCCGCATGAGCTTCGAACTCGATCAATTGCCCGGTCATGCCTTGCTCGCCGAACTGGCACCGGAAGCCATGCCACGCCTCGGCGCCCAGCAGATCATGGTCGCCTTGCCGCCACGCAGCCTGCAGGTGTTTGCCTGATGAACAGCAACCTCGCACTGCCGCTACCGCAAAAGCAGGCGCGGCAGGTGTCCGGGGCCGAGGTCGGCGACCGGATCTTCGTCCTCGGCGGCAAACTCCTGCTGTTGGTGCTGCTCGGTGTGGCGGTGCTGTTGCCATTGCTGGCGATCTTCTGGCGCGGCTTCAGCAGCGAAGCCGGGCAGGGCGGTGGCTGGCTCGCTGCGAAGGAACTGGTGACCAGCGACAATTTCCACTGGCTGCTCGGCAACAGCCTGAAAGTTTCCCTCAGCGTCGCGGCGATCGTCGTACCGCTGGCCTACCTGTTTGCCTACGCCTTGCAGCGCACGATGATTCCGGCAAAAGGCATCTGGCGCGGGGTTTCGCTGCTGCCGCTGATGGCACCTTCGATGTTGCCGGGGATCGCGCTGGTCTATCTGTTCGGCAATCAGGGCATGTTGCGCGGGCTGCTGTCGGACAACATCTACGGTTTCTGGGGGATTGTTCTGGGCGAGGTGATCTACACCTTCCCACACGCCTTGATGATTTTGCTGTCAGCCCTGTCGCTGGCGGATGCGCGATTGTTCGACGCTGCGTCGAGCATGGGCGCCAGTCCGGCGAAAGCCTTCCGCAGCATCACCTGGCCCGCGACCCGCCAGGCTGTGTTCGCCGCGTTCTGTCTGGTGTTCACCCTGACCATCACCGATTTCGGTGTGCCGGTGGTGGTCGGTGGCGACTATCAAGTGCTGGCGCTGGAAGCCTACAAAGCGGTGGTCGGCCAGCAGCAATTCGGGCGCGGTGCGCTGATCGGCATGGTTCTGTTGCTGCCGGCACTGTTCAGCTTCGGCGTCGATGCCTGGCTGCGTCGGCGTCACGGTGATTCCATGAGCGGCCGCGCCCAGGTGTTCAAACCGGCACCGTCGAAGAAGCGCGATGCCTTTTATCTCAGCGTGGTCCTGCTGATCAGCGCCGCGTTGCTGCTGGTATCCGGCATGGCGGTGTTCTCGTCGCTGGTGAAGTTCTGGCCGTACAACCTGTCGCTGTCGCTCAACCACTATCAGTTCAACGAGACCGCTGGCGGTGGCTGGCTGGCCTACGGCAACAGTTTGAAGATGGCGCTGGGCACGGCGTTGATCGGCAGCATGCTGATCTTCACCGGCGCCTATCTGATGGAAAAGACCCGCAGCCAGCGCGGGCTGAATCTGACACTGCGCATGCTCAGTTTCGTACCGATGGCGGTGCCGGGGCTGGTGCTCGGTCTGGGTTACGTCTTCTTCTTCAACCTGACCGGCAACCCGCTGCACGTGTTGTACGGAACCATGACCCTGCTGATCGTCTGCACCATTGCTCACTATTTGACCACTGCGCAGATGACCGCCACCACCGCGCTGCGTCAGCTCGACGCCGAATTCGAAGCCGCCGCGCTGTCGCTCAAGGCGCCGCTGTACCGGCATTACCTGCGGGTCACCGTGCCGATCTGCCTGCCGGCGCTGCTGGACATCGTGCGCTACCTGTTCGTCTCGGCCATGACCACCGTGTCCGCCGCGATCTTCCTCTACAGCCCCGACACCATCCTCGCGGCGGTAGCGGTATTGAACATGGATGACGCCGGCAACGTCGGCGGCGCGGCGGCGATGTCGACCCTGATTCTGTTCACCTCGGCGGGCGTGTCCTTGCTGCTGGCGTGGGCTTCGCGCGGCTTGCTGCGCCGTTCCCAGGCCTGGCGGCAAACGGCGCCCGGTCACTGATCTACGACTTATCCCTATCGCCTCAACTCACCTACAGGAAAACGATCATGTTCAAGCCTATGGCCCTGGCCGCTGCTGTGCTCGCTGCTTTCAGCCTGAATGCCTTCGCGGCAAAAACCGAGTTGACGGTGTACACCGCCCTCGAAGCCGAGCAGTTGAAGTCCTACAAAGAGGCCTTCGAAAAGGCCAACCCGGACGTCGAGATCAAGTGGGTGCGCGATTCCACCGGGATCATCACCGCCAAACTGCTGGCCGAAAAGGATCGCCCGCAGGCTGACGCAGTGTGGGGCCTGGCGGCGTCGAGTCTGGCGATCCTCGATCAGCAAGGCATGCTGCAAAGCTATGCACCGAAGGATCTGGGCAAGATCGGCGCGAACTACCGCGACGCCGCCAACCCGCCAGCCTGGGTCGGCATGGACGTCTGGGCCGCAACCATTTGCTTCAACACCGTCGAGGCCGAGAAACAGGGCCTGACCAAACCGGTGAGCTGGCAGGACCTGACCAAGCCTGAGTACAAGGGCAAGATCGTGATGCCGAACCCGGCTTCGTCCGGCACCGGTTTCCTCGACGTCAGCGCCTGGCTGCAAACCTTCGGCGAGAAACAGGGCTGGGCCTACATGGACGGTCTGCACCAGAACATCGGCCAGTACGTTCACTCCGGTTCCAAGCCTTGCAAACTGGCGGCGGCGGGCGAATTTCCGATCGGCATTTCCTTCGAATACCCGGCCGTTCAGCTCAAGCGCCAGGGCGCGCCGTTGGACATCATCCTGCCAAAGGAAGGCCTGGGCTGGGAGATCGAAGCAACTGCAGTGATCAAAGGCACGCCGCACGAAGAGGCCGCGAAGAAATTGGCCGACTTTTCCGCCAGCGCCCCGGCGATGGACCTGTACAAGGAAAACTTCGCCGTCCTCGCCCAGCCGGGCATCGCCAAGCCACAGACGGAGCTGCCGGCCGACTACGAGCAGCGCCTGATCAAGAACGACTTCGCCTGGGCCTCGAAGAACCGCGACGAGATCCTGACCGAATGGCGCAAGCGCTATGACGGCAAGTCCGAGAAAGTCGCTGCCAAGTAAATCTTCTTACCCGATCGTTCCCTGACGGAGCATTGATCGTTCCCCACGCTCCGCGTGGGAATGCAGCCAAGGACGCTCCGCGTCCTCTGTGACGCAGAGCGTCACGGTATTCATTCCCACGCGGAGCGTGGGAACGATCAGCGTGGGAACGATCATTGAGGTAGCTGCATGACACAACACAAAGACTTGCTGATCGTCGGCGCCGGCATCCTGGGCCTGTCCCACGCCTATGCCGCCGCCCGGCGCGGTCTCAAGGTCACGGTTTTCGAGCGTACCGCCACGCCACTCGGCGCTTCGGTGCGCAACTTCGGCCAGGCGCTGGTCACCGGTCAGCCACCGGGTCCGATGCTCGAACTGGCCAAAGCCAGCCGCGACATCTGGGGCCAGTGGGCGCAGCTCGCCGGCCTGCAACTCAAGCGCAACGGCTCGTACCTTTTCGCCCGCACCGAAGCCGAAGAGCTTCTGCTCGAAGCCTTCTGCGCCGGGCGCGCCGTCGAGCACGACTACCGCGTCGAGCTGCTGCGCGGTGCCGCGTTGCGCGATTTGTACGGCGGTCAGTTCAGCCATCACCGCGCCGCGCTGCACGGGATGGACGATCAGCAGCTGTATTCCCGGGAAGCGATTCCGGCGCTGATCGAATACCTGCGTCGCGAACTCAACGTCGAATTTCACTTCTCCACGCTGGTGCGCGACGTCGAGCCTGGGCGCCTGCAAAGTACTTCCGGCACATTCACCGCCAAGCAGGTCATCGTCTGTTCCGGTCACGATTATCAGACCCTGCTGGCCGAGCCGATTGCTGCCCTCGACCCGCAAATCTGCCGCCTGCAAATGCTCCGCGCCCGACCGCAGATCGACCTGAACTTGCAACACGCCTTGCTCACCGGCCTCAGCTGCGTGCATTACGGCGCTTTCGCTGACCTGCCGGAAGCATCGGCAGTTCAGGCGCAAATCCTGCGCGAACAACCGCACTTGCAGGCAAACGGCATTCATCTGCTGATCAGCCCGACGCCGTATGGCGAACTGATCATTGGCGATTCTCACCATTACGGCAGCGATCCATCGCCGTTCAACGCCGAGCAGGTCGATGACTGGATGCTCGAACTGGCCGAGCACACCCTCGGTTGCAAGGTGCAAGTGGTCGAGCGCTGGCAGGGTGTCTATGGTGCCCGGGGGCCGGGGCCGTTTTCATTCCTGCGTCCGGCGCCGGGGCTGAGTGTTGCGCTGATGCACAGCGGCGTCGGCATGAGCGTCGGCCCGGCCATGGCCGAGCGCAATGTGGCACAGCTTTTTGGAGAGAACTGATGTTGAGTCAGGAGCAAGTCATCGCCCGGGTATTCGGCCTCTATGAGCGCTTCGGCGCCAGCGACTATATCGGCGAACCAGTGTCGCAGATCGAGCACATGTCCCAGGCGGCGCAACTGGCCATCGCTGAAGGCTTCGACGACGAAGTGGTGCTCGCTGCGTTCTTCCACGACATCGGTCATTTGTGTGCCGTAGGCGCAGAGAACATGGGCGGTTACGGCGTGGTCAGCCACGAACACCTCGGCGCGGATTACTTGCGTGAGGCCGGCTTCAGCGAACGCATGGCGCGGCTGGTGGAATATCACGTCCAGGCCAAGCGCTATCTGACGCTCAGGGAGTCGGGTTATTACGAGCGCTTGAGCGAAGCCAGCCGCCGCACCCTGGACTATCAGGGCGGTGTGATGACCGAGGCTGAAGCCGATGCGTTCGAGCAGGATCCGTTGTGCGCCGTCAGTCTGCGGATGCGCCAGTGGGATGAGTTGGCGAAGGAAATGGCCGTGCCGGTGATGGATCTTGCGGAGCTGAAGCACAAGGCCTTCACCGTGCTGTCCGGCGAGACGCGCTGAACCTTCTTACGCCAAACCGGGAAACGGTGCATGGCAGGTATTGCCCCTTCGGCCCAGACTGGTCTTTTTGCCGAAGGAGCGCACGGATGCGTTTTTTGAAAGTGATTGCCCGGGATCGATCCGGCAGCGGCGCAGGGGACACTGTCCAGTTGCGCTTTCATGACAGCGAACAGGATTGGCGCGAAGCCTCTGCCCGTGAAGTCGCGCAACTGCGCAGCTTCACCCGAACCTATCTGAAATGTGCCTGGTTCAACGCGGCCGATGAGGACACGCGGCATCTGCGGATCTTCGCTCTGAACCCCGGCCGCGATGGAACGCCGGAATCAGTGAGGCTGCACTTTCATAAGGGCGAAACCATCGCTTACAAGGCCGCCGTCCACGACCTGGATAACGATGGCGGTTTCGAGGTTGTCCTGTGTTCGGACGTCGACAACGACGGGCGCGCCAATCGCACCGATCGCAGCCGGGTGACGGCGCTGGTCAAACCGTTCCTCAAGCTCGGCTGGTTCTAGAGTTCGAGGACTTTGCTCACCAGTTCATCGATCTGTTCCTGACGCTGGGCCTGATTCAGTTTCGGATGCGGGTTGAGCGACGACCATTGCGGGTGGGCCCGGGCGATGTTCAGCGCCTCCGGCAACTTGCCCTCGCGCCAGGTCTTGTCTTGCGGCGTTGCTACCTGAATGCTGTCCAGCGCCGCATGGCCTCGGGCGTTCAGCGCTTGCAGCAGTTGCCGTTGACGCAGGGCCAGCAGGCGCAACACGTTGTCGTCGACCGTCAGCTCCCGCTGCCCTTTGATCTTGCCCAGCAGGCGGTTGCCATAGCTGCGGGCGGTTTGCAGGGCGCCGCCGGCAATGGCCCCGGCCAGAGCGGCGGCGCCGAGGGTGATGCCGCCGACCAGCAAGTCCACACCCGCACCGGCGGCTGCACCCGCGGCAATCCCGCCGCCGACTCGCACGCCAAGCTGCTTAAGGGTTTCCGGGTTGAACAGGTCATCGCCCCAACGCCCGTCGAGCAGCGGCAGATCACTGGCGGCGGCGTCCTGCGGGCGGAAAGCGTAGAGCTTGAGCAGCGCTTCGACGCAGCGTTGTTCGCGTTGGCGCACGGCTTTGCGCAGTTCGCTGATGGCCTGTTGTTCCTGTTCAGCGTTGCTCGCCACACTGCGTCGGCACGCGGCGCAGTCGATCAACAGTTCGGCGATCAAGCGCGCGGCGCTTTGCTCGCGGGCGAGGCGCTGGGCCTGTTGATCGGCGATCAGCCGTTCCAGTTGTGGGCGGGCGTTTTCCAGCAACAGTGCGAGGCTTTCATAAAGCCGCCGCTCGCCATCTTCCGGCGGGGCGACGCTGTCGAAACGCACCAGCGCGTGCAGTCCCAGACGCGCCAGTGCTTCGCGCCAGTCCGGCTCGCGGTGGTTGGCGCTGCTGACGAAATTCAGCACCGGCAGCAACGGTTTGCCGCAACTGGCCAGCACTTCCAGTTCGTCGCGGTACTTGGCCAGCACCGGTTCGCGGGCGTCGATCACGTACAGGCCGGCATCGGAATCGAGCAGTTGCCGCAGCACCTTGGCTTCCTGCTCAAAACGCTGGCGCGCTTCGCTCCCATCGAGAAACCGCGCCAGCCGTGCCGGGCCGTCGAGGCGTTCGCCGGGACGTTCCAGACGCTCGAGAAAATCCAGCAGGGCGATGGCATCTTCCAGACCGGGTGTGTCGTAGAGGTCGAGCAACGGCTCGCCATCCACCGACAACCGCGCGCCTTCGACATGCCGCGTGGTGCTCGGGCGATGGGAGACTTCGCCGAAGCCGACGTCGCGGGTCAGTGTGCGCAACAGCGAAGTCTTGCCGACGTTGGTGTGGCCGACCACCGCCAGTTTCAGCGGCGCTTTCCAGGCATCAGTCATGTCCGTGCTCCAGCCAGTTCAACGGGGCGCAATCGGCGAACGGCAGTTCCAGCTGATGCAATGCCACGTGCCAGTCACCGAGGCGTTCGGCGTCCAGCGCTTGTCCTTGCGGCGCTTGCAACAGCCAGACACGGGTTGCGGCGGCGTTGCGCGCCAGCTCGGCAATCAGCGCCAGGCTGCCGCGATCCGGCGAACGCCGTGGGTCGCAGGCAATCGCGAGGCGCGCCGGCGGGAAGCGGCTGAGCTGTTCGAGCAGTTTGTTGCGCGATTCACGGCTGTCGAGGATGCCGGCGTTGCTGACGTTTTTCGGCAGCGTCGGCGGCCATGAGTGTTGGTCATCGAGTTCGATTGCCACCAGCAGCGCGCCGTCGCTGGCGTGTTCGCCCACGGTGCTTTCGACGCGGTGCAATTGCGCAGGCTCCGGGTCGGTGATGCCGAGGCGTTCGCTGGTCGGCATCAGGCGTTCGCGCAGTTGGGCGTAGCCGGGCAGGTTCAGGTCCAGGCGCAACGCAGCCTTGCCGCTGTTCCAGCGCCAGAAGCAAAAAAGCGCCAACAGCAGGCGCGGCAGCACGCCGTACACCACCAGCACGCCGACCAGCCAGGTCGCCCAGGCCTGACGGGCGCTTTCGATGTTCAGCGCGGTGTCGCCGCTGGCGCGGATCATTTCGACTGTGGGCACGTTAAAGCCCAGCAGCGCCGGCAATGCGCCGAGGGCCTGGGTCATGTTGATGAACGTGTCGGCACTGAGAATCGTGGTTTCCCAGACGAAGCCGTAGCGCCGGGTCGCCATCAGCGTCAGCAGCAAAAACAGCGCGCTGACCATCGCCAGCAACCACAGGCCATTGACCAGCGTACCGAGTGCCCAGCGATTGAGCTTCTTGCGTTGCAGCATCAGCAGCAGAGCCGGCGCCAGTTGCGCCGCCTTGGCGTCGCGGGCGAGTTTTTCACTGAGCCACAGCCACAAGCGGCCGAGGGTGGCGCCATGTTCGCCAGCGAAGATCAGCCCCAGCGCCCAGCTCAACAGCAGAATCAGGTTCAGCCCGAGCAGACTGCCCAGGGCCCAGAACACATTGACCGGCGTCTGGCCCAGTGCGGCGAAGGCCAGCCCTGCGCCGCTCAGTACCGCGAAGATCGCCAGCAGCACCAGCGCCAGACGCGCGCCTTGCAGCCAGTGCTTGAGCGCGGCGGTCAGGCCGTCGCGCTCGGCCAGCCACAGGGCGCGGCGCTGAATGCGTCCCGGCAGATCGCCGCCGGCCGCGCGGGCCAGGCGATTGGCTTCCAGATCGTCCAGCGGGCCTGCGTGTTCTTCGCGCAGGCGCACGGTTTCGGTGAGCCAGAGGTTTTGCAGTGAAGTCAGTTCAGTCACGCGGCATCCCGTTGCTTGATTGAGCCGTGAGCATAACCGCTGTGGCGCTTATCGGGGTAAGGGCGGCTCTGGTATCCTCGCCGGCATGACTAAATCACTCCCCCTCAGCCTGATCGCAGCCCTCGGTGAAAACCGTGTGATCGGCGTCGACAACAGCATGCCCTGGCACCTGCCGGGGGACTTCAAATACTTCAAGGCCACGACGCTCGGCAAGCCGATCATCATGGGCCGCAAGACCTGGGACTCGCTGGGTCGTCCGTTGCCGGGGCGTTTGAATATCGTGGTCAGCCGCCAGACCGGTCTGGTGCTGGAAGGCGCGGAAGTCTATCCGTCGCTGGAAGCGGCCGTGGTTCGCGCCGAAGCGTGGGCGAAAGAGCAGGGCGTCGACGAATTGATGCTGATTGGCGGGGCGCAATTGTATGCGCAGGGGCTGGCGCAGGCGGATCGTCTGTATCTGACTCGCGTGGCACTGAGCCCGGAAGGGGATGCGTGGTTTCCGGAGTTCGATCTGAACCAGTGGACGCTGGTGTCGAACGTGCCGAATCCGGCTGAAGGCGATAAACCGGCTTACAATTTCGAAGTCTGGGAAAGAAGATAGCTACAAGCTTCGAGCTGCAAGCCGCAAGTAAAAGCTGGAATGCTCTTCTTGCAGCTTGCAGCTTGCAGCTTGCAGCTTGCAGCTTGCTAGCTCGCTAGCTCCGCATGCTCATCGGCATCCAGCAGTGCCTTGTCGGTCTGCTGCATCACCTGGCTGGTAATCGCGCCAGCGGTGATCGAACCGCTCACGTTCAGGGCCGTACGACCCATGTCGATCAGCGGCTCGACCGAAATCAGCAACGCCACCAGCGAAACCGGCAAGCCCATGGCCGGCAGCACGATCAGCGCGGCGAAGGTCGCACCGCCACCCACGCCCGCCACACCGGCCGAACTCAAGGTCACGATCGCCACCAGCGTCGCGATCCACAGCGGATCCAGGGGGTTGATGCCGACGGTTGGCGCAACCATCACCGCCAACATTGCCGGGTACAGACCGGCGCAGCCGTTCTGGCCGATGGTCGCACCGAACGATGCGGCGAAGCTTGCCACCGATTGCGGAATGCCCAGACGACGGGTCTGCGCTTCGATGCTCAGCGGGATGCTCGCCGCACTGGAGCGGCTGGTGAACGCGAAGGTCAGCACCGGCCAGATCTTGCGGAAGAAACGCAGCGGATTGATCCCGGCGGCCGATACCAGCAAGCCATGCACCACGAACATCAGGCCCAGGCCGAGGTACGACACCACCACGAAACTGCCGAGCTTGATGATGTCCTGCAGGTTGGAACCGGCCACCACTTTGGTCATCAACGCCAGCACGCCGTAAGGGGTCAGCTTCATCACCAGACGCACCAGACGCATCACCCAGGCTTGCAGGGTGTCGATGGCGTTGATCACTTTCTGACCTTTCTCGACGTCATCCTTGAGCAGTTGCAGCGCGGCAACCCCCAGGAACGCGGCGAAGATCACCACGCTGATGATCGAGGTCGGTTTGGCCCGCGCCAGGTCGGCGAACGGGTTCTGCGGGATGAACGACAACAGCAGTTGCGGCACATTCAGGTCGGCGACCTTGCCGGCGTAGTCGGTCTGAATGGTTTGCAGACGGGCCATTTCCTGAGTGCCGGCGACCAGGCCTTCGGCGGTCAGGCCGAACAGGTTGGTCAGGCCGATGCCGATCACCGCCGCAATCGCGGTGGTGAACAGCAGCGTGCCGATGGTCAGGAAGCTGATCTTGCCCAGCGAAGAAGCGTTGTGCAGACGGGCCACGGCGCTGAGGATCGAGGCGAATACCAGCGGGATCACGATCATTTGCAGCAGTTGCACGTAACCGTTGCCGACCAGATCGAACCAGCCGATCGAGGCTTTCAGTACCGGGTTGCCGGCACCGTAAATCGTGTGCAGCGCGACACCGAATGCCACGCCCAGCACCAGCGCGAGCAGGACTTTTTTCGCCAGGCTCCACGAAGTGTGGCGGGTTTGCGCCAGGCCGAAGAGCAGGGCGAGGAACACCAGCAGGTTGAGAATCAGGGGCAGATTCATGAGGACTCCAGAAAAGACTGTGCCAACAGCCTTCCGGGGCTGCTGCGAACCGGCAAGCCTAACAGTTTGATTTGCAATGATTTAATACCGAAATCAGAGGTCGTCCGTCGTTTTTGGAATAAGCGGGTGTCGCTCTCGGGGATGCAGCTGGCGCGAAACGGACGTGGACGGTCGCTGACAGACGAGGACTGTCACACATATTTGTTAGCGTCGATTTCTTTGACCCAGGGAGAAAGCGCCAATGAAGTTCACACCGAAATTTCTGGCTGTCGCACTGACTGTGGGGATGGGCCTGGCCACTCAGGCATTCGCCACCGACCTGAAACACTGGCCGGCGGATCAGGCCAAGGCATTGGACGCGATGATCGCTGCCAACGCCAACAAGGGTAACTACGCGGTGTTCGACATGGACAACACCAGTTACCGCTACGACCTCGAAGAGTCGTTGCTGCCGTTCATGGAAAACAAGGGCCTGATCACCCGCGACAAGCTCGACCCTTCCCTGAAACTGATGCCGTTCAAGGACACCGCCGACCACAAGGAAAGCCTGTTCAGCTATTACTACCGCCTCTGCGAAGTCGACGACATGGTCTGCTATCCATGGGTGGCTCAGGTGTTTTCCGGCTTCACCCTCAAGGAACTCAAGGGCTACGTCGATGAGCTGATGGCCTCGGGCAAACCGGTGCCGGCGACCTATTACGAAGGTGACGTGGTCAAGAATCTGGATGTGAATCCGCCGAAGATCTTCACTGGCCAGAAAGAGCTGTACAACAAGCTGATGGAGAACGGCATCGAGGTCTACGTGATGACCGCCGCCTCCGAAGAACTGGTGCGGATGGTCGCGGCCGATCCGAAGTATGGCTACAACGTCAAACCGCAGAATGTGATCGGCGTGACCACGTTGCTGAAGAACCGCGAGACCGGCGAGCTGACCACCGCGCGCAAGCAGATCACCGCCGGCAAATATGACGAGAAAGCCAACCTCGGCCTCGAACTGACCCCTTATCTGTGGACCCCGGCGACCTGGATGGCCGGCAAGCACGCGGCGATCCTGACCTACATCGACGAGTGGAAAAAACCGGTACTGGTGGGTGGCGACACGCCGACCAGCGACGGCTACATGCTGTTCCACGATGTGGACGTGGCCAAGGGCGGCATTCACCTGTGGGTCAACCGCAAGGACAAATACATGACCCAGATCCAGGGCATGATGGCCAAGCACGCGGCGGCCCAGGCGAAAGAAGGTTTGCCGGTGACGGCGGACAAGAACTGGGTGATCGTCAAACCTGAAGAAATCCAGTAATTGCTACGGTGATCGCTCTCGAGCAGAGCGCGATGATCGTTCCCACGCTCCGCGTGGGAATGCAGCCCGTGACGCTCCGCGTCACTGGACGCAGAGCGTCCCTTGAGGCATTCCCACGCGGGAGCGTGGGAACGATCAAACGATCAAACTGAAGGCAAAAAAATGCCCCGCACTTGGCGGGGCATTTTTGTTTCTGCGATTTGACGCTTACAGCCCGTCGAGCATCGCCTTGTTGCGCACCGCACCCTTGTCGGCGCTGGTCGCCAGCAGGGCGTAGGCCTTGAGGGCGGTGGTCACTTTGCGTGGACGCTGTTCGACCGGTTTCCAGCCCTTCTTGTCCTGCTCGACCCGGCGGGCAGCCAGTTCTTCGTCGCTGATCAACAGGTTGATCGAGCGGTTCGGAATGTCGATCAGCACCTTGTCGCCGTCCTGTACCAGACCGATCGCGCCGCCGGCCGCAGCTTCTGGCGAAGCGTGGCCGATGGACAGACCGGAAGTGCCGCCGGAGAAACGGCCGTCGGTCAGCAGGGCGCAGGCTTTGCCCAGGCCTTTGGATTTCAGGTACGAGGTCGGGTAGAGCATTTCCTGCATGCCCGGGCCGCCTTTCGGGCCTTCGTAGCGAATGATGACGATGTCGCCTTCCTTCACTTCGTCGGCGAGGATGCCACGTACCGCGCTGTCCTGGCTTTCGAAGATCTTCGCGTTGCCTTCAAAGACGTGAATCGACTCGTCGACGCCGGCGGTTTTCACCACGCAGCCGTCCAGGGCGATATTGCCGTACAGCACGGCCAGGCCACCTTCTTTCGAATAGGCGTGTTCGAAGCTGCGGATGCAGCCGTTTTCACGGTCGTCGTCCAGGGTTTCCCAGCGGGTTGACTGGCTGAACGCGGTTTGCGTCGGAATGCCCGCCGGGCCTGCCTTGAAGAAATGGTGCACGGCTTCATCGTCGGTCTGGGTGATGTCCCACTTGGCGATGGCTTCTTCCATGCTGCGGCTGTGCACGGTCGGCAGGTCGGTGTGCAGCAGGCCGCCACGGGCCAGCGAACCGAGGATGCTGAAGATGCCGCCGGCGCGGTGAACGTCTTCCATGTGGTACTTCTGGATGTTCGGCGCAACTTTGCACAGTTGCGGCACCTTGCGCGACAGACGATCGATGTCACGCAGGTCGAAGTCGATCTCGGCTTCCTGGGCAGCGGCCAGCAAATGCAGGATGGTGTTGGTCGAACCGCCCATGGCGATGTCGAGCATCATCGCGTTCTCGAACGCCTTGAAGTTGGCGATGTTGCGCGGCAGTACCGACTCGTCGTTCTCGCCGTAGTAGCGTTTGCACAGCTCGACGATGGTGCGGCCGGCCTGCAGGAACAGCTGTTCGCGGTCGCTGTGGGTGGCCAGGGTCGAACCGTTGCCCGGCAGTGCGAGGCCCAGGGCTTCGGTCAGGCAGTTCATCGAGTTGGCGGTGAACATGCCGGAGCACGAACCGCAGGTCGGGCAGGCGCTGCGCTCGTACTCGGCAACCTTCTCGTCAGAAGCGCTGGAGTCGGCGGCAATGACCATGGCGTCGACGAGGTCGAGACCGTGGCTGGCCAGTTTGGTCTTGCCGGCTTCCATCGGGCCGCCGGAGACGAAGATCACAGGGATGTTCAGGCGCAGAGCGGCCATCAGCATGCCCGGGGTGATCTTGTCGCAGTTCGAGATGCAGACGATGGCGTCGGCGCAGTGGGCGTTGACCATGTACTCGACGGAGTCGGCGATGATCTCGCGGCTCGGCAGCGAATAGAGCATGCCGTCGTGGCCCATGGCGATGCCGTCGTCCACGGCGATGGTGTTGAATTCTTTGGCAACGCCGCCAGCGCGTTCGATCTCGCGGGCAACCAGTTGGCCCAGGTCCTTCAGGTGCACATGGCCCGGTACGAACTGGGTGAAGGAGTTGGCAATGGCGATGATCGGCTTCTTGAAGTCGTCATCTTTCATCCCGGTGGCGCGCCACAGTGCGCGGGCGCCGGCCATGTTGCGGCCGTGGGTGGATGTTTTCGAGCGGTAATCTGGCATGGAGCACTCCGGGCGGCTAATCAGGTATCAAAGGGGAGTGAGCTTCTATTGACGTCTGGAACACTCAGAAATGGCCGTGTGTCCTGATGTTGCCGATGACGTTGCGGGATCGCCGCTGGTCTCAGCCTGAGCTCATAAACCCGCCGGGGATGAATGGCGATGAATCTCGCGATTCTACACCGCTGGCGTCAGGAGGGAATGGCGCAAAGCGTTGTTCCAGTGCTGACGAAGCGTGCGGGATGACGACCGGCAGGATTAATCGCTGTCCGGTTGCCCCACCAGATCGTTGCGCCGACTGATCCGCGCGTTCAACGCCAGTGCCACCCCGCTGAGTATCACGAAGCTGTAGCCCAGCGTGGATTGCAGATTGGTGGGGCTCAGGCTGATCAAGGCACTGATCAAGCCTCCGCAGATGAAAATGATCGTGCTGCCGGCCGAGGCCGAGGTGCCGGCGTTTTCCGGAAACAGACTCATGGCTCGGGACGTGGCCGCCGGCCGGGCAATGGTGGTGCCGGCGGTACAGATCAGCATCGGGATCAGCACGGTCGCCGGAGCCAGTGCAAAGCTTGACGACAGGTACACCAGGGTCACGCCGGCGAACAGGATCAGACTCAAGCCGACGACCATCTGCTGGCCGCTGTTGATGCGCCTGCTCAGCACGCTGGCGAGGATACCCCCGGTGACGTAAGCCGCACCGTAGATCAGCAGGATCAACGAAAATTCGTAAGCGGACAGTTGCAGCCGATCCATGAAGATCAGCGGCGAGATCACGATGAATGAAAAGTGGCAGGCGAACGCAAATGCCGAAATCAGCCAGTAGCCGACGAAGTCGAAATCTCCCAGAACCTGTCGATAGGCCGTGAGGAAGTTCGTCCGGGTGCCACTGGCGATCGGTCGGGTGTTCTCCAGAAACAGCCAGGCCTTGAGCAGTACTGCGGCTGATAATGCGATGAACACCCAGAAACTGCCGCGCCAGCCCAATGTCGCCTGAAGAAAGGTGCCAGCCAGCGGCGATATCGAGATGAAGATTCCGCCGGCGGTCACCATCAGGATCCGCAGGCGATCACGTTGCTCGCCTTCAAACAGGTCCTGCACCAGCGCCTGTGACAGCACGAAGCAACCGCACCCCAGCGCCTGCACCACCCGAAAAATCAGAAACAGCGAATAGTCCGAGGTCATCACGCACCCGAGGGCGCCGAATATGGAAACGCTCATGCCGGCGAGCAGCAGCCCCTTGCGGCCGATCACATCCGACAGCGGCCCGATCAGCAACTGGGCGAAGGCAATCCCGACCGCAAACAGGCTGATCGACAGGGCGATGTCCGCCGGGGTGCGGCGAAAGTGTTCGGCCAGGGCCGGAAACGAGGGCAGC
Organism: Pseudomonas sp. NFIX49; assembly: GCF_900115915.1. Taxonomy (NCBI): domain Bacteria; kingdom Pseudomonadati; phylum Pseudomonadota; class Gammaproteobacteria; order Pseudomonadales; family Pseudomonadaceae; genus Pseudomonas; species Pseudomonas sp. NFIX49. Next base: position 71,632 of record NZ_FOYE01000005.1, on the reverse strand, counting down.
AGGACATCCAGTGGAAAGACGCCGAGCAACACCATTGCCAGCAAAAGACTGACAGCCCCGCGCCGCTGTCGTCGGGTCACCACAGATTGTCCGTCATCCATCGATCAGTCCTGCCCTGGCAAATAGTGTCTGGTTTTGAGGTTCGGCGAAAAATCCGGCTTTTTTCAATGCATTCAATGTAGCGAGGCTGCCGGCGCGAGCCCGCTGCCGACTGGCCTGGGTCGTTGTCATCGTGCCGAGAATGTCCATCACCGTCGTGTTTGCAATGCCCGCGCCACCGAGGCTTTCCTGCAGCCAGTGCTCATCCACTTCGAAGAAGATTTGCAGAATGTCGAGCAAGGTCGTCGCGGCAAACGTTCGCTGTCGCGGATTCAAGTGCAGCCAGAGGTAGTGGAACACTTCGGTGAAATAGCGGCTGTGGCGCGCTTCATCGGTGAGGTGATCGCGCAACATGTCGTTGACGCCGGACACCAGACTGTCGCGGCAGACATCCAGCAGTTCACGGGCAATGATGGTTTCCGAGACGAAACCCAGAAGAAAGCACGCCAGTGGCCGTTGCTCCTGACTGGTGCGAGCTATCAGCAGGTTCATCCGGGTGATCCGTCTGGGCATCACCGGGCGCCCGGTGATGGCGTAGAGGCTGGCGATCTGCTCGGCCACCTGACTGGAAAACAGGGCGTGGTAGCCCTCGTCGGTGTAGAGCTGGAGCGCGGCGGTTTTCATCGGCGCCGGCACCGCGACGGGCAGCTCGCCGTGGACGATGGTTTCGACGGCGCGATTGACGATCCGGTGTTCGAGCAGCGTGGTGTAGTCGAGAAAATGCACCAGATGTCGAGCCGTAAGTCGATGCAGCATCGAACGGCCCGCCGCTTCGATGGCTGGATGGGCCAGATACGGCAGGAACGCCGGCGGAAACCAGTGCCGGGTCTCCAGTTGTTCCTGCACGTTGTCCGGCAAGCGGTAATCGTGAGGACTGGTGCGAACCGAGGCGCGGCTGTTCCAGTCGCTCAGGGTGAACTGAAAGACCGGCTCCGGGGCGAGGGCGTTCATGGCTGTGCCTCACGCAACAGGTCGCGCATTTCCTCACACATCGCCTGGCCGTCGCTTTCCCCGCAACCGACAAAGAACAAGGGTTGTTCCGCACTGTTCTCGAGCTTCAGCAACGCTTCGACCTGCTCATCGGAAAACGCGCCTGTGAGCCAGGTGTTCATGCCGAGCGCTGTCGCCACCAGTTGAAACGTCTGCGAAAGGTGCCCGGCTTCGACGAACGCCATTCGATAGGCGCGCGAATGCGGGTATTTCCACCAGAGCCGGTCGAAGCGGGCGGTGATGAACAGGCCCAATGGCAGGTTGTTGATGAAGTGCTGGCCCCCCAGCAGATTGCCAAATTCGCTGTCGGGCAAGGGACTGATAAAGCTCAAGGCGTGTTCGGCAGGGTGGTAGGCATACGCGCCAGGCGCCAAAGCGTCGACGTTCTGCACCAGCACGAACCCGGCGCAGGCATTGAGGCCGCCTCCGGAAGGGCTGCTGCGTCGTGCGCTCAGTCCATCGGCAATGCTGTCGTCGCGGTCGGCTTCGCGTTCTCGCAGGTAACCGAGTGACAGGTAAAGCAATGTGCCGACATCGTCCAGCGAAACGGCGGCACCGGTGAAGGAGCGGCAGGTTTTTCGCCGGGTCAGTGAGTTCAACAGGCTGTCGTCATTCAGTGCCAGCGGTTCGGGCAGTGCGATAAGTGCGTTCGGACCGGTATCCACAGGGGCATCGGCCGGCGGTGGAATGGTAAGCACTGTGTTGCAGTGTTCCAGGTACTGCCGAGACCATTCCTGAATATTTCGGGGAGTGTGTTCGCAGGGGATATCCCGGGTCCCGATATGGTAGATCCTGGACAGTTCATCCCAGCCCCAGACAGGCGCTGAGATTTTTGAAGAAGTCAGTATTCCGGCATTTAATAGCTGTGTGTCTATTATGTTGCTGTTGTCATATAGGTCAGGGTTGTGGACAAGTTGTGCCAGTCGAGAAGCGTACTCAAGATCAAGTTCGTGTTGAGTATGGTCTTTGTAATTCCAGACTATCTGGCCGGGCGTTTGTGGCAGTATGAATAAATAAGGATTTATATGCATGTTGGATCGCGCTGCTCTGGACAGGTAAATTCTCAGAGGCGCTGGGTAGCCGGCTATACCCAGCGCCAACCTTACTTAACGAGCTTTAGGTGCGACCAGAAAAGCCAGGTTTGCGAGGGTGCGGGATTCCAGAGTAATTGCTTTCATGATTGAACTCCTTGTTCATTTTGCTTCGTGGTTAGTTGGTGCCACCTTCGTGGTGACGACTTAATAATAGTTTGTAATGGATTAATCGCAAGCAAATATTAAGTAGGAATAATCCAGTAATTCTGTCGGAGTGATCTTTGGCTGGGAGTGAGTGTGTAAGTTAAATTTCAGTAAATAAAGTATTGGCAGAAATATCCTGCACGTCGGCAGGACGATAAATGTAGGAACGGAAAGTTAAAGACAAAAAGAAGGGGAGCCTCTGGGCTCCCCTTTCGATAGCGTCAACGCCTTGCGTCTGTCAGCTGTTCGGCAGCAGGCGGCAGGTGATGCTCTTGATGTAGCGGGTTTCCGGGATGGCCGGGTGTACCGGGTGATCCGGGCCCTGACCGCCACGCTCCAGCAGCTGAATGTTGCGGTCCAGGTGACGGGCGCTGGTCAGCAGGATGTTCTGCAGGTCGTCTTCCGGCAGGTGCATCGAGCACGAAGCGCTGAACAGGATGCCGTCCTTGTTGAGCAGGCGCATGGCTTGCTCGTTCAGGCGGCGGTAGGCGCCTTCACCGTTTTTCAGGTCTTTCTTGCGCTTGATGAACGCAGGCGGGTCGGCAACGATCACATCGAAGCGCTCTTCGCTGGCCTTGAGTTCTTTCAGGGCTTCGAAGACGTCGCCTTCGATGCAGGTCATTTTGTCTGCAAAACCGTTCAGCGCAGCATTGCGCTCAACACCATCGAGGGCGAAGCCCGAGGCGTCGACGCAGAACACTTCGCTGGCGCCGAACGCGGCCGCCTGCACACCCCAGCCACCGATGTAGCTGTACAGGTCCAGCACGCGTTTGCCTTTGGCGTAAGGGGCCAGGCGCGCGCGGTTCATGCGGTGATCGTAGAACCAGCCGGTTTTCTGACCTTGAACCACTGGCGCTTCGAATTTCACGCCGTTCTCTTCCAGAGCCACCCACTCCGGCACCACGCCGAACACGGTTTCGGTGTAACGCTCGAGGCCTTCGGCATCGCGGGCGGCGGAGTCGTTCTTGAACAGGATGCCGCTTGGCTTGAGCACTTGGGTCAGCGCCGCAATCACGTCATCTTTATGGGCTTCCATGGTCGCGGAGGCGAGTTGCACCACGAGGATGTCGCCGAAACGGTCGACCACCAGACCCGGCAGCAGATCGGAATCGCCGTAGACCAGACGATAGAACGGCTTGTCGAACAGGCGCTCGCGCAGCGACAGGGCCACGTTCAGGCGATGCACCAGCAGCGACTTGTCCAGCGCCAGCTTGATGTCGCGCGACAGCAGGCGCGCGCAGATCAGGTTGTTCGGGCTCATGGCAACGATGCCCAGCGGCTTGCCGCCGGCGGCTTCGAGAATCGCCTGGTCGCCGGCCTTGAAGCCGTGCAACGGGGTCGCGGCCACGTCGATTTCGTTGCTGTAGATCCACAGGTGACCGGCGCGCAGGCGACGGTCGGCGTTGGCTTTGAGGCGCAAGCTAGGCAGGGACATGACGTCGCTCCGGAAAAAAGAGCGGGAGTATACCGTGTTGCGCCTTATGCCGGGTCTGGCGTGCGATGAAACGCGGCAGACCTCGCCACGAGCAGGCCCGCCCCGCGTCTGTGGGCCTGAGCCCTATGCCGACAGCGCGTCGATCAGTGCGCCGCTGAACGCCGGAATATCGTCCGGTTGGCGGCTGCTGATCAGGTTGCCGTCCTTGACCACCTCCTGATCGACCCAGTTTGCCCCCGCGTTGACCAGATCGTCCTTGACCGTCTTGTAGCTGGTCATGGTCTTGCCATTGACCAGTCCTGCCGAAATCAACAGCCAGCTGCCATGGCAGATCACCGCGATCGGCTTGCCGGCGGAGGTGCCGGTCTTGACCAGGTGCTGGGCGTCCTGGTCGATGCGGATGGTGTCAGAATTCTGCACACCGCCAGGGAGTACCACGGCGTCGTATTGATCGATGCTAGCGCCCTGGAAGGTCTGGTCGACCTTGAAGTCGTCCGCCGGTTTGTCATGGTTCCAGCCTTTGACCTTGCCGGCTTCGGCAGAAAGGATGTCGACCTGCGCGCCAGCCTGCTCCAGTGCCTGTTTCGGGCCGGTCAGCTCGACCTGCTCGAATCCATCGGTTACCAGAAAAGCGACGCGCTTGCCGCTGAGAGAAGTGGCCATCGATAAGCTCCTGAGTCTGTTGAAATGACTGCCCGAGGCAGACAGTGATCTGTTCCGGGCGCTACAGATTCCGAAGGCTTGTGAAGAATGAAAGTTCCAGGGAATTGCCCACTGGTGTGTTGTCGGTAGGTTTTTAGGGGTTAGAATCGCCGCCTGTCCCAGAGTGTGTACTTATGTCCCAAGAGCTGACCACCGAACAGATTCAACAGTCCCTGCAGGGCATCAGTGTGCCCGCGCAGCCGCAGATCATGGTGGATCTGCAAATGGAGCAGTACATGCCCGACCCGGACCTTGAGACGATCGCCAAGCTGATCTCCCAGGATCCCGGCCTGTCCGGCTCGCTGCTGAAAATCGTCAATTCGCCGTATTACGGCCTGAGCAACAAGATCACTTCGATCAAGCGCGCGGTGAACCTGCTGGGCAGCCGTTCGATCATCAATTTGATCAACGCGATGTCGATCAAGGGCGAGATGAACGACGACACCATCGTCACCCTCAACCGTTTCTGGGACACCGCCCAGGACGTGGCCATGACCTGCCTGACCCTGGCCAAACGCGTCGGCACCGAGGCGAGCGACGAGGCTTATGCCTTGGGCCTGTTCCATGACTGCGGCGTGCCGCTGATGCTTCAGCGTTTCCCGGACTACATGACGACGCTCGAAACGGCTTACGCCAACGCGGGTGCCGAGCGCCGGGTCGTGGACACCGAGAACGACGTCTACAACACCAATCACTCGGTGGTCGGTTATTACACCGCCAAGTCCTGGCGCTTGCCGGAGCATGTCAGCGCGGCCATCGCCAACCACCACAATGCCCTGGCGATCTTCAGCGACGAGACTTCGCGTAACAGTCAGATGAAAAACCTGCTGGCGATCCTGAAAATGGCCGAGCACATCTGCGCGTCGTACCGGGTGCTGGGCAACCAGACCGAAGACTTCGAATGGCAGGCTGTCGGCCCGCTGGTGCTCGAATACATCGGCCTCTCGGATTACGACTTCGAAACGTTGAAGCAGACCATCCGCGAACTTGGCGCGCACTGATTTAAAAAGACCCTTGATTCGAGACACTCATGCCTGAATTGCCGGAAGTCGAAACCACCCGCCGCGGTATTGCCCCGCACCTGGAAGGCCAGCGTGTCAGCCGGGTGATCGTGCGTGACCGGCGTTTGCGCTGGCCGATTCCCGAAGACCTTGATGTGCGGCTGTCCGGGCAGCGCATCGTGCTGGTCGAGCGGCGCGCCAAGTATCTGTTGATCAACGCCGAAGTCGGCACGCTGATCAGCCACTTGGGCATGTCGGGAAACCTGCGGCTGGTTGAGGTCGGGATGCCGGCGGCCAAGCATGAGCATGTCGATATCGAACTGGAGTCGGGCCTGGCCCTGCGCTACACCGATCCGCGGCGCTTCGGGGCGATGCTCTGGAGCAACGATCCGCTCAATCACGAATTGCTGATCCGTCTGGGTCCGGAGCCGTTGACCGATCTGTTCGATGGCGAGCGGCTGTATCAGTTGTCGCGCGGGCGATCGATGGCGGTCAAGCCGTTCATCATGGACAACGCGGTGGTGGTGGGGGTCGGCAATATCTACGCGACCGAAGCGCTGTTCGCCGCCGGCATCGATCCGCGCCGCGAAGCCAAGGGCATTTCCCGGGCGCGTTACCTGAAGCTGGCGATCGAGATCAAACGCATCCTCGCTGCCGCCATCGAGCGCGGCGGCACCACGTTGCGCGATTTCATTGGTGGCGATGGGCAGCCGGGGTATTTCCAGCAGGAACTGTTTGTCTACGGTCGCGGTGGCGAGCACTGCAAGGTCTGTGGCACGGGCCTGCGGGAAATGAAGCTCGGCCAGCGCGCCAGCGTCTGGTGTCCGCGCTGCCAGAGCTGAGCAAGGCATCCGAAAAAGTCCTACGGTCTATAGTGAGATGTCTCACTGTTCAGCCCGAAGGATCGTGCCATGAAGTCCTTGCAAACCCTCATCGCCGCACTGCTGCTGTGCTTCAGTCTGACCGTTCAGGCCACCGAAGGCGGCAGCGGTGATCCGCGTTACGCCATCCAGAATCCACCGGCCTACGCCATGCTCGGCGATCTGCTGATTGCCCGACCATTGCTGGTGGTGGCGACGGTGATCGGCGCCGGGGCATTTGTCGTGTCGTTGCCGTTCACCGCGCTGGGTGGCGGGATTGGCGATGCGGGAGAGGCGCTGGTGGTGGCGCCGGCGAAAGCGGCGTTCGTGCGATGCCTGGGTTGCACAGGGGAGGGGTTCGAGCAGCGTGAATGACGCGATCGCAGCCGGGAGCTGCGATCGGATTCAGTGGCTCAAGCCTTGCCGGTGATCTTGCGGTACTTCTCCATCAACTGTTCTTCAGTCTCCGGATGGGCTTCGTCCAGTGGAATGCAATCCACCGGGCAGACCTGCTGGCACTGCGGCTCGTCGTAGTGGCCGACGCACTGGGTGCACAGGTTCGGGTCGATCACGTAGATCTCTTCGCCTTGGGAAATGGCGGCGTTCGGGCACTCGGGTTCGCAGACGTCGCAGTTGATGCAATCGTCGGTGATGATCAGGGACATGCTAACTCCAGCCGGGGCGGGGAGCCCGGGCGCTATGAATCAATGCGCGCAATTGTGCCGCATTGGCGCCCGTAGTGCACGCGGGCGCCGTTTGAACGGTCGTTACTTCTTGAAGCGCAGGGTCAGGGCTTCGGCCACCGCCGGGTGGACGAACTTGCTGATATCGCCGCCCAGGGCGGCGATTTCCCGCACCAGAGTCGAGGAAATGAACGAATAACGTTCGGACGGGGTGAGAAACAGGCTCTCCACATCCGGCGCCAACTGGCGGTTCATGTTGGCCAGCTGGAATTCGTATTCGAAGTCCGATACCGCGCGCAGGCCACGCAGGAACACGTTGGCGTTCTGCTCTTTGGCGAAATGTGCCAGCAGCGTCGAGAAGCCGACCACTTCCACGTTCGGCAGGTGTTTGGTGACCTCGCGGGCCAGCTCGACCCGTTGTTCCAGCGGGAACAGCGGATTCTTCTTGGGGCTGGCGGCGACGGCAATGATCACGTGGTCGAACAGGCGCGAGGCGCGTTCGACCAGATCGCCATGGCCCTTGGTAATAGGGTCGAAGGTACCTGGGTACAACACTCGGTTCATCGCGTCGTCCTGGCGGGAATCCGTTGGGGAGTCGGATGGTATCGCAGCCGTCCCGGTCGGGAAAGTCGCCTGTTGGGTAAGAAAGCACTATAGACGATCGGAATTTTCGTCTTTTTCACGGGTTTCTCAACCGTTCGCCGAGGGATGTCGCCAGTTGCGCTGTCAGACCGTACACCGACAACTGCGGGTTGGCGCCGATGCTGGTGGGGAACAGCGAGCCGTCATGGATCGACAGATTGCTCAGTTGATGATGGCGGCCGAGGCTGTCGGTGACCGCGGTTTTCGGGTCCTCGCCCATCGCGCAACCGCCCATGACGTGGGCGCTGCCCAGACGGGTGCGATACAGCTCCAGACTCAGGCTGTCGATCAACGAGCGGGCCTCGGCCAGGCTGTTCACGTAGCGCGCATCGGCGTGCATCGGCATCACCGCTTTGGCGCCACCGGCGAACTGGATCTCGGCCATGCTGTGGAAGGATCGGCGCAAGCCTTCCCAGGTGTAAGGCGACACCTGATAGTCGAGCACCGGCGAGCCGTCACCGCGCAGCTCGACGCTGCCGCCCGGGCTGTCCGGGTGAAAACCGTCACGCAGCAGGGCCAGCATCGCGTGGGTGTGCGGCAGGTCCGCCATGTGTTGCGCGCTTTCCTGACCGAAACCACCGAGCAACGTGGCGGCCAGCGCCGGGTGCAGCGGTGGCACTTCGAGTTTGTAGGCCATCGGGCCAGTGGTGCCGTCCTTCCACTGGAAATGATCTGAATAGATCGACTGCGGCGCGCCGTAGAACGGGTTGATGACTTCGTCGAAACGCCCGGCGGACATGTTCACCAGATGCAGGAAGGTGCGCTTGCCCAGCCGTTGGTGCGGATCCGGTGCATCCGAGCGCATCAGCAGCGCCGGGCTGTTGATCCCGCCGCCGGCCAGCACGTAATGCCGCGCCTTGACGGTAATGTTGCGTCCAGTCGGCTCGACGCAACGTTCGTCCATCGCCATGCATTGCAGGCCGGTGATCTTGTCGCCGCTGATCAAAAGCTTTTCGGCCCGGGCCAGATACAGCAGCTCGCCGCCCTTTTCCAAAGTCGCCGGAATGGTCGTGACCATCATCGATTGCTTGGCGTTGGTCGGGCAGCCCATGCCGCAGTAGCCGAGGTTCCAGCAGCCACGCACGTTGCGCGGGATCACGTGCCAGCTGTAGCCGAGCTGTTCGCAGCCTTTGCGGATCACGTCGTTGTTGGCGTTGGGCGGCACCATCCACGGGGCGACGCCGAGTCGCTGCTCCATTTTTTCGAACCACGGCGCCATGTCGGCGGGGCTGTGGCCTTTGACGTTGTGTTCCCTGGCCCAGTGTTCGAGGGTCGGTTCGGGGGTGCGAAAACTCGATGTCCAGTTGATCAGGGTCGTGCCGCCGACCGCGCGGCCCTGAAGGATGGTGATCGCGCCGTCCTTGCTCATGCGGCCGATGCCTTCCTGATAGAGGCTGCTGTAGGCCTGGTCCTCCAGCAGTTTGAAATCGCTGCTGGTCTTGAGCGGGCCTTCTTCGATCAGCAGAACTTTATAGCCGGCGGCGCTGAGGATTTCCGCCGTGGTCCCGCCGCCGGCGCCGCTGCCGATGATGGCGACATCGGCTTCCAGAGTCAGGTCATCGGTGAGTTGCGCGCCGTTGTAGGTTTTCCAGCCACGGGCAAGGCCTTCGCGAAACGGGTCGGGTACGGGCATCGATCAGGTTCTCTTATTATTGTTATGCGTGGGTCGCCAGGCTCAAACGGCGGGCGGACCGGGGTAACCACAATGGGCCCAGGATTCGGCGCGGGTGTACCAGGCCATCATCACCATTTGCAGCAATGAGCTGTGGCCCATGCGCAGCAGGCTCAGGGAGCTGTTTTCCCAGCGCTCGAGGAAGTGGCGGATCGCCTCGGGGCTGGCGTTTTCCCAACTGCCCCAGATTCCGGTCAATGGCCCGCGCGTCACCGCCATGCCCAGCACGTCGAACAGTTGTCGCGTGAGCTTGAGCATTTCCGGCGACAGGTGATCGAGGCTGTAGTCCAGCGACTTGAGCGTTCCGTCGACAGCAGCGGGCATCTTTTCCACAGCAACGGCGCCCTCCAGCATCACTGGAATCAGCGCGCGCAGAAACAGCAGATCGCCGCTGCGCAACGTGGCGAATCCATTGGCCGATACGCTCGACGAACAGCCGCTGAGGCTGGCACCAAGGCCAGCGGTGGCGAGGAAAGCCGTGGCGCCGAGGCTGAATTTCAGCAGGCCACGGCGCGACAGGGCAGGTGTTTCGGTCAGGCTTGGGTGCATTATTGTTATTACCCGGCGGTGACGTTAGCGAATGAACAGTTTCTGGATCAGTTTCTGAATGGGTTTACCGTAAGGCGGGTAGATCAGCTTCGCCGCGTTGAAGCGTTGTTTGACCAGCACACCCTTGGCCTTGCTGAACGTCAGGAAACCTTCGTGTCCGTGGTAATGGCCCATGCCCGACGGGCCGATGCCGCCGAACGGCATGTCGTCCTGCGCCACATGCAGCAGCGTGTCGTTGAGGCAGACGCCACCGGAATGGGTTTCGCTGAGCACGCGCTTCTGTTCGTGCTTGTCGTAGCCGAAGTAGTAAAGAGCCAGAGGACGTGGCCGCTGATTGATGTAAGCAAATGCCTGATCCAGATCCTGATACGGCACGATCGGCAACAGCGGGCCGAAGATCTCGTCCTGCATCACCGTCATCTCGTCGCTGACATTCAGCAGCAGGCTGTGCGGCATGCGCCGGCCCTGGCCCTGGTCGAACAGCGGAATCAGCAGCGCGCCTTTGCTGGTGGCGTCGCTGAGGTAGCTGTTGAGCCGCGCCAGTTGGCGCTCGTTGATGATGGCGGTGTAGTCCGGGTTGTCGGCGAGTGTCGGATAAAACCCGCGCACGGCTTGGCGATAGGCTTCGACGAAGCCGCCGATGCGCTCTTCCGGGACCAGCACGTAGTCCGGGGCCACGCAGGTCTGGCCGGCGTTGAGGGTCTTGCCGAAAGCGATGCGCTCGGCGGCGTCCTTGAGCGGCACGTCGCGGGAGACGATGGCCGGGGACTTGCCGCCCAGTTCCAGGGTCACCGGCGTCAGGTTTTCTGCCGCTGCGCGCATCACATGCTTGCCGACGCTGGTGGAGCCGGTGAACAGCAGGTGGTCGAAGCGCATTTTCGAAAACGCCACGCCGACATCGGCCTCGCCGAGCACCACGCACACCAGATCCTCGGGGAAAATCCGCGCCAGCAGTTCCTTGAGCAGCAGGCCGGTGGCAGGGGTCGATTCGCTGAGCTTGAGCATCACCCGATTGCCGGCCGCAAGGGCGCCGGTCAGCGGGCCGATGGCCAGGAACAGCGGGTAGTTCCACGGCACGATGACGCCCACCACGCCCAGCGGCTGGTACACGACTTTCGCCGACGCGGGCTGGAAAGCAACGCCGACTTTGCGTTTTGAAGGTTTCATCCACTGACTGATGTGCTGGCTGGCGTAGTGAATGCCGTGCAGGCTCGGCATCAGTTCGGCGAGCAGGGTTTCATCGGCGCTGCGGTGGCTGAAGTCGGAGCTGATGGCGTCGATCAGGGCCTGCCGCTCGCTGCTCAGCAAATCGCGCAGGGCTTTGAGCCATTGCTGGCGCTGGGCCGCAGGCGGCATCGGGTTGGCGGCGTAGGCGGCACGCTGCGCGTCAAACAGCCGGTTAAGCTCTTCCAGCGGCTGTTGCAGCGTTTGCAGGTAGGCAATATCGGCAGTCATCGGCGGCTCCGGAGTTGTTGTTGTGAGGAGCTTTTTAGAGTCTATGCTCTAGAAAGTCAAATGGCTTCCTTGCGCATCCTGGTTTTATCCCGTTCCGGTTAGGCCGTAAGATGCCCCCCAACGCACTCTGAATTAAAGCTCAAGCCATGGCCCCACGGATCAAAACCAGCGAGCGCATCGTGCAGAACAGCCTCGAGCTGTTCAATCAGCAGGGCGAGCGCAGCATCAGCACCAATCACATCGCCGCCCACATGGAGATATCTCCGGGCAATCTGTACTACCACTTCCCCAACAAGCAGGCGATCATCGCCGTGCTGTTCAGTGAGTACGAAAGCCTGGTGGACAGCTTCCTGCGTCCGCCTCAGGGCCGTGCTGCGACGGTCGAAGACAAGCGCTTCTATCTCAAGGAGCTGCTGTCGGCAATGTGGCGCTACCGTTTCCTGCACCGCGATCTCGAGCATCTGCTCGACAGCGATCCTGAGCTGGCCGGGCGCTACCGGCGCTTCTCCCAGCGCTGCGTGATCCAGGGCGCGGCGATCTATGAAGGGTTCGTTGCCGCCGGCATCCTGAAAATGGATCGGGTGCAGATCGAATCCCTGACCCTCAACGCGTGGATCATTCTCACCTCGTGGGTGCGCTTCCTGTGCACGACCCGGGAAAATTCCAACTACCTCAGCGAACAGGCCATCAAACGTGGCGTGTATCAGGTGCTGGTGCTGGAAGCAGGGTTCGTCACCGAGCAGGCCCGCGATGAGGTCAATGCCTTGTTCGAAGAGTTTTACGTGCCGCTGGCCCAGGCCCTCGAAGAAAGACCCTAATCCCATTTCCACACTGGAGTCGTTCGCTATGCCGATTGCGCAACTGATCAGCCCGACCGCACTGGATGCCCGCAAGGCGCAACCGGGGCTGGTGATTCTCGATTGCCGTTTTGCCCTCGAAGACCCGGATTACGGCCAGCGCAGCTATGCCGAGGGGCACATCGCCGGGGCACATTTCGCTGATCTTGAGCGCGACCTCAGCGGCCCAGTGACCAAGGGTGTCACCGGACGCCATCCGCTGCCGGAGCCGGTGGCGCTGATCGAACGCCTGCAAGCGTTCGGCATCAACAATGACAGTGACGTGGTTCTGTATGACGACGGTCCCGGTGCCTATGCGGCACGGGCCTGGTGGTTGCTGGCGTGGCTGGGCAAACGCGACGGCGTGTTCATTCTCGATGGCGGGCTCAAGGCCTGGCATGCGGCTGGGCTGCCGTTGAGTCTCGATCCACCGTCAGCGGCCCGGGGCAACTTCAGCGGCCAGCCGGACATGAGCCTGCTGCTCAGCGCCGAGCAATTGCAACAGCGCCTCGGCCAGCCGGCCCTGACCCTGCTCGATGCCCGTGCCTTGCCGCGTTTCAAGGGTGAAGTGGAACCGATCGACCCGATCGCCGGGCACATCCCCGGCGCACAATGCGCGGCGTTTACCGACAACCTGGGCAGCGACGGGCGTTTCCTGCCGGCCGATCAGCTCAAGCAGCGTTTCGCCGCGAAACTCGGCGGGCGTTCGCCGAATGATCTGGTGGCTTACTGCGGCTCCGGGGTGACGGCGTGTCACAACCTGTTTGCCCTGTGTCTGGCGGGTTACCCGTTGGGTTCGCTGTATGCCGGATCGTGGAGCGAGTGGATCAACGATCCTGCGCGCGGTATCGCCACCGGCGAGTAAACGCTCAGCGATCCAGCCGCGCGCTGCGATAGGCTGCGGGGCCTACGCCGTAAACCTGTTTGAACTGCCGGCTCAGATGGCTCTGGTCGGCAAATCCCAGCTGCGTGGCGACTTCCACCGGCAGGCAGCCGCTCTGCAACAAGCCGCGCGCGCAGGCGATTCGCTGCTGCATCAGCCAGCTGTGCGGCGGCATGCCGGTGGCGCGGCGGAACACCCGGGCGAAGTGGAAGGGCGAGAGGTTCACCGCCGCCGCCAGTTCTTCCAGCGAGGGCGGCGCCGCCAATTGCGCGTGCAGCAACTCCTTGGCCATTGCCACCGCGCGATGCTCCTTGCCGGGATTGCCGTTGATCTGCACCGCCGCGTGACGCTGCAACAGCAACATCATCATCTCGCGCCACACCGTTTGCTGTTGCAGTGCGGTGGCGGGGCTTTCGAGCAAGCGGTGCAACTGACAGAACCCGCTGACCAGGTCCGGATCGCGATACAACGTCGCACCGAAGGCCGGCATCGGTGCGGTCGGCAGTTCCAGTTCATTCAACAGCGCGACGATCTGCCCGGTGTCGGGATAAAACGCCCGGTACAGCCAGCCGTCCTCGGTGCCCTTGTGGCCGTTATGCACTTCGTCCGGATTGATCAGCACCAGCGTGCCGCTGCCCGCCAGGTGTTCGGCGCCGCGATAACGGTAGCGCTGGGCGCCGGCCATGATCATGCCGATCACATAACCGTCGTGGACGTGCGGGGCGAAACGATGCTCGATGTAGCGCGCGGTCAACAGCTCGACCCCGGCCAGGGGCGCGGCTTGCCAGAAGCGGATCGACTCGCCCTGATCGCTCATGACCTCACCCGCGCCCCGCGTCGGCCAGCCACTGCGGAATCCGTCGTTCCAGGTAATAACCCGGCTGACGGAGCGTGCCGTCGACGAAACCTACATGCCCGCCCTTGTTCTGCAATTCGAACTGGGTCGTGGCCGACAATTCACTGGCCGAAGGCAGGCTGTGGGGAAACACGAACGGATCGTCCGCTGCCTGAATGATCAGGGTCGGTGTGCGGATCTCGCCGAGAAAATAGCGGCTCGACGCGCGGCGATAGTAATCCTCGGCATCGACGAAACCGTGCAGCGGCGCGGTCACCCGGCCATCGAAATCCCAGAAGGTGCGCATGTTTTCCAGTGAGCCGAGGGCGGCCAGTGCGGCGAGACCGTCCTCGCGTCCGTCGTGCTGGAACTGGCGCTGCTTGTTCTTGATGTAGGCGACCATCTCGCGCATGAAGTGCGCCTGATAGACCTTCGAGAAGCCCTGGCCGATACGGTCGGCACATTGATCGAGGCGAAACGGCACCGACACCGCCACCGCGCCGAGCACGCCGCTGGCGCTGCCGGTTTCCCCCAGATGCTTGAGCAACACATTGCCGCCGAGGGAATAGCCGACCGCATACAGCGGCGCCAATGGCCGCTTGGCTTTCAGATGGCGGATGGTTTCGGCGAGGTCTTCGCTGGCCCCGGAATGGTAGCTGCGGGGCAACAGATTCGGCTCGCCGGAGCAGCCGCGCCAGTTCAGCGCAACACTGGCCCAGCCTTGCGCGGCGAGGGCTGCCTGGATTCCGGCGACGTAAGGCGAATTGGAAGAACCGGTCAGCCCGTGCAGCACCAGCACTAGAGGCGCGTCGGCGCTGTGCGGGCCGTGCCAGTCGAGGTCGAGGAAGTCGCCGTCGTCCAGCCACAGCCGTTCGCGCTGGCGATCAAGGTGCACGGTTTTACGCCATAGCGGCCCCCACAAGGTTTGCAGGTGTGGATTGCCGAGGCCGAAGGCGGGTGTGAAGCGAAATCCGGGTTCTGAAGGAGAAAGAGGTGCGCGCACAGTAAATCTCGACGGTGTCATGCATGAAGTGGTCGCCACACAAAGGGCTGCCACTTCAAGGGAGATCTAACTTGCCACAAAGCCTGCATCAGCGCGACACGAATGCCCGGACGGCTCGACGGTCGGGACAGTGGCCGGTTGCGGCAGCGGCAGTTGGGGTACCGTCGGGCCCACGGTCACTACCCGCCACTGATCGTCAGGCAGATGTTTGTCCACTGCCATTCTGATCTGCTCCAGCGTCAGGCTCTGCACCTGTTGCGCGAAGAAATCCAGGTCGAGCGGCAAGTGATGACGGTTGATCTCGGTCAGGCGCGCGAGAATCTGCTCGTTGCTGGCACTGTCTGTGATGTTGGCGTTGGCCAGTCGGCGTTTGAAGTGATCGAGTTCCTCCTGCGAGGGGCCGTCACGCCGGAAATTGCTGAGCATCGATTTCACCAGTGCCACTGTTTCATTCGCGAATTGGGGGCTGGTCTGCAGAGCGATTGATGTCAGTCCGCCGCCTGCCCAGTCTTTGGTGCGAATGCTGACGCCGTATACCAGGCCTCGTTTGTTGCGCAGTTCTGTCATCAGGCGGGAGTTCGCACCACTGCCGAAAATCAGCGTCCCGGCATACAGCGCAATGAAATCCTCGTGTTGGCGCGACAGGCTGGGTTGCCCAAGCAATACGTGAGTCTGTTCTTGTGTGCGCTCGACATGGTGATGCATTTGAGTGCCGAACGCTTTGGGCGGTTCGACTGCGGGCAGTGCAACGATGGGCGCGGGTAGCGCGTTGGCGATTTGCAGGCTGATGGCCTGTGCCTGTTCGACGGAAAGGTCTCCCACCAACGTAATTTGTGTCTGTCTTGCCGAGTGGGTTTGTCGGTGGAACGTTTGAACGGCCTGACGGGTGATCGAGGTCATGTCGGCATCGGCTCCGTAGATCGAGCGGGCGTAGGGCGTGTCCGGAGCCAGCAGCTCCTGAAGGCGTTGCCTGGCAATGTCCGCAGGTTGTTGCTGTTGTGCCAGCTGCAAGCCACGAAGCTCGCTCTTGACCCTCAGCAGCGCTTCATCGGAAAGGGAGGGCTGCCCCAGCATTTGCGTAAACAGTTGCAGCGCCGGGGCGCTTTTGTCTGGATCGCTGAGGCTGCGCAACGTGAACGTGGCACGCTCCTGATCCAGAACCATACCGACTTTTGCACCCAGCCCGTCAAAGACTTCGGCGATCGCTGCATGGTCATTCTTGCCGCTCACCCCCTCGTTGAACAGGCTGAATGTCAACGCTGCCAGGCCGGGGTTGTCGCCATCGTGTGCACTGCCGGCGGCGAAACTGACGTGAACATCGAACATCGGCAACTCCGTCGTACGGATGAATAACGTTTTGATGTCCGTCGTGGTTTTCCAGCCCTTGATGGTCAATGGGCGTGGCGTCTGTCGGGACGTGTCTGTTTCCGACAGCGATTGCAATCGTGATTTGGGAAAACCGGCTGGCGCAGTATCGGCAGCAACCGGACTGGCAGACAGCCAGAGGATGAATGCAAAACCGGCCATGGCAGACCGAAAGAGGTGCGCAGATTTATCCATGTTTTTTCTCCGCAAGCACGTGGGCTGTGCTGAGGCGTTCGCGGATCAGGTACTTTTCAGCGACCTGGCGGAGGTCCTCGGGGGTCACTTTCTTGAGCTCGGCGATCTCCTGATCGAGCAATTGCCACGACAGGCCAGCGCTCTCGAGGGCGGCCAGATGTATGGCAGTGTTCATGATCGAATCCCGGGCAAAAACTCTCTGGGCGATCAGTTGGGTCCGTGCGCGTTCCAGTTCTTCGGGAGAGGGGGGCGTGGTGCGCAGTTCTTCGAGCAGATCCCAGACGCGTATTTGTGCGGTTTCCGGGCTTGTGGGTTGTGAGCTGTCGAGGCGGGTGCTCAATGTCAGAAGAGTATCGCCGCGACTGTAAAGGTCGTAGCTGGCGCTGACATGGCTGAATACATGTTCCTTGTGTTGCAGGTGTTTTTGCAGGCGAGCGCTCTGGGAGCCTGCCAGCAACATTTCCATCAGGCGCAGCGCATGCGCAGTCCGGTATGTATCTGCCGTAGCCAGGCTGGGAACGTTGAACGCCATGATCAACTGCGAGGCGGGCACCGGTTGGTTGAGGATGAGGCGGCGTTCGCCTGGCTGCGGCAATTCGCGCGGTTTTACGGTTTGGGTGGGGGGGCGACTGGCGAGGCCGCCGAAGTAGCGTTGAGCCAGAGGTTGAACGTAATCGAGGGTGACGTCGCCGACGACGACCAGCGTGGCATTGCCAGGGGCATAGCGTGACTCATACCAGTCGCGCAACTGAGCGGTGTTCAAGGTGCGCAGGTCGTTCATCCAGCCGATGACGGGGGTCCGATAGCTGCTGGAGGGATAGGCCAGGCTTTCCAGACGCTCCATTGCAGTGTCCAGGGGACTGTCTTCCACACTCAAGCGGCGCTCTTCTTGAATGACATTTATCTCGGAAGCGAAATCTTCAGGTTTGAGGTGAGCAGTCGACATCAGGTCGGCCATCAGTTCGAATGCGACCCCAAGATAAGGCTTGGGCAAAGTCTGGTGGTAGGCAGTGACGTCTTTGCCGGTAAAGGCATTTTCCGATGCCCCCAGGGATTCCAGTATGGCGGATGCCTCGCCCGGACAGGTCTTGCTGCTGCCCTTGTAAAGCATGTGTTCCAGCGCGTGTGACAGTCCGGTCTGGCCCGGTGCTTCGTCAGCCGATCCGACCTTGAACCACAGTTGGGAAGTGACCAGCGGGGCCCGGTGATCCTCGCGGACGATGACCTTCAGGCCGTTGTCCAGCAGAAACTCATGGGTGGTCGGTGGTGGGGCGGCCAGCGCCAACAGCGGGGCCAGGGCCAGGCAAGGCAGCATCCTGCTGCACAAAGTGTCCATAAATGATGGGTCCTCAATGGATTACTGAAATGGCGTAATCCACTGTGGAGATTTTGCGCGGGCGGCGTGCGGTAGTTATCTACCGCGCGCCAGATTCGGCGTTCGCCAGACGATTGTCAGAGAGAGGGCAGGCCCCGTTGCCATAACGCGTAGTACACCCGCCCGGATTTTTGCTCGCGGTGCAGGCGCCAGTTGCCCGGCAGGCCGAGGGTCGATGGCGCGGTTTCGCTTTCAGTGTAGATCCACGAATCGTCGGCCAGCCATTGGCGCTCTTCCAGCAGCGTGCACACGGCGGGCAGCAGGTTCTGATTGAACGGCGGGTCGAGGAACACCAGGTCGAACGCAGTGGCGGTCTGGGTTTCCAGATATCGCAGCGCATCGGCGGTCTGTACGTGACCGTTGGTGCAGCGCAGCGTGCCGAGGTGTTCTTTCAGGCTGGACACCGCGACATGGCTGGCATCCAGCGCCTGACCCATGGCCGCGCCACGGGACAGCGCTTCCAGAAACAGCGCGCCGCTGCCGGCGAACGGGTCGAGCACCTTGGCCCCGGCAACGTACGGCGCGAGCCAGTTGAACAGGGTTTCGCGCACCCGGTCCGGCGTCGGACGCAGGCCCGGCGCATCAGGAAAGCTCAGCTTTCGGCTGCGCCATTCGCCGCCGATGATGCGCAACTGGTTCACACCGTTGTGCAGTTTTTGTACAGGTTTCTTTGGACTGGCCATTAATGCTCCGGAACCCCGAGCGGCTGCTCGGCAGGTTTATCAGATGGGGCCGGTAACGGCTTTTGCGGCACGGTCGGGCCAGCGCTGACGATGACCAGTTTATCCGTGCTCAAGTGTTTGTTGAGGACGTCGCGAACCTGCTCGACCGTCAGGCTCTGGGACTGACGCATGAAGTCGTCCAGATAACTCAGCGGCAGGTTGTAGAAGCCCATGGCGCCGAGCTGGCCAACGATATCGGCATTGCTCGCGGTGGACAGCGGGAAGCTGCCGGCCAGTTCGCGCTTGGCGTCGTCGAGTTCTTTCTGGGTCGGGCCGGTCTTGAGGTAGTCGGCGAGCACGTCCTGCACCAGTTTCAGGGTGCCTTCGCTCATTTCCGCTCGGGTCTGCAGGTTGATCATGAACGGGCCGCGCGCCTGCATCGGGCTGAATGCCGAATACACGCCGTAGGTCAGGCCGCGCTTCTCGCGCACTTCGCTCATCAGCCGGGTGCCGAAACCGCCACCGCCGAGGATCTGGTTGCCCATCGACAGCGCGGCGTAATCCGGGTCGTCACGGTCGATGCCCAGTTGCGCGATCATCAGGTTGGTCTGCTTCGACGGAAATTCGATGTGGCCGATGCCGGGTTTCGGCTCGGTCGGTTGCTCGACCTTCGCCAGCGCCGGGCCTTTTGGCAGTGCGGCGGACACCTGATTGGCGATCGCCTCGGCTTCGCTACGGGACAGATCGCCCACCAGCGCGATCACCACGTTGCCGGCTGCATAGGCCTTGGCGTGGAACTCACGCAGTTGCGCCAGCGTGATCTTCGGCACGCTTTGCGCATTGCCGTCGCTGGCGTGGGCGTACGGGTGATCGCCGTAGAGGCGCTTCATCAGCTCCAGGCTGGCGAGTTTGCCGGGGTTCTGTTTCTGGTATTCGAAACCGGCGAGCATCTGGTTCTTGATGCGCGCGAAGGAGTCAGCCGGGAAGGTAGGTTTGCCCACTACTTCCGAGAACAGCTTCAGCGCTGGCTCGCGCTTGTCGGCGGCACTCAGACTGCGCAGCGACGCGATGGCCATGTCTTTATAGGCGCCGTTGCCGAAATCCGCGCCCAGGCCTTCAAAGCCCTGAGCGATGGCACCAACATCCTTGCCCGCCACGCCTTCGTTGAGCATGGCGTTGGTCAGCAGGGCCAGGCCCGGCGCGTTGCCGTCCTGGCTGCTGCCGGCGGAAAAGATCAGGCGCATGTCGAACATCGGCAGTTCGCGAGCCTCGACGAACAGCACCTTGGCGCCTTCGGCGGTGTTCCAGGTCTGCACGTCGAGCTTGCGGCTGGCCGGGGCCTTGCCGTCTAGCTCGGCCAGCGATTGCAGTTTCTGGCTGGACTTGGCGTTATCCAGCGCTTCGCTGGCCTTGGTGTTGTCGCTTGGCACCAGGTAGAACGCAGCGGAGCCGATGATGGCCACGGCGATCAGGCCGAGCAGCAGGCGTGGGGTTTTGCGCTCACTCATGAGTCGTCTCCAGTGGCAGGACGTGGGCGACGCTGAGACGTTCGCGGGTGAAATACAGCTTGGCGGCGTTCTGGATGTCTTGCGGGGTGACGCTTTCCAGATCGGCCAGTTCGGTGTCCATCAGCTTCCACGACAGACCGACGGTCTCCAGCTGGCCGATGGCGGTGGCCTGGCTGGTGATCGAATCACGCTCGAAAACCAGGCCGGCGATGACCTGCGCGCGTACGCGCTCCAGTTCTTCGGCGGACGGCGCGGTGGTTTTCAGCTGTTCCAGCAGTTTCCACAGGCCGGCTTCAGCCTGGGCCATGGTTTTTTTCTTCTGGGTGTTCGGCGTGGCCGACAGGGTGAACAGGCTGTCACCGCGAGTGTAGGCGTCGTAGCTCGACGAACCGCCGGACACCAGCTCTTCACCGCGCTCCAGTTGGGTCGGGATGCGGCCGCTGTAGCCGCCGTCCAGCAACGCCGAGATCAGGCGCAAGGCGTTGACCGAACGTTTGTCTTCGGCGGTGGCGATGCTCGGGACGTTGAAACCGAGCATCAGGCTCGGCAGTTGGGTCTGCACGTGCAGGGTGATCTGGCGTTCACCGGGCTCGGCCAGTTCCAGCGGTTTTTTCGCCGGCGGCACGTCACGCTTCGGGATCGGCCCGAAGTAGCGCTGGGCGAGGGTCTTCACCTCGTCCGGGGTCACGTCGCCGACCACCACCAGCGTGGCGTTGTTCGGCACGTACCAGGACTGATACCAGTGACGCAGCTCTTCGACCTTCATCCGCTCAAGGTCAGCCATCCAGCCGATGGTCGGCGTGTGATAACCGCTGGCCGGGTAGGCCATGGCCTTGTAGCGCTCGAAGGCCTTGGCCATCGGCTTGTCGTCGGTGCGCAGGCGGCGCTCTTCCTTGATGACTTCGATTTCCTTGGCGAATTCGTCGGCCGGCAGGCGCAGGTTGGCCATGCGGTCGGCTTCCAGTTCGAAGGCCACGCCCAGACGGTCGCGGGCCAGCACCTGGTAATAAGCGGTGAAGTCGTCGCTGGTGAAGGCGTTCTCTTCGGCGCCGAGGTCGCGCAGGATCAGCGAGGCTTCGCCGGGACCGACTTTCTCGCTGCCCTTGAACATCATGTGCTCGAGGGCGTGGGAGAGACCGGTCTGGCCCGGGGTTTCGTAGCTGGAACCGACCTTGTACCAGACCTGCGACACCACCACTGGCGCGCGATGGTCTTCGCGCACGACGACCTTCAAACCGTTGTCGAGAGTGAATTCATGGGTCGGTTGCGGATCGGCCGCCAGGGCCGAAAGGGGCAGGCAGACTGTGCTGAGCAGCAGGCCTGCGGCGCGGCGGGCTAGAGCATTCATTCGTTTTTAAACCTGTTGGGCTGCCCGCTTGGTCTTAGCGTCGGCGGGCGAGAGGGTGCTAGGATACTGATCCGTTTTACCGGCGACCACGCCTATCCGGTTTTGAAACCTGATCAGGTTGTATGGGTTTGCGGCAGAAGGCTTTGGTTTATCAGCTAAACTTCGCTTTTTCGCCGATTTTGCCGGCCAGTCCTTTATTAAAACGATTCTTTTGAGGTGCCGTTGGTGCCTCGACAAAATGTTGCGCGTGAACAAGCTGGGTGAAACACAGTCTGTTCTGCATCGAATATTTATTTGCCGGGGCGCCCCTGTGGCGCGTCGCTACCGTGAGATAGCCGTCCTCCATGTTTGGTTCCAACGACGACAAGAAGACCCCAGCTGCGGCTGGCGAGAAGAAAAGCCTGTTCGGATGGCTGCGCAAGAAACCGCAGGAACCCGTCGTCGAACAGCCGACTGCCATTCCTGAGCCAGCCCCTGCGCCCGCTCCCGTAATAGAAGAAGCGCCGGCGCCGGTTGTGCTGCCGATCGCCGAGCCGGTGCTGCAACCGGTGGTCGAGGCCGAGCCTGAAGCGCCGGCTGCCGCCGAATTGCCGCTGTCCCCGGCCAGCGAGCCGTGGCTGAGCTTACCGGTGGCGGAAGAGCCGGTGGCGCTGGTTGAAGAGGCTGCACCGCACGTTACGCCGCCGATTCCTGCACCGGTCGCGTTCGCCCCCGAACCTGTTCAGGCGCCGGTGGTGGAAGCTGCTCCGGTCATTCCAGAACCTGTGGTTGCTGCCCCGGTTGCTCCGATTGTTGAAGCGCCCGAGCCTGCACCTGCACCTGCACCTGCACCTGCACCTGCACCGGTCGCCGTAGCGCCAGTCGCTCCTGTGGAAATCCAGGCTGAAACCCCGGTAGAAGCCCCGCGCACCGAAGAAACCAAGGCCGGCTTCTTCGCCCGTCTCAAGCAGGGCCTGTCCAAGACCAGTGCCAGCATCGGCGAGGGCATGGCCAGCCTGTTCCTCGGCAAGAAAGCCATCGATGACGATCTGCTCGACGATCTCGAAACCCGCCTGTTGACAGCCGACGTCGGCGTCGAGGCGACTTCGGTGATCATCCAGCGCCTGACCCAGAAGGTCGCGCGTAAAGAGCTGGCCGATTCCGACGCCCTGTACAAATCCCTGCAGGCCGAGTTGGCCGCAATGCTCAAACCGGTCGAGCAGCCGCTGAAGATCGCTTCCCAGAACAAGCCATTCGTGATTCTGGTGGTTGGCGTCAACGGCGCCGGCAAGACCACCACCATCGGCAAACTGGCGAAGAAACTGCAACTGGAAGGCAAGAAAGTCATGCTCGCTGCCGGTGACACCTTCCGTGCCGCGGCTGTCGAGCAGTTGCAGGTCTGGGGCGAGCGCAACAAGATTCCGGTGATCGCCCAGCACACGGGCGCGGACTCGGCTTCGGTGATCTTCGACGCCGTGCAGGCCGCCAAGGCCCGTGGCATTGATGTGCTGATCGCCGACACCGCCGGTCGTCTGCACACCAAAGACAACCTGATGGAAGAACTGAAAAAGGTTCGCCGGGTGATCGGCAAGCTCGACGCCGACGCGCCGCACGAAGTGCTGCTGGTGCTCGACGCCGGCACCGGCCAGAACGCCATCAACCAGGCCAAGCAATTCAACCAGACCGTCGAATTGACCGGCCTGGCGCTGACCAAGCTCGACGGCACCGCCAAGGGCGGGGTGATTTTCGCCCTGGCCAAGCAGTTCGGCCTGCCGATCCGCTACATCGGCGTCGGTGAAGGCATCGACGATCTGCGTACCTTTGAAGCCGAACCCTTTGTCCAGGCATTGTTTGCCGAGCGGGAGCGTTCATGATTCGTTTCGAACAGGTCGGTAAGCGCTACCCGAACGGTCACGTCGGCTTGCATGAGCTGAGCTTTCGAGTCCGTCGCGGCGAGTTCCTGTTTGTCACCGGCCACTCCGGTGCCGGTAAATCCACGTTGTTGCGCCTGCTGCTGGCGATGGAACGTCCGACCAGTGGCAAGCTGCTGTTGGCCGGGCAAGACCTGAGCACCATCAGCAATGCACAGATTCCGTTCCTGCGTCGGCAGATCGGCGTGGTGTTCCAGAACCATCAACTGCTGTTCGATCGCACGGTGTTCAACAACGTCGCGCTGCCGTTGCAGATTCTCGGGCTGTCCAAGGTCGAAATCGCCAAACGTGTCGATTCGGCGCTGGAGCGCGTGGCGCTGTCGGACAAGGCCGAGCTGTATCCGGGCGACCTGTCGACCGGTCAGCAACAGCGCGTCGGCATTGCCCGCGCCATCGTTCACCGTCCGGCCCTGCTGCTGGCGGACGAACCGACCGGTAACCTCGACCCGCGTCTGGCGGCCGAGATCATGGGAGTGTTCGAAGACATCAACCGTCTGGGCACCAGCGTGCTGATCGCCAGTCACGACCTGGCGCTGATCGCGCGCATGCGCCATCGCATGCTGACCCTGCAACGCGGCCGATTGATCGGCGACGGGGAGGCCGGCGTATGAGTGCGACACGTAGTCCGAAGGTTTCCGAGCGTGTGGCCCCGAAGGCCGCCGATCCGCAACCGCCAAAGAAGAAAAAGCACGACGATGACGACGGCCCGGACTTCGCCACGCTGTTCCGTGCCTGGATCGAAAGCCATCGCGCCAGCTGGATCGACAGCCTGCGCCGTCTCGGCAAGCAGCCGATCGGCAGCTTCTTCACCTGCATGGTGATGGCGGTTGCGCTGAGTCTGCCGATGGGTCTTTCGCTGTTACTGAGCAATGTCGAGCGCCTGGGCGGTTCGTGGCAGCGTGCGGCGCAGATTTCGCTGTACCTGGAGCTTGAGGCGAGCCCGGCTCAGGGCGAAGCATTGCGCGACCAGATCAAAGGTATGCCGGGCGTAGCTGATGCTGAATATGTCGGCCGCGACCAGGCGCTGGAAGAGTTCCAGCAGCAGTCGGGACTGGGCGAAGCCCTGCGCGAACTGCCGGAAAACCCGCTGCCGGGTGTGGTGCTGGTGACGCCGAACGAGGTCGACAAGTCGACCCTGGAAGCATTAAGACAAAAACTTTCCGAGCTGCCCAAGGTACAACAGGCGCAACTTGATCTAGTCTGGGTCGAGCGTCTGGCCGCCATCCTCAAGCTCGGCGACCGTTTCGTGTTCGGTCTGACGGTGTTGCTGGTTTCCGCATTACTTTTGGTGATAGGCAATACCATTCGTCTTCATATTGAAAACCGCCGCACCGAGATAGAAGTGATTAAACTCGTCGGCGGCACCGACAGCTATGTGCGTCGTCCTTTCCTTTATATGGGCGCGTTGTATGGCTTCGGTGCGGGGCTGCTGTCCTGGGGTGTATTGGCGTTCGGCCTGAACTGGCTGAACGATGCGGTGGTCGGGCTGGCCGGCTTGTACGGCAGCGATTTCGCACTGGCCGGCGTGCCAGTTGCCGACGGTCTGTCGCTCTTGCTTGGCGCGGTGCTGTTGGGTTATATCGGTGCATGGATTGCAGTCGCACGTCATCTCAGGGAGCTGGCGCCGAAGTAGAATCTTTTTTGCGCGTGATTGACCTTTCAGTGGTTAAGGAAACTTTCATTTGAGTTTCCGGTCAATTTTTCGCAATGCTGAAAAGCATGAGTATGTAAGTCGGAGGTTTTTCCGTATGTCCAATTCTTTGCAACCTGCGTATGCATTGGTTCCAGGCGCAAACCTGGAAGCCTACGTGCACACCGTCAACAGCATTCCATTGCTGACGCCGGAGCAGGAGCGTGAACTGGCCGAGAGTCTCTACTATGAGCAGGATCTGGGGGCGGCTCGGCAGATGGTGCTCGCCCACCTGCGGTTTGTCGTACACATCGCCCGTAGCTATTCCGGCTACGGTCTGGCTCAGGCTGACCTGATCCAGGAAGGTAACGTCGGCCTGATGAAGGCGGTGAAGCGTTTCAACCCGGAAATGGGCGTGCGTCTGGTGTCCTTCGCGGTGCACTG
Organism: Pseudomonas sp. NFIX49; assembly: GCF_900115915.1. Classification (NCBI taxonomy): domain Bacteria; kingdom Pseudomonadati; phylum Pseudomonadota; class Gammaproteobacteria; order Pseudomonadales; family Pseudomonadaceae; genus Pseudomonas; species Pseudomonas sp. NFIX49. The sequence continues at coordinate 46,312 of NZ_FOYE01000005.1, read as the reverse complement.
GATCAAGGCCGAGATTCACGAGTTCATCCTGCGCAACTGGCGGATCGTGAAGGTCGCGACCACCAAGGCCCAGCGCAAGCTGTTCTTCAACCTGCGCAGCCAGAAGAAGCGTCTGGCCTGGTTGAACAACGAGGAAGTCCACCGTGTGGCGGAAAGCCTCGGCGTCGAGCCGCGTGAAGTGCGTGAGATGGAAAGTCGCCTGACCGGCCATGACATGGCCTTCGACCCGGCTGCGGAAGCAGACGACGACAGCGCTTTCCAGTCGCCGGCCAATTATCTGGAAGACCACCGGTACGACCCGGCGCGTCAACTGGAAGATGCCGACTGGAGCGACAACTCCAATCACAACCTGCACGAAGCGCTGGAAGTGCTGGACGAACGCAGCCGCGACATCCTCTACCAGCGCTGGCTGGCAGAAGAGAAAGCCACGCTGCACGACCTGGCGCAGAAGTACAACGTGTCGGCCGAGCGGATCCGTCAGCTCGAGAAGAGCGCGATGAACAAGCTCAAGTTGTCGATTGCCGCATAACCGGTAGTCCGGCAATAAAAAAACGCCCCGATCAGTGATGATCGGGGCGTTTTTGTTTGCCTGTCAGAACGTCATTGGGCCCAGGGCGCGCGGCGCGAATCATTCAGTGTCAGCAGGTAGCTGTCGCCACCCAACTGGCTCATTTGCTGGCGAATCCAGCCGGCTCGGCGCGACACATAAGCGGTCGGATGACTGGCGCTCCAGACCCGGGGATTCGGCAGCACAGCCGCCAGATAACTCGCCTGCTGCCGGGACAGCGACCTGGCGCCTACGCCAAAGTGATGCCTTGCCGCCGCTTCGGCGCCAAACACGCCGTCATCCCACTCGACGCTGTTCAGGTACACCTCAAGAATCCGTTGCTTGGGCCAGAACACTTCGATCAGCGCGGTAAACCACGCCTCCAGGCCCTTGCGCAGATAACTGCGGCCGGACCACAAAAACAGGTTCTTCGACACTTGCTGGCTCAAGGTGCTGGCACCACGGATCGAACCGCCGAGTTCGTTGTGGGCCAGTGCTGCCTTGATCGCACTCAGGTCAAAACCCCAATGCTCGGGGAATTTCTGGTCTTCGCCGGCAATCACCGCGACCTTCAGGTCATCGGAGATCTCGTCCCATGGCTTCCAGGTGCGTTGCAGATCGATCGGCTCGCCGTCGGCCCAGGACTCTATCTTGCGCTCGACCATCAGCGCCGTGAACGGTGGCGGCACAAAGCGAAACACCAACACCAGCAATACGCTGCCGCCCGCGAACCAGAGCAGGGCCTTCATGAAACGACGGAGAAATAAACGCAGCATAGAGATGGCTTGGCCGAACCGGTTGAGCGGGCCATTATACAGACCCTGCCGATCGAGTCTGACTGGAGTTCTACATGCTGCGTAGCTTTCTGATGCTGGCTGCCTTCTTTGGTTTCACCGGTGTCGGCCTCGGCGCATTCGCCGCCCATGGCTTGAAAAACCGCCTGACACCCGAATACCTGGCGATCTTCCACACGGGCGTTACCTATCAACTGGTGCATGCGCTGGCGCTGTTCGGCGTGGCGCTGCTGGCCACGCAGCTTCAGGGGCGGCTGGTCGCCTGGGCCGGCATCTCGTTCAGCGTCGGCATCCTGCTGTTTTCCGGCAGCCTGTACCTGCTGACCACCCTCGGCATCGGCAAGCTCGGCATCATCACCCCGTTCGGCGGTCTGGCATTCCTGATCGGCTGGCTGTGCCTCGGACTCGCCGCCTGGCGCCTGCACCCAACCGCTTGACGCTTGGTGCTGACCTTTAGGTCATGATCGGGCTAGAATGCCACCCCCTAAAAAGTGATGGCGGCGTTGCGCATGCGCATTCAGTTGAACGGTGAATCCTTTGAACTGCCCGACGGTGAAACCGTTGCGGCCCTGCTGACCCGTCTGGATCTGACCGGACGCCGCGTCGCGGTCGAACTCAATCTGGATATCGTCCCGCGCAGCCAGCATGCCGACACCACTTTGAACGACGGCGACAACGTCGAAGTCGTGCACGCGATCGGCGGCGGCTAGTCGCCAGGCCTGCATGGGCCGAGAATTCTGCAAGACCCTCACCCCAACAGAGGATTCCCCATGAGCATCGTTCGTAGCGACAAGCCTTTCGTTCTGGCCGGTCGTACTTACCAGTCGCGTTTGCTGGTCGGTACCGGCAAGTACCGTGACATGGAAGAAACCCGCCTGGCCATCGAAGCCTCGGGTGCCGAGATCGTCACCTTCGCCGTGCGCCGCACCAACCTGGGCCAGATCGAAGGCGAGCCGAACCTGCTCGAAGTGCTGTCGCCGGATCGCTACACCTTCCTGCCGAACACCGCCGGTTGCTACGACGCGGTCGAGGCCGTGCGCACCTGCCGCCTGGCCCGTGAACTGCTCGATGGCCACAACCTGGTGAAGCTGGAAGTGCTGGCCGACCAGAAAACCCTGTTTCCCAACGTGATCGAAACCCTCAAGGCCGCCGAAGTGCTGGTCAAGGAAGGCTTCGACGTGATGGTTTACACCAGCGACGACCCGATCATCGCCCGGCAACTGGCGGAAATCGGCTGCATCGCGGTGATGCCGCTGGCCGGTCTGATCGGTTCGGGCCTGGGGATCTGCAACCCGTACAACCTGCAGATCATCCTCGAAGAAGCCAAGATCCCGGTGCTGGTGGATGCCGGTGTCGGCACCGCTTCCGACGCCACCATCTCCATGGAGCTGGGCTGTGACGCGGTGCTGATGAACTCGGCCATCGCCCACGCCCAGCAGCCGATCATGATGGCCGAAGCCATGAAACACGCGATCGTCGCGGGCCGTCTGGCCTATCTCGCCGGCCGCATGCCGAAAAAACTCTATGCCAGCGCCTCTTCGCCGCTGGATGGTCTGATCAAGTAAGAGCTATTGATGACTGAATCGAACGACACGCCAATCCAGACGGAAGAAGGCGACGAGCGCCAACACCGCCGCATCAAGAGTTTTGTGATGCGCGCCGGGCGCATGACCGAAGGCCAGCAGCGCGGCCTGGATCAGGGCGCGCCGAAGTTCGTCCTGCCGCTGGCCGATGCGCCGGTGGATTACGACCAGGTGTTCGGCCGTTCCGCGCCGCGTTCGCTGGAGATCGGTTTCGGCATGGGCCACTCGCTGCTGGAAATGGCCGCCGCTGCGCCGGAACAGGATTTCATCGGTGTCGAGGTTCACCGTCCGGGTGTCGGCGCGCTGCTCAACGGCGTGCTGACTCAGGGCCTGACCAACCTGCGGGTCTACGATTGCGACGCGATCGAAGTGCTCAACCGCTGCATCGCCGACAACAGCCTCGATCGCCTGATGTTGTTCTTCCCGGATCCGTGGCACAAGAGCCGCCACCACAAGCGCCGCATCGTTCAGGCGTCCTTCGCTGAACTGGTGCGCAGCAAGCTGAAAGTCGGCGGCATTCTGCACATGGCCACCGACTGGGAGCCGTACGCCGAATACATGCTGGAAGTGATGAACGTCGCCCCGGGCTATCGCAACCTCGCCGAAGACGGCAAGTGCGTGCCACGCCCGGCCGAACGCCCGATCACCAAGTTCGAACGCCGCGGCGAACGTCTTGGGCATGGTGTGTGGGATCTGAAGTTCGAAAAGCAGTCGTAAGTACTGCGCAGTGATCGTTCCCACGTCGAGGCGTCGAACCGTCTGCGTGGGAATGCCTCGATGGACGCTCCGCGTCCGCTTCAGGGACGCAGAGCGTCCCGGGCTGCATTCCCACGCGGAGCGTGGGAACGAGCACGTTGGAGATCAGCGGCGGTCAGCGACCACGCCAATCAACACCAGTACCACCAACAACACCGGCGCCAGGCTGTAGTTGTTGAACTGGCTCAAGCCCTTCACCACCCAGGGTGTGGCGTAGATCAGCGCCGCGCCGCTGCCGATCAGACACAGCAGGGCCATCAGCGGCACGCGCAGGGCGCCGGCGATGCTGCCGAGGCGTTGTTCGACCCAGCCCTTGAAGTCGGCGCCGAAAAGCACCAGCAGACAGCCCACCAGGGCCAGAGCGATTTCCGAGAGGTTGCTGCGGCTCCAGCGGGACACGGTGGCGAGCAGGTCGAGAATCAAATCCATGTTTTTTCCTTAGGGCTGCCGTTGGGCGTTGGGCGTTGGGCTCAGCTCAGAAATTTCTGCAGCAAGTCGTTGAGGAACAGTTGTCCGCGCTCGGTGGCCGCCAGACGTGACGGTTCGACCTGCAACAGACCGCTTTGTTCGGCCTCGCGCCGGTGTTCGTCGAGGCTCTCCAGCGGCAGACCGGTGCGCTCCGGGTACAGGCGTGATTCGACGCCGGCGGTCAGGCGCAGGGCGTTCATCAGGAATTCGAACGGCATCTCGTCGTTGGTCAGGGCTTTCTCGCCGGCCTGGAAGCTTTTGGCCGGATTGAGGTAGTCCTTCGGCAAACGGGTCTTCCAGGTGCGCACGATGCGCCCGTCCGGATGGCTGAGCTTGCCGTGAGCGCCGGCGCCGATGCCGATGAAGTCGCCGAAGCTCCAGTAATTCAGGTTATGCCGCGCCGGGCGACCCGGTTGGGCATAGGCCGAAACTTCGTACTGCGCGTAACCGTGCTCGGCCAGTAGCGCCTGTCCGGCTTCTTGAATGTCCCACAGCGTGTCGTCTTCCGGCAGCACTGGCGGCTGGTTCCAGAACACGGTGTTCGGCTCCAGTGTCAGCTGATACCAGGAAATGTGCGTCGGCTTCAGGGCGATGGCCTGGCGCAGGTCGCTCAGAGCATCGTCCAGCGACTGGTCCGGCAAACCGTGCATCAAGTCGAGGTTGAAGTTATCGAACCCGGCCTGGCGCGCCATGCCGGCGGCGCGTACCGCTTCGTCGCCGTTGTGGATACGGCCGAGGGCCTTGAGCTTTTCCTGCTGGAAGCTCTGGATGCCGATCGACAGGCGATTGATCCCCAGTTTGCGGTAGGCGACGAACTTCTCTTGCTCGAAGGTCCCGGGGTTGGCTTCCAGGGTGATTTCGATGTCGTCGGCAAATGGAATGCGCTGTTTCACACCTTCCAGCAAGCGGCCAAGCGCTTCGGCGCTGAACAGGCTCGGCGTGCCGCCGCCAAAGAAGATCGAACCCAACTCGCGGCCATACACCGCGTGCAGATCCTGATCGAGGTCGGCGAGCATCGCGTCGACGTATTCCTGCTCCGGCAGCACCGGGCTGGCGGTGTGGGAGTTGAAGTCGCAATAGGGGCATTTGCGCACACACCACGGGATGTGGATGTACAGCGCCAGGGGCGGCAGCGTCGGCAACGGCGCCCGAGGCGAGGAGGCGGCGCCGCCGATAATGAGCGACGACGCGGAGGAACTATCGGTCATTTCAAGCCCAGACGCTGGCGCAGCAGATCCATTGCACGGGCGCGGTGGCTGATCTGGTTCTTGTCGCTCGGGCTCAGCTCGGCGCTGGACACGTTACGCTCCGGCACCCAGAACAGCGGGTCGTAGCCGAAACCGTGCTCGCCACTGGCGGCGGTCAGAATGCGCCCGTGCCACAGACCTTCGCAGAGGATCGGCAGTGGATCGTCGGCGTGACGCACCAGCGCCAGCACGCAGACGAACTGCGCGCCGCGCTCGGCTTCAGGCACGTCCTTCAAGGCGTCGAGCAGTTTGGCGTTGTTCGCCGCATCGCCCTTGCCGTCGGCGTAGCGCGCCGAGTAGATGCCCGGCGCACCGCCGAGGAAATCCACCGCCAGGCCCGAATCGTCGGCCAGCGCCGGCAGCCCGGAAATGCGCGCAGCATTGCGGGCCTTGAGGATCGCGTTCTCGACGAACGACAGACCGGTTTCTTCCGGCTCCACGCTGCTGAATTCGCCGATCGAGCGCAGTTGCACCGAGTCGCCGAGCATGGCCTGGAGTTCCTTGAGTTTGCCGGCGTTATGGCTGGCCAGTACGAGTTGCTTGAGATTGATCATTGGCCAGGGAAAAGCTCTTGGTTGAAATTGAGGGTGTTGATCTTGTCGCCGGTCTGCACCTTGATTTCAAAGGTGCGGGTTTCCTGCTGCTCCACCGGGTACTGGGCGATGTAGTAGATCGCGCCCTGTTCGGTGATCTGGCGGAAAGTCAGCGGCACGCTCTGGCTGGTCAGGTCCTTGACGGTGCCGGTGACCTGGGCGATCAGCGGCTTGCCGTCCTTGATCACCGAGACATTGATCACACCCTGGTTCTTGCTGCGGATCAGCTCGGCAGCCTTGGCGATGTCCGGCGTCAGGAAGGTCGAGTTGAAGGTGTTGTAATGCACGGTGACATCACCGAACACTTCCTTGCGTTCGCCCTTGATGGCATCGGCGGCCACGGCCGACAGGCTCAGGCAGGCGGCCAATAGCGCGGTAATCAAGCGTCCCATGTTCGTTCTCCTCGCAATGTCGTGGTTCAGACCGCGATTCTGTGATCCGCAAGCCCCGGGCTGCTGACGCGGTAGATACCGATCTCACCTAACAGATTAGGCCATAGCTTACTGGCCCACCCGTGGCGGTGCTGTTGATCCACGGCAAGCCGATCAATGACCTTCGCCTCACGTTCGCGACAAAGTTCTTCAAAGTCTTCGAAGGTGCAGAAGTGGATGTTCGGCGTGTTGTACCAGGTGTACGGCAGGAATTCCGACACCGGCATCCGGCCCTTGCTCGCCAGGTACCAGCGGCAGCGCCAGTGACCGAAGTTGGGGAAGGTGATGATGCACTGGCGACCGACCCGCAGCATTTCGTCGAGGATCTTGTCCGGGTAATGCACGGCTTGCAGGGCCTGGGTCATCACCACGATGTCGAAGCTGTTGCTGGCGAAGTTGCCCAGGCCCTTGTCCAGGTCCTGCTCGATGACGTTGATGCCCTTGGCCACGCACTCGGCGATGTTGTCCGGGTCGTTTTCCAGGCCATAGCCGGTGACCTGCTTGTGGTCGCGCAGCCAGGTCAGCAACTCGCCGTCACCGCAACCGAGGTCGAGCACGCGGCTGCCGGCGGGGATCCATTCCTGGATGATTTCCAGATCAGCTCTCATGGCTTTCTCACAACGTAATGCGGTTCATGTAATTGCCGAACGCCTGCAAATAACGCGGGATCGGAATCAGGAAGGCGTCGTGGCCTTGCGGCGCGTCGATTTCCAGGTAGCTGACGTCCTTGCGCGCGGCCATTAGCGCATCCACCAGTTCCCGCGAGCGGGCCGGGGAGAAGCGCCAGTCGGTGGTGAACGACATCACGCAGAACCTGGCTTTTGCACCTTCGAAGGTTTTCGCCAGGTTATCGTTGAAGTTCGCTGCCGGATCGAAGTAGTCCAGCGCCTTGGTCATCAACAGATAGGTGTTGGCATCGAAGCGCCCGGAGAACTCTTCGCCCTGATAGCGCAGGTAGCTTTCGACCTGGAACTCGACGCTGTGGAAGTCGTAGTTGAGCTTTTCGCTCTTCAGGCCACGGCCGAATTTCTCGCCCATGGAGTCGTCGGACAGGTAGGTGATGTGCCCGACCATCCGCGCCAGCATCAGGCCGCGCTTGGGGATCACGCCGTGTTCCTGGAACGAGCCGCCGTGGAATTCCGGGTCGGTGAGGATCGCCTGGCGCGCCACTTCGTTGAAGGCGATGTTCTGCGCCGATAGCTTGGGGGCCGAGGCGATGGCCAGGCAGTGGCGAACGCGATCCGGGTAAGTGATGGTCCATTGCAGCGCCTGCATGCCGCCGAGGCTGCCACCGATCACCGCGGCCCACTGGCTTATGCCGAGCAGGTCGGCCAGACGTGCCTGGCTGTGCACCCAGTCTTCCACGGTCAGCACCGGGAAGTCGGCGCCGAACGGCTTGCCGGTTTCCGGGTTGAGGCTGCTCGGGCCGGTGGAACCGTTGCAACCGCCGAGGTTGTTCAGGCTGACCACGAAGAACTTGTTGGTGTCGATCGGTTTGCCGGGGCCGATGCAGCTGTCCCACCAGCCGGGCTTGCGGTCGTCGACGCTGTGGTAACCCGCAGCGTGGTGGTGGCCGGACAGGGCGTGGCAGATCAGCACGGCGTTGCTCGCTTGCGCGTTCAGCGTGCCGTAGGTTTCGTAGATCAGGTCATAATCGGCCAGCGAACGGCCGCAGGCCAGGGCCAGCGGTTCGCTGAAGTGCGCCGTTTGCGGCGTCACCAGACCAACAGAATCGGGGGGAAAGGCAGCTGGCATCGACCCTGCTCTCGTTGAAATGAGGCGTAAGTCTAAAGACCGGTGGGGTTAGCGGCAAGCAACGATCAGGCTTGATTTGCGCTCGTTCCCACGCTCCGCGTGGGAACGCCTCATTGGACGCTCCGCGTCCGCTTCGGCGGGGACGCGGAGCGTCCCGGGATGCATTCCCACGCGGACGGTTCGACGCCTCGACGTGGGAACGATCAGCTGACTAGTCCGGGCAGATCCGGCAACTTCTTCGGCGAGCAGATCTTCACCCGCTTCTGCCGGTTCAGCTCACCACTGAGCAAACTGACCTGGCTTTTGGAGACCCCAAAAGCCTTGGCCAGAAATCCCATCAGATAGGCATTGGCCTTGCCCTCGACCGGCGGCGCGGTCAGGCGGATCTTCAGGCGATCACCGTGCAGCCCGCAGAAGTCGTCGCTGCGGGCGGCCGGTTGCAGGTGACACTCCAGAATCAGGTCGTCACCGTCCCAGCGAAACCAGCTCACATCAGCAGGCGCAGGATTTCCGGCATCATCGTCATCGCCGCGAGGTTGTTGATCACCAGCATGTCGATCAGCTTCAGCACGAGGAAGGCGAAGATCGGCGACAGGTCCAGACCGCCGAGGTTCGGCAGGATGCGGCGGAACGGCGCAAGGGCCGGCTCACAGATCTGGTTCACCAGCTCGGCGCCCGGATTGTGGCTGCCCGGTGCGACCCAGGACAGGATGATGCTGATGATCATGGCCCAGAAGAAAATCTTCAGGAACAGCGCCGTCACGCCGATCAGCGACCAGATCAGCAGTTGCAGCGGGTTGCCGGTGGTGCCGTAGGTCAGCAGCAGGGTCAGCGCCATCAGCGCCAGTTGCACGAGGATCGCCAGTACCAGCGACGACATGTCGAGGCCGAACAGGCTCGGGATGATCCGGCGCAGTGGCTTGAGCAGCGGCTGAGTGGCCTTGACCACGAACTGGCACAGCGGGTTGTAGAAGTTCGCCCGCACCAGTTGCAGGACGAAGCGCAGCAGCACGATCAGCAGGTACAGGCTGCCGAGGGTTTGCAGCACGTAGACCGCTGCGGTATTCAATCCAATCATGTAAGGCTCCTTATTTGCCCAGTTGTTCGGCCATTTCGGCCGAGCGGTGCGCGGCGGCGCCGAGTGCTTTTTCCACCAGGGCTTCGAAGCCGCCGGCCTGGAACGATTTGATTGCAGCTTCCGTGGTGCCGGCCGGCGAGGTCACGCGGCGGCGCAGTTCGGCGGCGTCGACGTCGCTGGACACCGCCATGTGCGCGGCGCCCAGAGCGGTCTGCAAAGTCAGCTGCTCGGCGGTTTCCTTCGGCAGGCCGAGTTTGACGCCGGCGGCGGTCATGGCTTCGATCAGCAGGAAGAAGTACGCCGGGCCGGAACCGGAGACGGCGGTGACCGCGTCCAGTTGCTGCTCTTCGTTCAGCCACAGGGCGATGCCCACGGCGGACAGCAGTTCTTCAGCCTGTTGGCGTTGTTCGGTGCTCACTGCGCCGGTGGCGTACAAGCCGCTCACGCCCTGACGCAGCAGTGCCGGGGTGTTCGGCATGCAGCGCACGATCGGCTGCTCACCCAGCCAGGCCGTCATGCTGGCGCAGGTGATGCCGGCGGCGATCGAGACCACCAGTTGATTCGGTTTCAGGCTCGGGCGAATCGCTTCGCACACAAGCTTCATGGCTTGTGGCTTGACCGCCAGCACGACAACGTCAGCGCCGTCGATGGCCTGGGCGTTGTCGGCGAAGGTTTCGATGCCGTGTTCGGCGCTGACTTTGGCGCGGGTTTCTTCGCCCGGATCGCTGGCGCGAATCCGTGCAGCTTCCAGACCCTTGGCCCGCAGGCCGCCGATCAGGCTGGCGGCCATGTTGCCGGCACCGATAAAGGCAATACGTGTGTTGCTCATGTCAGGTCCTTATCTGGAAATGCTCAAGATTGGGAATAGTCGCGGGCGCCGAACAGGGCCGTACCGATACGGACCCAGGTCGCGCCCTGGGCAATGGCCGACTCGAGGTCGTGGCTCATGCCCATGGAAAGTGTGTCGAGCGGCAGATCGAGGCCGGCCTGCAATCTCTGAACGGCAGCGAATGCAGCGTCTTGCTCGGCGCGATCTTCGGTCGGCTCGGGAATTGCCATCAACCCGCGCAGCTTCAGGCGCGGCAGGGCGCTGATGGCCTGGGCCAGGGCCGGCAGGTCTTGCGGCGTGCAGCCGGACTTGCTGGCTTCACCGCTGACGTTGACCTGAATGCAGATGTTCAGTGGCGGCAGATCCGCCGGGCGTTGCTCGGACAGGCGTTGGGCGATTTTCAAGCGATCCACGGAGTGCACCCAGGCGAAATGCTCGGCAATCGAGCGGGTCTTGTTCGACTGAATGGGGCCGATGAAGTGCCAGATCAAGGGCAGGTCGGCCAGTTCGAGCTGTTTGCCCAAGGCCTCTTGCAGGTAGTTCTCGCCGAAGTCGCGCAGGCCGGCGGCGTACGCTTCGCGCAGGGCTTGTGCCGGTTTGGTCTTGCTCACGGCCAGCAGCTGGACGCTGTTTTCATCGCGTCCGGCGGCAGCGGTGGCGGCATGAATACGCGAACTAACCTGGAGAATGTTGTCTGCTATCGTGGACATCAAGAGGCGCCAGCGGTCTGAAGGTTCGCGGCATTCTACTGGAATTGAGGGACGCTATGGATATCACTGAACTGCTGGCCTTCAGCGCCAAACAGGGCGCTTCCGACCTGCACCTGTCGGCCGGTCTGCCGCCGATGATCCGCGTGGATGGCGACGTTCGGCGGATCAATCTGCCGGCGCTGGACCACAAGCAGGTGCACGAGCTGATCTACGACATCATGAACGACACCCAGCGGGTGGACTTCGAGAAACATCTGGAAACCGACTTTTCCTTCGAAGTCCCCGGCGTGGCGCGCTTTCGGGTCAATGCCTTCAACCAGAACCGGGGCGCCGGGGCGGTGTTCCGGACCATCCCGTCAAAAGTGCTGACCATGGAAGACCTGGCCATGGGCGACGTCTTTCGCAAGATCACCGATGCGCCGCGCGGGCTGGTGCTGGTGACCGGACCGACCGGCTCCGGCAAGTCCACGACACTGGCGGCGATGATCGACTACCTCAACACCCATCGCCATCACCACATCCTGACCATTGAAGATCCGATCGAATTTGTCCACGAATCGCGTAAATGCCTGATCAATCAGCGCGAAGTCCATCGTGATACCCGCAGTTTCGCCACCGCATTGCGCTCAGCGCTGCGCGAAGACCCGGATGTGATCCTAGTGGGCGAGATGCGCGATCTGGAAACCATCCGCCTGGCGCTCACCGCGGCCGAGACCGGGCACCTGGTGTTCGGCACCTTGCACACCACGTCGGCAGCCAAGACCATCGACCGGGTGGTGGATGTGTTCCCCGGGGACGAAAAATCCATGGTGCGCTCGATGCTGTCGGAGTCGTTGCTGGCGGTAGTCTCGCAGACGCTGATCAAGAAGATCGGCGGCGGTCGGGTGGCGGCGCACGAGATCATGCTGGGCACGTCGGCGATCCGTAACCTGATCCGCGAGGACAAGGTGGCGCAGATGTATTCGGCGATACAGACCGGTGGCTCGCTGGGAATGCAGACACTCGACATGTGCCTGAAGGATCTAGTGACCAAGGGCTTGATCAGCCGCGAGCATGCGCGGGAGAAAGCGCGCACGCCAGATAATTTCTGAGGGAGTGATCGTTCCCACGCTCTGCGTGGGAATGCAGCCCGGGACGCTCCGCGTCCCAAAGCGGACGCAGAGCGTGCGGACAAGCTAGCTTCAGCGCTGAACGACGCGCATTTGCCCCTGTTCCTTCGGCAATACGCGCTTGGCCACCACGTAATGCTTTTCCCAGTACGGCTTGTTCAGTGTGTCGATGCTCACCGCTTTGCCGCGCCGTGGTGCATGGATGAAACGGTCGTTGCCCAGGTAGATGGCGACGTGATTGACCCGACGGCTCTTGATGTTGAAGAAAATCAGGTCGCCCGGCTTCAGGTCCTTGCGTTCGACTTTCTCGCCGTGACCGCTGGCCATGGCGTTCGAGGTGCGTGGCAGGTCGAACGTGGCGTCGTTGAACGCGTATTTCACCAGACCGCTGCAGTCGAAGCCTTTACTCGGGCTGCTGCCGCCCCAACGGTATGGCGTACCGAGGACGTTTACCGCGCGACTGAGGACATTGCTGCTTTCCTTGGTCGCCATCGGTGGCACCAGCTTGCTGCGGCCGGTGCTGCTCAGCGTGGTGTGTTTGACCTGTTTGCCTTTGTTCGAAGGAGCAGAGGCATGGGATTTAGGGGTGAAACCGTTAACGTTGGGAAGACGTTGCTCACGATTGGTGGCGTGGGCGGCCAGTGGCATTAATAGGCAAATAGTTAGCCATGTCTTGAAAAATGGACGCATTAGGCAGGGCTCTTGATGTGTTAGCGCGCAACTTTATAACAGCTTTTTTGTCACTTCCGAGGCCGTTGGTCGATTCAATCCGATGCCAACGGAACCAAATAAGCGGCAAAAAGACGCAATTGTCGGACAGAAGTCCGGTGCTATAAGGCTTTGACGGGACACACGGTAGCATTTGCCATACGTCGGCTACCTGTAAAAAAGTCACAAAGAATTAAAGAATATTTATCTATCGCGTGTATCGAGGTCTTAATGAACGGCTATCAACTGCCCCGTGTGAAGGAAAAAGACACCCACAGCAAGGTGATCGGTTACCTGTTGTGGATTTTCGGTTTCACAGGCTCCCACCGCTTCTATTACGGCAAGCCGGTGACCGGCACGATCTGGTTTTTCACTTTCGGGTTGCTGGGGATCGGCTGGCTGATCGACGTGTTCCTGATCCCGGCGATGGATCGCGAAGCCGACCTGCGTTTCGCCGCGGGTCCTGTCGAGTACAACGTGGCGTGGATTCTGCTGACCTTCCTCGGCGCGCTCGGCGTGCACCGGATGTATCAGGGCAAGTGGATCAGCGGGGTGGTGTACCTGCTGACCGGCGGGTTGTTCTTTCTTGGGGTGCTGTATGACTTCTGGACGCTGAACGATCAGGTGTCGGTGCGTAATGCCGAAGGGCGGGGCGCCTTTCAGTAAGTGATGGCGAGGGAGCTGGCTCCCTCGCCATTTTTTTTACGCCTGGTGACTGATCCGGCCATCCACCAAGGTGTAACGCACCACACCCGGCAGGCTATGGCCGAGGAACGGGCAGTTCTCGCCTTTCGACAGCCAGGTTTCGCCGGCAACGGTCGAGGCCTTCGGATCGAACAGCACGATATCCGCCGCACCCCCCACCGCCAGTTTGCCCGCCGGCAGGCGCAGGGCCTCGGCCGGGCCGGCGCTCAGGCGGGCCAGCAGGGTCGGCAGGTCCAGCAGACCATCCTCGACCAGGGTCATCGCCAGCGGCAGCAACAGCTCGACGCTGCTGATGCCCGGTTCGGTCGCGCCGAACGGTGCCAGTTTGGCATCGCGTTCATGGGGCTGGTGATGGCTGGAAATCGCCGAAACCACGCCGGACTTCACCGCTTCACGCAGACCATCGCGGTCGGCGCGGGTGCGCAGCGGCGGTTGCACGTGATACAGGCTGCTGAAGTCGATCAGCGCTTCGTCCGTCAGGATCAGCTGATACAGGGCGACATCCGCCGTGACTTTCAAACCACGGGCCTGGGCCTGAGCGATCAGGGCCACGCCGCGAGCGCTGGTCAGCTGGCTGAAGTGCGCACGCACGCCGGTTTGCTCGACCAGCAACAGATCACGGGCCAGGGCCACGGTTTCAGCGGTTTCCGGAATGCCCGGCAAACCGAGGAAACTGGCGGTAGCGCCTTCGTGGGCCAGGCCGCCGTCGGCGAGGTCGTGATCCTGCGAGTTGAAGATCACCGTCAGGTCGAAGGTCGCCGCGTAATCCAGCGCCCGGCACAGGGTGCGAGTGTTGCGGAAACTCTCCAGACCGTTGCCGAACGCCACACACCCGGCGTCACGCAGGGCAACCAGTTCTGCGAGCTGTTCGCCATCCAGACCTTTGCTCAGCGCGCCGATCGGGAACACCTTGGTGTTGCCGGCCTCGCGGGCGCGGTCGAGGATCAGCTCGGCCACGGCGGAGGTGTCGAGCACCGGTTTGGTCTTCGGCGGGCAGCACAGGCTGGTTACGCCACCGGCCGCCGCAGCGCGGGTTTCACTGGCGATGGTGCCTTTGCGACTGTAGCCCGGCTCGCGCAGGGCGACGTTGAGGTCGACCAGCCCCGGAGCGGCCACCAGGCCTTGGGCGTCGATGGTTTCGACGGCAGTGAAACCGGCCGGTGCAGCGCCGAGGGCGACGATCTTGCAGGCTTCAACATGAATATCGGTGATTTGATCCAGGCCGCTGCTTGGATCGATGACGCGGGCGCCGAGAATGCTGAGCTTCACTGGGCGTTCTCCTGCTCGAATTGACGTTGCGCCGTTTGCCCGCTCATGGCCATGGACAGCACGGCCATACGGATTGCGATGCCGTAGGTGACTTGATTGAGGATCACCGAATGCGGGCCGTCGGCCACCGCCGACTCGATCTCCACGCCGCGGTTGATCGGCCCCGGGTGCATGACGATGCAATCGGGCTTGGCGCCGGCCAGGCGCGCGGTGGTCAGGCCGAAGAGGCGGTAGAACTCGCCTTCGCTCGGCAGCAGGCCACCGGTCATGCGCTCACGCTGCAGACGCAGCATGATCACCACGTCGACGTCTTTCAGACCTTCGGTCATGTCGGTGTAGACCTTCACGCCGTACTGCTCGATGCCGATCGGCAGCAGGGTTTTCGGCGCGATCACGCGGATGTCCGGGCAGCCGAGAGTCTTCAGGGCGAGCATGTTCGAGCGCGCCACCCGCGAGTGCAGGATGTCGCCGACGATGGCCACCGAGAGGTTCTCGAAGCCGCCCTTGTGGCGGCGGATGGTCAGCATGTCGAGCATGCCCTGGGTCGGGTGGGCGTGCCGGCCGTCGCCGCCGTTGATGATCGCCACTTGCGGGCAGACATGTTCGGCGATGAAGTGCGCAGCGCCGGAGTCACCGTGGCGCACGACGAACATGTCGGCGGCCATGGCCTCAAGGTTGCGCAGGGTATCGAGCAGGGTTTCGCCCTTGCTGGCCGACGAGGTCGACACGTTCAGGGTGATCACGTCCGCCGACAGCCGCTGGGCCGCGAGTTCGAAGGTGGTGCGGGTGCGGGTCGAGTTTTCGAAGAACACGTTGCACACGGTCTTGCCGCGCAGCAACGGGACCTTCTTCACGGCCCGGGCACCGACTTCGAGGAACGAGTCGGCGGTGTCGAGGATTTCCGTCAGCAACTCGCGGCGCAGGCCGTCGAGCGAGAGGAAGTGGCGCAGCTGGCCCTGATCATTGAGCTGCAGCGGGCGCTTGGTATCTAGAGGCGTCATCGCGAGGGGGACTCTCAATAGGGCGGATTAAAGGGCAAGGTCTTGCAGTTCGAGGGCCAGCTCCGGCCCGGACAGCTTGACCCGCTCGTGGGCGGCCAGCGACAGCGTCGCGCCGACCACGTTGGGGCGGATCGGCAATTCGCCGGCGTCCAGGTCCAGCAGGCAGACCAGCGTCACGCTGGCCGGGCGGCCGTAGTCGAACAGTTCGTTCATGGCGGCGCGGATGGTCCGGCCGCTCATCAGTACGTCGTCGATCAGCACCAGATGCTGGCCTTCGATTTCGAAGGGCAGGGCGGACGGACGCACTTGCGGGTGCAGGCCGTTCTGGCTGAAGTCGTCGCGGTAGAAGGAAACATCCAGCGTGCCCAATGGCGCATCGCTGCCCAGCTCTTTGAGCAGGGCCTGGGCGACCCAGACGCCGCCGGTGCGGATGCCGATGTAACGCGGTTCGCTGATATCACGCTGGGCAAGGTGCGCCTTGAGGCGGGTCGCCATCTGGCTGATCAGATCGGCGGGATTGGGCAGGCTCATGGTTGCTCCTTCTCGGGGTCGAGCCGGTTCTCGCGAACCGGGGCTCGGGTTGTAACCAAAAGAAAAGCGCCGTAGCGCTTGTCAGGATTCAAATAGTGCGGTGTTTTCGTCGAGCCAGCCTTGCAGCAGCAGGGCGGCGGCGATGGCGTCCACCGGGTTGTCGCGGTAGCTGCCTTTCTGTCCGCCGCGCACCAGTCGCTCGCCCTTGGCTTCGAAGGTCGTCAGGCGTTCATCGTGGGTATAGAAAGGCAGGTTGAAGCGGCCGTTGAGGCGGCGGGCGAATTTCTCGGCGCGGGCGCACATCTCGCTTGGGGTGCCGTCCATGTTCAGCGGCAGGCCGACCACCACGGCGTCGGGTTTCCATTCCTTTATCAGGGCTTCGACCTGATTCCAGTCCGGCACACCGTTTTGCGCCTTCAAGGTGCACAGTTCGCGGGCCTGGCCGGTAATCACCTGGCCGACCGCTACGCCGATCTGTTTGGTGCCGTAGTCGAAGCCGAGGATCAGGCGCAGGGCCATCAGGCGTGTCCTGCCTGGCTGGTCAGCAGGCTGAGGTTGATCCCCAAGTGCTTGGCCGCTGCTTCCAGGCGCAGTTCACTGCTGGTGTTGAACAGGATGTCGGCGTCGTACGGACAGGTCAGCCAGGCATTGTCGGCCAACTCGGCCTCCAGCTGACCGGCTTCCCAACCGGCATAACCGAGGGTGATCACGCTTTTGGCCGGGCCCACGCCGTCGGCGATGGCGAACAGCACGTCCTGCGAGGTGGACAGGGCCAGATCGCCTTCCAGCTCGACAGTCGCCTGGAACGTCTTGCCCGCCGGGTGCAGGACAAAACCGCGATCGGTCTGCACCGGGCCGCCGATGAAGATCGGCACATGCTGGCACAGCGCTGGCGGGTCGATGTCAGGGCGCAGTTGTTCGAGGATGTCGGCCAGATTCAGCTCTTGCGGTCGGTTGACCACCAGCCCCATGGCGCCATTGGCCGTGTGCTCGACGATGTAGGTCAAGGTGTGGGCAAAGTTCGGGTCGGCCATGTGTGGCATGGCGATCAGGAAGTGATGCTTGAGGTAGCTGGGGCTGACGTTTTTCATGTGCGCTAGTGTGGCGTTCGGGGGGCGAACTGACAAGCTGGAGCGGGCAAAAGATCGACTCAGTTACTGGACAGCCGGTCACCCCGGGCGAATTTCCAGGTGCGGATGATTTCCAGCCGGTCGATGTCCGACAGGTCCCCCGTAAACGGTGCAAACGGTGCCGCCAGGCGCACGATGCGCTGTGCTGCCTGATCCAGCAGCGGCTGGCCGGAAGACTCCAGCACCAGCACTTCGTACAGCGAGCCATCGCGGTTGATCGACACCATCAGGCGCAGATTGCCGTAGATCTGCTTGCGCCGGGCTTCGTCGGGGTAATTGAGGTTGCCGATGCGCTCGACCTTCTTGCGCCATTCATCCTTGTACCAGGCGCCCTTGTCGCGCATGGTCGACGCGGCGCTGAGGCGGTGGATACGCGGGCGCTTGGCGTACAGCTGTTGTTCGTTGGCCAGTTCGGCTTCAAGGCTGGCGATGTCGCTGGAGAGCTGCGAGCTGTCGAAGGTCGGGGCGTCGACCTTCGGTTTGGTCTCGGTCCTGGCTTCTTCTTTCTTGGTCGGCGCCTTTTTCGGTTTCGGCGCGACGGTGGTCACCGCCGCTTTCGGTGCGGCTTCCTGCACCTCCGGCTTGGCGGCCGGTGGCGGGGTGACTTTCTTGACTTCGTTTGCCTGGAACGGCGCGACCTCGGTGGTCTTGGGGATCGCCTTCTTGTCGAGGGTGCCGCTGCCTTCCTGGTTTTCCTGGGCGAGGAAATCAGCCTTCGCCGGCTTCTTTTCGCTCTTGAAGGTAGCGAGGGTGATTTCCAGGGTTTTGCTGATCTGCTTGGGCTCGACCATGGTGAAACCCACGCCGAGCAACAGCGCCAGATGGATCAGCGCCGCGAGAAACAGGGTAAATCCGAGGCGATCGACCGGGCGCACGCCTTTATGGGCGAGTTCAGCGGGCAGATCGGACGGAAGTGTCATTCGAGAAAAACCAACATCGCGTTTTTACGGGCTCGGCATGATAACGCAATGTTGGTTTTTAGCTGCAAGCTTGAAGTCTCAAGCGACAAGCTGCACACCACTGGCTTTAAGCTTGCGGCTTGCGGCTCGACGCTTGCAGCTTGCCTTCGATCGCATCCATCAGCATCCCGCCGATGTCGGTGCCGAAGGCATTGTCGATTTCGCGGATGCAGGTCGGGCTGGTGACGTTGATTTCGGTCAGGTGCTCGCCGATCACGTCCAGGCCGACGAACAGCAGGCCTTTTTCGCGCAAGGTCGGGCCGACCTGGGCCGCGATCCAGCGATCCTTGTCGGTCAGCGGACGGGCTTCGCCACGACCGCCGGCCGCGAGGTTGCCACGGGTTTCGCCTTGGGCCGGAATCCGCGCCAGGCAGTAATCCACCGGCTCGCCGTCGATCATCAGGATGCGCTTGTCGCCGTCCTTGATCGCCGGCAGGTAGGCCTGGCCCATGATCTGCTGGGCGCCGAGGGCGGTCAGGGTTTCCAGAATTACCGACAGGTTCGGGTCGCCGGCGCGGTGACGGAAGATCGAAGTACCGCCCATGCCGTCCAGCGGCTTGAGGATCACGTCGCCATGTTTGGCGGCAAATTCACGCAGCACGTCGGCGCGGCGGCTGACCACGGTCGGCGGCGTGCACTGCGGGAACAGCGTGGCGAACAGTTTTTCATTGCAGTCGCGCAGGCTCTGCGGCTTGTTGACCACCAGCACCCCGGCAGACTCGGCCTGTTCGAGCAGGTAGGTGGAGTAGACGAACTCCATGTCGAACGGCGGATCCTTGCGCATCAGGATCACGTTCAGGTCGCTGAGCAGCGAATCCTGTTCGGCGCCCAGTTCGAACCATTTTTCCGGGTTGGCGAAGACTTTCAGCGGCTTCATCCGCGCCCGTGCCTGGCCTTCACCCTGATAAAGGTCTTTCTGTTCCATATAGAACAGTTCCCAGCCGCGCTTCTGCGCCGCCAGCAGCATGGCCAGCGAGCTATCCTTCTTATAGGAAATGCTGGCGATAGGGTCCATGACAATCCCGACGCGAACGCTCATTGGGTTTTCCTCGAAAATTGGCTACCGGATCGGTATGAAAAAAGTGCCGCCAGAGTGGCGCCGGGCGGGTTTTCGGTCAAGGAAAAACCCGTCGATAGATTGGATCAGGAGACTGTGCTAAAAAGGCTGCCATGTCGTGCTGGCCCTTGAACATCAAGGGTTTCCAGCCATCAGTCATCGCAAAACGGACAAATTGATTCGCAAAGGCGACGGTAGAGCCCCCTTATGGAACAGCAGTCCAGCGCCTTGAAGGTCATGGTGATCGACGACTCGAAAACGATTCGTCGCACCGCCGAGACCCTGTTGAAAAATGCAGGGTGCGAAGTCATCACCGCGATCGACGGTTTTGACGCCCTGGCGAAGATCGCCGACCACCATCCCGGGATCATCTTTGTCGACATCATGATGCCGCGTCTGGATGGTTATCAGACCTGCGCTTTAATCAAGAACAACAACGCGTTCAAGGGCACGCCGGTGATCATGCTGTCGTCCCGGGACGGGCTGTTCGACAAGGCCAAGGGGCGGATTGTCGGTTCCGATCAATTTTTGACCAAGCCTTTCAGCAAGGAAGAACTGCTCGACGCGATTTCGGCCCATGTTCCGGGCTTCGCTGCCGCTTTGCCGCAGTAAGACACGCACAGAGACGCTCGGCCAGCGGGCCCGGTGTCGACAAGAAAAATGGGGAAGACCATGGCACGTATCCTGATCGTCGACGATTCGCCGACCGAAATGTACAAACTCACCGGCATGCTGGAAAAGCACGGGCACGAAGTGCTGAAAGCCGAAAACGGCGCCGACGGCGTGGCCCTGGCCCGTCAGGAAAAACCCGACGCGGTGTTGATGGATATCGTCATGCCCGGCCTCAACGGCTTCCAGGCCACCCGTCAGTTGACCAAGGATGCGGAAACCAGCCACATCCCGGTGATCATCATCACCACCAAGGATCAGGAGACCGACAAGGTCTGGGGCACCCGCCAGGGCGCCAGGGACTACCTGACCAAACCGGTCGATGAAGACACGCTGATCAAGACCCTGAACAACGTGCTGGCCGGTTGATCGCGCCGTCATGAGCGAATCGCTGACCGCGTTCGAACTGTTGTGGCAGATCGACCAGTGCTGTCGCCTGCTGGCGGCGGACCTGCCATCCCAACCGGCGCGCCAGGATCGCTGGAGCGGCATCGGCTTTCGTCTGGGCGAGCACTGGTACGTCACGCCGATGGGCGAAGTCAGCGAAGTGCTGCCCGAACTGCGTGTCACGCAGTTGCCGGGCGTCAAACCGTGGGTCAAGGGCGTGGCCAACCTGCGCGGACGGCTGCTGCCGGTCATGGACCTGTGCGGCTTTTTCGGCCATGAACTGTCACCGATGCGCAAGCAGCGGCGGGTATTGGTGGTAGAGCATCAGGACGTGTTTGCCGGGTTGCTGGTCGATGAAGTCTTCGGCCTGCAGCACTTCGAGCAGGACAGTTTCGAATCCGTCTCGATCAGTAAACGGCAGGGCTCCAAAGGCGAGTTCATCAAGGGCTATTTCCGGCGCGAGCAGAACTGGCGGGTGTTCAGCCTGTTTGCGCTGGCGCAGTCACCGAGTTTCATGCACGTCGCGGTTTAACAGGCGAGGACCGATGATCAAAGCAAAAACAGGCAAGCCCGCAGAAGGCTCGCGCAGCCGCTCGCAGATCATCGTGCTGTTCATCGCACTGATCGTGTTCATCATGCTGCTGTTCGCCAACTTCGCTTACCTCAACACCCAGGCCAACTACGACAAGCAGTACATCGGCCACGCCGGCGAGCTGCGGGTGCTGTCGCAGCGGATCGCCAAAAACGCCACCGAGGCTGCCGCCGGCAAAGCCGCCGCGTTCAAGCTGCTCAGCGATGCGCGCAATGATTTTGCTCAGCGCTGGGGTTACCTCAAGAAGGGCGACCCGAGCACCGGCCTGCCGCCGGCGCCATCCGTCGTGCGCCCGGAAATGCGCGCCGTGCAGCTGGACTGGGAACGCCTGCTGAAAAACACCGACGCGATTCTCTCCAGCGAACAGACCGTGCTGTCCCTGCATCAAGTGGCCGCGACTCTGGCCGAAACCGTGCCGCAGTTGCAGATCGAATACGAGAAGGTCGTGGAAATCCTCCTGCAACGGGGTGCGCCGGCGGCGCAGGTGGCGATGGCCCAGCGTCAGTCGCTGCTGGCCGAACGGATTCTCGGTGCGGTGAACACCGTACTCTCGGGCGATGAAAACTCCCAGCAGGCTGCCGACGCGTTCGGTCGCGATGCCGCACGCTTCGGCCAGGTGCTCAACGGCATGTTGCAAGGCAACCCGGCGCTGAAAGTCAGCCAGGTCGAAGACCGCGATGCCCGCGCTCGCTTGAGCGAGATTTCCGAGCTGTTCCAGTTCGTCTCGGGTTCCGTGGATGAAATCCTCGAAACCTCGCCGGAGCTGTTCAAGGTCCGTGAGTCGGCCACCAATATCTTCAGCCTGTCGCAGACCCTGCTCGACGAAGCCTCGCACCTGGCCAGCCGTTTCGAAAACCTTGCCGGCGGGCGCAACACCGACACCATCGGCGGCTACGTACTGGGCCTGCTGGCGCTGGCCTCGATCATCCTGATCGGCCTGGTCATGGTCCGGGAAACCAACCGCCAGTTGCGCGAGACCGCAGAAAAGAACGAACGCAACCAGAACGCGATCATGCGCCTGCTCGACGAGATCGAAGACCTCGCCGACGGCGACCTGACCGTGACCGCCTCGGTGACCGAAGACTTCACCGGGACCATCGCCGATTCGATCAACTATTCCGTCGACCAGTTGCGCGATCTGGTCGCCACCATCAACCTCACCGCCGGCCAGGTCGCCGCTGCGGTGCAGGAAACCCAGGCCACCGCCATGCATCTGGCTCAGGCCTCGGAGCATCAGGCCCAGCAGATTTCCGAAGCCTCGACCGCGATCAGCGACATGGCCCAGTCCATCGATCAGGTATCGGCCAACGCCGCCGAATCCTCGGCGGTGGCCGAGCGTTCGGTGGAGATCGCCAACAAGGGCAACGAGGTGGTGCACAACACCATCCACGGTATGGACAACATTCGCGAACAGATCCAGGACACCGCCAAGCGCATCAAGCGCCTGGGCGAGTCGTCCCAGGAAATCGGCGACATCGTCAGCCTGATCGATGACATTGCCGACCAGACCAACATCCTCGCCCTCAACGCGGCAATTCAGGCGTCGATGGCCGGTGATGCCGGGCGCGGTTTTGCCGTGGTGGCCGACGAAGTGCAGCGGCTGGCCGAGCGCTCCTCCGCCGCGACCCGACAGATCGAAACGCTGGTGCGGGCGATCCAGACCGACACCAACGAAGCCGTGATTTCCATGGAGCAGACCACCACCGAAGTGGTGCGCGGCGCGCGGCTGGCGCAGGATGCCGGTGTGGCCCTGGAAGAAATCGAAGGCGTGTCCAAGACCCTCGCGGCGCTGATCCAGAGCATTTCCAACGCGGCGCAGCAGCAAACGTCTTCGGCCGGGCAGATTTCCCTGACGATGAACGTGATCCAGCAGATCACCTCGCAGACCTCGTCCGGTTCCACGGCCACCGCCGAGAGCATCGGCAACCTGGCGAAAATGGCCAGCCAGTTGCGCCGCTCGGTTTCCGGGTTCACCTTGCCGGCGGCGCCAGCGCCCGTCTCGGACAAGGCGTGAGGCCTGCGGGCGAGGCAATGTCGAGCGGAGTGGTTATGGGTGACCGGCACGATTACGTGGCCCTCGAATGGGTCAAGGGTGAAATCGCCGAGACGCTGAGGCAGGCGCATCAGGCCATCGAAGCCGTGCTCGACGATCCGCAGTCCGTGCCCGGGCTGGACGAATGCCTGGCCTGCATCCATCAGGTACACGGCAGCCTGCAGATGGTCGAGTTCTACGGTGCGGCGCTGCTGGCCGAAGAGATGGAACATCTGGTCGAAGCGTTGCAGAACGACCGCGTCAGCCACCGCGACGAAGCGCTGCACTTGCTGTTGCAGGCGCTGGGCCAATTGCCGACCTACCTCGACCGGGTGCAGGGCGCCCGCCGTGACCTGCCGCTGGTGGTGCTGCCGCTGATTAACGACTTGCGCAGCGCCCGGGGCGAAAGCCTGCTGTCGGAAACCAGCCTGTTCAGCCCGCAGTTGCCCGAGCTGGCGCCGCTGGGGGAGGAAACTCTGGCGCTGCTGGAGCCGGCAGAGCTGCCGAATGTGTTGCGCAAATTGCGTCAGATGCTGCAAATGGCGCTGGTCGGATTGCTCCGCGAACAGGATGACCAGACGCACCTCGGTTATCTGGCCAAGGTCTTCACCCGCCTCGAAGCGTTGAGCGGTAACTCGCCGCTGAGCCCGTTGTGGCAGGTCGCGTCGGCGCTGGTCGAGGGCATGCGTGAAGGGCGGATCGCCAACAGTCCGGCCCTGCGCAGCCTGTTCAAGGACGCCGACAAGGAACTCAAGCGCCTGCTCGAACAGGGCATGCCCGGCCTCAACCAGCCGCCACCGCCTGAACTGCTGAAAAGCCTGCTGTTTTATATCGCCAAAGCCGAACATCCCACCGGGCAGATGCTGACCATGAAAGATCGCTACTCCCTGGACGACGCGCTGCCCGACAGCGCGATGGTCGACGAAGAACGCGCGCGTCTGGCCGGCCCCGACCGCGATGCCATGCGCTCGGTGCTCGCGGCGCTGTGCGAAGAGCTGGTGCGGGTCAAGGAACGCCTCGACCTGTTCGTGCGCAGCGACCGCCAGCACGCCTCGGACCTGGACAGCCTGCTGGCGCCGCTGCGGCAGATCGCCGACACCCTGGCGGTGCTCGGTTTCGGCCAGCCGCGCAAGGTGATCATCGATCAACTGGCGGTGGTGCTCAGTCTCGCCCAGGGTCAGCGCGAACCGAACGACGCCACGCTGATGGACGTCGCCGGCGCCTTGCTCTACGTCGAGGCGACGCTGGCCGGGATGGTCGGTACGGTGGAGCCGGAGAGCCCGGATGACTCGCGGCTGCCGACCACCGACCTGACGCAGATTCATCAGATCGTGATCAAGGAAGCGCGCATCTGTCTGCAACAGGCCAAGGACATGATCGTCGACTACATCGACGCCGACTGGGACCGCCAGCAACTGCAAAGCCTGCCGGCGCTGCTGACCCAGGTGCGCGGCGCGCTGGCGATGATTCCGCTGGCGCGGGCGGCCAGCCTGCTCGAAGCCTGCAACGGATTTATCCGCGAGCACCTGTTGCTCGACCCGCACGAGCCGGGGTGGCAGCAACTCGACAGCCTCGCCGACGCCATCACCAGCCTCGAGTATTACCTCGAGCGCCTGACCGACGACCCGCAGGCACCGAGCGAACACTTGCTGGATATCGCGCAGAAAAGCCTCGCCAGTCTCGGCTTCTTTCCTGACGAACAGCCCGGCGAGCCGCATGTGCCGGTGCTCGACGACGTGCTCAGCCCCAGCGAAGCGCTGGTGATGCAGGATTTGCAGGAGCTGGACGACCCGCAGATCGTGCAGTCGTTGGCCGAAGTGCTGGCCAGCCCGGTGTCGGCGGTCAACCCGCCGGCGCTGACCACGCCGGGCAGCCTGCTGCCGCCACCGGCCGATGAAGAACCGGTGGACGACGAGCTGCGCGAAGTGTTCCTCGAAGAGACCGGGGAAGTGCTCGAGGTGCTGAGCGAATACCTGCCGCGCTGGTCTGCCGCGCCCGATGACCGCGCCGCCCTGAGTGAACTGCGCCGCGCCTTCCACACCCTCAAGGGCAGCGGCCGGATGGTGCGCGCGCTGGTCCTCGGCGAGCTGGCCTGGGCGGTGGAAAACCTGCTCAACCGCGTGCTGGAACACAGTGTCGAACCCGGCCCGGCGGTGCGCCAGTTACTCGCCGACACGCTGCTGCTGTTGCCGGACCTGATCGGCGAATTCGCCACCAATGGCCAGCGTCAGCGCCACGATGTCGATCAACTGGCGGCCCGCGCCCATGCGCTGGCCAAGGGCGACACACCGCTGCCTGCCGAAGACGTGGAAGACGTCGCGGCCCTCGATCCGCTGTTGTTGGAGATCTTCCGCAACGAAGCCGAAACCCACCTCGCCAGCCTCAACCGTTTTCTCGATCAGGCTGCCGAGCATGTGCCGTTGCAGGCCAGCGACGAGTTGCAGCGAGCCCTGCACACCCTCAAGGGCAGCGCCTCGATGGCGGGGGTGTCACCGATTGCCGAACTGGCGGCGCCGCTGGATAAACTGGCCCGGGAATTCAAGGCCCATCAACTGGCGCTGGACCTCGACGAAGTGGAACTGCTGCTCGAAGCCGAGGGCCTGTTTCGCGTCGGTCTGCGTCAGCTCAAACACGATCCGCTGGCGCCGATTGTCGGCGCGCAGTCGCTGATCAAACGCACTGAAACCTTGCTCGGCGAGCGCCTGGAATCGATCCTCAGCGCCCCCAGCAGCGCCTTGCGGGTCAAACGCGATCCGCAACTGATCAACAACTTTCTGGCCCAGGGCATGGACATCCTGCTCGATGCCGAAAGCCTCTTGCAGCGCTGGCAGCAGCACCCCGGCGAACGTCAGGAACTCAGCGCGCTGCTGGATGAGCTGACCACCCTGGGCGAGGGCGCGCATCTGGCGGATCTGCTGCCGGTGGATGTGCTGTGTGAAGCCTTGCTCGATCTATACGGCGCTGTCGAAGAAAGCAGCCTGGCGGTCAGCGAGCGGTTTTTCCATGAGGCGCAGCAGGCTCATGAAGCGCTGATCAACATGCTCGACGAACTGGCCGCCGGCCAGGAAATTACCCCGCAACCGCAGCGCATCCGCGCCTTGCACGAGTTGCTCGACGAGAGCCTCGATCCGTCGGCCATGGGCCTGATCCGCAGCGACGGCAGCCGCACCCTGAGCATCCGTGAACTGGGCAGCGCCACCGCCGAACTGCAGCAACACAGCATCGACAGCGGGGCGGACGACGAGATCGTCGAGATCTTCCTCGAAGAGGCGGTGGACATTCTCGACAGCGCCGGCCAAGCCTTGCAGCGCTGGCTGAAAGATCCGGAAAACGGCGCGCCGCTGTCGTCGTTGCAACGGGATTTGCACACGCTCAAGGGCGGCGCGCGGATGGCCGAGGTGGCGGCCGTCGGTGATCTGGCCCATGAGCTGGAAGGCCTTTACCAAGGGCTGGTGGATCGTCGGTACAGCCACAGCGAAGCTCTGGATCGATTGCTGCGCCAGAGCCACGAGCGCCTGGCGCTGTTCCTCGAACAGTTGCACCGGCACCAGCCGCTGGATCCGGCGCAGGACCTGATCGAGGCGATCCGCCGCTTTCGCCAGGGCCCGAGCGCCAGTCCTGAGACGCCGACCGCTTCCGCCACACAGGATGGCCCCGGACACGATCCGGAGCTGCTGGAGATCTTCCTCGAGGAAGGTTTCGACATCATCGAAAACTCCGGCGCCGCGTTGCTGCGCTGGCAGGCCGAACCCGGCAATCGCCAGGAAGTGGAAACCCTGCTGCGCGATCTGCACACCCTCAAGGGCGGCGCGCGGATGGTGGAAATCGGCCCGATCGGCGACCTCGCTCATGAGCTGGAAAACCTCTACGAAAGCCTGTCTGCCGGCACCCTGCAGGGCAGCGCCGAACTGTTCGCGCTGTTGCAGCGCGGCCATGACCGCTTGGCGCAGATGCTCGACGCGGTGCGCGCCGGTCAGCCGTGTCCGCCGGCGGACCGGCTGATCAGCGCGATCCAGAATTTCAGCCATCCCGTGTTGGTGCAAACCCCGGCGCCCGTGCCGCCGGTTGCGGTCAAGGCCGAGCCTGCGGCCCCGGCGCCCGAGACCGGGGCGGACATGGTCAAGGTCTCCGCCGAACTGCTCGACGAGCTGGTCAACCTCGCTGGCGAAACCTCGATTTTCCGTGGGCGCATCGAGCAGCAAGTCAACGATGCGCAGACCGCCCTGCACGAGATGGAAACCACCATCGAGCGTATGCGCGACCAGTTGCGCCGGCTCGACACCGAAACCCAGGGGCGGATCCTCAGTCGTCAGCAAGTGGATGCCGAACGCCTCGGCTACGAAGATTTCGACCCGCTGGAAATGGACCGCCATTCGCAGTTGCAGCAGCTGTCACGGGCGCTGTTCGAATCCGCTTCCGACTTGCTGGACTTGAAGGAAACCCTCGACCGGCGCACCCACGACGCGGAGAACCTGTTGCAGCAGCAGGGCCGGATCAACACCGAGTTGCAGGAAGGCCTGATGCGCACGCGCATGGTGCCGTTCGAGCGCATGTTGCCGCGTCTGAAACGCATCGTCCGACAGGTCGCCGAAGAGCTGGGCAAGGACGTGGCGTTCAGCGTCGGCAACGCCGAAGGCGAGATGGACCGCAATGTCCTCGAACGCATGGCGGCGCCGCTGGAACACATGCTGCGCAATGCCGTCGACCATGGCCTGGAGTCCGCCGACGTCCGACTGGCGGCGGGCAAACCGGCGCAAGGGCAGATCAGCCTCGACCTGTCCCGCGAGGGCGGCGACATCGTGTTCGACATCCGCGACGATGGCGCCGGTGTGCCGCTGGATGCCGTGCGGCGCAAGGCGATCAAGCGCGGTCTGCTGGCGCCGGACGCCGACATCAGCGACCGCGAAGTGTTGCAGTTCATCCTCCAGCCAGGCTTTTCCACGGCCGAGAAAATCACCCAGATTTCCGGGCGCGGCGTGGGCATGGACGTGGTGCACGAAGAAGTCCGGCAACTTGGCGGCACCATGAGCATCGATTCGGTGCCGGGGCAGGGCGTGCATTTTCGCATTCGCCTGCCGTTCACCGTATCGGTCAACCGTGCGCTGATGGTGCAGTGTGGCGAGGATCAATACGCGATTCCGCTGAACACCATCGACGGCATCGTCCGCGTGCTGCCGAATGAACTGGACGGGCATTTCCGCCTCGATCCGCCGACTTATCAGTACGGCGGCCAGCGTTATGAGCTGTGCTACCTGGGCGAGCTACTGAAAACCGCGCCACGGCCGAAGCTGTCCGGCCAGAGCCTGCCGGTGCCGGTGTTGCTGGTACAGTGCGGCGACCGGCACATCGCCGTGCAGGTCGACACGATGGCCGGCACCCGCGAGATCGTGGTCAAGAGCCTCGGCCCGCAGTTCGCATCGGTGCAGAGCGTGTCCGGGGCGACGATTCTCGGCGATGGCCGGGTGGTGCTGATTCTCGACCTGCTGGCACCGATCCGCGCGATGCAGGCGCGATTGCCGCAGCGTCCGGCCGGCCATGAAATGGAGAGCGAACCGCACAAGCCGTTGCTGGTGATGGTGGTCGACGATTCGGTCACGGTGCGCAAGGTCACCAGCCGCCTGCTCGAACGTCATGGCATGAACGTGCTGACCGCCAAGGACGGGGTCGATGCCATGCTGCTGCTGGAAGAACACATGCCGGACCTGATGCTGCTCGACATCGAAATGCCGCGCATGGATGGCTTCGAAGTGGCGACCCAGGTGCGCCAAGACGAGCGCCTGCAACATCTGCCGATCATCATGATCACCTCGCGCACCGGGCAGAAACACCGCGACCGCGCGATGGCCATCGGCGTCAACGACTACCTCGGCAAGCCGTACCAGGAATCGGTGCTGCTCGAAAGCATCGCCCTGTGGAGCAAAAAACATGCATGAACGCCAGCACAATCAACGCGCCAGCCAGCTCACCGGGCTGCTGCTGCCGCTGGCGGATCGCAACTTGATCCTGCCCAACGTCGCCGTCGCCGAGCTGATCGACTACCAGTCCAGCGCCTTCGATCTCGACACACCGCCGTGGTATCTCGGTCGGGTGACCTGGCGTGAGCGGCAGATTCCGCTGCTGAGTTTCGAGTCGGCGTGCGGCAACAAGATCGTCATCGGCGAACGGGCACGGATCGTCATCCTCAATGCCCTCGGCGGGCGGCCGGAGTTGAAGTTCATCGCGCTGCTGGTGCAGGGGATTCCGCGCTCGTACAAGCTCGACAGCCAGTTGAGTTATGTCGACGTGCCGCTGTGTGCGCTGGAGCAGGCGGCGGTGCAGGTCGGGGAGCAGGTGGCGAAGGTGCCGGATTTGTTGGCATTGGAGAAATTGTTGGTGGATGCGGGGCTCGTTCACTGATCATTACGCTCACCGTAACGGTTCGCCGCCGCGCTTGATTGATGCCCCTCGATCACACTCCTAAGGTAGCTCCACGACAGCGAACCCCGTGGAGTGAGCATGACAACAACCAATTCCCCCGACTCGCGCTGGACGCGGCGGCGTGACGAGAAGCAGCGGCGCCTCGACAAGGTGCGCGGGCTGGCCGACGGTGCGGTGTTGCCCACCGACAGGATCGTCGCGGCACTCGAAGCGCTGATCCTGCCCGGCGACCGTGTGGTGCTGGAGGGCAACAACCAGAAGCAGGCGGATTTCCTCTCGCGCTCTCTGGCCAAGGCCGATCCTGAAAAGCTCCACGACCTGCACATGATCATGCCCAGTGTCGGTCGCTCCGAGCATCTGGACCTGTTCGAGCGCGGTATCGCCCGCAAGCTGGATTTCTCCTTCGCCGGCACCCAGAGCCTGCGCATCAGCCAGTTGCTTGAAGACGGTCTGCTGGAAATCGGCGCGATCCACACCTACATCGAACTCTACGCCCGGCTGGTGGTGGACCTGATTCCCAATGTCGTGCTCTCGGCCGGGTTCATGGCCGACCGTGCCGGCAACATCTACACCGGCCCAAGCACCGAAGACACTCCGGCGCTGATCGAACCGGCAGCGTTCAGCGACGGCATCGTCATCGTCCAGGTCAATCAACTGGTGGACGACGTCAGCGAACTGCCTCGTGTGGACATCCCCGCATCGTGGGTCGATTTCGTGGTGGTGGCGGACAAGCCGTTCTACATCGAACCGCTGTTCACCCGCGACCCTCGGCACATCAAGCCTGTGCACGTGCTGATGGCGATGATGGCGATCCGCGGGATCTACGAAAAACACAACGTGCAGTCGCTGAACCACGGCATCGGTTTCAACACCGCGGCCATTGAACTGATCCTGCCGACCTACGGCGAATCCCTCGGCCTCAAGGGCAAGATCTGCCGCAACTGGACCCTCAACCCGCACCCAACCCTGATCCCGGCCATCGAAAGCGGTTGGGTCGAAAGCGTGCATTGCTTCGGCACCGAACTGGGCATGGAAAACTACATCGCCGCCCGGCCTGATGTGTTCTTCACCGGCCGTGACGGCTCGCTGCGTTCCAACCGGATGTTCTGCCAACTGGCCGGGCAATACGCGGTGGACCTGTTCATCGGCGCGACCCTGCAAGTCGATGGCGACGGCCATTCCTCCACCGTGACCCGTGGTCGTCTCGCCGGGTTCGGCGGCGCGCCGAACATGGGCCACGATCCGCGCGGCCGTCGTCACGGCACTCCGGCCTGGCTCGACATGCGTCATGACGATTCGCAGCAACCGATGCTCGAACGCGGCAAGAAACTCGTGGTGCAGATGGTCGAGACCTTCCAGGAGGGCGGCAAACCGACCTTCGTCGAAACCCTCGACGCGGTGGAGGTCGCGAAAAAAAGCGGCATGCCGCTGGCGCCGATCATGATCTACGGCGACGACGTCACCCACCTGCTGACCGAAGAGGGCATCGCCTACCTGTACAAGGCGCGCTCGCTGGAAGAGCGTCAGGCGATGATCGCTGCGGTCGCCGGCGTCACCGCCATCGGCCTGCGGCACAACCCGAAAGACACCGAACGCATGCGCCGCGAAGGCCTGATTGCCTTGCCCGAAGACCTCGGCATCCGTCGCATCGACGCCACCCGCGAATTGCTGGCGGCGAAAAGCGTGGCCGATCTGGTCGAGTGGTCCGGCGGCCTCTACAACCCGCCCGCCAAGTTCAGGAGTTGGTAATGCACGCACTCAACCTGCAACCCAAAACCATCACCCTCGCGGAACGGCTGGCGGACCTGGCCGTGGACGCGCTGATCGACGAAGCCGACCTGTCGCCGAAACCGGCGCTGGTCGACCGTCGCGGCAACGGTGCCCACACCGATCTGCACCTGGGATTGATGCATGCCTCGGCATTGGCGCTGTGGCCGGCGTTCAAGGAAATGGCCGAAGCGGCACTTGAGTTCGGCGA
The DNA here is from genome assembly GCF_900115915.1 of Pseudomonas sp. NFIX49. Lineage (NCBI taxonomy): Bacteria > Pseudomonadati > Pseudomonadota > Gammaproteobacteria > Pseudomonadales > Pseudomonadaceae > Pseudomonas > Pseudomonas sp. NFIX49. The sequence continues at coordinate 14,977 of NZ_FOYE01000005.1, read as the reverse complement.
GATCGGCTTTCCCCTGCGCGAAGCCATTGGCCGCATCGGCCGGGAAGGCGAGCAAGCGATGCTCGCCACCACCAATGGCGTGAACACCCATCGCGGGGCGATCTGGGCGCTGGGCCTGCTGGTCACGGCTGCTGCGCTGGACACGAAATCCACCAGCGCCAGCGCCGTGACTCTGCGCGCTGCGCGTCTGGCATTGCTCGATGACCGTTATGCGCCGCGTCCGCTGAGTCATGGCGCGCAAGTCGCCCAGCGCTACGGCGCTCGCGGTGCCCGGGAAGAAGCGCAACTCGGCTTCCCGTCCGTAGTGCAGCGTGGCCTGCCGCAGCTCAAACGCAGCCGCGCCGCCGGCCATGGCGAACAGAACGCCCGGCTCGACGCCTTGCTCGCAATCATGACCGACCTCGTCGACACCTGCGTCCTCTATCGCGCTGGCGAACCGGGCCTGCACGCCATGCAACACGGCGCCCAGACAGTGCTCGACGCCGGTGGCAGCGCCAGCCTCACCGGTCGCCGCCGCCTGCACGAACTGGATCAACAACTCATCGCATTGAATGCCTCGCCCGGTGGCGCCGCCGACTTGCTCGCCGCCAGCCTGCTGCTCGATCGAATCGAGCGCGACGGCATCCTTCAGGGAGCGTTTTGATGGAAACCTTATCCTTTGAATTCCCCGCCGGGCAGCCGCCACGCGGTCGGGCGCTGGTCGGTTGTGTCGGTTCGGGCGATCTGGAAGTGCTGATCGAACCGGGCCTGGCCGGCAAGCTGACGATCAACGTGCAGACTTCGGTCAACGGTGCCGAGCAGCGCTGGCAGCATCTGTTCGCACGGATGTTCGACGGCACCACACCACCGGCGATGGCCATTGATATCCACGACTTCGGTGCGACCCCGGGCGTGGTGCGCCTGCGGCTGGAACAAGGCTTCGAGGAGATCGGCCATGACTGACACCTCAGCGCTTCTACACAAACATTCGTTCGTCGAACTCGGCGCCCGACAGCGGGCGAAAGCCTTGCTCGACAACGGCACTTTCCGCGAATTGCTCGACCCGTTTCAGCGCGTCATGTCGCCATGGCTGGAACGCCAGGGCGTGGTGCCGCAGGCCGATGACGGCGTGGTGATCGCCAAGGGCAGCCTCGACGGTTTGCCGGTGGTGATCGCGGCGATTGAAGGCGCGTTTCAGGGCGGCAGCCTCGGTGAAGTCGGCGGCGCAAAAATCGCCGGCGCGCTGGAGCTGGCCGCCGAAGACAACCGCAAAGGCATTCCGACCCGCGCCATCCTGCTGCTGGAAACCGGCGGCGTGCGCCTGCAGGAAGCCAACCTTGGCTTGGCGGCGATTGCCGACATCCACGCGGCGATTGTCGATCTGCAGCAATACCAACCGGTGGTTGGCGTGGTGGCCGGCAGCGTCGGTTGCTTTGGCGGGATGTCGATTGCCGCTGCGCTGTGCAGCTATTTGCTGGTGACCCAGGAAGCACGCCTAGGCCTGAACGGCCCGCAGGTGATCGAGCAGGAAGCCGGAATCGAGGAATACGACTCCCGCGACCGGCCCTTCATCTGGAGCCTGACCGGTGGCGAGCAACGTTTCGCCAGTGGCTTGGTGGACCGCTATGTCGCCGATGACGTGGCGCAGATTCGCGGGCAGGTCGGCGAGTTGCTGCAACAGGGCCTGCCAGCGCAACCGCGCAGTCAACGGGCCGAGTGGTTCCTGCAACGCCTGACGAGCCTGGACACTGACAAGCAAATCGAGCCTTCGGTGGTTCGCGATCTGTATCAAGGAGAGCGCTCATGAGTGGTTATTCCGTGCGCGGTTTGAACTGGTTCAACGCCTTGAGCGCTGGCGCGAATGCCGTTGAAGGTTTGCCGCCCTCGCTGAAGGTCGCTGACGGGCCACTCGGGCGCTTTATCGCGGTGGTCGCCGATCCGCAAAACCGTTTCCCTCGCGCCCGCAACGGCGAAGTCGGATTGCTCGAAGGCTGGGGCCTGGCCAAGGCGGTGGATGACGCGATCACCGCCGACCAGGACAAATCGCAAAAACGGCCCTTGATCGCCATCGTCGATGTGCCGAGCCAGGCCTACGGTCGCCGCGAAGAAGCCCTCGGCATTCATCAGGCCCTGGCCGGCGCGGCAGACGCTTATGCCCGCGCGCGTCTGGCCGGGCATCCGGTGATTGCGCTGCTGGTGGGCAAGGCCATGTCCGGGGCGTTTCTCGCTCACGGATATCAGGCCAATCGCTTGATCGCCCTGCGTGATCCGGGGGTGATGGTGCATGCGATGGGCAAGGCTTCGGCGGCGCGGGTGACGTTGCGCAGCGTTGAAGAACTGGAAGCTCTGGCGTCCAGCGTGCCGCCGATGGCCTATGACATCGACAGCTATGCCAGCCTCGGATTGCTCTGGGAAACCTTGTCGGTGCAGCAGATCGAACAGCCGACGGCGGAGGATCTGGCGCGGGTCGGCGAATGCCTGAAGCAAGCCATCGAAGATATTGGCGCGACTGATTTGAGCAATCGTCTCGGCGCGAAAAACCGCGAAGCCTCCAGCCGCGTACGTGAACTGCTGAGGGCGCAGTGGTGAACAGCGTTCTCGCCCACGACTTGCTGTGGGGCATGACGCCGGCGCAGTTGCCGGCGGATGCGCCGCAGTGGGCGATTGATTCGCTGGCTGCCGGGCAACCGGTGGTGGTGCGGCGGGCGTTGAGTGAAGACGGATGCGTGGCGGTGGGCGTGCGCGGTCGGTTTCGCGAGCAGCGGCTGGCGGCGTTTATGTCTGTCGATTCGATTGCTTGCCGGGTCAGCCCGGAAGCGCTTTGTCAGGTCGAGAGCGCGCGTGATCTGCCGGTCATGCAGGCGCTGCGGCAACTGCGGCCGGTGCTCGATGATTGCGGTTGGATCTGGGGTGTCAGTGGCAGTGTCGGGTTTGAGCTGGCCAGTGGATTTACGGCAATGCACGAGCGCAGCGATCTCGACTTGATTCTGCGTACACCGCAACTCATCACCCGTAACCAGGCGCGCAAACTGGTGGCGCATCTCGATCAGGCGATCTGCCGGGTCGACCTGCAATTGCAGACGCCGTTCGGTGCCGTCGCCCTGCGTGAATGGGCCGGGAATGCTTCGCGGGTGCTGTTGAAAAACGCCCATGAAGCCTGTCTGGTGTCTGATCCGTGGAACCCGCAGGAGCAGGCAGCGTGAGCAGCCTGCTGGTGTTTCCCGGCCAGGGCGCGCAGCAGCCCGGCATGCTCCAGCGTTTGCCTCGGGAAACGCTGATCGAGGCCAGCGACGAGCTCGGTGAGGATGTCTTGCGGCTGGATTCCAGCGAAGCGCTGCGCAACACCCGAGCGGTTCAGCTTTGCCTGCTGATCGCCGGGGTCGCAGCCTCGCGGCAGTTATTGCAGGGCGGACTCACCGCAGATTACGTCGCCGGCCTGTCCATTGGTGCCTACCCGGCAGCGGTGGTCGCCGGAGCATTGAGCTTCAGCGATGCGCTGCATCTGGTCAGCCTGCGCGGCGAGTTGATGCAGCAGGCTTATCCACAGGGCTTCGGCATGACCGCGATCATCGGCCTGCAATTATCCATAGTCGAAATGCTGCTGGCGCAGGTGCACGGCGCAGAAACACCGGTGTACCTGGCCAATATCAACGCCGATAACCAGGTGGTGATTGCCGGCAGCGACAAGGCGATGCAAGCGGTCGCCGAGCTGGCGCGCAGTCGTGGCGCCGGGCTGGCAAAACGGCTGGCGGTCAGCGTGCCGTCGCACTGCCCGTTGCTGGATGAGCCTGCGCAAACCCTCGCCGAGGCGTTCAAAAAGGTTGAACTGAAAACACCGAAAATCGCTTACCTGAGCGGCAGTCGCGCAAGGCCTGTGACCCAGGTAGAAGCGCTGCGCGACGACCTCGCCTTCAACATGTGCCGCGTAGTGGACTGGCGCGGCACCGTGCAAAGCGCCTACGAGCGCGGCGTACGTCTACAGATCGAACTGCCGCCTGGAGCGGTGCTGACCGGGCTGGCGCGCCGGGGGTTCGAACAGGGGACTGTCGCTGCCTTCGACAGTGCCCGCCTCGACACCTTGCAGGCGCTGTTGCGTGAGGAGGGTAGCCGCCGACTCTAGACCGCCGCGACTCAGGCTTCGAACAACAAAAACAATTCGACGATGCACTTTGAGGACTACAACAATGATTATTTACGGTGTGGCGCTGCTGGCGATCTGTACGCTGGCAGGGGTGATCATGGGTGACATGCTCGGTGTTCTTCTGGGCGTCAAATCCAACGTCGGCGGGGTCGGCATCGCCATGATCCTGTTGATCTGCGCGCGGTTGTGGATGCAGAAACGCGGCGGCATGACCAAGGATTGCGAGATGGGCGTCGGCTTCTGGGGCGCCATGTACATTCCGGTGGTGGTGGCGATGGCCGCGCAACAGAACGTCGTCACCGCCCTGCACGGCGGCCCGGTGGCGGTGCTGGCGGCGATCGGTTCGGTGGTGGTCTGTGGCTGCACGATTGCTTTGATCAGCCGCACCCATAAAGGCGAGCCTTTGCCCGACGAGCCGGCGGAAATCTCCCCGGTCGGCACACCGGTAGGAGGTCGCTGACATGTGGGATCTCATTGAAAAGGGTCTGGAACACAACGGTCTGATCACCGCGTTCGCCTTCGTCGGCGTGATCATGTGGGTCTCGGTGATCCTCTCCAAACGCCTGACGTTCGGACGGATTCACGGCTCGGCGATTGCCATCGTCATCGGCCTGGTGCTGGCCTGGGTCGGCGGCACCATGACCGGCGGGCAGAAGGGCCTGGCGGACCTGACGCTGTTCTCCGGCATCGGCCTGATGGGCGGCGCGATGCTGCGGGATTTCGCCATCGTTGCCACGGCGTTTGAAGTGCAGGCGACCGAAGCGAAGAAGGCCGGGATGATCGGGGTGATTGCGCTGCTGCTGGGCACGATCCTGCCGTTCATTGTCGGCGCGTGCATGGCTTACGCGTTCGGTTATCGCGATGCGGTGAGCATGACCACCATCGGCGCGGGTGCGGTGACTTACATTGTTGGCCCGGTGACCGGTGCGGCGATTGGCGCGACGTCGGATGTGATGGCGCTGTCGATTGCCACCGGGTTGATCAAGGCGATTCTGGTGATGGTCGGCACGCCGGTGGCGGCGCGCTGGATGGGCCTGGATAACCCGCGCTCGGCGATGGTGTTCGGCGGGCTGGCCGGGACGGTGAGTGGCGTGACGGCGGGGCTGGCGGCGACGGATCGGCGGTTGGTGCCTTATGGGGCGTTGACGGCTACGTTTCACACCGGACTTGGGTGTTTGCTTGGGCCTTCGCTGCTGTTCTTCATTGTTCGCGGGATTGTTGGCTGAACGTCAAAAGCGCCCTCATGATCGTTCCCACGCTCCGCGTGGGAATGCCTCATTGGACGCTCTGCGTCCGCTTTTGGGACGCGGAGCGTCCCGGGCTGCATTCCCACGCGGAGCGTGGGAACGATCATCAGCCGCGATCATTAGGTGGTCTGGCGATTCGCATACATCCGACACTCCGCCAACAACGCCAGCAAATTCGGATCGCGCTCTTTAGCCTTCAAAAACACCACCCCAATGTGCTGCTGCAACCGGTACTTCTCCTGCAGCGGAATCAGCTTCACCCGGTTCTCGTACACCGCCGCAATCCTCCCCGGCAGCAACGCATAACCGACCCCGGAGCTGACCATGCTCAGCAGGGTGAAGATGTCGTTGACCTGCATCGCCACCTTCGGCTCGAACCCCGCCTGCCTGAACACCCGAATACCGTCCTGATGAGTGGCGAAGCCTTGGGTCAGGGTGATGAAGGTTTCGTCGCGCACCTCCGCCAGATCCACTTCGCTGCGTTGGGCGAAGCGCGAATCGGCCGGAGTGGCGAGGAAAATGTCGTCGGAAAACAGTGGAATCTGCTCGCAGTCCGGGTCGTTGACGGTGTCGTCCAGCGACACCAGGATCGCGTCGACTTCCATGTTTTTCAGCTTGTAGAGCAGGTCGATGTTCGAGCCGAGAATCAGGTCGATGTTGAGTTCGCTGCGGCGGATCTTCAAACCCATGATCAGCTGCGGCACGGTTTTCACCGTCAGCGAATACAGCGAACCGAGCTTGAAGCGCTCGGCCGAGAACCCGGCGGCTTCGCGGGTCAGGCGCACGCTTTCGACCACGTCCTGAATCAGCTTCTGCGCCCGCTCCTCGAGCACGTAGGCGCTTTCCAGTGGCGTCAGGTTGCGCCCTTCGTGCTTGAACAGCGGACAGCGCAGGGCGCTTTCCAGCGAATGGATCGCGCGGTGCACGCTGACGTTGCTGGTCTGCAACTCGGCGGCGGCGCGGGCGAGGTTGCCGGTGCGCATGAAGGCGAGGAACACCTCGAGTTTCTTCAGGGTCAATTCTTCGTCGATCAGCATGGCGCGGACTCTTCTTGGTATCGCTCGATTGTGCCCAAATATCAGGACAGGTGCCTGCCTGCGTTGAACGGAAACATTGCGCTTTTACGCTCAAGGCCCGAGCCTTGCGCGTTGCGGTAACGAAATCGAGGTGTGCGACACATGTATCACGGAGAAAAACTGAACGCCTGGACGCATCTGGTCGGTGCGGTAGCGGCGTTTGTCGGGGGCGTCTGGATGCTGGTGATTGCCAGCCTCGACGGCAGCCCTTGGAAGATCGTCAGCGTGGCGATTTATGCCTTTACGTTGCTGGTGCTTTACAGCGCGTCCACCGTGTACCACAGCGTGCGCGGGCGCAAGAAAGCGATCATGAAGAAGGTCGATCACTTTTCGATCTACCTGCTGATCGCCGGCAGTTACACGCCGTTCTGCCTGGTGACCCTGCGCGGGCCGTGGGGCTGGACGCTGTTCGGGATTGTCTGGGGGCTGGCGCTGATCGGCATCCTGCAGGAGATCAAGCCACGCTCGGAGGCGCGGATCCTGTCGATCGTGATCTACGCGGTGATGGGCTGGATCGTGCTGGTGGCGGTCAAGCCGCTGATCGCCGCGCTCGGGACGGCGGGGTTTGCCTGGCTGGCGTCGGGTGGCGTGCTGTACACCGTGGGGATCATCTTCTTTGCCCTTGATCACCGGTTGCGGCATGCCCACGGGATCTGGCATCTGTTCGTGATCGCCGGGAGTTTGCTGCACTTTGTGGCGATTCTGTTTTACGTCCTTTAAGCGCCTATCAGTCGGCCGAGTTGTTCGCTGGCGCGCTGACTGAAGATCTGCAGCAAATCATTCAGCGTATGTGGCGGTGGTTCGGTGGCGCGAGTCACCGCGTACAGCGTGATCGGCAGCGGCGGGGCGAGAGGGCGGATAGTGGTGGTGGCCGATGAGGCACCCAGCGCGGTGAACGGATCGATCACCGTGACACCAGCGCCAGACTCCACCATCGCCCGCGCCAGTGAGTACGTCTGCACGGCAATCCGCACCCGAGGCGGTGGCTCGACCGCTTCGAGATAACTATCGAGGCGGGCGGCCAATGGATCGGCGCTGGACAGGCCGATCAGCGGCGCCCCGGCCAACGCCATCAGTGGCAACGGCTGACCGGCATCTTCCTCCGGCCAATATCCCTTCGGCGCCAGCGCCACCAGAACCCCCGAGGCCAAAGCCTGGGCCTTCAGCCCTGGATGGTCCGGCAACTGCAACGTCAGCGCCACGTCCACTTCGCGCATCAGCAGGTTCTGCATCAGCTCGCGGCTGTGGGCGCTCGACAGTTCGCAGGCGATGTCCGGGAATTGCGCGGTCCACTGCTGGATCGCCGGCGGCAGCAACGACAGCGCCAGCGCCGGGGTCGCGCCGATCCGCAGGCTGTGACCGGGTGCTCGGCGCAGGCTCTGGGCCAGACGCCGTACGCCTTGCAGGCTTTCGGTGACCTTGTCGACTTCGCGTTCCAGTTCCAGCGCTTCAGGGGTCGCCTGCAACTTGCCGCGCACCCGCAGAAACAACGGAAAGCCCAATTGCTGCTCGGCGTGCTGCAGCACCTTGGTCACCGCCGGTTGCGAGACGTGCAGTAACTGCGCAGCAGCGCTGACCGAGCCGGTCTGGCGAATGGCCTGGAAAATCTCGATATGACGAAGGCGCATGACGATCCCATAACCTTTTTTTATAGGTTTGGCATCTTTATTCATTGTTCGGCGCCTGTCACCTCACCCTAACCTCGGCCTCGTCTTCAAGAACGATTAAGGACGGACATGGCTCAGCGTGTGTGCATCATCGGCGGCGGCGTGATCGGGCTGGCAACGGCCTGGGCGCTGGTGCGCGACGGTTTCGAAGTGACAGTGGTCGAGGCGCGGCAGTCGCTGGGCAGTGAAACCAGTTTCGCCAACGGCGGCCAGTTGTCCTACCGCTACGTCGCGCCACTGGCCGATGCCGGCGTGCCGTTGCAGGCAATCGGCTGGATGCTGCGTGGCGACTCACCGCTGAAACTTCGCCCGCGCCTGGACCCGGCGCAGTGGCGCTGGATGGCCTCGTTTCTCGCCGCGTGCCGCACCTCGGTCAACCGCGAAAACGCCGCGCATCTGTTGCGTCTGGCGCTGTTCAGCCAGAGCACGCTGAAACGCTGGCGTGAGGACGACGGACTCGTCGGCTTCAACTGGCGACGCAACGGCAAACTGGTGACTTTCCGCAACGCCGCCAGCTTCGACCATGCACGCAAGGGCCTGGCCGATCCGCAACAACAGCAGGTGTTGTCCGCCGCCGAATGTGCGCGGCTGGAGCCGGCACTGACCGATGCGCCGTTTGTGGGCGCGATCTACACGCCGGATGAAGAAGTAGGCGACTGTCACGGCTTCTGCCAACAGTTGGCGGCGCGATTGAAGGCGTCGGGCCGTTGCGAATTTCGTCTCGGTCAGGCAGTCACCGGCATTCGCCATAGTCACGGCGCCGTCACGGCCATTGAACTTGGCGAAGAGACTTTACCGGTCGAACAACTGGTGATCGCCGCCGGCCATCGCAGCCCGTTGCTCGCGCTGCCCGGCCTGCGCCTGCCGCTGTATCCGCTGAAGGGCTACAGCCTGACCGTGCCGATTGGCAACGAGCACCGGGCGCCGGACGTGAGTATCACCGACTACGACCGCAAGATCGTCTACGCGCGTATCGGCGAACAACTGCGCGTGGCGGCTATGGTCGACATCGTCGGTTTCGACCCGGCGGTGGACCCCGAGCGACTGGCGCTGATCAAGCGCCAGGCCCGCGACACCTTTCCCGACGCCGGCCACTATGACGCCGCCGTCGAATGGGCCGGCATGCGTCCGGCCACGCCAACCGGCGTTCCGCTGCTGGGCGCCACGGCCTATCGCAATCTGTGGCTCAACCTCGGCCACGGCGCGCTCGGTTTCACCCTGGCCTGCGGCAGCGGGCAGTTGCTCAGCGAACTGATCGGCGAGCAGCGCACATCCATTGATCTGCACGGGTTCAATCCCCGTGCGGCGTGACGGTTTCTGCTAAAACACCCCACCCACAACGGAGAATAACAATGCAAAAAATCACGTTGCTCGGCTGCACTCTGGCGCTGGTTTTCGGTGCTCAGGCTCAGGCCAATGAAGTGCCGCTGACCGGTACGCTCGGCAAGATTGCCAGCGCCAACAGCATTACCCTGGGGTATCGCGATGCGTCGGTGCCGTTCTCGTATGTGGGCGATCACACCGGGCAGCCGATGGGGTATTCGGTGGAGCTTGCGGGCAAGATCGTCGAGCGCATCCAGCAGCAACTGGCGTTGCCGGAGCTGAAGGTGAAGTACAACCTGGTGACGTCGCAGACGCGGATTCCGCTGGTTCAGAACGGCACGGTCGACCTTGAATGCGGCTCCACCGGGGTAACCGCCGAACGGCAGAAGCAGGTCGCGTTCTCCTACGGTTTTATCTACGTCAAAGGTCAGCTCCTGACTGCCAGGGACAGCGGCATCAAAAGCTTCGATGACCTGCGCGGCAAGAACGTGGTGACCACCGCCGGCACCACCAACGAGCGCTATCTGAAGAGCTACAACCTCGACCACGAACTGAACATGTTCGTCATCAGCGCCAAGGATCACGGCGAGGCATTCCAGATGCTGCAATCGGGGCGCGCGGCGGCGTTCTACATGGACGATGCGTTGCTCTACGGCGAGCGGGCCAAGGCACGCGATCCGCACAACTGGGTCGTGGTGGGGGAGGAACAATCGCGGGAAATCTACAGCTGCATGGTGCGCAAGGATGATCCGCAGTTTCTTGCGCTGGTGAACGGCGTGTTGGCCGACCTGTACAGTTCGGGGGAGATCAACGGGATCTACCGCAAGTGGTTCGAACAGCCGATCCCGCCGAAGGGCCTGAACCTTGAGTTCCCGATGACCAGCGAACTCAAGGCAATCATCGCCAGACCAACCAGTGATCCGGTGCAGTGACGGGTTAGAAATCACCCCACAGTTGCTGCGCCACCGCCAGTGCCACAACCGGCGCGGTCTCGGTGCGCAGCACGCGCGGGCCGAGGCGGGCGGCGTGGAAGCCGTTGGCCTTGGCCTGCTCGACTTCGGCGTCGGACAGGCCGCCTTCAGGGCCGATCAGGAACGCCAGCGTTGATGGCTTGGCATGGCTGATCAGCGGTTCGGCCACCGGGTGCAGCACCAGTTTCAGTTCGGCTTCGGTCTGCTTTAGCCAGTCGGCCAGCAACAGCGGTGGATGAATCACCGGCACCCGCGAACGACCACATTGCTCGCAAGCGCTGATCGCCACCTGACGCCAGTGCAGCAGGCGTTTGTCGGCGCGTTCGTCCTTGAGGCGGACTTCGCAGCGCTCGCTGAAGATCGGGGTGATTTCAGTCACGCCCAGTTCGGTGGCTTTCTGGATCGCCCAGTCCATCCGCTCGCCCCGGGACAGGCCCTGGCCGAGGTGGATGTGCAGCGGCGATTCGACCTGACCGGCGAACTGCTCGTCGATCTGCACCACCACGCGCTTCTTGCCGACTTCCACCAGCGATCCGCGAAACTCATGGCCGGAGCCGTCGAACAACTGCACCGAATCGCCTTCGGCCATGCGCAGCACGCGGCTGATGTAATGCGCCTGGGCTTCCGGCAGTTCGTGTTCGCCAGTGCTCAGCGGGGCGTCGATAAAAAAGCGGGACAGTCTCATTTCGGGTCTCTCTGATTAGATCGTTCCCACGCTCCGCGTGGGAATGCAGCCCGGGACGCTCTGCGTCCCAAGAGCGGACGCAGAGCGTCCTGTGAGGCGTTCCCACGCAGAGCATGGGAACGAGCCGTCAACTTAAGTGTTTGGATCAGCCCGGATCGCGAAAACCCGGATGAAAATCCTTCGGCACCGCCACACTGACGTTGTCACGGGTGGCAATGTCGATGCCTTCGCTGGCGACTTCGGCGAGCAAGTCGATCTGCTCCGGGGTGATCACGTACGGCGGCAGGAAATACACCACGCTGCCCAGCGGACGCAGCAGCGCACCACGCTCCAGCGCATGCTGGAACACCTTCAGGCCGCGACGTTCCTGCCACGGATAAGCCTCTTTCGTGGCTTTGTCCTTGACCATCTCGATCGCCAGGACCATGCCGGTCTGCCGGACTTCCGAAACATTCGGATGATCCGCCAGATGCGCCGTCGCCGATGCCATGCGTCGAGCCAGCGCCCGGTTGTTTTCGATCACGTTGTCCTGTTCGAAGATATCCAGGGTCGCCAACGCCGCCGCACACGCCAGCGGGTTGCCGGTGTAGCTGTGCGAATGCAGGAAGGCGCGCAGGGTCGGGTAATCGTCGTAGAACGCGCTGTACACCTCGTCGGTGGTCAGGCACGCCGCCAACGGCAGATAACCGCCGGTCAGGGCTTTCGACAGGCACAGGAAGTCCGGGCGGATGCCGGCCTGTTCGCAGGCGAACATCGTTCCGGTGCGACCGAAACCAACGGCGATTTCGTCATGGATCAGGTGCACGCCGTAACGGTCGCAGGCCTCGCGCAGCAGCTTGAGGTACACCGGGTGATACATGCGCATGCCGCCGGCGCCCTGGATCAGCGGCTCGACGATCACCGCAGCGACGCTGTCATGATTTTCCGCCAGCGTCTGTTCCATGGCCGCGAACATGTTGCGCGAATGCTCTTCCCAGCTCATGCCCTGCGGGCGCAGGTAGCAATCCGGGCTCGGCACCTTGATGGTGTCCATCAGCAGGGCTTTGTAGGTTTCGGTGAACAACGGCACGTCACCAACCGCCATCGCCGCCATGGTTTCGCCGTGGTAGCTGTTGGTCAGGGTGACGAAGCGTTTCTTGTTCGGCTGACCGCGGTTGAGCCAGTAGTGAAAGCTCATTTTCAGCGCGACTTCGATGCAGGACGAACCGTTATCGGCGTAGAACACCCGGTTCAGGCCTTCCGGCGTCATCTTCACCAGACGCTCGGACAGCTCGATCACTGGCTGATGGCTGAAACCGGCCAGAATCACGTGCTCCAGTTGATCGATCTGATCCTTGATGCGCTGGTTGATGCGCGGGTTGGCGTGGCCGAACACGTTGACCCACCAGGAGCTGACCGCATCCAGATAACGCTTGCCTTCGAAGTCTTCGAGCCAGACGCCTTCACCGCGCTTGATCGGGATCAGCGGCAGCTGTTCGTGGTCTTTCATCTGGGTGCAGGGATGCCACAGCACCGCGAGATCGCGTTGCATCCACTGGTTGTTCAGGCCCATGTTCAGTCTCCTCGAGGCGGCTCGCGTCAGGCGCGGGCAAACAATCGCGCAAGCCTATGCAATGCATCGCGCCGGAACAACCCATTGTGTCGATTGAGCTACTTTGTATGGGCCGATAGACGTCGCTGGCGGCGTTTTGATGGCTGACGTATTCTTCGCGGTTCTTTGGGTCGTCTGACCCGCAAAACTGCTTTTTCCTACGTGTATTTCCGGAGTTCGCTGAATGTCTGTCGGTTGGCTGCGCGCCTGTGCGCTGGTGGTGTTGGGGCTGTTCAGCGTTACGGCGCTGGCCAAGGATAAAACCGCAATCGTGATCGGCGGCGGCCTGTCGGGCCTGACGGCGGCTTACGAACTGCAAAACAAGGGCTGGCAGGTCACGCTGCTCGAAGCCAAGCCGAGTCTGGGCGGTCGCTCGGGCATGGCCACCAGCGAGTGGATCGGCAACGACAAGACTCAACCGGTGCTGAACAAGTACGTTTCGACGTTCAAGCTGAGCACCACGCCGGCGCCTGAATTCGTACGGACTCCGGGTTACCTGATCGACGGCGAGTATTTCTCCGCCGCCGACCTGACCACCAAACAGCCCGCCACGGCCGAAGCGCTCAAGCGTTACGAGAAAACCCGTGACGATCTGGCGCGCTCGATCGACGATCCGCAGAACCCGGCGGCGACCAACACCCTGCACGCCCTGGACCAGATCAACGTCTCGAGCTGGCTCGACAAGCAGAACCTGCCGGCCACCGCGCGTCAGCTGATCAACCAGGATATCCGCACCCACTACGACGAACCTTCGCGCCTGTCGCTGCTGTACTTCGCACAGCAGAGCCGGGTGTATCGCGGCGTGTCCGACCGTGACCTGCGCGCTTCGCGTCTGGTCGGTGGCAGCCCGGTGCTGGCCCAGGCCTTCGTCAAACAGTTGAAAACCATCAAGACCAACTCGCCAGTATCTGCCATCACCCAGGACAAGGACGGCGTGACCGTCAAGGTCGGCAGCGTCGGCTACCAGGCCGATTACGTTGTGCTGGCGGTGCCGTTGCGCGCCCTCAACAAGATCCAGCTGACTCCGGCGCTGGACGCCCAGCACCTGGCCGCGATCAAGGGCACCAACTACGGCTGGCGCGACCAGATCATGCTGAAGTTCAAGACGCCGGTATGGGAAAGCAAGGCGCGGATGTCCGGCGAGATCTACAGCAACACTGGCCTTGGCATGTTGTGGATCGAGCCGGCTCTGAAGGGCGGCGCCAACGTGGTGATCAACCTGTCCGGCGATAACGCCCGCGTCATGCAGGCCTTCGGCGACAAGCAGATGGTCGATCAGGTGCTGATTCGCCTGCACACCTTTTATCCACAGGCCCGTGGCTCGTTCACCGGTTATGAAATCCGTCGCTACAGCACCGATCCATCGACCGGTGGTTCCTACCTGGCCTTCGGCCCTGGCCAGATCAGCAAATACTGGCGCCTGTGGGAGCGTCCGCTGCAGCGCGTAGCGTTTGCCGGCGAACACACCGACACCTTGTACCCGGGCACCCTGGAAGGCGCACTGCGCACCGGTCAGCGCGCAGCCAGTCAGGTTGAAGACCTGGCGGCGGGCAAATCCTTCGAACCGGCCAAGGTCGGCCCGGCAGCGGCCACCGCCGCAGCGGCGGGTGCGGGCGCGGCAGTAGCGGCGAAGAAAGGCAACTTCTTCACCAACCTGTTCGGCGGTTCGGACGACGACAAGAAGCCAGAGCCAGTGAAAGCGCCAGAGCCGGCACCTGCTCCAGCCGCCCCAGCGCCTGCACCGGCTCCGGCCCCTGCGCCAGCCCCGGTGGAAGCACCGAAGCCAGCGGCCCCGGTGAAAGCCGAGCCGGCGAAGAAAGCGGCAGCCAAACCAGCAGCGAAGAAACCGGCGGCCAAGACCGAAGCGAAAAAACCTGCAGCGAAACCTGCGGCGAAAAAAGCTGAACCGGCGAAGAAGCCAGCGGCCAAACCGGCGGCAAGCACCGAGACCAAAGCGCAGTAAGGCTTGGCGGTGTCTAGTCCTGAAATAGGTTTACACCTGTTTCACCCTAACGCCCGATGCACCGCATCGGGCGTTTTGTATTTTAAGGACAGGTGCGGGCGCTCCTGGTTGTAGATCAGGATCGCCTCCCGCACCATTTGTTCTGCTTGCGCCAAGTCTGTCGGCCGGTGGAGCAAGAGCTCTGTCTTCAAGATGCCGTTGACCCGCTCTGCCAGGGCGTTTTGGTAGCAGTCGTAGCCATCAGTCATTGAGCACGTGATGCCATGCTTGGCATGGAGCTTTTGATAAAGCGCCGAGCAGTACTGCACACCTCGATCTGAGTGATGAACCAGTT